>NZ_MKQS01000011.1 GCF_001758345.1 Acinetobacter towneri
GACTGGGGTGAAGTCGTAACAAGGTAGCCGTAGGGGAACCTGCGGCTGGATCACCTCCTTAACGAAAGATTGACGATTGGTAAGAATCCACAACAAGTTGTTCTTCATGACGATGTGTCTTAAAAGATAATTCGAGGTTTTCGAATTGGATTGAGTAGCAGATACTACGCACTGCGTTTGTCTTGCGAAAAATACAAAGTGATGCTTTGATTTTTCTCAGGGTCTGTAGCTCAGTTGGTTAGAGCACACGCTTGATAAGCGTGGGGTCACAAGTTCAAGTCTTGTCAGACCCACCATGACTTTGACCTAGATTGAATCAATCAAGTTACAGGAATTGAAGATACATCGAATCACAGATGATAAGCTGGGGACTTAGCTTAGTTGGTAGAGCGCCTGCTTTGCACGCAGGAGGTCAGGAGTTCGACTCTCCTAGTCTCCACCACGTACTTATTAAGTGCGGGTATAAGCTAAAGATTGCAGAACTTAATAAAAGATCGAATGAATAAATTTGGTGGTTTATTAAGTTCTGTGATTTATCACAGTTGACTGCAGTCCGACGAGGATGCAGTGAATCATTAACAGATTGGCAAAAATTGAGTCTGAAATAAATTGTTCAACTCATTTCATATAGGATTGACAGTAATGCTTTGGTGTTACGATTTAATTACGAATTGAAATGAGCACTAGCAAATTAACTGAATCAAGCGTTTTGGTATATGAATTTAGATTGAAGCTGTACGGTGCTTAAGTGCACAGTGCTCTAAACTGAAATGTTGAAGTTACTAACTTGTAGGTAACGTCGACTGTTTGGGGTTGTATAGTCAAGTAATTAAGTGCATGTGGTGGATGCCTTGGCAGTCAGAGGCGAAGAAAGACGTGATAGCCTGCGAAAAGCTCCGGGGAGGCGGCAAATATCCTTTGATCCGGAGATATCTGAATGGGGGAACCCACCTACCTTAAGGTAGGTATTGCAACATGAATACATAGTGTTGCAAGGCGAACGAGGGGAAGTGAAACATCTCAGTACCCTTAGGAAAAGAAATCAATTGAGATTCCCTCAGTAGCGGCGAGCGAAAGGGGAAAAGCCCATTAAGTTATGTGTGTTTTAGTGGAATGCTCTGGGAAGTGCAACCATAGTGGGTGATAGTCCTGTACACGAAAGGGCACACATAATGATGACGAGTAGGGCGAGGCACGTGAAACCTTGTCTGAATATGGGGGGACCATCCTCCAAGGCTAAATACTCCTGACTGACCGATAGTGAACCAGTACCGTGAGGGAAAGGCGAAAAGAACTTGAAGGTTGGGTAACACTAACTGGAGGACCGAACCCACTGTCGTTGAAAAGCCAGGGGATGACTTGTGGATAGGGGTGAAAGGCTAATCAAACTCGGTGATAGCTGGTTCTCCCCGAAAGCTATTTAGGTAGCGCCTCGGACGAATACCATTGGGGGTAGAGCACTGTTTCGGCTAGGGGGTCATCCCGACTTACCAAACCGATGCAAACTCCGAATACCAATGAGTACTATCCGGGAGACAGACTGCGGGTGCTAACGTCCGTAGTCAAGAGGAAAACAATCCAGACCGCCAGCTAAGGCCCCAAAATCATAGTTAAGTGGGAAACGATGTGGGAAGGCATAGACAGCTAGGAGGTTGGCTTAGAAGCAGCCACCCTTTAAAGAAAGCGTAATAGCTCACTAGTCGAGTCGGCCTGCGCGGAAGATGTAACGGGGCTAAAACTATGTGCCGAAGCTGCGGATGCATAATTTATTATGCGTGGTAGGGGAGCGTTCTGTAAGCCGAAGAAGGTGTATTGAGAAGTATGCTGGAGGTATCAGAAGTGCGAATGCTGACGTGAGTAACGACAAAACGGGTGAAAAACCCGTTCGCTGAAAGACCAAGGGTTCCAGTCCAACGTTAATCGGGGCTGGGTGAGTCGACCCCTAAGGCGAGGCCGAGAGGCGTAGTCGATGGGAAATTGGTTAATATTCCAATACTTCAGTGTAATGCGATGAGAGGACGGAGAAGGTTAAGTCAGCCTGGCGTTGGTAGTCCAGGTGAAAGGAAGTAGGCATGCATCTTAGGCAAATCCGGGGTGCTCTATGCTGAGATCTGATAGCAAGCTGTACTTGTACAGTGAAGTGGCTGATACCCTGCTTCCAGGAAAAGTCTCTAAGCTTCAGTTACACTGGAATCGTACCCGAAACCGACACAGGTGGTCAGGTCGAGTAGACCAAAGCGCTTGAGAGAACTCTGCTGAAGGAACTAGGCAAAATGGTACCGTAACTTCGGGAGAAGGTACGCTGTTGACGGTGATGGGACTTGCTCCCTGAGCGGTTGACAGCCTCAGAAACCAGGCCGCTGCAACTGTTTATTAAAAACATAGCACTCTGCAAACACGAAAGTGGACGTATAGGGTGTGATGCCTGCCCGGTGCTGGAAGGTTAATTGATGGGGTTAGCGTAAGCGAAGCTCTTGATCGAAGCCCCAGTAAACGGCGGCCGTAACTATAACGGTCCTAAGGTAGCGAAATTCCTTGTCGGGTAAGTTCCGACCTGCACGAATGGCATAATGATGGCGGCGCTGTCTCCAGCAGAGGCTCAGTGAAATCGAATTCGCCGTGAAGATGCGGTGTACCCGCGGCTAGACGGAAAGACCCCGTGAACCTTTACTGCAGCTTGACATTGAACTTTGACCTTACTTGTGTAGGATAGGTGGGAGGCTTTGAAACTTGGACGCTAGTCCGAGTGGAGCCGTCCTTGAAATACCACCCTGGTAATGTTGAGGTTCTAACTCTGTCCCGTTATCCGGGACGAGGACCATGTCTGGTGGGTAGTTTGACTGGGGCGGTCTCCTCCTAAAGAGTAACGGAGGAGTACGAAGGTGCGCTCAGCGTGGTCGGAAATCACGCGTAGAGTATAAAGGCAAAAGCGCGCTTAACTGCGAGACCCACAAGTCGAGCAGGTACGAAAGTAGGTCTTAGTGATCCGGTGGTTCTGTATGGAAGGGCCATCGCTCAACGGATAAAAGGTACTCTGGGGATAACAGGCTGATACCGCCCAAGAGTTCATATCGACGGCGGTGTTTGGCACCTCGATGTCGGCTCATCTCATCCTGGGGCTGAAGCAGGTCCCAAGGGTATGGCTGTTCGCCATTTAAAGAGGTACGCGAGCTGGGTTTAGAACGTCGTGAGACAGTTCGGTCCCTATCTACCGTGGGCGCTGGAAATTTGAGAGGATCTGCTCCTAGTACGAGAGGACCAGAGTGGACGAACCTCTGGTGTACCGGTTGTGACGCCAGTCGCATCGCCGGGTAGCTATGTTCGGAAGGGATAACCGCTGAAAGCATCTAAGCGGGAAGCCTACCTCAAGATAAGATTTCCCCGAGGCTTTATGCCTCCTAAAGAGCCGTTGAAGACTACGACGTTGATAGGTTGGATGTGGAAGCATAGCGATATGTGAAGCTGACCAATACTAATTGCTCGTGAGGCTTGACTATACAACACCCAAACAGTTGWTGTAACTAAGACCCGAACAAGTCCATAACAGTTGTGCTGGCGACAATAGCAAGAGTGAACCACCTGATCCCTTCCCGAACTCAGAAGTGAAACCTCTTCGCGCTGATGGTAGTGTGGGGTTACCCATGTGAGAGTAAGTCATCGCCAGCTCATTATTCAAACACCCTCAACTAACGTTGAGGGTGTTTTTTTATGTGGGAAAGAAAAGTAGAAAAAGAAAGGGAAATATTAAAAAAGAAGGCAAAATAAAACCATCTGAGGATGATTTTAACTCAACTCGAATTGGCTACTATATTAATCTGACAAGTCAACATTAAAGTGCATCTTTTAAATTTTTTTGGTGGTGTTTGACTTGTTTCGCATAGCGTTTACCTTGTTTTTTCATTTTTCTATTATTATTGTAGCCAGTAGGCCCTACATTGTAATAGGCTAAAGCTTTAGGCCATTTACCAGACTGATTTTTATAATGATTTAAAATATATGTACCACAGTTGATATTGGTATGTTCGTGGAATAAATCGCCAGGACAAGTCTGCTGCCAATAACGTGGAATAATTTGTGTAAATCCAACTGCGCCTGAAGGTGAAACAGCATAACCATGATAGTTCGATTCTTGTCTAATAACTGCAGCAACAAGCAGAGGGTCAACATTATGTTGTTTAGCACTTTGTACAATGATTGGTGCTACACGATTAGCTGTATCAGGATGCACAGCATAGGCCTTTTGAATCCCTGTAGAAAGTTTAGCTGAACGTTTTGCAAGAGAGCCACCGCCCAGTGGAGAGCAAGCTGCTAGCGTTAAAACAGTACAACCAATACTGAATATTTTTATAGATGAGTATTTTCTAAAGGCATTAAAAATCATATTAAAACTATGTCTATTCATTCTAGCGTATGTGCATATATGCTGATTTTGATACGAGCGCTTGACTCAGTCAAGTTATCTGAAGATTTGAATTGTATACTGGTGGCATAATTCAGCGATATAATTTTGTTTTTATAGGGCGATTGGATAAACCAATGGTGTCGGATATAACCTGGGATTTTAATAATGTGTCAAATTGATGACAAGTTTTTTATTTATATAAACTTTTGGAAAAGAAGAAATAAACTGCAATTCTAAGATTAATTAAGAGTACGTACAATATCTGCTTTTCAGTACCTAGAAATTGCGGATTGCATAGGGAGAAAGTGTGCTAGACGTCTTAGTACAATTATGTGGTGGTATTGGTCTATTTTTGATTGGTATGACCATGATGACAGACAGTCTGAAAAAAATGGCAGGCGAAACGCTGCGTGTCTGGTTGTCTAAATTTACAGGCTCACCCATCAAAGCTGTGCTTTCAGGCATTGGTTTAACCTTAATTGTACAGTCTTCTACAGCAACGACTTTAGCCACGATCGGTTTTGTAAGTGCAGGGATTCTTACTTTTGCCCAAGCAATTGGTGTCATTATTGGTGCGAATATTGGCACAACCAGTACGGGGTGGATGGTGGCATTTTTAGGTGTTAAATTTTCCATTACCAGTTTTGCATTACCTTTGCTGGGTTTGGGTGCAATGCTCAAATTATTTAGTCAGGGGCGAGTTGCACTATTTGGAATGACACTGGCAGGTTTTAGCCTGATTTTTCTTGGTATTGATATGTTGCAAGTTGCTATGTCAGGTTTTGCAGAACGTGTCGATTTATCCGTATTTTCAAGTCGATCTCTGATTGCGCAACTCAGTTTGGTTTTGGTCGGTATTATCATGACTATTCTGTTGCAATCTTCAAGTGCTGCAATTACCGCGACCTTAGCAGCATTGGCAAGTGGTGCGATTGATTTGCAACAAGCCTTAGGTTTAGTGATTGGACAGAATGTTGGTACGGTAGCAACAGCAATTATTGCTGCGATTGGTTCAACTGCGAATGCCAAACGTACTTCTGCAGTTCATGTGTTTTTTAATATCATTTCAGCCATTTTTGCTTTTATTATTTTAAAACCGCTATTTCTTGAATTGACTCAGAATCAACGTCTTATGGCAACCTGGGACAATGTGGTGATTGTTGCTGCATTCCATACAGCATTCAGTATTTGCGGTACTTTGATTATTTTGCCATTTATCCGTCAGTTTGAAAAACTGATTATTAAAATCATCCCAGATCAAACTCAATCGGTTTTATGTTATCTCGATCAAGCAAGTTTATCTGTGCCAGCCTTGGCTATTCATGCTGCTTCAAAAGTGATTTACCATAGTTTGTATGACGTTTTAGTGATGCTGAAACTGGCTATCCAAGAGGGAAGATTGCCATCAAAAGTACGTTTATTGCAGCTCGATGAAGTACTCATTCAAGTCCAACGTTATTTGGAAGAAATGTCAATTTCAGAAAATGAGGCCGATCAACAGCGTTTAATGGCGATGCTTCGTTTGATGGTTTATTTACGTGTTTTACGAAGTGATTTGGAAAATATTACGTTGGCTAAGGAGATACGCACCCAACCCGCAATTTACCAAGTTGGTTTAGATTTTGTGCAAATTCTCGATGAACATTTAAAAGAAGTGGATGATTTTGATGTGTATAAACACGTACTAAGTCTACATACTGAACTGTCTAATTTGAAAAAATGGACAGAAGATCAACGTGCCGAAAACCGTGAAAAAGTGTTGCAGTATACTGCTGTGAATCAACTCAATGCTGCGACAGGTTTAGAATTGTTAGCAGCGCAGCGTTGGTTGGATCGCGTGATTGCGCATGCACAGCGCTTAGCCAACGTGTTGGTCGAGAATTCACGTAAATCAAGTTAATTATTTTGGGCTTTTGTTTTGAAGGTTGCTTTAAAATCCAAGAAATAGCCTAAGTAAATTCACTTTTAATCTTAATCAAGTGTATAATTTTGGCATCGTTTTTTTCAATATTTTTTTACATGACACCAGCAACTAAACTTTTAAAAGCCAAGAAAATTCAATTTTCTACACATGAATATGAACATGATCATAATGCTAAAAGTTTTGGTTTGGAAGCTGCAGAAAAGCTAGGCTTAGATGTCAAAGAAGTATTTAAAACGTTATTGATCCATGATGATAAACATTTCTTTGTCGCGATATTACCTGTCCATCACCAATTAAATCTAAAAAAAGTTGCGGCTGCTTTTCTGTGTAAAAAAGTACACATGGCTGATCCTAAAGATGCTGAACGTTTGACAGGTTATTTGGTGGGAGGCATAAGTCCAATCGGGCAGAAGAAACAACTGAAAACGGTGATTGATAGATCCGCTCAACAGCTTACAACTATGTATGTGAGTGGAGGGAAGCGTGGATTGGATATTGGTTTAGCGCCAAGCGATTTGGCAAAAGTTTTAAATGCCAGTTTTGTCGATATCGTAGATGTATAATAAATTGAAATTATATTGTGGGGAGCCAAAGAAAGCATAAAGATACTTATTTTGTTCCGCACCTGGCAGTTAACAACTAAAAAATTTAATCTGATCTCTAAGCAATAAATAAGCTCGTCCAGCGTATCCAGCTCTACTCATTGCGATTGTAGATGCTGAATCCAGCAAACAAGCGCATCGTGTTAGAAGCCGCTAAGCGTGTAATTCGTTGACACAAAAAAGAACTTACTGTGCTTGCTTATAAATGAATCTAATAAAATTAACTTTTGTTGTTGCTGTATATTGATTTGCCCTAACTCACGCAAATTTAAAATACAATATATCAGATGAGAAAATTAAAAAAATTACAATAGATATAGTTGAATAATATTTATAATAATATATTATAAAAAAATATATTGTTTGGGTGTTAAACATGCATGATTATCTGCTGGCATTAATCGGTGGTGGATTACTTGGTCTTGCCGTCGTGGGTTACTTATATGTTCATGGTCGTATCGCAGGCATTAGTGGTTTATTGGCACAAGTATTAAATCCGCACACGCTATTCAAAACGCCTGCATTGTGGTTTGTGTTAGGTATTTTCATTGTGCCTTTTTTCTACGGCATTGTGGCTCTACCTAAAGTTGAATTGAATGCAAGCCCATTGATGATGATTGTGGCAGGATTATTGGTGGGTTTCGGTACTCGTTTAGGCTCGGGTTGTACAAGTGGTCATGGTATATGTGGCATGAGTCGTTTATCTAAGCGCTCAATTGCAGCAACAGGTACCTTTATGTTAGCTGGCTTTATTACCGTTTATGTTATCCGACACATCACAGGTGCATTTTAAATGAAAAATTTCTTAGCCTTTATTTTTGGTGGTATTTTTTCAGTTGGATTGATTCTTTCTGGTATGTCGAATCCTGAAAAAGTTCTAAACTTTCTCGATCTTTTCGGTACATGGGATGCAAGTCTGGCGTTTGTAATTGTGGGTGCAATTGCGGTTGCATTTATTCCATTTCAACGAGTTATACGTAAAGCTGAACCAAAAACCATTCTAAATGAACCAATTGATTTGCCTAAACAAACTCAAATTGATTCTAAATTGATCACTGGTAGTTTTATTTTTGGTATCGGTTGGGGGATTGCAGGAATTTGTCCTGCGCCAAGTCTGACCTTGATTGGTTTAGGTTATTATCAAGCAATCTATTTTATTGTTGCGATGTTGGTGGGGATTCTCATTCATCGTAAGGTTGCAGGAGCATAAGATGCACGCAGAGATTCAGCATTTTTTTGATGAAAATACCAATACATTCAGTTATGTGGTGAGTGATCCTGTGACACGCCAATGTGCCATCATTGACAGCGTGTTGGATTATGATCCTGCATCTGCGACAACTACAACTACTCATGCGGATGAAATCATTGCTTACATCCATAATAATAAATTAACGGTTGAATGGATTTTAGAAACGCATGTGCATGCCGACCACCTGACAGCTTCTCAATATTTAAAAGAGCAGTTGGGTGGTAAAATTGCCATGAGCCATAAAATCTCGATTGTGCAAGAAACATTTAGTGCCATCTATAACTTGGATATTAAATATTTCAATTCACATCAATCGTTTGATTATCTGTTTGCAGATCATGAAGCTTTTACAATTGGTGAATTACAAGCCTATAACATCCCTACACCAGGACATACGCCTGCTTGTTTAAGCTATGTGATCGGTGATGCTGTATTTGTAGGTGATACCTTGTTTATGCCTGATTTTGGTACGGCACGTTGTGATTTCCCGAAAGGCAGTGCAGGGCAATTGTTTGATTCTGTGCAAACATTATATGAGTTGCCTGAAGAAACGCGTGTGTTTTTATGCCATGACTATTTACCAGAATCACGTGAACAATATGAACATGAAACACTGCTCAAAACTCAAAAAGAGCAGAATATTCACATTCATACAGGGGTAAGCAAAGCTGAATTCATTGAGATGCGAACCCAGCGTGATGCCACTTTAACGATGCCTAAATTGATTTTGCCATCTATTCAAATCAATATGGATGCAGGTAAGTTTCCACAACCTGAGGCCAACGGCATTCGTTATTTGAAGTTGCCTTTGAATTACTTTAAATAAAATTTTAAGAAAAGCTCATCTTGTTATACTATTGCTTTGACTTATACAAATAGCCTAAGCAATATTATAGGTTTATCTATAAAAGGCACATATAAAATTTGATTTATAAACTCAAAACTCATTAAATAGATCAATCATTTGTATTCAAGTTTAGAGTTTATTTTATGTTGTTAAATTATCAAATCACGCAAAATCAGCCTGAATCTACGTTGCCACCTTTGGTTTTTATTCATGGTTTATTTGGTAGTTTGAGTAATTTAGGCATGCTCGCACGTGCATTTCAAGAACAGCGTACCGTAATTCAATTAGATGTACGCAATCATGGTAAGTCTGCACACCGTGATGACATGAATTATGCAGTAATGGCACACGATGTTTTAGAAACGCTGAATAGTTTGAATATTGAACATTTTTCTGTAGTTGGGCATTCAATGGGGGGCAAGGTTGCAATGACTTTAGCACCTCTAGCAGCAGAGCGTTTACAACAATTGGTTTTATTGGACATTTGTCCTTTTGCTTATCCTGAAAATCGTCACGATCAAATTTTTACCGCTTTATTTGCTGTGCAGGACGCACAAGTTGAAGGCCGCCAAGCGGCGATGGAAATTATGCGTGAGCATCTTCAAGAAGAAATGGTCGTACAATTTTTAATGAAGTCATTTAGCAAAGGGCGATGGTTATTTAACTTAAATGCGTTACATGAGCATTATGCAGAAATTTTGTCATGGCAGACGGTGCATAGTGATGTCGATACTTTATTTATTCGTGGTGGTAATTCGCCTTATATTGAGAAGCCTGAGCATTATGCTGCCATTCAAGTACAGTTTCCTCATGCAAAAGTTGAAACTGTCGCGCATGCAGGGCATTGGTTACATGCTGAAAAAACTGCAGAAGTTTTGGTATTAATGACTGAGTTTTTAGATTAATCTTGTCGCACAGTTTGTAGTACTCAATGATCTAAAGTGATCCCTATTTTTAATTCAATTTTTAAGCCAATACTACATTTGGAGTATTGGTTTTTATTCGGACTAATTTGCATAGATTAATGGTTTAGCTTTTATCTTGAGCAATAAAAAAGAGCTGATGTTGAATCATCAGCTCTTCATTTTAAACATGAGCAAACTTAAATTGCTTATGCTTTTTCTTCTTCATTGCCAGCAAGTTGCTTCAGCAAATGCTTTTCAAGATAGTGAATATCCATCGCTTGTTTGCAGAAGTTTTTATCTTGCAGAATCAAGTCCTTGTGTAAAGGAATATTGGTTTTAATTCCTGTTAAGATGGTTTCATCCAAGGCTTGACGCATGCGCGCAATACTGGTTTCACGATCTTTACCATGTACAATCAGTTTAGCAATCATTGAGTCGTAATACGGCGGAATGCTATAACCTTGGTAGATGTGTGAATCTACACGAACACCTGCACCACCTGGGGCATAGAAGTGTTCAATTTTACCCGGTGAAGGTAAGAAAGTGATAGGGTCTTCTGCGTTAATACGACATTCGATTGCGTGACCACGAATTTCAACCTGATCTTGCTCAATGTCTAAACCTAGACCTGCAGCAATACGCAATTGTTGTTCAATGATATCAATACCTGTCACCATTTCAGTTACAGGGTGCTCAACTTGAACACGTGTATTCATTTCAATGAAGAAGTATTCATCATCTTCAAATAAGAATTCGAAAGTACCTGCACCACGGTATTGCATTAACTTACATGCATTAACACACGCTTCTAAAATATCGGCACGTGCTTGCTCTGGTAAGTTAGGCGCTGGCGCTTCTTCAAGTACTTTTTGGTGACGGCGTTGTAAAGAACAGTCGCGGTCATAAAGGTGAATCGCGTGACCGTTACCATCAGCCAATACTTGTACTTCTACGTGGCGTGGCTTTTGTAAAAAACGTTCCATATAGACCGTGTCATCACCAAACCACATTTCTGCATCACGTTGAGCCGCCTGAACAGATTCAAGCAAGGTGTCTACGCGTTCTACAATACGCATACCACGACCACCACCACCAGCCGCAGCTTTTACAATGAGCGGGAAACCAATTTCTTTGGCTTCAGCTAAAGCATTGTGTGGTGTAACGGCATGTGCTGAACCTGGTACAGTCGGTACGCCAGCTTTACGCATTGCAGTAATTGCAGAAACTTTGTTACCCATTAAGCGAATATGCTCAGGGCGTGGACCAATGAAAATGAAACCCGAACTTTCTACAATTTCAGCAAATTCGGCATTTTCAGCAAGGAAACCATAACCAGGGTGAATGGCATCTGCACCTGTAATTTCTGCTGCAGTAATAATTGCAGGAATATTTAGGTAACTTTCGCTGCTCGCACCCGGACCAATACATACAGCTTCATCACAAAAGCGTAAGTGCATCAGGTCTTTATCGGCATCTGAATAGATACCCACGGTTTTGATCCCTAAAGTTTTGCAAGCTCGGGTGATGCGCAGGGCAATCTCACCACGGTTTGCAATTAAAACTTTTTGCAACATTGTGAATCCCCGAGGTCTTAAGCGCGGTAACGGAAGAGTGGTTGACCAAATTGAATCACTTCGCCATTTTTAACTAGAATTTCTTCAATCACGCCACTTTGAGTTGCTTCAATTGGGTTCATGATTTTCATTGCTTCGATAATACCAAGCGTTTCACCAGCAGAAACAGTTTGACCCACTTTAATGAATGGTGCTTCACCTGGGCTTGGTGCTGCATAGAACACGCCAACCATTGGAGAAGTTTCAACTGCACCACGTGGTGAAGATTTAGGTGCAGATGGTACTTCTGCAGAAGGTGTAGGCATTGCAGGAACTGCTGCCGCCACTACTGGATTTCGACGAGTTAATGCAATCGACTGATCGCCTTCTTTAACTTCAATCGCTTGTAAGTCAGATTCAATCATCAAATCGATGAGTTTCTTGATTTTACGAATATCCATGGACAGTATCCCTAGTTTAAGATTGTGTAGTAGATTGAATTTTTTCAAGAACAAAGTCGAGTGCTGCGGCATAGCCTTTTGCACCTAAGCCGCAAATTACACCAACGGCTTTGTCTGATAAATATGAATGATGTCTAAACGCCTCACGTGCATGCACATTCGACAAATGGACTTCAATAAATGGAATAGCGACCCCTAACAAAGCGTCACGTACCGCAACAGAGGTATGTGTCAATGCAGCAGGGTTAATAATGATATATTGTGTGCCATCTAACGCGGCTTGATGAATTCGGTCTACAATTGCGCCTTCCCAATTACTTTGGAAAGTATCTATAGAAATTGATGCTTTTTGTGCTTGAGAAATGAGCTGTTGATTTATATCCTCAAGAGTGAGGTAACCATAAACTTCGGGTTCACGCTTTCCTAGCAAATTTAGATTCGGTCCATGAATAACCAAAATGGTCGAACTCATTCCGCTTGCTCCAATAAATAATTGCAATAATACTTTGCAAGATGTCTGCAAAGTTTGCTAATTATGGCATAAAATTCCACATTTTTTTTGTAATTTGTTTAATTTGACGTAGAAAGCGTGTGCCAAAATGAGGCTCTATAATGAAAACTTTGCAGGGAATTCGCAATGTTAAAAAATTACATTTTTAGTTTTTTTTGCTAATATTTATATTCTAAAACAACTGACCAAATCTATTCATTTGTTTTCTGTAACGACTGAGCAAGCGACTAACTTAAAGAGGTTTGATTCGGAATGCCAAAGCCAGCAAATAATCAACATCAATTTCACATTTCTTTATAGCATGATATTTCATTGTMGTTTATAAAAAATACTTTCTCCATTTTTTTCAGTTCATGCAAAGTTGATGACCACATAAACCGCAGTAGATCAGTTGATATGTTTTATAATCATCGTTCAAGCGGAAATGGATTCGATAGAAAGCTTATAGCAACAACAAGATATTTTAAAAATCTGACTTTATTTAAATAAAACATAAGTTTAAGTTGAATATTTTGATTGATGTATTTATCTATATTTTAGGCTGTCATGGGTACTTGCGCTGTGTATTAGATTTTGAGTGTGGCGCAGTTGGTTTTATAAACGCTTCAATTAAGTTGTAAGTTGATCACAAGACCTAGCATTAGCACGATCTGCACGGATATCTACCTCATTTAAAAATATGAAGTGGAATTGAACAAAAAAGGTGATGAAAGTTTCAGCTATTTTTTCTAGCCAATGTTCTTCTGCTCAATAGCCCGCAGCATTTACATCATGGATAAAATTTTAGAACGCATTGACCTTTTATTTCAAAAAACCTCTTAAAAATATCGTTATTGTAAAGTTGAACCCTATGTTCGGTATTGGCAAAAGTTATGTGATCTTGTTCTGAAACTCGCCTGAATTGCTATTAACGCTCGCAAAAGCTTAGTCAGTCTGTTGTTTCTCGGCTGTATCTTGGGTAGATGTGTTTTGATTCAATATCAATTGACTCCGTTGCAGATGCGTTTTAATCGCCATCAACGGCGTGTGCAGTTCATGCGCCGCAAAGAGTGCGGTATATTTCATGTTGTTTCACCATCACGCAGATTACAACCTGAAGGCAATACTTTACATAATGGTATATTGTATTTTTGTATATTAATTAGGTAACTTTGCTCAAACTCAGTAAAACTGTATTTATAGCATTATCAATTCATCTAAATCACTTTATAATGTTGTCGCATATTCTGGAGTCGCTGTTATTACTGCTGCGCTAACTTCAAACCTTATTTTTTAAGTCTAATTCTCCTCCTTGATTCGGCTTATAAATCAATATTCTAATTTTTTGTGTCTGAGTAGGCACAGACAATAGGTGCCTACATGGAAATTAAAGTCAATTATTTAGACAACTTGCGTCTTGAAGCTAAATTTGACGATTTTACTGTCATTGCCGATCAGCCCATCCGTTATAAAGGTGATGGCTCTGCACCAGGCCCATTTGATTATTTCCTGGCGTCATCAGCATTGTGTGCTGCATATTTCGTGAAGGTTTATTGCCAGTCACGTGATATTCCGACTGATAACATTCGTTTATCACAAAACAATATTGTCGATCCTGAAAACCGTTATAAACAAATTTTTAAAATTCAGGTGGAATTACCTGCAGATATTTCTGAAAAAGACCGTCAGGGTATTTTACGTTCCATTGATCGTTGTACTGTTAAAAAAGTGGTACAGACTGGCCCTGAGTTTGTGATTGAGCAAGTCGAAAGTATTGATGCCGATGCGCAAGCTTTGCTGATGCCAAACTTGACTTCATCTCATGCGACTTTTATTGAGGGTAAAGATTTACCGCTTGAAGAAACCATTGCCAATATGTCGGGTATTTTGGCAGATTTGGGCATGAAAATTGAGATTGCCTCATGGCGTAATATCGTACCAAATGTCTGGTCATTGCATATTCGTGATGCGCAATCGCCAATGTGTTTTACCAATGGTAAAGGTGCGACCAAAGAAAGTGCGTTGGCATCTGCTTTAGGTGAATTCATTGAGCGTTTGAACTGTAACTTCTTCTATAACGATCAGTTTTGGGGCGAAGAAATTGCCAATGCCGAGTTTGTGCATTATCCAAATGAAAAATGGTTTAAGCCTGGCCTAAATGGTGAATTGCCTAAAGAAATTTTAGATGAATATTGCCTAGAAATTTATGACCCTGAAGATGAATTGCTTGGTACACATCTATATGACACTAACTCAGGCAATACTGAGCGTGGTATTTGTTCATTGCCATTTGTACGTCAATCCGATGGTGAAACGGTATATTTTCCATCAAATTTAATTGAAAATTTATATTTAAGTAATGGGATGAGTGCAGGCAACACGCTTGCAGAAGCTCAAGTGCAGTGTTTATCTGAAATTTTTGAACGTGCAGTCAAGCGCGAAATTATTCAGGAAGAAATCTGCCTACCTGATGTGCCGCAAGAAGTTTTGGCGAAATATCCAAGTATTGTGGCAGGTATTCAGGCTTTAGAAGAGCAAGGCTTCCCCGTATTGGTGAAAGACGCATCTTTAGGCGGTCAATTCCCTGTCATGTGTGTGACCTTAATGAACCCACGTACAGGCGGTGTATTTGCTTCGTTTGGTGCACATCCTAATTTTAAAGTGGCTTTAGAGCGTAGCTTGACCGAGTTATTGCAAGGGCGCAGTTTTGAAGGTCTGAATGACTTGCCACAACCAACGTTTAGCAGCAATGCAGTTACAGAGCCAAATAACTACGTTGAACATTTCATTGATTCTAGTGGTGTAGTGTCTTGGCGTTTCTTTAGTGCGCAGGCAGATTTTGAGTTTGTAGAGTGGGATTTCACCAACAATGGTCAATATAGCAATGTAGAAGAAGCCGAGGCTTTATTTACGATTCTGGAAGATTTGGGCAAAGAATCCTATATGGCGGTATATGAACACTTAGGTGCAACTGCTTGCCGAATTTTAGTGCCCGATTATTCAGAAGTGTATTTGGTGGAGGACTTGATTTGGGATAATACCAATAAAGCCTTGCTTTACCGTGAAGATATTTTGAATTTACACCGTTTGGATGACGCCCAACTTGAAGCTTTGGTTGAGCGCTTGGAAGAATGTGAGCTAGATGACTATACCGAAATTAAAACCCTGATTGGTATTGAGTTTGATGACAATACCGTTTGGGGACAACTCACCATCCTTGAATTAAAATTGTTGATTTATTTGGCATTAGAACAGTTTGAAGAAGCTAAAGATTTAGTCGAAGCATTCTTACAATACAACACTAATACCGTAGAGCGTGGCTTGTTCTATCAGTGTATGAATGTTGTGCTTGAAGTTATTTTAGATGATGAAATGGATATTGCCGATTATGCAGTCAATTTCCGCCGTATGTTTGGCAATGAACGGATGGATGCAGTTATGGGTTCTGTTGAAGGCAACGTACGTTTCTATGGTCTCACCGAAACCAATATGCAGCTTGAGGGTTTAGATCGTCATTTACGTTTAATCGACAGCTACAAAAAACTACATAAAGCACGTGCTAAGTTTGTCGGACTAAATGAAGGTTGATATTGCTTAAATCAGATCATGTTCATCCAAATAATCATGGCAAGAAGATGGTTGTTTGGATGAACGGTTTTATAAATATCCTTTCTTGACGTAACTGAAGTATATAGAAGCGCAATCAAAGACGAACCAGATCACAACTGAAAAAACACTAATCGCCAAGTGCCAATAAGCCTTCCCAGCTAAAATAATTAGGGCTTAAATGGCTGCGCTGCATTGCCCAGGTGCGGTCTTGTAATTTACATGCGCCAATAGCAAGTTTTTGCATACCATATTTATTTTTCACGCTATCTAATACTTGCTGTAATTGTTCCTGTTTTTCAATGACGTGCGTATCTGCAAGTAGGTCGGGAATATAGCCTTGCTTTGGCTCAAGTCCTGTTAAAATCACACCACATTTTTTAAAGACAATGCCTTCTTGAAATAGGGTAGAGATATGCTTCATGATGGCTTTGTTCATGATTAAGGCAGAATCTGTTGGTTCATTAAAGGCAATAGTCACCGATTGATTGTAAAAAGCTTGGCGCTGATCAAAACGACTGGATTGCGCAAAAACAATCATACAGGAACATAAACTTTTTTCTTTTCTAAGCCTCTGCACTGCAGATTGTAAATAATCGCTCAGTGCTTCCGAAAGTGCATGAATGTCGGTGACTCGTTGTCCAAAAGAACGTGAGCTGATGATTCGATGTTTACTGGCTCTGGTTTGTTCTAGTTCAATACACGGCGTACCTGTTAGCTCCAATATGGTTTTTTTCATTAAAATTGAAAATTTACGTTGCATTTGCTCAGGATCACTGATCGCTAAATCAAATACAGAATGAATTTTTAAAGCGTGCAATTTTTTTGCAAGTTTTCGGCCCACACCCCAGACTTCAGCGACATCAATGTGTTGAAATAAGGCTTCTTTGCTACATAAGTCCATATGGAGTAAATTACACACGCCGTTGAAATAGCTATTTTTCTTGGCGAGATGATTGGCCAGTTTGGCTTCAGTTTTACTGTGACCGATACCGACACAGACAGGCAGAGCCAGCCATTGCCATAAAGTTGCTTTAATTTCTTGTGCCCATTCATTTAAGTCGGTCTGAGAATATGAACTCAGTTCAATAAAGGTTTCATCAATTGAATAAATTTCAATGTCTTTGGCACTAACAAATTGTTGAATCGTATTATTAAAACGTCTGGACATTTCCGCATAGAGGGCATAGTTACTTGAAAAGACAGCAACATCATGTTGTTGAATCAATTCTTGAACTTGGTAAAAGGGCACAGCCATTTTAATACCAAGTTGTTTGGCTTCTTCGGAACGTGATACCACGCAACCATCGTTATTGGAGAGCACCACCACAGGACGATGATTCAAATGTGGTTGAAACAGCCGCTCACAGCTCACATAACAATTATTGATGTCAATTAGCGCAAAAATTTGCTTTAAAGGTTTCATGTTATTCTGCTTATTTGGCTTTTATTAGGGTGTGCTGGTTTAAGCCATCAAGTTTTTTAAGTTCCACGTCACCACCGCAAAGACTTCAAACGTTTGCCCATCTTTCATGTAAATGCTGTCATAGTCGGGGCTTTCTGCTTTGAGCCAAGCTTCAGGCAAAGTGGCAGGGTCGTAGTCTTCACCAAAATGTTCAGCCAATTCACTTTTGGACATTTTGGCTGTAATCATCAGGCGTTTAATAGTCAGGTCTTTTTGGTCGATTAATGCAACCACAATGCTGCGGTGTTTGGCTTCTTTGCTACGATCTACCAATACAATATCGCCGTATTCAAGCCCTGCATTCACCATAGAGGTAGTGCGTACCACATTTAAAAAGGTCGCATTTTCATTGGAAATGAGATAGTCATTCAAATCAATATTTTTATCAATATAGTCTTGAGCAGGTGAAGGAAAACCTGCAGGAATGGATTCGACAGCAACTGGAAGCGGTAAAACGGTACGTTTGCAAACAGGCTGAAAGTCATATTCTTTCAGCAATTCTATCTGTTCTAGAATGGCATTCAAGGTTGGGCTAGGCTTACCATCCATACCCATGATTTTTTGTAATGACGCCCAAGCACCATCAGAGAAGTAAATAGGTAACTTCTTAGACATGAGATTACTCCTACGCAACGAGGCGTGTTTGAAGTGAAATTTGATCTGTTGATAGCATAGCTGAAAATGTGATTAAGATTCAATCTACCTGTATGGTTGATTGTTAGATATAGATAAGGCTCTACGATTGCATAGCTATACAAACACAAGCCTTTCCATTAGGATTTTTCTATCACAGCAGCATATTTAGAGATTGGCGTGCATATTGTTGAAGACATTTATTTAACGAATGAAGAAGTTGAATCTTTGCTGTTGGGATTAATCAATTCAGAATTTGAACCTGAGTTTTTGATGCAGGATTTCATTAAACATCAGGTCTGGTCTACCGTTAATTAAATAGCTCTGCATCCATCTAAAAATGATTGTTGGACGTGGATGACGGGGAATATACGACTACACAATGCTGATTAGGTTAAGGAATATTGCAAATGACCACAATCACACCTAATTTAGGTCATGGCATGGGCAATGACTGGGAAAATAAAGATTGGGTTCATATTACAGTTCCAGAATTACACCACCTGCAACCTTATTATCCATGTTTGCAAGGGAGTGTTCAGATTCTGTGGTGTAGTCCACGCCCATTTTCTTCGGCAGTGTTGGTTGAAGTCATGCAGGCTTTAGCCAGTACAGGCCAAACAAATTTTCACTCATATTTTATTAAGCGTAGCCATCGTTCATTTCGTCGCGCCCAAGATATTTTACAAGAGCATGCTGTTTTACAACATTTAGCCAGTAAAAACATTCCTGTTGCGACATTAATTAGCTCTAATTGCGGACAAACCGCTTTAGAACTGGGTGATTGGACTTATGAGGTTTATGAAAAAGCAGCTGGCTTTGATCTATATGTCGATCAGCAATCGTGGACGCCTTTTTTCTATACGGAACATGCCGCTAAAGTGGGTAGTTTACTTGCTAAACTGCATACCGCCATGCAGGATTTTCCTGAGTTACACGGCAGATCGGCTCGTTATTTGGTCTCGAATCAGCAGCTTTTAGAAAGTGAAAATATTGTAATGGCTATTCAGCAACGTATTGATAATAGCCCTGAATTGAGTCGTTATTTTGCCGATAAAAACTTAGATGCCGTTTTTTTAGAGCGCATATTTCAGACGCATCGTAAAATTAAGCATGTATTGCAGCAAGTGACTAAAATTTGGACGCATAATGATTTGCATGCTTCCAATTTGTTTTGGTCTACGCAAAGTGCCGATGCCAATATTACAGCGGTGATTGATTTTGGCTTATCGGATCGAAATTCAGCGCTATACGACCTTGCGATAACGATTGAGCGTAACTTTATAGATTGGCTGGCTTTAGAACATACGTCACAAATTAGTGTTGATGAAGCGGGTTTAAGCGCGTTTTTACAAGCGTATTTTGCAGAAATATACCCACAACAAGACTTTAGTATTTTGCCAGAACTGCTAAAAATTGTGCATTTGGATTTCGCATTTTCAGAACTTGAATATTTTGTCGGGATTACCCAAAACCTGAAACATGCCGATGCTGCTTATTATGATTGGATTGTTGGACATGTAAATTGGTTTTTTACAGAGCAAGGACAGCAATTTACCCAGACTTTTACTCGATTACTTCAACGCGAATTGTCATAATCTGCACAGCTAAATGCCTCAAGCATCACTACTTTTTTTATGCAAGATTTTGTATGTACAATTGTAAATTCTAACAGAATATACTCACCACGCCTTTAAAAATCTTCATTCTGTCACCGCTGTGTTGGGTACCTTAGGTTGATGCAGAAAATGGTATTCAATAATTTGATACGATTGTCATCACAGCCAATGAAACCACGCCGTATTTTAGTTTTACAGTAAAGACTGAGGGTTTGCGTACAGATTGTTTACAAAAAGCGCCTGCCTCTATTTCTGTTATTACTGCAGATGCGATTGTCGATCAATTTAATTTATGGTTTGAATGTACAACATAGCTCTGCTGCTGGAACAGGAGTACATTTAGAAATATTTCAACTGCCAATCATCACTATAACTGCTGAAAAGCAGGATGAACGTCATTCTTCATCTCAAGCGATTACACAGTTCAAGCACAATTGACTAGGTCTTAATTGAGAAGTGTCCGTTTTAATTGGGGGCTATTACACAACATCAATTCACTGACAACCTACGTGTTAATGCTAACTGAACCGTACTGGGTTTGTCGGATAGTCTCTCAGAATATTGACTCTCCGACAAACCCGGTACGGTTCAACTGGATTTACAACAGGCATTCAGCTAAATAAAACGTTAAATCTAAAAGACCCAAAATTTTTCTGGGTCTTTTTTTATGAGAATAGATAATATTTTAAACAACGGTCACTTCTTGCTGATAAATACAGGATTGCGCAATCTGTTTTTTTTTGGCTGCGGTCATTTCAATATTTTCCCATTTATCCATCTGCTGCAGGAGCCAGATAAAATCATCGACTTTCGGTTCGGCACTTTCCCCAACAAAATTCCGGATGATATTCTTGATCTTGTAAAAGTCATAGACATGCCGCTGGGCGGAACATTCAAACTGAATAATCTGATAGTCTACCAGCATGTCCCATACTTCTGATAAATCACTGCGCTGCTTTAAATCATCCTGCGCTTTTTGTACTGCCTTGACCACTGCCTCTACAGTAAATGGATGCTGTTCTGCCCATTCCTGGGTCATGGCCAAGACTTTATCGGCAACTTTTGGAATGACATTCTGGCTTGCCGCGACGATAAAACTATAGCCTTCAAGTTTGGCCTGAATATTCCAGGGTTCTCCCACGCAAAAGCCATCAAATACCTGTTCTGCGATTCCTTTTACCATGGAAGGCGGTGGAGAGGTCATCAGCTGGATATTCTTGGCCAGTTGTGGATCAGTCAGCGCCAGCCATTCTTTTAAACAGTAATGGTGAATCGAATATTTATAAACATAGGCCAGATTGATGGAATGATTCTGTTGTAAAGCCTGTACCAGTTTCTTTGAGGTATTCTGTTCATCATCCCCAGGCTGGATGCCGAGTTCATAGCACAAATCCTGGCGCAGGCTAATAAAAGCCTGATTCACGCTCAGTACTAGAGGGGTTTGCAAAGCCACCTGTAACTGGTCTGTACCCAGGGCAGCAGCGGGCAGCATGGCAGACAAGCAATGTGCAGCATCCAGAAAGCCATAGGCCAGACGGTCACGCAAACTAGACCAGGAGGCTTCACGGATTAAATTGATGGTTAATCCTTGCTCAGCAAAATACCCCTGTTTTTCGGCCCAGAGAATGGCAACACAATCAAGTAAAGGAATATAGCCAATATTGAGTTCAGTTTTTTCTAATGTGGACATATGCTTTTCCTTATTGGCCCAATAACAGCTTCTGTGCATCCAGTAAGCGTCTGGCCATTTCACCAATGGTAATCCGGTGACTCATGGCATTTTTACGCAATAAAGCAAAAGCTTGCTCTTCCGTTAATGCATGCAGCTGGATGAGCAACGCTTTGGCTTTATCGATATCTTTACGGTCAATCAGTTTGTCCTGGGTTTCTTTTAAATCATTCAGCAGCTTTTTATGCTTGCGAAACTGTTCAATTGAAATTTCCAGAATGCTTTCTAGTTTGGTGGGATCAATACCATCGACAATATAAGCCGTGATTCCGGCATCAATCGCACTCTTGATGGTGTCTTTATTGGAGTTCTGGGTAAACAGCACGGTCGGGAGTTCATATTGGCTGACACAACTTTCAATAATATCCCGATGCGGATGATCCATATTCAACAGGATCACATCTGCATGAATGCCTTTGACATGCACCATATTCAGGTCATTCAGGATTAAGCAGGCCACCACCTGAAAATCATGTAAAAGCAGGGATTCCTGGATAAATTGAGCGCGCTCCAGATCATCATCAATAAGAGCTATTCGTAATTTGGACATGGAATATTTTCAAGTAAGGCCTAAGGAATATTCAAGCACCAATCAAGCAAAAAACATGCCATTAATTTGGTGCATAAAAGTCCGCTGATGTATTCAATTTAGTGCACAACTTAAGGTGCAACAGCCGTCAAGTGCTCAAAATGAAGCATCTGGCTGGATGATTTGTCGTTAATTAGGCGTTTCTACTTTAATAAAAGTTGGCACGATTTATGCTTTTATTAAATCGTCAAAGATGACTTTCAATACTAACAACGGCCAACGATGTCCGTTCTGATCGTAATCGCACTCTCAAGGAGTGTGATTGAAGTTTCGTTCAGCACAGGATAAATGACATGGTCAGTTGTTCAGCAATACAAAACGCATCAGCGTTACAATCTTTCGTCCAGCAAGACAAGCAGCCAGGACGCGGTCTTTACAACATATTCAATCAGCAGACATATCAATGCCTAGACGTGATATGTGGCTTTTTATCATCTTTAAAAAAACAGTAATTGGAGTGCAGATATGAAAATTCTCATGATTGGGCATGGCATGGTGGGGCATAAATTCATCGAATCTGTACTTGAACAGGCCGGTGATGACGTCGAGTTGACCATTTTGGCGGAAGAGCCGCATTTGGCTTATGACCGGGTACATTTAACTGAATACTTTAGCGGCAAGACGGTTAAAGACCTCAGTCTTTGTCGTAGTGATTTTGCCGATGCTTATGGCATTGACTTACGTTTGAATACCCGCGCAATTGAGCTGGATCAGCTGAATAAAACGGTCACAACCAACCACGGCGATGTACTGAGTTTTGACAAGCTGATTCTCGCTACCGGTTCTTATGCTTTTGTTCCACCGATTCCGGGCAACGACCGTCAGAACTGTTTTGTTTACCGCACCATTGAAGACCTGGATGCCATTCGTGCGGCCAGCCTGAATGCAAAAACAGGCGTGGTGATTGGTGGCGGCTTGCTAGGGCTGGAAGCAGCAAAAGCACTGCGAGATCTGAATCTGGAAACCCATGTCGTAGAATTTGCTCCGCGTCTGATGGCGGTTCAGATTGATGATCTGGGCGGCCGGGTACTGTGCTCTAAAATTGAAGACCTGGGTGTCAAGGTGCATACTCAAAAGGCCACGTCGAGTATTGAAGATGGTGACAGCACTCAGCATGTAATGAAGTTCGGAGATGGTTCGGTACTTGAAACCGATATCATCCTGTTCTCGGCTGGGATTCGTCCGCGTGATGAACTGGCGCGCCAGAGCGGCTTGCTGATTGGTGAGCGTGGCGGCATCATCATTAATGATTATTGTCAGACCTCACATCCGGACATTTATGCCATTGGTGAATGTGCACTTTGGGATAATAAAATTTATGGTCTGGTTGCACCGGGCTATGACATGGCCCGTATCGCGGCGAAACACGTACTAGGACAAGAAAGTCATGAATTCGCTGGTGCAGACATGAGCACCAAACTTAAACTGATGGGGGTGGATGTTGCCTCTATTGGTGATGCACACGCCATGTCCCCAGGTGCCTTGAGCTATTTCTATGCTGATGAAGCCGCGCAGGTTTATAAAAAAATCGTGGTGTCAGCAGACAAGACCAAGCTGCTGGGCGCGGTGCTGGTGGGCTGTGCCAAAGAATATAGCGATCTTCTACAGATGATGCTGAATGGTCTGACGGTACCGGAGCAACCGGAAAGCCTGATCATGCCGGGCTTTGATCAGGCAACTTCCAAATCAGGTGGCAGTGGTGTCGATCTGTTGCCTGACAGCGCAACCATCTGTTCATGCAATAACGTGTCTAAAGCAGATATCTGTTCTGCGATTGAAGGTGGTGCAACTTCATTGGGTGCACTGAAAAAATGCACACAAGCTGCAACTGCCTGTGGGGGGTGTGCACCGCTGGTCACTCAGGTTTTAAAATCTGAATTACAGCGTCAGGGTGTCACAGTGAATAACCATCTGTGTGAACACTTTGCCTATTCACGTCAGGAAATGTATCACCTGGTACGCGTGCATGAGATCAAGACATTCTTTGACCTGATTCAGCAACATGGGCACGGCATGGGCTGTGATATCTGCAAACCGACTGTAGCCAATATTCTGGCATCCTGTTGGAATGACTTTGTCCTAAAACCTAGCCATGCCGGTTTGCAGGATAGCAACGACTACTATCTCGGCAATATCCAGAAAGATGGTTCTTATTCGATTGTACCGCGTATGGCAGGAGGTGAAGTTACACCAGATGGCCTGATTGCGATTGGTCAGATTGCCAAAGAATATGGCTTGTATACCAAACTGACCGGTGGTCAGCGTGTCGATATGTTTGGTGCACAAGTGCATCAATTGCCTGAAATCTGGGAAAAACTGATCAATGCCGGTTTTGAATCGGGGCATGCTTACGGTAAATCCTTACGTACCGTGAAATCTTGTGTGGGTAGCACATGGTGCCGTTATGGCGTCGATGATTCGGTGGGCTTGGCGATTTTCCTGGAAAACCGTTACAAGGGATTACGCTCACCGCATAAAACCAAAATGGCGGTCTCAGGTTGTACCCGTGAATGTGCCGAAGCACAAAGTAAAGATGTCGGTGTGATTGCTACTGAAAAAGGCTGGAACTTATATGTCTGCGGTAATGGTGGCATGAAACCACGCCATGCAGAACTGCTGGCCTCAGATCTGGATACGGGAACGCTCATCAAATACATCGACCGTTTCTTTATGTTCTATATCCAGACGGCGGACCGTCTGCAGCGCACCAGCGTATGGCGTGACAATATGGAAGGCGGTCTAGACTATCTGAAAGATGTCATTGTGCATGATTCACTCGGTATTGCAGCTGAGCTGGAACGCCGTATGCAACACGTGATCGGTACGTATCAGGATGAATGGCGCACCGCGATTGAAGATCCTGAAGTACGCAAACGCTTTAAGACTTTTATCAATGCCAAAGCAGCTGAGCAGAATGACCCGAATATTCAGTTTACGCCTGTACGTGGCCAGATTCGTCCAAAGACAGAAGCTGAACGTGATTTAAACCGTATTCCAGTGGTTGAAGCCTAAATACCACAGTCAGGGAGAATGAAAATGACAATTTTAAAAGACATGAACGAACTGAACTGGTACGAAGTCTGCAATCTGGATGAGATCACTCCGAATACCGGTGTGGCAGCCCTGATTGAAGATCAGCAGATTGCAATTTTTCGCGTGGGTCAGGAACAGCGGGTGTATGCACTCAGCAATCAAGATCCATTTAGTCTGGCCAATGTCATGGCACGTGGCATTCTGGGTGATCTGCAAGGTGAGCGCGTCGTAGCATCACCCATTTACAAACAGCATTTCAGTCTGGTGACTGGACGTTGTCTGGAAGAACAAGACCAGAAACTATTGGTATTTCCAACGCGTATTGAAGATGGCACAGTCTATGTCAGCCCAACTGCACAAAAGACTTATATTTCCAGTAATGGTCTAAATACTGAACGTTTAAAACTGGTACTGGTGGGGAATGGACTGGCAGGTATGCGCTGTCTGGAAGACCTGCTGGATATGGCACCAGAACGTTATGACATTACCGTGATTGGTGAAGAACCATGGGGCAACTACAACCGTATCATGTTGTCACCAGTCTTATCGGGTGAGAAAACCATTGATGACATCATGCTGCATCCGCATGCCTGGTATGCCGATAAAGGGATTCGTTTGATTGCCGGTGATCCGGCTGTTCGTATCGACCGTCCTCGTAAGCATGTCTATACCGAAAAGGGTGAAGTCGTCAGTTATGACCGTCTGATTCTGGCAACCGGTTCTAAACCCTTTGTTCCACCAATTCCGGGCAGTGATTTAAAAGGCGTATTAAGTTTCCGCGATATTTATGACGTGAACAATATGCTGGACTACTGCAAAACCAAGCAAAATGCCGTCGTCATTGGTGGAGGTCTGCTCGGGCTTGAAGCGGCGTATGGCCTGAAACAGCAAGGTATGAATGTGACTGTGCTGCATCTGATGGACCGTATTATGGATCGTCAACTGGATATGAAAGCCAGTCAAATGCTGAAAAAATCAATTGAAGATAAAGGCATCCGAATCATCACTGAAGCCAACACCGAAGAGCTGCTCGGTATTGATGGTCACGTGACTCAACTGCGACTAAAAGACGGGACAATGCTGGATGCCGATTTGGTGGTCTTCGCCGTCGGGATTCGACCAAATAAAACCCTGGCTGAACAGGCTGGTCTGCGCTGCAATCGTGGGGTGCTGGTGAATGACACCATGCAAACCTATGACCCGAGTATTTATGCAGTGGGTGAATGCATTGAGCATCGTGGCCAGACCTTTGGACTGGTTGAGCCATTATGGGGACAGGCCTTTATCTGCGCGACGCATCTGGCTGAACATGGCCGACTGACCTTTAAGGCACCGACTGTTCCGACCCAACTCAAGGTTAGCGGATGTGATGTCTTCTCAGCCGGAAATTTTGAACCTCAGGATGATTTTGAAGATATCGTGCTGAATGATGAAAAACGTCAAATCTATAAACGGATCATTATCCAGCAGGACAAGGTCATTGGTGCGGTGCTATTTGGCGATACCGAAGATGGAGCTTGGTATGCAGAACTGATTGCAGATCAGACACCGATTAGTAATATCCGCAGCAAACTGCTTTTTGGTCGGGATTTTGCATTAAAAAAGGCAGGGTAATCGGATCAATCTCCCAACCCCTCTTTAAACAAGAGGGGAACCTCTCTCCTTTATTAAAGGAGGGTTGGTGAGGATTAAAACTTTTGAGACATAGAAAAAATTTAAATCAAACCTGTAAAAGCTAGATATCAGAGATTTGGTGAAACAAGTGAATTTGGATGATTAAGGAGCGCAGCAGCAATGAATAGTATTCCGGTTATGGAACTACATAGCTCTACTGAATCCCAAATAAAAACCACTCAGACGACCTGTCCTTATTGTGGAGTAGGCTGTGGTGTCATCGCGCACGTAAGCCAAACCTCGATGGGTGAAAAGGTTCAGATTGAAGGCGATGTTCAGCATCCTGCGAACTTAGGCAAGTTGTGTATTAAAGGCAGTCATCTTGCCGATACACTTGGCTTAAAAACCCGGCTTCTGCATCCGATGACAGGTCGAAAAGAGCAGCGGCAAATAAGCACTTGGGATCATGCCATTTCAAGTATTGCCAATAAATTTCAGCAATGTATTGATCAGTATGGACGTGACAGCATCGCCTTTTATGTCTCCGGCCAGCTTTTGACTGAAGACTATTATGTGGTGAACAAGTTTGTAAAAGGCTATCTGGGTACTGCCAATATTGATACCAATTCAAGACTGTGTATGTCTTCTGCTGTGGCGGCACATAAACGGGCTTTCGGCGAAGACTTGGTACCGGCCAGCTACACAGATTTTGAGCAGACAGAAATGGTGGTCTTGGTGGGTTCCAATACCGCCTGGTGCCATCCGGTACTTTATCAGCGCATCATGAAAGCCAAAGAAGAGCGGGATTTATTTGTGGTGGTGATTGACCCGCGCTTTACTGCAACCTGTGAAGCGGCAGACTTACACTTGCCGATTTTACCGGGTCAGGATGTCGCGCTGTTTAATGGTTTGTTGCAGTATCTTCAGCAAAATGGTCATGCCGATCTGGATTTTGTTACCCAACATACTCAAGGTCTGGAGCAGGCGCTTGCCAGCAGCTCGACAGAGTCATCGATTGAAAGCGTGGTTCAACGAACCGGGATTACTATTGAAAAATTAACCTTATTTTTTCAGAAATTTGCCCAGACTGATAAAATTATGAGCCTGTTTTCCATGGGCGTAAACCAATCCTCTCAAGGGGTAGACAAGGCCAATAGCATTATCAACTGTCATTTATTGACAGGAAAAATAGGCCAACCCGGTTCAGCACCTTTTTCCATGACCGGACAGCCGAATGCCATGGGTGGACGGGAAGTCGGGGGGCTGGCCAATATGCTGGCCAGCCATCTGGATTTGGATAATCCGCAGCATCAGCAACTGGTGCAGGATTTCTGGCAAAGCCCGGTTATCGCGCGGCAGCCCGGATTAAAAGCAGTAGATTTATTTCAAGCAGTGGAAAGCGGGAAAATCAAAGCCATCTGGATTATGGCCACCAATCCGATCGTGAGTTTGCCCGATGCAGATCAGGTTAAACGCGCTCTGGAGAAATGTGAATTTGTGGTGGTTTCCGATATTTGTCTCGACACTGATACCACGCAATATGCCGATGTACTGTTACCGGCACTGGGTTGGGGCGAAAAAGATGGCACAGTCACCAATTCGGAGCGCCGTATTTCACGGCAAAAGGCCTTTTTGCCGGCTCCGGGTGAAGCCAAAGCAGACTGGTGGGCCATTTCCCGGGTGGCTAAAGCTTTAGGTTTTCGCGGTTTTGACTTTAACAATAGCCATGACATTTTTCTGGAACATGCCCGTTTATCTGCCTATCAGAATGGTTCACTTTCGCAACGCGCAGATGCGCCAAATTTCCGCTATTTCAACCTGCAAGGTTTAACTCATCTCAGTTTTGCAGAATATCATAATCTGGCACCGATCCAGTGGCCAGTCTGGGATAAGCAAGAAGTTCATCAGGTTGGTCAACTATTTAGTCAAGGCCAGTTTAGCCATGCAGATGGCAAAGCCAGATTGGTGCCAACAGTTGCAGCCGATCCGGTACATGCTATTTCTACTGAATATCCGCTGATCCTGAATACCGGACGCATTCGCGATCAATGGCACACCATGAGCCGTACCGGATTATCTGCCAGTTTGTCCCAGCATCGTGCCGAGCCTTATTGTGAGCTGCATCCGCAAGATGCGCTGAAGTATGGCCTGAAAGATGCCGAGCTGGTCGAGGTGAAATCCGCTTGGGGAAGTTGTGTACTCCGTGTGCAATTTTCACAAAATATGCGACGTGGCCAGATTTTTGCACCGATTCACTGGAACGACCAGTTTGCGTCCGATGCGCGGATTGGAAAAGTGGTGAATCCGGTGGTTGACCCGATTTCTGGCGAGCCAGAATTTAAGCATACTCCGGTGATGATCCAGCCGTTTTATACCCAGTGGCAGGGCGTGTTGTATGTACGGGAAGGCTTTGAACAGCAGATTCAGACCATGATTGAAAATACGGTGTGGTGGAGCAAAATTCAAACCACTCAGGCCATCCGTTATGAATTGGCAGACCGTCGCCGTTTTTCTGACATCACCGGGCAGATCAAGAGCCTGTTAGCCTTTGATGATGAAAGCTTTGAATGGCTGAATCTCGAAGATCAAACGGCGCATATCAGTCATAGTGTGGTGCTTCAGGATGGCCAGTTAATTGCCAGTTTTTATATCGCACCGGCGGCATTATTGCCAGATCGTGACTGGGTGGCTGGCCTGTTTAGACGTGAACGTCTGAGTGCATTACATCGTAAAGCATTGCTGGCAGGTCAGGCCATGTCGATGGGAAATAGTGAAGGAGCATTGGTCTGTAGCTGTTTTAAGGTCGGCAAGAATCGAATTATTCAAACCATTAAAGATAAAAATATCACGCATGAAAAACAGGTGACTGCATGTCTAAAAGCCGGAGGAAATTGCGGTTCGTGTTTGCCAGAAATTAGAGGCCTGATTAAGGCCTGCCAGACGGAGTGCATAGAATGAAAAGAAGAGTGATGAAGACGGTGTCTTATCCGGAAACCGACGTGGTGATTCTGGCCGGAGGTTTAGCGCGGCGCATGAATGGCATCAATAAATTGCTGCACAAATTTGATGATGAAATCCAGCTGATTAAAATCCATCAGCAACTGAAGTCCCGGGCAAGCAAAGTCTGGGTCAATAGCCATCGGGATCACTCTATTTATAAACGGATGATTCCTTCGATTGATTTTTATCAGGACGATGAACCCGGCTTTCAGGGACCATTGATGGGCATGAAGAGTGCCTGGTCACATGTGGAATCTGATTATGTGCTGTTCGTGCCTTGTGACGTGACCTATATCCCCAAAAAGGTCATTTCACGTTTACATCAGGCCTTGCAACGACATCCTTTATCTGAAGTGGCGGTAGTTGAAATCAATGAAAARGCATTGTTTCCATTCTGCCTGATGAAACGCAGCAGCTTCCCCACGCTTATCCAACACCTTGAAAATGATCAGCACAGTTTAAAACTCTGTTTTGCTGACATGCACATGCAGCGGGCAAGTTTTAAAAATCGTGCCCTGTTTTTTCACAGTATTAATTCATTTGACGAGCTACAGCAGCATCAACAGCTTAACTTTCTCTAGCGTTTAAAATGCTAAAAGTCGAATTATCATATTCTGGTTCACCAAAATATTGCTTTTTTTATTTTTCGAGCGAACTTTTGGACTAAAAAAGAACAAATATTACCCATTAATATTCATTAAACATAAATTTGTGCAAAGTTGGAACACTTATTGCTCATTCATTGTGAAGAAATAGGGTAGTAAATCAAGACTGTTAAATAACCGTGCAGATCTCATCATGGACCGCAGCAATGAACAGCATGACAGCTTTAGCACCTCGCAGTATCTTTCAGGATCAGTTTGGACGCCAGAAACGTAAGTTGCGGATCTCGGTGACTGACCGTTGTAATTTCAAATGCAGCTATTGCATGCCTGAACATCCGGAATGGATGAATAAAAAAGATTTGCTCAGTTTTGAAGCCCTGTATGCTTTTTGCGAGTTTATGGTGCGACACGGGATTGAGCAGATCCGGGTGACGGGTGGCGAACCGTTGATGCGTCAAGGCATYGTTCATTTTATTGCCCGCTTACAGACATTGWAAGCCTTTGGCCTGAAACGTATTTCCATGACCAGCAATGGCCATTATTTAAAAGATTATGCTCAGGCGCTTAAACAGGCAGGACTGGACGACCTGAATATCAGTCTGGACAGTCTTGATCCAAAGCAGTTTCAGCAACTGACCCAAAAACAGTTACAGCCTGTACTTCAAGGAATTTCTGCTGCGCAGCAGGCAGGGTTGTCCGTCAAGATCAATAGTGTGCTGATCAAAGGCATCAATGACAATCAGATTATTCCTTTGGTGAAATGGGCACAGCATCAGGCTGTAGAACTGCGTTTTATTGAGTTTATGCCCCTCGATGGCGATCAGAAATGGAATCCGTCTGATGTCATCAGTGAGCAAGATATTTTGGATCAACTGAAAACCGAATTTGATGTCCGGGTATCTCAAGGTCAAGGTGCTAATCCGGCACGCTGTTATCTGGTCAATGGGCAGCCTTTGGGGATTATTTCCACCATTACCCATTCATTTTGCGGTGATTGTGATCGTCTACGCCTCAATGCCCAAGGCGAATTTTATAACTGTTTATTTGCCAGACAAGGCCTGAACCTTAAGGCAGATATCGAACAACTGGCGCTGGATCATTTCGCCACACAGACATTCCAGCACAAGCTTCACGCTTATATCTGGCATAAAGAAGCCGGCTTCCATGCGATCCAGCAATCACCAATACAAAAGCCGATCCGAAAAATCAGTATGCACAGCATTGGAGGATAAATATGTCACTCACTCAGCAAAAATTAATTCATATCAAAATAGAAGCCTTCGGTGCGATTGAACGACAAATTCCTGCAGATTTGAGTTTGCAATGCGAGTCTGAAATTCAGGTTTCTGAAGTCCTGAACCAGTTGCTATCCATTTATCCTGATATACAGACCATGCTGGAACGCTGCGCCTGTGCAATCGGTGAAGACATTATTTCCAGACAGAATGTTTTAAATCGTGACAGTACGCTGGTGCTGTTATCGCCGGTAGCAGGAGGCTGAGATGCAACTCAAGTCACTAAAACAATTTGCCCGAATCCAGCAGACTGCTTTTAGTCTGGAGGATTTTGATGGTATCCAGMATTTTCCGGAATGTGGTGGAATCGGCATCTTTGTCGGAACAGTACGTAACCATCATCAGGGGAAAGCTGTGCGTGCCCTGAAATATACCGCCTATGCGCCTGTGGCTGAAAAAATGATTCGTGAAATTGAACAGCAGATCCAGATCAAATACCAGGTGTCTTATGTGCGGGTAGTGCACCGTATTGGTGAGCTGGAGGTTGGGGAAACAGCCATTATTGCTATGGCTTATGCGGCCCATCGTCGTGAGGCCTTCGCTGCCTGTGAGGAAGCTGTGGAACGGGTGAAGCATGAGGTTCCGGTCTGGAAAGAAGAGTTTTATCTGGATGGTAGCAGCCAGTATGTGGAAGGCTGTTGTATTCGAAAAGATCATGGACCTGAAACTAATCACTCTCATCATGCAGAAGAAGCGCATTGTCACCATCACCATGTAGCAGAACACGCTTGCCAATCACCATCTAATTAAATGCGTCCAATGAGGATGCATAAGATGAATCACTTTAAAACAGATTTTAAAAATTAGCCTGGGATGAATCATGAAAAATGTAGGGATGAAAGCAGAAAGTTACCGTACAGCAATTGCCACTGGAATCCTGCATGCACCGCCACATTGCATTGAGCTGCTACGTAATGGCAATACTGAAAAAGGTGATGCCCTGAAAACAGCACGCATTGCCGGCATTCTAGGTGCCAAACGGACCGATGAGCTGATTCCATTGTGCCATCCATTACCGATTTATCGTGCCGATGTGGAATATGAACTGTGTGATGCACATGTCGAAATTATTGCTACCGTTGAAACCATTGGACCAACTGGTGTGGAAATGGAAGCTTTGACAGCGGTCAGTCTGGCAGGTCTGACCTTGTATGACATGCTGAAGCCGCATTGTGAACCGGAAGATTTGTCGCTGGATCAATGCAGGTTGCAGCAGAAAAAAGGCGGAAAATCACATTTTACCCGCGTACTTAAAGAGAGTCTGTCCGCTTCGGTTATTGTGCTGTCCGATACGGTTGCAGCAGGCAAAAAGCCGGACACTGCCGGACAAAACGTAATGGAAATTTTAAAAGAAGCCAATTTTGATTCTATTAGTTATCAGGTTATTCCCGATAGCCCAGAACAGCTCTTGACCCTGATTGAACAGCAGAAAAATCAGTATCCGCTGATTCTAACTGTGGGCGGTACTGGCTTAGGTCCTAAAGACCTGACCGTCGAAACCCTACAACCTTTGCTGCAAAGGGAAATTCCCGGTTTAATGGAAGCTTCACGTAGTTTTGGGCAAAAACGTACCCCTTATGCAGCATTAAGTCGTGGCGTGGCTGGCTATATTGAGAACAGTCTGGTGATGACCCTACCGGGAAGTCGTCAGGGTGCGAAAGAATCTCTGATCGCGGTACTTCCGGCTTTGGTGCACTTGTTTGATGTGCAAAAAAATATCCCACATGCGGGGGGCTATCAATGAATCAGGCAATATCGCATTCAGCCTGCGGTGCTGAGCCGGGACTGATTTCTGTTGATCAGGCACTACAGATGATACTTGAGCAGACGAATGTCTTGGCAACTGAAAGCCTGCCGCTTGCTCAGGCTCTGAATCATTATCTGGCAGAAGCGATTGATTCGGCCATTCCATTGCCGCTGTTTTCACAAAGTGCTGTAGATGGCTATGCGCTCTGCAGTCCAGAAAATATTAGTGCACACAGCACTTTTGAACTCATTGGAGAGATTCGGGCAGGGCAAAGTACTGAAATTGAACTGCGGCCAGGTCAGGCGGTCCGGATTTTTACCGGTGCCAGGATTCCAGCAGGAACTACAACGGTCGCCCGTCAGGAAATTGTCAAATGCCATGCCAATCAAATCATTATTACAACAGACCTAAAGCCTCATACGGATATACGTGATGCAGGCGAGGAAATCGCACAAGGGCAGCGTCTGGCAGATGCAGGTCAAAAACTGCATGTAGGTGCAATTGCAGCTTTGAGCATGGCAGGCGTAAAGCAGGTTTCAGTCTATCGTTATCCTAAAATTGCTGTTGTGATTACTGGAGATGAAGTCGCTTCGAGCATTGAAGACCTGAATTCCGGAAAAATCTTTGACGCCAATGCTCCACTGATTCAGGCCTGGTTTCAATCACAGGGTCAAAACGTAGATATTCTGCATGTTTCAGATCATGAGTCTGAGTTGCAAGCATTAATGCATCGTCTTAAAAACCAATACGATGTCATCTTGACCACCGGCGGAGTGTCAGTGGGCGATTATGATTTTATTCGCCCGGTTGCCCTAGATCAAGGTTTTGAGCAGATTTTCTGGAAAGTGAAGCAGAAGCCCGGAAAACCGATGTTATTTGCCAAGTATCAACGAGGCGATAAAAATTGCTGTTACCTTCTGGGTTTACCGGGAAATCCGGCTGCCGTGTATGTCGGGATGCAAATCTATACGGCAACTTTACTGAATGCCTTACAAGGACAAAAGGAGTCACCTGCATGGCTTAGTGCGGTAATGACGCATGATTTGAAAGCGGATGCACGCGAGCGATTTTTAAGAATGGCTGCCGAATTTGGTCAGGGCAACTTACAACTCAAGAGCCTGGCAAAACAACAGTCGCATATGTTGAGTAATCTGATGCAGGCCAATTGTCTGGTACGTATTCCGGCCGGAACAGAAATCCAGGCTGGGCATGTGGTACAGGGTTTGCTGATTTGAAATGCCTGTATCAATTGTTAATATTCGAACCACATAGAATAAGAAAGATGGATTTAATCAAAGTTCTACTCACTGGCATGCTGTTGACTAGCCCCATGCTGCATGCCGAGACAGTTAAAATCTATGCCGCAGCCAGCCTCACCAATGCGATTACTGATATTTCCAAGCTGTATGAGCAACAGCATCGGGATATCCAAATCGTTCCGGTTTTTGCTGCGTCTTCGGTATTGGCGAAACAAATTGCGGCGGGAGCGAGCAGTGATCTATTTTTCTCTGCAGACCTGGACTGGATGAATGATCTGATCAAGAAACAAAAAATTCAGATCGGTCAGATTCGACCTATGCTTTTGAATGAACTCGTATTGATTAGTTCTATTCAGCAAAAAAATCATTATAAAATGTCAGCTGACTTTAATTTTGCTAAAGCCTTTCAGGGTTATTTATGTACCGGACAAATGGAATCGGTGCCTGCTGGAAAATATGCCAAACAAAGCTTAACCGGGCTGGGCTGGTTGAATCAGCTTCGAGGCAGAATTGTCGGTACGGATAGCGTCCGTTCAACTCTCGCATTTGTAGAACGTGGCGAATGTCAGGTCGGTATTGTGTATAGAACTGATGCCTTGATGAGTAAAAAAGTTAAAATTTCGGGGGTGTTTCCAGCCAGAACACATCGTCCGATTGTGTATCCGATTGCTTTAACCCAGCAGGGCCAGAAAAATCAGGCAGCAGTCCAATTTTCTAAATTTATCCAGACGAGTCCAAGGGCCAGGCAGATTTTCCAGAAATATGGTTTTAAGCTTAAGGTAGGCTAACTGCTCATGCTTACACCAGAAGAACTGAGTGCCTTGATGCTTTCAGCCAAAGTAGCGGGCTTTGCCACAGCGGTGTGTCTGCCATTTGCTATCGCCGTAGCATGGTTACTGGCGCGTTATGAATTCAGGGCCAAATTTCTCGTAGAGGCAATATTGCAGATGCCTATGGTGCTACCGCCGGTAGTATTGGGCTATCTTCTGCTCCTGCTATTTGGTCATCAGGGTATGCTGGGGCAATATCTACATAAATGGGGAATTCAGCTGATATTTAACTGGAAAGGTGCGGTACTGGCAGCAATGATTGTGGCATTTCCTTTAATGGTTCAACCAATTCGCTTGTCTTTTCAAATGATCAACCGGCAGTTAGAACAGGTGGCAGGATCTTTGGGCGCCACACCATGGCGAGTATTCTGTAGCATTAGCCTGCCTCTGGCTTTGCCTGGAATTTTAATCGGCAGCATTTTATGTTTCAGCCGCAGTCTGGGAGAATTTGGTGCCACGATTACCTTCGTTGGCAATATTCCAGAAGAAACCCGTACCATTCCCATCGCCATTTATAGCCTGTTACAACAGCCTGATGGAGAAAGCATGGCCATGCGTCTGGTCATTTTATCTCTGATTCTGGCTTTTTCAGCCTTGATTGCAAATTACTGGATCATGCAGAAGTATCAACGTAAATTGGAGGCTTAAGATGCTGAAGTGTGATTTTCAGTTTAATTACGCAAATTTCCAGCTACAGGCCAATCTGGATATGCAGACACAATTGATTGGTATTGTGGGAGCCTCGGGAAGTGGAAAAAGCACTTTTTTAAAAAACATTGCAGGGCTATTAAAACCATCACAAGGCTTTATTCATTTTCAGCAAAAAATATTATTTGATCATCAGCAGAAACTGAATATTCCTGTTCATCAGAGAAAAATTGCCCTGATTTTTCAGCAAGCCCTACTGTTTCCGCATCTGAATGTCATGCAGAATTTAAAATATGCAGAACAGCTAAACATAAAAAATAAAGGTCAGCAAAAATTTCTTTTCGAAGATATCGTTGAGCTACTTGAATTAAAGCCACTGCTTCGGCATCGGGCGCATCAGCTTTCTGGTGGACAGGCACAGCGCGTTTCTATCGGTCGTGCACTTTTATCTTCTCCCGATCTATTACTTTTGGATGAACCTTTAAATGGGCTGGATCAAAAGCTGAAAAACCAGATTTTACCCTTTCTGAAAATTGTGATTCATCAAACAGATTTACCCATGATTTATGTGACCCATCATGTAGATGAAGTGGCGTATTTACAGGCGCAGGTGCTGCATTTTGAAAAGGGAAAAATTATTTGATCCAGCCCTGCACCGATTTAAACCAGCAATGACTCCGAGCAGGTCATCCTCTCGCTGTTTTTCTAACAATGCCTCAGAAGATATCTATCTTTCTCTCTATTTTTAAAAAAGAAACATCTAAGTTAAAATCCTGAATATAAATTAGTTTATATAAAACAATATCTTATTCTATTTTAAAAATAATCTGGCATGACCTGTGCATATACCTGATTAAAGTCAAAGAAGACTCTACATTTGTATGACGGCCAATGACGTCCGTTCTGATCGTTACTGACATGCCTGGTGCATCACAGTGACTTAAATACGTTCAGTTCTGGTAAGGAAATGGCTATGTCTTCAAATACAAGTCTCAATAAAGCAACAAAAATAAGTCTATTTAACTTCAGTAGTTCAGCGATGCGGGCCTTCCATATGAGTTGGCTCGCTTTTTTTGTCTGTTTCTTTGCGTGGTTTGCCTGTGCACCGTTAATGCCAGTGATTGCCGGTGAATTCAGCCTGACCAAAGAGCAGATCGCCAATATCAATATTGCCGCAGTCGCCATTACAATTCTGGTGCGTCTGATCGTGGGGCCGTTGTGTGATAAATACGGTCCGCGTAAAACCTATACCGCCTTACTGATTATTGGCAGTATTCCGGTGTTTGGTGTGGCGTCGGCCAACAGTTATGAATCTTTCTTGTTTTTCCGTTTATTGATTGGCGCCATCGGTGCCAGCTTCGTGATTACTCAATATCATACCAGTATCATGTTTGCGCCAAATGTGGTGGGAACGGCAAATGCAACTACAGCAGGTTGGGGGAATGCCGGTGGCGGTGCGACTCAAGCCCTGATGCCTTTAATGCTGGCTGCTTTGGTGATGTTCGGTGTAGAACAGGCAATGGGATGGAGAATTGCACTTCTGGTTCCGGGTATTCTGATGATCATTGTCGGTGTACTGTACTGGAAATTCACCCAAGACTGTCCACAAGGCAATTTTAAAGAACTCCGTGCTGAAGGTATTTCTGTTGGTAGCGATAAAAAAGGCGGCCTTGCCATCTTAATGCATGCCGCACGTAACTACCGTGTGTGGATTTTGTTTGGCGCTTATGCAGCCTGTTTTGGTATTGAAATTTTCATCCATAACATTATTGCTTTGTACTTTGTCGACAACTTCCAGTTTGGCCTAAAAGAAGCAGGCATGGCTGCCGGGATTTTTGGTTTACTGGCATTGTTTGCCCGTGCCTTGGGTGGCATTGTTTCAGACAAAGTTGCGATTCAAAAAGGTCTGGATGGTCGAACCAAAGTCCTGTTTGCCTTGATCATGCTGGAAGGTCTGTTTCTTATTCTGTTTTCGCAAATGAACAGCGCGACCTTGGCTATTATGGCTATGACCATCTTTGCCTTGTTTACCCATATGGCATGTGGCGCTACCTATGCACTGGTGCCTTTTATCGACCGTGATGCCTTGGGCGGTGTGGCCGGTATTATTGGAGCAGGTGGCAATGTCGGCGCGGTGGCTGCGGGTTTCCTGTTAAAAGGCATGCTGGATATTCAAACCACTTTGATGGTACTGGGTGGCTTGGTGGTGATTGCTGCAAGTTGTGTGTTGATGATCCGTTTCTCTGTCGAGCATAAAGAAAAAGAACAGCGTTTATATGAACAGGCCGTGACTGAACGTCATCTGGCGGAAGTACAGCAATAACACAACACGCCCTGATATAAAATGAATTGACAAAAAGGATAGCAATATCCTTTTTGTTGTTTTTGCTAACGCAATAATAAAATGATGAGCTATATATTCAGGATAGGAAAATATTATTTAAAAAGTACAGAATGGTTGAATTTATCGAATAAAAGTAAAATCATTTATAGTTTATATGTTTAATTTGAGATGAAAAAATTATATATATTTTAATAATGATTTTTAAAAAAATAAATGAATTTAATAAGTGTAGATAAAATAAAAGCCATTTTAATAATGGCTTTTATGCTTATGGTGGAGGATTAATAAGTTTTATAAGGTAAAAACTTTCCGGATAATACGACATTCACCCGATCTCCGTTTGGATTACTCTCACGTTGAATATCCATATTGAAATCAATTGCACTCATAATTCCATCACCAAATTCTTCATGGATCAGTTCTTTAATAGTCATGCCATAGACGCTGACAACCTCATACCAGCGATAAATCAGCGGATCTGTCGGCACGCTAGTTGGCAGGGAACCTTTATATGGCACGATCTGTAGCCATGCAACGGCTTCATCACTTAAGCCAAAAATCTGACCAATCTTTTCTGCTTGCTCTTTATTAAACGCCATCTGACCTAAACATGCAGCGGTTACCCATTCTTTAGAAAGACCAATCTCTTTGGCAACATCTGACCACTTAATTGACTTTAAAACTTTCGCTGAAATGATCATGTCAGTTACTTGTTGACGATGGGTAATCATAATCCTCTCCAAATTATTCTCAAATGAATGTATGCAGAACGCATAATGCAGATATCATGCCAACAGCATTCTAGAGTTCATGCTAAATAGAAAATGAATATTTAAGTGATTGTTAATTATTTGTGGCATAGCTTTTGCTTATATTTCGATATACATGGCAACGACGCCATTCACCATTACCTGTTCTAATATTCAAGGCAACGGCGCCTAAGGTCTTCAATGATCTTAGGCGTCTTTTTTTCGAAAAACAGGTCCGTATATTGAAAAAGAGGACGACAACATGGCATATCTTGCTCCTGCGGAGTTTGCAAAAAAAGTAGTAGATGCGGGTGAATCCAAATTGCATATGGCAACCCGTGATGTATTGATTCGTGCCTTTATGGCAGGGGCCATTCTGGCCTTGGCAGCGGTATTTGCCATTACCATAGCCGTGCAAACAGGATCACCATTGATTGGTGCGCTCCTGTTTCCAGTTGGTTTTTGTATGTTGTATTTATTGGGCTATGACCTATTAACTGGGGTGTTTGTACTTACGCCGCTGGCATGGCTAGATAAACGCCCAGGGGTGACATGGGGACGTATTCTAAAAAACTGGGGCTTGGTGTTTGTAGGGAACTTTACAGGCTGTTTAGTCGTTGCGGTGCTCATGGCAGCGGTTTATACCATGGGTTTTGCAGCGGATCCAAACCCTGTCGGCGTAAAAATTGCGCATATTGGCGAGGAGCGGACATTAGGTTATGCCGAATACGGATTCGCCGGCTGGATGACTATTTTTATCCGTGGCATGCTGTGTAACTGGATGGTGTCATTAGGTGTCATTGGCGCGATGATGTCTACTACGGTGAGTGGCAAATTTATTGCCATGTGGATGCCAATTATGCTGTTCTTTGCCATGGGCTTTGAGCACTCTGTCGTGAACATGTTCCTGTTCCCATTTGCCATGATGATGGGCGGTGACTTCTCGATTGCTGACTACTTCCTATGGAATGAACTGCCGGTTGCTTTAGGTAATCTGGTGGGCGGTTTGGCATTAACAGGTCTGGCACTTTATACCACCCATGTCCGTACTGGTGTTAAAAAAGAATTTTAACATTCATCATTTTATAAAGGGATCATATAGATCCCTTTTTGAGCTTTCAGCATGAAAAAAACATTAAAAGTCAGTATTGGGCAATATTCTACTGCCGGAGTTAAACAACAGAACCAGGATTTCCATGGAGTATATCTGCCCGAAGGACATGTGCTGAAACAGAAAGGTATTGCATGTGTTATAGCGGATGGAATCGGTAGCAGCAATGTCAGCCATATTGCAGCAGAAACTGCAGTCAGCAGTTTTTTATCTGACTATTATTCTACTTCAGATGCCTGGAGTACACAGACTTCAGCAGAACGAGTGATCCGCGCGACCAATTCATGGCTTTATGCACAGACTCAACAAAGTCAAGGACGTTTTGATAAAGACCGAGGGTATGTCTGTACCTTATCTGCACTGATTTTAAAACAGCAACAAGCCCATGTTTTTCATGTTGGTGATAGTCGTATTTACCGCATTCGCGATCATGAAATTGAATTACTAACCCATGATCATCGTGTCTGGTTGTCTTCCAAAGAGCATTATCTTAGTCGAGCCTTAGGTGCGGATTATCGTATTGAAATTGATTATCGAAATATTGAACTCAAAGAAAAAGATATTTTTTTACTAATGACCGATGGGGTCTATGAATTTGTCACAGATCAACAATTATTAGATTTAACTTTAATAGATGCAGATTTAAATCAACTTGCCAAAGGATTAGTTGAAAAAGCTTTAGAACAGGGCAGTGATGATAACTTAAGTTTCCAGGTGATCCGTGTAGAACAGTTGCCTGAACTGAATCAGTTTCATATTCAGCAGGATTATGTATTTCCACAACAGCTCAGTAAAGGTGAAGTTTTTGAAGGCTATGTGATTGATCAGATTTTGCACCAAAATCATCGCAGTTGCCTGTATTTGGCACACGATACTCAGCAGCAGCCTTTAGTTATAAAAACTTTGGGGGTAGATTTACAGCAAGATAAGTATGCCGTAGAGCAATTTCAACTCGAAGATTGGGTATCAAAACGTCTGAAGCATGACAACCTGATGCAGTGTTATCCACATAACACTGAGAAAAAATATTTATTCCAATGTTATGAATATTTACAGGGTGAAACTTTGGCTCAATGGCTGCATCGCCAGGAAAAGCCTTTAAATCTCGATGAGATTTTACCAATTTTGCAACAAACAGCTTTGGCTTTAAATGCAATGCACCGGCTGGAGATGCTGCATCAGGATATACGGCCAAAAAACATCATTGTTTTAAATACAGAAAGTGCCATGAAAATTAAACTGATTGATTATGGTTCAACAGCAGTAAGAGGCCTGGTCGAAATTAATCCTAAAAATGCGAATCGACCACTCGGAACCTTAGCATTTATGGCACCGGAGTATTTTATTGATCATTCGCCATCTGTACATTCAGACCAATTTTCTTTGGCGGTAATGGCCTATTATTTACTGACCAAACAATTACCTTATGGGACAGATTTAGCTCGCTGTAACAGTTTAAAGCAGCTTAAAAAAGTTCAATACTATTCCATCAGGAAATATCGGCCTGATTTACCTATATGGTTAGATAAAATTTTAGGCCAAGCGCTGAGCATTGAACCGACACATCGTTTTGAGGCCTTATCTGAACTCATTCATAATCTAATGCATCCTTCCAAAGAATTATTAAACTCTAAACCACCAGCAATCATTGAACGAGATCCTTTGCGTTTTTGGCAAATTAGTTGCACCGTATTAGGGCTATTATTTTTACTGAGTATTGCATGGCCATTTATTTGAAAAGAGAGAATCAAACCATGCTTAAAATTGAAGGTACATAGATAAGTTTTTATTCAAACTAGACTATGAGATTGACTGGGCTTTGTTGCATAAACATTCAAAAGCTGAGTTTTCCCCAATCCATTCAAATTCAAGAGATAACTTGGGTGTGAGGTCTACCTAATTCCGTAAATCTATTCAGAACTGCCACACGCGCATGAATTTCATTGACCTGACTTTGAAAATGTCTTGCCGTCAGCTTATCTCCTAATAATTTGATGCAATGCATCTTGGTTTCCACCAAACTACGACGGTGATAACCCGACCATTTTTTCCATAGGGTTCTGCCTAAATGTTTAACCGTTTGAAGTAACTCATTTCGTTCTATTGAACTTATTTTAGAATCTTTCCAGGGCTTGGCATTCTTTCTGGGTGGAATTACTGCATGTGTTTGACGATCTGAAATCACTTGTCTGCAGCACTTCGTGTCGTACGCGCCATCGGTATAGACAGAATCTATTCGCTCATCTAGTGGAATTTGATCCAGTGAATCACCTAGTACTTGTGAATCACTGACATTATTTGTCGTAAGCTGACGGCACGTATTTGCAGTGTTTCAACATCTATACCAATATGCAGTTTACGCCATTGCCGACGGTATTCAGGCTGATGTTTTTTACGCTTCCATTCGCCTTCACCTAAAAATTTTAAACCCGCAGAGTCGACGAGTAGGTGTAACCCATCACGACTTTTCTGATAGCTTATCGCAATATCAATATGCTTTTGTCGTCTACAAAGGGTGGAGTAATCTGGCGCTGTCCAATTCAAGCCACAGAGTTTAATCAGGCTTTGAACAAAGCCAGTAACCATACGTAAAGAAAGACGGAATAGAGATTTGATCATTAAACAGCATTGAATCGCTGTATCGGAATAAGTTTGATTTCGTCCTTGCTTGCCTTGTGGTTGTGCATACCATTGCGTCTTAGGATCAAACCAGATTGAAATATTTCCTCGCTTGATTAAAGCTTGGTTATACGAGGACCAATTGGTTGTACGATAGATTTTAGGTGTAGGCTTCTTCATTTGAAAATTATATCGCTGAAAAAGCCTTTACACATAGGTTTGTGCAACAAAGCCTGATCGCATTAAAAAATTAACAGAACCAACCTAATAGCTAAAAGAAGTAAATGAGCCGAATAACCTGTATATTTGGCTCACTATATGAGCTGTTTAAGCCAATTATTCGGCTCACAATCTAGGTTTTATTAGGTCAATCGTCATAAATGAGCTGAATAACTAAATTAATAGCTCACTAAGTGAGCCGAATAGGTGTTACAATCGGCTCATGCAGTAGGGGGAATGCTTATGAAAAAATGGGTATGGCAAAAAGCAAACTGGACTAAATTTAAATGGGATGAAGCACTTGTCACAGTAAAATTACGTTTAATTCATAAGAAGATAGGTCAATTAGTCGGAGAGAGCAAAGTATCACCAGAAGCTGAGGCATTACCATTAGATACACTGCTCACAAATCTAGTCGCATCCTCACTCATTGAAGATGAGAAGTTGAATGTTCGTTCACTCAAATCCTCATTAGCTCGGCGTTTAGGGATAACAGAAGAAAATCCTGCACCCATTCAAGATAAAAATGAAGGTTTAGCCAATATCATGATGGATGCAGTGAGCAATCATAATGCGCCATTAACAATGGAGCGCTTATTACAATGGCATAACTGGCTTTTTCAAACTATAGAACGCTTTGATTATGCTGCGCAAAAAATCAAAGTAGGAGAAATTCGTGATAACGAGGCACCAATGCAGGTTGTTGGTGGTTCTCTTTATAGCACTACTACCAAGGTTTACTTTGAAGCACCTGAGGGTGGAGAGCATTTACAGGGACTAATGAATGAATTTATAGAATGGTTCAATAGTTCTAGAGAAGATGTAATGCTTGATCCGTTATTGCGAGCTGCACTTGCTCATTTTTGGTTTGTGACATTACATCCATTTGAAGATGGTAATGGTCGTATTACGCGTGTTATTACAGATTTAGCATTAGCTCAAATGGATCACCAAAGTATCCGTTTATATGCTATGTCCGTGGCCATTCATGAAAATCGTAGTAGTTATTATGAGGTTCTTGAGAAATGCCAGAATGATACTTATACAATTAATGAGTGGTTGGTCTGGTTTTTGAACACCTTAGAAAAAAGTATCGATAGGTCTTTACTACGACTTGATCGAACGATCACTAAAGCGAAATTTTGGAGCACTTATTCTCATATCGAATTCAATGAAGCCCAGAATAAAGTTTTAAATCGCTTACTCAATGGCGAAGAGAATGATTTCCCTCTAGGAATTAATGCTTCACAGTATCAAAAGCTCACTGGAGTAAGTAAGGCTACAGCAACACGTCACCTAACCGAGCTTTTGGAAAACGATGTGCTGTATAAACTGGAAGGTGGTGGGCGTAATACTCGCTACGTGCTGAAAATTGATAAAGAAAAGTTTACTCAAAAAGAGGTTGTCTCACTTGTTTGAACAACTAAAAGCTTATTTATAAGCGATATTCTGTATTAGTTCAGACTTGATCGTACATTCTCATTAAAGGAGTATGAAAATCAAGCTTCCTTTTCAATCTGTTTCACAATAAAACTTTAGAGTTGAAGCAACAGATCAAATCTAAATCATATTTGAAAAATAATTACGGTGGATACTGTCCTGTGGTAATAACTCTAATAAACGCTGTACCGCATCAATTCGGTCATGTGTTTGTCCAATAATTCTTAATAATTGATCGATATCCTTTATTTGATAGATCAACTGGCTCAAACGGGCATCAAAACAATGTCTCCAAGTGCTGAGTAAAGGGCTTTCTGATTTAGAGAGAAAGCTACCTTTATATAGTGAGAATGTACTGGAAATAAGATTTGCATTTAATGATTGTTCAGCACATAAAAAATCACATTGGACTTCACAACTAAGCCTATAAATGCGAGCCTCAATTGAATGAGGTAATAGGCTACGAAGTTGTGAAAGCTCAGCCTTTAGGGTTTTTAGGCTGACACTACGCTCACCATAAAGGGCATAGTGTAACTCTTCTAAGCCAATTCCATGGGGATGCAAAGCTAAAATGCAAAGTATTTCAATTTGACGGTGACTCAAGTTTAAAGTTTGCCCATTAAATTGAACCCAAGGCGAACCTAGCGCTTTAATGTACAAAAAATTTTGCTGCTCAAATTTTATGGCACGCTGTATTAAATCTGCACAGCGTTCAACTGCGAGCAACCCTAAAGGCGTATGTTTTTTATATTTTGTAGAAAGGTTAATAATGCCGTGAAATTGTCCCGATGTTGGGTCCCAAATCGGTGCGGCATAACAAACCCAATCTCTAACACTGTCCATTTGGTTTTCATGAGAATAGACGCAACTTGATATTTGGCTGTTTAACGCCATACCAATCGCATTGGTTCCAACTGCCTGTGTAGACCAATGTCCGCCCTCAATAAAATGAACTTGTTCAGCAGAAGAAAGCATCGCTGAACTACTCCATGTCCATAACAGAGTCCCGTGATGATCTGTAAGACCAATCGCCATATCTGAATCATTTGCTATTTTGAGTAAATCTGCATAATTATGCTGAATAGAGCGGCGGAATAAAGACGTTTTATCTTCTTGAGGCAATGCTAAAACAGGGGCAGCATGCACAGTAGTTTGATTAATTAAATGGGTTGTTTGCAGCTTTTTTGCAGGTGGTGTATTGAACAGGTTCATATCATATTCCTTTATGATGAGACTGTAATATTTTTAAACGTTATAAATCAGTTTTCAGATGATAGTCATTCATGCCATTTTCTTGCTCAGGCTTAAAATTGTTTTTCTTTGGTTTATTAAACCATATCAATTTAACTTTCTGTACCTTTAGAATACTTTAAAAGTGTTCTTATGGGCTGAAAATGACTATTTCCATCTGAAATGTTAATAAACGTAACTGTCATATTTATCAATGAAGCATGTAAATAATGAAAAGTCATTCACGTATATATGGGGCAGGTACAGACTCACCATAATACTGACGGTCAGCAAAATAACTTGATCTCACTAATGGCGCACTCCAAATATTTTTAAACGCTAAGCGCTCTCCATGTGTTTGATAATGATTAAACTCTTGCAACGTAACAAAACGATGAATTGGCGCATGAGACTTAGATGGCTGTAAGTATTGACCAATTGTGACATAGTCTACTTGATAATCTTTCAAATCATTTAATAACGCAATAACCTCAGCTTCAATCTCTCCTAAACCCACCATCAAACCACATTTCGTTGGGATATCAGGGCAGTAGTGTTTAAATTTCTTAAGTAAATTCAATGAATGCTGATAGTCAGCGCCTGGTCGCATGGCTTTATACAGGCGTGGCACGGTTTCAATATTGTGATTAAAGACATCAGGTGGATTTTTGCTCAAAATTTTAAGTGCAATATCTGCGCGACCACGAAAATCAGGAACCAAAACTTCAATCAAAGTGTCTGGACTAGTTTGACGAATTTCTCGAATGCAATCTGCAAAATGCTGTGCACCGCCATCTTTTAAATCATCTCGGTCAACTGAAGTAATCACAACATACTTTAAGTTTAGATTCTTGACTGTTTCAGCCAGATGCTTTGGCTCATTAGGATCTAGGATATTAGGACGACCATGTGCGACATCACAGAATGGACAGCGTCGGGTACAAATATCTCCCATGATCATAAACGTTGCAGTTCCACCGCTAAAGCATTGAGGCAAATTAGGGCAGGCCGCTTCTTCACAAACGGTATGTAGTTTCTGTTGTCGTAATAAATCCTTAATGATTTGAACTTCCTCAGGTTGACTAATTTTAGTCCGAATCCATTCTGGCTTTTTCGATGTCGTTTCCGTTGGAACAAATTTAATTGGAATACGCGCCATTTTTTCAGCGCCACGTAACTTCTTTCCTGTTAATACTGTGTTATTTAAATCCATTTCAAACACTCCGTCGTTTAAAATAATTAATATAGACCCTGATATTAAATAAGCTGCTTTAACTGCATTGATAATATTAAAACAGGGCAAAAAACTTATCATATAAAACAAAGGTTGGTTAAAGGTTTGTTTTTGTATGTAATTGAACTATTGTAAAATTTTACAAAAATTTTTAATTTCATAACCTTCTGTTTTTAATATTTATCTCATCTTTTCATGCATTATATTTTTTTAGTCTAATATGAAATTAAGTAAAAATATTCTTATATAAATATACGATTTAAAAATCCAATTATTCAATTTTGGATTTTCTTTTAAGCGTAGTGAATAAGGAACAAAGATATGCAATTAACGGAAGAGCAATTGCTAGCAGCATACAAAAGAATGCGCGACATTCGTGAATTTGAGGATCGACTTCACGATGAAAACAATACAGGTGATATTCCTGGTTTCATCCATCTCTATAGCGGTGAGGAAGCTGTTGCAGTAGGGATTTGTGAAAATTTAACAGATAAGGACTTCATTACATCAACACACCGTGGGCATGGACATTGTATTGCTAAGGGCTGTGACATTCACGCCATGATGCTAGAAATTTTTGGCAAAGATGATGGTTTGTGTCGTGGTAAAGGCGGCTCAATGCACATTGCGGATTTAGATAAAGGCATGCTCGGTGCAAACGGTATTGTAGGTGGTGGTCCACCTTTGGCTATTGGGGCAGCTTTAAGTGCTAAAACACTCAAAAATGGTGGGATTGGTCTATCTTTTACCGGTGATGGTGGTTCAAATCAGGGCTTAACTTTTGAAGCAATGAATATGGCTGTGGTGTTAAAGCTCCCTGTGATTTTTGTTTTTGAAAATAACGGTTTTGGTGAAGGTACTGCACATGATTATGCCGTAGGCAGTAAAGACATTGCAGGCCGAGCAGCAGGTTTTGGCTTACCCGCTGAAAAAGTAGATGGAACAGACTTTTTTGCTGTGTATGAAGTTGCACAAAAAGCCATTGAACGTGCCCGCCGTGGTGAAGGCCCGAGTGTGATTGAAACGGTAACCAACCGATTTTATGGACATTTTGAAGGTGATCCAGGGCTTATCCGTTCTAAAGAAGAACTGGATTATGTCAAAGAACATAAAGATCCATTGAAAATATTCCGCGAAAAAGTCAAAGACAAAATTGACGAAGCCAAGCTCGATGCGATTGACGCTCAGTCTAAAGCCAATGTAGACGATGCCGTTGCAAAGGCACGTGCAGCTAAGTACCCAGAAGCCTCTCAGTTACTTACCGATGTATACGTCTCTTACTAAAGGAATAGTAGAAAAATGCCAAATAAAAGTTATCGAAACGCGATTAAAGAAGCAATTGAATTAGAAATGCGCCGAGACCCAAGTGTCATTGTGGTCGGTGAAGATGTTCGTGGTGGACATGGTGGTAAAAATACCGATGACAATAAACTGGAAGGTTTTGGCGGTGTACTTGGTGTAACCAAAGGCTTATGGACTGAATTTGGTTCTGAACGAGTCATTGATACGCCAATTACAGAATCAGCGATTATTGGTATGGCGGCAGGTGCTGCTGCAACGGGTTTAAGACCTGTGGCAGATTTAATGTTTATGGATTTTTACGGCGTGTGTTATGACATGCTGTATAACCAAGCGGCTAAATTCCGCTATATGTTTGGTGGCAAAGCCAAAGCGCCACTCGTTGTACGAGGCATGATCGGTGCAGGTTTTTCCGCAGCAGCGCAACATTCTCAGTCGCCATATAACGTGTTTGCCTCAGTGCCTGGTTTAAAAGTGGTGGTGCCTTCAAGTGCCTATGATGTAAAAGGGTTGTTGATTCAAGCCATTCGAGATGACGACCCAGTAGTCTTTTGTGAACACAAGTTGTTGTACGACATTAAGGGCGAAGTGCCAGATGAGTCCTACACTATTCCCTTTGGTGTCGCAAATTACACCCGTGAAGGCACAGATATCACCATTATAGCCTTAAGTTTGATGGTGCATCGTGCCAATGAAGTTGCTGACAAGCTCGCAAAAGAAGGCATTTCGGTTGAGGTGGTTGACCCTCGAACCATTTCTCCATTAGACGAAGATGGCATTTTAGAGTCAGTGGCTTCAACAGGTCGCGTAGTTATTGTGGATGAATCAGCAGCGCGTTGTGGTTTCGGACATGATGTGGCTGCCCTCATTGCACAGAAGGGCTTTCATTATCTTAAAGCACCAATCGAATTAGTCACTCCACCACACTCACCCGTACCATTTTCACCAGTATTAGAAAAAGAATGGCTACCTAGTGTAGAACGCATCGCACAGGCTGTACGCAAGACGTTGGAGGCTTAGGATGAGCGAAATTAAAACTTTAGAAATCCCAAAATGGGGTTTGTCCATGGAAGAGGGTACGATTGCCCAATGGCTGATTCAGGAAGGTACCCAATTTAGTAAAGGACAGGAAATTTGTGAAATTGAAACCACAAAAATCGTCAATGTATTGGAGGCACCTTTTGATGGCCTGCTACGAAAAATTATTGCTAACGATGGTGACACACTGGTCGTAGGTGGAATCATTGCAATTTGTGCAGACGCTCAAGTTTCCGATGCAGAAGTTGAAGCATTTGCACAGTCTTTAGGTGGAACACCTGCTATAACTGAAAATAAAGCGGTAGCAGCGGTTCCTGAAAAAGTCGATGTGGCTCAAGTTGAAACCAAAGTACAAGCTGCTCCTAAACAGAACAGTGTTGGTAATGGATCAAAAGCGGTGACTCAGGGCGGATATTCTATTCCTGATGAGTTACAAGGCTACCAACAAAGCGATGATATTTTTGCAACGCCACATGCCTTGAAATTGGCTGAAAAGCATAATGTAAACTTGGCTCAGATTACGGGTTCTGGACGTGAAGGCCGTATCAGTGTTCAAGATATTCAGGCCGCAGTTCAAGCTGCTGGTGGTTCTTGGCCAGATGTACGTCATCAAGCCAGCACGAAAGCCGCGAAATCTAAAGCAGATGACAGTTATGTTCTAGCGACACCTGTTGCCCGCCGTTTGGCAAAACAATGGGGCATTAATTTGCATGATTGTCGCGCATCAGGTTCACGTGGACGAGTCTGTAAGGAAGATGTTGAAGCTGTATATCAACGGGAAAATCCTGTACAAGCTCAACATACTGAGTATACGCATCCAACAGAGTCTGCAAAATTCACCACCGTAGCTATGAATGGTATGCGTAAAGCAATCGMTGCACGGCTACAAGCGTCAAAACGCAATGCACCACATTTTCGCTTAACGATAGACTTAAATGTTGAGTCTGTTCAGGCTTTGCGTCAGCAAATTAACAGTACTGTACCGCAAGTCAAACTGTCCATTAACGATATGCTGATTAAAGCTGCTGCTGCTGCACTGATTAAAGTTCCACAAGTTAATGTTCAGTTTGATGAAGAGAATCAGCAGATTTTACAGTTTGAACAGGCTGATATTTCGGTTGCTGTAGCCATCGAAAATGGACTGATCACGCCAATTATTAAAGCAGCGAACCGTAAATCTTTGGCGCAAATTTCCAATGATATGCGTGATCTGGCGACACGTGCCAAAACTGGAAAATTGGCACCTGATGAGTTTCAAGGGGGCAGTTTCAGTATTTCCAATTTGGGCATGCTTGGTATTCCACAGTTTGATGCCATTATTAACCCGCCTCAAGGTGCAATTCTAGCCTTAGGTGCAGCAGAGAAACGTGCTGTCGTTGAAAATGATGAGATTGTTGTTCGTGAAATGGTGACCGCAACATTGTCTTGTGATCATCGTGTCATTGATGGTGCGTTGGGTGCTCAATTCTTATCGGCATTGAAGCAGTTTGTCGAAAATCCTGCATTAATTTTGGTGTAGGAGGAATAGCCATGTCAGATACACAATTTGATCTTGTGGTTATTGGTGCTGGTCCTGGAGGATATGTCGCTGCGATTCGCGCAGCGCAACTGGGATTAAAAACTGCAATCGTTGAAAAACAACACTTAGGCGGAGTGTGTCTTAATTGGGGATGCATTCCAACCAAGGCATTATTGAGCGGGGCTGCGCTTGCACAGCAGTTCAAACATGCAGGGCAGTTTGGCTTTACGCTTAACGCGATTGATTTTGACATTCAAAAACTGGTCCATCATAGCAGACAGGTTTCTGAGCAACTCGTGCAAGGTATCGGTCAATTATTGAAAAAAAATCAAATCACTGTTTTTAACGCAGCTGCCCAGTTTATTGCCAAAGAGCAATTAGAGCTTACAGATGCGAATGGTCAAAAACAGCAGATTTCTGCACCGCATATTATTGTCGCAACAGGTGCACGTGCGGCCAATTTGCCTCATATTCCTGTAGATGGCCATCAGGTCTGGAGTTATAAAGAGGCTTTAGTTCCGGAACAATTACCAAAATCTTTACTGGTCATTGGTTCGGGGGCTATAGGCAGTGAGTTTGCAAGCCTATACCAAGACTTAGGCTGCCAAGTTACCTTGGTTGATATTGCAAAGCAGATTCTCCCTAGCGAAGACATTGAAGTTGCGAAGTATGTACAAAAGCAATTTGAACAGCAGGGTATGCAGGTTTTAACCGAAGCGACTGTAAAAAAAATAGAAACTGATCAGGCTCAAGTACATTGTCATATTGAAACTGCCACAGGTGTACAAATCATTACTGTTGAAAAGGTGCTTTCAGCTATTGGCGTGAAACCAAATGCTGAAAATCTTGGCCTAGAAGCTTTGGGAATTGAATTTGAGAATGGTTTTATTAAAGTCGACTCATGGTGTAAAACCAATGTAGTGGGCATTTATGCAATTGGTGATGTCGCAGGCGCACCGTGTTTGGCACACAAAGCCAGTCACGAAGCCATTCTTTGTGTGGAGAAAATTGCAGGCCTAAGTCATGTACATGCTTTAGATCGTTCACAAATTCCGGGCTGTATCTTTACCCATCCGCAAGTGGCCAGTATTGGTTTGACAGAACAGAAAGCGAAAGCTGCGGGCTTGAATATCAATGTGGGTAAGTTTCCTTTGCAAGCCAATGGTAAGGCATTGGCTTTGGGCGATAGCGCAGGATTTGTTAAAACCATTTTTAGTCAGGAAACAGGTGAATTGTTGGGTGCTCACATGGTTGGGCATGAAGTCACCGAACACATCCAAGGTTTTGCGATCGCAAAATATCTAGAAGCAACCAATGAAAGCTTAGCACAGGTCATTTTCCCTCATCCTACTTTATCTGAGGCGATGCATGAGTCGGTCTTGTCTGCGATGCAACGTGCAATTCATATCTAAGGAGTCGCAACATGCCTAGAGGTTTAAACAATAAAGTTGCATTAATTACGGGTGCGGCACAAGGTATTGGACGCGGTATTGCCTTACGTTTAGCACAAGAAGGTGTTCATATTGGATTGGTCGATCTTCCCCAAGAAAAGTTAAATACTGTTCAACAAGAGGTTGAAGCCTTTGGCGTAAAAGCCACCACATTTATTGCGGATATTTCAGATCCAATACAAATCAGTGACGCTATTAATCATGCAGAATCGACACTTAATGGTTTTGATATCATGATTAATAATGCAGGTATTGCACAAGTCAAAGCTTTGGCAGAAGTAACGCCGAGTGAATTTACCCAAATTATGAACATCAATGTCGGTGGTGTACTTTGGGGGATTCAAGCCGCAGCAAATAAATTTAAACAACGCCAACAGGCTGGAAAAATTATTAATGCATGCTCAATAGCAGGTCATGAAGGTTTTGCTTTACTCGGTGTTTATTCGGCAACTAAATTTGCAGTTCGTGCATTGACGCAAGCTGCGGCTAAAGAATATGCCAGTGCTAAAATTACGGTAAACAGCTATTGTCCGGGTGTTGTTGGTACAGACATGTGGGTCGAAATAGATCAGCGGTTCTCTGAAATTACAGGTGCACCAATTGGTCAAACGTATAAAAAATATGTAGATGGTATTGCTTTAGGACGTGCTGAAACACCAGATGACGTGGCTGCATTAGTTGCATTTTTAGCCAGCGAGGATGCAAACTATATTACAGGTCAGTCTATTTTGACAGATGGTGGAATGGTTTACCGTTAATATCAACATAAGGAATACACAATGAAAGCAGCTCGTTTTTATGACCGAGGGGATATTCGAATTGAAGATATCCCTGAACCGAAAGTACTTCCAGGCACAGTTGGAATTCAAGTTGCATGGTGCGGTATTTGCGGTACAGATTTACATGAATTCATGGAAGGCCCTATTTTTATTCCACCTTGTGGTCATCCACATCCAATTTCGGGAGAATCTGCACCTGTAACAATGGGACATGAATTTTCAGGCGTAGTTTATGCAGTTGGTGAGGGTGTAGACGATATCCAAATTGGGCAACATGTCGTAGTTGAACCCTATATTATTGCGGATGATGTCCCGACTGGCCCCAATGATAAGTATCATTTATCAAAAAATATGAACTTTATTGGTTTAGGCGGACGCGGTGGTGGTCTTTCTGAAAAAATTGCAGTTCAGCGGCGTTGGGTGCATCCTATTTCAAATGATATTCCTTTAGACCAAGCAGCATTGATAGAACCTTTATCTGTCGGTCATCATGCCTATGTCAGAAGTGGCGCAAAAGCTGGCGATATCGCACTGGTTGGTGGAGCAGGCCCAATAGGCTTACTTTTATCTGCTATTTTAAAGGCTAAAGGTCTCACGGTCATCATTACTGAACTGAGTGCAAAACGTAAAGAAAAAGCGATAGAAGCGGGTGTTGCCGATTATGTACTAGACCCATCTAAGGTTGATGTAGTTGCTGAGGTAATGAAAATTACAGAAGACCGCGGTGTAGATGTCGCTTTTGAATGTAGTAGTGTCAATAAAGTCATGGATACACTCGTTGCAGCAATGAAACCAACTGGTGTAGTCGTTATCGTTTCTATTTGGAGCCATCCTGCCACAATTAATGTGCATAGTGTGGTGATGAAAGAGCTAGATATTCGTGGCACGATTGCTTATGTAAATGATCATCAGGAAACTATCCGTTTGGTTGAGCAAGGTAAGATTAATCTAGAACCTTTTATTACCCAACGGATTGCATTAGATGATCTTGTTTCTAAAGGCTTTGAAACATTGATTCATAATAATGAGTCTGCTGTAAAAATTATTGTTCATCCGTAGTAACGCCTAATTTGAATAAACTAGAAATAAACTCTATGTAGCTATTTCTAATATCTTTATAGATAGAGAATGAGTCTGTACGTACAGATTCATTCTCAAATTTACAGTGTTGAGTGCCAGTATGATTTTGATCATAGAGCCTTAAAGATAGAAAATAAGTTTTTAAATAAACCATAGGGATATAGACTAAATTTTGCCAGGAGAGTGGTGGCAGTCTACCACTAACTAATTGAAAGGTATCTACAAAATCATTGGCTATTCACTAAGTTTAGTTTTCTGTTTGGTAGAAAATATTATGCTGAGTTTTGATAGCTACGATTTTTGTTTGGCTTTTTGAAGACATACAAATATAAGCTTTCAACTTTTTCACGTGCCAATGGTGTGGTACGTAAAAACCGTAATGATGACTTAACACTTGGATCTATACAAAAACATCTAATTTCAATTTTACGACTTAAGCCATCAAAGCCACATCAGAAATAATGAACAAAATGACAGGTGTTATTTATTTAACATAATATAGATTATACGCAATTTTTGTGTAACTCCAAAATAGAAATGTCCGGTTTCGTTCATTTAATTAAACTTGTTACTGAAAATTAACTAATTTTGTAACTCTATCAGATGTAGACAATCCTACAGTATTTACGAGTATGCATTTATCATCTTCTAATTTTAGATAGATGTTAGATGCAAATATTTCATGGAGATCTATCTTTCTTCCTTGGAACTTCTGTACCTCTTTAATTTTATTGCTTAATTCAAAAATAATATTTATAAGTAATTCGAACAGGATTTCCTCAAGGAATTTCTCAACTTTTTTGCTGATTTTTATTTTTCGATAATGAAACTCCTGACTTAAGATTCTCTTGACCTCAGTATGTCCTAATAACGAGTAATCTAACCAATTAGCACTGATTAAATATCCTACTTTGATCCTAGACAGTATCGTGGACAACCAGCCCCTCTAAACTTTTAATATATTTCTGTTCAAAGGCTTCTGGACTTAACCAGCCGTTTGCAGAATGTCTTCTGACTCGATTGTAATAAATTTCAATATAGTCAAACAAGACAGCATTCGCTTCTTTTCGAGTCGAAAACACACTGCCATGTACCACATGACCTTTTAATGTATGAAAGAAGCTTTCAGTCACTGCATTATCCCAACAGTTTCCACGTCTAGACATACTCTGAGTACAATCATTTTTCAGTAACAGCGCTCTAAAATCACGACTACAGTACTGTGAGCCTTGGTCCGAATGAACCATAACACCAGTTGGATAACCCTGACGAGCCATTGCATAGTTAAACGTATCACACACCAACTGGCGGTCTATTCGATGGCTGGTTTGCCACCCCACGATACGACGGCTAAATAAATCTAGCATCACACATAAATACAACCAACCTTCTTTAGTGCGGATATAGGTAATGTCTGTTGTCCAGACTTTATTAGGCTGAGTAACTGTAAATTGGCGATCCAACAAGTTGGGTGCTGTAGGCAAACGATGGGTTGAATCAGTCGTATGCTTGTATTTACGTGCAATCCTGCTACGTAAACCAAGCTTTTTTAGCATCCTTCCAATAGTACGTTCGCTCATGTTGTAACCTAAATCATGCATGTCATGTACTAATGAAGGTGCACCCAATCGTGCATGATGCTGCCAATATACGGCTTTTAAGTCATTATATTTCTGTGCCGTATTGGCTTGACGTTTTCGCCAGGCATAATAGCCTGAAGTGCTGACACCTAGGTATTTACAGGCAGAAGATACGGTGACTTCATTCATATCTAGATCTTGAATTACCGTGTACTTTTCTTGGCATGATCTGTTAGAAAGTACACATGCGCTTTTTTTAAGATGTCATTGGCTTCCTTGAGCTGTTTGACTTCTTTCTCTAATTCCACGATCCGCTGTTGTTCTGGTGAAAGTTGACGTTTACTTGAACCTGCCGGATTGGTTTCACGAATCCATTTATCTAATGTTGAATAACCCACACCTAATTTCTGGGCGATTGCAGCTACAGACTCGTGTGAGTTTGAAAGTGCATAATCAATCGCTTGCTGTTTAAATTCGGGACTAAAACGTTTAGCCATTTCTTGAATCTCCAAAGATTAAAGTTACGTTATCTTTAGAGGGACGTGCTGTCCATTATTTTGTCTAGGATCANTTGAGCTGTTTGACTTCTTTCTCTAATTCCACGATCCGCTGTTGTTCTGGTGAAAGTTGACGTTTACTTGAACCTGCCGGATTGGTTTCACGAATCCATTTATCTAATGTTGAATAACCCACACCTAATTTCTGGGCGATTGCAGCTACAGACTCGTGTGAGTTTGAAAGTGCATAATCAATCGCTTGCTGTTTAAATTCGGGACTAAAACGTTTAGCCATTTCTTGAATCTCCAAAGATTAAAGTTACGTTATCTTTAGAGGGACGTGCTGTCCATTATTTTGTCTAGGATCAGACAAAACCTACTACACAGCCAGTGTAAATAATTTAGCGGTGTCTCAAGGTGAATCTCGGCAAGCGGTATTACGGGCAACCTTTAAATTTAGGTAGTATTTCCCAAAAAATGCCAAGATTAAATGAAGTCCTGATTGATCTAAAAGAAGGTTAAGTCGAAAGGCTAACCTTCCTGAAAATAATTGAGTTTAAAAGGGCTTTGTTGCACGTACCTATTTGTAAAAGCTTTTTCAGCAATAATTTTCAGAAATAAAGTCACATTTTGAAGTGTATTATTTAATTAAAACCAGTATAAAACTTCTCAATCAACTGGCGTGCCTTGACCATCAACCGCGTGAAGACATTTACAGAAAGGTATTTTGAGCAAGTGAACCGTATGGAATAGACTTATCTGGCAGCATTTAAATCTGGGAATAAACACCTAGCTAAAATACAATGGTTTGCGCCCTAGCTTAGATTTTAATAGGCATAAGACGCTATTGCCGTTGCAATGGGTTTATCTTCATCATTCACCATCGTCATACGCATAGTGCAACCTTTACGCCCTAAACGTAAAGTTTCCGCACGGGCAATAAAATACTTGCCACGTCCCGGCGCTAAATAATCCACCCGCATATCTACTGTAGCCAAACGGGTGACTTTTTTTATGGTGTCGGGCAAATTATCAGGTTTACTACTTTTATATAACTCACCCATCGCCACAATACCACCCACACTATCCAAAATGGTTGCAGCAACGCCACCATGTAAAATTTGAAATGCCACATTGCCTATCATATACGGTCGCATCTCAATATATGCTTCAATTTGACCATCTACCACACGCATGCTCATGCCATTGTGTTGAAAAAATGGCGATTCATTAAATGCATTGACCAATTGTCTTAGCACGATATCAATATCGACTTTCGCGCCTAAATGTATATTCCCAGTCCAATTTTGCTCTGCATTATTCATAACGTGCCCAAAAGTCCAAATAACTCAATTTACCAACAATAAAAAAACTCAATGTATGCCCAAATGAAATTTAAGGGGCTACAATAGTTGTCTAGTTTAATACCGATCAGTGAGATTTTTATGACCTATACGTTCAATCGCCCTGCATTTCCTGCCACTCGTATGCGTCGTATCCGTAAAAATGATCAATTACGCGCCATGGTTCGCGAAACTCACTTAAGCACAGATCACTTGATTTATCCTGTATTTGTTTTACCAGGAAAAAATCAAACCCAAGTTATTCCAAGCATGCCGAACATTCAGCGTTTATCGGGAGACTTATTACTCAAAAAAGCCGAGCGTTTAATGCAGCTAGGTGTATCTAAACTGGCCTTATTTCCAGTCACGCCACAAGAAGATAAGAGCCTAAACGCAGAAGCTGCATGGCGTGAAGATGGCTTGGTGCAAAACACGCTACGTCTGCTGAAAAAAGAATTACCAGAAATGGTTCTGATTACCGATGGTGCACTCGACCCATACACCACGCATGGTCAAGATGGCATTATTGATGACACAGGCTATGTATTGAATGATGAAACCGTTGAATGTCTAATTAAACAGGCATTAAGCCATGCCGAAGCGGGTGCAGATGTCGTTGCGCCAAGTGATATGATGGATGGTCGTATTGGGGCGATTCGTCAGGCGCTCGAAAGCAACGGACATATTTATACCTCTATCATGGCCTACTCTGCCAAATACGCCTCTAGCTTTTACGGTCCGTTCCGTGATGCCGTTGGTTCTTCGAGTAACCTAAAAGGCGGCAACAAATACAATTATCAAATGGATATTGGCAACCGTGCTGAAGCCCTGCATGAAATTGCACTGGATATTCAAGAAGGTGCAGACATGGTGATTGTAAAACCAGGCATGCCTTATTTAGACATTGTACGTGAAGTGAAAGATAACTTTGGTGTGCCCACCTTTGTTTATCAAGTGAGTGGTGAATACGCCATGCTTGCTGCAGCGATTCAAAATGGCTGGTTGTCGGACAGTGTGATTATTGAATCGCTAATGAGTTGCCGCCGTGCAGGTGCAGATGGTATTTGGACGTATTTTGCCGAAGAAGCTGCTCTCAAACTTAAAGATATGGCATAAAATAGGCGGCTTTCATGCACATCGCAATTATTGGTGCAGGCATCAGCGGTTTGTTGTCTGCACTCGAACTGGTAGAGCAAGGTTGCTCTATCAGTATTTTTGATCAACAACAGGCAGCTCAAGCCGCATCATGGGCAGGGAGTGGAATTCTTTCTCCCATGTATCCATGGCGTTATCCTCAAGCGGTCAATGACTTAGCTAAATTTGCCAAACCACAGTACCAAGCATGGAATGAAAAACTCAAACCTATCACAGGCATTAATTTTGAAATCCATGAAACAGGTATGCTGATTTTTGATGAAGATGATTTTGAAATTGGTTTAAATTATGCCGAGCGTCATCACGAAACCATGCAGCAAGCCGAATATCTGAATCGGAAACAGCTCGAACAAATTAACCCGCATATCCATCCCAAATTTCAACAAGCCCTGTATTTTTCACAGCTTGCCAATGTGCGCAATCCGCGCTTATTACAATCGCTCACGCAATATTTGAAACAACATCCGCGCGTGCGATTTTTTGAACACTGCCCAATTCAACAATTTCAGATCATTGAAAATCGTATTCAAGCCATTCAATCTGCCGATGGCCGTTTACATCAAGCAGATCATATCGTACTTACAACAGGCGCATGGTCACAACAGTGGGCGGCACAACTGGGTTTACAGATTCCTATACAGCCTGTGCAAGGGCAAATCGTATTGTTTAAAACCCCTGCACAATGGTTACCCAGCATGTGCATGAACAAGGTCATGTACTTGATTCCACGTCAAGATGGGCATGTGCTCTGCGGTTCAAGTATGCGTCATGTTGGTTTTGATACTTCCCCTGACCCACAAATTAAACAGGATATTTTAAGTGCCTGTTTTGAAATGGTGCCTGAATTGGCACAATTCCCCATTGTGAAACAATGGGCGGGTTTACGTCCAGGCTCGCCTACAGGTGTGCCCTATATCGGCAAAGTACCAAACTTGAATAATGTTTGGGTGAATTTCGGACACTTCCGTAATGGCCTATGTATGGGCACTGCTTCAGCGCAGTTATTAAGACAACTCATGCTTGGGCAAGAGACAATTGTGGATCCTGCTGCTTATGATCCAAAGCAATTACATTCAACTGCTATCAATGCATAATGTTCAGCATCATCCTCTATTTAAGTAGAGGATGATGCACCTAAACAAGCCGCTAGCGCCTGTTCAAGTTTTGGATATTGAAAACAATAACCCGCGTGCTCTAAGGCTTGGGGTTTGACATATTGCCCATTCAGCACCAATTGTGATTGCTCGCCCAATAGCCCACGTAAGACAAAAGCAGGTAACACAAAAAATGGACGACGTTTTAAAAGCCGAGCTGCAGTTTCGGCAAAATCCTGTTGACTGGTTTTTTCAGGTGCAACTACATTCAGAATTTTGGCGTCTACAGTTTGCGTCATTAACAAGTGAATGACTTGTAAAACATCTTGTATATGTACCCATGCCACAGGCTGCCGTCCATGCCCAATCCGCCCGACAGCATTTAAACGAATTGGTAACAACATTTGCGGTAAAATGCCGCCACCGCGTCCAAACACCACGCCCAAGCGCATAATTTTGGTTTTTTGCTGACTGAAGCTTAATGCAGCCTGTTCCCATTGTTGGCACAACTGTGACATAAAAATATCTTGTGCCGCACTGTGCTCGGTACATACTGCTGACCATTGTTCCTGCGGATCAATTCCGTAATACCCTACAGCCGAACCTGAAATAATACACTTTGGAAAAATACGGCGCTTTTCAAGATATTGATATAAGTGCACTGTGGTCTGAACCCGACTATCGAGCAATTTTTGTTTACGTGCCGCAGTCCATCTGCCCTGCCCAATACTTTCTCCTGCCAAATTAATCACATAATCAATTTTGTCGGTGTCGAGTTCATCCAACTGCTGAATCCAACGCAATTGAGGATGTTTGGATACTCGATTAGGCTGTCGGGTTAACCCCACCACCCGATAATCCTGTTGCAATAAAAATGGCAACAATTGTGAACCAATAAAACCACTTGCCCCTGTTACCAGCACCAAAGGTTTATGCATTGTCCAATCTCAGCATGATGAAAAATATAGTTTTAGCTATACGTGATTTAGACTAAATGTTCAAGTCTAAGCAAATCATCATCACATAACTGATCATGTATTTGAATAAAATCAGTGACTAATAACTATTTTTGCAAGCCAAACATTTTCACTGCCATACGCTGTGCTTGTTTGCCATAAAACCAATAAGTCAGCAAATACAGTGGAATTGCAATCAATAAAAACATGATCACCACCACGCTTATAAATTGTGGCTGTTGTAAATATTGTAAAAAATCTTGCCAAATGCTTGGGTTTTGGCGAGAGAATATGACCAAACCTAATAATAAAAATGCCAAGTTATAGCCCCAGAAAATCAGGCTAAATCCCAAAGTAAATGTCTTGCGTTCCTTGTCATTCGGTGCGCGGCGTTGTTGTTTTAAAAACTTATACAGCACTAAAATCATGGCAACCAAATAAGGCACTGCAGTTAAAATCCCGCCTACACCCGCAGGTAACAATGCAGCCAATACGCCACAAATACAGGTCATCACAAAGCAATACAAGAAAAACCAGAGAAAATAACGGCTTAGCGATACCATGAAAATGACTCAGACAAAAGATTCAGCCTAGTATAAAAAAAATTGGTTTTTTTTTCATGAAATTGTCAACCGAATACAAAAGCCTGACGTTATATAGGCTACAAGGTCACAACAACCGTTAATGTGTATGGCATCCACAATATTTTCGGTGACCTACTAAAGCAATAAATCGCATACAGTCATGCTTTGAACAGCAGCCCAAGCTTTACTGTATCGCAAGTTTTTCTTTGACCGACGATTTCATCATCACTCGAATCGTCGGTCTTTATTTTTTAAGACCTTTTTATCTCGCTTATTTAGCATCAGACTTTGACTATTCCTATTTTTCTATACAGATCGCGACAGATTTTATTTTCTCTTCTCTTTAAAATTTCTGCGACCTAAATTGTCGCTTTAAAAGCAGAAAACTGGTTTTTTGCCGCAGTGTTGCGCTCAGTTATGTTAAGTTATCTCATAATTCAACATCAAGATTGGAACACGCATGGCTGTTCATTTTTTACATACGTCTGATTGGCATTTGGGACAATTTTTCCATCACCATGAACGTGAATATGAACATACTGAATTTTTGAATTGGCTCTTAACTCAAATTAAAAGCAAACAGCCAAATGCGCTGCTCATTGCAGGCGATATTTTTGATGTAGTAAATCCTGCTTCGAGCGCTCAAAAACAACTCTACCAATTCCTTACCGATGCGCATGCGCTTGCGCCACACATGCAAACCTTAATGATTGCTGGTAATCATGACTCTGGCTATCGCATTGAGCAAGTTGAACCCTTTTTAGATCGCTTCAACGCCAAAGCCGTGGGCGTGATTGGCAAAACAGCTGAGCAAAAATTAGATTTAGATAAACTCTTAGTGCCTATTTATGATGCTGCGCAAAATATTGTGGCCTGGTGTCTGACCCTGCCCTATTTACGCAGTGCAGAAATTACAGGTTTAAATGAACATAGCAGTGACAATCAATCTGCAGTTGCTTATTTGCATMAACAACTCATTGCAGAAGCCAAAGCCCGTAAACAGCCCGATCAAGCCTTAATTTTAATGTCACATGCGCACATGCAAGGCGGCGAAACTTCTGACTCAGAACGCCCCATTGTAGTGGGGAATGAAGAAGCCTTATCGACTGCAGTGTTTGATGAGGTGATTGACTATGTCGCACTTGGACACTTACACAAACCGCAACAGGTGGGAAAGCCGCATATCCGTTATAGCGGTTCACCCATTCCCTTATCATTTAGCGAGCTGAATTATAAACACCAAGTTCTTGAGGTCAGAATTGACCCGTTGCAGGCAGATGCACAGCGTTTCCAATATGAAAGCTTGCTTATTCCACGCACGGTAGAGCTGCTTCGGATTCGCTGCGAACTTTCTGAATTAATCACAGAACTTCATCAATTGCCAAAAGATGAAATTGCAGAAGTCTGCGCACGGCATTTTTTAGAAATTGAATATATCAGCGATGCGCCGCCACCCATTGATTTACGTCAACAAATTGAACAAGCACTACCTGCCAACCGCTATCGTTTACTGCGTATTGCACGACGCTTTCAAAATAGTGAAAACTCGAACTTGCAACAATCAAAAATTGATTTAGAACCGCCAACGCCTGAAAAATTATTTTTAGATTTATGGGAAAAAATGGGTTATCAACCAGACCCAGAAGTGAGCCAAGATTTTTTACAGCTTTTGGCCGAAGCCCAACACGAACTTGATCAGAATAAAGCTTAAGGATTTGCCATGAAAATTTTACGTCTAAGTTTAAATAATTTGGCATCTTTGGCAGGCACCCATGTCATCAATTTTGAAGAAGAGCCACTGGCACAGGCAGGTTTAATTGCAATTACGGGCAAAACGGGTGCAGGTAAATCAACCTTGCTCGATGCCATGTGTTTGGCACTTTATGATGAAATTCCACGTTTAAGAGGTGCTACAGGCAGTCTGACCGATACCGCAGGCAAAGAAATTTCCTTAAAAGACTCTAAGCATATTTTACGTCGTGGTACGACTTCTGGCTTTGCAGAACTTGAATTTATCGCGCTCGATCAAAAACGCTATTCGGCACGTTGGCAAATTCGCCGTGCACATAATAAAGTGGATGGAAACTTAAAAGTTGAACGTGCCATTACCTGTCTAGATGAGCAACGGGTTTTAAATCAAAAAATTTCAGAAGCCACGCCGATTGTAGAACAACTGATTGGCCTTAGTTTTGAACAATTCACACGCGCAGTATTATTGGCACAATCGGAAGTCGGGGCATTTCTAAAAGCCAAAGACCATGAACGGGCAGATTTGCTTGAATATTTAACCAATTCGCAAATTTTTACCGAAGTCAGTAAACGTGCAGCCGTTAAATTTAGTGAAATTAAACAAAAAAGGACAGATCTTGAAAATGTCATGGGGCATGTGGTGCTCCTCAGCGAGGAAACACTGAAAGGTTTAGAAGCCCAAAAACATGAGCTGAGTCAGCAGTTAGCTTTGTTGACCCAAACCGAAAAACTGTATGAAAATGATGTGAAATGGCACAAAGATTGCCATGAACTCTATGCCAGCACCCAAGCTAAAAAAGAAATATACGATGTTCAAGTCGATGCTGATCTTAAGCTCGCTTCGCAAAAACAATTGCTCAAACATTTAGATAAATTTCAAACCATCCGAGAGCAATTTGTCTTACGTCAGCAAGCGGACAACGAGCTAAAAAACCTAAATGAGCAGCTTTTGAAATTTGAACCAAACTTGCAACAAGCAGAACTCGCACAACAGCAAGCGAAGAGTCAGCAACAGCAAGCGGAGAAAGAACTTGAGGCATGGCAGCAGCATGTTGAACAATTGAAACCACAACTTGAAATTGCGGCACAGTTACAACATGAAATTTCTAGCAAACTTCAACAATATACCGCTTTGGATGCTGCACAAAAATTATTTGCAGAGCAGCAAATTCAGCCTGTGCAAAATAATTTGAAGCAACTGACGACTCAACTTGCAACCGAGCAACAACAACAGCAACATTTACAACAGCAATTCAAACAGACTGCAGCATGGGCAAATTTTGATGATAATTTAGCCCTTACGTTGCAACGTCTGCAAGATTATTTGCAGCTTGAACAGCAGCTACGTCAGCAAAACCCTACGCTATTCCAATCTGCATTAGATGCTTTAATTGAGCAACAACAACATATACAACAACAACTTTTAGTTTGGGAAAAACAATATCAACACCCTGAACAACTTGAGCAACAACTCACGGCAGAGCAACAGCAATTACAACATGCTTTAAAGAGTATGCATGTTTTAGAGCGCATGCAACAAGCACTTGAACAATGGCAACAACAGATCACCTTATTTGAGCAGTTACAACTGCGTCAGCAAGAAACTTTAAGCTTGCAACAGCAGACACAGACTCAAATTCAAACCCAACAGCAGCAAGTGCAAATTGCTGAACAAGCCTTGCAACAATTACAGCAGATTTTTGAACAACAGCGTTTATTGCAGCATCAAAGTGTGCAGGATTTACGCGCCCAATTAAAACCGAATGAAGCTTGTATGGTGTGTGGCAGCCTTGAACATCCGTTTATTCAGCATGAAAACTTACTCAGTGATGCTTTAAACCAATTGCAGGATCAGCAATTGCAGCAAGCCAAAACTGAATTTGAGCATGCTCAAAAACAGTTACAGCAATTGGAGCGTGATTGCAGTCAATACAATGCAATTTATCAGCAACAACAACAACGTAAACTGGAGCTGCAACAGCAACTTGAGCAGCAGCAGACATTGGTACAACAGCTTACAGCATCCTTATCATTAGATGTGGATGCGGCGCTGCCTGTTGCAAAGCAAATTGAAAGCGTACAGCAACATTGGGCAACAACACATCAATCCACTCAACACTTGCAGCAGAGTATTCAACAAGCAAACGATACCCTGAAACAATGGCGCAATGCTGCACAGCAGGCAGAACAACTCAAATATGMTATTCAACAACGCCAAGACCTCGCTCAGCGTTTACAGCCTATTTTGTCACTTTTGGATACGGAGCAAAGAAACGCTTGGCTCAATCAACCAATTGAGTACTATCAACATGCCTTGCAACTGTTAGAACAACGTCACCACTTACAGCAGCAGCAAGTTCAACTGAGCAAAACGATTGAACAACTGACTCAACAACAGCAGCAAGTGCAAGAAAAGTTGCTATTTTTACAACAGCAACATGCAGAGAAAACCCTACAACTGCAGCAGATTAAAACTGCAGGAAGTGAGCTGCGTGATCAAATTAAGCAGCTTACAAGAACTCATGCGGGATGTGAATATCAGACCTATCAAGAATGGCAGCAGGCTTTAGATCAGCAACAACAGCAACTAAGTCTTGCACTTAGCACACAACGAACTGCACTCAACCAAGCAGAACAGGTGTTAAAAGACTTACAACTACAAAAACATGGTTTGGACAGTAAAATTCAACAGCGCATGCAGCAACACACTGAATGTCAGCATCACATTGCAACTTGGCAAGCGACACACACGCACTTTCAAGCCAGCATCATTGATAAATGTTTACAAATTTCTTATGCTGAACATCAGCAAATACGCAAGATGCTACAGCAACAGCAAAACACTCTAGAAAGTGCTAAAACAGCTTGGCAAACGTTAGAAGAGCAATATCAAAAGCACTTAAAACAACAGCCGCAATTAAGTTTTGACGAAGTCACTACTCAACTTTCTGCACTGCAAACAGACAAAGTCAAACAACAGCAAGACTATAATGACATTGAGGCGCAACTACGCCTGAATCGCACCAATCAGGGGATTTTTGCAGCCTACCAGACTCAAATTGAAAGTATCAAAGCTGAAGAATATCGTTGGGGACGTATTTACGATTTAATTGGGCATAAAGAAGGGACAAAATTTAAGAAAATTGCCCAAGAACATCACTTGGATATTTTGGTGGAATACGCCAATCAGCAATTACTACCACTCAGTTCGCGTTATCAATTGCATCGTATTCCTGACAGTTTGGGTTTGGCGATTATTGATTTAGACATGAACAGTGAAATTCGCCCTGTCCTGTCTTTATCTGGTGGGGAAACCTTTTTAGTTTCTTTGGCTTTGGCACTGGCAATTGCCAATATGGCATCTGGTTCAATGAAACTGGAATCACTATTTATTGATGAAGGCTTTGGCACACTCGACCCGACTTCCTTGCATATGGTGATGAATGCCTTAGACCATCTGCAAAGTCAGGGACGTAAAGTAGTGTTGATTTCGCATATTCAGGAAATGCACGAACGAATTCCTGTGCAAATTCAAGTCAAACCTGTGGGTGCAGGAGCAAGTGAAGTCAATGTGATGGGTTAAAAGCCAATACTGCCTAAAATCTGAAGATTATTTGTCGATTGAAGAATTATTGAGATGACCGTGAGATTTCAGATTTTAGGCTTCCCTGAAGTTATATTGGGTTGATTTTAAAATCACCCACACTTTAAGTACTTAATTTTATGGATATAAAAACGATTATTCTCTTTGCTGTATTGCCCTGTTTAAGTATTATTTTTCTCACATGGTTAATACGTTTCCCTAAACCTTGGGTTTTTAAAGCGGTTTTAATTTTTGAAATCATCCTCACCGTCTGCACTTTAGTCATTGAGTTGGATGCAAGAAAAACACCAGGAAATAGCGGTTGGATCATCATTTTCACAGGCTTCTTTCAGTTCTGTTTTTTGTTATTTTTACTAATAGCACGTATTCGAATCTGGATAGAGAATAAATCTTGAATGTCTATTTCACCTATTTACTGGACGGAAGTGGCGCTTTCTAAAAATCGTGAAGGTTATTAAAAATAATCTAAACAAGCCAAAACTTTGACAGCTTTACGACACAAAACTAAAAAAGCCTCGACATCCTATCGAGGCTTTCTAGATTCAGTTTTTGGTATAACTCCTGTCGTACCAAGCACTTCCGTGTTGTTCTATTTCTTATTCTTCTTATTTAGGAAACTCCCTGTTTCCCGATAAGTTCATATTAAGAAAATCCACCCTTCAGCACTAGCCGCAAAATTCCGCATTTCATGTCAGCCAAAACGTACAAGATAATGTTTGCAAAATCTTGGCAGATTCTTTGTTCATCTAGCAATTAAGCCTTGGAATAGTCACGTGCACCAAACAATGCTGTACCAATCCGTACCATAGTTGAACCTGCTGCAATTGCTGCATTTAAATCGCCCGACATCCCCATACTCAAAGTATCCCAATCTTCAGGTTGTGCATGTTGTGCTTTCACTGCATCAAACAATTGTTTGGCATCCTGAAAAGCTTGCGGGTGATTGGGCGCAGGAATCACCATCAAACCGCGTAGTTTTAAATGCGGTAATTGGCTGATCTGTCGGACTAATTCTGCAACTTCGCTCGGCTGACAACCATCCTTCGTGTCTTGCGCATCAATATTTACTTGTAAACAAATATTCAGGGGCACTTGTTGAGCATCGCGCTGATTCGATAAACGCTCGGCAATAATCAAACGATCTACCCCATTCACCCATGCAAATTTTTCTGCCAAATGTTTGGTTTTATTGCGCTGCACATGCCCAATAAAGTGCCATTCAATTTCTAAATCACTCAGGGCCTGCATTTTATCCAAAGCTTCTTGCAAATAATTTTCGCCAAAAGCGCGCTGCCCTGTCGCATACATTTCACGCAAGGCTTCACTCGGATGAGTCTTAGACACTGCCAACAATTGCACCGTATTTGGCTCGCGCTGTGCCAACTGGCATGCCTGTTGAATTTGTTGCAAAACCTGAGTGCGCATAAGCTGCAGATTATTCATTGATGCATTTCTCATTTCATTCATCTTTTTTTACCTTGTCCAGCAACTAACAGTTGGTTAAGCTGATGGAAAGCCGTATTATTCTATCAAAATAATTAAGATTTAATTGATCTCGGGGACTTTCATGGATATTACAGAATTATTGGCGTTCTCCGCTAAAAACGGCGCTTCGGATTTACACTTATCTGCGGGCATGCCACCACTGATTCGTGTGGATGGTGAAGTTCGTCGAATTAACTTACCAGCATTAGAACATAAAGAAGTACACAAATTAGTGTACGACATTATGAATGATAAACAACGTCGTGATTATGAAGAAAATCTAGAAACGGACTTTTCTTTTGAAGTCCCAGGCGTGGCTCGTTTCCGTGTGAACGCATTTAACCAAAACCGTGGTGCAGGTGCAGTATTCCGTACCATTCCTTCTAAAGTTTTGACCCTTGAAGATTTAGGCATGGGACAAATCTTTAAAGATATTTGTGAATATCCACGTGGTTTGGTATTGGTGACAGGCCCAACGGGTTCAGGTAAATCAACCACACTTGCCGCGATGATTGACTTTATTAATGACAATCGCTACGACCATATTCTGACCGTCGAAGACCCAATCGAATTTGTACACCAATCTAAAAAATGTTTGGTCAACCAACGTGAAGTACACCGTGATACGCATGGCTTTAACGAAGCATTACGTTCGGCACTGCGTGAAGACCCTGACATTATTCTAGTAGGTGAGATGCGTGACTTAGAAACCATTCGTTTGGCACTGACGGCTGCTGAAACGGGTCACTTGGTATTTGGTACGCTACACACCACCTCTGCAGCAAAAACCATTGACCGTGTGATTGACGTATTCCCTGCCGAAGAAAAAGACATGGTACGCGCCATGTTATCTGAATCTTTACAAGCCGTCATTTCACAATCCTTGCTCAAGAAAAATGGCGGTGGCCGTGTAGCAGCCCATGAAATCATGATTGGTATTCCTGCGGTGCGAAACTTGATTCGTGAAAATAAAGTAGCTCAAATGTACTCGGCAATTCAGACAGGTGCCAACTACGGTATGACGACCCTCGACCAGAGTTTGAAGAACTTGGTATCGCGCGGTGTGATTAGCCCACAAACAGCTCGAACGGTTGCAAAACAACCTGAATCATTCTTATAAGTTTAAAATTCGAGATACGCGATGGACTTTAATGATTTACTGAATTTAATGATTCAGCAACAAGCATCAGACTTGTTTATTACAGCCAATGTTGAACCTTCCATGAAAATTCATGGACAAATTGTACCTGTGGCAAAAAGTAAGCTCACAGGTGAAATTATCGGTCAGTTACTTAACTCAATTATGAGTGAAAAACAGCGCAAGGAATTTGCCGAAACCCGTGAATGTAACTTTGCGATCACCAACCGTGAAAAAACAGCACGTTTTCGTGTCAGCGCATTCCAACAACGTGATGAGCCGGGCATGGTACTGCGTCGGATTGAAACCAAAATTCCGGCCATGGATGACTTGAAACTGCCACCTATTCTCAAAGATTTGGCGATGACCAAACGTGGCATCATCATTTTTGTAGGTGCAACGGGTACAGGTAAATCGACTTCTTTGGCGTCTATTATTGGTTACCGCAACCAAAACTCCAAAGGTCATATCATTACCATTGAAGACCCGATTGAATTTGTGCATGAACATGCAGGCTGTATTATTACCCAGCGTGAAGTCGGAATTGATACTGACTCCTTTGAAGTTGCGTTAAAAAACACCTTACGTCAAGCGCCTGATGTGATTCTAATTGGTGAGATTCGTTCCCGCGAAACCATGGATTATGCCATTGCCTTTGCAGAAACGGGGCATTTGGTATTTGCCACCCTGCACGCCAACAACGCTAACCAAGCCATTGACCGTATTATTCACTTCTTTGAGGCAGACCGTCATAACCAGTTGTTCATGGATTTATCACTAAACCTGAAAGCAATTGTGGCGCAGCAGTTAATCCCAACTATTGATGGCAACTCACGACGAGCTGCGATTGAAATTTTAATTAACTCACCATTAGTTGCAGATTTAATCCGTAAAGGTGATGTGCATGAAATTAAAGACCTAATGAAGCGTTCACGTGAATTGGGTATGCAAACCTTTGACCAAGCTTTATACGACCTCTATAAAGCCAAGCAAATTAGTTATAAAGATGCACTTAAACACGCCGACTCGCCAAACGATTTACGTCTACAAATCAAACTTGCCGAAGAAGGCGGCGAGCGCTTGTTACATGCAACCTCGAATATTACTTTCGATGGGCAATAACAACGCTTAAACACAAAAAAATAGGCTTGCATACGCAAGCCTATTTTTTATACGTTTAGTAAATTATTTTTTGCGTAATGCTTCACGACATTCTGGCGCATCACAATAACCATATAAATTCAGCGAGTGACCTGTAAGCTCAAAACCAAATTTTTCTGCCACATCATGCTGTTCTTTTTCAATGGTATCATTAATAAATTCAACCACTTTGCTACAGTTTAAGCAAACGAGATGATCGTGGTGATCTTCCTGCATAATTTCAAACACTGAATGATTGTTCTCAAAATTATGACGCTCAATAATGCCCGCTGCTTCAAACTGTGTTAACACACGATACACAGTTGCTAAACCCACATCTTCACCCTGATCGAGTAAAGTTTTGTAGATTTCTTCTGCACTTAAATGATGTTGTTTTGAATTTTCTAATAATTCTAAGATTTTAATTCGTGGAAGGGTCACTTTAAGTCCAGCTTTGCGTAATTCTTGGTTTGAAATAGGCATGAAAAAGGTCTCTCAACAAAATTAAAGTTGGAATATGCAACAAAGTTAAGATGCAGTATGATCTAACACTGAATCAAGATCAAATGCATCATAATTAATTTGGGATAGTGTAGCAAAATGCAAAAAATCATGTTGACGTTATTGGTCACTTCACTGCTCGCAGGCTGTTCGACCTTGGGCGTTTATAAAGTCGATATTCCACAGGGTACACCTTTAACCCAAGCTCAAGCGTCTAAAGTCCAAGTCGGTATGAGTCATCAGCAAGTTCGCTTTTTGCTGGGCAGTCCAACCATTGCCGATCCGATGAATCCGCTACGGTGGGACTACATTTACAACTATATCCCAGGAACTTATGCTAAAAAAGCCAAGATCCCTGCCGCGCATGGTCAGCATTTGAAAATCTTTTTCAATCAAAATGGTATAGTAGAAAAAGTTGAAGGCTTGGAAACGATTCCAGAATCTCAACCTGGTCTACCAGGATCGAAAGAAGCGATTCTCAACGCGCCTCCACTATAGCCGCTTTAGAATAAAAAGAAACCCCTCACTGAAATTCATCTGAGGGGTCTTGAAATCATTTCAATTGTCTCAAGCGATTGCTTTTGGCATAACGTCCCACAGGGTTCTTTGCGGCACGGTTACGACGAATATCTTTCGGATTAATGGTTAAAGCACGATAAATCTCAACCCGATCACCTGCTTGAAGTACATGCTGCGGCTCAACTCGTACACCAAAAATACCCACCATCAACGGTTCAGATAAAGTCGTTGCTGTTGCAATTCCACTTTGCTGAATTGCATCCAAAACGGTCATGCCCTGCTGAAATGCAACAGTCATATGCCATTGTTGTTCGGGTGTGGCATAGGCCACCCACACCTGTGCCATTTGACTCATCCGAACCACTGTCCAATTAACGCCACTATTGCAACTACGATAGATACAGGCAACACCACACGTACCGCAATACGCCAAATGTTATAAAATGCCTCACTGCTAAAGTTCATGGCTTTACGCAGATGACTGATTTTCATAATCCAGCCTGCAAAAATAGCGTAAATCAAACAAATGACTAAGCCCCAAAGCAACAAGGCAAAATTAAATACTGGACTCATGGCAGGCATTGCCCAAACCAAAGTTGCTGCAATCAATACAATCCACTGAATCGCAACCACCATTTGACGTTGTGCTAATTGTTCACGTGCCAATTGCAATAAAACCGCTGCTGCTGCAACAGTTGCCACCACCAAAACAAGAGCTGGAATTTGTGCCTGCACGGCAAAGAATGCGAAAGCAAAGACGGCCAATAGCTGTGCAATCCAAATTGGCAATACCGTTGCGGTTGCTGCAGATTGTTGCTGTGCTTGCTGCAAGCTAGTTTGCCAGTACAAGCCCATACCTAAACCACTGGCCACCAAAGCCAAAACAGTTGCACTACCCCATTCGCTAAACTCAATTGAAGTGACTTGCCATGCAGGAAGTTCTGAACCCATCACCATCGATAAAACCAAAGCCGCTACAACAGCAACAGCGGTACATAGCAATAAAATTTGACGCGGCAATAATGACAATGCCAGTGCTAAAACAGCCACAATCAAAAACAAGACATGACTAGCCAAGTCCGCAGCGGCAAATTGATTTAAAATTTGCGCAGCATTAGACAACAAACCGCCTGCTAAAAATGGAATGAACACCACTGCAAGCCAGCCCACCAAACGCCATTTTTGAGAGGCATCGGCATCACGAGTTAAACTTGAAAGTGCTTGTAATGCTGTCGTTTTTGAGCGTTTGGCTAAGGCAATTTCCAAATAAGTGATCGGTAATGCCAAAATCAGCATGGTTGCTAACCACAATAACCAAAAGTCGAGCTGACGCTCAACTTGAATACCTGTCATTGGTGCGAGTGTAGCAATAATAATGAATGATAAACCAAATGCCATCAGCGGCGATAACCATCGTGACATAGCATTGTCCTGCATGACGCTGTCCTAATAAAAATCTAGGTCTATTTTGCCTTTGTCATCAAGGAAAAGCAAAACCTCAAAAAGAAAAAAGCAAACTGTCTGAGAGGCTGCTAACACTCCATCTATTGATGATAGTGTCAGCAACTCCTCTAGTTTGCTGCGCGAATTTATAATTTTTATTCTTTCATTTTTTATGGCTTCAGACTTATGAGAAGAAACGTGCGAACCAGCCTTTACCTTTCTTCTTCTCATTTTCTTTAATAATGCCCATCATATTCTCTTTCACAGCCCCTACATAATCGGCGTCATCGTGTTGAATATGATTAATTAACCATTTTGATAGGACTTCATGCAATTCGCTTTCAATGGATTGCCCCATTTCGAAACGATCACGATAAGACTCAATTTTTTTAATGAATAAATCATGAACACGTTTATGCGGTACGCGGTATTTATAACCAGCTTCTTCTTGTAATGATTCTTCAAAGGTAAAATGCGACTGAGTGTAATCAATAATATTATCTAAAATCTGCTTTACACGTGCTCGATCACTGGCATCGCTAATTTCAACAATTTCATTAATGTAATCGAGGATACGTCTATGCTGATCGTCAATCACATCGATACCAGTGTTGTATTCTGGAACCCATTTCATCTTCATACGACCACCTTACAGAAATAAATGAATAATCACACTGTAAATGGTAGACGTATTTACCTTAAATAAAAATGAAGTGAATTGGTAGGGATTGACTAAAAACACAAAAAACCAACTCAACATATTGATTTAAATTAATTTAAACCAAAATAGTCTACCAAAAGACTAAGTTATTATTTAACCAACTTATACATTTTTATTCTTGTTTTATTTGAAATATACGACAATAAAACGGATATTTTTTAATCATGAATACCCGTATAAATTAATATTGATCTGCTTTGGTCATCCGTCTTAGTTCAGGATTTAAACGCTCTCGTTCCAATCGCGCAATATGTGTCATTTGGCTTTTAATTGGGCGTCCATGTTGAAATAAAATCATTTCACCTGGTTGAAATGCAGTCCATGTTTCATTTTGAGTCAAAGGTTCGGTGGTAATCACTGCCACACAATCCTCTGCTGTGGTGACTTGGCTAAAATCGACCTCAACATCTAAATCAATTAATTGTGCAGGTTGAAATGGATAAGCGCGTACCAACCAATGTAATTTGGTCACTGCATAACTAAATAATGCCTGACCATTAGATAAACAAAAATTAAAGGTGCCATGTTCTGCTATTGTAGGAGATATTTCGACTAATAGATCAAAAACTTGTGTCAGGCTAGGTTCATCATAACCAAAACGATTTACCAATTGATCTAACAAATAACAAAATGCTCGTTCACTGTCGGTATTACCCACAGGGGTAAAACGACCTGATAAATGTGGATGAAAGTCATGTAAATCACCATTATGGGCAAAAATCCACTCGCGTCCCCACAACTCACGACTAAACGGATGCGAATTTTCTAAATTAATTTTGCCTTGTGTCGCTTTACGAATATGGGCAATCACATTGCGCGATTTGATGGGATAGTTGCGGATCAATTCTGCAATGGGTGATTCTACTGCAGATTGGTTATCAACAAATAAACGGCAAGCTTTATCTTCAAAAAAAGCAATGCCAAAGCCATCAGAATGGTCTGAGGTGATTCCTGCGCGCTGCGAAAATCCCCGAAATGAAAAGGTAATATCGGTAGGTGTCGCACAATTCATTCCAAGCAACTGACACATAAGGCCTTATCTTTATACAAATAATGAAATTATCTGATTATTGTGCATCAGCCATGTACATAATTCAAATCTGAAAAATATAAATAGATTTCTACATCACCATTCTATAAATATGCAGTGCTGTAGAAATCTCTATTTCATCACGATGTTATGATGCTTTTACTTTCTTTTGGCGAATAAAATGCTTTGCCATCTGTTTCACATCTAACAAAACAAAATAGTCCAAACAGTTAAAATCACGATCGTAAAATGCTTGTTCAGACAACTTGGCATTCATTTTCAGATAAACATCAAACAATTTAGGAATTCGTTCATCTTGGCTAAAACTGTGACTCGGGCAACTAGGCTCAAACGGCTGCTGTGACTGAATATCGCAGCGCTGATTTTCAGCCAATTGTTGAATCACTTGATGAGTATGATAAGCCCGCGCTTCATTGCCTTCTAAACGAATACTGACACAGCCAATCAGGTGTTTGGCACGCATTTCCCATAACACTTTAGGTACTAAATTTAGCCATAAAATAGAGAGTGTTTTCCCTGAACGATAATATGGATGCACACAAGTACGCCCCATTTCGACAATATTCGAGAGATGGCCTAACTCATCTATAATTTTGAACTCGTGCGCGCTATAACTATTCGCAAGCTCATGCCCTTGCCAAAGTTTTAAACGGGTATAGGCAACAATTTCGCCCGTAGATTTATCTCTAAGTACGGCGTGTTCACAGCCAAAATCGTACAAGTCCTGATCTAAACCCGATTCAAATTCAATGCCAAATTGCTTGGAAAATTGTTTTGCACGAAAACGCTGAACTTCTTGTAGTTGCTTTAAATTTTCAACCCATTCAAATGCATATTGTGTGGCTTTACTATTTTTTTTCTGAGCTTTACCCACTTTCACCATAGGAAAGCTAAACTGCTGACGATACTGATTTAATTTTTGTAACATCATAGATACCTCATGTTTTCTCCTACACTAGGACAGCGACATGACACTATGATGACTGCGGTGTCACTGACTAAAATTTAAGATTTCAGGATCGCGTCAAAGCGATTTCAAGGATGCTTAATCAACAAAATTTAAGTTTTGTGCTCAAAGTCTTATACAAAAAAAAAGCTTCAATTGAGAAGCTCTTTTAGGGATCATTTTCTAAAGTTTCATTTACGCACTTGGACACGGTTGGTAATTAAAGTTCCCACACCATGATCGGTAAAGATTTCCAATAAAGTAGCATGTGGCACACGACCATCGACAATATGTGCACTGATTACACCACCCTTGACTGCATCCAAAGCACAACCCACTTTGGGAATCATGCCACCGTAAATCACACCTATATCAATTAAACGATCCACTTCCTGAGTGGTCAAACCGGTTAACAATTTTTTATTTTCGTCTAATACACCCGAAATATTGGTCAGCAAAATTAACTTTTCAGCCCCCAATGCTTCGGCAACTTTACCTGCGACTAAATCGGCATTGATGTTATAAGTATTGCCTGCATCATCGACACCCAAAGGTGCAATCACTGGAATAAAGTCACTGCTGGTAAACATTTCCAACACATCGGTTTTGACACCAACCACTTCACCCACCAAGCCAAGGTCAATTTGTTGTGCTTCGCCTGTTTCAGTGGTTTTTTGCATCAATAATTTCTGTGCGCGAATCAAGTTACCATCTTTACCCGTCAAACCAATCGCACGACCGCCATGTTGGTTAATTAAATTGACGATAGATTTGTTGACGCTTCCGCCCAAAACCATCTCTACAACTTCCATGGTCGCAGGATCGGTGACACGCATACCATCAATACGGTCAGACTCACGTCCCAATTGCTTGAGCATAGAATCCACTTGTGGGCCACCACCATGAACCACAATTGGGTTTAAGCCCACGGTTTTTAACAACACAATATCACGAGCAAAAGAACTTTCTAGCTCAGGATCGGTCATGGCATTGCCACCATATTTCACAACAAGGGTCTTGCCCGCAAAACGTTGAATATACGGCAAAGCTTCGGTCAAAATTTGCGCTTTGTCGATACCAGTCTGTTGATGTGGCATTCGCCTCTCCTTATTGAGCATCTAAAATGTCTTGGGCGATTTCAGGATATCGCTCACTTAACATGGAAACAAATGTATCGCGAATATCATTCAGTCGTGATGGATTATCGGCATCAAAACGCACCGTAAAATATTCGCCTGTATTAGATGCTCGAATAATGCCAAATCCATCTTCAAAATCAAGTCTTACACCATCTATTTTACTTAATTCTGCCCCACTGCGATGGCTATAACTTTCAACATCATTTAAAACCATACTCGGTTCAATATTACGTGTGCTGATATAAGTGTCTTCGGTGCAGCAACGCTCAGGATATTTCTGCATCAGTGCTGAAAGACTGCTGTAAGAACTATGGCTTAAATATTCCAGCACGCGCAAGGCGGCGTAAATACCATCGTCATAGCCAAAACCACGTCCATCATTAAATACATAATGTCCCGCGTATTCGCCACCGAACACTGCTTTGTCTTGTGACTGAGCCAAATAACGACGTAAGAAGGTGCTACCTGTACGAATCATCACCGGTTCGCCACCCAAATCACGAACGGTATTGCGTACCATGGTGGAGCATTTTACATCAAACACCACTTGATGCTGAGGATGGGTTTTTAAGCACATTTCTGCAAATAAGGACAACAAGCGATCTGCAGAAAGTACATTTGCACGTTCATCCAACAAGACGACACGATCACCATCGCCATCTAAAGCAATGCCAATGTCTGCCTGATGTTCACGCACCGCATTTTTTAAATGCTGTAAGTGTTTTTCTTGAGATGGATCGGGTGCATGCTCTGGAAAATGACCATTGGCTTCGCAGCGTAAAGCAATCACCTCACAGCACATTTTTTGCAAAACCAAAGCAGCGCAATGCCCAGCCGAGCCATACATCCCATCCAACACAACTTTATAAGTGCGTGCCAGATGAAGGTCTTGCAATATCGCATTTTGATATTGCTGACACGCATCTTCAATAAATTCATGAGAGATATTGTCAGCTTGTTGTAATTCAAGGAATGTTGCTACATCGGTATTTAAATAATATGGTGCTGCATCGTGTGCCACTTGTTGAATCATTTCAGGGCTTGGCGGTTCGCCCTGTACTATCCATTTAATGCCGTTGTCTGATTTTGGATTATGACTGGCCGTAAGCATAATGCCATTGCCTGCCGTAAGTCGTGCCATAAAATACAACATGGGGCTGGAACAACAACCCACCATCTTTACTTGAAATTGATGGGCAAGAAAGACCTGGCGTACAATTTCAGCATAAGCAGGACTATTTAAACGCGCATCATAACCAATACTAATTTGAGTTTGCTTTTCTTGTTGATATTGTTGCACCAATCCTTGTGCAATCGCGTTTATCAATTTCACAGTCAGCACAGTTTCTTTGCCACGTATGTCGTAAGCGCGAAAAATATGCTGTGGAAAAAGTGTTTGTGGATTGTTCATAGGCTTACAACTACAAAGATGAGCCAACATAAAGTGAATAAATCTTGGCTCGAGATATTTTGAAAATTCTAATTAGATTTTTTAATAGATGTGCAATGGTCTCATCAGAGCTAGTGATTTACTTGTCATTATTAGTACATCTTTCGTTACTTTTCAAGAATTGTTGGTAAAGTTTCAGGTAAAACCTTACCAAACGATTTAGGCTAAAACCTCAGTAAACTCAGTTTTTACCCGTATGCCCAAAACCACCTGCACCGCGTTCAGTGGCCACAAATTCATCCACCTGTTCAAACTCAGCCTGCACCACAGGTACCAAAACGTATTGCGCTAAACGCTCACCAGGTTCTAGACTAAATGCAGTTTGGCTACGGTTCCAAACCGAAACCATCAACTCACCCTGATAATCTGAATCAATCAAACCCACCAAGTTACCTAACACGATGCCATGTTTGTGACCCAAGCCTGAACGCGGCAAAATCATGCCTGCAAAACCTGTATCTTGAATATAAATCGCTAAACCTGTTTTGACCAATACAGTTTGACCTGGCTCAATCACGATGCTGCTGTCTACACAAGCACGTAAGTCCAAACCTGCCGAACCTGCGGTTGCATAAGTTGGCATTGGCCATTCTGTACCTAAACGTGAATCTAAGACTTTAACTTGAACTTTCATGAAATTTATCCTGCTTTTAAATTTTCAATGTGCTTTCGTTTTTCGATGTGCCATTTGATGCTGTACTTGCATCAACACCGCTGAATTTTTTCAGCGCTTAATCAGGGCACGTAAATTTTCCAAATAATGCTGTGCCTGTAATTTCGGATCGACATCACCCGCTAACTTTTTCTTACGTCCGAGCCATTCCAATTCATCTTGTGGTAATTCATCCAAAAAACGACTTGGGGTCATTTGTTTCATTTGCCCGCCCGCTTTGCGCTGTTCTGCCAAAGTAATGGTTAAGCCCTGACGTGCACGAGTAATCCCCACGTACATCAAACGGCGTTCTTCCTCGACAGTATCTGCCACAATCGAGTTTTTATGCGGTAAAAGCTCTTCTTCCAAACCAATCAAATACACGTACGGAAATTCCAAGCCTTTGGACGCATGCAGGGTCAATAAATTGACTTTATCAGTGTCTTCTTCTTCCTGTTGCTGTTCGAGCATATCGAGCAGCACCATTTTACGAATCACGCTTTCAATATTCTTTTCATCGACATCTTCAGCACGGTTAATCAAACTTTGGATGCTGCTATACAGCACTTCAATATTATCTAGCTTGGTTTTTTCCTGCGCAGGGGTGGCTGCTTGCTCTTTAATGTAGTCGATATAACCTGCTTCGAGCATCATTTGACGGATGATTGGCACAGGCTCATCATCTTCCAATAAATTACGGGTAAAATTACCAATAAAATCTGCAAACTCTGCCAACTGTGTCGTGGCTTTTTTCGGAATTGCCATCGTCAGGCGCTGATCACCTGCGGCGGCCAATAACGACAAATGGTTTTCCTGTGCAAACAGCCCTAGTTTTTCCAAAGTCACAGGGCCAATCGCACGTTTAGGCGTGTTAATAATGCGTAAGAATGCGCTGTCATCTTCAGGGTTAATAATCAAACGCAAATAACTCATGATGTCTTTGATTTCAGCGCGCGCAAAGAACGATTGACCACCTGAAAGCTTGTACGGAATTTGCATTTGGCGTAATTGGGTTTCCAAAATGCGCGCCTGAAAGTTACCACGATACAAAATCGCATAATCTTTCCAGCTTTTACCGTTCATTAACTTATGGGTGAGTAAGTCTTTCACCACGCGTTCTGATTCATCATCATCGTTTCGGCAAGTGATCACCCGAATCACTTCACCATGACCTTTATCTGACCAGAGTTTTTTATCAAAAATATGTGGATTATTACCAATAACAGTGTTGGCTGCTTTTAAAATACGACTAGTCGAGCGATAGTTTTGCTCAAGTTTAATCACTTTTAAATTTGGAAAATCGTCTTTCAGTAAGGCCATATTTTCAGGCTTCGCACCGCGCCACGCGTAAATCGATTGGTCGTCATCACCTACCGCAGTAAACTGCCCCATCACACCTACAAGTAATTTCACCAAGATATATTGTGCGGTATTGGTATCCTGATACTCATCGACCAATAAATAACGAACACGGTTTTGCCACTTGTCACGCACTTCGGCATTTTCTTGCAAAAGTCGTGTCGGCATTACAATTAAATCATCAAAATCTACCGCGTTATAGGCACGTAAATTACGTTCATAAAGTTGATATAAATGTGCAAATTGGATGTCTTCTGGCGTTTCGCAGGTGGTATGCGCCTGCTCTGGTGCAATCAGATCATTTTTCCAGTCTGAAATCATCTTCATGGCTTTGGCAATCAATTCTTTGCTTTCTGCACCCGACAAATTATCGCGGTGCATTAAATCCATCAAAATACGTTTGCAGTCATCGGCATCTAAAATAGAGAAGTTGGCTTTTAACGGCGTGTGTTTTAATTCAAAACGTAATAAGTTCAGACCAAAGGTGTGGAAAGTCGAAACCGATAATCCTTTAGCTTCTTCACGTGACAACAATTTGGTCACACGCTCTTTCATTTCTCGTGCTGCTTTATTGGTAAAAGTCATCGCTGTAATACGATGCGCAGGAATCCCGCAATGCTTAACCAAATAGGCAATTTTTCGGGTAATCACCGAAGTTTTACCGGAACCCGCCCCTGCAAGCACTAACAAGGGTCCTTGAGTGTATTTCATCGCTTCAAGTTGCTTGTCGTTTAACTGACTTGCCAGTGACATAGTATTTCCTCTATTTCGGTTCGAGCTTGATTATAGTCATCTCAGACTAAGATGACTAATCTAAAATGCTGCTTTCAACGTCATTGTCTATTTGCTGAGTATGCAACTAGACAACACTAAATTTTTGACATGAAAAAACCGCCCGAAGGCGGTTCTTTACAGTTTATACAATGCCAGATTATTGGATCGCATAAATGCTGATTTCTACACGACGGTTTTGCTCACGKCCTTGTGCAGTTGCGTTCGATGCGATTGGGTTTGCAGCACCCTGACCTTGTACATTAATACGCGAAGTTGATACACMACGGCTAGCCAAGTAGCTTGCAACCGATTGTGCACGTGCTTGTGACAATGGAATATTGATGGAGTCATTACCCGTATTATCGGTATAACCAGTCACTAAAATGCCGCTCTTGTTATCTTGGGTGAGCGTTTGCGCTACTTTGTCCAAGGTAGAATAGAAGTTTGGTTTGATGTTTGATTTGTTCGTATCAAACGTGATGTTACCTGGCATGATCAGGCCAACAGAACCATCAGCATTACGGTTTACTTCTACGCCTGTACCTGCCATTTGTTGGCGAAGTTGTTTTTCTTTATTGTCAAGATAAACACCCGCACCAGCACCCACTACAGCACCAATCGCTGCAGCACGGTTGTTTTGTGCACTTGTGTTTGCGTTACTTTTAGAGACCCCATAACCTGCAGCAGCGCCAATTACTGTGCCTAACGCTGTTTTGTCATATTCCATACCACCAAGGTTGTTACCAGTCGATTGACAACCTGTTAATACCATTGCCCCTACAACTGCTGTCGATATTGCTAATGCACGCATGGCATGCCTCCTTACTTGTGTTTTGTTGTACAGGCTGAATATTGAATGAAAAAATATACTTAGACCATTGATTTTTTGTTAATAAAAAAACTTTTACTTACAAATATACATGATCATGTACAAATCTGGGTATAACTTCATCACAATTTCTACACACTTTCACTTCTACACTTTTTTATTTTAAAAACAACATTTATAGTGGAGTAATCTACAAATACGTGACGCATTGGACGATTTATCTTCAGGATTGATTTATATGTCATCGCAAGCAAAAAAACAGCCTTTATTAAAAAAAATCACAAAAGGACTCACGGTGGGTACAGTCATTACTGGCAGTACATTTTTTCACGGCCCTCCTGTGTTGGCTTTAGGCTTAACCAAACTGTTCAAGCAGTCAAGTAAGGTCGATGAAGCCAATATTCAAATTACCAACAGTTGGCTCAGTGTAAATAACTGGCTGATTGATCATGTGTTACCCAATACCCAATGGGACATCAGCATTGATGAAAATTTGCAGCTGAGCATGCAAGGTCGTTATCTTATGACCTGTAACCATCAAAGTTGGGTCGATACCACAGTAAATCAATATTTTGGTTTAACCCGCATGCCTTTGACCCGCTTTTTTACCAAGTGGGAGCTGATCTTTATTCCCTTTGTGGGTCAAGCCTTTAAAATTTTAGGCTTCCCAATGATGAAGCGTCACAGCAAAGCACAAATTGAAAAAAAACCAGCACTGAAAGATCGTGATATGCAAGAGGCACGTAAAGCCTGCCAACAATTATTAAGTCAGCCCTTTACCTTGCTAAATTATTTAGAAGGCACTCGCTTTACTAAAGAAAAACATGATCAACAACAATCGCCTTATCAACATTTATTAAAGCCAAAAGCTGGCGGTTTAGCGTTGGCATTAAATATTTTGGGCGATCAAATTGATGCTTTGGTGGATATGACCATTGTTTACCCAGATGGTGTGCCAGGCTACAGCGAGTTCTGGCTCGGAGAAGTTCCTCGCATTGCGGTAAATTTACGAAAAATCAACATTCCAGACTGGGTCTTGGGCGGCAATTATGAAGATGATGCTGAATATCGTGAACGTTTTCAGCAATGGGTGCATGAACTTTGGCTAGAAAAAGACCAACTGATTGAAAGCATGCAACAAAAACTTGCAGCCCCGACTGCATAACCATTCAGGTACAACATGAAAAAGTCAGAAGAACCTGTCATCAAATCCTCTTTTCATCCCCTGCGTAAAGATTCATGGGGATGGAAAATTGCCTTGGTCTATGACTTGTTTTTGATGGGTTTAATCATCTTTAACTTGTTCTGCTTAAGTGCCAACGCCATTTTAATGAGTGATTTTGGTGAGTGGTTATTTGACTTTATTCGTCTGCCTGAAATTTTACAATTTTATCGAGCAGAATTGCGCCCATGGGTGGGAATTACCGAAGGCTGGTTTACCACGTTTTTAATTGTAGAGTTATGCGTACGTTGGGGTATTGCAATTATTTTCAAACATCATCAGCGTTGGTGGTTTTTCCCGTTTATTCACTGGTATGAAATTCTTGCGATCATTCCGCAATTGCGTTTTTTACGTTTATTACGTGCCATCGCGATTGGTTACAACCTGCATAGTCACGGCTATAAAGTCATTCCAGACAGTTGGTATAAACGCGGCAACTTTTACTACAACTTGCTCATGGAAGAACTCAGTAGCCGTGTGGTGCTCACGGTACTCAATGGAGTGCAACGTGAATTGACCACTAGTACTACTCACAAACAATTTATTGATGACTTGGTCGAGCATCATCGTCAATTACTCGCGATTGCTCTAGCCGATATTTTGCAGGAATCCTTAGGCAAAGAATTACACATGCAGCGTCACATGATTGCGAAAAATGTCGGACTGGTGGTGAATCAAGCCATTGAAGATACGCCTGAACTGACACAATTACTGCGCCTGATTCCATTGGTCGGTGGACGTATTGAACAGCAAATTCAAAGTATCGGACAGCGATTGGGCGAAAATATCACCCAAGGTTTAATTGGACCTTTTGCACAGCAAAATCAACAAGTACAAAATCCAACTTATCTAATGATTGCTGAAAAAATTAGTCAGATTGAAATTGAACATAATCAACATATTGATAAATTAGTAGAATCGGCAATATTTGAAACTTTAGAAGCGATTCGCAAACAAGTAAAAGTTAAACAATGGCAACAAATTTTAAATGAAGGACAACAACACGATATTTCATAAAGGTCTTTTAATAATTTTAGCTAAAACAATGTGAAATATTTTTAGTAACTGAACTAGAGAATTTACCCAATTTGTTCTAGGATTTGCTCTATTTATAAAATGACTTCAACAACCAGCAAGGTTAGAAGTGGTAAGGAATTATTATGGCTGATATACGGATAAAAGGCAGATTGGTCAATGCAATTCGCATTAGCTTAGACACCAATGATCATGATGCGATCCGCCAGCAACTAAACCCAATGCTGCAAAAATCATTTCCACCAGGCGTTTTGGTGGTGATTGAAAGTTCAGTCGAACAGGAACTGATTGCACTGATTCAATTACTCATTAGTTTAGAGGCACAGCCAATTGCGGTGACTGAAGGACTATTGGGCGATCAGGCACGTGCCATTCAATTTCCTGTGATTTCACAAGACCGCCCACTTCAAGAAGTGAAAGCGACCAAAGAACAAGTGGTGGAAGTTAAACCTGAGCCTGCCGCAGAACAACAGACTGAAAATCAAGTCGCTGAAACTACACCTGCGGTGGCACATATTACGTCGTATCATGATGAAATTTTGCGTACAGGTCAATGTCTGGTACAGCATCAGGGCGACATCATTTTAATCGCAGGCATTAACAGCGGTTCCGAAGTGATTGCTTCAGGAAATATACATATTTATGGTAGTGTACGTGGTAGAGTCATTGCCGGCGCGGGCGGGAATATTGCAGCACGAATTTTCTGTCATTCCCTAGAAGCAGAATTGGTATCTATTGCAGGCACATATTGCGTTGCGGATGACATTCCACAGCATGTGACCAAAAAACCTGTGCATATTTACTTAAATGATAACCAAGAGCTTGTATTTGAAGCTCTACAATTTTAATGTATAAATAATCACCAAAAATCCCCAAAAAATATAGGGGAATTTAAACCATAACAGGAGTGGATTCGGTGGCGAAAATTGTTGTCGTAACATCAGGCAAAGGTGGCGTAGGTAAAACCACTACAAGTGCATCTTTTGCAACAGGTTTAGCCCTACGTGGTCACAAAACTGTTGTTATCGATTTTGACGTGGGTTTACGTAACCTTGACTTAATTATGGGTTGTGAACGTCGCGTTGTTTATGATTTTGTGAATGTTTTAAATAATGAAGCGCGTTTACAACAAGCATTAATTCGCGATAAAGATATTGAAAACCTTTATATTCTTCCAGCCTCACAAACCCGTGATAAAGATGCCCTGACCGATGAAGGCGTGGCACGTATTATGGATGAGCTTGCACAAGAGTTTGATTACATTATTTGTGACTCACCTGCTGGGATTGAGCGCGGCGCTATTTTAGCGATGTATCATGCCGATGAAGCGATTATTGTGACTAACCCTGAAATTTCTTCAGTACGTGACTCTGACCGTATTATTGGTATGCTAGACAGCAAAACTAAAAAAGTAGAACAAAACGAAGGCCGTATCCGTAAGCACCTGTGTATTACACGTTACAACCCAGAACGTGCCGATAAACAAGAAATGCTGACGATTGATGACATTTCTAAAGATATTTTACGTGTACCTACTTTAGGCGTAATTCCTGAATGTAAGAGCGTACTTCAAGCATCAAACGAAGGTAAACCTGTCATTCTGTATAGCGATGCTGCTGCAGGTCAGGCTTATGATGACTTGGTTGCACGATTCTTAGGTGAAGAACGTCCGTTTCGCCATATTGAAGCGAAACCTAAGGGCTGGTTAGCACGATTATTTGGAGCGTAGACATGGCAGGATTTTGGAGCAAATTATTTAGCGGTGAAGATAAGCCATCTAGCGCACAAACAGCAAAAGATCGCTTAAAAGTGATTGTTGCTTCTGAACAAGGTCTTGGTAAACGCTTAAGCCAAGAAAAAATTGATCAGATGAAGAAAGAAATCATGCAAGTGGTGAACCGCTACGTGCGTGGGGTAGATGAACAACACATTCAAATGTCAGTACGTTCAGAAGCCAATATTGAAATGCTAGAAATGAATATCAATTTGCCTGAAGAGCGATAATCTGAATACTGATTAGTCAAGCAAATTGAATCAGGGCAAAATAACACAAGTTATTTTGCCCTATTTTTTCAAAAGAATATAAAGGAGATTGCTATGGCATTATCTCAACCTGCAACCTTTAACGAAGCATGGTCGGATGAACGTGTGTTTGCTTACTTAAATCAGTTACCACCTGCAGGTGTCAATGCAGATTTTCACGTACTCTATCACGCATTTAAACACATGCGTCCAAGCGACTATGAACGTCTATTGACACAATTTGTTGCCGATGGTCGTGATGTGAATGCCACCAATCCTGAAGGTCAACGTATTCACGATGTGATTGCTGAATTTCCACGTCAAAAAGATGGTTTTTTAGCAGTTTTAGCCAAGTTTGCTTAAACTGTTTAAATACAATCTCTGGCTAAACTCAGCCAAAGCGCTTGAATTAAAAAAATCCCACAATATTGAATTGCGGGATTTTTTTATTACAGTACTTGATTCAAGATCAAACAGAAAATGAAGCTTTACACTAAAATTTCACGTTTCCCATTTGCACCCTGCTCGCTCACAATACCTTGCTCTTGCATCTGATCAACAATACGCGCTGCACGGTTATAGCCCAAGCTGAATTTCCGCTGTAAAGATGAGGTCGATACTTTACGTGTTTCTAGCACAAACGCCACACACTGATCATATAGCACATCACGGTCTGGACTGCCCTCACCATCTTCAAAACCACGTGAAGACGGTTCTTCATCAAATGGTGTCAAGATTTCATCAACATAGTCAGGATCACCACGCTCACGCCATGCATCACAAATACGGTTGACTTCATCATCCGAAATAAATGCACCATGTACACGTTCTGGTTCAATTTTACCTGGCCCTAAAAACAGCATGTCACCATGACCGAGCAGATCTTCTGCGCCACCTGCATCCAAAATAGTTCGTGAGTCAATTTTTGAGTTTACACGTAAAGCCACACGAGTTGGAATGTTGGCTTTAATTAGACCAGTGATCACATCTACCGATGGACGCTGAGTTGCCAAAAGTAAGTGAATCCCTGCTGCACGTGATTTTTGTGCTAAACGGGTAATCATTTCTTCCGCTTTCTTTCCTACTTGCATAATCATGTCGGCAAACTCATCTGCCACAATGACAATAGATGGCAATGGCGTTAAGCGCGGTGCACGTTCCTGCGTTGCAGAATCGCTAGGTTTCCAAGTTGGATCAATTAAATCTTCACCATTGGCAATAGATTCTTCAACCTTACGGTTATAGTCGCTTAATTTACGAATTTTCAAGAAAGACATCAACTTATAGCGACGTTCCATTTCATTGACACACCAATTTAAAKCGCTGACCGCATCTTTCATGTCAGTCACCACAGKCGTCAACAAATGTGGAATATCGTTATAGTTAGCGAGCTCCAGTTGTTTCGGGTCAATCAAAATTAGACGCAATTGATCAGGCTTATATTTCAGCAACATCGACAAAATCATCGAGTTCACTGCCACCGATTTACCTGAACCCGTCGTCCCTGCTACGAGCATGTGCGGTGCTTTGCCCAATTCAGTAATCACGGGATTGCCTGAAATATCTTTCCCCATCGCCATAGATAAAATGCCGTTTGGATCTTCAAAAGCAGGCGTTTGTAATAACTCAATCAAACGTACCATTTCACGGGAACTATTCGGTACCTCAATACCAATATACGGCTTGCCCGGAATCACTTCGACCACACGTACCGATGCCATTGACATTGAACGCGCTAAGTCACGGGAAATATTGGTCACTTTCGACGCTTTGACCCCGGGTGCCAAATCCAGCTCAAAACGGGTCACAACAGGGCCAGGCTGTGCTTCAACCACTTTGKCTTTGACATTAAATTCCTGTAATTTAATTTCCAGCAATTCCGACAAGCGCGATAATTGTTCTGCAGTGAAGTTCACTTTTTTGTTTGGATCGACTTTATCGAGCAAATCCAAACCTGGAAGCGGAGAAAGATCACGACGTTTTTCTGCAACCTGCATGGCGCGGGACATCGGACGACCATGTGCATCGGTCAAGGGCGCATCAAAATCAAAGTCATCTTCGTCTAGTGGTTTGCCTGCGGTTTCCTGCCAAGCTTCGATAAATGCTTCTTTGGATAACGCCACTTTTTCTGCTTGTTCAGCCTGTGTAGCAGTCGCTGCGTTTGCCATCACTGCGGCAGTGGCTGCCGTCTGAATAGGTGCCTGAACAAAAGCAGAACTTTGTGCATAGCTACTGGTACTACGCGCTACAGGCGCTTGATCTTGAAATGCATCTTGCTGTAACTCATCACCCAAAAGATCATCCACCAACAAGTCATCTAAACTGTCTAAATCATGCTGCAAATGGCGCTCTTGGCGTACAGCATGATTTTGCGTATTCGAAGCACTTGACGATGGCGGGTTAAAATCTGACTCAAATCTGCTGAGATCATCGTTAAAATTGTGAGCCGTAGGATTCGAGTGCGGATGCACTGTTTCTTGCTGGGTCACAGACTCATCTAAAGTATCCATTGCCCCGCTGTTTTGGAATGGGCTGTGTAAATCACTTGCAGCTTTGCCTTGCGGAACTGCTGCGAGCAATTCATCAAAAATTTGATCATCATCCCAATCTAACGAAGATTTTGCAGTGGCTTGAGATGCAGCAGATCCAGGACGCACATCATCAAAAGGATTCGATTGTAGATGTGGCTCTGGTTCTTCAGAAGCACGTAATAATGCATGAATGTCTTGGTTATGCTGACTGTCGGTATTTTCTTGTAAAGCACGCCACACTTCGCCTGTCGCAACAATACGCTGGCTATCTTGTTCTAAGCGATGCGCCTTTTCGATGGTTTTTTCTAACTCAACATCATCAATTTCATCTTGCACCAATAGCTGTTGCTGCGCCTGTTGCTCTTCTTCTTCACGTTGCTGCATGTGATTAAACATACGCTCTGCCGCAGGATGTGGCGCAGTTGTTTCAGCTTCTTTCGCCTGTGCAACCACGGGTTCACTTGCTGCTTCTAAATCAGTTGATGCCACTTCAACAGCAACCACAGGTGCAGCAGCGACAACGGTCTTTTTCACCTGTGGTGTAGAACGGTCAAAGTCAGATTCTGCTTCAGGTACATTGCGATAGAACAAATCTTGCAGATAAGCAGGTGTAGCTTTTAAAGTTGCCCACGTTCTGTTCCACTTCACCCCAAATGCGAGGGTAAATAAGAAAATCCAAAAGACGACTAAAAAAAGTGTTGCTCCATAAATGGTTAAAATTTGCGATAAACTTTTCCCAAGTTCAAAACCAATGATGCCGCCTGAGGCATTGTCTAACGTATCGGCAGGTACTTGCCAAAATAAATACAGCAAACTTGCTGTTGCCAATAAAATGAAGAATTGTGCAGCATAACGAAATGGACGGTTTAAAAAACTACGTGGCCACCAGACTTGTAAGGCTTCAATAAAAAAATAAGCAGGAAGAAGCAGACTCGCCCAACCTAAAAAGCCAAACAGTAAATCGGCAATCCACGCACCTGCGATTCCACTCGCATTTGAAACCTGTTGGGTGTCACTGGAAATGTGCATCCAACCTGGGTCAAATGGAGTATAGGTCACCGTTGCAAGGAACAGATATATTCCAAAAGAGACCAAAAATAATGTCGCTATTAAGCGATGTGCATAAGCACCCGACACCGCAGTCATATATTGTCCTGTCGCCAATTCTTCATCAATGTTTTTTGTTTGTTCGATGGTCTTAAAAAGCCACCTGATTCGGAGCGTCTGTATTTCATTTAGCTGTGTCATTTAAGTTGCATTTCACGATGCAAGCTTCACCACACAGCAAGCTATAAATTATAACAGACCTTCTATTATGCATGTGTTGCCTAGAAAAAGATGCAAGATTATTGAAGTGTGTTGTTAACTTTTTCTATATAGCTCAAATCGATTTACATGATCAGTAATATCAACTTTAATCACACAGCAAACTCATCCTGTTTCACGTATAATTCCATAAATTTCTAAATAAAAAAAGGATGCTGTGCATGAGCGCTCGTCACTCACGTTTAATTATTTTAGGTTCAGGCCCTGCAGGTTATAGTGCCGCAGTATATGCTGCACGTGCCAACTTAAAACCGACTTTAATTGCAGGCTTACAATTGGGTGGTCAGCTCACCACAACTACGGAAGTTGATAACTGGCCGGGTGATCCTGAAGGTTTAACAGGCCCAGCGTTAATGGAACGTATGCAAGCGCATGCAGAACGCTTTGGCACAGAAATCGTGTATGACCATATCAATGAAGTGAACCTGAATGTGCGCCCATTTGTACTCAAAGGCGATATGGAAGAATTTACCTGTGATGCTTTAATCATTTGCACAGGTGCGACTGCACAATATTTAGGTTTAGAATCTGAAGCAGCATTTATGGGTCAAGGCGTAAGTGCTTGTGCTACCTGTGATGGTTTCTTCTACAAAAACCAAAAAGTGATGGTCGTTGGTGGTGGTAACACGGCTGTTGAAGAAGCATTATACCTGTCTAACATTGCATCACACGTGACATTGGTGCATCGTCGTGATTCACTTCGCTCTGAAAAAATCTTGCAAGATCATTTATTTGCCAAAGAAAAAGAAGGCAAAATCAGTATTCTTTGGAATAACCAAGTTGATGAAGTCTTGGGCGACAACACAGGCGTAACTTCAGTACGTTTAAAATCAACCACTGATGGCTCTACTCAAGATGTTGATGTGTCTGGCTTATTCATTGCAATTGGTCACAAACCAAATACAGGCATGTTTGAAGGTCAATTAAACTTGCGTGATGGTTATATCCAAGTACAAAGCGGCACTGCAGGCAATGCGACACAAACTTCTGTGGCTGGCGTATTTGCTGCGGGTGATGTAGCCGATTCCATTTATCGCCAAGCGATTACTTCTGCAGGTTCAGGCTGTATGGCAGCACTGGATGCAGAAAAATATTTAGATGCACTTGGTGAATAATTTAGTGTCCAAGTTTAAAGACCGCTCTCCTTGAGCGGTTTTTTTATCACGACATTTTTAGGTATGATGAAATCAAGTTCATCGTAAAACTTCATACGGCAATTGATATGCACACGCTCCCGGCTTCACAATTCATTTTCCCCGATCCCATTGAAGTTGATCCTGAGGGTGAAGGCTTGATTTGTGTAGGTGCAGACCTTTCCCCTTCAACCTTATATGAAGCCTATACACATGGCTTATTTCCATGGTTTTCAGAAGGTGATCCTATTTGTTGGTGGAGTCCTGAGCCACGTTGCGTAATTATTCCGCAACATTATCAGCCGAGTAAGTCTTTAATCCGCAACATGAAAAAAATAGATTATCGCATTACTATTAATCATGCCTTTGAACAAGTGATTCGCAATTGTGCCTTGCCCCGTAGCTACGCCAATGAAACTTGGATTTCTGAAGAGATCATTCAAGGTTATTGTCAGCTTTTTGCAGCAGGTTATGGCTATAGTGTAGAAGTTTGGGAGCAAGATCTTTTGGTCGGTGGTTTATATGGTGTCAGCATTGGTAAAGGCTGTTTTGGCGAGTCCATGTTTAGCCATCGTACCGATGTCTCCAAAATGGCATTTTATAGTTTGATGCTGCTCGGACAAGAACAACAATTGCCTTGGATTGACTGCCAATTGGTCAATGACCATTTAATCAGTCTCGGAGCATGTACACTTTCTCGCCAAGACTATCTTAAATCGTTACAAGATGTTGTAAAACAACCTGCAATCAATTGGAAAAAATATCAGGACAGTGTATTTTCAAGTAAAACAATAGCGCAATATGCGCGCCTACTTGAATGACAATAACAGAGAGGGATCTTGACAATGAATTCATATCACCCAAAATCCCTGCTAAATGATTTGCAGTATTACATTACTCCGCCGCACGATTGCAGCTACTTACCTGAAAAATCTGCGCGAATGGTTTTTTTAGACCCTGCACATAAAATTGATGTGCTAACCTTGTCTGAACTTTCTCGGGTCGGTTTTCGTCGCAGTGGCGATTTTGTCTATCGTCCTGAATGTCATTTATGCCGTCAATGCCTTTCTTCGCGTATTCCTGTCGCTGAATTTAAAATGAATAGCACCCAAAAGAAAGCTTGGAAACGCAATCACGATTTACAGATCAAAATTACAAAGCCACAAGATGCTGGCGATTTGCATTATGCACTGTATGAACGCTATATCAATGAACGACATGCCGATGGCGATATGTTCCCTGCCAGCCGTGACCAATTTGAAAAATTTTTAATCCACAGTTGTACCAGCAGCTTCTTTTTAGAAGTTTGGCAAGCAGATCGCCTAATTGCGGTATCGACCTGTGATTATTTAGATGATGGTATTTCTGCGGTCTATACCTTTTTTGACCCAGACGAAAGTCGTCGCTCACTCGGAACATTTGCGGTATTAAAACAAATTGAACAGGCACAGCATTTGGGACTGCAATATGTTTACTTAGGCTATTGGGTACCACATTCCAATAAAATGAATTATAAATCACAATATGTGCCCCTTGAGCTACTGCTTGATGGTCAATGGCGCCGTATTAACCGCAGCCTAAATAACGATGAGGTGCAGCAGTTGGGAAACTCCTTAATGACCACGCTGCCCTTAGGTTGGAATAACTCCATCATCAAATAAACCGAATTCGCACAAGACCAGTTTTTACCTTCATCAGATTTACTTAAACAAACTGGCAAAATCATCACTACAAGATTTCACCATAATAATGGCATGCTCGCGTGTCCCATCCGTTTTAGGATAATAATTTTTACGTAAATCAATTTGATGAAAACCTGACTTTTCGTACAGGGCTATCGCGGCTAAATTACTTTCACGCACTTCTAAAAAAATCTGCACAGGTTGGTTCTTCAATCCCGCAATAGAATGATCTAGCAGTTGATAACCTAAACCTTTGCCTTGCTGGCTTGGGTGTACCGCCATCAACAACAAATTTGCTTCATCCAACACAGGTTGTAAAATACAAAAACCCACCACTTTCCCTGCGTGTTCAATCACGGTACTGTGGTAACTGTCCACCGCTTCGGCAAATTGTTTGGTACTCCACGGATGACTTTGTACCAAATTTTCAATCGCAACCACATCAGCGACATCATGGGTCTGCATTAAACGAATCATAAGAATGATCTTGTGCTGTTCTAAGATGTAGGCATTATAGATTTCACTACAAAAAAATCGAGCAAAAAAAAAGGCAACTTACGTTGCCAGACCAAAGGGAAAAGTTTAAAAGCCTAATTTAGCTTTCCAAGTATTTAATAAAGTTGTGGTGTCAAAATCGTTAGGATGAAAATTCGGCTTGAAATAGAACAACATTTCTTTGCCCATGCCGGTAATAATCCCTTTTGATGGGCTATAAGCATAACGATAAATCATACGTAAATTTTTTAGATTCAATTGCTTGTCTTGTTTTAACAAACGCAATAGAAAATAGTTTTGAACTAAAAACAAAGTCAGCATCGAGATAACCAAAGAACTTGTCCGGAGTGCATAGGCTTTCACACCTTTGCCAAACACACCTTCAAACACATCATAAGCCACAGCTTTATGCTCATTTTCTTCAATGGCATGCCACAACCACATAGCTTTCATGGTGTCATCAGTCATTAATTCTTGAATATGTGAATTGGTCAATAATTGTGAAGCAATCGTTGCTGTGAAATGTTCTAGCGCAGTAGTTGAAGTTAAATCTACCATTTCCTGCGTAATACCAATCGGTTTAGCTAACTTTGCTATAAATTTTCGACTGGTTTGAATCACGATATCTGTATAACGATCTAAAGTATCTACATCATGTCCAAATTTCTGTGCAGCGGCATTAAAACTAACATGCTCATGCGTGTGCATGGCTTCTTGTCCAATAAATGCACTGATTTCTTTCTGTAAATCTGCATTGTCTTTCAGCATTGGGTGATAACGCACCGCACGTACACTATCTATAAAAAACTTCTCACCTGCAGGGAATAATGCAGATAAAGCAGTCATAAAATGAGTTAAGCCTGCATTACCACTCATCCAATATTCAGGTACAGCATCAAAGTTGAAATTCATACGACGGACAGGAAAACTCGCACCAGCACGTTCACTTACACTCAACTTAGCATTCATGTTACTTACTCCTGAGGATACATCCATGACGTTACTCACGCTGTAACCCACTTTTTTTTATTTATCGGTATGATTTCATATTACGGTTTTCTGTGCGTTATTTAACTGCACTTAAGGACAGCCAATTGTCAGTTCAGGACATGAGCAACAAAAAATAAAGATAAGTGAAATTATTTTTTTATTTACGAGAAAAAATAAGCTATTAACACCATAGCAAAAGAAGGTCATAAAATATTTTGTAGATTGATTCAAGGTTCAAAGAGCGTTATTTCAACCATCAATACAGCAAGCTTTCATCCATCTGGAAACTAGCACGCAAAATACAGCCATAAAAAAAGCGCCCCAAACGGAGCACTTTTTCACACTATAAAGTGATTATGCTGTTACTTTAGCAACAACACCCGCACCTACAGTACGACCACCTTCACGGATCGCGAAGCGTAAACCAGCGTCCATTGCGATTGGGTGGATTAATTCTACTGACATTTCAACGTTGTCACCAGGCATTACCATTTCAACGCCTTCTTTCAACTGGATTGCACCAGTTACGTCAGTTGTACGGAAATAGAATTGTGGACGGTAACCGTTAAGGAATGGAGTGTGACGACCACCTTCTTCTTTAGAAAGTACGTATACTTCCGCATCGAATTTGGTGTGTGGCTTGATTGTACCTGGCTTAGCAAGTACTTGACCACGTTGTACGTCTTCACGCTTAGTACCACGTAAAAGAACACCACAGTTCTCGCCCGCACGACCTTCGTCTAGAAGTTTACGGAACATTTCTACGCCAGTTACAGTTGTTTTAACTGTGTCTTTGATACCTACGATTTCAACTTCTTCGCCTACTTTCACGATACCAGTTTCTACACGGCCAGTTACCACTGTACCACGACCAGAAATTGAGAATACGTCTTCAATTGGCATTAAGAATGCTTGGTCAATTGCACGTACTGGCTCTGGGATGTAAGTGTCAAGCGCTTCAACAAGAGCAACTACAGCATCTTCACCGTATTGACCAGCTTCACCGTTAAGTGCAGCAAGTGCTGAACCACGGATTACAGGAGTGTCATCACCTGGGAAGTCGTAAGTAGAAAGAAGTTCACGAACTTCCATTTCAACCAGTTCAAGAAGCTCTTCGTCGTCTACAAGGTCGCATTTGTTTAAGAATACGATGATGTAAGGTACACCTACCTGACGAGAAAGAAGGATGTGTTCACGAGTTTGTGGCATTGGACCGTCAGTCGCAGCACATACAAGGATCGCACCATCCATCTGAGCAGCACCAGTGATCATGTTTTTAACATAGTCGGCGTGGCCTGGGCAGTCTACGTGCGCGTAGTGACGAGTTGGAGAGTCGTATTCTACGTGTGAAGTATTAATTGTAATACCACGTGCTTTTTCTTCTGGTGCAGAGTCGATTGCAGCGTAGTCTTTCGCTTCACCACCGAATTTTTTTGCACATACAGTTGCAATTGCAGCTGTTAAAGTTGTTTTACCATGGTCAACGTGACCGATTGTGCCCACGTTAACGTGTGGCTTATTACGTTCAAACTTAGCCTTAGCCATGAGATCTTCCTTTTTAAAACAACTCATGGAGGATCACTCCATGAGCATTAGGTTTTTTAACTATAAATTAGTTTGCGCTTATAGTAATCGAAAGATTACTCGTCGTCACCTTTTTTACCACCAGACTGGAATTTAGCAATGATGCCCTCTGCCACGTTACGTGGAGTTTCAGCATATTTAGCAAATTCCATAGAGTAAGTCGCACGACCTTGAGACATAGAACGCATGTGTGTTGCGTAACCAAACATCTCTGCAAGTGGAACTTCTGCACGAATTGCTTTAGTACCACCAGGTAAGTCGTCCATACCTTGAACCATACCACGACGACGGTTTAAGTCACCCATGATATCGCCCATGTAGTCTTCTGGAGTTTCTACTTCAACTTTCATGATTGGCTCAAGAAGAACAGGATCTGCTTTCATGAAACCGTCACGGAACGCGTAAGAACCCGCCATTTTGAACGATAATTCGTCAGAGTCGACATCGTGGTAAGAACCGTCGAATAATGTCGCTTTAATGCCTACAACTGGGTAACCAGCCAAGACACCATTCTTCATACGTTCTTGGATACCTTTGTCTACTGCACCGAAGAATTCTTTAGGTACTACACCACCTACAACTTCTTCAGCGAATTCGTAGTCTTTACCAGCTTCAGGATCAAGCGGCTCTAAACGTACGAATACGTGACCGAATTTACCTTTACCACCAGTTTGACGAACGAATTTACCTTCTTGTTCAATCGTCTTTTTGATCGTTTCGCGGTATGCAACCATTGGTTTACCAATGTTTGCTTCAACGTTGAATTCACGCTTCATACGGTCAACGATGATGTCAAGGTGAAGTTCACCCATACCCGCAATGATCGTTTGACCAGATTCTTCATCTGTACGAACGCGGAATGATGGGTCTTCTTTCGCCAAGCGACCTAAAGCAACTGACATTTTTTCTTGGTCAGCTTTAGTTTTAGGTTCAACAGCTAATGCAATTACTGGCTCTGGGAATTCCATACGCTCTAGTGTAATTACGTGGTTTTCGTCACATAATGTATCACCAGTGGTTGTATCTTTAAGACCTACACACGCTGCGATGTCACCTGCACGAATTTCTTCGATGTCGTGACGGTCATTTGCGTGCATCTGTACGATACGACCAATACGCTCACGCTTCATTTTCACTGGGTTGTAAACCGGGCTACCCGCTTTAAGAACACCAGAATAAACACGTACGAACGTTAAGTTACCAACGAATTTGTCGTTCATGATTTTGAACGCTAACGCTGCGAAAGGAGCTTCGTCAGACGCTTCACGAGAACCTTCAGTTTCGTCTTTGTCGTCTAAGATACCTTTGATCGCTTCAACGTCAGTTGGTGCAGGTAAGAATTCAATGACTGCGTCCAACATACGTTGAACACCTTTGTTTTTGAATGCAGAACCACACATTGCAGGTTGAATTTCACCCGCTAATGTACGTTGACGTAAACCAGCAATGATTTCTTCTTTAGAAAGTTCGCCACTTTCTAGGTACTTGTCCATGAGTTCTTCTGATGCTTCTGCAGCAGCTTCAACCATGTTAGTACGCCATTCTTCAGCAGTTGCTTGAAGGTCAGCTGGAATGTCACCGTATTCAAACTTCATACCTTGTGAAGCTTCGTCCCAGATGATTGACTTCATTTCGATTAAGTCAACAACACCTGTGAATGTATCTTCTGCACCTATTGGAACAACGATAGGCACTGGGTTTGCACCCAAGCGAGTTTTCATTTGTTCAACTACGCGGAAGAAGTTTGCACCCGTACGGTCCATTTTGTTCACGAACGCTAAACGAGGTACTTTATATTTGTTTGCTTGACGCCATACAGTTTCAGACTGAGGTTGTACACCACCTACAGCACAGTAAACCATACACGCACCGTCAAGAACACGCATAGAACGTTCAACTTCGATGGTGAAGTCAACGTGTCCTGGGGTGTCAATTACGTTAATACGGTGTTGATCAAACTGGTTACCCATACCTTTCCAGAAGCATGTTACAGCTGCTGAGGTAATAGTAATACCACGTTCTTGCTCTTGTTCCATCCAGTCAGTTGTTGCTGAACCTTCGTGAGTTTCACCAAGTTTGTGACTTTCACCTGTATAGAACAAAATACGTTCTGAAGTAGTTGTTTTACCCGCATCGATGTGCGCAGAGATACCAATGTTACGGTAACGAGAAATTGGGGTTTGACGTGCCATGATTTCTAGCATTCCTAAATTTTGTTGTTTAAAACAGGACGCTTTAAGCTGCCTAGCAACTTAAAGCGATTTGATGACAATTCAGTGACAACCGATTCATCACCCTCCTGATTAGGGCCTGTTTTATCCGCTTAGAAACGGTAGTGAGAGAAGGCTTTGTTGGCTTCAGCCATACGGTGCACATCTTCACGTTTTTTGATCGCCGCGCCTTTACCTTCAGATGCATCAAGCAACTCGCCAGCAAGACGTAACGCCATAGTTTTTTCAGAACGCTTAGCAGCAGCATCTACCAACCAACGCATCGCTAGAGCAGTACGACGGGATGGGCGTACTTCCATAGGAACTTGATAAGTAGCACCACCAACACGGCGTGCTTTTACTTCGACCATTGGACGAACTTTTTCAAGCGTAGCTTCAAAAAATTCAACTGGGTCTACTTTAGATTTTTCTTGAACGCGGTCTAAAGCACCGTAAACGATACTTTCAGCAATAGATTTTTTACCATCTTGCATTACGTGGTTCATGAATTTAGCGATTGTTTGGCTGCTGAATTTAGGATCCGGAAGGATTTCACGAGCAGCGACTACGCGACGTCTTGGCATTTTAAACTACCTATAAATATGACACTTCAGGGTGATCCAGCCGTAGCACAAAGTGTCGTGTGCATTTCGCTGGCCTTACTACACGTCGCTTGAATTTCACAAAATTAAATGCAGAAATCAGACAAGCGAGACGATAAAGGATTGCAGTTCTATGAACTAAGCGGTTAATCTTCAAAAGATTATTTCTTAGGACGTTTAGCACCGTATTTAGAACGTGCCTGGTTACGATCTTTCACGCCAGCACAGTCTAAAGAACCACGAACGGTATGGTAACGTACACCTGGTAAGTCTTTAACACGACCACCACGGATAAGAACAACACTGTGCTCTTGTAGGTTGTGACCTTCACCACCGATGTAGCTAGAAACTTCAAAACCTGAAGTTAAGCGAACACGGCAAACTTTACGCATTGCTGAGTTAGGTTTTTTAGGTGTAGTTGTGTAAACACGTGTACAAACACCACGACGTTGTGGACAAGCCTTCAACGCAGGAACTTTTGATTTTTCAACCAAAGTCGTACGACCCTTACGGATCAACTGATTTGTTGTTGCCATGTGGCAATTCTCCCGTTAATAAAAAGCCCCAAAACATACTACTTTTTGAGGGCATGCAATTGTAAGCGAAGATAGAAAAATGGTCAATATTTCATAGGCAGTTAAAATACCAACCATATTTCTACTTATCACTTGTTTTTATTCAGCTTTTGGCTTGCGAGTACTTGTACGAGTTCTCGGCTTTTTTGTAACCTGCTTTGCTGTTTCTGTGCTTGATTTTACTGAATTTTCAGAAACAGTTTCAGCCACTTGGCTTGAATCTTTCACAGGCTCTAAAGCATCTTCCTGCATATATTCATCAATTTCTTCAGCAGGTATAGCAGGTTTTTGTGGTGCAACTTCAGCATGTGGCTCTAGCATTTGATCTGCCAACTCTTCTAGACCCTGCTGAATATTTTCATCACGCTGTGCTGCAGTTGTTTCCACTTTGTCCGATTTTTTTTGCACTTTTACCGTTCTGATACTTTCATGGTCTGATACGGTTTGCTCTAAAGCATCTGACGGCGCAGATTCTGCGCTCTCTTGCCCCTCTACTAATCTATCTTGCTCCGTATGTTTGGCTTCATTGCCCTTCAATTGCTCCAAGAGTTTAGGCGCAGCCTGTGCCAGCAATTCCAATGATTTTTCATACGCATGAATAGCCGATAAATTGCTGTCTTTATGCTGTATTAAATAGCTACGGGCATTGGAAAACACTTGCTGCGCTTTGTGATGTACATCGTCCACCAATTTCCAACTGTATACGGCACTCACCGATGCAGTTGCCACAGGCGTGAGTTTATTCAACATGGAAAACTTAGGTACATGATTCAACCAAGGCCATTTGACTTGACCTTGCTCATTCAAGAAGTATTTCTTTAAAGCCTCATAATCATTGCTTGAACCGAGCATATTTTGTAATTGATGCACATCATGAGTTTGTAGCATATTAGTTAAGGTTTTTAACCCCATCAGCACTGCTTGCTTTTCTGCAATGACACCAAAATCAATTTGTTTAAAAATAAACTGAACAATTTCTTGCTCGGTGTCTTTGTTCAGTTCAAAACCGTAGGCACGCCCCACCTGATAAATGGTACGCAAAGACATCACAATAGATGCAGGCACATCAATGGTTGAACCAATTACTCCTGTTGCACCTGTCAATGCACCTTGCAGTGATGCAATCCATTTATTTTGTTCTGCGAGTGCTTGACTAATTCGCTTAGAACGGTCCACATCTTGAGTCAATTCTTCTAAATCACGTACACCAGCCTGATCAAGCACATCATCAACTGAGCTAATATTGGAAGTAAAACTATTCAACTGATCAAATAAATAATCTGAAATTTTGTCTGAAAAATCGGGCGACACAAAACTCGCCACCTGATTGACGCGGTTATAGTGACGACCTAAAAGCTGACGTGAAACTTGTGGCACATGCTGTCTGAGCATGTGTTGAGGATTGTCATATTGACGTGCTTGAAAAGCACTAAAGCTACGCGCCTGACCTTCAATAATTTGACCTGATTTTGCACTGTGCTCATCCTGCGCTACAGCACTTGGTGCAACTTGCTGCAAAACATGGATGCCTGTTCTGCTGAGCTTTTTAGCCACTCCAATCGCATTCGAGAAGAATCCGCTTGATTGTTTATTGTTGGAATCTGACATTCTTACTCCTCATTTTTAATTTCTATGATTTATGGGTAGATACTAGGTGTAGTCTAAGTTTATCTCAATATGATTGTGTATCTTTTGGTTGGCTTCCTGCATCTCATTTACCGCTTCGCTGCGGTTTGATCTTCCCTGCAAAGTGGCATCATATTTGCCATAAGAATTCAAAATTCTTTCTGCTATTATGAACGCAATTGTAAGACATGAGTCATACCGTATCAGCGATTGCTTGGCAGTCACGGTGTTCGGCTCAACATTATCACCATAAAAGGGATCTGTAGATGAAACGTGTTGTAATCACCGGCATGGGCATTAACTCGTGCATTGGTAATACTTTAGAAGCTGTGACTCATTCTTTACAAAACGGTATTTCTGGGACACGTTCCAACCCAACTTATGCTGAACTTAATTTCAAAAGCCACGTAAGTGCAGCAGCAGAACAAAACTTTAACCACATTGACCGTAAATTAAAACGCTTTATGGGCGTGTGTGCGATGTACGCTTACAACGCTGCAGTAGATGCCATTGAACATGCGGGCTTAAAGCAAGAAGATTTAGCAGGCAACCCACGTTACGGTATCGCGGGTGGTTCAGGCGGTAACTCAACTGCATCTGTTGCAGAAATGATTGAGCTACTTGAAGAAAAAGGCGCACGTAAAATTGGCCCGTTCTTCGTACCACGTAACATGTCGAACACCATTACGGCAAACTTGGGCGTTGCATTCAAATTACAAGGTATCGCGCACTCAATTACCAGTGCATGCGCAACTTCTGCCGATGCAATTGGTTATGCCTACAACCTAATTCAATTGGGTAAACAAGATTTAATGCTTGCAGGTGGCGGTGAAGAAGATCACTGGTCACAAAGMTTATTGTTTGATGCGATGGGTGCTTTGTGTTCTAAATACAACGACACACCAGAAACAGCATCTCGTCCGTACTCTGCAGACCGTGATGGTTTCGTCATTGCAGGTGGTGGTGGTTTCGTGGTTCTTGAATCACTTGAACACGCACAAGCACGTGGTGCAAATATTTTAGCTGAAGTGGTTGCGTATGCTGCAAACTCTGACGGTGCAGACATGGTTGCACCAAGCGGTGAAGGTGCAACACGTTGTATCTTGATGGCTTTAGACGAAGCGAAACAACACGGTGTAGACGCAATTGACTATGTGAACACACATGGTACTTCTACTCCAGCAGGCGACGTGACTGAATTGAAAGCCATGGAACGTGCGTTTGGTGAAGGTAAAGTGCCTGCTCTTAGCTCAACGAAGTCAATGACTGGTCACAGCTTGGGTGCTGCAGGCGTTCAAGAAGCAATTTATTCTGTCTTGATGATGCAAAATGACTTCATTGCACCAAACATCAACGTCACTGAACTTGATGAAGGCGCGAAAGCATTTGATATCGTACTTGAAAAACGCGACACAAAATTGAATACTGTGATGAGTAACAGTTTTGGTTTTGGCGGTGTAAATGCCTGCCTTATTTTCAAGAAGTGGGATGAATAATCTCCTATAGGATAGTCGATGGATGCACCTTCTGATGCTTTTTTATGGGTAAAAGCATTACATATTATTGCCGTGGTTTGCTGGTTCGCTGCATTGTTCTACTTACCACGTTTATATGTTTACCATGCCATGAGTGAAGATACACTGAGCCATCAGCGTTTTGAAATCATGGAGCGCAAGTTGTACCGAGGGATTATGTGGCCGTCTATGATTGCCACCCTCATCACGGCACACTTTTTGGTAGATTGGGGCGATGCGACCCGCAATTACCACGATGCGTTATGGTTTTACCTGAAAGTAGCATTGGTCGGTTTATTGGTGATTTACCATTTAGTTTGTGGCTATTACCGCCAAAAACTGATTGGCAATGCGCATTATAAATCACACAAGTTCTGGCGATTCTTCAATGAAATGCCGACTGTGCTGCTATTAGCGATTGTAATTTTAGTCGTGGTAAAACCACAGTTCTAAAATTTGAAACGCCAAGTATCCTGACATCTCAACCTGATTCGGTTGTAAAAAAACCTCAGTGCAAAGAACTGAGGTTTTTTTATGGGTGACAACTAAAAACAGCACTTATGCTTTAATTCAACGTATTTGTGAGTAAGGCTGAAAGCCCAATGCCGCTGCTTGTTTCTGCTGAGATTGAGGAATCGTGACAATAGCAATTTTTCCATCTGCACCACCACAGACCTGTGCATACATCCGCCCATCTGAACCTACACTGGCCCGCTTCACCTGAATCTGTGCTTGCTGTAAACGCTGAACAATTTCCGTAAGGGTTAAACCTGAATCTGGCTCACACTGTCGATGTTGCAATGATGTGTACATTTCGACCTGCGCAGTAGGTGTTGTGGATGTAGCAGCATGATTGGCACATGCAGTCATCAGTATTGAAACCGCTACTACTGCAATAGATTGACTAAATATCTTCATCACATACCCTCTTTCAATATTAAAATTAAATATTCAAATTAAATATTGAAGCACGATCTTTGCAATAACACTGCGCTAGAAATGCAAACAGATGTAAGCATCTCACTCATCAAGATAACTGTTCAAGCACCGACAAAATTTGCGCAAAACACTGAATTCTATGTTTTGGTGCAGCCAAGTCTAACTCCTGAGCCGAACCATAGCCGTATTCGACTGCAACACAATCGACTCCATTGGCTCGTGCACCTAAAATATCGTGTTCACGATCTCCAATCATTAAACATTGTTCAGGTTGCAATTGTTCTTGCTGCAAAATATAGGCAATTAAATCCGCTTTATTGGTACGCTCACCATTTAGTTCGCTACCGTAGGGATATTCAAAATATTGCAATAAATCGAAGTGATCTAAAATTTGGCGTGCATAAATTTCAGGTTTGGCTGTTGCTAAAAACAGTCGATAGCCTTGCTGTTTTAAATCTGCCAATGTTACAGCAACATCTTCAAAGACATGATTTTCAAATAAGCCTGTTGCAGCAAAACGCTCTCGATAGCCTGCTAAGGCTTGCTCTGCCAATACGTCATGCACATCCACATGAAGTAATTTTGCCAAAGAGGCTTTTAAGGGCGGCCCGATAATCCAATCAATATTTTCCGTATCTGAAATAGGATGTCCAACCTTAGCCAAACCATAACGCGCAGAAGCGGTAATGCCCTCTTTCGGGTCAGTCAGCGTGCCATCCAAGTCAATTAAAAGGTTCTTTATCACAATGTCAGCCTATGTGTCTAAATGACTATCGAGAGTTATTCCAAAGTTGCCTATACTAACGTAAATAGAAGCAATTAAGGATATGTGTGTGCGACCAACAGTACTTTGTTTTTCTGGTTTAGACCCTTCGGGTGGCGCTGGCTTACAGGCTGATATTGAAGCCATTGGCAATAGCGGTGCACATGCAGCAATTGCCTGCACAGCACTGACTATTCAAAACTCTCAGCAAGTGTTTGGCTTTGAAGCCACTTCTAAAGAATTGTTATTGGCACAAGCCAATGCAGTGGTGAATGATTTGCCCATTAAAGTCGTAAAGTCGGGCATGTTAGGCACCACGGATAWTATTGCAGCACTGGCAAATTTTTTACGTGCACATCCTGATTATTTATATGTGCTTGACCCTGTTTTGGTTGCCAACAGCGGAGGGTCTTTAGGTGATCAAGCGACTTTGGTTCAGGCATTTGTCGAGTTAATTCCACTGGCGACGTTAATCACGCCAAATACTGTGGAATTACGCGCTTTAACGGGTGAAGATGATTTAGAACGTGCAACAGCTAAATTATTTGCAATGGGGGCACAGGCTGTTTTGGTCAAAGGTGGACATGAAGATACGCCTGATCATATTCGTAATGTGCTGTATATTGACAATGAAATAGTTTCAGAAACCCGCTGTCCACGTCTTGAAGGTGAATATCACGGTTCAGGTTGTTCATTGGCAAGTTTTATTGCAGGGCGCTTGGCATTAGGCGATCAACTGAAACAAGCGGTACAACATGCTGAAACTTGGTTGTTTGGTGTGCTTAAAAATGCGGAAACGCCTGTACCGAATGGACAGAAAATTCCGAAAAGGTTTTAGTATTTAACGTTCAACTCTTTCATACCCTGATCACACTGTATCAGGGTTTTTTATTGCAACTTTTAACGTTCGTGCCTTTGCTTTAAATTTTCAACATGCTGACGATTGGTTTTCCAAGACTTATCAAGTAATTCTTTTTCAACTCTCAGTTGGATACGTTTCAGTTTCATCGGTGAAATAACTTCATTCCGAAAACCTTTGACATACTCAACCCATGCACTGCCTTTAAAAACATTGTTAGGCAAGGAAGTCTTAAATTCACAGTCTGGCATAAATACAATCACAGAATGCAGATATTCAGGCTCGACAATATCGCTCAATACTGATTCCAAAACTTTTATATGCTTATAGTTCTGATAGACAGGATTCTGAAACTTATAGCTCTTTTTATAAATTTTTTGTGTCCATACTTTTTGGCGTTCTCCACCAAAAATCCAGCCTTTATAGTTTTTTGTTTCGATCACAAAAACTCCAAAAGGACTCAATAAAATATGATCTATTTGAGTTGTTCCTGCGGACTCATCAGGCAGAGTTACATCATTCAACAAAATATAATGTTCATCTAAATACAACTTCACATGCATACTTACTGCGAGTTCCCCCGCCTTTCCCTTTAGAAAAGGTTTGAAAATTTTGAACAGTCCTACACCTGCAACAAGCAGAATAAGCCACCAAAACTGTAACAATAATGTTTTTAACATTTCCTCTGCTCTATTTTATTTAGATCAAAAATTTTTATTGAATCTCAGTTATTTAAAATTTTTAAGTTGATGATTCTAACTTTAACAAAATCGCTTTATTATCCAAACCGCCTGCAAAGCCCACCAGTTTTCCGCTTGCACCCACCACCCGATGACACGGCGCAATAATCGAAATTGGGTTTTTACCATTTGCCGCACCTACGGCGCGCATCGCATTCACACTACCGACTTGTTCTGCAATTTGCTTATAACTACGAGTTTCTCCAAAAGGAATGCTTAATAACGCCTGCCAGACTTTCTTCTGAAATTCAGTGCCTTCAAAATCAAGAGGCACATCAAATTGCTGACGCTGACCTGCAAAATACTCTTGGAGTTGCTGCTGAGTTTTGAGCAAAATTGGATGATCATCTTGTCGAACTAAACTGGCTAAACGTACCCGTTTATGATCTTCGTTATCCCACATTACCGCAACCAATGCGTGATCGTGAGCCACCAATTTAAGCACACCCACAGGCGTGTCCATTTCAGTAAATAGCAATTGCATGCCCCACTCCTCTGAATATGCCGTGTTGAAACAATTGATTAAATAAAGCCAAAATAACTAACTTGACGATACCTTCATGAGGACCAAACCTGAAATAATCAGAACAGCTGCCAACATACGCATAGCACTGGCAGGTTCGCCTAACACAAAAACACCCACTAAAAATGAACCGACTGCGCCTATACCTGTCCAAATCGTATAAGCCGTGCCTAATGGCAAAGTACGCATGGCATAGGCCAAAAGCGCAAAACTTAAAATCATAAAAAAGATAGTCACGATACTGGGCGTTAATTTACTAAAGCCGTCAGACAACTTCATGGAATATGCCCAAACCACTTCAAAAATMCCCGCCAATATCAACATCATCCAGGCCATAACGCCCTCCTTCAATATCATGAAATCAGGCCGTCCTGAAGATTTTTCTTGTCGAGTATTTAGTCGCTTTGACTATTTCCAAAAACCCAAACAAGGGAGGTCGTTCCTCCTGTTGCAATTTAAGCTACCGCACAGCGATACTGTACCCGTACCTATTTTAAACTTAAAATTTTGCGCGCACCATTCAACACAAACATGGCCACAATTAAGCCAATGATCAGGTCTGGATAATTCGAGCCTGTGAGCATCACTAAACCGCCCGCGATAATCACGCCTAAATTCACAATTACGTCATTGGCCGAAAAAATATAACTAGCCTGCATGTGGGTTCCACCATCCTTATGCCCTGAAATCAGCCATAAACAAGTGACATTCGCTACCAATGCAGCAGCGCCAATGAGCATCATCAACATAGATTCTGGTTCGCTGCCCAAGACGAAACGACGCAGTACATCCACAATCACCAATGCGGCCAAAGCCAATTGCACCCAACCTGAAAGATGTGCAGCTTTAAGTTGCTTTTTAGCCGATTGTCCCACCACAAATAGTGCCAAACCATACACGGCGGCATCGGCAAACATATCTAAGGAGTCGGCAATTAACCCTGTAGAAGATGCAATTAAACCTGCAATCAATTCCACCAAAAACATAGCAGCATTAATGCCAAGCAAGGCATACAGCACTTTTAGTTGTGCAGCGCTGTTAGATACAGGCAATTCGGTTTGTGTATTGGCTTCAGTTTGTTGTAACACAGCACCCAAACCCAATGCTTCTAATTTATGGGTGATTTCTGTGGCAGATTGATTGTTGTGATAAACCTTTAAAAGTCGTGCAGGCAAATCAAAAGATAAGGCAGCAATATCATTATGGTCTGCCAAAGCAATTCGCACCATTTGTTCTTCAGCACCGCAATCCATTTTAGGAATATGGTACGCACTCACCCACGGACTCAAAAGTTCAGAACCTACGACTGTTGATTTATCTGTCTTGGCAGTCGTTGCAGATGTACAGCTATTTTGATCAGCACAGCTTTTTTCTGTATCGCAAGACGAACCACAGCCTGTATCGCCACATGACTTGGAGTGTGTAGGCGCAGTTGCACAAGGCTGGTTTACATTTTTTTGCGTATCACAACCACAGCCAGTATTGTTTAGATTTTGGTTTTCTAAGTTTTTATCTTGATTCGATTGAGGATCTTGAGTTGATGAAGACATACGCCACACCCAAAAATACAATAGGCTCAGTATAAACCAAGCCTATGTATTTAGGGACAATCTATTCTATTTAGAAGCAGCAACGATCCATTGACTTAATCATTGATAAATACCCCTAATCATTAAAACCTGAAACGCAAGCCTATCGCATATAAGCCGCTCTGCTCGGAATCGGTTGCAGACTGCCAAGCAGTGTGTTGATCGCCTTTCGTATATTCATAACCTGCACTGATATACGGCATGATGTTCTTGCTGATTTCATAACGCATTTCCACACCCACAGCCGCGCGGTTGAGTCCTGTTTTTTTCGCATATTTGGCATCATCCTGCAGAATAACATCTACATCTAAATAAGGCTGTGCAATCAATTTCTGAGTCAATAACAGATCCCGTGTGGCTTCCAAACTCAAAGCCGCATATTGATCCTCACCCAAATAAAAATAAGCATCGGTTTCAAAAAAATATGGAGCTAAACCATGTAAGCCAAGCACAGCGTCAAACTTATTTTCTCGGTCTGTTTGATGCGCTTGCTGATTCACTTCATGTCGATAACGCACACCTGCTTGCACATCCCAGAAATCTGAAATCATACGACTGTATAACAACTTGGCATCATATTCAGTCGCTTGTGATTCGTGCTTATCGCTATGAATTTTCACAAACAACTTGTTTTCATCAGTTCCAATACGAGTTTGTAATTCAGATTTGAGTACTCCCTCGGCATGGTCGTTCACTTGCCATTGTGTATCTAAAGTGCTCACCGTATATATTTGCGCACCATGTTCTTTACGATGATCATGTGACTGCAACTCTTGTACGGGCGAGGCGGATTGATGCGATTGATGCGATTGATGCGATTGATGCGATTGATGCGATTGATGCGATTGATGCGATTGATGCGATTGATGCGATTGATGCGATTGATGCGATTGAGTATCTTCCTGAGCAGCGATTGTTGCAACCTCTGCGGAACTAGCATGTGCACTATGTTCCTCTGTCGCTGCCAGCCCAACTGTACTGATGCAGCAGACAGAAATACTTAAAACCGTTTTCGCAAAAAGATTAATGTTGTGCATGTGTTGCTCCTTTTTGCGCTGTCGCTGAAGAGGTTTGAGTGGCTTGAATTGCTGTGGTTGAAAGCGGTTCATTTTCACTCACCTGCGCTACAATCAATTTATTCATCATTCCCGCGCTCATGTGATAGAGCAAATGACAATGTATTGCCCATTCACCTAATTCATCTGCAGTAAGCAGTGCAGTTACAGTTTGACCTGGCGGMACAATTAATGTGTGTTTATTCGGCATTTCTGCTGCCGTTTGACCATTTTCCAACTGCATAAACATGCCATGTAAATGCATTGGATGCGCCATCATGCTGTCATTGATAAATTTGATCCGAATACGCTCACCATATTTCACCTTGAGCGGTGTGGCATCACTAAATTTCTTGCCGTTGATTGTCCAGATGTAACGCTCCATCGTACCGCCTAAACGCACGACCAATTCACTGGTGGGTTCACGTGTATCTGCTTGTGGCTGCAGCGATTTCAAATCCTCATAATTCAAGGCCTTATGCCCCGCAGGTGTAGAAGCATTTGCCCATCCATATACCACTACATTTTTGTGTTCTGCTGAAGGCATGCGATGTTGGGTATTCGCGTTTTCAGACATCGTTGCATGGTTCATTTTAGAGTGATCCATTTCAGATATCGCCGCATGATTCATTTTTGAATGATCCATCTCAGACATTGATGCATGATTCATTTTCGAATGCTCCATTTCAGACATCGCTGCATGATTCATCTTGGAATGATCCATCTCAGGCATTGCCCCATGATTCATCTTGGAGTGATCCATCTCAGACATCGCAGCATGATTCATTTTCGAATGATCCATTTCCGACATTGCCGCATGATTCATTTTGGAATGATCATCACCTGAATGCTCTGTGGCATGCCCCATATCTTGCATGGTGAGTAAAGCACGTGGACGCGCTGCCGGTAGCTGTAGATTTGATGTTGCAGAATGAAGTTCACTCTGCAAGCTACCCACAGCAAAACCTGAGCGGTCTATTGATTCCGCTTCAATTTGATAATGCGCTGCTTGAGGTTCAACAATCACATCGTAGGTTTCTGCAGTGCCGATACGAAATTCATCCACAGTAACAGGTTTGACTGGCTGACCATCGGCACTGACCACTGTCATTTTTAAGTTTGGAATCCGCACATCATAAAACGACATGGCAGAGGCATTGATAAAACGTAAACGCACTTTTTCATTTGGCTTAAATACACCTGTCCAGTTCTGTTCAGGTGTCTTGCCATTCATTAAAAAAGTATAGCCTGTGACATCGGAAAGGTCGGTTTTCAGCATGCGCATCTGATTCCACATTTTGCGGTCTGACCATGTGGCTTTTAACCCATCACGCTGTACTTGACGCCAAACATCACCTAAGGTTTCACGCTGATTTTGATAAAACTCGGCTGAAATTTTTAAATCTTTCTGAATTTGATTGCTAGATTTTTCATGAAAATCTGACAGCATCACCACATAATCACGATCTGTGTATTCATGTGCGTTTACGGCTGGCTTGGCTTTAGGATGAATCACCAAAGAGCCGTATAGACCATCTTGTTCCTGACCTTTGGAATGTGCGTGATACCAATAGGTACCACTTTGACGTACTTTAAATTGATAAACAAAATGTCCTTGTGGCTTAATCCCTTGAAAACCATTAAATCCAGGCACACCATCCATCAAACCGGGCAACAATAAACCATGCCAGTGAATAGATGAGTCCTGATTTTTTAATTGATTATTAACGTGAATTACCGCCTCATCGCCTTCTTCAAATTCGAGTGCAGGCGCGGGAAATTGTCCATTGACTGTAATACGTTGAACAGGTTTTCCCGTGATATTGACCGTTTGTTCTGCAATGGTCAGGTGATATTCCTTGACCGCAGCAAATGCAGAACTCGAACACAATGCACAGACTGTTAAAAACAGCGCAGGCTGATAAAATTTAGACATGACTTAATCCTTAAAATAAAACGTAAAAGTGTTTTGAATTCAGGATTAAGCTTTGGGTGGACGTAAAATTTGCTGCCAATGCCCAAGTAAATGTTGAGCGTGATAAGCAGGCAATAGAATATTGACAGATGAGAGTGCTACAGGTTGAATCAGTTCAGGGACTTGCACATGCAACACACTGTTTAAGTTTTGACAATGCAACTGCACACAGTCTTGACAATTCATGTCAGTAGCAGAAAAATCAGCCGAGCCATAACAATCTGCCGCATTTAAATTGGGTTCAGTTGCAGATGTGTGCTGACTGAGGTGCTGGTTGGCATTGGGATCATGCCCAGATAAATGCTGCTTGGTTTCAGGATGCGTTTGTAAAGCTGTGGTATGACAATCTGGTAAAGATGTCATTTCACTCGCTGCGGTTGCAGAATGTCGAATCTCAGACCCTGCTGCCTGATTTGACATCATCCAATCATGTGCAGGTTTGACCGCAGCACTGACAATACCACTCCACCCCATGACAAATGCCATCAGGACAACAAACCACATTTGTTTGTAGGGTTGAGTCAGCACTAAATGAATTCCTGAGTATGAAAGATCTAGACTCAAACCTGCGCAAGAATTGAACATTTTTGCCAAGTGCAATCCACAATCTACAATTCACTCAATATAATTCATGCTCCACTTATACACAATATGTTCTACATTGAAAAACAGAATGAATCCGTGCGATTTGAAAGCCAACTAAAACAATCAAGTTATATATTAAGCAACTTATTTTTATAATTAACTGAGTAAATACTCAATAAATTCAGTGTATTTAAAATAAACAAAAAGGATTCGATTGAATCCTTTTTATACTTATTTTGTATAATTCATAAACCACTGATGTACCAATGTTTATAAATTAATCTGTTTATCCATAGTGTTATCAACATAGATATCCATACGGTTATCTACAAAGTTATCCACAGCATAAGCACTTGTGATTGTAGAAATTTATACTTCGACTGCGCCAACTTTTGCCAATTCAGCACGCATTTCATCAATCACCGTTTTATAGTCTGGCTTGCCAAAAATTGCTGAGCCTGCAACAAACATATCTGCGCCCGCTTCTGCAATTTCACGAATATTGGCAGGTCCCACACCCCCATCGACTTCTAAACGGATATCACGACCTGAAGCATCAATGATTTGACGTGCCTGACGTAATTTCTCTAAAGTCATTGGAATGAATTTTTGCCCACCAAAACCTGGGTTCACACTCATGAGTAAAATCTGATCAACTTTATCAAGTACATAATCTAAATAATGCAGCGGTGTAGCAGGGTTAAAGACCAAACCCGCTTTTGCCCCACCCGATTTAATCAGTTGCAATGAACGGTCAATATGCTCTGAAGCTTCAGGATGGAACGTGATAATGTCTGCGCCCGCTTCTAGAAAATCACCAATCATGCGGTCTACAGGTTTTACCATTAAGTGCACATCAATTGGTGCAGTAATACCATAGTTTTTCAATGCCTTACATACACCTGCACCGAAAGTTAAATTCGGTACATAGTGATTATCCATCACATCAAAATGCACCACATCGGCACCTGCCTGAAGTACATTTTCCACTTCTTCGCCTAGACGAGCAAAATCTGCAGATAAAATAGACGGCGCAATTAAATAAGGCTTGGACATGGGAGAACCTAGCTGAATATTGGGATTGTGGCGCATTATAGCAAAGACTGCTTGATGTGGTGGATTCTGTTACGATTGGATCATTCAGTTCGATGATTCAGTTGGATCATCCAATTTAATAATTCTATCTCCGCAACGCTCTGTTGCAGCATTCCACTGTTCTTTCAGTCTAGCTTTGTTATGGTGAACACCATTACTCATTTGAACAAAATGCTGGTTTCAACAGATGATAAACAGTTCTGCCCATATTCAAACAACGCAAGCAAGCCGTATTGCCAAGCGTCTACTCAACCACTGGAAACATAAATTTGATGTTGCAGAAAACGCAACCCAATACCAAATTATGATGCCAAGTGCCACAATTCTGCTTACGCCTCAAACAGATGAGCTTGTGGTTAAAATTCAAGTAAAAAATACTGAAACAGATTTAAGTTACCTTGAACAAGTCGTGCTTGATCATTTAAGTTGTATGGGACAAACAGTATTGAGCGCAGTTTGGCAACGCTACTAACTGTTTCATGTTAAGGCGCTAAACGCTGCGTCTGTTCAAAATCCTTAACCGCTTGAATACGTTTTTGTGTTGCAGGATGGCTTTGCAAAAAATCCAAAGGGCTTTTGGCGATGTCTTCACCTGCATCTTCTGCCAAACGCTCCAAAAAATGTGCAAAATGAATGGTTGGAATGCCCTGAGCGTGCATCGTATTTAAAGCATAATGATCTGCTTCAGATTCAAAATTACGTGAATAATTTGCCCCTACGAGCGCAACAGGCAAGGTCGAAACTAAATCTGTACCATCTCCTGTAATCGCGAGCAAAATAATACTAAACCCTAAGCTCGATAAAGCCTGTTGCAAGCTGTGTCTTTCGGCCAAATGTCCTTGCTCATGTGCCAACACGCCAATGATTTCCTGATCATTCTGTGCCAATTCCACCAATTCATCGGTCAAAATAATGGTGTTATTCGGAATTGCCAGAGCATTCGCGCCTAAGCGATCACCTTGTCGAAACAGCACTTTGGCAGGTKTATCTCCTGCAATAAGCTGTCGATAATCTGTTAGAATTTTCTGCTGACGCGCTGCGGGCAGTTGGCTTGGCGCTGTCATGTCTAAGATATAACGCTCTGCTTCATCACCAATTTGCTTTAAGGTATTCGCAGGCAACTGAAAAGCAACGTATTTGGATGCACTTGGGATGCCCCATTGCACTGTGGCAAATACCATCAACAACACAAAAACCAGACTAAATACAATTAGGCTTGGCGTACGTTCCAATTTCCAAATAGAATGCTGCACCTGTTTATTTCGCAGTTGAAACCATTCAGGCAAGGCTTGGGAAAATTCAATACGCGCATCATCTTTGAGTTCAATGACAGGTTGAATTTTACCTAGTGCGCCCACCAACATCATGTCTTGATAATGATAACGTCGTTGTTGCTGTAAATTTTCACCATAGCGGATAAGTACCGACTGAGCATCTATAGGAGAGATTTTGGCTGCCCATGGTTTAGACACCACACCATCATAAAACACCACATCCACGATCTGCGCCGCCATCTTCATCTCCTAGCTTACAGCGATACATCAATATCAAAAATATCACTGATTTCTTCTGCTAGTGCGCTATGTTCAGCTTGCAGTTGATTGATCATCAAATCTGGATCATTTTTTAAATGTAGACTTAAAGACTCAACCTGATAGCGATATAAACGAATAGCTGCCCATGGGGTCATTAAACCCAAACTCAGGACTTTCACAATCCAATTGGTCACCACAATCCAAGTATAGTGCCACTGCCCACAATCGGTCTGAAATTCACTACGACTGATACTGGTATTGTTCCATGTAGTGATAAAAATTCGCGCCGACATTAGTGGCCAAATTAAAAACACCCCCAAAAGATAAACTGCTAGAAATAACCAAACCAACTGCGCAGGATTACGACTCAACTGTCCTGCCAAAGCCAACATTATCCCGACTGCAAGCAAAATGCCAAAGAACAATAAAATAGGTATATACATCGCGCGCATATACGCTGGCCAATCTGCTTTCAGCTTAAATTTAAGCTGTCCTGCATATAAATGGTCTAAGCAATAACGCTTATACATCCACACCAACACAGGAAAAAATAAGCCCAATGTAAACAGATTAATCACGATACATTTTAAAAATACCCAATAGGCTTCTTTGTTACTGCCTGAAAAATAAAAACGCGCATTGCCAAATTTACTATTTCGCGCCTTAAAACGGATGGTCGCTCGAATCAACCATGGCACAGCCAAATATAAAACCACCACGCCAATAACCATGGCTTTGACTGAATAATTGGAAATCACCGAGATCACAACATAAATTCCGATGGCAATTAAACGTCCTAATAAAATTTTATGTGGGATACCCGTGAAATCAAAACGACGTTTGATTAATTCGGTATTGCCATAAAAATAGCGCAAACGACGCACTTTTGCCCACGGTGCATACAACCCAAAGGTCATGATCATCAACAAAATATTAACAATCCAAATGCCAAAATACTCTGAGGCACTACCATGAAATTGAAAATGATGAATCCGTCCAAGTAATGGATTCCGTGCGGGTGGCGTCGTAGGCTCCGCTGGAAAAAACGGGGAAGATGGCGTTGCTTGTTGTGGTGAATCCCATTCTGAATTGTGCATGTGATGCCTTATTTATTTTATTGTACAGTCGTTATTTTACCCAGACGCTCAAACCCAAATGAGTAATCTTTCCAAATGGTAAAAAGCAAGTGTCCACCATTCTAATAAAAAGTGAACAACTTGCCTAGAAAAGTTTGAAAAATCAATGTGTAAAATTGAGTACTTGGCTTAGTCAGTTTGCAATTGCACCGCATGGAATTGCAAATGCTGATCTATAAAGCTTTGAATGAAATAATAGCCATGATCATAGCCTGCATGTTCACGCAAACTCAGTTTTTGCCCAACTGCATCGCAAGCTTGCTGAAATAATGCAGGATTGAGCTGACTATAAAATTGATCTTGCAATCCCTGATCAATCAAAATTTCACTGAACAATGCACCTTTGGCCCGCACCAAAGCAGTCGCATCGTGCTGTAACCATACTTGCTGATCTGTACCTAAATAATTAGAAAATGCTTTTTCACCCCACGGACATTGGCTTGGCGCACAAATCGGAGCAAAAGCAGACACGGACTTAAATTTGTCAGGATATTTAAACGCGAGGGTCAATGCACCATGACCGCCCATACTGTGCCCCATGATGCCAAGGTGCTGTGCCTGAATTGGGAACTGTTGCAGTACCAATTGATAAAGCTCATCGGTGACAAAAGTTTCCATTTGATAATGTGTCGCCCACGGTGATTGTGTCGCATTGATATAGAAACCTGCACCCTGTCCAATATCCCAATGGTCGCCTTTCGCAACAGCTTCACCACGTGGTGAAGTATCTGGACTAATCAAGATTAATCCCAATTGTGCTGCGCATGTGCTTTAATCGCAAAGGTTTCTTCGTTACAGGTTAAACCCGCCAAATAAAATACCGCAGGACACGCCTGCCCCGCCAAAGCTTGTTCTGGTAAAAAAATGCCAAACTGAGTTTCAGTCTGTAAAGCATTTGAATGAAAACGATAAATCCGTTGCTCACCCTCAAAACAGCGGTTGTTCTGAATTAACTCCATCAACCCTCTCCTCTTTGGCTTATTGAACAGATTGTGCACTCAATTGAATTTCAGCCGATGTTGCAACACTTTTTTGAGGAAACAAACGCTGCTCTAATTGTGGCAACATCAATTCCATATTTTTACCAATTGCCCATTGTGGCTCTGAAGGTTCAAAACCTTGCGCTTGCTCCCATTTCGCCACAGTCACTTTGGCTTCATTAAAAGCATTAGCAAAAGAGTTTTGTTCACGCATAGCCTGATCAAAAAAGGCACGACCAAAATAAGTATAATCAGCTTCGTTTGAACAACCAAACGACTCACGATCTGCTGCCGATGCAGTAATCACCAAGGTATTATCATCTTGCAAGGCGGATACAAAGCTACCTGAATAACAGGCTGAAATGACGATCACACGCCAACGAATACCCGATTTATCCAAAGTATCGCGTAACCATTTCGGATCGACCTGATTTAAGTCAAGTGGTGCATTTTCAATTTCAAAATGATCTTTTAAACCGTGTGAGGTCATATATAAAAACAGCACATCACTTTCACGGTTCATGCGTTGTCCAATACGGCGCAGCGCTAATTCAATACTGGTTTGTGAAGCAATTGGAATTACATTGCGGGTCATTGGGTTATTAATGAGCACCATCGAACGCCCAAAAGTACCAAAACGGGTATCAAACTGTTCACGAATGCGTTCAATTTCAGACATGAATACGTCTTGATAACTCGCCCCTGCAACCCCTAAAAAGTACCAGTGCGATTGGGCAAATTCCCCATATTGAATACTGTCTAAAGCTTTATTTAGCACACGACTTTGTGCATAAAAAGCTTCTTCGCTTAGACTTGGTGGAACTTCTTCTACTTTCCAAATGGGCTGACTTTTCACCGACATTTGCCAAACCACCAAAGTGAATAAGGTCGCCAAAACAATCAGCGCACGTTCCCACCACGGCCAATGCAATTCACGTGAAAACACCCATACCACTGCCAAACTTTGCCAAACAAACAGCACCATAAAAATGGTAGGCAAATAGTCATACAACACATACGGCAAGACATCCATCATACCCATGTATTGAATCAAGCTTTGTAATAATGCAACGTGAGTATCTAATACCAACCACAACAAAGCAGGTACTAATAATAAACGCGGGTTATTGACACGCTGAGAAAGAATAATTCCGACAATTAAGGCAATAAAGGGCCACAAGGCATAACTGACCAAACCTTGTGGGTTAAATTCACCCACTTCTCCCGCGACCAACCAACTGAATAAGGTATTGGCAAGACCACCTAAAATCCCCCAAAAAATCAGTTGTAAGATAGAAGGACGAATAATTTGCAAAGAGCGTCGCGAACCCAAAAATAACCAAACGCCTGCGGCTTGGTTGCTTTTAAAATCGTGCCAAAAATTAATGGAGGGTTTGAAGTCAATCATAGGATTCTGTTAATCGCAGCTCGCGTTTCCACACTCCAAGTTTATGCTTGTCGTCGTAATTATCAATTGTCAATTTTAACTATATAACAAATCTTTGCGCATTATAGAAGCATTGAACGGCTTGCCACTGCTTTAGTGGTAGAAATCTACCCGTTGTTCAAATGTGCTTGGAAATAAGCATCAAATCGGCAAGCATCACCCTGCCATTGATGTGTGGTTTCCTGTCCCGCCAAAAATACTGCTAAACGTGGGCGCTTCACCACAACACGTTTGGCAATTTGCTGTGCCAAACCCAGTAAATGATCACCTAAATCCATTTCCCCATCTTCAGGTAACAGCAAATGTAATAACTGCATTTGTTTTTTGACTTGAGCCTGCTTTTTCTGCGCCTGTTGATGTTGATCTCGCTGCGGAAACATCGGATCTAAATACACCACATCAACCACTTTACTCTGCGCTATACAGTCACGTAAATAATCTGCTGAATCTGTAAAAACCAATTGGATACGAGCAACAACACTTGCTAAAAAAGGATCATCTGCGGCTTGACGTTTAGCATCTTCCAACAAAGTAAAAAGAATCGGATGACGTTCCAACAATGTGACCTGAGCACCCAAATGTGCCATGAGCAAGCTATCGTGTCCTAATCCTGCCGTAGCATCAATCAGGCTTGGTTTTTCCGACAAATTACAGGCGCGAGCAATCATTTCCGATTTTAAAGAGGCACGCTTTAACCGCCCAGTTTCAGCTTTCCAATCGGGTTGCATTTTCATGCCATGGGCACATAACCACAGCCCTTCAGCATCGACACACAATGCCAATTCAGGGTTCAAACGCAAAAAACGCGCATTGAGTTTTTCTACTGTTTCAATGCGCGTTTGCACGCCTCTAGATAAAAGCACAGCAGAATAATGCTGTGCTTGAGTGAGACACTCGGCTTCAGTGTATAAGCGAAGTTCGCTTACCATAGTTTCCAGCCTGTGAATGCGAACAATAAAATGATTAAACCTGAAGCAATACGATACCAAGCAAAAATCATAAAATCACGTTTCGCAACATAAGCCACCAATGCACGGATCAGCAAAAGTGCGGAAACAAATGAAACAATAATCCCGAAGCTGAGTACGGTCCAATCTTCGGTGGTTTGGAATATATCATAGCTTTGATACAAGTCGAGTAAGCCTGCACCAATAATGACTGGAATCCCCAAAAAGAAGGAAAACTCGGTTGCTGCTTTACGCGACACACCCAAGAACATCGCGCCAATAATGGTTGCACCTGAACGCGAAGTCCCTGGAATCAGCGACAATACCTGAATTAGACCAATCCAAATCGCATCTCGGTAAGTTAGTTCTTCAACCTCATGAGCACGTACTTGTGGTGGATGTTTTTCAATCCACATAATGATAAAGCCGCCAATAATCAAACCAATCGCCACGGCAACATCATTAAAGAGTAACTCTTTTACTGTTTGTCCAAAGGTCAATCCAATCAGAATAATTGGAATAGATGCTATGATCAGACCGAAGCCCAAGCGTCGACCTTTTTCTTCGCCTGTAAACATACCTGTGGCTGCGCCCCATAGACGTGCCCAATACTCATATATGACCGCTGCAATTGCCCCCATTTGAATGGCAATTACAAATACATCGCTTTTTTCTTTGGTCCAAAAGTCCATTAGCTCTGCAGCTAGAATCAAATGTCCTGTGCTAGAAATGGGTAGAAATTCGGTAATCCCTTCTACAATACCCATAATTGCTGCTTTGAGCAGCAGTAAAAGATCCATAAATAACCCTAATTATGCCTTGCCTTGTTCTGGAATTTTTTTCCAAGCATTGTCACGTAAATAAACAGGCAATGCTTGTTCTGCGCTGACCCATTGCTGTTGCTGTGCACAGACGCGTGCAATAGTAGCAATATCTTGTGCGGTTGCACTTAAGCCTTTGTATTGTATTTGTTCTTGATCAATCAGACCCGACCCAGAACCGACCAATTGAAAGCGTACCMCCTGTGCAGCATCGCTATAATTCAATAATTGTTCCTGATCAACCGCCTGCATAATCCCTTGTGCATCTAGCTCATAACTGGCGATATACACTTCATTCATGCGTGCATCCAACACAACAGTAACTGCAGTTAATCCTTCAAGACGATAAGCCGCTTGCGCCAATGCCTGCAAAGTCGATACAGGAATTACAGGCAAATCATGCGACCACGCCAAAGCTTGCGTCACTGCCGCATTAATTCGCACACCGCTAAAAGAACCCGGGCCACGGCTAAAGGCAATTGCAGTTAGCTCGGCCGTACTGATTTGAGTTTCAGCAAAGCCTTGCTCAATCATCGGTAAGATGGTTTGCGTTTGTGCTTTTACTCGCGCATCTAATTGAAAAAAGAGTTCCTGTGTTTCATCTACAATCGAAACGGAACACTGCTCATTGGCAGTTTCCAATGCCAGCAATTTCATGCACAACCTTCAAGAATTAAATATCAAAAATTGGCGTTATGATACTCCACTCCTAAAATTCAAGCGAGGTTTTACACGTACCAGATTGCAATTCCGGCGTATAAAACTCTCAGTCATTACAGCGAAAATATGCGTTTGATTGTACGATGCAAATTCAATTTTAAAGTGTGCAAGGCTCTAGGTTTACAAAATGTTGAAAATGTTCAGCATAGTGTAGCGCACTCATTTTTAAACGTGCTGCTGCTGACTCATCCAATGTCTTGACCACTTTCCCAGGAGAGCCCATCACCACAGAATTATCAGGAATCACTTTCCCTTCAGGAATTAAAGCATTCGCACCAATAATACAGTTTTTACCAATCACCGCATGATTCAGTACCACCGCATTAATACCTATCAGACTGTTATCTCCCACGGTACAACCATGTAACATCGCCTGATGTCCAATAGTCACATAATCACCAATCTGCATTTCAATCCCTGCATCGGTGTGCAACACAGCATTTTCCTGAACATTGCTAAAATTTCCCAATTTGATTTTGCTGTTATCGGCGCGCACCACAGCCCCAAACCAAATACTGACTTTCTGTCCCAACTCAACCTGACCAATGACTGTGGCATTATCCGCTACCCAACCATCCCACGGTTGCCGCATTGCTTTAGGCGCATATCCTTTAAATTTATACAACATGGTTCTTTCCTATCCTCACATCAAAATTTTTCTATTTCTTAAATGTTGGTGAATTTAACAAAAACGGCCATTCTTTACGATAATCCAAACCATATTCAAATAAAGACACTAACATCCGCGCTGTTAAACCCCAAACCACTTCATCTTCAACCTGCATACTAGGAAAATATAATTTTTGTTGTGCAAAGCTCACTTCATACGGCGTTGGTGGCGCTTCCATCAAATGCTGTAAAGAGGCAAAAAAGATGCGATCAATTTCTGAAGGTTGTGGAATTAGTTCTACTTTTGGGGGAATCAGCCCCACCACAGGTTTGACTAACATTCCATTACGGGCTTTTTGCATGGGCAAATCGCCAATCAACTGCACTTCAAATGGATTTAATGCAGTTTCTTCCTGAGCTTCGCGCAATGCCACCACAATATTACTGGTATCTTGCGGATCGCGTTTGCCGCCCGGAAAAGACACCTCACCCGCATGATTATTGAGTAGGGTAGAACGGCGGGTTAGCAATACCTTAGGATCAGACTCGTCGGTAATGGCAATCAATACCGCTGCATGCGCTTCCATGAACGTTTTAGAAAAGCGCAAACGTTGCTGTAATAGATGCGTGAGCGAATGATCAATCATGCCTTATTATTCTCCTTGTCTAAGTTTTCATCATAGCTGAAATAGACAGACAATAGATAGAGAGGATGCCAAATTTGAAATTTTCAGTTATTCTGAGAGCTCCCTTTAACAATGACGATCACTATGAACTTTTGTGGAAATTGTGGGCAAAAAACAATAACGAAAATTCCGCTTGGCGATCAGCAATTACGTCAAGTGTGTAGCGCATGTGGCAGCATTCACTACGTCAATCCAAAAGTCATTTGTGGGGCATTGGTCGTTTGGGAAAATAAAGTATTATTGTGTCGTCGTGCAATTGAACCGCGCTATGGTTTGTGGACTTTACCTGCAGGCTATATGGAAATGTTTGAAACCATGGAGCAAGGTTCTGCCCGTGAAACCCGCGAAGAAGCCGAAGCTGAAATTGAAATCGAACAACTTTATTGCATGTATAACATTCCTCGGATTGGGCAAATTTATGTGCTGTTCAAAGCTCAATTGTTGAATGGTCAATTTGGTGCGGGTGAAGAAACCATCGAATCACGTTTGTTTAGTGAAGATGAAATTCCGTGGTCTGAATTGGCTTTCCCAAGTGTAGAACGTACTTTACAGCACTACTTTGCAGACCGAAAAAAAAATCTCTTCACGATTCATTTAGAAACCTTAGGTTCACGTACCGATCACACGGGTTAACCCCCACATGATGTTCATTTGAATCAACCTGAAATCCTAATAAAAATAGCCCACTCTCGCAGTGGGCTATTTTTTATCTCGATGTCACCTAAAATGAAGGTTAAATACGCACTTTATTTGGGTTATAACACTCAGCAACATCTAGACTTACAGCTCCACCTTGAGCTTTCACCAAAGCTTTATCTGCATCGGTTGCTAAAGTTGGGTTCTGAGCCACGTAAGTTGCGAGTTGCGCATGATAAATATTGCTCCACTTCACTGCTGAGCCATTAAAATCAGACAAAGTAATACGGGTAGAGTTGGCAGCAACTAAATTGCCTATATTAGCGCGTGCACCCCCCACCACTTGACCATTCCCACCTTCAACCGCTTCAATTTTGGTATTCAAACCAATGACTGCGCCATCAAGTTTATTAAATTTTGGATTGGCTAAAATCATACGCAAAGTGACTGCTTTATTGTCAATATCGGTTGCACCTAACACACCAATACGGTATTGCTGCACACCATTTGTATCAACATATTCAGCAGCAGACTGACTAATTGCAGCACATTGACCAGACATATCGGTTGCTGTGGCATTAGGTGCTATATCTGTACGAATATTGCCATCCTCATCTAAAACAATACCTAATTTGATGGTATCTGTAGTCGTTCCACCATCAAAATTAAAGGTCAAGGTTGCATAAATTGGGAAAATATAGCGACTGCCTAAAGGTACATTTTTCTGGGTTTTAAAAACACGATTATCCAAAAAGTTCACAGAAAAGAATTTGTAGGCATCAAAAGATCCTTTGAACTGATCGGTGCCTATGGTTTGTTGCCATTGACCATAATCTGAAGGATTTGCTGTTGTAGATTTGGTCAATAATTTATAAAAACCTTCCGTACCCGCAATTAAATAATCATTAAACACCTTACCTTGGGTAATTTTAAAATCATCAGCCGCATTGTCATTCACACTAAAATGAAATGGTCCCTGAATACGTTTATTCAATGGGTTGACCCATGTAGTTTGTGGTGCTGCCACCATACGATCAGGACGAACTTTACGAATCAATTCACCACTCACCGTTAAAATTGGGTTGGTGGTGTTTGCAGACACTGCACCTTTCCACTGCATACCATATCCAAAGGTATATCCTGAACGGTCTGTGATCAGTTGATACTGCCCAATGAGGTGTTTCAAATCTGCGACCGTAGATTTACAGTCTGCCAAATTACAGCCATATAAACCTTGTGGCAATTGTGAATCTTCTTTGGCTAAAATTGGATAGTTAGCTTGATAAGATGCCGAGTTATTCATGTAAACCAAGGTGTTTAATGCTTGATAAGCATCATCTTGAGACACCTGTGACACATCTACCCACGGGCGTAAAATACTGGCATAAGCCCCTGAACGATAATCCCCAACGTCAACGGACTCAGCAATACTTGCCAATTGTTCTTTTTTAAGTGTCGTAATCGTTAAAGGCTGAATATCACCAGCAATCGTTCCTCCACCTTCAACAGAAAGTGCTTGTAGCAAACGTACAATTGCAGTCGCAACCTGTATTGTTTCGTCGCTACTACTCAAACTCGTTGCTTGGCGTCCTGTTAATCCACTTGCCATATCAAGCACACTTAAACGTGGATAACCCGCACCTGCAGTACTGACCATTCCAATATCAGACAATGACACTGTTCCTAAATCTATATATTGATTGGTCTTTTCTTGAATAAAGAAGTGGACTTTATCTCCTTCACTACATTTACCTGTTGCCGCATTACTTTTTGGCTCAATCATGGTGATGTAGGTTTTACTGGTATCACTGCTACAGGTAAAATTCAAACCATCCACAGGATAATCCAATGCAAATTCCACGCAATTTTTTGCTGTACTGGCACAACTTCCGTTGATATACGCCACAGCATTCGGCTCTGGATTAATATTGGCACTTTCTCCACCACAGCCACTCAATGCCGCCATCAAAGCTGTCGTTGCAAAAGGTAAAATATGTCTTGTTTTCATCCTGAATTCTCTTATTGTTGTTAGCGTATCGCAATGAGTTTTAATTGCCCTTGGTTACTGAGCGCGCGATGTTCCATATCCACTGCAGAAGCCAATGGCGTTAATAATACATAGTGGCTATTTTCTGGAAGTTGCAGCATACCTTCAATCACCTCATGTCGTAAGACATTGCCTGCAGTATCCTGATTTCTAAAACCACCAGCACCTTCAATCACACAGCCTTTTTGATCCAGAAAAACCACAAAAGGCCAATAAAAGGTAGGTTGATTTTGCTTTGTGGCATAAGATTTAATTTGAATGTTTTGGATGTTGCCTTCTAACTTCACCAACTCATAATCAAATTTTTCAGTTAAGGGGGCTCTAGGCCACAAATTTAAATCTTGTTGTGCTTTTAAAGTATTAGCCTTATTTTTTTTTCTTTCAGCAAAACATTGCTGCCCCAAGCTTTCTATCGCTTCAGCTTGATTAACACGATAATAGTCTGCAGCCAAAACAATAGCTTGAGGCTCAGCAACCAACTGCTTTTTAAATAATTTATTGAGAACGGAACGGCTCACACCACGTTCACGTTCGACCACTTGCATGCGAGTACCACCGCCATTTTTTGTGTCAATCATGCCTTCTGGCATACTGTAAAAGCGTTTTTTCCCTTCTAAATTAAATTCCTGATATTCCAAATACTCACTTTTAACATATTGTTCACCCGCCATCTCCATAAAACCCTTGTGTTGGGCAGATGCATGCGATGCTTGATCAGGTGTTGTTTTTGAGACAGTCACTGTGGATGGATCAATCGTAAATGGCTGAGGAAGCTCTTGTAAACCTTCTAACACAGATGGTTTGACCGCAACTTTGTTAATCGTTGCTTCTTTTACTGATCCTGTTTGATGAACAGATTCCGCACTAGACATTTCTTGCTGCGCTGCATTTGGCTCATTTTGTAATGCGTGCAATGTTGAATTTGCTTTGATATGACCGACTTGATTTTGTGACGTAGCAGATTGTTCTGAGATATTCGTGTTTGGCTGATTCAGTTCTTTGTTAACCTGAGCAGAGGTGTTTTTAGATACTTGCATAGATGTTTGAGCAGGTATCTGCTGTGCTTGATGCGCCTTGTCTTGCTTAAGCTGGTCTTGTTGTTGGTTTTCTTGTAGTTGCTTTTGTTGGACTTGCTTTTGCTGTTGTGCAGTTTCCAACGCCTGTATCGTTTGCTTTTTTTCTGCAGCATTACGCTGCACCACAATTGGACGACCATCTGGTCCAATAATAGTGTAAAACTGATTCGCGTAACACACCGATCCCATACTGAAAATCAGTGTGAGTATCGACTTTGAAAATAAAGTCCGTTTTATTTTCCGTACTGAACTTACCATCGTGTTCTATAACTCAATCCAAGAATTGTAATTTTTGTATCCGTTTTCACATTCAAACCCGCATAAGGGTTTAACAGTAAGTTATTTACACCTTCCTTATTGGCTAAGCTACTGGTATTGGCTGGAATTTTATCCTTGCTTTGTAAAAAGCCGATGGATAAATCGAGGTCTGTATCTGCATCAAAACGATATCCCACACCTAAACCAAATAAACGTGCATTATTAATTGGTACCATGGTGTTACGTTTATTGTCAGGAATCGCACTACCACGTGGTTCATAACCCGCACGCAGTTTTAAACGGTCTGTGGCTGAATATTCGATTCCAACACCCCAGTTCCACGGTGACTTAAACTCTAATGGCAAAGCTAAACTGTCATCAGACACATGCTCCGAAAGCAATTTTGCAATTTTTAATGCCGAGATTTGACGGTCAAACTCGAATTTGAATTTATCCCATGCTTTATAGTCAGTCCAGCCCACATCAAAATTGACTTGTAAATCAGGCATGACTTTATATTTTATCCCCGCTTGAAAGTGCGCAGGATATTCAAAATCCATAGAAACCAAACCAGACTCACTGGCTGGAATATAACTTGGGAAACCTAAAATTGCCGCTAAAATCTGACCTGTTGGTGAAGACATCAAACCATTAATTAACTCACGCGGTGCTTTCGAGTTATCAATATGATATTTGCCCTTTAAGCGCATTTTAGCTGCACTCTGATACACCATACCAAAGCTAAAATCTTCTGTCGGTTCCCACAAAATACCCAAGTTATAACTCGGGCTTAAACTTTGCTCAACCGCCAGTTGCATTTGCCCAAAACGGGAAAATGGATTCATGCCTTCTTCGGCATTACAAATCCCGAGCAACAAAATATCGGTGATGATATTGGCGTTTTCTTTAAATGGCGTACAGACCACTTCATCCACCATACGTAACATCCCGATCAGTTCATTCGGGAAGCGTAAATCGGTATTCATGGCGATGGCTTGGTAAGACATCCCTATTGACGCACCGACTGACAATTCATCATTGACTTGATAGGCGATAGATGGAGAAAGATAAGTAATACGCTCTAAGGCAACCTGTTGTCCCATAAAGTTACCAGGGTTACCATTTTCGGCACCAAAGCCCGCAATCAACGGCGCATATAATGCGGTGGCAAAGGTCACTTTGGAACCAGGTGGATTATAAGCAATACCGTTGGTTGGCGCTGCCAGTGGCATGCCTTTACCCAAATCGACAAATTTTTTCAGAATCGGGACATACAGCGTTGGATATTCTACATCGGCTTGTACTGTACCTTTAAAATCGGTACAAAAATCTGCCAAAATTTCTGGTCCATCGTTACACACCACAGGGTCATCAGAATAACCAAAAACGTCATAACCTGCTGGAACAGAAAGTTCACGCTGCACATCAAAATGTGCCAATACCCCTTGCACATCTGTTTGCAAACCTTCAATTTTGGTCAGTGCGGCAGGGTTAAAGTGAATCGCACTAATACCTGGAGGATCTGCAGTGACCGCATTCCCCATAGTCAAAGAACGAATATCGACAGATAAGTTTTGTCCGAGCTGCGCAAAAGCAGCCCCTGAACAGCCCGACAGTATAATTGCAGTCACTAACGGGCGAAGTCGTATCATTTTCATGCGACTAGCCTCTTAGCGAATTTTTTTACCGAAACCGAGAATATCCAGTGGGAATGACAAACCAAGTGATACGTCTGGCGCGTCTTCGGTCAGACCGATTCCTACCGTACCATTCACAATGGTTTCAGGTGAAACGCGCACACCTAATGAAATAGCTAAAGTCGAACTGGTCTGGTCTGCAGGTGAATAGCTTTCACCTCCTTCATAAAAAAACTCAGAACCTGTATTGAAGCTTTGCTGATAAGACATGGTCATCGAGACATCGTAGTTAAACGAATAAGCAAAACCAAAAGCAAAACCACCACTGATACCTGGTTCAAATTCCTCAATAATACGACCACCACGTTTCTGGTTTAGGTCACTTTCTTTAAAACCATAGTTGGCTGAAGCAGAAGCAAACAATACAACTGGGTCAATATACTTACGCGTACTTGCACCAATGCCTGCAGAGTAATATCCCTTACCTGTTGATAAGTCTTTAACAGGATTAATCTCGTAAGGACTATCCCCCGTTTTGGTCGATAAATTTGCGAATAAAATTAAAGGTAAACGCCCCGCTTTTAAAGGGAATGGCTCCCAACGTGCACCTAAAGAAATATCTCCCAAACCTGCAGCAGTAGCATCCTTTAATAGATCCGACTTTGCAACTAATGGTAAAGAAGCAGATAAAGTTAAATTGTCACGCAAACCATATTGTGCGGTGAAGGTGTTAGTTAATGCGTGGGAGGCATTTTCTTGCACACGAAGCTGATACAACTGACCTTGAGCCATTTCAAGGTCGAGCTGCGTATCACGATGATAGGTATAATCAATATCATAATAAGATGAAATTTCACCTTGTCTCATAAGGGAATATTGACGCTCATTCGAGGTAAACACTTCCTCTAAATTCGCCTCTTTGGTTGCGTCGCCCTCTTGCTGTTGCAAAGCAGATGATGCTGCTTGTGCACCATTTGCAGCGACAACCGCACTATTTGTTTCAGCACTTGTATCTGCAGTTGATGCTGCTGTATCTGATACTTCTGCCTGTTCAGTTGTGGTTTCATATTCCCCTAATTGCGGCTCCTCTGCGGCATAAGCCACCCCAAATACCATTTGAATACTGAGAGCCAATAAGGTTTTATTCATCCATTTACGATCCATGATTTACCCCTTCCATTTTTATTTTTGTATTTCGTGAACAACTGATTATTTGTTTTTGTAGTAGAGTCTTAAAAAACGATGCTCGTACTGTCCGTAATTTTCAGAATCTTTATTTACATTACGCTCTAAACGTATAGTCGATGCTTTATCTGCAATTTTTTCCATGGCAAATTGTGGATATTGAATATCGACAAAGGCATAGCGATTCACAGTTGCGTCTTCCACATGACGCAAGTCTTTTTCTTGTAATGCCAACATAGTTTGACGATTTTGCGGTGCGACATTAATTAGAAATAAGGTGTTATTCTCCCAAACTTCTTTAAAGCGTTCTTCATCGAAACTGATATTGCCTAATGCAGGGTCTGCCACATAGACACGTCCATTTTTATATGCCTTATACACCACAAAATGTTTAAAACCTGCATAGGAAATCGGCACAATCGCAGGCTGTCCTTGTTTAACTAAATCCGAAAATTCCCCGCGATATCCACCACTTTCCATGCCCAAAGCTGCGACAAAGCGCTTCATATCCAATAGTGAAAAACTACGACGTTCAATAATTCGTTCGTATTCTCCATAACGCAGCAAACCACTCATGGTTTGTTGCTCGTTTAATTGTGTTCCTACATAACCATTCAGCAAGGTTGTTAAAGCTGCAGAACCACAACTGTAGTCATAGGCTTGGCGCACAATTCCGCGAAATTGATCTTCTAAAGCAGGTTTAATTTGCACAGGCTCTCTGTGCATACGGGTAAAGGAATTATTTCTAGAATCCAAAGTTTCTGTGTAACGCACAGTTTCAGGATGCTGTTCTTTTAAATCAAAGGCTTGTGTGGCAGCGTAATAGATCAATGCCGAGCCCAAAGCGATCTCTAACATATATTTTTACTTTTTAGTTCTCGGCAATACCTGCCTAATATTTTTATTTTAGAGTTTTCACTCTACTTCCTTGTATTTAGAAAGATACTCGTTTTATAGAAAAAAAAAAGGGCTTTCTTTATTTTTTTGCGAACTCATCAGTTTATTTGTAAAAAAAAGCGCGTGAATTCACGCGCTTTTTCGGTGTTTAAATTAGTGACCAGAAATGGTGATTTTTGCACCTTGCTGGTAACCTGTACCACCCAACGCTTGAGGTGCGCCATAATAAGTTTGCAAGCCTTGGATTTCCATGTCACCAATAGAAGCAGCAGTTCGACTACCTAAATGGATACCTTTAATATAGTTATCTTTAGCACCGCCATGGCTAATGATTTGAATATAGCCATTGCTAGCATCGTCTTTACCAATGATACTAATATCTTGTTTTAACGTTAAGTCTTTTTTAGTTGCATCAGTAACTTTAATGCTTTCAATAAAGATTTGACCTGCTGCACGATTACCTTTAGTACCATCACCAGTACCTTGCTTAGTTGAGTTGTCCAAAATACCTAAGTTTGCGATTTCTAAACCACCCACCATTTTGGTATTTAATTTAATCATTGCACCTTGTGGCGCTGCACCCAATTGAATATTGGCATCCATTTTACCTGTTTTTAACGTTAAGCCAGATAAAATTGCATTATAGTTGCTATCATCATTACCACGACGAATGCTCGTAGCACCAGCTACTGGCTTAGCATTCGATGCAGAGACCCCAATTTCACCAATTTGAATATCTAAACCAGATACTTGTGCTGCAACGTTGATAAATGCACCATTGGCACCTGTACCCGCATCTGTATCAATGACCAAGTCTGCTAAGTTACGAGAGTCTAATAAATATGCACCAGCATCGTCATAGTTTGCGCCGATCACCACACCATGATTCGCTGTTTTTCCTTCGCCATTGCCCTTAATTACGATAGCACCTGCCTTTGAAGTACCACCGAAACCTAAGTCACCCGCAGCGCCTTTTGCTGCTAAACCATCATTATCATGGATTAAAAGTTTTTCGATTTCGATTTTAGAAATACCAATCCCGATGCTTAAACCATCTTGACCAGTAGTTGCGCTTAATGCAGTATCGTCCATTACCTGCATTGCCATTGCATTTGTCGTTAACGCGATTGATGATACCAAAGCAAGTTTAGTAAATTTTTTCATCTTGTTACTCTCCCGAGAGTATTATTTTTTTGGTTTTACCACTCAGTGCCAGTGATTGTGTTTTTATTTGATGAGGACAACACTGACACACATTCCTTGAGTAGCCGGTTTGCACATACAAAGGTATATCTGAGTTATTTTTTGTTCAACTGCTGTTGGTCGCAATCCACATCTTACCGACAAACGGTTATTTACTTTTTATGTGCTGCAATCATGTAAAATAGCCTTTTTAAATCTCTCAGCTGTTTACACTTTATGTCCTATCCTACTCATTTCAAAAAATTATTCTGTGAACCTGAATGCGAGGCTGCAAAAATTCTGCAAGCTTTGGCAGCACTTTCACATTGTATTTATTTGCAAAATAATGGAAAGGCGCGTATTGCATTTTTGGCCGAACGCTATTGTGTGCAGCAAAACCATCAACATTTTTACTTTCAAAAAACAACATTCAATCAATACGAATTAAGTCCAACTCAATTAGATTTAACAGCTCATCTAGGCACTTCAAATGATACAAACACTGCCCCATTTTGCAGTGTAATGGGTTTTATTTCGTATGATGCTGCAGCACAGCAACACATCAATATTCAATCCCGCGCCCAGCCAAGTGCTTTTTTAGGTCAATTTAAAAGCTATTTACAGCAAGAACCAGATGGCTGGTATTTTTATAGTTCAGACGAAAATGCAATACAAACTTATGATTTTATTTTAAATTTATACAGCCAACCTGCCGTTGTTGAACAGTTCCAATTAAGTCAAAAGTGTCAAGCACGCTGGAATTTCACAGATTACCAACGTGCCTTTCAGCGTGTTCAAGACTATATAGTCGCGGGAGATTGTTATCAAATTAATCTTACGCAAGAGTTTAGCGCTAAGGCTCAAGGTCCACTTTTAGCAACTGCAGCACAGTTTTGGCAACTGACCAATGCACCTTATGCAGGTTATTTACGTATTGGTGATTTTGAAGTTTTAAGTTGTTCGCCAGAACTCTTTATTAATTTTGAGGAAAATCGAAAAATTACCACAAAACCAATTAAAGGCACCATGCCACGTTATGATGATCCTGAATTAGATCGACAATCGAAACAACAATTAAGTGAATCTGAAAAAGATCAGGCCGAAAATGTGATGATTGTGGATTTATTACGTAATGATTTAAGTGTTTATGCTGAAACAGGCAGCGTCAAAACGCCAAAGTTATTCCATATCGAGTCTTTTAATCAGGTGCATCACATGGTCAGTGAAGTTAGCGCAACACTAAAAGCAGAAATGAATCCTTTTGCTGTGTTGATGTCTGCCTTGCCAGGTGGCTCAATTACTGGCGCACCAAAAATTCGTGCCATGCAAATTATAGATGAACTCGAAGGTGCAGCACGTGGCGCCTATTGCGGCTCTATGGGTTATTTTGATGCCGATGGAACGGGTTCTTGGAATATTCTGATCCGTTCTATTCAAAAAAATCAGCAAGATGTTTCATTATGGGCTGGTGGCGGAGTCACGATTGCATCTGTTTGTGAAGCAGAATATCAAGAATGTTTTGACAAAGTTTCAGCCATGTTGGACTTATTGAACCGCTGGTACAAACCTGCACAATAACAGTAAAAACAAAAAAGCGAGTGAATTCGAAGCTCCACTCGCTGCTATTATATTTTGATTATTAGGCCAAAATATCGTGTTTTAAAGTATCGACTAAGCGTTGATTTTGCTCATCCGTACCAATTGTAATGCGCAAATATTGATTGATACGTGGCTTATTAAAATAACGCACAATAATCCCGCGTTCGCGTAATGCTGTGGCTAATTCACCTGCGTCCCGTTGGGGATGTGATGTAAAAATAAAATTGGCATGTGATGGTAATACCTTAAAGCCCAAGCTGGTTAAATCCATCACCAATTTCTCACGGCTAGCAATAACTTTCTGGCATTGGGCTTCAAAATACGCCTGATCTTGAAAAGATGCCACCGCAGCTGCAATGGCAAAACGATCCATTGGATATGAGTTAAAACTATTTTTTACGGCTTCCAATGCGGCAATTAAATGTGGTTGTGCAATCGCAAAACCAACACGTAAACCTGCCAAAGAACGTGATTTAGAGGTGGTTTGACACACCACTAGATTCTCGTACTTTTCCACCAATTTCACTGCAGACTCTGCACCAAAATCGACATAAGCCTCATCAATCACGACCACTGAATTTGGATTGGCCTGTAAAATTTCTTCAATAGCGTTTAAACCTAAAGCAATACTGGTCGGTGCATTCGGATTGGTGATGATAATGCCACCGTTGGCTTGCTTATAGTCATCAACTACAATTTCAAAATCATCATTTAAAGGCAAAATTTTAGTTTTCACTCCAAAAAATTGACTATATACAGGGTAAAAGCTATAGGTGATATCTGGATACAATAAAGGCTGTTCCTGAACAAAAAAAGCCTTAAAAATATGCGCAAGGACTTCGTCTGAACCATTGCCAACAAAGACGTTTTCCACCGCTACACTTTGCTGTTTCGCAATGGCTTGCTTAAGCTCAGACGCATCTGGGTCTGGATATAAACGCAACGCATCTGCCGAGTTTTCTAAAACCTTTTGCACCGCTTCCACTACTTTAGGTGAAGGTGGGTACGGGTTTTCATTGGTGTTTAATTTTAATAAATTTTGGATTTTTGGCTGCTCACCTGGTACATAAGGCTCTAACTCACGTACTTCAGGGCTCCAAAAACGCATTTGTTCTGCTGTGATTTTCATTTTGTATTCTCTTTAAACCCTCTCCTAACCTCTCCCACAGGGAGAGGAATTTTCATTACTAAAGACACAAGATTTGTGTGGTTTAAATTCCACTCTCCTTTTAGGAGAGGGTCAGAGAGGTTGTAATGCTATTTATGATTGATAACGATAGCGTGCTGATCGTGCATGCGCATCCAGATTTTCCTGCTGCGCTAAAATATCAGCGGTTTTCGCCAAGTTCTTCACACCCTCAGCCGAACACATAATCAGACTTGAGCGTTTTTGGAAATCGTAAACACCCAATGGTGATGAAAAACGTGCCGTACCCGATGTTGGTAGTACGTGGTTTGGTCCTGCACAATAATCACCAATCGCTTCTGGTGTATAGCGCCCCATAAAGATCGCACCTGCATGGCGAATTTCTTCTGCCATCACTTGTGGATCATCCATACACAATTCTAAGTGTTCGGGCGCAACTTGGTTGATCAATTCAATCGCCTCTTGACGATCTTTCACCAAAACCAATGCACCACGATTTGCAATAGAAGTACGGGCAATTTCAGCTTTAGGCAAATTCGCCAAGTGCTGTTCAATCGCTTGCTCAACCTGATTCAGCAATTGCTGATCTGGTGTAATAAAAATAGATTGTGCAACCGTGTCATGCTCGGCTTGAGAAAGTAAGTCCATCGCCAACCATTCAGGATTATTCTCACCTTCAGCATAAACCAAAATTTCGGATGGCCCTGCAATCATATCAATGCCAACCTGACCAAACACAGCACGTTTTGCAGCTGCTACAAAGCGGTTACCCGGCCCCGTAATTTTATCTACCGGTGGGATGGTTTCTGTACCATACGCCAACGCAGCAACGGCTTGCGCGCCGCCAATGGTAAATACACGAGTCACCCCTGCCAAATATGCAGCGGCCAAAACCAATGGATTGAGTTCACCATTCGGTGCAGGCACAACCATAATAATTTCAGGCACACCAGCAACATGCGCAGGTACAGCATTCATAAGCACTGAAGATGGATAAGACGCCAAACCACCTGGCACATAAATACCCACACGGTCTAATGGTGTGACTTTTTGTCCGAGTGTATTGCCCAAAGCATCAACATAACTCCATCCATCCTGTTTTTGCGCTTGGTGAAATTCACGAATACGTACAGCAGCCAATTCCAAAGCTTCACGGACTTCATTATCTAAAGCATCAAATGCGGCTTTCAGTTGTTCCTGACTTAACTCAAGTTCTGAAAATTGATGCGCTGGATGTCGATCGAACTGTTGAGTGAGTTTAAGAACCTGAGCATTACCATGCTGACGTACATCAGCAATAATTTGATCTACAGTTTTTAAAAGTTCAGGATCACTGACAGTTTCAAAAGCCAACAAGTCTGCAAAGGCTTGTTTAAAGCTTTGATCTTGAGTCGATAAACGTCGCATCAATTTACCCACAAGGTTTGATAGAAAAGTTTAGTTTACCTTGTTTCTAGGGCTTTGTGGGAGTCTATACATGGCGAAAGCAGTATGTTTTGATGGAAATTCACGTTTAAAAGTAAGCGTCCGCTGAACACACCTTATGAATTCATCCTATAAGCCTTAATTTAGTCCCCACTTAAAAACAAGTGGGGACTTAAATTTATGACGACAAATAATCAGACATCCATCGCATCTCTAGCGAAAAAACGAAGAACATACAGTGCTGAATTTAAACAGCAGATCGTTCAGGCTTGTAAAGCACCTGACGTTTCAATTGCTTCGGTCGCTTTGCAACATGGATTGAATACAAATCTTGTATCCAAATGGATTCGCTTATTTGATGGTAAGCCAAAGAATGATCGCTCACCACTA
>NZ_MKQS01000012.1 GCF_001758345.1 Acinetobacter towneri
TATCAGCTCGTTTTCCAACGGTAATTAGCAAAATAACTACCTGATCATCTTTGACCTGGTAAACAAGTCGGACACCAGCTTTTAATAATTTTATTTTATAGCAGCCTGCAAGATCACCTTTAAGCATATTCTTTGGAATATGTGGTTGCTCTATTACCTTAGCTAATTTTTTCTTGAATTGATCTCGTATAGCACTAGGAAGCTTTTCCCATTCTGCAGTGAAGTCCTTATGACGTAAAAGCTTATAAGTCATCTAATGTGACTTCCTCGAACATCTCTTTAGGATCATTAACACGTTTGCGAACAAGAGCTAATAAATCAGCATCTTCCTCTGAGAGTAAAGCTTTTTGTACTGGAAGCTTTCCAGTCGTAGCAATATATTCAAGAATATTAGTAAAGAACTCAGTAGGTGCAATTCCTTGTTCTTTTAGGATGGAATAAGACTTTTCTTTAAGGGCTTCATCGACCCTGAAATTAACAGTAGCCATCATTTTCCCATTTATTGAATGCATGAGAATATTGTAATGCAATATGCATTACAAAGATAGTTCGTATAACAACCACTATGTTAAATGGATAGTTGTTTAGTGGGAAAATCAAGTTTTTGAAATTTCAAATTGAAGTTTTTTCGTTCAATTAGTAATTGTAATTTATATTCTATTGAATAACTAGGCAGAGTAAAACTTGAAGTGCGACATAAACCACCTAATTAATTTAAAGGGTTTATGGAGTATATAAAATTGTCATACCATCATCTTAACTTTGAAGATCGTACTGCATTAATGCTTGAGTCAAGAAAAGAAGGCTTTTCAGCCAGAAAATTTGCTGAACTCATTAAAAGACATCCTAGTACGATCTATCGTGAGCTTAAAAGAAATAGCATCAATGACGTTTATCAAGCTCGATATGCTTCTGATAACACCTTCGCTAGACGTAGACGTGGTCACAGAAAACTCAAAATCGATTCAATCCTCTGGAAATTTATTGTTGAAGCGATCCGTTGTTTATGGTCTCCTCAGCAAATAGCAAAGCGTTTAAAGACATTTCCTGATTTGGATCAAACAATGAATGTAAGCCATACAACGATTTATTCAACGATACGAGCATTACCAAAGGGTGAGTTGAAAAAAGACTTATTATCCTGTCTGCGTCATGAAAATAAAAAGCGAAAAGCTAACGGTGAACCTAAAAAAGATTCTATATTACAGGATATTAAAACTATTCATGAGCGCCCAGCCGAAGTTCAAGAAAGAAAAATACCGGGTCATTGGGAAGCTGATTTAATTAAAGGTAAAGACAATAAAAGTTCGATAGCAACACTTATTGAACGAAATACACGGCTCTGTATCTTGGCAACATTACCTGATGCAAAGGCAGAATCAGTGCGCAAGGCTTTAACTGAAGCTCTGAAATATTTACCTGCAGAACTGCGTAAAACGTTGACCTATGACCGTGGACGCGAGATGGCAGAACATAAAATACTTGAAGAAGATTTAGGCATAGATGTATATTTCTGTGACCCACATTCACCCTGGCAAAAAGGCACATGCGAAAATATGAATGGTTTAATTAGGCAATATTTACCTAAAGGGATTGATTTAAATCAGGCAGATCAGCATTATTTAAATCAAGTTGCCATGTCACTGAATACTCGTCCTAGAAAAGCGTTAGATTGGCTTACACCATTAGAGAAATTTGCTCAGCTTGTTGATTATCATAAGACTTTTCAAACTGTCGCACCTCATGTTTGAATTCGCCACGAGATGGCAGAACATAAAATACTTGAAGAAGATTTAGGCATAGATGTATATTTCTGTGACCCACATTCACCCTGGCAAAAAGGCACATGCGAAAATATGAATGGTTTAATTAGGCAATATTTACCTAAAGGGATTGATTTAAATCAGGCAGATCAGCATTATTTAAATCAAGTTGCCATGTCACTGAATACTCGTCCTAGAAAAGCGTTAGATTGGCTTACACCATTAGAGAAATTTGCTCAGCTTGTTGATTATCATAAGACTTTTCAAACTGTCGCACCTCATGTTTGAATTCGCCTAGATTCAAAAGACGGCGTACTATATTTACTGGAGCAGGCACGTTTATTACAAGTCAATCATCAGTATGAAGAAAGTTTGAATCATTATAAGCAGGCTTTTGAATTGCTAGATAAACAAAAAAGTCGTGCAAAAATTAGTCTGAGTCGGGTCGGATTTAAAGCACTTTCTATGGTGAGTAATGATTCGGTGGTGCCTTATTTGGTGCCACCTCATGAACAGGTATTGGCACATATTTCTCAAGCCAAAAATTATATTTTTCTAAAAAACCTTGAGGCTGCTGCTGTAGAAATGCGTGTTGCACAGGGTATTCAGCGTGAAATTGAACTGGCGCATCAGGCTGAGTTTGAAAAGAAAAAAGAGAAAAATACAAAAGCAAATGCATCTTCAAATGCCGCATTGCATGTTTTAGATGAGGCATTTGTTGGCTTAGATCCAATTGCGGGCAAGATTAAGAATACTTATCAAAATGCTTATGCTTTTTACATGGCTGCTAACTTGTGGGAAACCTTAGGCGAATATAACGATGCTTTGGTGGATTACAAAAAAGCTTATGAGTTACAGCCTGATGAGCAGATTGCTAAGGATGTAAAGCGTTTAGATCAATTGGTTGCAAAACAAAGTAATAGTAGTGTGCCTGTTATTGTATTTATTGAACAAGGTATCGTTCCACAGAAAGTTGAAAATAAGTTAGATATTCCGACTCCGGGCGGCATTATCAACATTGCTTTTGCAACTTATGAACCTAGCACTTATGTTGCACCTAAAAGCCTGAAAGTGAAGCTGAATAATCGAGTTTTGCAAGACAGTTATGTGATTAGTGATATTGGTGCATTGGCTGTCAAAGACTTAAAAGAAAAAGTCGTTGGAACTTTAACAACCCAAGTGATTCGTGCCACAGCCAAATATGCTGCTCAAAAAGAGCTTGGTAACCAATTTGGTGTTTTAGGGCAATTGGCAGGTAACGTGCTCAATATGGCAACCGAGCGAGCAGATTTACGAGCTTGGACAACTTTGCCAAGTAATACGCAAATTGCACGTCTGAACTTAACACCAGGGACACACAACTTACAGTTATCGTCAGGTAATTTGTCAAGCTCCTCTGTGAAGTTGGATGTAAAAGCCAATGAGACAGTATTTGTTTATGCACATCATGTGAATGACAAAATTACAGCAAGTGTAAGTAGTATTCCACGCCAATAATATTGAAGAGAACTTTATGAAAAATCAGTTAAAACTCGCATTACTCGCTCTTAGTGCTGCGGCGATGGTTGGATGTACAGCCCCTAATGCTTTGTCTACACAGACAGATGCAAATAACGAAGTAAGTATTCGCACCATTACCAATAACCCAGTCTTAACCACTGAGGTATTTGTTGAGCGTGTGGGAATGTCCATGGCAGGCGACTTAAAAAAGGCATCAATTGCCATTAAAAACCGCCGTTTCAATAACAAAGATTTTAGCTACAAAATCGTATGGGTCGATGCGCATGGGGCAGAAGTGAACCCTGAAGGTGCGATTTGGAAACCAATTCAGTTAACGGGTCGAGAGGTGAAGGGCGTGCAATCTTTAGCACCAAATCCATCGGCTGTAGATGTTGTTGTGTATTTAAAGAAATAAGTGAGATAGAGCAATGAATGCAAAGTTAATCATGGCTGTGGTAGCAACTTCTGTTTTGGCAACAGGTTGTGCAACAACGGGTAGTGCAGTGAGTTATGGTGATGCTCAGGCTGTAGAAACTTTAACGAAAGATTTTGGATCGACAGATCTACAAATGATTGCTGCAAAGATGGTGGATGATATGCTGACCTTCCCACCTGTGGTGCAAATGACGCAAACTCGTCGTCCAGTCATTGTACTTGATCGTATTCATAACAAGACACAAGAACATATCGATACAGAATCTATTACAGATACGATTCAGAACAAATTAATTAATTCAGGGAAGTTCCGTTTTGTAGATATGAAATCTGTCAATGCGATGGCGCAGCAACTTGCCTATCAAAAACAAAGCGGCATGGTCAATCAAGCGACTGCAGTGCGTACTGGTGGACATATCGGTGCTGAATATATGCTCAATGGCAATCTATCTAGTATTGTAAAAAATGCAGGTGGTAAGAGCGATGTGTATTACAAGTTCACATTTAAATTGCAGAACTTACAAACTGGCATTGTAGAGTGGACAGGCGAAAAAGAAATCCGTAAGGCAGCAAAGCGCTCAACTTTTGGTCTTTAATTTAATCTGAAAGCAACTGCGCTGTGATAAGCGCAGTTGCTGTTGAAGAATAGAACATGAAAAAAATATTATTTGCAGGCTTATTATCTGGATTATTGTGCAGTCCTGCTTTTGCTGCGATTAAAGAAGTGATTAAAGAGGCAACGGGTAGTGGTCCAACACAACACCAAGCTATTTCTGAAGCATTATTGATTGCAGTTCAATCGGTGAATGGTGCTTCGGTATCGTCACAAATGAATTATGAAGAAACAGTTTCTTTATCTGTAAATAATCAGGGCTGGACATATACGGGTAAAGTTTCACCTGTATTTAGTGTAGCCAATCAAGGTTCGGGTTCTGTCACCAAGTTTCAGGTCTTGAGTGTTTCTGGTGCTAAAAATAATTATCGCGCTAAAGTTCGCGCTCATGTTGTGAAGTTTGAATCTACTGTACAAGATCAACACATGCGCCGTATTGCGGTCTTGCCATTTCAAATGGCAGAAAAAAATAACCGCTTAGCCAGCGGTGCTTCTGCTTCTGAGTTTAGTCAAGAATTATCAGATACTTTAGGTACTTATTTAGCACAGTCAGGGCAGTTAAGTGTTGTTGATCGTCATTACATAGATGAAATGCAATTTGAAAATGACTTCCTGTATTGGGATGGTGCACCGCATGAGTTAGCGCGTATTGGTCAAAAAGTAGGTGCTGATTATTTACTCGTGGGGCGTATTAACGATTTGTCAGTTGCTAGCGGTCAACAAATGTATGGATTAAATGCTGGTGCAGAGCAGGTGCGTTTAACGTGGCGAGTGATTGAGGCGAATACCAGTAAGGTGGTTGCGGCAGGGACTTTTAATCGTACCTTATCAAACTTGATGACACAGAATCTTTTAAATAATAGTTTAAATGATAGTACTGCAGATAAGATTGCCCAAAGTTTAAATCCTGAAATTTTACAGGGTCTTAAACTACACCCTGTGCAATCTTCTAGTAATCAATTTTATGACACCTCTCCAGGTTATGAAATGACGCCCGGTTCAAGTGACCAACCTGTGAAATGGTAAATAATGATTGAGCCTGTTTTAGACCTAAATAAATCCCCCTGAAAATCAGGGGATTTATTTTTTAAGCCTGTTGAAACTTCAATTGGCGTAATTGTTTGGCGTGTTGCAAGGTAGTGTCATTAATTTCAACACCGCCAGTCATACGCGCTAATTCTAAAATACGCGCATCTTCTTCTAATTCAACAATGGTACTGCTAGCAGGGTCGGTCTGACGCTTTTTCACCAAAAGGTGCTGATCAGACTGTGCAGCTACTTGCGCTTGGTGGGTAATACATAAAATTTGAACGTGTTGCGCCAAACCTGCGAGCAAACGCCCCACAATTTCAGCAGTACCACCACTAATCCCGACATCAATTTCATCAAAAACCAAAACTTCAGCTTCAGTTTTTTCGGCATTCATGACTTGCATGACCAAGGCAATCCGCGATAATTCGCCACCAGAAGCCACACGTGCTAATGGCTGAGCAGGAATACCTTTGTTGGCAGTAAACAGTAGTTGAATAAAACTTAATCCCTCTGCAGAAACCGGCTCTAAAGGTTCAAACTTAAATTCAAAATGTGCCTCAGGCAGTGCCAACTGTTTGACTTGTTCGGTCAGTTGTTTGGCAAGTGGTGCGGCTGCTTCACGACGGATGTCATCTAAATGTTGTGCTTTGGCTAAAAAGTCCTGATGTGCCACTTCGACTTGTTCTGCCAAAGTTTCAGGGTCTTCTAGTTCATGTAAAGCAGTGAGCTCAGTTTGCCAAGTATCAAATTCTTGTTTTAATAATTCAGGTTGTGTGCGGTATTTACGCGCTAAACGATGAAAGACTTCTAATTTTTGATTCAGTTCTTCCATGCGTTCAGGGTCAAAGCTTTGACGATCAATAAACTGACGTAAATTGGCTGTCGCATCATCTAATTCACTTTGCGCATTTAACAATGAGTTATAAATTTCTGATAATTGTTCACTGCGCCCCGCATGAGACTCCAAGCGGCGAATAATAGAAGCAATTTCCTGAGTGATGTTTGGCTCGGCTTCGTCTAAAGCATTTAAGCTATAACTGCAGTCCTGCATGATATGTTCATGATGGCTTAGGCGATCAAACTCTTGTTCAATCTCCTTATAATCGATTTGTACCAGTTCTTCGAGTTCTTCGAGCTGTAAGTTTAGAGTTTCGATGCGCTGCTTGCGAGTTGCCTGTGCATCCAGCGCCGCCTGATGCTGTCGGATATTTTTTTGCCAGGTACTATAAGCATCACGTACTGCTTGGGCAGGGGTATAAAAATTATAATAACGATCAAGCCAGTGCTTTGGATAAGGCGGTTCCAACAATTGTTGTTGGCTGTGCTGGCTATATAGCTGTACTAGCAAGCGTCCAATTTCTTTCAGCTCTGACAAACTGCTTGGGCGTCCATTAATCCATGCCTTGCTGCGTCCTGTGGCAAAAATTACCCGACGTAAATGGATTTCACCAGACTCATCATCTAATTCATGTTCTTTTAGCCATTGTGCTTCAGGGCTATTGTCCTGATAACTGAAACTCGCAGTCACATCGGCTTTATCTGAGCCAAAACGCACATAATTGGTATCGGTACGTTCACCTAAACAGGCAGAGAGAGCATCTAATAGTAAGGATTTACCAGCACCTGTTTCCCCTGTGAGAACGTTAAAACCTGTTTCAATATCCAGTGCTAAGTGGTCGGCAAGGGCAAAGTTAATCAGTGTTAAATGAGTCAGCATAAACGCATCCAAGCTGCGAAAAGTGTCAGTGAAAGAGAGTTAAGTTTTGGAAATGCCATAACAAGGCTGTTATTTTCGTCTGTTTAATTCTAGCTTAAATTGCAGCACAAACAACAAAAAATGTACCCGATAAGCATCCTATATAAAACGCAAGATTCGTTGACCATTTCATTTGATAGTCATCAAATTGCAGTATATTCGCTTAGGAAGTTTTTAGATGCTGCCTGATCGGGTGAAACTTAAATGATACACATACTATTTGTGATCTGTTTCACATTCAGATTTAGCACTTTAGTGGGGATGAATCTGCAGAGTACTTTGAATGCCTTTGGCATTGGCTTAGACTATGCCGTTAGCGTGTTGCATACTGCGTATTCGAAACATGATTCAGTTTACGCAAAGCCCACTGTAAACACAGATTGATTAGTTCTGAGGACAGAATTAAACTACATCAGTCAAAAATATAAAAACGCGTTACCTGGAGAATACGCATGTCAGCTCAGTTTGATCATGTATCTGTTGTAAAAAAGTCGAATGTCTATTTTGGTGGGCAATGCATCAGTCATACGGTGCAATTTGAAGACGGTACCAAAAAAACCTTAGGGGTAATTTTACCGACCGAACAAGCCTTGATTTTCGAAACGCATGTGCCTGAACGTATGGAAATTATTTCAGGTGAATGTCGTGTCAAAATTGCCGATAGCGAAGAAAGTGAATTATTCCGCGCTGGTCAGTCATTCTATGTGCCTGGCAATAGCCGTTTCAGCATTGAAACCGACGAAGTGCTTGATTACGTGTGTCACTTAGAAGGTTAATCAAGCGATCAATAGGGTATTAACTGAGTTATCAATTTTTCCTGCTTGAACACTCAAAAGGTCGGAATTGAATTAACAAATTTTCACCTGAATCGGTTAAACTAGATCTGATTGAAATCCTGTGAAGTCAGCTTTGCAGGATTTTTCGTTTTCGCTGGTTTATAGGTGTAATTAATTAGAGGTCGTTCATGGCAAAACCTGAATATTATTATGGCGTTCACTCGGTGGAGTCATTATTGGAGCTTGAGCCAGAGCGAGTTTTAACTCTTTTTACTTTAAAAGGACGTGATGATCAGCGTTTACAAAAAATTTTAGAACTTGCCGAACCATTTGGCATTAGTGTGCAAAAAGCCAGTCGTGACAGCTTGGAAAAACTGGCAGGTTTGCCGTTTCATCAAGGGGTGGTGGCTGCAGTGCGCCCCCATCCAACCCTGAATGAAAAAGACTTGGACACCTTGTTGCAGGCCGATAGTAAGCCTTTACTTTTGGCGCTAGACCAAGTCACTGACCCACATAATTTAGGCGCGTGTATTCGTACTGCTGCAGCCATGGGTGTTGCTGCCGTGATTGTGCCGCGTGATCGTTCAGCAAGTTTAACTCCAACTGCACGCAAAGTGGCTGCAGGTGGCGCTGAAAAAGTTAAATTTATCCAAGTCACTAATTTGGCACGTACTTTGGCACATTTGAAACAAGAATTTAATGTGCGCGTGGTAGGGACAATGCTGGATGAAAAAGCTTTACCAATTCAGCAATTTGATTTTACAGGCACAGCAGTATGCGTGGTGATGGGCGCAGAAGATACAGGTTTACGCCCAATTACCCAGTCACAATGTGATCAAACCGTATTTATTCCAATGGCAGGAAATCTGCAAAGTCTGAATGTTAGTGTTGCAGCAGGCATGACATTGTATGAAGCTTGCCGTCAGCGTCAGGCTTAATTGCTGATTTTTGTATTTGCTATTCTATTGATGTCTTCAACACTGTGATTCGTCTGTCTCCCCAAAAGCAAGGTTATGCTTTGGTATTTGTTACCATGTGCATTTGGGGTGGTTTTACCCTAACTGCTCGGCTGAATGCACAATGGCAGATCAGCGCTTGGGATATTACCGCCTTACGTTTTGCTTTGGCTTTTTGTATTTTAATGCCGATTCTTATCTGGAAAAAAGATACCGAATTTTTATGGAAAAAAGAGCCTTTTATTTTGGCAATGATTGGTGGAGTAGGCTATTGCCTGACTGCGTATAGTGCTTTTCATTATGTGCCAGCTGCTCATGCTGCCATTTTTCTAAATGGTTGTATTCCTGTTTGTACCGCCATTGGGGCTTGGGTATTATTTCGAATACCTTTTGATCGCCATACCTGGATCAGTATTGTGATTATGCTGACCGCCATTGGGGGTATGAGTGCGCTGATGTATCAAGAAACAGGCGTTGCTTTTGGGCTTGGTGACGGGTTGTTTTTCATGAGTGCCATTTGGTGGGGCGTGTTTACGGTTTTATTAAGACAATGGAAGCTCTCTGCTTGGCATGCTATGGCAGGTGTCGCCATTTGGTCGGCGATAGTCTATGTCCCGATTTATTTACTGTTTTTCCCAAAACAACTCAGCACACCCGAACCGATTCATTTATTGCTGCAAACTATTTTTCATGGGGTATTTGTGGTGATCATCGCAACCCTTAGCTATGTCGAGGCAATTAAGCGTTTGGGAGCATTCAAAACTGGCAGTATTGTGACCTTGGCGCCGTTTATCGCTGCGATTTTTGCTGTTCCATTATTAGGTGAGCCGTTGAGTCTAGCAATTGTATGCGGTTTGATAGGTATGGGGTTTGGCGCTTTGCAACCTTGGCGTTGGTGGGCACGAGCTGACACCTTAAAAGCCCAACTTGACGAGCAAAAACAAAAGTCAGATTAATTGGCTTGCTGCATCGCTCGCTTTAAATACTGCGGATGCAATACTTCAAGTTTGCTATACAAATGATCTAAATGCCCATCGTTCAGCACAATATCATTGGCCAGGCGTTGTTTTTCAGCACGTGGCATTTGTGCTTGAATAATTTTATGAATTTGTTCAACCGTTTGACCGTCACGTTGTGAGGCACGGTGAATTTGAAGTGCTTCAGTGGCATCAATCAATAATGTATGTTGGGTCAATTGATGTTGATTGGTTTCAAACAAGAGTGGTGAAACCAAAACCACGTAGGGGCTGTTGGCAGCATTTAATTGTTGGATAATCGATTCACGAATTGCAGGGTGGGTGATTTTTTCAAGTGCTTGTCGTGCACTTGGTTCTTTGAAAATATATTCACGTAGGGCGCGACGATCTAGTTCACCATTTTCAAGTAAAACCCAATCGCCAAAGTGTTGTTGAATTTGCTTTAAGGTAGATTGTCCTTTTTCGACCACTTCGCGTGCAACAACATCTGCATCGACTACAACAATGCCTTGGGTCTCGAACCATGCACTAGCTGCAGACTTGCCACTGCCAATTCCTCCTGTTAGACCCAAAACAAAACGCATGTGCTGTCCTTATTGTCCCAAATATACTTTCATGATTTGTTCGCCCCATAAAAAGGCAATCCAGCCCGCAATGGCGATATACGGACCAAACGCAAAGGGTTGGTTTTCTTTACGCACTTTTAACAGAATAATACCAATAATCGCCCCGACTAAGGACGATAGCAGCACAATCAACGGCAACATCATTGGCCCCATCCATGCGCCTAAAGCGGCAAGGAGCTTGAAGTCACCATAGCCCATGCCTTCTTTACCTGTGACGATTTTAAACAGGTAATACACCACCCAAAGACACAGGAAGCCAATTACATAGCCCCAAATTGCCGACGTCGGCGAAGTATAAATGGCATAGCTGTTGACCGCCAAACCCAGTGCAGCCAAAGGCAAGGTATAACGGTCTGGCAAGAGTTGTGTATCGAAATCAATGAAGGTGAGTGCAATCAAAGTGTAAGTGAGCAGCAAACCAAACAGCATTTGTACGGTTGGGCCAAATACTGCAAGTACAACTAAGGCGCAAACAGCGGTTAATACTTCAACCAGTGGATAACGTATGCTGATCGGGTTTTGGCAGTTGCCACATTTACCGCGTAATACCAACCAACTCAGCACAGGAATATTTTGATACCAATGAATTGGGTGATGACATTTGGGGCAGGTCGATGCAGGTTTACTCAGGGTGATTTTACTTTCATCAATAATGGCTTGTTCAGGATGTAACAACATTTGACAGTCATTACGCCATTCCTGCTCCATCATTTTTGGGGTGCGATAAATTACCACATTCAAAAAACTGCCAATACATAAACTAAAAAGTCCAACTGCGATATAGAGCGCAGTTGGATTTTGAATAAAGTACGCGATTAATTCTTGCATTAAACCACAGAACCCATTTGGAAGATTGGAAGGTACATGGCGACAACTAAACCACCCACTAAAATACCCAAGACAGACATAATCAACGGCTCCATCATTGAGGTTAAACCATCTACTGCGTTGTCGACTTCGTTTTCATAGTGGGTTGCGACTTTATCTAGCATGGCATCTAGCGCACCTGATTCTTCACCAATGGCCACCATTTGTACCGCCATAGAGGGAAATTTATTGGTGACACGCATGGCAAATTGTAGCTGCTGACCTGTTGCGACATCCTCACGGATTTTCATCACCGCTTCTTCATAGACCACGTTATTGGTTGCCCCTGCTGTGGATTCTAAAGCATCAATTAAGGGTACACCTGCAGCAAAAGTAGTGGCTAAAGTACGGCTATAACGTGCAATAATGGCTTTATAAACCAAGTCACCAAAAATAGGCGCTTTCAGTGCCGCTTTGTCTAAGAAGTCACGGAATTTTTTACTGCGTTTTTTAGCTTCCAAGAAACCTGCGATGATGACCCCAATCACAATAATCAGAATAAACCAGTATTTCTGCATCCATTGTGACATGTTCACCACCATTTTAGTGAAGGCAGGCAAGTCTGCACCAAAAGAGCTAAACAACTCTTCAAATACGGGTACGACTTTCACCATCAAAATAATGGTCACAATCACGGCTACCACAATGACCGTTGCAGGGTATTTCATGGCTTTTTTAATTTTTTGTTTGAGTAACTCACTCTTTTCTTTATAGATCGCGACACGATCTAGCATGGTTTCAAGGGCACCCGATTGTTCACCAGATTCAACCAAAGAGCAGAATAGGTTGTCAAAATATTGAGGATATTTACGCAATGCGCCAGCAAAGGTATTCCCGCCTTCCACTTCACCTTTAATGCCTAAAACCACTTCACGCATGGCGGGGTTTTCAAGACCTTCGGCAACAATCTCAAAGCTTTGCACCAAAGGCACACCTGCTTTCATCATGGTGGCAAGCTGACGCGTGAAAATGGTGATGTCTAAGGTCGACACCCGTTTTTTCATTAAGCCTTCAAGAATATTCTTTTTCTTTTGGCGAATCGTCTTGATGGTAATCCCTTGTTTACGTAATGTGACCTTTGCTAAAGCCATATTACGCGCTGGAATTTCCCCTTTTAACTTAGCCCCTTTGCGGTCAATCCCTTCATAAACGAAGGTGGGCATCATCTGTGCTTTTTTGACAGCCATGCGTATTTATCCTTATTTTAAATTTTACAACTATTCACTGGTCACACGATTGACTTCTTGCAATGAAGTCACCCCCTGCATGACCTTAAGTAACCCCGAACGACGCAGATTGTTAAACCCCGATTTTGCTGACGCATCAGCAATTTGGATGGCATTACCATCCTCCATAATAATTCTGGAAATTTCTGGTGTGACTTTCATCACTTCATAAACACCAACACGTCCTTTATAACCTTCACGGCATTCAGAACAGCCTACAGGTTGATAGACCTGAAATTCTGGATTGCTCAAATCGGCTTCAGTGAAGCCCATTTCCAATAAACTTTGTCTTGGAATGTCAGAAGGTGCTTTGCAATGCGGGCATAGGCGTCGTGCCAAACGCTGCGCAATGACGAGGTTCACCGAAGTTGCAATGTTAAAGGAGGGAACGCCCATATTGCGTAAACGCGTTAAAGTTTCTGGTGCACTGTTGGTGTGTAGGGTAGATAAAACCATGTGACCTGTTTGGGCTGCTTTAATTGCAATTTCTGCAGTTTCAAGGTCACGAATCTCACCCACCATGACAATATCAGGGTCTTGACGTAAGAAAGATTTCAGAGCGGCTGCGAAGGTTAGGCCCACTTTATTGTTAACGTTAACCTGATTGATACCTTCTAAGTTAATTTCCACTGGGTCTTCGGCGGTGGAAATGTTGGTATCTTCTCTGTTTAAGATATTTAAGCCTGTATATAGCGATACCGTTTTACCCGAACCCGTTGGACCTGTAATCAGTAACATGCCTTGCGGTTTCTCTAAAGCTTCCATGAACAATTCTTTTTGTTCTGGTTCATAACCCAAAGCGTCAATCCCAAGCATCGCACTAGATGGGTCAAGAATACGCAGTACAATTTTTTCACCGAACAAGGTTGGCAACGAGTTCACACGGAAGTCGATGGACTTGTTTTTAGATAGTTTTAATTTAATACGACCATCTTGCGGTACACGTTTTTCAGAAATATCCATTTGGGACATCACTTTTAAACGTGATGCCAAGCGGTTGGCTAACTGTAAGGGTGGTGTGGCAATTTGACGTAATACACCATCGACACGATAACGCACTCGATAGGTTTTTTCATACGGTTCAAAATGTAAGTCCGAAGCGCCCATGCGAATTGCATCAATCAGTAATTTGTTGATGTATTTAACAATTGGGGATTCATCACCCTGCGGTTCATCTTCTGCAGCTTGTTCTGGTTCGCTATTGCCATCTTCAAAGTTGAGATCGAAGTCATCATCTTCAAATTCAAAGCTAGATTCGTTGGCAAAGTTCTGTTCAATCAGTTTTACCAATTTGTCATGTTCAACTACAATGGCTTCAACATTCATTTTACTGTTGAAACGAATTGCATCCATTGCTTCGATATTGGTGGGGTTACTGGTCGCAACGTAAAGCAGGTGATTACGCTTAAAAATAGGCAGTAGACAATATTTGCTGAACAGTTTTTCATCGATGCCTTCACGCACAATCAAAGCGGAATCATAGACACTCAAGTCAAAAATAGGTTCACCAAACTCATTGGAAATTTTTTCAGCAATCAGCAGAGGTGAAATATTTAAGTTCTGAATGAGATAGGGAACAATATCTACTTTTTCTTTGTGAGCAGCCATAATGGCGGTTTGCATAGTCTCAGCAGAAACGAGCCCGTCTTCGACCAAACGTCGAATAAAACCTGTGAATTTAGGTGTAGCTTGTTGTACTGACATTCCCCAACGTCCTCAAAATCAAGATTGTTTATAATTGGTATCTTTAAAATTATACTTTTGTTGCACAAAAATACCATATCTGAAAGTGCTGTCACCACCTAAGTATCGCCTAAAAGCATGAACCAGTTACATTAATCTGCTAAAAAAATTGTAAGTCCTGCCATGAAAAGATACTTCATGCAGCAGTTTGATGCAAAGCTTGCACAAAAAACTCAGCAGAAATGTGATTTGCGTGTAGAATGTGCGCGATTAAATGAATTGTTTTTGCAGGTTATTCTATGTCGGCTACGACGATTAAGCCTTGGGTGGTTGGCAATTGGAAGATGAATCCGATGCGTGCCGATGCTCAGCAACTTATTTCTGAATTTAAAAAATTATTACAAGACAGCCCTGTAGAGGCTGAAAAGTGTCATTTGGGGATTGCACCTGTCACTTTGGCTTTGACACAAACTCAAGCTGCTTTGAGTGAAGCAGTACGTCCTGTCTATACCGTTGCACAAGACCTGTCTCGTATTGCGGGTTTGGGTGCATATACGGGCGAAGTCAGTGCAGAATTGCTAAAAGACAGTCAAATTGATTATGTATTGGTTGGGCATTCAGAACGTCGTGAACTATTTGCAGACACACCAAGCATTTTGAATGAAAAAGTTAAAAATGCCTTGCAGGCTGGTTTGACTGTTATTTATTGTGTGGGGGAAAGTCTGCAACAACGTGAAAGTGGTCAGGCAGAGCAAGTTGTTTTGCAACAAATTTGTGATATTGCTGCCGTGGTTGACGCTGAGCAATGGCAACAGATTGTAATTGCCTATGAACCTATTTGGGCAATTGGCACAGGCAAGACAGCATCACCTGAAGATGCGCAAACCATGCATGCAAAAATTCGTGAAGGTTTAAGTCAAATCACCGCTTATGCTGTGACTCTACCGATTTTATATGGTGGTAGTGTAAAACCAGAAAATGCCGTAGAGTTAGCAGCCTGCCCAGACATTAATGGTGCTTTGGTCGGTGGTGCATCTTTAAATGCAGCATCGTTCCATCAAATTGCGCAAGCCTTTGCAAATACACAATAATGAGGAGTTCAGCATGCAAACATTTGTGCTGGTAGTACATATTATCTTAGCCATTTTAATGATTGGACTAATTTTGGTTCAGCATGGTAAAGGTGCAGATGCAGGCGCTTCTTTTGGTGGCGGTGGTGCGGCAACCGTATTTGGTGCGTCAGGCTCAGGCAACTTTTTAACGCGTTTAACTGCAATTTTGACAGCGTTGTTTTTTGCAACGAGTTTAACTTTAGCGGTGTTTGCCAAGAAACAAACCACAGGTGCATATAGTTTGCAGACTGTGCAAACGACTGCCCCTGCACAGCCAGTATCGCCTGAAACTTCACCAACTGCGCCTAAAAGCGCTGAATAATTTTATTTAGCACTTTCTTTTTTCGCATGATGCGACTAGAATGCGTCACAGCTGCGGTGGTGGTGGAATTGGTAGACACGCTACCTTGAGGTGGTAGTGCTTTCGGGCGTGGGGGTTCAAGTCCCCCCTTCCGCACCAACTTATAATCCAGAAAACATAAGTTGGTGTTAAGCAGCAAATCTGTTGATGCGGGATGGAGCAGTCTGGTAGCTCGTCGGGCTCATAACCCGAAGGTCGTTGGTTCAAATCCAGCTCCCGCTACCAATCAATCCTAAGCTTTTGGTAAATTAAGCGTGGGCGACTTAAATTTTTTTGGGTTGAGATAAGTATTTACATTTTGTTGCGGGATGGAGCAGTCTGGTAGCTCGTCGGGCTCATAACCCGAAGGTCGTTGGTTCAAATCCAGCTCCCGCTACCAAAATCTGACTAAGGTGCAACTTAAGTCAGGCAAATATGAGAAGTTTGATTGAAAACTTATTCATTTTTGTATATAATTTTTTGCACGTTGATGCGGGATGGAGCAGTCTGGTAGCTCGTCGGGCTCATAACCCGAAGGTCGTTGGTTCAAATCCAGCTCCCGCTACCAAGTTTCTAATGCTGTGGTACGTTAGTTTTAGTTGATTGAATTCAGCACAATAAACTAGCAAAGATGGTTAGATTTAGTCTAATCCCCACAGCCAAGTTTCTAAAGAGGCTCACAACTAGGTGGGCCTTTTTGCACAGTGGATATAGGTTTTACTGTGCAAGAATAGGGGCGATTACGCCCTTTTTTATTGGCTATCGTGTAGTGTCGATACAAGCCGTGCGCGGCCTAAAGTCAAAGTGTCATGTTTCACTACTACTATAGTTTGTATGAATGTGTAGTGGTCAAATAAGACCATTGAACCGCAGCAGAATGACGAGAGTAAATGAAGCTATCAAATAAAACTCAAGCACTTCAGGACTTAATTGCGCCAGCAGTGCAAGCATGTGATGTGGATCTTTGGGGAATCGAGTTTATTCCACAAGGTAAGCGTTCTTTGTTACGTATTTATATCGACAAAGCTGTCGATGAAAATGCAGAACCTGTCTTAAATGAAGATGGCGAATTAGAGCAAGGTCGTGGTATTGGTGTGCAAGATTGTGTACGTGTAACCCAGCAAGTTGGTGCAATGCTTGATGTGCATGATCCAATTTCAGGTGAATATGCACTTGAAGTGTCATCACCTGGTTGGGATCGTCCATTTTTCCAATTAGAGCAATTGCCTGCGTATATTGGGCATACTATTGCGTTACGTTTAATCAGTGCTGTAGAAAACCGTCGTAAATTTCAAGCGAAATTGGTTGCTGTAGATCTGGAAAATGAAACCATTCAGGTCGAAGTGGAAAAACAGCAGGTATTGGAGATTGACAGTCACAATATTGATAAAGCAAACCTGATTTACCAGGATTAACCAAATTAATAAGAATCTGAACGAATAGGTGACTTATGGCACGTGAAATTCTTACCGTCGTTGAAACGGTTAGTAACGAAAAAGGTGTAAGTCGTGAGGCAATTTTTGAGGCGCTTGAACAGGCTCTTGTTGCTGCGACGAAAAAGAAATTCTATGAAGGCACAAACTCAGAAGAAGCACGCTTACGTGTGGAAATTGATCGTAAAACAGGTGACTACAGAACTTTCCGTCAGTGGGAAGTGGTGGCAGATGAAGATCATGAAATGCCTGCATGCCAAGATGCAATTTCTGATGTAGACCCTGCACAATGGTCAATTGGTGATATTCGCGAACTTGAAGTTGAGTCAATTGACTTCGGTCGTATTGCTGCGCAAATTGCCAAGCAAGTGATTGTGCAAAAAATTCGTGAAGCAGAACGCGCGTTGGTTGCAGATGCTTATGAAGCTAAAGTAGGCGAGCTGATTTACGGTGAAGTGAAAAAGCAAACCAAAGATGGCTTTATTATTGATTTAGGCGACAATGCAGAAGCATATTTGGCGCGTGAAGAAATGATTGCCAAAGAAATTTTGCGTCCTAAGCAGCGTGTGAATGCAATTTTGTACAGTGTGAACCGTGAAGGTCGTGGTGCTCAATTGTTGTTGTCACGTGCTAAGCCTGAAATGCTGATTGCTTTGATGAAAAAAGAAATTCCAGAAATTTCTGAAGAAATCATCGAGATTAAAGCGGCAGCGCGTCAGCCTGGTGTACGTGCAAAAATTGCAGTAAAAACCAACGACCACCGTATTGACCCTGTAGGTGCATGTATTGGTATGCGTGGTACACGTATCCAAGCGGTACAGCAAGAGTTAAATGGTGAGCGTATTGATGTTGTGGTGTGGTCTGATGATCCTGCACAATATATCGCCAGTGCTTTAGAGCCAGCCGATGTATCGGGTATTGTGATCGATGAAGAAGAACGTACTGCTGATATTATTTTCGCCACTAGCGATCAGTTAGCGCGTGCCATTGGTTCACAAGGTCAAAACGTACGTTTAGCCTCTGAACTCACAGGTTACAAGCTGAACATGATGCTTGAAGAAGAGTATCACGCACGTCAGCAAAATGAAGCGCAACAATACTTGGACTTGTTTGTTTCACGTCTAGACATTGCTGAAGATTTGGCGATGGCATTGGTAGAAATGGGCTTCACTTCATTAGAAGAAATTGCGTATGTTCCTGCGGAAACATTTGACGAAATTGATTTAGATGAAGAACTTGTTGAAATGTTACAAAGTCGTGCCAAAGAAGTGGCTTTGGCAGATGCATTGCAACAGCAAGAAAATATCCAAGATCCGAGTGAAGAACTTCTAGCAATGGAAGGCATGACACAAGAGATCGCTTATGCGCTTGCCGCTCGTGGTGTCATTACAGTTGATGATTTAGCTGACCAAGCGACTGACGATATCGAAGATATTGAAGGTTTAGGTACAGAAAAAGCGGGTCAATTGATTATGAAAGCGCGCGAATCATGGTTTAACTAGGAGGTAATATATGACGGACAAGTCGATTAAAGAGTTAGCGCTCAGTGTAGGTCGTCCAGTTGAGAAACTCCTGGAACAGGTTCGTGACGCAGGTTTACCACAGCGTAATGCTGACGATATTATTTCCACGGAACAACAAAGTACCCTAGTGAACCATTTAAAAAAGGTTCACGGTCAAGAGGGTAAAGCAGGACAAATCACGTTGAAACGTAAAACCACCAGTACCGCTAAAGTGGCAAGTACTTCGGGCAAAGCGAAAACGATTAATGTACAAGTTCGCAAAAAGCATACATTTACAAAGCCTGATCCTGAACAGATTAAAGCGGAAGCACTGGCAAAAGCACAGGCAGAAGCAGCTGAAAAAGCGCAAGCAGAACAGCAAGCCCGTGCCGTGACAGAAAAGAGCAATGCAAAAGCAGATGCGCCTCAAGCAGGTGCTGTAAAAGCGAAACAAGCTTTAGATGCAATGCGTGCAGCAGCGAAGCAAGAAACAGCTAAGCAAGAAGTTGCGAAAGCTGCGGTTGTGGTGAAACGTAAGTCAACCAACAAGCCAATTGTGAAGCAAGCAGTAAAAGTCACTGAAACACCTGAGCAAAAGAAAGCGCGTGAAGCGCAAGCAGCTCAGTTGAAAGCGACTGAAGAAGCGGCACGTCGTAAAGCGGCTGAAGAAGCACAGCAACGTACGCTTGAGCAAATGCGTCAGATGGCATCTAAATACTCAAATGAAGATGCCACCGCGACTATTCGTGTTGTAGATGATTCTCCATTGGCGGCTGGTCTTGTGGGTCAGGCATATGAAGATTCATTTGCTAAAGAAGACCGCGAAATTAAGCGTGGTACCAGTACCACTAATACACGTTCACCGAAAAAAGGTGGTCGTCGTGGTCAGGAAGAGCAATCTTTCAGCCAAAATCCACATAAACGCGGTTTGAAAACGAGCCAAGCCAACAAGCACGGCTTTGAAAAACCAGTTAAAAAACAAGTGTATGATGTTGAAATTGGTGCAACGATTGTGGTTGCTGACTTGGCTGCAAAAATGGCAGTTAAAGTCCGTGAGGTGATTAAATCACTCATGAAAATGGGTGAGTTAGTTACACAAAATCAAGCGATTGAGCAAGAAGTTGCGGCACTTGTGGTTGAAGAAATGGGTCATAACCCAGTTTTAGTATCGGATACGCAAGCTGAAGATAACTTACTTGAAGCAGCTGAAGAGGCACGTGGTGTTCAAACAACACGTCCACCAGTGGTGACCATCATGGGTCACGTTGACCATGGTAAGACGTCGTTACTTGACCGTATTCGTCGTGCCAAAGTGGCTGCAGGCGAAGCGGGTGGTATTACCCAGCACATTGGTGCATACCACGTGCAAACCGAGAAAGGTATTATCACTTTCTTGGATACACCGGGACACGCAGCGTTTACCGCAATGCGTTCACGTGGTGCGAAAGCAACAGATATCGTGGTATTGGTAGTTGCTGCAGATGATGGTGTGATGCCACAAACTGCAGAAGCCATTGACCATGCGCGTGCAGCGGGTACGCCAATCATTGTTGCCATTAACAAAATGGACAAAGAGTCAGCTGATCCAGACCGCGTATTGAATGAATTGACCACTAAACAAATCGTACCTGAACAATGGGGCGGTGACGTACCTGTCGCAATGGTTTCAGCGCATTCAGGTCAAGGTATTGATGAACTTCTTGACTTAATTTCAATTCAAGCAGAAATGATGGAATTGAAAGCATCTGAAGAAGGTGCAGCGCAAGGTGTGGTGATTGAAGCGCGTGTAGATAAAGGTCGTGGTGCAGTGACTTCAATTCTGGTACAAAACGGTACTTTGAATGTAGGTGACTTGGTACTTGCAGGCTCATCTTATGGCCGCGTTCGTGCCATGACTGATGAAAACGGTAAGCGTATTAAATCTGCAGGCCCTTCAATTCCAGTTGAAATTTTAGGTTTACCTGAAGCGCCAATGGCGGGTGATGAAGTTCTTGTTGTAAATGACGAGAAGAAAGCACGTGAAGTTGCCGATGCGCGTATGGATCGTGAGCGTCAAAAACGTCTTGAGCGTCAAAGCGCGATGCGTCTTGAAAACATCATGGCATCTATGGGCAAAAAAGATGTTCCATTTGTCAATGTGGTCTTGAAGACAGATGTACGTGGTACTTTGGAAGCCTTGATTGTTGCCTTGGGCGAGTTGTCCACCGATGAAGTACGTGTACGTGTGATTGGTTCAGGCGTAGGTGCAATCACCGAGTCTGACGTTACGCTTGCAGAATCTTCAGAAGCTGTATTACTGGGCTTTAACGTACGTGCTGACAATACTGCGCGTCAAAAAGCCGATGCGGATGGCATTGACATTCGTTACTACAGTATCATCTATCAATTAATTGATGATGTGAAAGATGCAATGAGCGGTAAGCTTGCACCTGAACATCGTGAAACTATTTTGGGTGTTGCAGAAGTGCGTGAAGTGTTCCACTCGAGTAAGTTTGGGGCAGCCGCAGGTTGTATGGTACTTGAAGGCGTACTTCACCGTAACAAACCAATTCGCGTATTGCGTGATGATGTGGTGGTATTCCAAGGTGAGCTTGAGTCACTTCGTCGTTATAAAGAAGTGGTCGAAGAAGTTCGCGCAGGTATGGAATGTGGTCTTGCAGTGAAAGGCTATAAAGACATCAAACCACTTGATAAGATTGAAGTGTACGATGTTCAATTGATTAAACGGAGTCTTTAATGGCGGGTAGTCAACGTCTGAAGCGTATGGCGGATACAGTACAGCGCGAGCTGTCAGAACTGATTCGCCAAGAGCTGAAAGATCCACGCCTAGGTGGTCTGGTGACCATCTCTGCGGTGAAGGTGAGCCCAGACTTAGGATATGCCGAAGTGTACGTGACCGTCATGGGACGTGAATTAGGCGATGAGCAAAGCGAAGCGGCAAATAAAGAAACCTTGGATGTGTTGAATAAAGCATCGGGCTTCTTGCGCCATGAGTTAAGCCGTCGTATTAAGACACGTATTACCCCACGTTTGCGTTTTCACTACGATAAAACCAATGCCTACGGTAACTATATGTTTGGTTTGATTGCAGAAGCGGTAAAAGATTTACCTCCTGCAGCACCTAAGCAAGATGAAGAATAACTCAGTAATAAAAAATGCCACCTTCGGGTGGCATTTTTTTGTCTATCAGAATCAATGAATGTTTATCTATCATGTTTGAGCTTTTGCAATGTAAGCAAGATCATATGGGATACGATGCTTTTTTTTGCTCTACACCAAATCATCATTAGATTTTTTTTCGTAGCGACGTAAATTACGACGTTGGCGTTGCCACGGTAATGGACGATCTAAGGTTTCAGGCACATTACCACTCATCGAACGTAAACGTAAATGAAGTGCGGCCTGCGCCATTAAATTGGCAGAAACAGGTGCGGTAATAAATGCAAATAGGGTGATTAAGACTTCTGGAAAGCCAAATCGTCCTTCAAATGCCGCATAAATAATGGCTGCAATTAAGAAACTGCCTAGTCCTAAAGTGCTGGATTTTGTAGGGGCATGTAGTCGCATAAATAAGTCGGGCAGGCGAACCATGCCGATGCCGCCCACCAACATGAAAAAGGCGCCAATGATTAAAAAGAATGACACTAAAATTTCCATGAATAATTGCATGTTCATTCTCCTTAATCAATCACATGACCGCTTGTGAAATAACGCGCCAGTGCAGCAGTAGATACAAATCCTAGCATCGCCACCAATAATGCACCTTCAAAAAAGGAGGTGGTACTCCAAAAGATACCCAAAACTACCACCAAGCAGGTTGCATTTAAAAATAAGGTATCCAAGGCTAACAGGCGGTCCACAATTGAAGGGCCAATAATCAGACGGTATAAGCACAACAACATGGAAAGTGTAATCGCAACCATGCAGATTCCAAGTGCATAAGGCAGAATCATCATTGCTTTTCTCCTGACTGCGCATCAAAAATTTCAATCAGTGGTTTTTCATAACGATTTTTGATGTCTTGAATATCTACACTTTCATCTGTAGTGTTTAAGGCATGTACCAAAATATCACCACGATCTTGGTCGATACCAGCCGTGACAGTACCAGGTGTGGTGGTAATGATCATCGCCAGAATACTGTTGACCTGTTCGTGCTGTGTTTCGAGAGGGACACGGAACCATTTTGGCTGCATGCGATCTGTTGGGCCAAGCACCAGTTTTGCGACACGAATATTACTAATCATAATATCCCAGACCACCACAAAGAATAAGCGAATGGCTGCAGTCCAGTTGATGTCTGGTGTACGTGTGATAAAGKGCTGGATCAATTTGGGAATTAATAGTGCCAAAACCAGTGCCATCAACAGATTTCCTGCAGAAACACTATGCGCCAACATCAGCCAACTCAGTGCCACCAATACAGATACAAACGGGTGTGGCAGCAGGTTGTCCCAAAACGAAGTTTTCGGTCTCGTTTTTTGCATGTTTAGGGCTCCGCAGGTTTGAGTTGAGTATCGCTAGGTTGCTGCGCTTCCTCACGATTTTGCTGTTGAATCTGACGTTGTTTATAGTCAGAAATATGCTCGCCTTCCAAGGTATTTGGATGAATCACGTATGGAATTAAATGTGCGTTGGCATCGATTGCTTCGCCACCGTACTTGGTTTCTGGTAAGTACAATGGATCATAAGGTTGTACGCTAATCACATTTGTAGCACGGTCTTTTTTCAGAATCAGAGCTTCATAGGCCGCATTATGTTGAATTTGCTGTGCAGTGTTCAGCATATATTGCTGAATTGGATTAGCAAATACTACGTACAATACCAAACCCGTCAAAAGTAAATAAATGACACGGTCATTTCGGGGCGGAGCAATTGCAGGCAATCTCTGATATTCATCATAGGCTTCAGTGCGTATATCATCTTCAGGTTTGGTCGCGCGCCAAAATAAAATAAAGCCGACACGGGTGAAAGCAATAATACTAAGCAAGCTGACCAAGAGAATGATGCCAATAATCCAGCCTTGATGTGCCATATTGGCAGAGGCTTGCAAAATAAAGACCTTGCCCAAAAATCCACTAAATGGTGGTAAGCCCGCCATCATTAATGCAATTATGAAGTACGTGATAGCCAGTACTTTATGTTGCTTCATTTGTGGGGCAATGGTGAAGTGATCTTTAAATGCACCACGTTGAGAAGTAATCCAACCGCACAGCAAATAGAAAGCCGCTGCAATTAAGGTACTGTGTATCAAGTAATACAGTGCAGCTGACCATGCCTGTGTGTTCAGCATTGAAATAGCAATGAGGATGGTACCAATTGAAGACAGCATCATAAAACCGACAAAGCGACGTAAGCGCTCAGCACCAATCGCGCCAATGACTCCATACAGGGAAGTAATCAAACCAATCGTCAGTAAGCAGTCTTGTAAGATTTTATGGCTCAGCTCATCATCAAATACGGTTCCATTGACTCGCAAAATAGCATACACACCGACTTTGGTCATGATGGTGAACAAGGCTGCTACAGGAGTTGTTGCCACGGCATAGGTTTTAGGTAACCAAAAACCGACAGGAAGCATGGCAGCTTTAATACCAAACACCACAAATAGCAGTAAGCCACCTGCCACCGCAATTTTATGTGCATCAGCATCGAGTAGGGGAATTAGACGCGCCACATCGGTCATGTTTAAACTGCCGACACTACCGTAAATCATCCCTAAGCCAATTAGGAAGAGGGCAGAGGCTAATAGGTTGATGGTGACGTAATGAATCCCGAGTTGAAAACGTGCTTTGCCTTGACCGTGCAATAACAACACATAAGAAGCAAGGAGTAATACCTCAAAGAAAACGAACAGGTTAAACAAGTCACCTGTGAGGAATGCACCGCAAAGTCCCATGAGCAGGAAATGCACCATGGTGTGAAAATAGCGACCACGCTCATCCCATTTCTTGCTGGAAAACCAAAGCAATGGCAGAGCAAGTGAATAAGTCAGTACCAACATGAGGGCAGACAGTTGATCTAGCACTAAAATAATGCCAAATGGTGCCGCCCATTCGCTCAAATTATATATAATAATTTGTCCGCTGCTGACTTGAATTAAATAGCTGATCGCAGTGACTAAACCGAGCGTAGCAGAGAGCTGACTAATTCCACGACGCCATGGCTGACGCCAGTCATGTGAGAGTGAACCAAAGCCCGGATTGCCTAATAGCACCAAAATAAATGCGGTAAAGGTTGGAATCAGGATGCTAAAGATCGGTGAATGCTGTAGCCAAAATTGGAGGAAATCATTCATTATGGCTCATCCTCACGTGGGTCAAGCAGTGGATGTTCTTCTTTGGCATCGACGTGGTCTGTCCCTGTTTCATAACGGCTACGCAGCGCCAATTGCACAATAAATGCAGTGGTGGCAAAGCCAATCACAATTGCAGTTAACACTAAGGCTTGTGGTAATGGGTCAGTGACTTTCGTGGCTTCAGTCAAAATTGCAGGCGCATTGAGTTGAATACGCCCCATGCTGAATAAGAAAATATTGACTGCATAACCAATCATGGCCAAGCCCAAAACAACCGGAAAGGTACGGGCACGTAAAATTAAATAGATTCCTGTCGCGACTAACATTCCAATGGCAGACGCAATTAAAAACTCAATACTAATCATTGCATTACTCCTTTGGAAGTGGGCCAGACATGCCTGAGTGACGGGAGTCGCCCAGGACCGAAATCATCAACATGACCGCGCCAACCACCGTGACATACACGCCCACATCAAATAAGGCAGCTGAAGCGAGGTGCATTTCACCAATGATTGGAGGATTGACATAAATATGTGCGCTAGTGAGGAAAGGACGTCCCCAGAACCATGCAGCAAGTCCTGTCAGACCTGCAATGCTTAAACCCACTCCAATCCAGATTTCGTATAAACGTCCAGATTTGGCTTTGAGCATTTGCTCGGTCTGGTCTTGACCAAGCGCAATGTATTGGATGATTAGTGCCATTGAGGTAATTAAGCCAGCAATAAAGCCACCACCCGGTAAGTTGTGACCACGCAAGAAAATATACAGACTGACCACAAGGGCGATCGGTAAAATCCATGAGGCCGTAATACGTAGCATTAACGGCGAAGGATTAAAGCGATAGGTTAAACCCTGTGTCATGATGGTGCCGTGCGCACGCATACCATCCATTAAGCACAGCGTACCAATTGCGGCAATGCCCAAGACGGTAATTTCACCAAAGGTATCGAAACCACGAAAGTCTACTAAAATGACGTTGACCACGTTGGTTCCGCCACCGAGTGGAATGGATTGCTGATTAAAGAACCATGAAATTGAATTATGGTCGCGAGTCATCACCAGCCACGCAATCCAGCCGATACCGATACCGCCACCAATCGCAATGAAGGCATCTCGCCAGCGACGTGAACGGCTTGACTCATACGGGGTCAATTGTGGGAGCAAGGATAGACTCATKAGCAATAAAACAGTGGTGACAACATCAACCGTGATTTGAGTTTGCGCCAAGTCGGGAGCAGACAGTCCCACAAAAACCATGGTGACGACCAAGCCAACTGCACCACTGATTAAGACGGCTTTGATGCGCTCATGGTGGAACCACAGCATCATCCAACAGGCAGAGAACAGCAACAACCATAAAACAATGGCAATCATAGGGGCATGTGTGAGTTCACGTGTACCAGTTGTTAAGCCCTGATTGAATAATGGTAGCGCGACCATGAAAACTGTAAAAACAATGATCCACACCAAATAGCTTTGAAGTGAACCGTTTTCGGTTTTGCGTTTAATTTTGCGAGAAACTTGTAGTAAATGTTTTAAGAATAATTCAAACAGCAGTTTGCCTTGGAATTGACCTAAATGTGGATCGAGGTCAATTTCACGGATTTTTCCACCTTTGGCGAGCGAGAAATAGAAGATGATCCCGCCAAGCAAAGCAATTGCACTCATTAGCAAGGGAAGGTTAAAGCCATGCCAAATTGCTAAATGTGTGCCTTCAAACTGTAACAGTTGGGTACTGGCACGAGTTGTGCTATTGACAATATGCTCGACCAATAAGGCAGGCATCAAGCCGACTAAAATACATAAAACCGCCAATAAAGTTGCGGGTGCACGCATGCCAAACGGGGGTTCGTGAGCTTCTTTGTTTGGAACATCTTTACCAATTGGGCCGTCAAAGAAAACGCCGTGTACCAAACGTATTGAATAGACCACTGCAAAAATACCCGCCAGTGTGGCAACAATTGCAGAAACCAACAGTACAGGGCCAGATAAGTTTGCTATCAGTTCGTTAAAGAACATTTCTTTGGATAGGAAGCCATTGGTTAAGGGTACGCCTGCCATAGAGGCCGCGGTAATCATGGTGAGGGTGGCGGTAAAGGGTAGCAGTTGCCATAAGCCACTAAGTTTACGTAAATCACGTGTGCCTGATTCGTGGTCGATAATTCCCGCAATCATAAACAGTGCCGCTTTAAATGTGGCGTGGTTGATGATGTGGAAAATTGCTGCAGCCACTGCCAACGGTGAACCAATGCCCAGTAAGCACATGATCAGACCTAAATGACTTATGGTGGAATACGCCAATAAGCCTTTTAAATCTTCTTTGAAAATGGCAAAGAATGCCGCCATACACAGGGTAAACAAACCAATAAAGGTGACTATGTTGTGATATAACGCGGCGCCTGCAAAAATTGGCAATAAGCGTGCTAGCAAGAAAATTCCTGCTTTGACCATTGTTGCGGAATGCAGATAGGCAGAAACAGGCGTGGGTGCAGCCATGGCATTGGGTAGCCAGAAGTGAAATGGAAATTGCGCACTTTTGGTAAATGCACCCAGTAAAATCAGCAATAAGGTTGGCACAAATAAATGATGGCTTTGAATTTGTTCAGTCATCATTAAAATTTGGTCAATTTGATAGGTGCCTGTAATTTGCGCCAATAACACAAAACCACCCAGCATGGCGAGTCCCCCCATGCCTGTAATGGTCAGTGCCATACGTGAGCCGCGTTGTGCCGCTTCGTAATTGCTCCAATAACCCACCAATAAGAAAGAGGAAATACTGGTCAGTTCCCAAAACGTCAGCAACAAAATCAGGTTATTGGAGAGCGAGATTCCCAACATGGCAGCCATAAACAGCATGAGGTGAAAATAGAGTTTACTGAGCGAGCTTTGCGGACTTAAATAATAATGGGCATAAATAAAAATGAGTGTGCCGATTCCTGTGATCAGCAAGGAGAATAATAAACCAAGCGCATCTAGACGAAAGCTTAAATCAATCCCCAATTGTGGCAGCCAAGACCATGTTTGAATGATCGTTTTGCCATTAAAGACTGCTTTTGCTTGAGTCAGGAGCAGAATAAGACTACTCAGACTGACGCCAATCGCCCCTAAAGCCGTTACCCCGCGTGAAAATTGTTTCAGCCACGAGACAAGGGTTGTGCCCAGTACTAACGGTAACAATATAATAATCGGTAGCACACTCATATCCATTGTCGTGAATAGGTCGAAAACCTAAAGGATGAATCTTATCTTCCAAGGATTACAGGACAGCAACACACCATCCAAAAGATTCAATCTTGAAAGCCAATCAGTTGTGTTAGTAAACACGTGGTCTATTGTTTTGATGAGCGTATTGTCGCAACTTAAACTCAAAACAAGATCATGCAAAAATAATTTTACATGGCTAGGCGGCTCAAGCAGCAAAAATATGCTGATCTTTCGCTGACGATGCAGCGAATTAGGTTGTGCTGGGTTTGGTTAAAGCTGTGTTAAAAATATGGAGATGTGTCAATTTACAACCTAGTTGAACTATGGATGAAGTTGATCTACATCGACCGCATTTTTTTTACAGCTCTCACCGTGTTTGAAAGGTCATTAGACACTATTCAAGATATAAAAAGTTGTATTGCGCAACTTTAGACACTACAGCAAAATCGGATTTTACTATAAAAGTTCAAAATTAATCTGATTTTATTACATGAATAAAACAACATCAATTTTTTTTCATTCAGCAAAGTCATTATATACCGTCCGATATAGGCGGGATAAAGTATTTCCTTGCTTTTTGTCCAAGTATGCGTTGAAAGACTTCGGCAATTAAGATTCAGGCAATTGATCAGGCGCTGGCACACTATCCAATTGTTGAAAGCGTTGTAGCAATTCCTGTTTTTGTTCGGCAGTTAAATGGTGTTGAATCTGTTGCCAAATTTCAGCCGTGCCTAATTGCGTTTGATTTTGTTCTTGTAGGCTGACTTCTTCTGCCCTGTGAGTGGTTTCCAACACATCGGCACAAATTTCTGCAAATTGCGGTTGTAAACTTTGCCATGCGATGGGATGTAACGGTTGATGTCCCAGTTTTAACATAGAAAGCGTTCCGATTCTCCAAAAGTTCGCTGTGGTTGCCTGTGGTCGCAATTTTTAAGCGGGGGAAAAGCTTGATATAGACGGGTCAGTATTTGTGCTGCTTGCTACTGATCGAGTTGATGATCCATTTAGTCAATCACCAAAATGCCATTTCCCTCGCGACACGGATATAACATGATGGGTACTTTCAATTTGCGTGTGGCTTGATAACTAGACTTTAACAACGAGTTTTGTCAGCGCTTTGATCGGCTAAAATAAGCGTAATGGGCAAGTCGTGAGCATTGAGTTAAAGTTTTGGGGCTGTAAAATAGGTGATGTGTCTGAAATGAACCGATGCAATTTTCATAGCGCACCTGCTGCTATTACCCCACCGCTTTGCGTAACGATGTCGGCATTCTTATTTTCAGTTGTTGTACCAAATCGTAAATATGATGAATATTTAAGCTGACTTTAGCACGTGTGCATGCCACGTACAGCAGTCTTAATTCTTCATCACTAATTTTATGGTCCTTGTCGTTCAGTTTAAATTGATAATCGTCTTCAATCTGTACCCGATTCCATTCTAAACCTTTGGCTTTATGCGCTGTCGAAATAATATAGTCGGCTTGGTCAATTGGGGTGATTTTTGCCAACGCTCGTTTGAGTGGATCAGTACCATGATCATCCACCAGTTTGACTAAAGGCTTAATATCGCTGCCATCGTGGGTTTCACAATATTCATGTACATCATGCCAAGAGTTAAACCATGCCAATTCAGGAACATCGGTCACACGTTTGCCTTGTTTGAGCATTGCGGCAGCATCCACAAAACGGTTTAACCGCACATGGTCGGCTTGCAGACTGACTTTATCGCCATGCACCAAACCTGCCAGTAGCAGTTCCATGGCACGGGCGTTGGTACGGCATAAAATCGCATCACGCATTTTGGTATGCGGTTTGTTGACCACTTTGGAATGTAATTCTGGATTGCCCAAGAGTGGCACGGTTTCATTCAGTCCGCCTAAAATGGCATTGGCCGTCAGCGCAATTTCTTCACCAAAACGGAAAGATGTGGTCAGGCGTGATTCAGGCAAGGGCAGTTGTTGCATGGCATTGACTGCACCACGCCATGCGTAAATTTGCTGGTGTGCATCGCCCACATAAATTACCTGCGTATTGCGTTGCTTGAGTAAAATACCCAACATGAGCGGGTCAGCATCTTGCGCTTCATCAAACAGGACATAATCGGCAGGAATGTTCGGTTCAGACAAAGCCCAAAGTTTGAGGTAAATATCGTGCCCAATACCAGCCTGATGATTGGGGTCAATCGACTCCAGCCAACGCCGCTCTACCGCAGGGTAAAGATGTTTTTGTAAAGTGTCGATGTCGTCTGGGTGCAACCAACTAGGTGCTTGTAAATGCCGTGGGGCAGGGTATTGTGAACTGGTCGAGCAGAAATAACTGACTGCATTTGCGACCAAGCTTGCTAATCGACTTGGCATCAGCACATATTTTTCATAACGTCCGCCCATCATCCGTCTAAGGGTAATTGGCTCTAAACGGTACTCTTTGGCAATAAAGCTAGGGCTTAAGCGTGGCAGACGTAATTTGTCGGTGACTCCACGTGGAACGCTGCGGTAAGCAAGCGAGTGGAAAGTGCGACAATCGACCTGACGGTGAAATTTACTCTGTGCTTCAGAGGCAATGGCTTTGTTAAAAGCCAAATACATGCCACGCCGCTCAGGCATGGCATCACTGATCATTTGTAAGGTCGTGGTTTTACCTGTGCCTGCATAGGCAATCACTTTAAAGGATTTACCCAGACGTGCGTTGTCTATGGCAGTGGTTTGCTCATAGGTCGGGCTGGGCTTGATAATGACAGACACAGATCAGCGTTGGTTTTAATTAAGCGTTAGTGGCTGCGGTTGGCTTTTTCAACTAAGCCAGATAAGCCTTGACGACGTGCCAATTCATTCAGTACCACTTGCGGCTCAATGTCGAAATAACCCAACATCACAATGCTGTGGAACCATAAATCGGCCACTTCATAAATTAGGTCATTTTTATTGTTGGCATTGGCTTCGGTGTTGAAGTCTTTGGCTGCGATAATGGCTTCTACGGTTTCTTCACCGACTTTTTCCAAAATTTTGTTCAAGCCTTTGTGGTACAGCTTTGCTACATAAGAAGAGTCAGGATTGGCGGTTTTACGCTCGCTCATCATTTGCCCTAAATAGGCCAAAACTTCAACCTGTTCAGCTTGTGCCTTAGACTGACTCATGGCCTGCGTGTGGGCATTGGCAGCTTGTTTACCGTAAATTTGATTTGGGTCTTTCAGTTGTGCATCTACAATTTCCCAGCCGTTGGCTGTGAGTTTGCGATAGAAACAAGATTCACGACCTGTGTGGCAGGCAATGCCGCCATGCTGTTCAATTTGTAGAATGATGACATCGGCATCGCAGTCTAAGCGAATTTCATGCACAGTTTGAAAGTGTTCAGATTCTTCGCCTTTGTGCCATAGTTTATTGCGTGAGCGTGAAAAATATACAGCCTGATTTTTTTCAGCAGTCAGTGCCAAGGCTTCACGGTTCATCCATGCCACCATCAACACACGTCCTGTTTGATGATGTTGTGCAATGGCAGGCACTAATCCTTGTTCGTTAAATTTTACTTCATCGAGCCATTGCAAGTTATTCATGAGTTGTTCACCAAAATTAATTTAAATTGTATAGACGCCATTTTTTAAGCGCACGATTTTGCATCGTCCCTATAGTGTACGTGATTCAGGACAATTTACCTAAATTATCTTGCTAGATTTATGCTGTCAAAGCGTTTGCATAAACTGCGGGAAGTTTTGTTTTTCCACCATTTCCAAGAATTCATCACCCAAACGTTGGCTTTCCGCTACGGACTGTTTCCATAAGCGAATTCGCTGCGCTTGATCTAGACCTTTTAAAGTGAAGTCTTTACGATCTGGCAAACGGCCTAAAGGCAGGCTGCTCAAATATTCTGCCGAAGGTGATAGTAAAAGTGTACGAGCCTGATTTTCAGGATTGGCCTTGCGGTTTTTCAACATTTTATCGAACCAGCCCGGGGTGATGCTGTCAGTAAAGTGTGGATACAGCACGATGCCCTGACTCTGGTATGGCAAATCTAAGTGGTAGTCAATCAAGCCACCATCCCGATAACTACCCACTGGTGCATCAGGGATGTCACGAATAGCAGACATTACCCCTGGAATAGACGCTGAGGCGAGTAGCCACGGTGCGACATTTTGTTCATTTAGGGCTTGATAATGGGTGACAAAATCATCCTCAACCATAAACTGTTGCCCTTGCGCAGGTTGGCTGATGACACGCTGCATAAACAAGCGGTTATGTTTGCGTGCAATGGCATTGCTGCCAATAATTCCTGCCACAGAAGCGAGCAAAGGTAAGGCTTGGTCACTTTGGAAAATATGCTGAGCTTTGACTGAAATGACCGTTAGGTGATAGTCAGGGTGGTTAATCAGTTGCTGTTGCTGTCCTTGAATCAGTTCAAACAGCATGTTCTGACAAATATCAGCCACCTCTTGGCGTGACATTTTTTTATGAAAATATAGGTTGGTGTATAAATCGGACAGGCGCTCAGTACCTTGTTTTGCGCCCCAAGCCAAAATACTGGCAAAGCGCCAACTGCCAATGGAAGAACCAACAACAGTACGGCGTTTAGGGGCTTGGGCAAAAAACTCACCAAAAATTGCTTGATCTAGCCCTTGTATGCCAATGCCTTTGGGGCCACCTGCTGCACCAGGAATAATATCAACCTGTTGGGCGTGTAAACCTTCTTGTTCAATCAGTTGGCGGGCCAAATGTCCTGCACGGATACTGAGGGCAGGGGCACGTTTATGCAAAATCTGAGTCATGCTTGATCTATAACGCTACAAATGTGCATTAATTGTAGGTGTGATGATTATTACAACAATGGCGAGAGTCATCACTTGGTGACTGATGAGTCATGCCATGGTTTTTGGGGTGAGTCAGGGCGAATCAGCACAATTAAAAAAATCCTGCTTTAAACAGGATTTTAGTATTTTATATTCTTTTATTAATACGTTATCAACACGTATGGTTTTATTTAGCCATACGCCAAATCGCCAAAAAACTTGCCAACGCGATTAAAACAATAGAGACATACCACGGTGCAATAATCGCAATGGATAGGAAAATCGCCATAATGCTGCCAAAAATCCAGCTGCGTTTTTGCTGATGTTCCATTTGCAGACGCATGCTTTGTAATTCATGCAATTGTTTGGAATGCCAAGCCGATTGGTTTTTTAAACCATTTAAACTGTCAATCATTAAACTTGGTAAGTCTTGCGCACCCAATAATAGGTCTGGAATTTGCTGTCCAATTTCTTTGACATTTTTGACTGGATTCATATTGGCTTTAATCCAATCCGTTAAAATTGGTTTTGCCAGTTTCCAGATATCCAGTTCAGGATATAAGTCTGTGCCCAAGCCTTCAACATGCACCAACGTTTTCAGGAGCAGCATCAATTGTGGTGGAATTTCCAAATGGAAACGACGTGCAATATCCATGACCTGAATCAGAATGCCAGCAAAGTCCAATTCGTGCATTGGTTTTGACACCATTGGCCCGACAGTACGACGCATTTCGCGGGCGAGGGCATCTTGATCTGTGCCTGGTGGAATCCAGCCAGCTTGATGTACGACTTGAATCAGCTGCATAAAGTTGCTGTTCATCACTGCTAGCAACATACGCGCTACGGTCATTTGGTCATGCTTAGATAGCTCGCCCATAATCGCACAATCTAGCGCAATAAAACGCGGATTATTCGGATTGATGGTTTCCACAAAGACGTTGCCAGGGTGCATATCGGCATGAAAAAAGTTGTCACGGAACACTTGGGTAAAGAAAATGGTGAGACCTTTTTCTGCCAAATCGGCTCGATCCATTCCCAAACGATCAAAGGTTGCCGTGTCGGAAATCGGCACACCTGTAATGCGTTCTGCCACCATCACATCTTTACTGTCCAAATAGACTTCAGGCACGTACATCATGCTTGAGCCTGTAAAGTAGTGACGCATGCGGCGGGTGTTGTCGGCTTCTAAGGTCAAATCGAGTTCGTTAAGAATAATTTGACGATAGTCCTGAATAATTTCAGATAAATGTAGAGCGCGTGCCGCTTCTAGACGTTTTTCAAGTGCTGCACCAAGCCATTCCAGAATTTCGAAATCTTGCAGAATTTGCTGGCGAATATCGGGTCGGGTGACTTTAACTACGACTTCACGGCCATCATGCAAGGCAGCGGTATGGACTTGCGCAATAGAGGCTGCAGCTAAGGGTTGCTCATCAAAACGCGCAAACAGGGTATTGATGTCTGCCTTGAGCGATTGCTGAATTCGCATTTGTGCCACGTCAGACCCGAATGGTTTGACACGGTCTTGTAGCAACACCAATTGCTGTAAAACCTCAGGTGGAATCAGGTCGCGACGCGTAGACAGTAATTGCCCGAGCTTAATCGCCAATGGTCCCATTTCCTCTAAAGCCTCTTTGAGCTTCAGCGGGTTTTTACGTTCTTTACTTGACCAAGCGGCAGGGTGCATGCGAATAAAACTGAGCGCATGACGTGCTTTTTCTGGTAGTTCTTCCGCAGGAAACAACGTATCGAGTCTATAGTGCGCGGCAATGCGCCAAAGTTCGAGTAAACGTGAAACATGCGGAATCATAAAGACTTATTCCCTAGGATTGAGTTGAGTTTAAGGTGTCAGAAGCGGTATCTGGCTGTGCATCAAGCTGCGCTTGTAGCTGTCGAATTTTGGCTTCGGCACGATCTAAATTTTGATTGAAAATTCGGGTATCTTGCTGCAAATCATGCATTTGCCAGCGTGGGGCAAATAGACCACTGTCTTCTTTAAGGACATCTTTAGCAAAGAACAAATGACTGTCCAGACTGCGTTTTAAATATTTTGGCGCAAGCTGGATTTTGCCAATTTCATGCGCCAAAGCAGGGCCAATCCACGGGCTTAAGTGTGCGGCCAAGTCTGGTTCAGCTTGCTGCATAATACGCTGTATATCTTGCAAAAGATGATAATCACCTTGCAGTGGAATATTGCCCACTTCATCTGATAGCAACAGTTTGAGCAATTGCACCACATTCTTCACATGCAAGGTCGCCGTTGCTTCAGTCATGCTTGACTGCTGCTCGAATGGGCGTTGTTCAAAGATGGATGCGCTTTCAGTGTGTCCTGTTGGCGTCGGCTCCAGGCGAACCTTGCCATCGTCAAAAAACACATCGACAGAGAGCTGTGGCGAGTCGAGCACTACACGTAACATTTTGCCTTTCAACTCATTGAGCTGAATGCGAGTAATGGCATCCAGATCAATCATATGATGAATTAATCGTTCAACTGCACCGAGTGCCAGAATCGACCACATAACATAAAACCTTAAAGTTTAAAGCCGCGGTGAACCGCCACAATACCACCCGTAAGATTGTGGTAATCACAGTTTTGGAAGCCTGCGTGTTCCATCATGCCTTTGAGGGTACGCTGGTCAGGATGCATACGAATAGATTCAGCCAAGTATTTATAGCTTTCTGAGTCATTTGCGACAATTTTACCCATGAGTGGTAATGCCGTGAATGAATATAGGTCGTATAGCTTAGAGAATGGCTCAAAGACAGGTTTTGAAAATTCTAAAATCAATAAACGACCACCTGGCTTAAGTACACGATACATTGCGGCTAAGGCTGCATCTTTATCGGTCACGTTGCGCAAGCCAAATGAAATGGTCAGCAAGTCAAAGCTGTTGTCTTCAAAGGGTTCTAAAGTTTCGGCATTGGCCAGTACGAAATCGACATTGGTACAGCCTGCATCAATGAGACGGTCACGCCCAACATTCAGCATAGATTCGTTAATATCTGACAGTACCACATGACCTGTAGGGCCAACTTCACGGCTAAAAACTTTAGCTAAGTCACCTGTGCCACCCGCAATATCCAGCACGCGCTGACCACGACGTACACCAGACATATTAATTGCAAAACGCTTCCATAAACGGTGAATACCAAATGACATTAAGTCGTTCATAATGTCGTATTTGCTTGCAACCGAATGGAAGACTTCAGCGACTTTGTGGGCTTTATCTTCACTGCTAACGGTTTGATAGCCGAAGTGTGTGGTTGCACCGACATTGCCTGTATTGGCACCGCGCGGCAAATTATATTTTGGTACTGAACCCGTGACAGGCGTGTCCGTTAATTTTTGTTCTAAAGATTGTTGCTGACCTTGTGGAGCGCCTTGTGGTAGAGCTTCGGTTAAGAATGGACTCACTTTGTCTGTTGGTTGTGCCGACTCGGGAGTAGCGGTAGGCGTTTGATTTTCATTCGACATTGGAGTCACTCCTCAGGATAAAAAGGCTTAAGGCTGCAGTATATGCATGATGACAGATTCTAAGCACTTGTACAGTAATCATCATGCAATTGTTATGAATAATATACAGAAAAAACCAAAGATTGCGTAAGTGTGCGGCATAAGTGTTGGTTATTTCACACATTTGGATTATTAAAATGGATGCAAATCACCCGCATGCACTTTGGCAATAATTTCACGTTCTGTAGTAGTAAATTGTTTCACAAATTTCTCTGCAGACTTTAATGGTTTCATGGCTAAAAAACCATCTTGCATAAACTCATACATAATTTGAAAACTGTATTTTTGCGCTGCGCCTTTACACATTTTGAAAGCGGTATAGACCACAAAAGAGCGCATATATTTATCTAGGTTTTTACCCAATTCATCTAACATATTAAGTTGCTGTAAGCGCGCTTCGCCCTGATCAAGCTTTAAATAAGTCAGACGCATCATCTCATCATTTAAAGGCATATTTTCAGGATAGTCCTGCAGCAATTGTATCGCGACTTGTTCATCTAACTGCACCGCTAAAATCGCCAGACTCACTCCTGATGTCCCTGTTTTGATTGCATTTTCAGGAATGATTTTTTCAGCTTTATGTGCATATTTCAATAGGCGGGCAATTTGACCTGCCAAAGCGTCAAAATCAGGGCCACCATATAAGCGATTTAAAAAATATTCAGCCATTAAGACATTGTGCTTTTCGGCAAACTGTGTGGCATGGGTGCGTTGCATACGCTGCTTTTGCCATGCTTGCACATCTTGTAAGCGTTGAAATAAAACAGGATTTTTATGATATTTAAATTGATAATACAGTTCTAATAGCTTATCTAAAGCAGCAAGTTTAGACATAGGGTGTCTCATGATTGAGTTGAATGGGCAAATCTTAATGTGAGTTTGGGCTTCTCGCTATGACAAATTGCACAGAATTCCTAATGGCAGAGGTCAGTGTGTGAGATGAATCTACAAAAAAATGCCAAAAGTTTAAAAAAAAATGGGTCGAAATTTGTATACTGATGCAATAACACAAGAACAGAGCAGAATATGTCAAAAGCAAATACTGAATTTAAACTCATGGAAGAAGAACAACTTTCAGTCAAGCTCATTGAAGCTCAATATGCTTTAAAAAATACCAAAGGTGAAAAAAATGCCAAAAGCTTGCTGATTTTAGTAAGTGGTATTGAGTTGGCAGGTAAGGGTGAGGCGGTTAAACAATTAAGAGAATGGGTCGATCCGCGTTATTTAAGGGTAAAAGCCGATGCTCCCAATCCGTTTAATCCCAAACAGGCATTTTGGCAGCCTTATGCACGTTTTATTCCTGCCGAAGGTCAAATCATGTTGATGTTTGGCAACTGGTATAGTGACTTATTAAGCACAGCCATGCATGTGTCCAAACAAATTGATGACACGATGTTTGATAATTATGTTGAAAAAATGCGTGCCTATGAAGAAGACTTAAAAAATAATCATGTGGATGTCATCAAAATCTGGTTCGATTTATCGTGGAAATCATTACAAAAACGACTGGATGATATGGAGCCGAGCGAAGTGCATTGGCATAAATTGCACGGTTTGGATTGGCGCAATAAAAAACAATATGACAATATACAGAAGCTGCGCCAACGCTTTACCGATGATTGGATTGTGATTGATTGCGAAGATGAAACCATCCGCGATCAGCAATTTGCACAGCATATTTTACGTGCATTACAGCATTGTCCTGTGCATCCAACCAGTTCGGGGATTACTTGGCAAGCTGCAGAAATTCCTGAAGTTTTACTTAACCCTGTATCTGAATCGGTCAATGATGATGATTATAAAGCAGAGTTAAAGAAACTCACTAAAAAAGTGGCAGATGCACTGCGTTTTGATAACCGTAATGTCAGCCTTGTTTTTGAAGGGATGGACGCTGCAGGCAAAGGCGGCGCGATTAAGCGGATTGTAAAAAAACTGGATCCGCGTGAATACGAAATTTATACCATTAGCGCCCCTGAAGCCTTTGAAATCAGCCGTCCTTATTTGTGGCGTTTTTGGACGAAAATTCTGCCTGAAGAAAAAATCAATATTTTTGACCGTTCTTGGTATGGGCGGGTATTGGTGGAACGTGTAGAAAGTTTGATTAGTCCACTGGAATGGCAGCGTGCCTATGACGAAATCAACCGCTTTGAACAAGATTTAAATGACCATCAAACTGTCGTGATTAAATTTTGGTTAGCCATTAGTAAAGATGAGCAAGAGCTGCGTTTTAAAGCACGTCAGGAAACCCCACATAAGCGTTTTAAAATTACAGATGAAGATTGGCGTAACCGTAGCCGCTGGGATGATTATTTGGTGGCTGCGGCAGATATGCTGCAACGTACCAGTACTGAATATGCACCGTGGCATATCATTCCAAGTAATGACAAAAATGCAGCACGTTTGGAAATTTTAAGAACTATCTTGAAACAACTCAAGGCAGAATAATCTGCCTTGAGGCTGTAAAGTCTGTGTGTTGAGTGAGCTTGATTTAAGAATTAAGCATTCACAACTTTGGCTTGTTTAAGCTGAATGCTTTTTGCCAGTTTGTAGCTTTCTTCAACATGCGTTTCGGCAATTTTTTTCATAATAAAATAACCTAACCCTGCAGCCACCATTTGACCACCCAATGGAATAAACTTGGTGACTTGTTTGGCGATGTATTTGGCTGCGACATTATTCAGGGATTTTTTTACTGCAGTGCGCGCTACTACTAAACCTGAAAATTCTACACCGCGTTTACGCAATTCGCTCCAGTGGACTTTTCGGGTTTCAGGATCGTACACACTGATTTGCTCAGGAGATAAGCCAAAACGTGCATTAATTTCTGGAACCAGTTGCGACAAAATGCCCACATCAATCACGACGTCCAAAAATGGTACAGGAATGACTGCTGCACCTGCTGAAAAATAGGCACGTTTTTTAACCAGTTCTAAGCATTCTGCACGAATCTTTTCCAAGTCTAGGTTTGGATCAATGCTGTCTGGAATTGTCTCTCTTTTTATCATAGGTACAACCTTAAATTGGCGAGTAATTGTATGCTGTATGCTAAATAAACTACTTTGTTCAAAGCAATTTTGAAAAAAGTAGGCAATAAAAGTATGCTTGTAAAGTGGCATATACCATTGTAAGTGTACAGCTAATAATCTTTATTCTTTTGTTGTACTTAGGCGAGTGACAGATCAACTGCCTTCTCGTACTTTCTTTTTAAATAAATTTAAGGGCAGCTGATGGCGATTCATGTCATACAAAGTCAACGTATAGAAGTTTTAGTCAATGAAATGTTGAAAACCATACGTCAACCGACATCAAATCCGCTTCAGGTCCTACAAACTCAGCATTTTATTGTACCTTCGCTAGCTGTAGAGAAATGGCTAACGGAAAAAATTGCTGAACAAAAAGGCATTAGTGCCAATACTGAATTTCATCATCGTATTCGTGCCTTTCAATGGGCGGCTTATCAGGCAGTTTTAGATGATAAAGATCGGGTTCGTCAGGCAAATATTCCACGTATTGTGATGCAATGGCGTGTGTTTTATAACTTGCAACCGTGGATACAACATGAACAAAATCCATTGCCTGCCGAGCATGCTTTACATTCTTTGATCCAACGAATTTATGACAGTGCAGAGCAGTTGCCACAAGGTTTAGAAAAGCAGCTTAAAAAGCAAAATATGCTGTATTGGGTGGCAGATAAAGTTTCGCGGTTATTTAGCAATTACATGGTTTATCGTGGTTTTTGTCAAAAAGGCTGCGAGGGAGTCTGCCAATGCCAAAGCAATTGGTTGGCGGTTTGGGGGCAGCAGAAACGTCTGAATTTAAAGCAGCAAATTTATACCCCTAAAAACTTTGCGAGTGAAGAAGAAAAACAAGCGGCATTGGAAATAGCTGCATTTACTCAAGCGCAAGCCGAAGAATTAGAGCAATGGCAAAGTTGGTTATGGTCGCATATTTTTCATGCGGATTTCGAAAAAATGCAGGAGATTGACCAGCAATTTTGGCAAGCCTTGGGCGATCCTGAAAATCCAAATCCGTGTATGAACAAATTACCCAAACAGTTGGTGATTTTTACCTTATTAGACTTGCCGCCAAGTCAATTGTGGTTTATTCGCCGTTTGGCACAGTATATGGATATTTTTATTCTGCATTACAACCCATCGCAAGAATATTGGGCAGACATGGTCGATCCTAAATGGAAATTAAACATGGATGCGCGAATCAAAAGTCGTTTTATTCGTGAGATGGAAAGTCAAAATAAAGCGGTAAGTGATGATGATATTGCTGCGTATATCAAAAAATATAATGGTGAATTTAATGCTGATATGCGTGAGTCACATCATCCCTTGCTAACACGTTTTGGCAAACAGGCGCGGGATCACTTTTCTTTGTTGGCGGCGTTATCGAGTGGTGACGAAGGCGAGTGGTACGATCTTTTCCCTGAAGAAGAGCCGCAACATTTACTGGGTAAAATTCAATCGGATGTGTTGAATTTGGTTGAGCCAGCCGCGCAGGCGTATGACTTAGACCCTGCCGATGAGTCACTGCAGATTCATGTGTGCCATTCAAGTTTACGTCAGCTTGAGGTTCTCAAAGATCATTTAATTGCGTGGCTTGGACAAGATGACAGCCGCCAAGCCAGTGATATTTTGGTATTGAGTCCGAAACTCAAAGAACAAGAGTCTTTAATTCGCAGCGTATTTGCTGCACCGCCAAGTGAGCGTGATCTTTATCAGAAAGGACAACAAAAAGCACAGCAAAATCAAGCCACTTTAGGGCATCAACTGACTCAAGACAGTGTGTATTTGCCTATTCAAATTGCAGGCATCAGCTCTTTAGATATTCATAATGCATGGCGAGCAGTGGTTGGGCGTATCACGTTGGTACAAGGACGTTTTAGCTTTGAAGAGTTTGGCGACTGGTTGAGTTTGGCTGCGACACAACAGCGTTACGCCTTGAATTTAAATAATATTGAGCGCATGAATGAGTTGTTGGCCAATGCGGGTTTTAAACGTGGTTTGGATGCCGAGCATTTAAAACGTAGTCTGAGTGCAGATGATCAAGATTATCGGTTTAGCTTAAAGTTTGCTTTAGATCGTTTGGCTTTGGGCGTTGCAGTGCCAGAGCATTGCGTGGTTCAACACACTTTAAGTTATGCTGATGTGCAAAGCAGCGATTTTGAGTTGATCTTTAAACTGATTCAAATTTATCAGGATTTTGCACAGCGCCGTGATTGGCTGATTCAGCATGAATTGGGGCAAGCCAAAACGGTGGAATATTGGCTCAAGCAACTGATGCAAGATTTGAGTGAATTTCAGGATGCTGGGGTAGATGTGTTGGCATCGGTGTTTAGTTTGGTGCAAAAACATGATCGTATGTTGACCTTAGCCAGTTATTTTGATGCACAATCGGGTCAAGATTTGCGTCAATTAAGCTTACCGCTCGATTATATTCTGCAAGAAATTTCAGCCCAGCTCGAAACCCAACTCGAACAAGCCAGCCCATCGGGCGCCATTACCTTTAGCCAAATTGGTGCAATTCGTCCACTGCCATATAAGCTGATTGTGATGTTGAATTTGGATAATGGCGTGTTCCCAAGTCGTGACCAGCAATTGGCTTTTGATTTGATGCAATTATTAAAACCACAACTGGGAGATCGTTCACGCATTGAGGATGATCAAGGGGCATTTTTAGATAGTTTATTGTTGGCGCAAGACAGTGTTTGGTTATTTTATAACGGTTTTGATGTCAGTGATGGCGAGGTGCGCGATCCATCCGTGCTGGTGCAGGAATTTGTGCAGCATTTGGAGTTGATTGTGAAACATCCTGATGACGCTAGCGATTCACGCTTAAATTTGAATGGTGTCGAGATTCCCGCACAATTGAAATCTCTTTATCACTTACATAGTTTGCAACCTTTTGATCAACTGCGTTTTGCCGAAAGCCGTGAAGTTCGCTTTAAAGATCAATGGTATCGGGTTGCCAAACAAATGCAGCAAGAAACCACACCACGCGAAGCATGGTTTGGTGAATATCCATTATTGCCACAAGACATGGTGGTACTCGACAGTATGCAATGGATTCGAGATGTGTGTTTCCCTGCGCGTGCCTATTTAAAAGCGATTGGGGTCGAAAATTTACAATCCGACAYTGCTGCAATGAACCACGAGCYGCTGATTTTAAATGGCTTGGAAAAATATAGTGTGCGTGATTTTTTACTGCAACATGGCGAGCAAGATGCAGAAAGCTTGTTGCAAGATACCTTGCCTGTGGGTAAAACCTTAAATGCCACGTTTCAAACGGGACTGCAAGAACAGCAATATTTACGTGACACACTCCAGCAATTTGCAGACGAGGCAACCACAACAACGCAACAGCTTTGGAAAATGAATCCGCATCTGCATATCCGTATTCAAGTGCCTGAACAGCCGACAAAGCTTTGGTGTAGCGTGGTGGCAGCGAGTGCCAGACCAAAAAAATATGCCGAAGTATGGTTGGAATATCTGTTCTGGGTGGCTTATCAGAACACAGAACAGCAAGATTTAGAGCGGATTGTGGTGTGTAAAGATGCGGTGATTCATTTTGCCAATATCCATGCACAGCAAGCACACGAGTATTTAGCCCAGTGGTTTGAGTTCTGGAAACACGCACAGCAATATCCTGTGTTATTGCCTGCGGCTTTGGTTTTAAAAATGAAAGATAAAAAAGAATTTGAAATTCAGTGGGATGAAGCTCAGTCCGATCAAGTTTTGAATATGGAAAGCTTCGTAAAACATTGGCATGACGGTGCTAGGAGGAGCTTTATTGATGAAAGTGAGAAAAATCACCCAGACTGGTCATTTATTTTTCAAGACAGTGAAACTGAACCGTTGTTGATTGAGGCATTTCAGCAATATAGCCATCGACTGTATCAGCCCATCATTGAAAATTATGAATCTGCGAAAAATCTTCAAAAACAAGGGGAATCTGCGTGAACTCATCTAGCCCATTCCCAATTTGTTATGACCCAATTCAAGAGATGCAATTTAAAGGCTTGCATTGGATTGAAGCATCGGCAGGTACAGGAAAAACCTATACTTTATCTAGTTTGATGGTGCGGATTTTCCTGAAAGATTATTTGCCTAATCAGGTGATTGCGACCACATTTACCCGTGCCGCAGCAGCCGAGCTAAAAAGTCGTATTCGTGCACGTTTGCTTGAAACCCAACAATATATCGATCAGTGTTTAAACCAGTCTTTAGATCAACGCGCCCTTGCAGAGAAAATTGCACAACTACAAGATCCTTTACTCAAAAATGTTCTGCAGGAATATCGCTTAAAACTGGACTATGCCAGTTCACGTTTGAGGTTGGTGATTGCACAACTCGATGAATTATTTGTCGGAACGCTGGATAGCTTTAGCCAAAAATTATTGCGTGAATTTTCCTTTGAAAGCGGCAAAATTGAGCGCGCCAATATTACCGACCAAGCATCGGTCTATACCGAACAATTGCTGCATGATGTGCTGCGTGAATGGATTCAAGCACAGCCTCAGCATGTTGTGGACTATATGCTGTTATGTGGGCGGTTGAAATCTGTAGCAGACTATGAGGGGCTGGTCAATACCAGTTTGAATTTTGCATCGGCAGAGATTCAGGGCATAGATCAGGCACAATTGGAGGTACAAGATTTAGCAGAGGCGTTGCAGAATTTAACCAGTATCACCATCCCACAAATTGAAGAATTAAAAGAATATTATGATGGTGAATATACTTTTGGTTTTTCTAAGGTTGTGGCAGGTGAACAAGGGGCTGTAATACATCAAATTTTTACGGATGCTTTGCCAAAACTGATTGAAAAAATTAAGCACAATCCTTTAGAACATTTTTTTAATTCACATCTTGCTGCGTTGTTTAATGCGGTCTTTGCACTTTATTTCACTAAAGACGGTAAGCTCAGGAAATCAATTTTTAACAATCCGAAAGCACCATGTACGCAAGAGGTGCAAGATGCTTTTTTTGATCATCCTGTGATCCGTAAAATTAAAGCAGTGGTGGATGCCAAACTTAATTTTGAGCGTCAAATTGAATTGGTGGATACCAATTTAAAATTCTATTTGGTACAACACGTCAAACAGCGTTTACCGCAACTTTTACAGCAAAAAGGGGAAACCACTTTTGCCCAACAAATTCGCAGTTTAGCTGAAGCTTTGCAGGGAGAACGTGGGCAGCGTTTTGCACAGTTTGTGCATACGCGTTATCCACTGATTTTGGTGGATGAATTTCAGGATACCAACCAAGATCAAGATGACATGCTGGCACAAATTTGGCGTAATCCGAAGTGGTATGCGCGTGGTTGTATGATTATGGTGGGCGATCCTAAGCAGGMGATTTATGGTTTCCGCGGTGGTGATATGCTGACCTATAACAATGCCCGCGATGATGTGCTGAAAAAACAAGGTCGCATTTACTCGCTCAGACAAAATCATCGTTCAGTGAAAGAGCTGGTCAGTGTGGTGGAYGAGTTATTTCAACGCCAACCCGCTTTTGGTGAAAAAGTGATTTATGATCCTGTTATTGCTGGTTCACGTCCTCATCCTGCCTTAATGGATCGGCAACAGGCCAATCCCGCACCGCTGCGTTGGGTAACAGTGGAACATGAACAGGATGAGTCCATTCAAATTGCACGAAAAATTCGTGAGTTATTAAATCAAGGTATCGCAGGCGATTTATATTTTGATCATTCTGAAGGCAAAGTTGCTTTGCAAGCCGATGATATTGCCATTTTATCGACCAGTCATAAAAAGCTTGACCAAGCCCAATACGAGCTTGAACGGATTGGAATTCAGGTTAATAGAAGTAGTCAGCGCAGTGTTTTTACAGGCTTTTTAGCCAAAGATGTGGCGGCAATTTTAACCGCAATTTTACATCCTTATGATGAAGCCAAGGTCAAGCGTGCCTTGCTGACACGTTTGTTGGGCTATAACCTGCAACAGTTGATTGAGCTTGAGCAACAAGGTTTGGGTCAGTTTATTTATGACTTCGATTGCATTCGTGAAATGTGGGTCAATAAAGGCTTTTTAACCGCATGGAATTACTGCCTGAACTTATTTAAAATTTGGGAAAATTTGGTGGCAAAACGCAGTTTTGACAATGAACGGCATGTGGTGAATTTACGCCATTTAACCGAATTGCTGAGTCGTCAAAGTGAACGCCATCAAGGGGCTTACATGCTGTATTACTGGTATTTACAGCAAGTTGAATCACCTGCCAAACGCGATTGGGAAATTGAACGAAAACTTTCTAATGCGGCAGGCGTGAAATTGATGACCATTCACCAGTCCAAAGGCTTGGAGTTTAAAGTGGTCTTTTTGATGTCGGCAGATCAGCCGCCCAAATCTGACAAGTCTGCTTTGGTGTTTGCAACGCAGGAAGAGCAAGGCATTGAGCAACGTATCATTGCCATTAAACATAAAGACATAGATGCCACAGCAATGCAGCAGCACAGTGAGCGCCGTTTGGCAGAGTTGAATCGGCTTTGGTATGTGGCACTCACCCGTGCCAGTTACCGGGTCTATGCGATGCTAAAACAGCCTACGCCTGCAAAAGAAGGTAAAAAAGAGGCTGCACCAAAATCTGCTGGTTTAAATGTCTGGCGTTTACAAGCGCCAAGTTCAGCAGAAATTGCAGCAGCATGGAGCTGTGATGAAGCACCTCTGACACAATTAGCGGCAGCATTACAACTTGAACAAGTGCAAGAAATTAAGATTGAAGCTGCAGATTTTCCGCAGCGTCGCTTTTATCCACGAACCAAAACCAGTTTTAGTGGCTTGGCACAACATTTACCTGCCGCCATGCGTAGCGATACTTTGGCATTGGCAAGCGAGGAGCAGGCTGCTGCTGCCGACGAAATCAATCAGGAACCTGTCGAAACGGAACAGGAAATCGTACAGGTGGCTCAACCGATTGCATGGATCAAAGCTAATTTTCAGCGTGGTACTCAAGCGGGGAGTTTTTTACATAAACTCTTTGAATATATCGACTTTCAAGCCAGTCATGATGACATTTTTGAAGAAGTCAAACGCCGTTTTCATAACGACAAAGAGTTTAATTCAGATGTGTTATTGGTAGATTTGATTGCAAAACTCGACACTGCCAAAGGCAGCGCGACTGTGCAGGAAGCAGATATTTTTGCGCACATGACCGAGTGGCTGAAGGATGTGTTGAATACGCCTTTGCACGATACTTTCCAGCTCTCGGCTTTATCTACAGCACATTATTTATCAGAGTTTCCATTCTATTTGGCGTTGGCAGATCAGCGTTTATTTATTCAAGCGATTCAGCAATTGTTTGAAGATGTGGGTCATCCTATTCAAGATTTAAATGAAGCCGCTACTGCACGTTATCTGACAGGCTCAATTGACTTGGTTTATTTTGATGGGCAGTGTTATCACATTGCCGACTATAAGAGTAATTATTTGGGTGCCGATCAGCGCGATTATGAAAAAACCAACCTTGAACACAACATGACCCAATCGAGTTATTGGTTACAAGCGGCCTTGTATTTGGTGGCGTTGCACCGTTATTTGGGCAGTCGTTTGCAAGATTATGATATTCGGCAACATTTGGGTGGAGCCAGTTATTTGTATTTGCGTGGTATGCAGGGGCAAGCAGGGCAAGGGGTTTGTCATTGGCGGCCAGATGCGGAATTTATTCTGCAACTAGATCAAATATTGGGTTACTTTGAACTTAAAAAATAACGCTAAGTTAGCTTATCGACTTAATAAAACAATTGCTTATCCTGTGGATAACTTTGAGGATAACTGTGTGGAAAACAAGCATATTCACTTAAATTCAGAGCAAACCCCAATGCAGGCGTGGATGAATTACCTGTGTCAGCAGCCGTTTAGGAATGTCGCTTTTGATGCTTCAGCACAAATTTTGATGCAACAGGTACTCGATGCCATTGAGCAAGGCGATAGCTGTATTCCTGCAACTGCAGAACAAGTGGCGGCATTGCAGCATTTGCACATGAACTTGCAGCGCGGCGCTTTAAATCCTGATCCACAAATTGCGCCATTTGTATTTGACGGGCAGCGTTTGTATTTGTATCGCTACTGGAAACTGGAACATCAGGTCGCCAACGATATTTTACGGATTCAGGCGCAGGCACCTTTGTCATTTGAATTACAAACCGATCAGCTTAATTTATTGCAAGATCCACAGCAGCAAAAAGCGTTACAAACTGCGGCAACTCAAAGTTTGAGCATTATTACAGGCGGGCCAGGTACAGGAAAAACCTATACTTTGGCGCATATTATTGCGGTGCTCAATCAAGCTTTACCCAATATTCGAATTGCGATGGCGGCTCCTACAGGCAAGGCGGCACAGCGGATGCAGGAAGCCTTGCAAAATGCTTTAAATAGTCAAGCTTTACAAGCGTTTAATGTCGATGCCTTGCGTCAATTACAACCTGTGACCTTGCATCGTTTATTGGGCTTGGGCAATACAGGCAAGCCACGCTTTCACGCCAAACAGCCTTTACCTTATGATGTGATTGTGGTTGATGAAGCTTCGATGTTGGATTTAAGCCTGTCACAGATGTTATTGGCCGCTATTCCTGCGCAGGCGCGTTTAATTCTGTTGGGTGATGCTAATCAACTGGCTTCAGTCGATGTTGGTAAGGTATTGGCCGATTTACAGCAAGTGCCTGAACTCGCAAATAACCGTGTCAATTTAGTCACTACACGCCGTTTTACCGAAGGGGCTAAAATTGGCGCAATGGCCAAATTCATTCAGCAAGAGCATTCCCTTGCACAGGTTTTGGCTGAGTTTGAACAACAGGTAGTTGCTGCAACCGAGTTGCGCAAAATCAATTTAGCACAAATACAGGTCGATGAAGTTCAGCTTCAATATCTACCTAGTCAAGGCAGTCCAATGTCTGCAACAGATTTGGATGGTTATTATGATCAGCTGATGTATGGTTATGAGGCTTATGTGGCGGTATTAAAAGCACATACCTTGGGCTTAGAACAATCCAGTACAACATTTCAAGCGTATGTTACAGATGTCGTGAATGTATTTGATGATTACCGTATTTTAACCGCAATTCGTCATGGACATTTAGGTCTGAAACAACTGAATGTGCAAATTGAAAAACGCTTGTTGCAACAGTTAAAACAAACAAAACATGGTGACTGGTATGTAGGACGCCCCGTCATGATGACCTATAACGATTATCAACTGGGGTTGTCGAATGGTGATATTGGCATCTGTTTTATGCGAGCGCAGCATGATCAGCGCCAGTTTGAAGTGTATTTTCCAAGCTTAAACAAATGGGTGCCTGCAACTCGCCTGCCTAAGAATATTGAAACTGCATTTGTGCTTACCATTCATAAATCGCAAGGTTCTGAATTTACTCATACCGCTGTGGTGTTAGACGCTTCGGCAAAAAACTTGCTGAGTAAGGAGCTGATCTACACTGCCATTACCCGTGCTAAAAAAGTGGTGAGTTTGTTGGTCGATGTACAAGCTTTGCAGCAAGCTTTGACTATTCGCACCCGTCGTAGCAGTGGTTTGTTAGCCAGAATTGATGACGTTTTAAATTGTTAAGAAAAATAAGCAATGGATGGCTTTGTACGAAATAGCTTACATTGATTCGAGAAATTTGCGCATAGAGATTTCAGTAACTTTTTGAGAAGATGACTTCACACAAAAAGCTCAATAAGGATTTTGAGCACAATCGCAGAATAATAATGATAATTGTCGATCGACAGCGAACTTACAGGACGTGAGTGAAAAGAGGAAACTTACAGCCGCTAAGCCTTGTAGTTTTGGGAGAGACTACAGGGCTTTTTTATGTCTGTAGATTTTGTTGACTTGTACAATACAGACAAAGTTTAGCTGGTGTAAGAAAAAGCTTACAAGTAGATACGAGAAATACGACTTCTTTGACTTTTGTATTATGGCAAAATCTACCACACAAGGAAGTGAAACCCAGAACAGGAATGTTCAGAGAAAAAGACGCGAAAACGCGCAAATAACTACAATAAACAAAACAATAAGAATAACAAGACAAGAAACTACAGCGCAAAAACAGCCCGAGCTCTGCTCGGGCTGTTTTATTTTAAGGGCAAAATATTCCAGTGGATGAAAAGTAGTTGGCAAAATGTGACGCATTATCAATGATATACAATTGTATATTTATTTTCCTTGGATACTTTATATCTAACATGATGAGTATTCCCTTAGCATAAATCATATTTTTTTGAGACATCTAAAAAATTTAAAGCGCGTGTTTGTCGTTCTGTTTTGCAATCGGAACGTTTTTGCCTTAAAATGATGCCCTTGCTGTAGTGATGCACGGCAGTCAATTGAGCAATCAATTGATCGGTATCAAATCTTTTATTAAGCATCTCGGAGAAATCGAATGGCTTTAACAAACGCAGATCGCGCAGAGATCATTGCTAAATTTGCTCGTGCTGAAAACGACACTGGTTCACCAGAAGTTCAAGTAGCGCTTTTAACTGCTCAAATCAATGACTTACAAGGTCACTTCAAAGAGCACAAACACGACCACCATAGCCGTCGCGGTTTAATCCGTATGGTTAACCAACGTCGTAAGTTACTTGACTACCTTAAAGGCAAAGATGTGACTCGTTACAGCGCATTGATTGCTGCTTTAGGTTTACGTCGTTAATTCGATTTAAGCTTTTATTTTCGGACTATTGCATGTTGAATGCTGTATTACTGAAAACTAAAGTATATCTAGCCGTGGCTAGATCAGTGGAAGGGGCGAATGATTCGCTCCTTCTTTGTGTTTAAAATTCGTGTTTCATTCGAGTGAGGTCGGCTTCTAAGCTTTGTCATTTACCTAAAAATTGTATTGTGAATGCCAAACCTTAGGGGTCTCCACGAGAATAATTGTTCACAAGAACTAGGAAAAATAAAACATGTCGATGTTTAATATTATTCGTAAAGAATTCCAATTTGGTCAGCACCAAGTTGTACTGGAAACTGGTCGTGTAGCGCGTCAAGCCAACACGGTAATGATTACTATGGGTGGCGTGACTGTATTGGTTGCAGTGGTTGCTCAACCAACAGCAAAAGCGGGTCAAGATTTCTTCCCACTGACTGTTAACTATCAAGAAAAACAATATGCTGCAGGTCGTATCCCAGGTGGTTATGGTAAGCGTGAAGGCCGTGCTTCTGAAGCAGAAACTTTAATTTCACGTTTAATTGACCGTCCAATTCGTCCGTTGTTCCCAGAAGGTTACTACAACGAAATTCAAGTTACTGCGACTGTTGTATCTTCTGACAAAACCATGGAAGCTGACATTGCTGCAATGTTAGGTACGTCTGCTGCACTTGCAATTGCAGGTACACCGTTCCGTGGCCCAATTGGTGCGGCGCGTGTGGGTTTAATCAACGGCGAATACGTGCTTAACCCGAACTTTGAACAAATGGCGCAATCTGACCTTGACCTTGTGGTTGCAGGTACAGAATCTGCTGTATTGATGGTTGAATCTGAAGCAAAAGAACTTTCAGAAGACCAAATGTTAGGCGCAGTGCTTTACGGTCATGACGAAATGCAAATCGCGATTCAAGCGATCAAAGAATTTGCTGCGGCTGCAGGTGCAACTGAGTCAACTTGGACTGCTCCAGAGAAAAACGAAGACCTTCGTGCAAAACTAAAAGAAGCGTTTGAAGCAAAAATTTCTGAAGCGTACACCATTGCGATCAAACAAGACCGTTATGCTGCATTAGATGCACTTCAAGCAGAAGCAGTTGCGCAATTCGTTCCTGAAAATGACGAAACTGGCATTGCAGATGACTTGAACGAACTCTTTGAAGATCTTAAATACCGTACCGTACGTGACAACATCTTGTCTGGTAAACCACGTATTGATGGTCGTGACACCAAAACCGTTCGTGCGCTTGACGTACAGGTTGGCGTTCTAGACCGTGCGCACGGTTCTGCATTGTTTACCCGTGGTGAAACTCAGGCTTTGGTTACCACCACTTTAGGTAATACACGTGATGCCTTGATGGTTGATACCTTATCGGGTACTAAAACTGACAACTTCATGTTGCACTACAACTTCCCTGCATATTCAGTAGGTGAAACAGGTCGTGAATCTGGCCCTAAACGTCGTGAAATTGGTCATGGTCGTTTGGCACGTCGTGGTGTGCAAGCAGTTCTTCCTGCAGCAGATCGCTTCCCGTATGTGATTCGTATTGTATCCGACATTACTGAGTCTAACGGTTCATCTTCTATGGCGTCTGTTTGTGGTGCATCGTTATCACTTATGGATGCAGGTGTTCCATTGAAAGCACCAGTTGCGGGTATCGCAATGGGCTTAGTGAAAGAAGGCGAGCGTTTCGCTGTGCTTTCTGACATTTTGGGTGATGAAGATCACCTTGGCGACATGGACTTTAAAGTTGCAGGTTCTGCCAACGGTATTACTGCGCTGCAAATGGACATCAAGATTGAAGGCATCACTGAAGAAATCATGGAAGTTGCATTAAACCAAGCTTATGCAGGTCGTATGCATATCTTAAATGCAATGAACCAAGTGATTTCACGTGCGCGTCCAGAAATTTCAATGCATGCGCCTACATTCCAAGTGATCAACATCAACCCAGACAAGATTCGTGACGTAATTGGTAAAGGTGGTGCAACTATCCGCCAAATTACAGAAGAAACGAAAGCGGCAATTGATATTGAAGACAACGGTACAGTGCGCGTATTTGGTGAAACCAAAGCTGCTGCGCAAGCTGCTGTTGCAAAAATTCAGGCTTTAACTGCTGAAATCGAGCCAGGTACAATTTACACAGGTAAAGTGATCCGTATTGTGGAATTCGGTGCGTTCGTCAATATCCTGCCAGGTACTGACGGTTTACTTCACATTTCTCAAATTTCAAATGAGCGTATTGCCAATGTTGCAGACGTGTTGAAAGAAGGTCAGGAAGTGAAAGTACAGGTTGCCGACGTAGACAACCGTGGTCGTATCAAATTAACCATGAAAGACATCGAACAAGCGTAATGCTGTGTTGATGATCTGAAATGGTCAAAAACCCGTATTCAATCTGAATGCGGGTTTTTTATGCTAAAAATTTTGTTGCACCGTACAAAAACCATCTTGGTCACATGAAAAGCGGTATAAATTACAGCCTGTATTTGAAAAGAAGCCTGATGCAGGCTTAAACTGAATACGTCTTAAAATCTCAAAAAACCGTACAAGAAAACTGAAAATAGAGTGCCCGTTCGATGCAAAGTTATTATTTTTATCTGCATACCAATCACAAAACCAATATTTATGTGCAAAAACAGCCAATTGAAGGGCTTGAACCTGAATTTATCTGGATTGATTGCACCCGTGATGATGTGCTTAACCGAGCAGAACAGTGGCAACACGAGATTTTTCAACTCAGTCAATTATCCCTTAATGAATATCATGTGCGCGATATTTTAAATATAGAGCATCCTTGTGGGTTTGATACTTTAGATGATTATGACTTATTGATTTTTCGAAAACTGATCACACCTGAAGACTGTATAGCAACAGGGCAGCAAGTCGGGGAAAAACATGAACGGGTTTTTGGACTGGCTACTACGCCGATGAGCTTTATTATGACACCGCAGATTTTGATTACGGTGCGGGAACAGGGCAATAAAGTCATAGAAAGCTATTTGTCACGTGTGGAAGCTGCGGTACAACGTCCGATTGAAGAACAGAATAAAGCACGTAAATTGGCAGCATCACCGTTAGACTTAACCTTGCGTTTACTGAATTTGGTGGCGGATGATTATTTGGATATTCGTATGCCACTGACCCGCCGTGTGGAATATTGGCAACAAGAGTTGTTGCAGGGGCATCGTCGTTTTACCCGTTGGCATCAATTGCTGCAAGAAAATATGGCGTTTCAGCAAGTTGAAAATTTATGTGAAGAGCAAATTGAAGCCTTGCAGGAGCTGCGTGATGAAATTGTCGATAACTACCCACATTTACGTGGAAAAAAACGTAATGAACGACAGGATATTATTTTGGTACGTTTGGATGATTTGACCAGTCATATTGAACGAATTCAAAAGCATACCATTCGCTTACGTTCTGCAGTGCAAACAGCAATTGATCTGCATTTTTCTGCCATTGCCAACCAAACCAATGAAAATATGCGGATTTTAGCCATCATTACCGCAGTTTTTGCACCTTTGACTTTGTTCACAGGTATTTATGGTATGAACTTTGAGTTTATGCCAGGTTTAAAACATGCACAGGCCTTTTGGATTATGCTGGGTGTAATGATTATGACCACTTTACTGTTGCTGTATTATTTCTATCGACGTCACATGGTGGGGCGGGGTGAAAAAAGTGTGATTGATATGTTGGCGCAACAACATAGCGATCAACACATGAGCTTATTTTGGTTTTTAGACTATGAACCCATTAAGCAAACCGTGAAAGGCACTTTAAAGGAAGTCGAAAAACTGACTAAACTTAAATAATTCAGAAGCTCAACTTGCAGATATGGTAATAGATAAAGTTTTGTATCCGATAGAGATATCACAAGGTCATTCATCGCAAAAGTTGTCCACAGAGCTCAAGAGTTATCCATAGGGCTGATAAGCTTATCCACAGATTGAACGAGATTGCGGATATTAAGCTCAAGATGGCAGATTTTTGAATGGTCTTTGAACACGGGTTTCGGGTTTAAATACGCCATCTTGTTTTGCTTTTTCTTGCTGTGTCCTGTATTTGATTGTATGAGGATTTGCAGTTCAGATCTGTATGTGTGTTAAGCCAACTGATCAATTTGTGCATGACGCAGCAAATGATACATTTCATCTTTCAGTCTTAATTTTTTGCGTTTCAGTGCTTCAATGTCATCATTAATTTGATGCACAGGATCAAGCTCTAACTGGCTGATTTCACGGTCAAGCTGTTCGTGATCTTCAAAAATTTTTGAAAAATGTGGATTGCTGTCGCGTAATCCCTGAATTAAATCACGAAACTCAGGAAACATATTTTTAATCTTCTTGTTGCAGTCTTTGGTTTTCATTGTGTCGATCATTCTCATCAAATAAATTTACGGGCATAAAAAGAAAAACGCTCCAGCAAGGTGATGAAGCACAGAGCTAGAGCGTGAGGATTAACTATGTTGAAAACTTAGATGTTTAACTTGTTTGCGTAATTTTTGCACTTCATCAATCAGGTCAAGCATCATAGCAACAGCTGAAAAACTAGCGTCGAAATCACGTTGCAGCCGATAAGCTTGGCGTGCACGACTGACATCTTCACCAAAAAATTGGTGGATACGTTCGGCAGGGCGGGAAGGCAGGATGTCATATTCTAAAAGTTGTAAGACCCATTCAGGGCTTTGCCCGCAAGCTTCGGCAAATTTTTTTAAATCTAACTGACTAAATTCTTCAATAATTTCTGTGTGTTGTCCGTCTGAAGTGATTTCACGATATAAAATAGTGGTCATGGCATACTCCTTCTGATCGAATTCAAACGAGTTGGCTCGCATGAAATGAGGGATTGCTTTACATCAATAATTGGTAGATATCCAATAAGCGCTTCTCTTTAATTTAGCCTGTATGCGCTGTAATAGAATCAGTTATTTGTATTGCTTTGGTGAAATTCAGCCAATCCTTTGCTGTGCTCAGGTCTGTTATATTGATGCGCTGATTTGGCTTATGCGTATAGATGTTCTATAGATATTAGTCTATTTTTTGTTCAATGCCATCCTTTATTTCAATTATTTGGATTGAACGGTGATGTGGTGTTAAAAATGATTGTTTCAAAATTTAGCAATAAAAAGGGTTCTTGAATAAGAACCCTATAAATCAAAATCTTAGTTTAAGGAATTAGTATTTTACCCATGTCACACTGCGGCCAATCACCGAAACACCTACATAGCCACGTAAGGTTAGACGCTTACCGTTAGCGTTTAAACGTGCTTTACCTTTATAAACTTTACCGCCAATTGGGTCTAAAACATGGCCTTGGATAAATTCACGTGGGTTTTTGGGATCTTGTTTAAAACCCCAAATAAACGGCAAGCCAATAAAAGGTGTGTTCTTTAACTTACCTGGGCAATTGCTGCAAATCACCATTTTTTCAGCACCTGGAATATTACGGGTTTCCACGATAATGCCTTCATTAGTACCATCTGGCTTTTTCTGAATTTCGACATCGGCACGTGAATAACCTGTGCGATCATCAATGGTTTTCCATTTACCAATAAGAGGGTCACTTTGAGCAAAACTCAGACCAGAAAGCGCGGCTAACATTAGCCCTGCTAAAATCCCTTTATAATTTTTTTTCATTAATGTTCCCCAGACATGTTAAGTATTAAAAAAGAATAGAGTAAAAATTCTATTTTGTGCTTTATAACAAGAAAAATCCGAATACGCAAATTGATCATTAAAAAGGTGCAATAAGCATGCAATTAGAGTTTTAGTGAAAATTTAAAATACAAGCGTTTGCATTTACAAAATATTCTAAATGACGCAGAGCTGAGATGGTGATTCTGGAAGGAAGAGTCCTATTGGCTTAAATTTTTGCTTCATCTGTGCTTTTAGCCAACGGTATTGGTGATGCGTGACGCGACTGAATTTTTGTGATTAGGTGAGCTTTTAATATTTCACCCACGTCATTTTATGTCTGGCATGGGTGGCAAGGTCTACATTGGAGAGGGTCAAATGTTTGCCGCTGTTGCTTAAGCGAGCGCGAGTTTTATATTGCTTACCAGTACGTGGGTCTAAATAATCACCTTCATAAAATTCAATTGTATTTCTTGGCGTAGCTTTTGAGTGAGTTAATGGAACAAAACCTAACAGCGGCTTATCTTTATTTTTACACGTGCAGAGTGTGCAATTTTCCAAACGCGGCGCGCAAGGAACTGCACTGAGTTCTATAATTGTAGCGGCATACGCGCCTTGTTTATCCTGACTCATGATCACGTCAGACAATGAAAAATCCGTGCGGTAGTCTAATGTTTTCCACTTGCCTAAAAGTGGGTCTGCATTGGCGGCATAAGCTAAACTTGAACAGTAAATCGCGCTGATGAATGCTAAACGAGAGAAGAATTGGGTGTTCATAAAGTCAATATCCCACAGAAGAAGCAGCCTAATGGCATAAAAAATATAGGATTACTGATACCCTATTGATGCGGTATTTTTTTTAATTGTATGAAAGTTTTATGAAATTAATTACATGAAAAATAAAAAATAATAGGTTTTGAAGATGGCCATCAGGCAAATAAAAATGAGCAAAATGGACTGCTCATTTTTATTGAGTTTTTTGGATTGCATCACATATTAATCATGGCATTCGATCATGCAATTTAGCTGAGATGTTCTCCAAATAAACCCAAGGCTTCTTCGGCACTAAAGCTATATTGTGTGCTGCAGAATTGGCAATCCATAGTAATTGGATTCTGGTATTCCAAAGTTTCCCTTACCGCAGAAACACCAATTTGAATTAATGCATTGGCACAGCGTTCTTTGGAGCAAGTGCAACCAAAACGCAAGGCTTCCACCTCAGGCAAACGGACTTGTTCTTCATTGTATAAACGGTACAAAATTTCATTGACATCTAAATCAGTTAATTCTTCTGCTTTTAAGGTTTCTGTCAGCATGGTCACGCGTGGCCATAAATCTTCATCGACCCGTTGTTGTTCTTCTTCACTGTTACGCGGTAACAATTGAATGAGCAAACCGCCCGCACGTTCGGCATTGCTTGCCAACACAATACGGGTTGGAATTTGTGCAGATAAATCGTAATACTGCATTAAACATTCAGCTAAATTGGCTTTGTCTAAAGGCACGATACCTTGATAACGCTCACCAAATTCAGGTTCGATATTAATAAACAACACAGGACTGACCAAACTTTTCAGGACGGTGCTGCTGTCTTCAGCATGTAAAAAGCGTGGGTCTTCTTCATACTCTGCCAACGCACGAACTTCACCCAAGTGGTTACATTCCGCCATGGCCCATTTAAATGTCCCAGATGCCTGAATTTGTAAGCTAATACGCCCTTTAATTTTTAGGGTACTGGCTAGCAGGGCAGTGGCACAAAGCATTTCTCCCAACAACACTTGTACCGCAGGCACATAATCACGTTGTTTCAAAATGGTTTGCAAAGTTTCTTCGAGATGAACTACTTCACCACGAACAGGGCTATCTTCAATAAAAAAGCGTTGGCGTAAATCAGACATAAAATTCTCCATAACCCTGTTTTAATGGTGGCAATATTGTAAAACACAAGTCAGTTTGCTGCATCACGTGTTACATCTATATGACCGTTATGCAATCCACGTTTTAAATCGACACCCAAGGGCATTTCACGGTTTTGTGCATCACTTTCAAACAGGTGTTCTAGTTCGGCCAAAGCGTTACGATGGGTTTCATACACTTTTTGTTCATCGGTATATATATGCTGCTGTTGTGCCAAGAGTTGTTCATCATAATCACGGAACAGCTCAATACTTTTATATGCATCTTCTTCATTAATACCCAAATCACGTAAAGCCTGATAAGCCATGCCTAAAGAGGATAAATACGTTTCACGCCAAATATAGTTGACGCCCAAATCCCGCAATAAATGCACATGATGCCGATCACGGGCGCGTACCAATAATTTTAGAGCTGGATAATTCAGGCGAATATGTCGTGCCACATTCATTGAATCTTCAATATCATCAATCGCGAGAATAAAGATTTTGGCATGCTCGATGCCTGCGGCACGTAAAATTTCAGGTTGAGTCGCGTCGCCATAATAGACTTTACCGCCGTAATTTCGCACGAAATCAATTTTATCCATATTGCTGTCGATGGCAGTAAAGTGCAGATGCTGCAAGTACGCCACACGGGCAATAATTTGTCCAAAACGACCAAAACCCGCAATAATCATAGGGTGATGTGTATCGGGAATTTCGTCATATTCAGGCGTTTTTTCACGTTCTAGGCGGGGGATAATTTGACTGCTCATCAACCAATATAAAATTGGGGTCAGCACCATCGATAAAGTCACAATTAAGGTCAGGGGTTGCAGCATGGCTTGGCTGAGCACACTTTCACTTTGTGCGACACTGAGGACCACAAAGGCAAACTCACCGCCTTGTGCCAAGCAAGTCGCCAACAATAAACTATTGCGCCAAGAATATTGGAAATAGCGGGCAATGGCCGTGAGGCTAATCAGTTTGATGAGCATGAGCAGCAATGCACCGCCCACAATCAGCCAAGGGGTATTCATTAAGATTGCTAGTTCCGTACTCATCCCGACTGTCATAAAAAATAAGCCCAGTAATAGGCCTTTGAATGGGGCAATACTGGCTTCTAACTCATGTCTAAACTCGGAATCTGCCAACAAGACGCCTGTTAAAAATGCGCCTAAGGTGGTGCTAATGCCCAGTACATCCATAATGCTGACCACGCCAAGCACAATGAACAACCCGACAGCCGTGATCAGTTCATGTGCGCCACTTTTGGCCACAAAGCGAAAAAATGGACGCATGAGATAACGACTAAATAAGAATAGACCACTAAAGGTCGCGATGATCGCAGCAAAATAGGCAATGCCATGATGGGTCGATTCTGCACCTGCCAACATGGGAATAATGGCAATTAATGGAATGGCAGCAATATCTTGAAATAGCAGAATGGAAAAGGATTGTTGTCCATAACTACTGCTGAGTTCCTGCTTTTCTTGCAACATCTGTAGCACAAAGGCCGTAGACGAAAGTGCCAGTGCAAAACCGATCACCACACTTGAGGCAATGCCTTGCTGTAAGGCAAAAAAAGCCAAGATTGCAAGTAGAATACCCGTGATGCCGACCTGTAAACTACCCAAAACAAAAATGGGCTTGCGCATTTCCCACAGCCGTTGTGGACGCAGTTCTAAGCCAATAATAAACATCAGGAACACCACACCATATTCTGCCAGTTCCTGAATATCATCGGGGTCGCTGGCAATATTGAAGACGCTAGGCCCTAGCAAAATGCCTGTAAACAAATAGCCCAATACGGTCGCAATACCAAAGCGTTTTAGTAAGGGAACCAAAACCAATGAAGCGCCTAGAAAAATGGTTATTTGTAACAATAAGGACATGTGGTCATCCAAAGTTTAAAGCGGTGGATTATTGAAATAAGTGCTGATACAGCTAAGTTTCAATTTACAGTATTAGCTAAATTCTTGCGGATCTATATCTAAACTTAGTTTCATGCTGGATGGCTTTTCATGCAACATATTTTGCCACCAGTTCCTGATATAAAAATGTAAGCGTGCCCGATCTTTAGACAACAACACCATATGTGCATGGAAACGTCCTGCTTTACGCTCCATTGGCGCAGGAATCGGTCCCCAAATTTCAATTAATTGTTCTGAATGTTCTCTAAGCCATTGTGCATGTTGTTGTAAAAATTGCTGGTTTAATTCCTGACTTTTAGATTCACAACGAATCAAAGCACTGTAACGATAAGGCGGTAATTGTGCAGCTTTGCGTTCTTTTAAACTTTGTTTGGCAAACTTGCGGTAATCTCCCTCGACTAATGTCGTGAGAAGTGGATGATCGGGACGCACACTTTGCAAATAAACATCACCTTTATGCTCACCACGCCCTGCACGTCCCGCCACTTGCACAATCAGTTGAGCTGTGCGTTCAGGTGCGCGAATATCCACACTAAGTAAGCCTGAATCAATATCTAAAATTGCCACCAAGGTCACATACGGAAAATGATGCCCTTTGGCCAGCATTTGCGTGCCCAATAAAATTAGCGGTTCACTGCGTTGGATGCGGTCATAAATTTTTTGCCAACTTCCTACTCGGCTGGTCGAGTCCCGATCTACCCGAATGACGTCTACAGTTGGAAACAGCTCATTTAAACTGTCTTCGACTTTTGCAGTGCCCATGCCAATTGGTTTGAGTTCTGTATGGTTGCAGGCAGGGCATTGCTCAGGTTTACGATGAATTGTACCGCAGTGGTGGCAATGTAAATGCGTATAAGGTTGATGATGCAAGGTAAAGTTGGCATCACAATTCGGGCATTTGGCTTGCCATGCGCAGCTTTCACAAATCAGCACAGGTGCATAGCCGCGTCGGTTTAAAAACACCAAGACTTGTTCTTTTTTGGCCAGACGTTTTTTGATTTCATCAATCAATTGTTGGCTAATACCGTGCTGTTTTTTGGCAATTTTTAAATCAATCAAGTGGATTTTGGGCATGAGTGCCGTGCCAGCACGTTGATTTAACTCCAGACATTGCATTTTACCTTGATCGACTAAGGCATAGCTGTCAACGCTTGGAGTCGCCGAACCTAAAATAACGGGGCAATTTTCCAGATGGGCACGATAGAGCGCAACATCACGAGCATGGTAGCGAAAACCTTCCTGCTGTTTAAAAGACAGGTCGTGTTCTTCATCCAAAATAATCAAGCCTAAATTTGGCAATGGGGTATAAATGGCTGAGCGTGTACCTAAAATAATTGAGGCTTTACCCGTTTGAGCGGCTTGCCATGCCTGCAAACGCTTGGAATCATTTAAACCTGAATGTAAGAGGGCAATGTGGCAATGAAAACGTGACTGGAAACGGCTAATGGTTTGTGGCGTTAGACCAATTTCAGGCACTAACACCAACACCTGTTTGCCCTGTTTCAGCACCTCATACATGATGTGCAAATACACTTCAGTTTTGCCGCTGCCCGTTAAACCATCTAGCAAAAATGCCTTATATTGCTGTCGTACTTTAAGTACAGTGTCAATTGCTTTTTTCTGATCTGGATTAGGGGTTAAAGGCATTTGCGCCAAAGTCACGGGCATCGGGCTAAAATCTTGGGCTTCCAAAACACATGCGCAAATTTCTTTATTTGCCAAGGCTTTTAGAGTTGCAGTTTCAATACCTGCCAAATTTAAAATATTTTCAGAAGTGCCTGAAGGATGCAGCTTTAAAATTTTATAGGCTTGTTGTTGTTTTTCCGAACGTGTAATTTTGACTTCGGCATGTGCATCCAATAATTTCCAAGTGCGTGCCAATAAATTATAGGGTTTGGCTTGGCGCAATAAACTTGGCAAGGCGCTTTGCATCACCTCACCAATCGGGAATTGATAATATTGTGCCGACCATGTCAACAAAGTTAAAACTTTAGGGTCTAAAATCGCTTGCTCATCTAACAGTTCGCTAATGGCTTTGAGTTTAAAACGTGGATCAATTGGAGTATCGAGTGCTAGTTTTTCGACAATAATCCCGACCAAGTTTTGCCGACCAAAAGAAACCAAGACCCGCGCGCCTACTTCTGCTTGCTGATATTGAGCTGCACTGAGCATATAATCGAAGCAGTCGTAAAGATACACAGGCACAGCCACTCGAATACGATAAACAGGCTGTGGGGCTAAAGTGGAATCTGGCATAGAAAAAGTCGTATCGTCCTGTGAAAATGGCTTCGTGCTCGACTTTGGCATGTGTTAGAGTGAGCACAGAATTTGTATCTAAGAATATGAATGATTTTAGTGGTCAGACGCAACCGCGTTGCAAGAAATTTTGGAAAATTAGAGCATTACAATGCCAGCATATCAATTTACGGCCATTGACGCTTCAGGGAAGCAGCAAAAAGGTGTTTTAGAGGGTGATTCTGCACGACAAATCCGTCAGCAATTACGCGACAAAGAATGGATTCCTGTCAGTGTCGATGCCGTTGAACAAAAAGATAAACACAGTGGCAAACAGTGGTTTAAGAAAAAAATCACAGCCTATGATTTGGCTTTGCTGACCCGTCAGTTATCGGTTTTGGTGGCTGCTGCGATTCCTTTAGAAGAAGCCGTTCGTGCTGTGGGTAAACAAAGTGAAAAAGCCCATGTGCAAAATTTGCTGATGTCGGTGCGTTCCAAAGTATTGGAAGGTTATTCATTGGCCAATGCTTTACAACAATCGGGGCGTTTTCCAGATTTATATATTGCCACTATTGCAGCAGGCGAGCGTTCGGGGCATTTGGATTTAATTTTGGAACAATTGGCAGATTACACCGAAAACCGCTTTGCCATGCAGAAAAAAATTCAAGGGGCGATGATTTATCCCATCATTTTAATGCTGATGTCTTTTGCGATTGTGATGGGTCTAATGACCTATGTCGTACCCGATATTGTTAAAACCTTTGATCAAAGTAAAGACGCCTTGCCGTGGATCACTGTGGCATTAATGAAAGCCAGTGACTTTATTCGTGTTGCATGGCCGTTTTTACTGGTGGTTTGTGTGGTCGGAGTATTGTTTTTGGCGCGTTTTTTACGCACCACCGCAGGACATTATGCCTTTGACCGTTTAACCTTAAAGTTGCCGTTATTTGCAAAATTATCACGTGGGATTAATGCTGCCCGTTTTGCCAGTACCTTGTCTATTTTGACTCAGTCGGGTGTGCCTTTGGTGGATGCGCTAAAAATTGGTGCTGCGGTCAGTAACAACTGGGTCATTCGAGATGCGGTCAATTTGGCAGCAGAAAAAGTCACTGAAGGTGGCAACTTGGCGACGCAATTGGAGCGTAGTGGTTATTTCCCACCGATGATGGTACAAATGATCAAAAGTGGTGAAGCTTCGGGCGAGTTAGACCGTATGCTGTCACGTGCTTCAGATATGCAAGACCGTGAAGTGACTACGCTTATTTCCACCCTTTTGGCACTATTAGAACCGTTGATGTTGGTACTGATGGCGAGTATTGTACTGGTGATTGTGATTGCGGTCATGCTGCCAATTGTGAATATGAACAATATGATTTAAATCAATTTAAAGCATGGTTCTTCAAACTGAACCGAAAATAAATGTCGAATTGATATCAATAAATGAGAGAGATGGAATGAAACAGAAGCAATCGAGCAAACAGTCAGGTTTTACCCTGATTGAAGTCATGGTGGTGATTGTAATTTTAGGTGTGTTGGCGGCTTTAATCGTACCGAATGTAATGGGACGTGGTGAAAAAGCCAAAGTCGATACCACGGTAATTACCTTAAAAGGTGTGGCTGGCGCACTCGATCAATACAAACTTGATAATCAAAAATATCCCTCTATGCAAGATGGTGGTTTAGATGCCTTGGTGAATCAGCCTGCTTCGGCTAAAAACTGGTTGCCAGGCGGTTATGTGAAAGGAGGCTATCCGAAAGACAGCTGGGACAATGACATTCAATATGTGATTCCAGGTTCAGAAGGTCGTCCGTTTGACTTGTATTCTTTTGGTGCAGATGGTCAGCAAGGTGGTGAAGGCACCGATGCCGATATTTATTATCAGCCTTAATGGAAATGGAAGATGGGCTGAATCTGTATATCCTGATTTAGTGAGTTTCCATAAAAAAACCGAGCATTAAGCGCTCGGTTTTTTTTTGAATGGTCGTTTCTAAGCACTATTGAACAGTACTATTAACGACGTGATTTAAACGATACATCTACCTGACGTGGTCGATAAATCCACCCTAGAATTAACAACAGCAATGAGAAAATCAGCACAGGCCAATCGCTGAGTTGAGTGTACAGCGTTTGACCTTGCATGGCAGGCAGATCTCCACGCAGTACAAACTCCTGATCCATTGGCGCTTGTTTGACAATATGTCCATGATGGTCAATAAATGCAGTCACCCCTGTATTGGTGGCACGAATAAACCAACGTCCATTTTCTTTGGCACGCATTTGTACCATTTGTAAATGTTGCAACGGCCCTGCAGTACCCGTAAACCAAGCATCATTGGATACTGTTACTAAAAAGTCACTTTTGCTGGCATTGCGACGGGTTAGGTTTGGATAAGCCACTTCATAACAAATGGCTGCCCCTAAATGATGCTGTTTAATTGCCAGTGGTTTTTGCTCAGATGCACCACGTGAGAAGCCACTCATGGATGGGTCATTTTGCATCGCAGGCAATACCCAGCTGAGTAAACCTGAAAGCGGAATATATTCGCCAAAAGGCACCAGACGTTGCTTTTTATATAATCCTTCTGCCGCATCTCCCGTTGCCATAATGCTGTTGTAATACATGGGATGTTGCTGCACTTGTGATTCAGGCAAGTCCCAATACGGAATACCCGTCACCCACGAACTGCCTGTTTTTTCAGCCTGTGTTTTCATGGCATCCAAAAACGGTTCAATATCGGTCTGGAACATTGGAATGGACGATTCAGGCCAGACAATAATATCGCGTCCCCATTCAGTTCGGGTTAAGCGGGTATAAATTTCCAAGGTCTTGATTTGGTATTCGGTGAGCCATTTTAAGTCTTGAGGGATGTTACCTTGAATCAGAGAAACCGAGAGCGGCTTTTCAGATTTTGCAGTTACAAAACTGATCTGCGCTGCCCCCCATGCACCCAAGAGTAAAATTGCCGATGGAATCAGCCAGAAGATACGCTTTTTAAGGACTTCAACCRACGCACAGGCCAGTAGAATGACCGCAAAAGACACGCCGAAAATACCAAACAGTGGTGCATAGCTATCCAAAAAGCGTTCAGTGAAAGCATAACCTGCAAACAGCCACGGAAAACCTGTAAAGACCCAAGTTTTTGCCCATTCAAACAACACCCAGAGCGGTGCAAAAGTCAGGGGTGTTTCAGGGAAAAATCGACGATACAACCAAGTTTGTATGGCAGTAAATAACCCCATTAACAGCGCCATAATGACAATCATCAGTACGCTTAGAAAGGCATTGGTGTCGCCATAGACATGAATAGAGGTGTAGAGCCAAAAAACCCCGACAAACCACAGTCCAATCCCATAAGACCAACCAATCAAAAAGGCCTGTTTCGGGGTGCGTTTGCTTAAGGTCGCATACAGTAAAGCGGGAGAAAGTAAGGCAATCCACCAATAATGATAGGGAGCAAGTGCAAAACTAAACACTGAACCCGCCAATAGAGCAATGATTAATGGATAAATTAAGGGTAGTTGTTGATGTTCTGCAGGATTAGACAGCTTGGAAAAAAAAGTCCTCATTGACGTACGGCTCGAATCAGATGAATAGTGCGGGCATCTGCTTCAAGAATGGTGAATTCCCAATTGCCAATCACAATCACTTGCCCTTGCAAATCACTCACCAAACCAATTTTCTGAAGCAATAAACCACCCACAGTTTCTACTTCATCGTCAGAAAAATCTGCATCTAAAACATTATTAAAATGTTCGATTGGTGTAAGTGCTTGTACTAACCAAGTATTTGCAGTTTTTGGGTCGTTATCGGGGATAATGTATTCTGCTTCTTCGTCAATATTGTCGTGTTCATCTTCAATTTCACCGACAATTTCTTCCAAAATATCTTCTAAAGTAACCAAGCCCGAAGTGGTGCCATACTCATCAATTACTACCGCAATATGGGTTTGGGTATTTTTGAGCATACGCAATACTTGGTCTGAACGAGCACTTTCAGGCACAAATAACGGCTGACGCATTAAGGCACGTATATCAACTTTAGTGCTTTGTTCGGTCAGTAAAGGCAATAAGTCTTTGGCTAATAAAATCCCCACCACGTTGTCGGGTTGATCAGATGAGAACACAGGAAAACGTGAATGTGCTGATTCGACCAGTACATGCAAAATATCGAGTAGCTCATCATCTTCCTGTAAGCTAATCATTGTGGTACGTGGGGTCATGACTTCACGGATTTTGGTGGCAGGTAAATCTAGAACACCCTCGAGCATTGCCACCGTATCGGGTTCTAAAAAACGACGTGAATCTTGTACTAATTTTAGCAATTCATCGCGGGTTTCTGGTGCTGTGCCTAACCATTTTCTTAGGCCACGCATACCCCACGATGGGCCTGATTCCTCGTGCATGATCTTTCCTAAAGACTCTTTATATCTAAAAAACTTAGCTTAATCATACCTTAGAAAATACAGTTGTCTATTGCTAATCTTGGTAGAAAATGACGGCAATTACGTCACGCAGGTGTGCTGCTTTGCGTATTGGGAACACATAAAACAAGGCTGCGCTTTATGCTAAACTAGCCCGATGTTTTAATACCGAGTCTGTGCATGTCTGAACTTCCTGTCACACCTAGCATTCAACTGAATACTCGCGGTTTGCGTTGCCCTGAACCTGTGATGATGTTGCATCAAGCCATTCGCAAATCTAAGTCTGGCGATGTGGTTGAAGTATTTGCAACTGACAATTCGACGTCTTGGGATATTCCAAAATTTTGTATGCATTTGGGGCATGAGTTGTTATTGCAAGAAGAACGCTTAGATGAGCAAGGCAATAAAGAATTTCATTATTTGGTGAAAAAAGGCGAATAGGCAAAAATTAGCCTCAGCACTTTTAGAACACTATAATTTAAACACGATAAAATAGTCATGTGATCCATATAGGCATATTTCATTTGCAATTCATGCAAGTTGAAATATGCCTTTTGTGTTTTTAGCCATGACGTTCAACTTTATTTTTAATTTTTCATCAATTTTGCATCAATCCCACCTGCTTCACAGTTTGAGTTAAAAAATGGCGAAACGATCCACGAGTTGCGTTATCTGCTACACATTTTTTAAGGGACTTTTCAACTTTTCTGCATTTATAGGGCAAGTTGTGTGCTTGTGCAAAATCTAACAAAGCTCTGTGTGTTGTATAAGAAATAATTTTTAGAGTGTGAGTTTCTCAATTTGAATTATGAATATAGCGGGCGATCACATAGCGACAGTCATCGGGTACAGTTGGCGGTAACGACTCGATTCTAATTGATCGTTTTATTCATGAGAAAGTCATGAAAAAGCGTAGATTTGCGTATGAATGAGAAGTTTGAATCTTGATTGAAACAGCCATGTAGATAAATCTGCATAGCTGTTTTTTAGATCACAGTCAAATGGACTGAGTTTTAGACCGCATAGCGACTCATTAAAGTCAGTGGTGCTTTGGACTGTAAATAATCGGCAGGAATAAATACGATATTGGCAGCGTGTTGCTGTGCTGCATCAATAATATGGTTGATCACATCGTCTGTGGCTTGTGCGCTGTCAGGTGCGTGCGCTTGATCTAGATAAATTCGTTGCTGGTCGGTATCGACCCAACCCGTCTGCATGTAGCCTTGTTGAACATATAAAGTATCGACATTATTTTGCAACACTGCCTGATAAATTTGCTGCAGATCGGTCACAACACGGTCACTGGCATAGAGTTCATCCAGTTGCTGCGCATGTTGCTGATGCAATTGTTGTTGATGGCTTTTTAGCTCGGTCTGAATACTGTCAATAATGYGTTGTGCGCTGCCTTGTTCTAGCTGAGTGACGTTATCTACACTGAAAATAATGGCATTGGGTTGGTCGCAAATAGATTCATAAAAACYGATATTGCGTCGATCACCCACAATGACCAAGCCCAATGGCTCACTGGCACGTACAGTTTGCACATTTTTATCGATACGGTTTAAAAACTCTTTGAGTAAACGGTCTTCATTGGCGGCTGTGGCACGTTCTGCACCGCTGGTGCTATATAAGTTATCATTTTGAACAGGAAATGCACCATGTGGCAGTCGTTCATTCAAGTCGCTGTCATCTACAGAAAACTCATGGATTACACGATCATTGGAGGCCTTAATCAGACGTCCAATTTCACGACTGATCACTACCACATAGTATTGCACTGCATAAGATAGCTCACGAATAAAATCACGCACTGAAAATTGTTGATCAATCACAATACGTTCTTGGGTAGGGAATGGCAGACGCAGTACTTGTGCACTGTCGGCTGTGGCAAAAATAGCCAGACTGTCTAAATGGTAGTTGGGATTCAAATCTTTGGTTTGATGATGAATCTGTTCTAAAATTTGTGCCACCAGACGTTTGTCATAGTCTGCCAACAGGCGTTCTTCGAGTTGTTTAAGTTGGTTTTTAAGAGCAATCACATCTTGCTGATTGTCTGGAAAGGTACGATGTGTGGGTAGAAATAAGCTGACTGCAGGTTGTGCCTGCACATTTTTAAGTTGGTTGAGGGTGTCTGTTAAATTAAGCATGTTGGAATTCCTCTTCTAATGAAAATAAGAAGAACAACCAAATGCTTGAGCAAGATAAAACTCAAAGTACTGCTTTATACTCCACTCAAGTCAGTTTTAGTCAGCATCTACAACATTTTGCTACCGTGCTAAGTGCTGCATAAAATGCCGAATAGCATTGTATAAAAGCTGACATAACAACATTTTCGGTTGTTCAAGTCTGAAAAAACGAAATAAAAAACTAAAAATAGAAAAGATAAAAAATAAGCAAAAACAGCATAACAAGGAAAGTTATTCAATCGCCTGCTTTTGAATAGAGAAATACCTGAAAAATGTAAGGGATTATGAGATCTTGGTAATTTTGTAAACTGTGTATAAAAAAAGCAGTGCCGAGGCACTGCTTTTGGATTTCTCAATTGCGATTCGCAATTACATATTCGGGTAGTTCGGACCACCACCCCCCTCAGGAGTTACCCAAGTGATGTTTTGTGATGGGTCTTTGATGTCACAGGTCTTACAGTGAACACAGTTGGCTGCGTTAATCTGGAAGCGTTTTGAACCATCATCATTTTCCATGATTTCATAAACACCCGCAGGGCAGTAGCGCTGAGCAGGCTCATCCCATTTCGGCAAGTTTACGTTCACTGGAATAGAGGCATCAGTTAGCTTTAAGTGCGCTGGCTGATTTTCTTCATGTACGGTATTCGATACGAACACTGAAGATAAACGATCAAAAGTCAGCTTGCCATCTGGTTTTGGATAGTTCGGTTTAAAGCTGGTTGTATCTACAGTTTTGAGTGCGCTGAAATCAGGTACCAAATCATGCAAGGTAAATGGTACTTTAAACACGTTCTGGTCGATAAAGTTAAACGCACCGCCCATCCATTGACCAAACTTATGCATTGCAGGGCCAAAGTTACGTGCGCTATAAAGTTCTTCTTTAAGCCAGCTGTTGTTGAATTTTTCAGTGTATGCTGTTAGCTCTTTCACAAAGAAATCTTCGCCTTCAGTTACACGAGCAATCGCCAAGTCACCGCCTTTTGCGACACCTGCAGCAATCGCTTCAAATACCGCTTCACCGCAAAGCATGCCCGACTTCATAGCTGTATGTGAGCCTTTGATTTTGGCAAAGTTTAAGAAGCCTGCATCATCACCAATTAAAGAGCCACCTGGGAAAGTGAGTTTTGGTAATGAATTAAAGCCACCTTTGGTCACAGCACGCGCACCATAAGAAATACGTTTGCCGCCTTCTAGATACTGTTTAATTAGAGGGTGGGTTTTCCAACGCTGCATTTCCATAAATGGATACATGTGTGGGTTGGTATAAGACAAGTCCACAATCATACCTAAAGTAACTTGGTTGTTTTCAGCGTGGTATAACCACCAACCGCCTGAAGAACCTGTTTCACTTAATGGCCAGCCTGCACCATGCATCACCAAACCTGGTTTGTGTTTTGCAGGGTCAATTTCCCAAAGTTCTTTAATACCAATCCCGTAGTGTTGTGGATCGGCATCTTTATCCAAATTGAATTGTTGGATTAAACGCTTACCTAAATGACCACGGCAGCCCTCTGCAAAAATGGTGTATTTGGCATGTAACTCATAACCTGGTGTGAAGTTATGTGTTGGCTCGCCATCTTTACCAATGCCCATGTCACCGGTTTGGATACCTTTAACCGTACCATCGGCATGGTACAGAATTTCAGATGCCGCAAAGCCAGGGAAAATAGAAACTTCTAATTCTTCGGCTTTTTGACCTAACCAACGCACCACGTTGCCTAGCGAGATCACGTAGTTACCATCGTTATGCATGGTTTTAGGTACCATCCAATGCGGTGCTTGCTGGGCTTTTTCAGGTGACATCAAGAAGAAAGTTTTATCTTCAGTCACAGGCACATTTAAAGGCGCACCTTCTTCTTTCCAGTTAGGGAATAACTCATTGATCGCACGCGGTTCGAGCACAGCACCAGAAAGGATATGCGCACCAACTTCAGAGCCTTTTTCGACCACACAAACGGACAGATCATTTAAATTGTTTTCAATTGCAAGTTGACGAATTTTGATCGCAGCAGAAAGACCCGCAGGGCCTGCGCCTACGATGACTACGTCAAACTCCATCGATTCACGTTCGATGTGTTCCATGTAGGACTCCTCATATAATTGAAGGTGGCAACCGCATCAAGCAACGGTGCTGCCATGAGTATTTTTAGTTGCCAGACACAAATTTAATCGTGTCTTTTACAGTATGGGTAAGTATTGTGAGCTAGTATAGTTTTAAACCGAGTCTTAGCCAATTGGCTGAATCGTATTATTTTTCCGTCAGTAAGGTACTGCAGCATGAAGCATGACGATAATTCAATCAAACCGACAGAAAATGTAGCTACGGCTGATAATAAAAATTTAATGCACATTGCACAATATATAAAAACTGGACAGTCAGGTCACAAAAGATCAATCCCTCCTTTGGAGCAATGGCATCCAAAGCATTGTGGAGCAATGGATTTGCTGGTCAAAGCCAATGGAGAATGGTGGCACGAAGGTCAATTGATCAAACGTCAGGCATTGGTTGATCTGTTTTCTAGTGTGTTATGGAAAGAGCAGGGCAAGTTTTATTTAAAAACCCCCGTGGAACAAATTGAAATCCAGGTAGAAGATGAGCCTTTGTTCATCAATCAGGTTGATGTGGTCGAAATCGGACAGCAAAATTATATTCAACTTATCACTACACATCAGGATATTGTGATTGTTGATGCCGAGCATCCTATTTTTATGCGTGAATATGCAGGTGAGCTGCGTCCTTATGTGCATGTGCGTTTTAGTATTAATGCCCTGATTCAGCGTGCGGCTTTTTTACATTTGGTGGAATTGGGTGAGCTGAGTGAAAATGCGCAGGGCGAAACGATTTTATCGTTGAAAAGTGGTGATTTGCACTTGCATTTAAGCAGCTGAGGTTTAAGCTTTATTCATTCTATTTTGTATTGCTGAATCTCTTGCTATGACAGCCATTCATCCTGTTTCTCCCTTAAATCAAGCTATGCCAAAAGCACAAGCCAGTGCGCCAATTGGTATTTTTGATTCGGGCATAGGAGGCTTGTCGGTTGCTATTGAAATTGCAGAATATTTGCCTAATGAAAGCATTGTGTATTATGCCGATACAGCACACGTGCCGTACGGCCCACGCGATGATCAAAATATTCGGGAACTCACTGCAGCTGCAATCGAATGGTTATATCGACAAGGGTGTAAAGTTGCAGTCGTGGCGTGTAATACAGCTTCAGCTTTTAGTCTAGATTATCTGCGCGACCATTACGGCGAAGATTTTCCTATTATTGGTTTAGTGCCTGCTTTAAAGCCTGCTGTATTAAATAGCCAAACCAAAACAGTGGCTGTACTTGCGACACCTGCCACTTTTCGTGGGCAACTCATTAAAGATGTGATGCAGCGTTTTGCGATTCCTGCTCAAGTCCGTGTCTTGAATGTCACCAATCTAGATTTAGTGCCTTTTGTTGAGCAAGGTGCGCAAATGAGCGAGGCGTGTTTAAGTTCCTTACAGCATAGTTTGCAACCTGTGGTCGATCAGGGAGCGGACTATTTGGTACTCGGTTGCACCCATTATCCTTTCTTAAAACCTGCGATTGAGTCCATTTTTGGTCACAAACTGACATTAATTGACTCAGGAATTGCCGTTGCACGTCAAACTTCCCGCATTTTAATTAAAAATGAGTTATTATTTGACCAAAGTGTGGCAGATACATTACAAATCGCGTGTTATGTCAGCGGGAACAATGCAGAACAATTAAAACCCGTGTTGCAGCATCTTATTCCAGGCAATATTTCTTGGAGTATCGCAAATGTGAGTACTGTGGACTGAGTTTAAGATAATTTTTTACAATTGGGGAAAGGCATTGCAAGTAGACGGTGACTGACTTGTAATGGCAATAGGAGAGGGGAAACCAATGCTGGATAAGCGTTATCAGGTCTTTATCTCGACTTCTGGGGCAGATATGCAGCCAGAAAGAGTGGTCTTGGCACAAACATTGGTAGGAATGGGTTTTTTTTCGTGGGGGTTAGAAAAACGCACCCCACTTAGCACTGCATTTGCACGCCGTCAAATCGATGATTGTGACTATGTGGTGATTCTATTGGGCAGCCAGTACGGTGAGCAATCGGTGTCGGGCGTGGGTTATATGCATTTAGAGTATATTTATGCATTCACCAAGCAAAAGCCAATCATTGTATTTATGCACGAAGACCCTGCTTCACGAGATCCAGCTTTACATGATGAAAAACCTGAATTGCGTGAAAAATTCAAAGAGTTTCGTACATTATTGCAACAAGAAGTCGATCAGGTATTTTGTTATCGCACTTTACGTGATTTAGAGCTTGCTGTCCGCTTTAATATGTCACAAATGCTGGAGCGTTATCCGACGTCTGGTTGGGTCCGTCCGCAAAATACGCAAGCCTTACATGATGAAATTGAGCGTTTAAAAAGTAAGTTAAGTCAGCTAGAAACTGATGTGGGACAGCGTGAATCAGATCCGTTTTTAAGCCTCTCTAAAGTCTCGATGAATGAATCATATCGTTTTGAATATCGTATGCATGCGTATCAGGATGGTAACTTTAGAGAGCTCAAAGTTGAACGAAGTTTAAGTTGGGCGCAGTTGTTAGCAATTTTAGGTAATACTTTTATTCATCCGACCCCTGAAGAATATTTTTCTAAACGTATGAATGAATATTTGAATGAAACAGGTTTGGATGATGCACGTCAGATCATGCCGCGTGCGCATGCGGTTGCACGTGCTCAAATCAATATTCGAGCGTTGCATGAGATTAAAATGCAAATGCGTCAAAATGACTGGATTGTGCAAGCGGGGCGTGATGATCGTCAGCGGATGCTGTGGCAAATCACGGCAAAAGCGCAAAAACTTTTAGAGAGCAATGTGCTCGATACCGACCGGGTTAATTCATTTAAAACACCGTATTGACTCTCAATACAGAGTAAAAAAACTGTTAGAGTAGTCGTGTTCAATCATCAGACACGAGGGCTGGATGTTGTCTACAGCAAAACCCAAAGTAACCGTTCTTTTASCCAATTTAGGTACGCCTGATGAACCGACTGCAGCAGGGGTTCGCCGTTTTTTAARGCAGTTCTTATCTGATCAACGGGTGATTGAAATTCCCAAACCGATTTGGCAAATCATTTTAAATTTATTCATTTTGCCATTTCGTCCTAAGCGTGTTGCACATGCCTATGCCATGGTCTGGCAAAACGACTCACCCATGCGTGAAATTTTGTTGCAACAGGTTGATGCCTTAAAACAGCAGTTATTGCCGCTATATCCTGAATTTGAGTTGAATATTGTCCCGGTAATGACCTATGGCAATCCGGGTATTCAACAGGCTTTGGCAGCTTTGAGTCAAAATCCGCAAGATCATGTGATTTTGTTCCCTTTATTTCCACAATATTCGGCAACCTCGACAGCGCCTTTATATGATGCCGTTGCCAAATGGGTGCCACAGCAGCGTAATTTGCCGGGCTTATCCATCATTCGTGACTATTATCAGCATCCATTATACATTAAGGCTTTGGCGCAAAGTGTGCGTGAATTTCAAGCCGAGCATGGTGCGGCAGAAAAGCTGTTGATGTCGTTTCATGGCATTCCACAGCCGTATGCCGATAAGGGTGATCCGTATGCAGAGCGTTGTCGGATCACGGCCAAATTGCTTGCCGATGCTTTAAATTTAAATGATGAGCAATGGGCAATTAGCTTCCAGTCACGTTTTGGCAAACAGGAATGGGTCAAACCCTATACCGATGTGTTACTTGAAGAATGGGGACAGCAGGGCGTGAAGTCAGTGCAAATTATGAGCCCTGCTTTTTCTGCAGATTGTTTAGAAACGCTAGAAGAATTGGCGATTCAAAATGCAGAATTGTTTTTACAAGCAGGTGGCAAAGAATATGCCTATATTCCTGCACTGAATACCCGTGCCGATCATTTGGATTTGCTCAAACATTTAGTTCAAGCTAATCTTGATGCTGTAAAGCATACCCTAAGCCATTAATTTTTGAGGTTCGCCACCATGTTGCAAGTCAAAATTGTTCCCGTCACCGCTTTTCAGCAAAACTGCTCGATTGTGTGGGATGCTGAAAGCAAAGAAGCGATTTTGATTGATGCAGGCGGCGAGCCTGAAAAACTGAAAGCTGAAGTTGAAGCGTTGGGTTTAACGGTGAAAGCTTTGTGGTTAACTCATGGGCATCTAGACCATGCGGGTGCTGTGGGTGAATTGCAACATCACTGGAATGTTCCTGTGATTGGTCCACAGAAAGAAGATGCCTTTTGGTTAGATCAACTGCAAGAAGTGTCTGCGCGTTATGGTTTTCCTATCCCTGAACAAGTCACGGTTACACAGTGGTTAGAGGGGGGTGAAGTGCTGCAATTGGGGCAAGAAAGCTTTGAAGTGCGTTATGCACCTGGGCATACCCCAGGGCATGTGATGTTTTATAATGCAAAATATGGCATCTTGTGGACAGGTGATGTGCTATTTAAAGGCTCAATTGGACGCACTGATTTTCCACGTGGCAATCATCAACAATTGCTCGATTCAATTCAGCGCGAATGTTTTAGTTTGCCCGATGACACTCAGTTTATTTCGGGGCATGGTCCCATCAGTACCATAGGATTTGAAAAACAGCACAATCCTTTTGTGGCGGGGCAAGCAGGTTAAGTCTTGTGCTGTGATTTAACAGTAAAAGATCAGCTAAAAGTCAGTGTGTACTGACTTTTTTTATTTGCGGAAAGGATTGCCTAAGACTTGTCTGCTTTCGAGAGCAAATAGCATGGCAAAGAATGTGAGTAAAATCCTCAGCATTAAACTTCCTTTAAGACAAGCTTCCATGGGGTTGTGTTCCTAAAATTCTTGTTGTTGCTTTTTTTATTCAATGGTATGTGTTTAACACGCGGCACGATTAAAGAGTGCGATTCGTCTTTATTAAGCCATGATTAAGCAACAAATTTTGAACAATTTATGAATAAATGGGCAAGGTTCCCTGCAAGTTTTATACTTCTCAACGGGATTTTGAGCTGAAATTTAGGTGTACTTTTTACCCTTTAAGCTTAGTGATTGTTTAATTCTATTCCTCAGAGTTTTCTGCTTGTGGAGCATCTTGGGTGAGTAAACGATATTCATCACTTGCCCATGCGCCTAAATCAATGAGCTTGCAACGCTCGGAACAAAATGGACGAAAAGGATTGTCTTCCCATTGTGTAGATTCGCCACAACGTGGGCAAGGAAAAGTACGAGGCATGCTGAACTCCTATGAAAAATACAGGATTGGATTAGGCAAATAGCACCTGACTTGGTAGACTTGTGCCGAATTTTGTAAGTTTGATCTGATTATGCCAATTCGTCAATTTCAASCCCAGCGTATGCATGCCCCTCGTGATTTTCAAGCCGTTGCCAATGAATCGGTTTGTGTTGAAATTGGTGCGGGTAAAGGCAAGCATGCTTTATTATTTAGTGGACAACATCCTGATAAAAAATTAATTGCGATTGAGCGTACCCGCGAAAAATTTGTGGCGATGCAAAAACAGCATCAACTTGAAGGTCAGCGCAACTTACAAATAGTACATGCCGATGCAATTCCATGGATTGTGCATGCTTTATTTCCTGCTCAAGTAGAGCAATTCTTTATTTTATATCCAAACCCTGAACCGCATAATGCCACCCAGCGTTGGTTGAATATGCCGTTTTTTGACTTTTTGTTGTCACGCTTAAAAGCAGGTGGCAGCATTACTTTGGTGAGTAATATTCCTGAATATATTGCAGAAGCACGGCAGCAGCTGATCGAAGTGTGGAAATTGCCATTTATTCAGCAGGATGTTCCAGTAGATTCAGCACGCACTCACTTTGAAATCAAATATTTAGCACGTGGCGAGCGTTGTCAGGAACTGCAGATCAGCAAACCTGCCGCTTATACAACCCGTTTTGATGATTTTCAGCCTTTGCAAGGACAGCAGCCAACTTTAACACCGACTTCAGTTGAGGCGAAAGCGTCCGCAGACTCAAGTGTAACAACTGAGTAAACAGGCATGAAACAGCGCATTGCAATTATAGGAGCAGGACCAGCAGGGCTAATGGCTGCCGAAGTGCTGAGTCAGTTTGACTATGATGTGCATGTTTATGAGCAGAAACCTTCAGCGGCACGTAAGTTTTTGATGGCAGGTAAAACGGGTCTGAATATTTCACATGCAGAACCGATTGCACAATTTATTCAGCGTTATGATCAGGCGGAATGGTTGGCGCCGTGGATTCAACAATGGGATGCCGCTTGGATTCAAAACTGGATGCAGGGTTTAGGTATTCAGTCTTATGTAGGTTCATCGGGGCGGATTTTTCCACAAGAAATGAAAGCCGCGCCTTTGCTGCGCGCATGGTTAAAACGCTTAGTTGATGCAGGCGTACAGTTTCATTATCGGCATCAGGTCTGTGATTTAAATCAAAATCAACTTAGTATTCAAAATTTAAGCACAGGGCAGATTGAACAACAGCAATTTGCCGCCATTGTGATGGCATGTGGGGCAGTGTCGTGGTCGAAATTAGGTAGCGATGGTGCATGGCAGCGTTGGTTATCTGCCAATGAAATTCAGCCTTTTCAAGCCAGCAATGCAGGAGTGGAATGTCACTGGTCTAATTATATGCAGCCAGTATTTGGGCAACCGTTAAAACGTGTACAAGCATGGGTGAAAGGTGCTGTACCAAGCATGGGTGATATCGTGATTAGCCATTATGGTTTAGAAAGTAGCTTAATTTATAAACAAGGGCGCGCGTTGCGACAATTGCAGCAGGAACATCAACCGCTGCAGTTACAACTGGATTTGTTGCCCGATTTAAGTATTGAGCAGCTTTCTCAAAAGTTACAACCTTCCAAAAAACAGTCTGTAAGCAATATTTGGCGCAAGGCGGGTTTGGATGCCGTGAAGTCTGCAGTCGTGCGTGAGTTGGTGGATAAAGCCCTTTGGCAGCAGCCTATGCAACTAGCGCAGCAGATTAAAAATTTAACGGTGCCTTTAAAAGGTTTTCGTCCTATTGAAGAAGCAATTAGCTGCGCGGGCGGGGTTAAACGCGAGGTTTTATCTGCACAATTGCAGTTAAACTCTAATCCTCACGTTTTTCTTTGTGGTGAGATGCTGGATTGGGATGCACCAACGGGCGGCTATTTGCTAACAGCCTGTTTTGCGACAGGACGCGCTGCCGCGGAAGGCGTGCATCAATATTTACAGCAGCGTGTGTAAAAATACATTACTCATCTAGTTGAGGATACTGCCCACGCCAATGTTCTAGTTGTTGCTGCGCCTGTAACAAGTCTGCTAAACCTTGTTGACGTTGTGCTTTACTGACAGGATAAGGAGCAGAAGTTGTGTCTTGAGTTGCCAGATATTGCGCTTGTTTTTCCCAATATTCACTCATTAAGCCTTGAATATAGCGCCCTTGTGGCGTTTTTAAATCCAGTGCTTTAAGCATGGTTAAGGCAGATTGAATGTTGTCCTTCAGGCGATCTTTTGCAAATGCAGCATCAAGTTGTTTGCTTTCATGCAAGCGTTCTAACTCATCTTCTAAATCATTACTTATTTTGTCATGGCGTTGTTCATAATCCATCAGCAATTGAATGTCATGCGGGTCATCCGCAGTCATTTCAAAGGGCTGAATCGCGGCTTGCTCGACCTGACTTTGCATGATTTGATCTTCAGGACTGAGTTTGTCTGTATGTTCTACCTTACTACGCTCACAGGCACTGAGGGCAAAAGCCAAACAAATTGTTAAGGGAGCAATCGCGTGTTTAAAGGTTATTTGCATTTATTTGCTCCCTCTCATTCAACTTTTTGATAGACATACATATGTGTGCAATAAGGAAATTCAATTTCATCTTGCGCATGCTTATTCGTATATTCTAATACTAATTGTTCAAATTGTGTTTTGAGTTGTTGTTGCTGTTCAATCGGCATCGCAGCAATGAAACTAGTCGAAAGTAAACGCTTAGATACTACTTGTTCGACTGTACCGACATGCGGGTGATGAAATTGCTGCTCGTGGGTGAGTTGAAATAAATCTGTATCGGCAAATACCTGACGCCAGTCCTGATTGTGAAAACGCGGGGTATCGCCCTCAAAAGGTAAAATCATCTGTGCCAGTGCATTCACCCAATTGACCGAAATATCACGTTGATTCCAAATTAACAGCAAATAACCTTGAGGTTTTATGATTCGGTGAATTTCCTTTAAACTTTGCAGATTGGCAAACCAATGAAAAGATTGCGCACAGCTCACCAAATCTGCACACTGGTCGGGGAGTGGTAATTGCTCACTTCGTGCCTGAATTGTCTCAACTTGCGGGTAAAGTTGCTTTAATTCGGCTAACATGCTGGCAATCGGATCTACCGCTATAAGCTGAGTTGTCAGTTTGAGCAAATGTGGCAGGAACTTTCCTGTACCAGAACCTAGGTCTACAATATTACTATTCAATGGAACTTGGAGCTGATCTTGCAGGAAAATAGCAACTTCTTGCGGGTAACTGGGGCGAACTTGTTGATACAGGTTTGCTCCTAAAGCAAAGCCTTGTTGTGCGGCAGGGTGTAGAGATTGTGTCATATTTTGCGATTTTTAATCTGCTGTGCATCTATAAAATAACATATTCACTTTTGAACTTGTGTACAGTGTAATCAGGTTTAAAGTAACGGTTTAATTCAGCGCCTTGGCGTCGGTGTGGGAATGGATAAACACATAATTTTTGAAGACGGACATATCCGCGCTATTTTCATGAAAGGCTCATCTCAGGAGCTGATTTTTTCTTTTGGTGATTTAATTACACGAGCCAAAGGCACGTCTATTAATGCAGAAAAATCACTGGAAAAGTTTCATTTCAATGTGATTGGGGTCATGCCTAAGGAAAAATCATGGTTTCCTGAAGCATCTATGCGCGCCATGTTGGCCGCCATTCAAGACCTGATTGCTTCATTTAAAATTCGCGTGGGCTATGGCGGCTCAATGGGTGGATACGCGGCAATTAAATACTCCAATTTGTTGGATTTAAATCGTATTGTGGCTTTGGTACCGCAGTATTCAATTGATCCTGAAGATATTCACGACCCACGTTATAATATGTTTTATCAGGCAGATTTAAATGCCAATATGCGCATTCAAGCGCAAGATGTATCGGCACACCGTGAATATATTGTGGTTTATGACCAATATTATCCTGAAGATCGTGGGCATTATTTAAAAATTCAGCCTTTAATTCCGCATTTACATACTTTGCATTTACCATTTACAGGGCATGATGCGATTGCGATTTTAGCCAATTCTGAATTACTGAATGACTTTTTAACCCATCCTTTTGATGCGCCGTTCTTTTATCAAAAAATTCGCAAGGTGAAAAAGAACAGCAAGTTTTACTATCGTAAAGTGATTGAAAATGTCTTGCCGAATCATCGTTGGTCTTTAGGTCGTATTTTAAAATACAATAACTTACAGCTTGACAGTAACTTCTTTGATGCCAAGTTGAAACAAAACCTGATTCGCTCCTTACTGAGTAATAAACAGGTCGATCAGCACGATTTAAACAAACTCGGCTTACAAATTCAGTTGCCGTATGAAAATCGTAATGTCTTGCTCGACCATTTTGGTCATGGTTTGGTGTTTAACATCATCAGCCAAAAAATTGAGAGCTATGCCGCACATGCAATTGCCTTAAATCATAAATTCCTGATTCCGATTTATGCAAAGGGCAGTGGTTTGGTGCAAATTTATCTGAACGATGAACGCTACTTAATTAGTATGAATGATCGTCATGTGATGAAACTATGCAAGGAACAAGATGCACTGGCTGCAGGCATGCACCCCTTGATATTAAAAAAATATAGCGACTATTTTGTGTTGAGCTATAAAAATTTGAACTTGAGCAGTGATGAGTTCGGTGGCAATGATTTTGTAGAAGATTTGCCAGATACTGCCAAATTTACCCTAGAACTGGAACAGTAAGCTGCAAAGTTTGATCCATTATTTAGATGGTTTAAATTTTAGACACTTGTATTGTTTTGCCATTGGGCTAAGATGATCTTAAAACATGCTTTTGTTGATCATTCCAAGGGTAGTATGTATGACCAAGTTGTTAATGCCTGCTGTGCTTGTTTTGCTGTCTAGTTTAATTTTATCTGCGACTTTATTTGCAGATGCGCCTGAGCCGAAGGCTTATCTATTTTTTGCTTTAGGTTTGTTGGTTTTGTTGGGATTAGGCACTTATGTATTCCGACAAATTCAAAAAACGATACGCTATCACATGAATAAGTCTGCAGATTAAATGCAGGCTTATTTATTTGCGCTGAGTTATTTTTGTGCTTTTCAAGCAACCAATAAATCAAAAAAATTATAGTTTAATCACTTTAATTTCTTCTTCAGCCTCTGCACTTGGTGCAGCCTGAGTTTGTGCTTCCTGATTAGGTGCGGTAGTGGTGGCTGCAGGGGCGATATTCTGCGAAGGCGCGCTTAATAGTGCTTGATAGATAGGCACGGCATGGTCACTTTGTCCTGTAATCACTTCTTTGGTTTCCTGAATTTTAGTATTTACATTATTGGCAAGTTGCTGCCCAGTATGTTTGGCTTGAGCCGCACCCTGGCTGCTCAATTGTTTGGCGTTGTCTAAAGCTTGATGTGCCGATGGGCGAATTTTTTCAATACCTTTTTCGGTTACTTCACCGACTTTTTGTGCAGCTTGAATCACGCCTTCCTGAGTTTTATATGCCCAAACATGCAAAAGGTTTGGATTGTCTGCATAAGGCTGAATTGGTTTATTGCTTTGAATTTGCGCATCACTATTTTGTGCCCACACCGAAGCACTACTGAGTAATAGTCCAATACAAATGCTGACATTGATCTTTTTCATTGTGCTGCGCCTCTTAGGATGCCGAATACTGGTCGTTGAAAGGTTTTGAATAGAATGTACTGCATTGTATAAAGCCTAGATGATCTGCAGTGTTTATTTTTCGCAAGTAAGATGTGTTTTTAGGTGAAATTTACAGTGTTTGAGACTTTAAAGTGCTTGAAACTATGGCAGAGTTTCAGACTTAAAGAAGAAGACCCACATAAAATTGTGGGTCTTGTTACTCTGGAGAGTTGTTAAAGCAGGGCAGCAATGGCTACACTGCTTTTATCATCTTAGTTTGAAATATCAAGCGATGCTGTATTTATATTGAAAGTCCAACAATCTTGCTACATCAAGATACATTCAAAGCTGTTTTTAGCTTAGTTGCATTGTGCAAGCGCATCTTTATGAAAATGGTTGCGTAAGGTGATGAAGTTCTTTTGCACAGTTGCATCATGCAAGTCAAAGTGAGTTGCTATGCTAGTCCCATCTTGTGCAAATGTTGCAGAACCAGCTGAAATTAATGCATTGCCTTTAAATGCCCATTGTTCAATAGAACGACCTGCTTGCAGTGTGCCTGTAAATTCGATCACGCATTTATCAATAAATTTTGTGAGTTTGGCGCTGTTATTGACAGTGTCTGGGTAAACTTCAATGTTTTTCACTTCTTGTAAAACACCTGCTGTGAGCTGTGGAATGACAGGTGCAGAAGTACACGCACTAAGAGAAAGGCAAGTTAAACCCGATAAAATGAGTGTTTTAAGTTTCATAAGCTCGTTTTCTTGTTGAGTGTTGTTAGGTTGAGTATAGGGAATTGGGAAACAATTGACTATAAAAAGTAAATTTTGAATTAAAGAATAGACAAAAAAATTTGTAGGATATGATTCTCTCGATTAATATAAAGATGCTCTTTAGTTTTAGGACTTAACAGTCTAGTCGGGTGTTTAGCCAGACTCTAACTTATTGATGAAACACATTGGAGAACAAAAGTTTCAATTCTTCGCTCATGTGATTCGCAAACAATTGAAACTTTTGCTCTAAAGTAAAGAGCGTCAAGCTCAGTGAAGGATACTTCCTGAGCTTTTTAATTAGGGAAAAATTATGTCAAAAGTTGATGTTATTGAATATTTAATGTCTCAGCAAATTCATAATTTTGATTCTAAAATGGATTTTTTCAAATTTTTCGATGAAGCTCCAAAGAAATATAAAAGATATGAAATTCCTAAAAGGACTTCAGGTACACGTACTATTGCTCAACCTATTCGTGAATTAAAAGATTATCAAAGAGCTTTGATTGATCTTTTTCAGGAAAATTTTCCTATTCATGCTTCAAGTATGGCATATGTCAAAGGGAAAGACATAAAGAAAAATGCTGAAGTACATTCTCAAAATATTTATTTTTTGAGAATGGATTTTACTGACTTTTTTAATTCGATTACCCCAAAAATTTTTTGGAAGGCTTGTGAAAGAGCAGGCATAGAATTTGATTGGTTAGAAAAAGAGATAATAGAAAAAACTTTTTTTTGGAAGCCTAGTAAATATTCAAATAAGTTAGTTCTAAGTATAGGAGCACCAAGTTCACCTTTTATCTCTAATTTCATCATGTTTTCGTTTGATTGTGAAATTGCTCAATATTGCGAGGAACAAGGTATTACTTATACACGTTATGCAGACGATATGACGTTCTCCACAAATACGCCTAATTTATTATTTAGTATGCCTGATACAGTAAGAAATGTATTGATTAAACTTTATGGTAACACTATAAAAATTAATCATCTGAAAACAGTTTTTTCATCTAAAAAGCATAATCGTCATGTCACAGGTATTACTATTAATAACCATGATGAGCTTTCAATAGGGAGAGCTAAAAAGCGTTATATAAAGCATTTAGTTCACAAGTTTATTGAAGAAAAAATTTCTCTTGAAGATTTAAGTTATTTAAGAGGTTATCTTGGTTTTATAAAATATGTTGAACCAAATTTTTTAATAACCCTTGAGAAAAAATATACTCAGAATGTAATTCAAAGAATTCGGGTAGGAAATTGATATGAATACACGTCATTTATTAAGTAATGCACAGAATGGAAATTTTGAGGCTGCAGTTCAAGTATTTATAAATTATAGAGATGGTATATTAGGCTTTGAGAAAAATGAAGGGCAGGCACAGATAGCTTTTGAAAATATAATAAAAATTCTAAATACGGACTTTTTTTTATCTACACTAACTATTTCGAACTTCAGAAAAATTTTAGAACTAGAACTAAATCTCCATAAAAATCTAACAGTATTAATAGGTGAAAATGGAGTTGGTAAAACGAGTTTATTAGAGTCGATTCGTAAAAATTTGATGTGGATTGCTGCTACGGCTCGTAAAGAAAATACCAATGGTGGGACTATTGATGTAGATGATGTAAATAATCTTAATAAAGATAAAGGGGCATATATAGATTGTGAGTTTCAAATAGGAAATGCTTATAAATTCAAAGGTAGGGTAGCACGCCTACCCGAAGGCATCCTTAGCGATTTAAAAAGTGATCTAGTCTCATATCGTGAAATTGGTAAGAAATTTCGCCTTTTAAATAATTATAAAAGTATTGATTTACCACTTTTTGCCCTATACGGAATTGATAGACTATCAAAAGATGCTAGAAAAGCAAGAGCATCAGATTTTGATAAACTTAGTGGATATGATGGTTCTTTAAGTTCAAAAGCGTCATTTAATGTCTTTAGTGAATGGTTGATTCGGTTATTGAAGATAGCAAATACTGTTGTTGATAATGTTGATAGTTTAAAAATTAGAAACCAAGTTGATAGTTTATTGCAAGCAGGTGCTAATAATAAAGATCATCCTTTATATGAACTATATGAAGATTTGGTATCAGTTCTGGAATTGTATCCTAACGATCGAACAAACAATCAATCAAAAAAAGCAATTAAGTTCTTGGAAGAATTATTTAGGAAAATATATCCTGATTTAAATCATATTGAACTTGTTAATGCAGATGATGGTGAAGATAAAGTAGCTTTAAATTTAGAACGAGAAATTATCTTTTTACATCAATTTTCTGATGGGCAAAGAGTTTTGTTTGGGCTAATAGGAGATATTGCAAGACGTTTGCTTTTACTCAATGACGTATCTGATACGCCTTTTGATGGTAGAGGAATTGTTCTTATAGACGAAATTGAACTGCACTTACATCCTAGTTGGCAACAGAAAATTATTTTGATTCTACGTGAGTCATTTCCAAATATTCAATTTATTGTGACTACTCATAGCCCTCACATTTTAACAACGGTAGAAGCTGAATGCATTCGTTCTATATACATAGATCATGAAACAAATACATTTAAATATGAGATACCTAAATTTACAAAAGGTGCGCAGTCGAATGTAGTTCTGGAGGATGTCTTTTATGTAGATCCAAGACCACAAGAAGTAGAAGAAGTTAAATTACTTGAAGAGTATATTAGTTTAGTGAACCAAGATAAGTGGGACTCTGAGCGTGGTACTGAGCTCCGTAAAAAATTAGATGAGTGGGGGAAAAATAAAGAAACAGAGTTAGATAGAATTGATGTTGAAATTTCATTAAGAAAATTTAAAAGATCAAAAAAATGAGGCATATATCTAAATCTGAAGCACCTTTAGGCTTAACCAAATATCTAAATGAAAATTCAACTGCTAAATGGGAAAATTTTAAGAATGAAGATCAAGTAGCTTATAAGGCTGTATGTACTCTAATCAAAGAAGATCAATTAGGTATATGCTGCTATTGTGAAACTGATTTTGAAATATCTAATACGAGTTTAATTAAAGATTTTCGAGTAGAACATTTTTATCCAAAATCAGAAACTTATTTACCTAATACTCAAGAAAATGCTCATCTAACATGGAGTAATTTATTTGGTTGTTGTCATGGTGGTTCAATGAACCATATCGATGATAATCGTTATACAAATCCTAATTTACATTGTGATGCTATTAAGGGGGATAATGACTGGACTAATGAAATACTTAACCCTTTGCATATTCCAGCAGATGCGAAAATATTTTCTTTTGAAATGGATGGTGAAATTATTATTTCAGATCAATGTCCAGTTGAGCTTAAGGTTTTAGCAAAGCAGTCAATAGAAAAACTTAATTTGAATGAGAAAACTTATTTGAAGAAGGCTCGAGAGGCTGTCAGAAAGGAAATGGAAAATCAATCAGCTATTTTAATTCAGAGTGGGAAGACTGTTGAGGAAGCACTAGATTTTTTGAAAGAAGCCTTATTTTCAAATACGGCAACTAATATGAAGTTTTATACTTGTAAACTTGATTATGTTTCTTACTAAAATATAAAAAACCCGCTCTCAAGCGGGTTTTTTATTAGCTAAATCTTAGTGCTGCAACACCGAAATATCCGCAACACTTGTAAACAAGCCACGCAACTGAGCCAATAAACGTAAGCGGTTAGCTTTCAATTCAGCATCATCTGCCATAACCATTACACCCTCAAAGAAAGCATCAATAGGCGCACGCAATGCAGCCAATTGAGAGAGTGCGGTGGTGTAGTCTTTTGCTGCCAATAATGGCTCCACCACAGGTGTGATTTTCGCAAGTTCCGCGAATAATGCTTTTTCTGCATCTTCCACCAAGTTAGCTTCAATGACGCTTCCTTCAGGTGCGGTTTCTTTGGCTAAAATGTTGGCAACACGCTTGTTTGCAGCAGCCAATGCAGCCGCTTCAGGCAAGGCACGGAAGTGATTTACCGCATTCACACGTTTATCAAAATCTAGTGGAGATTTTGGTGATAAAGCTTGAACGGCTTGAATCACATCTACTGCAACGCCTTGGTCTTCGTATTTCGCACGGTAACGACCTTCAAGGAATGCAACAGCATCTGCCAAAGTCTTGTCGTGATCTTTTAATACATCGCCATAAGCAGCCAATGCCAGCTTGATCAGGTCTTCGATAGATACATCAAGTTCATTTTCAGTCACTAGACGCAGGATACCAATGGCAGAACGACGTAGCGCAAATGGGTCTTTAGAACCTGTAGGTGCCTGACCAATACCGAAAATACCAGTTAAAGTATCTAGACGATCCGCAAGGGCAATCGTTGTACCCGTTTTGGTTTTAGGCAGAACGTCACCCGCGAATTTAGGTAAATATTGCTCACCTAAAGATTCAGCCACTTCATCATTTTCACCTTCAAGACGTGCGTAGTAAGTACCCGCGATGCCTTGAAGTTCTGGGAATTCACCTACTAACTCAGAAGTTAAGTCGCATTTTGCAAGCAGGGCAGCTTTTTCAGCATCTTCAGCTTTTGCACCCGTAATCGGAGCAAGTGCGACAGCCAGTTTAGCAATACGTTCAGACTTGTTCCACAAAGTACCCAGTTGTGCCTGGAATACCATGTTGGCCAGTTTCTCTTTACGAGAAGCTAATGGCTGTTTCTGGTCTTGCAGGAAGAAGAACTCAGCATCTGACAGACGTGGACGAACCACTTTCTCATTACCTTCAATAATTTGAGTCGGATCTTTAGACTCAATGTTTGAAACGGTAATGAAGTAAGGCTGTAATTTGTTTTCAGCATTCACCAGACAGAAATACTTCTGGTTATCCTGCATGGTAGTGATCAGGGCTTCTTGAGGAACGGCAAGGAAGCGTTCTTCAAAGCTGGCACGTAAAGCTACCGGCCATTCAACCAGTGCAGTGACTTCGTCACGTAGATCCGCAGGAACAATTGCAATCGCATTCACTTCATCCGCTAATGCTTTTACTTGCTGATCAATGATCGCTTGACGCTCTTCAAACGACGCCACAACGTAAGCAGCTTTTAACTTCGCTAGATATTCATCGGCATGCGTTAAAGTGATAGCTTCAGGTGCATGGAAACGATGTCCATAAGTGACATTACCTGCCTGATGGTCTTGAATCGTTGCTTCAATTACTTGATGATCTTTAAGTAAAACGACCCATTTTACTGGGCGCACAAATTCAGTACGGCTTGCAGCAGAACGCATACGTTTTGCAATTGGCAGGTTGTCCAATGCTGTTTGTAAAATGTGTGGCAATAACGCATCAAGGCTTTGACCTTTCACGTCTTTTAAGTAGCACACTTTTTCAACTTTACCTGCTTGGAATGTAGAGACTTGATCTACCGTAATGCCTTGACCGCGCATAAAGCCTTCAAGCGCTTTGGTCGGTTTGCCTTCGGCATCATAGGCGGCTTGAACAGCAGGACCATCAAAACGTTTTTGGGTGTCTGCTTGCGCACCATCTACATTGACAATTTTAAGTGCCAAGCGACGTGGCGCTGCATAGGCTTCAATTGCATCAAAAGCTAAGCCTGCATCTTTTAAACCTTTTTCAGTTTCTGCAAGTAAGGCATCGCGTAAGGTTTTTAAGCTTTTCGGTGGGAGTTCTTCGCAACCGAGTTCAAATAAAACTGTATGTTTAGACATTATTTGCTTTCCTCAGTATTTTGCGCTTTGGCTTCCGCTTCAACCTGTGCTTTTAACTGCGCCAAGACTTCATCACGTAAATGCGGTTCTGCCATTGGGAAGCCTAATTTTGCACGTGCAGCCACATAACTTTGAGCAATAGAACGTGCTAAGGTACGTACACGTAAAATATAACGCTGACGCTCAGTCACAGAAATTGCACCACGCGCATCGAGCAAGTTAAAGCAGTGAGATGCTTTAATCACTTGTTCATACGCAGGTAATGGTAATTCTGCTGCAATTAAACGGCTTGCTTCTACTTCATAGAAGTCAAACAGTTCAAACATTTTATCAACAGGCGCATATTCAAAGTTATAGGTCGATTGTTCAACTTCATTTTGATGGAACACATCACCATAAGTGACTATACCAAACTGTCCTTTAGTCCAAACCAAGTCGTAAACTGAGTCTACACCTTGCAGGTACATTGCCAGACGTTCAAGACCATAGGTGATTTCGCCTGTTACAGGGTAGCATTCAACTCCACCCACTTGCTGGAAGTAAGTGAATTGCGTCACTTCCATACCGTTTAACCATACTTCCCAACCTAGGCCCCACGCGCCAAGTGTTGGAGATTCCCAGTTATCTTCTACAAAGCGAATGTCATGCACCAATGGGTCAATTCCAATCGCTTTTAAAGAATCTAAATACAACTGCTGGATGTTGTCTGGGTTTGGTTTCAGCACCACCTGAAATTGATAGTAGTGTTGTAAGCGGTTCGGGTTTTCGCCATAACGACCATCTTTAGGACGACGAGATGGTTGTACATACGCCGCGTTCCATGTTTCTGGACCTAAAGCACGTAGGAAAGTGGCAGTGTGGAATGTCCCTGCACCCATTTCCATATCGTAAGGTTGTAAAACGACGCAGCCCTGCTCCGCCCAGTAGTTTTGTAAGGCAAGAATTAAGCCTTGAAAGGTATCAATATGCGATATGGCGCGACTCATGGTCATCCACTTAAAATTAGAGAAAAATTGTGCTCAATTATAAGGATTTTGAGGTGCAGTGCAAAGGATTCGAGCGTTTCAGCGACAAGTTCTGATAATAAATTATTTAAACGCTTTTGTTTAATTTTCGAGTTAATTCAAAACGTACCCCATACCAGACATATTTTCCCAGTTGGCAAAGTCCTGAATCGCAGACCATTCACATAAACGTCACCTCATGACGCATAACATCTTTCTCAATCTTAATTTTCAAATCATGAAATGTTAGCTTTGAAATGATGTTGTCACTGAGGTGTTTGCTATGTCTGATCGCATTCGTGAAAAATTACAAATTCTTGCTGATGCAGCTAAATATGATGTGTCCTGTTCCTCTAGTGGTAGTGACCGTAAGAATAAAGACAAAGGTTTAGGCGATGCCAGTCGGGCAGGGATTTGCCATAGCTATACCGAAGATGGGCGCTGTGTTTCATTGCTGAAAATCTTGTTCAGTAATGTCTGTATTTTTGATTGTGCTTATTGTGTGTCGCGCCGTTCTAATGATGTGAAACGTGCTGCATTTACGGTACAAGAGGTGGTTGATCTGACCATTAATTTTTATCGTCGTAATTATATAGAGGGATTATTCCTTAGCTCAGGTATTTTTAAATCCGCCGACTATACGATGGAGCGGATGCTTCAAGTGGTGAAAAAGCTACGTCTCGAAGAAAATTTTAATGGCTATATTCATCTCAAAACTATTCCTGGAGCATCGCCTGAGCTGATTCATGAAGCAGGATTTTATGCTGACCGTATGAGCATCAATTTAGAAATGCCAACTGAGGTCGGATTAAAAGCGTTTGCGCCTGAAAAATCACATCAAGAAGTACAAAAAGACTTGGGGCTAGTGCGAGATCGACTGATTCAACTCAAAGATGAACGCCAGATTATCAAGCATGTGCCAAAATATGTACCCGCAGGGCAGACCACGCAAATGGTAGTCGGCGCACATCAGGAAACTGATCAAGACGTACTTATGATGGCAGATCGACATTACAAGGAATTTAAACTGAAACGGGTATATTTCTCAGGTTATATTCCAATCAACACAGAAAATAACTATTTACCAGCGGTCGGTTCGGCGCCGCCTTTATTAAGGGAAAATCGGCTTTATCAAAGTGATTGGTTGATGCGTTTTTATGGTTTTGAAGTCAATGAAATCGTCAATGAAAAACACCCACATTTAGATTTGGATGTAGACCCCAAACTGAGTTGGGCGTTGCGTCATCCCGAGCAGTTTCCAGTGGATTTAAATCGTGCTGACTATCGCATGATCCTTCGTGTACCAGGCATCGGCGTAAAGTCAGCCAAGAAAATCGTGCAAGCGCGTCGTTTTGGCAAGATACATACTGATTTATTGAAGCAACTCGGTGTGGCGTATTCACGTGCCCAGTTTTTTATTCGTTGTGAAGACAGTCCACGATTTCAAAAGGAACTTTCTACGACTGATATTCGTCAGCAAATATTAACGCAGGGTTCATCTAAATACGTTAAACAACTGTCACCGCAATTGAGTTTAGGATTTTAAACATGCTCAGTGATGCGGTGGTTTATTACTACTTTGATGGCTCTATGGTCGGTTTACTCAACTGCGTATTTCGTGCTTTTCAATTTAAAGAGTTTCACGTGCAACTGTGTTTAAACCAAGGTGCGCAGCATGGCTTATTTGCTACGGTGGTTGAAATTCCAAATCATGAGCAACATGCAAGTCGTGTTTGGTCAGCTTTACAGCAGAAACTTTCGCATTCATCTCTGAGACAATTTTATCTTGCTTATTTGTCAGAATCGTTGGATGCCTATCAACATTTATTTAATTACTGTATCTATGTTTTTCGGCATCAACATTCAGTCGAAAAAAATTACTCTCATCCCAGTGTTTTAGCGATTTCGCAATGGACGAAAAAGGTCGGGCGCGAAAAGCATCGTATGGAGGCTTTTGTGCGGTTTAAGAAAACCACAGATGGATTGTTTTTAAGTTTAGTTCGACCTGATTTTAATGTATTACCTTTGATACAGCCGCATTTTAAGCGTCGTTATCAAGATCAACGTTGGCTCATTTATGACGAACAACGTAAATATGGACTGTATTATGACTTACACGAGATTCATGAGGTGTCTCTAGATGCTCATCAGATTGACCGTAATATTGAAAATGGGGCTAGTCAAAATTTTCAATTAGAATTAGATGAACAAGAAGAATTATATGATCAGCTTTGGAAAGATTATTTCAATAGTATCAATATTAAAGAACGTCAGAATGTGAAATTGCATGTGCAATATTTGCCAAAACGTTATTGGCGATATTTGAATGAAAAATATGTTTAAGGCATTTTTTTGATTATTATTTTAAAAATACCAACATAACAAAAGAGCACATTCATGACTAAATTAGTTTAAAAAACAGCAGTACTGATTATGGCTTGTTTGAGTACTTTGGTATTTGCCAAAACGCAAGATAAAGCGATAGATCCTTATAGCCAATGTGTCGATGACATAATTCCACAGCTAAAACTGGGCAATATCAATAATGCTGTGGTGGAGATCTGTAGTACCAGAACCAAAACTTTATATGCAAAGCAGATTGTGCAGGTATGGGATCAAATAAAAAAACAGAGTCAGGAATACAAGCAGCTTGAACGCTATCAGGACATCATGAAATCACAACAACTCTTGAAAAATTTTGTCGATCAAAAGTGCCGTAATGCTGGTGCTTATATCGGTTCGCCGATGTATGAGTTTTGCCCCATGCAAAAATATGTAGAGCGATTGGAGCAATTGGAGGAGTATTTAAATTAATCTTGATCAGTTTTCGTTATTATTTAAAACTGTAATTTAAATACATCTTCAGTCTGAGTCGGCGTATACTGCTGCAACCAATGAAACAACACTATTCCAGCAAGGTGCATTGTGAGCTTAACCCAATCAGACTGGCTAAATGTCTTAAAACCGAATTACAAAGTATTACCTTTCAAAGAACGCCTACTTTGTGGTTTGGGCGCATTATTGGGTTTGGCATTATCTTCCCTGATCAGTTGGTGGGTGTTGGGCGATATTAACGCATGGTATATCGCGCCAATGGGTGCATCTTCGGTATTGTTGTTTGCTGTGCCTGCCAGTCCTTTGGCGCAGCCGTGGAATATTGTAGTTGGGAACAGTATTGCAGCAATTATGGGCGTGAGCTGTGCTTTATATATTCCAAATTTAACAGAAGCCTTTAGTGTGGCGGTGGCTTTATCTATTTTCTTGATGATGACCACCGATTCGCTGCATCCACCGAGTGGGGCAGTGGCCATTACCGCAGTGCTTGGMGGAGATGCCGTACGTGAACTGGGTTATCACTTTATTTTTTATCCTGTGCTGCTCAATTCAGTTTTGCTGCTGGTGATTGCAATCGTATTTAACCGCATGATTGGCAAGCCTTATCCTCAAACGCCACAGTTGAATCAACGTACCCAAGACCCAACGCCTACTCAAAAAGCCACTATTCAGCCGCAAGATATTCAAGATGTTTTAGATGCACAAACCCAGTTGCTAGATATTAGTGAATACGACTTACAAAAAATCATCTTAGAAGCACAGCACAAAGCCAGTGAACGACAAACTCAAGCACTGACTTGTGCTGATATTATGAGTAAAGATGTGATTACCTTGCAGCAGGATGATGATATCCAGCTCGCGCTGGACAAGTTCAAGCAGGTCAATTTAATGAGCTTGCCGGTGGTAAATGCCGAGCAGCAACTGGTCGGCACATTGGCGCTATATGAAGTGGTGGAATGGTTTAAACATGCCACCGATGTGCGGATGTCATGGCAGCATCAGGTCAAACACATTATGAACCGCAAGGTGGTGACGGTAAAACCACATCAGAGTATTGCCGATCTGGTCCCGTATTTTGTGGAACGCTCGTTTAACTATATTCCGGTGGTAGAGCAGCAGCGTTTGGTGGGGATTATTAGCCGCGCCGATATGATTGCCATCTTAAATCAACAGCTTGCTGTAAAGACGAATTGATTGATTTGTATTGTCGATGCGTATCCAAAAAGTGTCAATTCTGAAGCTACCAAACTGCTGTGACATTTTAAAATACATTGCAGGTTGAAAGGCAAAAAAAAGCTACGATGCTTGGGGGAGCAATCGTAGCGAAAAAGAAAAAACGGTGTAAATAAGGGGTATCTAAGAGTGAATCAGCGAACGATTAAAACCTATAAATCTTAGATGTGGTCAGTCTTTAAAATTTCAATACCGTTTATCAGTCTTGATCAGAATTGACCGTGCGCACAGGTCTTGTGTAGCCCTGAGTATAGTTTGCTGTATTCGACTGGTTTTGTTTAGGGATCACCAACCACAATACCAAATACACCAAAATGCCTGGAAAAGCAGCACTCATCACAGAAACAATCACAAAAATTAAGCGCAGTAAATTTGCGTTCCAACCAAAACGTTCAGCAATACCACCCATTACCCCAGCAATCATATTTGAGCGGTTTGAGCGATATAAACCAACATTGGCCATCTAATTCTCCTTGAGAGACCTAAAATTCAAAATAAATACCCGCTGATGTTTAGCTTCGCAGCACATCATCTGTATATAGGATAAAAATGGTGATGCGCTTGGGTTTTTTAAAGGGCGGTGGCAAAGCAATTAGTAAAGTTATGTAACTTTTGGTGTTGCTTAAACCAGCATCCACCTAAAATATCGTAAAGAAGCGATGGGCAGAGTAAGCGCTTGACCACAAAGGATTGAGGAAAAGCAGGGCTTACATTGAGCTGCCTATTTGGTGGTTTGAATAGGACTGAATAATCAGTCTGGTCACTCTATATGAGGGATAGTGTGTCAGCTAAATCAAATATTTGCGCAGTTTTTATATGGAGTGCAGTGGCATTGCTTGGATGCGATGATTCACAACTTGAGCAAGCTGCAGGGCAAAAATATACAGAACAGGCAGAAACTAAAAGACTAACGGAAGTGGCAGGGCAGGCCACTGCACCCATGCAAACGGTTGCACCAGAACATCATATTCCCGAGAATCATCTGTCTTATGTGGGACGCTATACCACTCAGATCAGCTGTGAAGATAAGTTTGTTATGTGTGAACGCGGAACAGTCGATTATATTCTGACCTTATTGCCTGATGGGACAGCGCATCGTATTTTTGTCAATGCGGGGCAAATCAGTTACGACAATAAAAAACAATACGGCAAAGATTTATGGTTCTATGATGAAGACGCGCATCAAATTGTGGTGGCACGCGCCTCTGGGGTGAACTTTTACTATAATGTTGATCAAGACCATAATTTAATTATGGATAAACACAAAATTGCGATTGCAACAGAAAATAATCGTGAATACTTTAAAAGCAATCCCTTACCTTCGCAAAACTATCATTTAATCAGAGCAAGTTAATTATTTGCTCATTCAATTCTTAGCCCATGAGTGAAAACTTTTGGGCTTTTGTTTTTGCATCAAGTTTTTATGTGGGATGTGTAAAGCATGATTTATCAATGATGGCACATCTTCTACAACTGAATTGAGCAAAGTATGGTGGATAAGAGTGTTAGTCAAATAGCGCGAAATGCGGGAATTTTATAATAAAATGAGAAACAGTATGATCCATACAACAGTACTGTGATGACTGATAATTTAAAGATGTCTTAGAAGGAATGGTGGGTCGTCCGCGATTCGAACGCGGGACCAACGGATTAAAAGTCCGCTGCTCTACCGACTGAGCTAACGACCCAAATGAGTAAAAATGATGATGACCATTTTTATGACGCAAGAGTGTAGTGTACTTTTACGTAATCCTTTCGGAAGATGGTGGGTCGTCCGCGATTCGAACGCGGGACCAACGGATTAAAAGTCCGCTGCTCTACCAGCTGAGCTAACGACCCATCAAGGAATATCAAATAAGTGGTGGGTCGTCCGCGATTCGAACGCGGGACCAACGGATTAAAAGTCCGCTGCTCTACCAGCTGAGCTAACGACCCTGAACCATCATTCAAACTTGGTTTGAATGTGCAGTGCAAGTCAAGCTAAATAGCTTAAAGCACCACTTCGTTTGATGGAGCGTATTGTAGCAAGATATGAAGCGAGCGCAAGTAAAAAATAAAAAAGTTGCCTATGTTTGATTATAAATGCAACAAATTTATTGTATATAATCAAAAAATAGGCAACGGTGTGGCTTAGAAGCGATATTGGTACTGTTGAATATTGTCGTAAATTTCTTGGGTCAGTTCGCAATAAGCAGATTGGTTTGGCAATAACACTAGAATTTTTTCATCACACTGTTTTAAATCAAAACCTTGAGTTTTCAGGGTGTTCTTTTGGTATTTAAATGTGCCTGTGGTTTGCATTTGCTTTTGAATGCGTAAAAAAACGGGTACTGCATAAGCAGGCATTGCTTTTTTAAACTGCACGAGCATTTGACGCAAGTCGTGTTCGTCTAACTGGCAGCCTTCGTTTAGGGTTATCGCAGCCATACCTGCACGACCATTGGTATGTGGGATTTCAACGCCATACACGACAGCTTCAGCAATTTTTTCATAGTCACTKACAATGTTTTCTACTTCTGTGGTGGATACGTTTTCACCTTTCCAGCGGAAGGTATCACCTAAACGATCTACAAACTGGGCGTGACGAAAGCCAATGTCGCGAACTAAATCACCAGTGTTATAATATGCATCACCTGGTTTAAACACATTTTGCATCATCACCGCTTTGTTTTTTTCGGAGTCAGTGTAGCCATCAAATGGAGAGCGACGGGTGATTTTTCCAATCAATAAGCCGACTTCGCCTTTTTTGACTTTAATGCAGTTGCCTTTAGCGTCTCGTACAGGCTCATTTTTTTCTTTATCAAATTGAATGATGGCATAGGGTGTCGGCGAAAAACCAACGGTATTGTCAAAGTTAAACACGTTGCTAAAACCGACATTGCCTTCGCTAGACGCATACAGCTCTAGAATTTCTTGAATGCCAAAGCGTGTTTTGAATTTGCTCCAAATATTAGGGCGCATGCCATTGCCAATCATTTTAGTGACGCGATGTCCCTGCTCTAAATCAGAAGCAGGTGCATCTATTAAATATCGGCACAATTCGCCTACATAGCCAATCGCTGAGGCATTAAATTTGTGTACATCTTGCCAAAAGCATGAAGTGGAATATTTTCTGCGGATGGCAAATGTGGCACTGCCTGCAATTACGCCGCACCAGCACACTACAATACCAGTGGCATGGTACAGCGGCAGGGTACAGTACATCACATCATCCTGCGTTAAACCTAAGACATGACCATAGGTGCCATAAGCCAGCGTCCAGCGGCTATTGGTGAAAATCACCGCTTTAGGTAAGCCTGTTGTACCTGAGGTATAGATATAAAACAACCCATCTTTGCCCTGTACTGACTGTGTGGTGRCAGGGTTAAAGCTTGGGAATGATGCTATACATTGCGCTAAATTTTGAAAACCTTCGGGAGCTATGCCAGCATCTATACGGGTATTTTGATCTGCAAACCAGTGCAGGCGGTTTTCTGCAAGCTCAAGTTCTTGGCGAATATCGGCAACGGCTTGGCGACACTCTTCCCCTACGATGACGGCAATTGGTTTAACTAAATTAATGCTGTGCGCCAAAACTTTGGCGACTTGTGCGGTATTGACCAAAGCCGCGATAACGCCAATTTTTGCCAAGCCAATGACACTGGCAATTAGTTCAGGGCGATTTTCCAACATTACCGCAATGACATCACCTTTGCGTGCGCCAATGCTTAAATAATAATGTGCAATTTGGTTAGCCCATGCGTTGAGCTGCAAATAGCTGTACTGCTGATCTTCAAACATCAAGGCACAACCATTCGGGTTACGATGCACGGCTTTTTCAAACGCGAGACCTAAGCCTGCAGGCGTATTGGGTGTGCGTAAATAGGCTTGCTTTAACCCTGTGATCAGGTGGGGTACTTTAGTCATAAACTGCGGAATTTTTGCCGCAACATCCGTTAATCCAATTAAATCGCTTTTTGTCATCTGGTTCATAAGAATCCTGTTTTTGTCATCATCCGTTGCATCTGCACAGCATCGCGTCTTATTGTTTTGTAATCCCTTAGTCCTAGTGCAATCAACCTAATTTTTAGCTTTGTCAGATGTTTTTAGAAAAGATGTTAAAAATCAAAAACACATAACTCAAAATTAGCTCGCTTAAATTTAAGTCAGCACCGCATTGGTTCTAAAGTAGCAAAAAAAATCCAGCCATTAAAATGACTGGATTTTTTTATTCCGCTGTAAAAGTGCGAATTACGACTCAGTTGGCGGAGTTACTTTTTTAGGTGGACGGCCACGTGGACGACGCGGACGCGCAGTTTTTTCTTTTTCTGCTTTGTCCTGTTCAGATTCGGCAGTTTCGACTGGGTCATCTACTGCTAATTCCGCTTGTACAGGTACGACCACTTCAGCGGTAGTTTCTTCTTGCGCTGCTGCAGTTTCAGTGACAGTTTGTGCAAGGTCGTCTTGCGCATTCAACTCTGGCTGAGTAGCTTCAGTTGTAGCCTCTGCTTCAGGGTTTACTTCTGTAGTTGCTTCGACTTCTGTGCTTAGCGCTACAGACGTTTCTACAGTAGAGTTTGCTTCTACAGATGCGTCGGTAGTTGCCACAACTTCAGTCGTTGGCTCTGCTGCAGCTGTGCTTTCCGCTTCAGCCTTTTCTACTGTCTGTGCTTGCTTGGCTTGTTCCAAGGCTTGCTCAGCAGCTTGTTTGGCTAAACGACGACGCTCACGCGGATCGTTGGCAACACGCTTATCTGACACAGGTTTTGGTGGTGTCAGATCTAACACAGGCGCAGGTTCTGCTTCTGGTGCGGCTTTCGAAACTTCCACATCACGTGTGACAGGTTTTTTCTCTGCTACAGGCGTAGCTGTTGCAAGCGTTGCCGCATATTCATCGGTGAACTTTTGCAAAGCACGATTGAACGTTGGAATTAAACCAAACTGTTCAATCAGGACTGAACAATCTTCCCCATAGACGTGGCGAATCAGGCTACCAATGCTGTATTGCGCTAAAGTTGGCACCTGTGAAGGTGTTAACTTTGGTGCAGCTGCTTGCTGTGCTTGAGCTTCACGTTGCTGACGACGACGCTGACGCGGGTCATTGCTGGCACGTCTTGCAGGTTCAGTCGGCTGTGCTTGTACTTCCGCAGGTGCAGCTGTTTTTTCTACAACAACAGGAGCAGCTTCTACCACAGCAACAGCTTGAGTTGGTTCAGCAACCGTTTCAAGCACAGTTGTTTCTACTGCTGTCACTGGTTCAGCCGCTACTGGCGCAGCATTCAATGCCACAATTTCAGTTTGAGCTTGATCGACATTCACCACCAAAGCCGTTGTATTGAACTCTGGACGCGGTGCCTCAATTAACTCCACTTTCGGCTGATTAGAAGCCACTGCCGTAGTCGTTGCTTGCTCATTCAATACGCTTGGGTCGCGGTGACGATTTGGGCGTTCTGGACGAGGTTGGTTACGACGGTCACGACGTGGCACGGCATTTTGCTGCTGCTCATTGTTATTTTGAGCTTCTTGCTGCTGCGGTGCTTGGTCATTGTTGTGCTGACGACGAGAGTTGCGTTTGTTTTCACGCGCTTCCTGACGTTGCTCCTGACGCGACATTTGAACCACTTCTTCATGCACTTGATGTTGTTGATTGTCATGCTGAGTTTGYGGCTCACGTTGCTCTTTGTGCTTGTTATTGTTGTTGCTGTGACGCGGCTTTTTGTTATTGTGACGCGGAGCTGGTTTGTCTTCACGTTCAGCAGATTTGTCTGCAGAATCACGTTCAGTTTTTTGTGCCACTGTCGATGGTGAAAGGTACACATTTTGACTGCTTGCAGCAGGGGCAGCAGATGCAGTTGTAATTTGACCAAACTGACCGCGACTCACGGCACCGCTATTCACCATTTGCTCAATGGCTGCTGCCGCATTGTTGGCACTACGTGCTTGATCAATAGTGCTAGCTTGCTTTTGAACAAACAGATTTTCTAACCATGCACATGGGCTTGCAGCAGTTGTTGCTGCCGCAGGTGCAGATTGCTGCTGTGCAGATGCTTTATTTTGCTGTGCTGCTTGTGGTTTTCTTGCAGCGGTTTTTTCTGCTGCAGGTGCAGTAGCGTGGCTGTGCGATTGATCGGTTTCTTCTAAATGCCACTCAGAAGACTCATAGCCCAGTTCTTTTTCGCTTGAACGGGTTGCTTCAGTACGTTCATAGCTGGTTGGTGCAAAACCTTCAGGGTTATACGAAATTTCGTAGTGAGGTGTTTCCAAGTGTGGATGTGGAAGTACAGTTACGCGTGTATTTGAAGTTTGTTCCAGATATACCAGACTGTGACGTTTTTCATTCAGCATGAATGCTGCAATTTCTACTGGTACTTCGACTTGAACTTCACCATGACGTTCACGTAAGGCAATCTCTTCTACTTTTCGCATAATAGAAAGTGAAAGAGAGCGTAGGTCACGCACCATGCCTGTGCCATGACAGCGTGGGCAAACGTAGCCAGTCGCTTCTTCAAGTGATGGACGTAAGCGCTGACGGCTCATTTCCATTAAACCAAAACGGGATAATTGACCAAATTGAATACGTGCGCGGTCACTTTGTGTCGCTTCACGAAGTTTGGCTTCAACCATACGTTGGTTGCGATCTTTGGACATGTCGATAAAGTCGATGACAACTAAGCCACCGATGTCGCGTAAACGCAATTGACGTGCAATTTCTTCGGCAGCTTCAAGGTTGGTATTGAGCGCAGTATCTTCAACATCATGTCCACGTGTAGATTTCGCAGAGTTAATATCAATAGATACTAAAGCTTCTGTTTGGTCAATCACAATTGAACCGCCAGAAGGCAATTTCACTTCACGCTCATAAGCGGTTTGAATTTGGCTTTCAATACCAAAATGCGCAAATAACGGCTCATTTAAAGTGTAAGTTTTTAACTTGTCGATTTGACGTGGCATCACGGCTTTAACAAAGTTATAGGCTTCGTTATAAGCTTGTTCTGAGTCAATTAAAATTTCGGCAACATCATCACGTAAGTAATCACGAATCGCACGGGTGACTACACCTGCTTCTTGGTGTACCAACATTGGAGATGGACCTGAGTTTGCGGTATTTTGAATTTGCGCCCAAAGGTCAAGCAAGTGTTGTAAATCAAGCTGTAATTCTTCTTGTGAACGACCAATGCCCGCAGTACGTACAATCACGCTCATGCCGCGTGGCACGTTTAAAGAAGCCAGCATTTCTTTGAGTTCTTCACGTACAGAACCTGAAATTTGACGGCTGATACCACCACCTTTCGGGTTATTTGGCATAAGCACCAAATAACGACCTGCCAATGAAATGAAGGTAGAGAGTGCAGCACCTTTGTTGCCACGTTCTTCTTTTTCTACCTGTACTAAAAGCTCAGTGCCTTCAGTAATCAGTTCACGAATATTGGAAGTTTGGCGAGGGTCGGCTTTGAAATAAGAGTTTGCGATTTCACGCATAGACAGGAAGCCTTGGCGACCTGCGCCGTATTCAACAAATACAGCTTCTAAAGATGGTTCTACACGAGTCACATGACCTTTGTAGATATTCGATTTTTTTTGTTCACGGGTACGATTTTCTAAATCAAAATCGTAAAGACGCTGACCAGTGACAAGTGCAACGCGAATTTCTTCTGCATGTGTTGCATTAATCAACATACGTTTCATGGGTGTAACACCTAATAGTGATACACAGCAAAAAATCGCTAGACACGTAGCGAACATCAAGCATCACGGATCAACTGCTCAGATCTCAAAAAACAATTGTGGTCTGAGCTTTTTTTACCGGCCTTTTTGTGTGGGGCTGCGGTGTATGATTCACGTATTGATGATGGCAATACGGCTTTAACCTTTAAACGGATAAAGTCACCTGATCGCTTCACTGGCGGACGAGCGGTGTATTGGATGTGTGTAACTTTCACTGTCACATTGCTCGAAGATCATCCCTTCTTTTATAGATAGAGTGTCTTGATACGGAATTATCATCGTATCTTTACAAATTGTGCAGATCCAATACATCAAACGCTTTAGCCTGAAGTGGTTTTCAGGGTGCGACTAATCTGATGTGTATCAGTTTACGTTTAAAAACCAACTAGAGTTGGCGACATATTTTTTCAGGCAAACAGATTTATGTACCTGAGGTACAATTAAACGCAACAGTTTGCTTTTTTGCCGATATAATAAGCCTTCGGCGTCGGCATAATTCTTTTGGGACCTGCTCGTATGTCGTGGGATGTTCGTTGATTACTTTATTTCAGAAAAGCCTGAAAAGATTCAACGTGAACCCACTGACGATGGTTTCCGTGCGCTGACTATATCAAACCTTGCATCATCTGCCTATGGGCTAAGCTTATGTTTCTTGTGTAAAGCATAGCCTAAATGATCAGTTTTTAATCAATTTTAGTATTTTATTAGGTCTCTTAACTGTATGAATTCTACCCAACAATGGCAAAGTGTCACTTGGTTTGAAGTGGATGAGCATCAAGCGGGTCAACGCATCGATAATTTTTTATTTAGTCGTTTAAAAGGGGTGCCTAAAAGTCGCATCTATCGTTTGATTCGTGAAGGGCAGGTGCGGGTCAATAAAAAGCGCATTAAAGCAGAAACTAAACTGAATATTGGTGATCAAATTCGTGTGGCGCCTATTCGTTATGAGCAAAAAGATGAATCTGCTGCACCAGTATCTGACAAGGTCGCGCAAGGTCTGCTGGCACGTGTGATTTATGAAGATGAAGGCTTGATGGTGGTGAATAAACCTTCGGGTRTTGCGGTGCATGGTGGTAGTGGCGTTGCGTACGGGTTGATTGAAGGTTTGCGTGCTGCGACAGGTAAAAAATATTTGGAATTAATTCACCGTATTGACCGAGATACTTCAGGCTTGGTGATGATTTCTAAAAAACGCAGTACCTTAAAAACCCTGCAAGATTTATTGCGCGAACATAAAATCCAAAAAACTTATGCTGCGATTGTCAAAGGGCAGGTGAGTTTGGATCAACAATTGATTGATGCGCCGTTACATCGTTATGAATTGGCGAATGGTGAACGTCGTGTACGTGTATCAAAAGAAGGCAAAGCGTCTAAAACCCAGTGGAATGTGGTCGAGCGTTTTATGCATGCGAGCTTGGTGTATGCTTCGCCGTTGTCTGGACGTACCCATCAAATTCGTGTGCATGGTTTAAGCATTGGGCATCCGTTGGTAGGCGATGATAAATACGGCCATCAAACTGAATATCGGGGTCCAGCACCACGTCGTTTGTGCTTACATGCCATGCGTTTGGAAATTCCAGGCTATCCTGTGATTGAAGCGCCTTTACCTGAAGATATGCAGAGTTTGGTGGCGCAGCTTCGAGCGCAAAAAGCGGATAAGCCGACAGCAGCACCTGAGCTTTAATTTCTGTAATTCTCTATTGTGTGATAGCAGTTCCCTTCTTTTTAAAGATGAGGAACATTGTTTCGCAAAAAGGAGATTAGGTTTTCAGGGGTAATTGACAGCCATAGTTAAAAATTTTTAATTAAAATTTTGGTTGTATAGGCTATGCCTTACTTTTCAAAGATGATGAGAGGCGCTGCTTCGTAAGACAAAAATCTTTTGTTTTGCTGATCGAACATCCTTGTGCCACACAGAAAAGGCAACATCCCTATCGCCCTTCGCGTATCGAATATTTGTTGTGATATATGTGCTGATTCTTGGTCGTTTTTCTTTTGGGTGTAGGTAAAACGAGGGAATTTAAAAGCTGAATCAAATCTAGGAACTTAATATGAATAAACCTGTAGAACTCATCATTTTTGATTGGGATGGCACCTTATTTAATTCCGTCGGTCAAATTGTGGCGAGTTTGCAGTTCGCAGCACAACAATTTCAGCAACCACTGACCGATGCTGCGGCCAAAGATATTATTGGTCTAGGACTGCCTGAAGTGGCACAGCGTTTATTTCCTGAAGTGCCAGAGCTGCATCAAGCGATTTTGCAGTGCTATTCAGAACACTATGTCGAACATTCAAAAAGCGATGCTTGGTTTGAGGGTGTGGCAGATATGCTAGATGAGTTGTCGGGTTTGGGGCTGAAACTGGCGGTAGCAACAGGCAAAAGCCGTAAAGGTTTAGATCGAGTGTTGGCACAAACCCAAAGTCAGGATTTGTTTGTAGCGACACGTGCTGCGAGTGAAACCAAATCTAAACCTGATCCTTTAATGTTGCAGGAAATTTTGAACAGTACCGATGTGCCAGTCGGGCAAGCGATTATGGTCGGCGACACTTCTTACGACTTAGAAATGGCACAAAACATTGCCATGCCGCGTGTGGGCGTGAGTTATGGTGTGCACAGTGTAGAAGTATTGCAACGTTATCAGCCTTTAACCATTGCGCATGATGTGCCGAGTTTGCATGAATTTTTAGTGCAGAAATATCATTTACATTTGGCGGGTTAAATCAACTAAAAACAATTAAGAAAAATTTTAAATTAGAGTAATTTGAAAAATTCCGGATTACTCTTTTTTATGTGCTTTTGAAACATCATAAAAAGGTAATACTTTTAGTCTAAAGATAGGATTAAGACATTTTAGGATTGCTGCAAATTACCGAGTCTATGACTCGGAAAATAATGAACCTGGCCTACAAACAACTTTGCGTGTTTAATACAAAAATAGATGAATAGCGATTGAAAAAGAAAATAAGTATTGGCACAAACTCGTTATTTTTTCGCTTCTTAATCAGTTTACATGCCTCTGAGCCGGATAGCTGATCGCATCTAGAATGTACACAAAGTGCTTGCTACATCAAGCAGTAAACACTTTTGAAAGGTAAGCATCCGGCTAACACAGCCTTACCAAGCGATCCTATAAGCCTTAATTTAGTTCCCACCTAAAAACAAGTGGGGACTTAATCCATGAACATGGATATATATTCAGCAACACCTCCTGTTGCTAAAAAACGCAGAACATACAGCAAAGAATTCAAACTCAGTATTGTCAATGCCTGTAAAAATCCTAATACCTCGATCGCTTCGGTCGCACTGCAACATAGTATTAATGCCAACCTTGTCAGTCGTTGGATCAGGATCTTCAGCCATCATGAGGGTGCCGTGCAGGATCCTACTCAT
>NZ_MKQS01000013.1 GCF_001758345.1 Acinetobacter towneri
TCTCCCGTAGGACGTATGCGGTATTAGCATCCCTTTCGGAATGTTGTCCCCCACTAATAGGCAGATTCCTAAGCTTTACTCACCCGTCCGCCGCTAGCTCAGTTACCGAAGCAACCTCGCCCGCTCGACTTGCATGTGTTAAGCCTGCCGCCAGCGTTCAATCTGAGCCATGATCAAACTCTTCAGTTAAAATCATTTCGAGTTTTATAAGTAAAACTCTTAAACTTGGCTCATCAATTTTCTGACTTAAATTTCGCTCAAATAAACTTCGAGTAATTTAAACCAATCAATCAATGAAAATAATTTCGATTAATCAATCAGTAAAAATCCACACAAGTTGTTCTTCATAATCTCTTAATGATCTTCTGTTATTTCGTCAATAACAGCACCAACTCAATCAACACTGCGTTCGTGTGCTGCGTATTCTATACAGTTTTCGAATAGACGCAATATGTTTTTAGGTTTTTTTTCAAAAAAAGTATCATCCGCCCAAGTTTTAAGCGTATTTTATATTTTTATCACGTTTTTCTTATAATTTTCTTTTTTTCGCACGTTACTAGATTGGTTTTTTAAATAAATCCTTTTAAAGCGATAACAAAAAACAACCAGCTCAATTGAGCTGGTTGCAAATCTATATTAATTGGCTTGTTCTGCAAGCCATGACATGAACTTTTGTCGCTCTGCTTTACTGGCTTGTTGCCACAATTGAATCAATTGTTGCTCTTTGCCCTGTGCTTGTTTTTGTGTAGGCAATGTGGCTGGGGTAGTTTTCTCAGATGGGAATACTGCTGCCGCGGTATAAACTGCTGCTGGCTGATTCACAGCCGTAGTGTTTTGAGTTGCATCTACTGTTTTATTGCGTAAGCTACCGCTTAACCAACCAGTTGAACTTGCTTTGGCACCTGTTTGTTGTACTAACAATTGATTCTTTTGATTATATAAGCCAACGCTAGGTTGATCTTTAAATTCTTTTGCAGCATCGAAATCTTTAGGTGGATTCACCAAAGCAAGTCGATAGTTTTCACCATCTTGAAGAATTGGAGTTTTGAGCGTAATAACACCCGATTTTAAAATATCGTGCGCACCATTATGATGTTCAAAATATTGTTGATAACGCAAATTAATGACATTTTCACCCGCATTAACTTTGACTTGCTGTGCAGAACTGAATAAACCTGAACGAATTTCTTGATCATTTACAGCGAGTAACTTAATTTCTTCTGGTACTGCAATGGTTACTGCTGAAAATGCTGAACTACAAGCTATCAATGCAATACTTGCTACGCCTAATTTAAATGCCATATTTCACTCTGTATCATTTATTAAAGTTTGATTGCACTATGCAATGTATAAATGACAGTTTTATGACAACTAATGGTTTCAGGCATTTTCACATGAATAAGGAAGTTGCTAAGACACATCATTAACACTCCCCTCCCTCGAAACAAAAAAAAGTAGGATGAATCATCACCCTACTTTTTAGTCTGTGCAGTATGTATTGCTAGAGCTTAGTTAAAGCTTTTGAAACGTTCTGCATCATCCATAAATGTTTTTTCACCCGCAGGTGCTTCAATTGAACCAAACACCAATTGAGCACGCAGTTTCCAATTTGCTGGAATGTCATAAGTTTGAGCAACTTCTTCATCTACGATTGGGTTGTAGTGCTGTAATGATGCACCCACATTGATTTCAGATAACGCTGTCCACACTGCGAATTGTGCAATCCCTGTTGAATGCTCTGACCATACTGGGAAGTTGTCTGCATATAGGGGAAATTGTTCTTGTAGACCTTTTACAACATCCTGATCTTCGAAAAATAATGCTGTGCCAAAACCTGCACTAAAGCTGTTAATTTTTGCTTCTGTATTTTCAAATGCGTCTGCAGGAACTATTTTACGTAAAGTTTCTAAAACGATATTCCAGAATTGCGTATGCGAAGCACCGTATAAAGTCACAACACGTGAAGTTTGCGAGTTAAATGAAGACGGGCTTAAACGAACCGCTTGTTTAATGGTGCTTTCAATAATTGCCTGATCTACAGGAACGTTTTTACCAAGTGCATAGATTGAGCGACGTTTTTCTAATTGATTCAAAAAAGACATTTTTGATTCCTCTGCAGTATTTTGTAGAAATTGGTTTATTACAGCGATATTAAGTCTTTTATTCAGCATAAACATTACATAAAATACGACAGTGTGTTTTATGTATAGAACGATTATAGTTTTATAAAGTGACAAATGTATGTGACTGCATCTATATACCTATTCTACAGATACAGCCTTTTGCAACATAATATACTGCGGTTGGCTCTTTGTGGCGCATAATAAGAAGCTGATTTGACCAATCTTAATCAAATGCTGTCATTTAGGCATAAAGTTTAAATTGATTTTGATAGTTTGCATGACACCTCTCGGTTGCTTCTTCTTCAATTGATCCAAAAACAAGTTGTGAGCGTAATAGCCATGTATTTGGAATATCAAAATGCTCTGCCACAGCGTGGTCTATGCTTTGATTAAAATGTTGTAAAGATGCACCCACACCTGAATCTGCCAGTGCTGTCCACACCACAAATTGTGCCATGCCTGAAGTTTGCTCCGACCAAATTGGAAATTCTGCAGCATGAAATAGAATTTTCTTTTGCAATTGACGAATAACTTGTTGATCTTCATAGAACAATACCGAGCCAAAAGCTGCTGCACATTGTTCAATTTTCATTTTAGTACCTGCTAAAACCTGCTTGGGTACAAATTGGCGTTGCAAGTCCTGCACTAAATTCCAAAACTTTTTATGTGATTCAGAAAACAAACCTACTTTGTGAATGATGTGCCGATGGTCAGCTAAGCACAGCTTCCTGAATCAGCTCGGCCCTATACGTTTGGCTAAAATGGATGCGTTTACCTAAAGCATAAATACTACGGCACTTTTTAAATTGATCGATGAAAGTCAGTTCATTACCGTCATGGTTCAGCTTTTTCTTAAGCTTAAAGTCTTTCGTGATATCTGCTGTAAGCACATACTCATTTTGACTGCCCAAAAAAATCAATCTAATATTTTTCTTATTCTATCTAGACGGATGTGCTTTTATTCACATTCGTATTTTTAGCTGCTGCTTTATACAACACTCAAACCGGCTAAAAACAACAAACTCCGCATTTTGCGGAGTTTGTATGAAACTTACAGCATTTTATATTTTTAAGCTTTAAAACTTATTTCTCAGTTTCAAACAGTGCCGCAACAAAAGACTTTGCCGAGAATGGACGTAAATCATCAATTTTTTCACCCACACCGATAAAGCGAATTGGCACGTGGGTACGGCTTGCAATGTTAAATAACACGCCACCTTTTGCAGTACCATCTAATTTGGTAATGGTGATACCGGTTAAGCCAACAGCCTCATCAAACATTTCAACTTGATTAATGGCATTTTGACCTGTGCCTGCATCTACCACCAACATTACTTCATGCGGTGCAGTCGCATCAATTTTTTGCATTACACGCTTAACTTTAGTCAATTCTTGCATCAGGTTGCTTTTGTTATGCAAACGCCCTGCTGTATCTGCAATTAACACATCAATGCCTTTGGCACGCGCACTTTCAAAAGCATCGAAAATAACAGAAGCACTGTCTGCACCGTGACCTTGTGCAACAACGGCAACGTCGTTACGCTCACCCCAGATTTGCAATTGTTCAGTCGCTGCGGCACGGAAAGTATCCCCTGCGGCCAACATGACTTTTTTACCTTCACCCTGTAAGCGTTTTGCTAACTTACCAATGGTTGTAGTTTTACCTACACCATTCACACCCACGACTAAAATCACATAAGGGGTTTTATTGGCATCAATATGTAAAGGTTTTACCCGTGGTGCGAGCAAAGCCACCAATTCTTCTTGCAAAGCCTTGTATAAAGAATGCGAATAAATTAAGTCACCACGCGCAGTACGCTCGGTCAAATTGGCAATAATGGTTTTGGTTGCATCTACACCAATATCTGCAACCAACAATTGTTCTTCGACTTCTTCTAATAATTCATCATCAATTTCTTTACCGCCAATCAGAATATTCACCATGCCATCGGCAAAGTTTTTACGGGTTTTGGTTAACCCTTCTTTCATGCGACTAAAGAAACCACCTTTCGCAGGTGCTTCCGTGTCTGATGATGTTTCTGCAGCAGGTTCAGACGTTGCTGCTTGTTGTAGAGGTGTTGTTTCAACAATCGGAACATTTACCGCTGGTAAATTCGGTAATGTGACATCATCATCTCCGATATCAGCATCAATCAAAAATTTATTTTGCCCATTAGATTGCTGTTGCATGCCGAATCCTTGAAAAGCATTGCGTTAAAAAATCGGATTCTAACATAAACCAATTGCTTTTACCTCGTATTCCAATCACATAGCTGCATACAAAAAATACCTAAAGCAATCCTTGCCTTTCCGCTTTAATTTTTGAAAGATAAGCCGATAACGATTGATCTCCACTTGCTTATGTTCCAATTTTCGATGAAGTCTGTTTGTGCGTTGGTTTTAGGTTTAACAGCTTCAATTTGCCATGCAGAAGTTTTAACTGCGAATAACACTTTTGAAACCACACTCAACAATGGTTTAAAAGTCATTATTCGTGAAGACCATCGTTCTCCTATGGTGATGACACAAATTTGGTACAAAGTAGGCAGTAGCGATGAGTCGGGAAATACACTGGGTATTTCGCACGTACTTGAACACATGATGTTCAAAGGTACAGCCAAAGTACCGAATGATGAATTTACCCGTTTAAGTCGTATTTATGGTGGCACTGTCAATGCAGCAACCTTTACTAATTACACCAATTATTATCAGCTTTATCCCAAAACTTATTTCCCACTGGCTTTAGAGTTGGAAGCCGACAGAATGAGTAATTTGTTGCTTCGCCAACAAGATTTTGAGCCTGAAATTAAGGTGGTTATGGAAGAACGGCGGCAACGTACCGATGATAATCCACGGGCTTTGGCTTTTGAACGCTTTAAATGGATTGCCTACCCAACCAGTCATTATCGCCAACCCATTATTGGTCACATGAAAAACTTGCAAAGCATTCAGCTACAAGATGTACAGGCGTGGTACAAAAAATGGTATCGCCCCAATAATGCTATTTTAGTGATTGTGGGCGATGTAGATCATCAAACCGCATTGTTGCAAGTCCAAAAGTATTTTGGAGATATTCCGAAAGCACCTACGCCACCACGTAATGATGTGTTGGAGTTTGAACAATTAGGTTATCGGCACATGGAATTGTCTGCGGCTATACAAGTTCCTAATTTATATATGGCTTGGAATGTCGGCTCACTAGCAACAGCCAAAAATCCTCAAGATGCCTTTGCGCTCACCATCATCAAACAACTATTAGACAGTGGAATTACTTCACGTTTAGAACAGCGCTTGGTCAGAAATAATAAGATACTTAGCTCCATCAGTGTCAGTTATGATCCGTATCAACGTGGGGACAGTTTGTTTAGTATTTCGGCATTGCCTGCAGCAGGTGTAACGTTAAGCGAAGCGCAGGCCGCGATTCAAAACGAAGTAGATACGCTGAAACAGGATTTGGTCAATGCAAGTGAAATTGAGCGCGTGGTGACCCAGTTTGTGGCCAATTGGATTTATAGTCAGGATGATTTGGCTGGACAAGCCCGAACCATTGGCAACTTAGAAGTCAATGGATTTAGTCACCGTTTAATTGATGTTTTACCACAACACTTCCAAGCCATTACTGCTCAAGAGCTTCAACGCGTTGCGCAAAATTACTTTAATAAAGACAGACTCAGCACCTTGTATTTATTGCCTCAAAGCGCAACACCTTAAACTGTGACTTCCATGAAAAAGCATTTATTTTACACGCTTATTTTAAGCACGAGTTTTGGTCTATGTTCTGCTAGCTTTGCGATGGAAACTGCCACTACAGCAGCGCATGATTTTGCTGAAACAGACGTAAGCACGCCTTTGCAATCTCTGAACTTACTGCACAGTTTAAATGCTGTAAATGAATTGGGTGATGTTCGCGCTCCACAGGTGCATGAATTAAAAAATCATCGAAACGTACGCACTTTATTTGTCGAAAATCCTGCTTTGCCAATGGTTGATATCCAACTGACTTTTAATGCAGGTTCTGCCCGCGATGCAGAAATTGAAAAAGGTTTATTTGGCATTGCCAATATGGCAGCTCAACTGATGGATGAAGGCACCAAGCGTTATAAGGCAGAGGAAATTGCCGCAGCCTTTGAAACCACAGGCGCACGTTTTAGTGCCACGGCGTACCGCGATATGTTTGTGGTACGGCTAAGAACACTCTCTGATCCGCAGAAAATGCAAACTGCCGTCAAAATGATGTTGGAAATACTAAAAAACTCGACTTTTGAGCGCTCCAATATCCAGCGGATGCAAAGCAATACACAAATCGGACAAAAACAACTGCAAGAAAATCCAAGCCGTTTAATGAATATTCGCTTATATCGCGCAATTTACGGACAACATGCCTATGCAGAACCCATTACAGGCACCAATGGCAGTATCAAACGGATTCAACCAACGCACTTACAACAATTTAGAGATCAGTTTCTGGTCGCGCAAAATATGAATATTGCCATTACAGGCAAATTAACCTTAAAAGAAGCAGAAAAACTTGCCAACACTATAAGCACACATATTGTCCAAGGTACTGCAGCAACAGCTTTGCCACGGCCTACACCTGCAACACGGTTCAACATCCAGCATATTCCTTATCGCTCACAACAAGCGCATGTGAGTATTGCGCAACTTGCGACCACACGCGATGATCCTGATTATTTGGCTTTGGAAATTGCCAATAAAATACTGGGTGGCAGCAGTTTCAATTCTATTTTGATGAAAGAATTACGAGTAAAACGTGGCTACACTTACGGCGTCAGCAGTTCGTTTCGTTTTACCCAAGCAGCGGGTTTATTTAGCTTAGGCTATTCTACGCGCCAAGATCAGTTACTTGATAGTATTCAAGTCGCTCACCAAAGCTTGATTCAATTTGTACAACAACCCATCAATTTGGAGCAATTAAAAGAAACCAAAGCAGGTTTAATTCGTGCTTTTCCGAATCAATACAGCAGCAATGCCAGTATTAATGCCCAGCTTGGACACATCGGTTTTTATCGACTTCCTGTAAATTATTTAAGTGATTATGCAGAACGAGTGGAAAAAATTACCGCTGAAGATGTGCAACGTGCGATTCGCAAACATTTACAGCCTGATCGTTTAACTTTGGTGATTGTGAGCGAACATTTAGATAAAGCGGCATTGGAAAAAATGCTACAGGATAATTTACTTGCGCCAATATCTTTAACACCGACACTGCGCAATATGAAAACGACGCCAATAGATAAAATTACTCTTGCACCAAGGCAGGAAGTTGTTGAGCCCGATCTTGTTCCATCTGATGTGCCTGCATCAATTTTAAATAATACACATAACGAATTGGACGTTGATTGAGTAAACGCACTGCCATGTCTTGGGTATTAGCATACATAGATTGTTGCGACAAACGCTCAACATTTTGAAATTGTTGCACCCCAACTGGGCGATAAAGCGCAACACTTGCTAAAGTTAAAATAATAAAAATGATACTCAACACAACAATATTATAAATTTGCTCGAGTTTCAGTTGAGAAATAAATTGAATCGTTTTTTGAATTGCGTTGTGCATGACCTACCTCTAATCGCCTTAGTGTAGGATGCCCTTGTGAGTTGTACAAGTTAAACAGCTCAATTTTTACTGTATCGTCACGGTAAAAATTGAGCTTTTTTACAAATTCTACAAAGCATTCAGCTTTAGCCAATGGTGCCACGAATTACGGCAAAGTATAAAACCAATGCAATGACTGCAAGCACCAAAAAAATAGCAAATATACTGACACCGCCCTCTGCTTCGGCAGGATGCAGTTCGTCTTCATCTGCGATACGGAGTAATTCACCATCATAATTACGGTAAAATTCTATACGATCGCTTCGCTCTAAAGTCTTTGCAAAATCAGCCACACGTTTACGTTGCGCCAAGCAGTATTCACCTAAATGAACATCTCGACGTAAAATTGCCTCATCTAGTTTTTTTCGGTGATGATGTGCCAACTCAATAATTTGAGAAGTCAATGGAGGTACATCAAAAGCACATCCGTCTACGAATCTTGTCATGTTATTCTCCTTTTTTATCATGCTTAGAGCTTTAGTTTAATCAAAATTAAACTTGTTCAATGTTTAATCATGTAAACTTGAAATATGCTCATTAACCCCGATAATTATTTGACAATTCAATCAAATTGTAATATTAGTTTAACAATAAAGCATTAAATTTGTATGAAGCCTAAAAGGTAGGCTTAAATTAGTAATCATAATTACAATAAGGAGTTTAATATGATTCAAACGATCTCTCACCATGACTTAGAGCATGTTTATGCAAATGCAGTAAACACAATTCATTCACAAATGAACTTCCAAGATGCGGTAAAACAACTCGAAGAAGCTGCACGTGCAGGACATGGTAAAGCAGCAATGTTCTTGGCAGAACTGTATTATCAAGGTTTCCGTGTTGAACGTGATTCATTGAAAGCGCAATACTGGCAAAACATGGCCATCATGCAAGCATAATAAAACGTCACTTAGGTGGCGTTTTTTTGACCCTTAATTTAGATATTTAAACCATAAATACATATTTATTTACGATTTTAAGCAAAGCTTAAACGGTATATTCATCTATTCTTTTTACAATATAGCCAAATTTTACAACCTTGCTTGATTATGAATCAGATTAACCAACTCCACCCTTTACCAAGGGATTTCCTGCTTAAAGTTACACTATTAAAATCAATGATGTACTGCGGTGTACTTTGGGGTTTATATCATCAAGGGTGGGCAATGAGTTCAGATCACGATGATTATATTTTCCCTTTTTGGTTAAATGCAGTACAGGCGCATAAATATGCGGCAAAACACTGGCCACAATACAGTCCTCGTAAAATTTCCGCGCAGGATTTCGAGACTTCTTTGCTACCAACGCTCACTCGTTTAAATGTCATACCAACCTTGTATGGTTCATCAAGTCAAAAAATTAAACTGACCACTTCACAAATGAAGCATTTCTTTTTTAATGAACCTGCGTTAAATATTGCATAAATAGAACCAGAATAGAATTGACGTAAAAATACAATCTTGACGCTAAAGTATTTGCAATTTTTACAATTCACGTTACTTTAAAAGTCAAACAATAAACAACAATCAGGACACAGAATATGACCAAGGTAATTCACGTTTTACAAGATAAAGCACATCACGAAATTTACACAATTCGCCCAGAAGCAACGGTTTTAGAAGCTATTAGTTTAATGGCTGAAAAAGGCATTGGTGCGTTGGTGGTTACCGATCAAAACAATCATGTGGTTGGTATTCTGTCTGAGCGTGACTACACCCGTAAAGTTATTTTGATGGAACGAACCTCTAAAAGCACGACAGTCAGTGAAATTATGACTGCTAAAGTACTGACCGTAACCAAAAACACCAGTGTTAAAGAATGCTTGAACTTAATTACTGACCATCATTTACGTCACTTGCCTGTACTTGAAGATGAACAGCTGGTAGGTTTGGTGTCGATTGGTGATTTAGTGAAAGCGACTATGGATGATCAACGCAAACTGATCGAGCAATTACAACAATATATTGCAAGCTAAGTAACTGTTTTTTCAACCTGCAAAATATAAATAAAGATAAATAAAAAACGCCTAAACTTACACATTTAGGCGTTTTTTCATATTCAGTAAAATTAGTTCAAACCTAATTTTTCTGCTACATAGTCAGCATCTTTATCACCACGACCTGAAAGATTGACCACAATTTTCAAGTCTCTTGCCATTTTTGGTGCTTCACGCAAGGCCCAAGCCACCGCATGTGAGCTTTCCAAAGCAGGTACAATCCCCTCTACGCGTGACAAGGTCATAAAGGCATCTAAACACTCTTGGTCTGTTGCTGTTGAATATTCCACGCGACCAATATCTTTTAAAAAGCTATGTTGAGGCCCCACACCTGGATAATCCAAACCCGAAGCAATTGAATGGACTGGCAATGGCTCACCCTGCTCATCTTCAAGCACATAACACGCCATGCCGTGTAACTGACCAGGTTTACCCAAAGTTAAGGTTGCAGAGTGTTGATCTGTATCTAAACCATGTCCTGCAGGTTCTATACCCACAAGCTTAACTTCAGGATCATTTAAGAAGGCAGTAAATGCACCCACTGCGTTTGAACCACCACCCACACATGCCACGATATAATCTGGATTTACCCCAAAGCGTTCTTGGCTTTGCATTTTAATTTCATCGCCAATAATTGCTTGGAAATCACGTACCATTTTTGGAAATGGATGTGGACCAACCACCGAACCAATTGCATAAATGTAATTTTTCGGGTCTTTTAAATATTCTTCAAATGCGCTGTCTACGGCATCCTTTAAAGTCGCTGTGCCACGTGTGACGGATATCAGCTTAGCACCTAAAATTTTCATTTTCACAACATTTGGATGTTCTTTTTCAATATCGACCTGTCCCATGTGAATTTCACACGGAATGCCCACAAGCGCACATGCCGTTGCCAACGCGACACCATGCTGTCCCGCACCTGTTTCCGCAATCACTTTGGTTTTACCCATATATTTGGCGAGCAATGCTTCACCTATACAGTGATTGATTTTATGTGCACCCGTATGATTTAAATCTTCACGCTTTAAATAAATTTGTGCACCACCCAACTGCTCAGATAAACGTTTTGCATGAAACAAAGGACTCGGACGTCCTACATAATTGGCAAATAAATCCTTTAATTCATTTTGAAATTCTGCTGTATGACGAATTTCTTCATAAGCAAGGTTAATTTCATCCATGGCTGCTTTTAAATGCGGTGGAATAAACTGCCCGCCATATTGTCCGAAAAAACCTTCTTCATTCGGTAATGCGATGCCATTGATTTGATGTTCCATCTCGATCCCCTCAAATTGAAATTCACGTTGCTTATCGTATTAGTATTTCATCAATATGCATGCAATAACTGATATTGATAAAAAATTAATGGAAAAAATGGCGCTTATCGCGCCAAATATTTCGTCATATCTTCAATGCCTTTTAAAGTCATTGGATACATATGATTTTCAAAAATTTGTCGAATTAAACCAATAGTATGTGTGTAATGCCAATAGCCTTCCTGTTCAGGATTCAGCCATGCGGTTTTTTCAAAATGCTGACGCAGACGTTGTAGCCAAACTTGCCCCGCTTCATCATTCATATATTCCACCGAACCACCAATCGAATTTAGCTCATAAGGTGCCATACTCGCATCACCAACCACAATTACCCGATAGTCGCGTCCATAGGTATTAAATAAATCCCACGTGTTCATACGGGTACTGCTACGACGCAAATTGTCTTTCCAAACATAGTCATATAAGCAGTTATGGAAATAAAAATATTCGAGGGTTTTAAATTCAGTTTTAGCTGCGCTAAACAGTTTTTCACATTGGGCAATGTGAGCATCCATAGAGCCGCCTACATCAAATAGCATCAATACTTTGACACGATTGCGGCGTTCGGGAACCAGTTGCACATCTAAAATGCCCTGCTTTGCTGTTTCACGGATGGTGCCATCTATATCTAGCTCTTCCGCTGCACCTTGACGGGCAAACTTGCGTAAACGGCGCAAAGCCAATTGCATTTGCCGTGTACCTAAAATCTGCTCATCATCCAAATTGCGGTATTGACGCTGCTCCCAGACTTTAACTGCAGAACGCTTACGTCCTGGCCCACCAATACGCACACCTTCTGGATGATCACCATAAGCCCCAAAAGGTGATGTGCCACCCGTACCAATCATACGGTTGCCACCCTGATGCTTTTTATGCTGTTCACGCAAGCGCTCTTCTAGCATTTTCATCAGTTCTTCTAATGATCCTGCTTTTTTCAGTTCTTCACGCTGCTCTGGCGTAAGATGCTTTTCAAGCAACTCTAAATCAAACCAGTCTTTGGGTAATTGATGAACTTGGTTCAGCAAATCATCTAGATCGAAAGTAGAAATGCCATCAAAATAGTCTTTCATGGCACGGTCAAACTTGTCAAAAAAACGCTCATCTTTAACCATGACAGTTTTAACAAGTTGATAGAATTCATCTTGGTCTGCAAAAACCAAACCCGATGCCACTGCCTGATTTAAGTCGATCAATTCACGTGTGGTGACAGGTACACCGTAGCGTCGCAAGGTATAAAACAAGCGCACAAACATGGCGTTGTCCTCCCTTAACGGCGCGACATAAAGGCTAAACGCTCAAGCAATTGCACATCTTGTTCATTTTTGATTAATGCGCCGTATAAAGGCGGAATGGCTTTGCTTTTATCACTATGACGCAAAATATCTTCAGGCATGTCATCTGCCATCAATAGGCTTAACCAATCAATGAGTTCAGACGTAGATGGTGGTTTTTTTAAGCCGGGAACTTGGCGTAATTTAAAGAAAACTTGTAAAGCTTCTGAAACCAAGCTGCTTGAAATATTCGGGAAATGCACATCGATAATATCGCGCATGGTCGCTTCATCTGGGAAATCAATATAATGGAAGAAACAGCGACGTAAAAAAGCGTCTGGCAGTTCTTTTTCATTATTAGAAGTGATGATCACGATTGGACGTTGTGTTGCGGTAATGGTTTCGCCTGTTTCATAAACATAAAACGACATTTTATCAAGTTCATGCAACAGGTCATTTGGGAATTCAATATCTGCCTTGTCAATTTCATCAATCAACAACACACAGCGTTCTGTGCTAGTAAATGCTTCCCACAATTTTCCAGGTTTAATATAGTTTTTAACGTCATACACACGGTCATCGCCCAGTTGGCTGTCACGCAAACGCGACACTGCATCATATTCATATAAACCTTGCTGCGCTTTGGTGGTCGATTTAATGTGCCATGTAATCAACTTTAAACCCAAACTTTGAGCCACCTGCTCAGCCAATAAGGTTTTACCTGTACCTGGCTCACCTTTCACCAAAAGTGGTTTTTGCAAAGCACGTGCGGCTTTCACCGCAAGTTTTAAACTATCAGTCGCAATGTACTGATCTGTACCTGAAAATTGTTGCGTATCAACAGACATGATTTTACCTTAATTGTTTTAGTTACAGTGGTGAGGTGTTTTTGTTGGCTGTATAAGTGGTTTGTTTAAGACGGTATCTTGACCAGAAATAGCCGACCAACAAGCCAAGACCGATCACAAATAAAATGGCAGATAAATTAGACCAAACCAATGGCATTTCTTTGGTTAAAACACCAAAAAGAAGTCCAAAGATGGCTGGGGCAAGTGCTGCATTGCTGCCTTCAGATACTGTGGGGGTAAGTAAAATTGCAAACAGCACAATCCAAGTGATACCACCTAATGGGTTTGGCAAGCGTTTGGCAATTTGATACCAACACCACAAAATAATGGCACTTCCCAATAAGTAAATAGAAACAGCAATTGCAGTTTCAGGAATTGAATCCAATCCAGTCATCACGCTATTCATTTCTCAACTCCTGAACAAAGGTTATGCACCGCGTAAGCCTTCTGGTTCCACAGCGTTTGGATTAATTAAACCTTCTGGCGGTACTTGAATAAAGAAACCACGTGTTTGAATAGAATCTATAACGTGCAAAACATTCACACGTGCCAACTTGCGGCTTTCAGATAATTCCAAATCCATTACAAATGTCGCACGACCAAATGCAACTCGCATTGGCTCAGGTAATACTTCAAGCGGGTCAAACGCTTCTGCTTGATCTTCAGTTTGCTCAGGACGGGCGATGTATAAATACATCTCATCTTTTTTGCTCGACTTATAAATTGAACAGTGCATAAACAACAAAACTCTAAAAACTCAGGCAAAGGATACAACAAAAAAAACCGAGATACATTAACCATTATTAACGCATTGGTCTATGTTTATTCTCAAACAAAGAATGACGTGAAAATTCATCCATTTTGATGTAAAAACTGCTGTATTTAAACGAAGATCAGTCTGGGTTATTCAGCAACTCTCATCTGACCAGACAAATAAGACTGATCGGCATGCAAAACTTCAATTAAAGGACGGGTTAATAATTCATATCGCCAACCTAACAAATAGTTGGGTAAATCTTGCTCATCGTTATGAAAAACCACATGTTGATAAAGTGCATTCAGCCATTTTTTTCGCAATAAAACTTCTTTTGGAATTTGAGTTTCCTGTACTGCACGCTGAATGACCTGTTCTACATTTTCACCCACTTCTTTTGAAGAATGGCGAATTGGGCGCGCCATACGCAATGGCCATTGTGATTGATCAGGCAGATATTTAATTAAATCTAAAATGGTTTTGCCATGTTCACGCACAATATGCGGGCGTAAATCTTTAATGTTGCTGAGCTGGAACTTATTTTTAGGATTTTTTTCGACTAAATCCAACATGGTTGAATTGCGCAAAATAAAACTTCGTGGTTGGTTTAAGGCTTTCACCATTTGCTCACGCCAAACAGATAACTGTTGTAATTGCATGAGTTGACGGCGTGAATGACGATAGTTGCCCACATCCTGATACAACAACTCTAAAGGTGTTTCTTCACCAATTTCCTGAGTTAAATTGCGGCAATCTTCATGTGCAAAATCCAGTAAATAATGTTGTTTTAAGTCTGTTTGTACCTTATCTGCCAATTGCATTAAATACAGCACGTCATTGGCAGCATAATTTAACTGCTCATCGGACAACGGACGTGCAAGCCAGTCTGAGCGGGTTTGCCCTTTATCAATATCGACATTGAGCATGGTTTTTAAAGCATTTTGATAGCTGACTTGTAAACCATGCCCTAAAAATGACATCCCTACTTGGGTATCAAACACGTTATTCAAGTTTTTTTTCTGCGCATAATGATAAATTAAATCAATATCTTCGCCGCAGGCATGAAAAATATTTTGCTGCGCCTGAAACAATTTTTCCCAAAATGCACTTAAATTTAAAGCAGCCCCATCTAATAAATAAACCTGATCATTAATATTAATCTGGAATACGCCTAATTTCGGCCATAAAGTATCAACCTTAATAAATTCGGTGTCTAAACCATAAATGCTGTTTTGGCTCATTAATGCCAAGACATTTTCAAAGTCTTTTTGTTGATGAATAAATTGGAACATAGTGAGCAGGTAAAACAGGATTCGCTAGGGCTTCATTTTAAACATTAAATAGTATTTAGCTATAAAAATATGTCCAGTATTTTCATTGTTTATCTTATTTGGGATGTCGATACCATTAAAAGTTAAATTTTTATCGTTTTTTATCTTAATTTGATTTTTTCGCCTTTGAATGCAGGTCTTAATTTCTATGAATGATTGATTAGATGGCCATCAACATAATGCTCACATAAATCATAGGAAATAAGCACCTAAATGCTTATTTCATTCGCATCCGATTATGCACCGCCTGACTTAAAGTATGACTATCGACATATTCAAGTTCGCCCCCTTGAGGCACACCTTGTGCAATACGAGTCATCTGTACAGGCAAATGTTTGGTCGCTTCGACCAAATAGTGTGCTGTCGCCTGACCTTCTACAGTGGCATTAGTCGCCAAAATGACTTCAGTAATGTTGCCATCGCTTAAACGCTGAACCAAATACGGAATACCAATTTCATCAGGCCCAATGCCATCTAAAGGTGATAAGTGCCCACCTAAAACATGGTATTTACCACGGAAACTTCCACTTTGCTCAATTGCCATGACATCGGCTGGAGATTCTACCACGCAAAGCAAGTGTGGATCACGGTCATGTGAGGCGCAAATATTGCAAACTTCATCTTCGGTTAATGAATGACAAATTGAACATTCGTGAATATAACTCGTGGCTTCGTTCAAAGCGTGAGCCAAACCKACTGCACCCTCTCTATTTTTCATGATCAGGTGCAATGCCATGCGTTGAGCCGATTTTGGCCCAACACTTGGCAAAATGCGTAGCGCTTGTACCAGTTGATCAAAACGATCACTAAACATACGCCGTTCCTTAGAATAAACCTGCCAAGCCCGGTGGCAAGCCCATACCTGAATTCGCAGACTTCATTTTTTCTTCAGAAATCTCTTCGGCTTGACGAACGGCATCATTCATTGCAGCGGCAATCAAATCTTCAATCATGTCTGCATCGTCTTGCAATAATTCAGGATTAATTTCAATGCGTTTTACCACATTACGGCAAGTCATGGTCACTTTCACTAAACCACCACCCGCTTCTGCATGCACTTCAGTTTGCGCAAGTTCTTCTTTGGCTTTTTTAATGTTGTTTTCCACTTCTTTTTGCATACGCTGCGCTTGCTGCATCAACATATTAATGTTCATAAAAAATCTCCGAACAATTGATCTATTTAGTTTTAAATGAGGTCTAAACCGCGCTCGATGTCGCGAATAATATCATCAATATCTTCCAAGCCAACAGAAACACGAATTAAACCTTCACTGATGCCTGCTGCTTGTTTGGCTTCTGCGGTCATTCTGCCATGAGATGTTGTTGCAGGATGGGTAATGGTTGACTTTACATCCCCCAAGTTACTGGTGATGGACAGGAAGCGTGTGTTGTCAATCACGGTCCACGCGCCTTGACGCTCACCTTTCACCACAAACGATACAACACCACCAAAGCCAGACTGTTGCTTTTTCGCCAACTCGTGCCCTGTGTGATGCGGCAAGCCTGCATAATACACTTTTTCAACTTTTGGATGTGCATCTAGCCACTCGGCAAGTGTTTGCGCACTGGCGCAATGTGCTTTCATCCGCAGGCTTAAAGTTTCTAAGCCTTTTAAGAAAATCCATGCGTTAAATGGACTTAATGAGTTACCCAAAGTACGAATCACACCATTGATTTCTTCAACCAATTTGTTTTTACCTACCACAGCGCCACCTAAAGCACGTCCCTGCCCATCAATATATTTGGTCGATGAGTAGATAATCAGGTCTGCACCAAATTTAATCGGTTGTTGTAAAACTGGAGTGCAGAAAGTGTTATCGACTGCAAATAATGCATTATTTGCATGGGCAATATCGGCAATAGCTTGTAAATCGCCCACTTGTGCCAATGGATTCGATGGCGTTTCAATAAATAAAAGACGTGTGTTAGGACGAATGGCTTGTTTCCAGCTCTCTAAATCTTCTAAATCAACAAAAGTGACATCGACACCAAACTTCATCACATATTTTTCAAATAGTGAAATGATCGAGCCAAATACAGCACGTGAACAGACTACATGATCACCCGCTTTAAGATAAGCCAAAGTGATCGCATGAACGGCCGCCATACCCGAACTTGTCGCAACCGCACGTTCTGCACCATCTAATACTGCCAAGCGTTTTTCAAAAGCCTGTACAGTTGGATTGGTATAACGTGAATAGGTATTGCCTTCAATTTCACCTGAGAATTTTGCAGCTGCATCGGCAGCATTTTCACAAACAAATGATGAAGTCAGGAAAATTGGCTCACTGTGCTCGCCTTCAATTGTACGGTTGTGTCCAGTACGAATTGCCAAAGTATCTAATTGATATTCAATGTCGTCGTGTTGACTCATCTTTACTGCTCAGCCCTAAACTTAGTCCTAAGACCTGTTTGTTAAATAATTGCCAACATTTTGAGCGCCAAGCGCATTTAAGGTCAAGGTAAAATGTATAAATATCGCTTAGACTTCATTCAAATCGGCGCCACGTGTGATGGAACACCTCATGAATCAGCTACAAAGAAAATTTAATCTGCACCGAAAAAAGCTTAAAAACCTCAGCACTCGCTTATTTAAAAGCCGTGATTTGATATTATCTCAGACCACGCCATACGACATCGTGGCACGTTATAAGTATGCGCAGATTCGCTATTACGCTTCGCCAGATAAGCAATATAAAGAGCCGCTGGTTTTTGTTGCGCCTTTAGCAATTACCATGTCGATTTATGACTTATATCCTTATCGCTCTTTAGTGAAACATTTTCAGCATAGCGGTTTTGATGTGTATTTGGTTGATTGGGGACAATTGACCTATCAACATTGTCATTTAAATTTTATGGCTTTTATTCAGGATGCAATCCCTAATTGTATTCAACTCATTTTACAACACGCCAAAGTCGAACAAATTTCACTACATGGTTGGAGTATGGCGGGTGTTTTTGCCATGCTTTATACCGCAGACCAACAATCCGCACATATTAAAAACTTGATGGTTTTGGGTAGCCCCGTAGATAGTTATGCTTCTGGGCGGGTTGGTAAACTCTTTCAATCGACCAATAAGCTGATTTCTAAATACCCGAAACTGCAACATGCCTTTTATTCAGGAAAAATTCCCAAGCATTTTATTCATACACCAGGTTTAATCAATGCGATTGGTTTTAAGATTTTAGACCCTAGAGCATGGCTTGAAAGCAATAAACAGATGCTCTCGAATCTGCACGACTTACAAACCTTGCATGAAAATGCCACTTTAGCCAATTTTTTAAATAATATGATTGATTATCCGGGCGGCATTAATCAAGACATGATGTTAAATGTGTGGCTGCAAAATCCGCTCAAACAAGGCGCTATTCAACTGAATCAACATACCATTAAGCTTGAAAATATTAATTGTTCACTTTTGGTTGGTGCAGGTGATAGCGATCAAATTGTCACGGCCGAAGCTGCCCAACCTTTATGTGAATTGACAAGTAGTAGCGATGTCACGTTTACTCTCATTCCAGGGGGACATTTAGGTTTAATGTCCAGTCAAAAAAGTGCTAATGAATTTTGGCCTAAATTGACCACATGGTTAGAACAACGATCCAGCAAAATCGCATAAAGAGAGCACGAACATGATTCAATCTGTTGCATTTATTGGCTTAGGCGCAATGGGCTACCGCATGGCAGCACATTTACCCAAACATTTTGACACGGTCTATGTTTGGAATCGTAACTTTGCCAAAGCCGAGCAACATGCTGCAGAATATGGCACTCACGCGGTTGAATTGGCCCAAGCGGTACAGGCTGATATTATTTTTTCTTGCTTGCCTACCAGTACCGAAGTTGAAAACCTGATTGCACAAGTCCAACATAAAGCAGGTTCAGTTTGGGTCGATTGCACCAGTGGCGTACCCGAAAGTGCTAAAAAACTAGTACAAAAACTTGAAGCACAACAGGTCGACTTTTTAGATGCACCTGTGAGTGGGCAAACCATTGGGGCAGAAAATGCAACATTAACAGTTATGATTGGTGGTAAAGCAACTGCTTTTGAAAAAGCGCTACCTGCAATTCAGTCTTTTGGTAAAGTGATTCAACATGTAGGTGAACCTGGTGCAGGCTTTGCAGTAAAAGCAGTCAACAATATGTTAATGGCTGTGAGTTTATGTGCTGCAGCTGAAGGTTTTACCGCCTTAAAAGCACATGGCGTAAACTTAAATCAGGCCTTGCAATGTATTAATGCTTCGAGCGGCAAAAGTGCAGTAACGGAAATGATTTTGCCCCAGCGAGTACTGAACCGTGCTTTTCCAAATACTTTTGCTTTACCTTTACTAGCTAAAGATACAGGCATTGCATTAGATTTAGTACGTGAAGCAGCTTTGCCTGCACCTGTACTGGCTTTAACCCAAAGTCTAATTCAAGCAGCAAATTTAAACTCAGAAAAAGACAGTGACTTTTCCACTGTCGTGAAAATGTATGAATTATGGAGTAAGATTACCCTAGAGTAAGAACTCGCCATTGAATATACAGCTATAATCCCAATAATGTGTATTAAGTGACTAGTCACATCATCATTAAATAGAGGAAACTCTTATGAACAAGTTTAGCATTGCCGTATTTGCAAGCCTTGCAACTTTAATTGGGGCAAGTTCAACTGCTTTTGCATCTGAACAAGAATGTCAAAAACTTAAAAATGACCATGATGTGATTTACGCATCAAAAGGCTTCTGTTTTAAAGATCCTGAAGCTAAAGCCCGTTTTGGTAATGACAACTGCTATACAACAAAGCCAAAGTTCTCTGAAAAAGAACAACAACGTCTTGACACAATCAAAGCACGTCAAAAAGAACTGAACTGTAAATAACCGTTCTAAAATAGCATAGGCTGAATTTAAGGAATCATAATGGCTTACGATGATCAAAATATTTTTGCAAGAATTCTACGTGACGAGCTTCCTGCAATTAAAGTGTATGAAGATGACCAAGTTCTTGCGTTTATGGACATCATGCCGCAAGCCGATGGTCACACTCTCGTGATTCCCAAGACACCTGCAGTAACTTTATTGGATTTACCTGCAGATGCAGCAGCTTATACTATTCAAATTGTTCAAAAAATTGCGAAAGCTATGCAGCAAGCTTTGGGTGTAGATGGTATTGTATTAATGCAATTGTCAGGTGCAAGTGCAGGTCAAACTGTCCCTCATGTACATTTCCATTTAATTCCAACTTCAGTTCACGAACTTGGAAAACATGCTGCACAAATGGGCGACCAAGAAAAAATTAAAGCCCAAGCAAAAAAAATTAAAGCAGCGCTTTAAAAATTTCAAAAATGTCATACAAAATGAATGGAGCAGCTGCTCCATTTTTTCATCTCAAGCTTTAACCCTGCATTTTTTATAGCAGTTTATGACAATAGCATGTCAATCTTTTTGCAATTAAGTTATTCATTACATATATTTTTTCTAAATTTAAAAACTCAGTCACTAAAAAAATGCGAATAAAAGTAAGTTTTTGATCTAATTTGTTCTTTTTAATAATTTTGAAATATCTCCTTAATATTACTGTCGCATTTGTAAGGAATACTTAGCACCAATAGAGAACAGCGGTAGATCAACTCTACTTCTGAACAATGTTTAGGACTAAAAAACAATAGTCTGTATTGGAGCTACACATGAAAAAAACGCTTTGCGCATTAGCAGTTGGGGCAACCTTATTTACACCAGCACTAGCTATGGCTGCTGATGTTAAAGTTTATGGTCGTGCACACGTATCTTTAGACTATCTTGATGATGGTAAAGACTACAACGAAGTTGGTCTTTCTTCTAACTCATCACGTTTAGGCTTCAAAGCTGAACAAAAATTAGAAAATGGCATGACTGTTTTTGGTCAAATTGAACAAGAAATTAACTTTGCTAGCGGTTCTGCAAATGATGATTTAGAGTTTGCTACTCGTGATACTTTTGTAGGTTTAAAAGGTGACTTCGGTCAAGCGCGTGTAGGTCGTTTTGACAGCCCATTTAAAGCTGCACGTGGTCCAGTCAACTTCTTTGGTGCCCAAGTTGGTGACATCCGTAACGTAACTCGTGCTGGTAACTTACGTTTTGATGAGCGTAATGCGAATACAATTGAATATCAAACCCCTAAATTTGGCGGTGGTTTTAATGTTCTAGCTGCACTTTCTTTACATGAAGGTAATAGTGCTGGTTATCCTTCTAAAGTAACTAAAACCTCAACAAAAACAATCCGTATTGTAGATGCAAACGGTAAAGAACAAGTTATTACAGTACCAGACACTACAACAACAATTGCTGAAAAAGGTGACTCTAAAAAAGATAAAGCTTACGACTTAGCTTTAACTTATAAAGAAGGTCCGGTTGATTTTGCTGCTGCGTATGAGCGCTATGAAGAAGAAGCAAGAGGTGGTGAGCGTGATGGCTTCCGTATTGCCGCTGCATACAAAATCACACCTGAGTTTAATTTAGGTGCGCTATATCAATTGTTAACACATGATGATGATAAAGCAAACCCAGATGCACAAGTCTTTGGCGTAGCAGCAGACTATAAAGTTGCGCCGAAGACTTATGTACGTGGTCAAGTATTCCATCGTGACGTAGATGCTGATGATGCAAATGCAACATTATTGGCAGTAGGTGTTGAGCACCGTTTAGACAAAGCAGTACGTGTATACGCAAACCTTGCAACTATGCTTAATGACACCAAATCAAACTTAACACCATGGTCACAAGGTCGTTCAAACAACGTTGGTGGCGTGAATGACGAAGATGCTTTAGGTCTTTCTTTAGGTTTCCGTTACGACTTCTAAGTCTTAACCGAACTTAAAACATAAAAAACACGCTTCGGCGTGTTTTTTATTGCATGTTTAAAAATCTGAATAAAAACCGAACCAGTAAATTTGCTGACTTGGTTTTTTTATAGCTCAAGTTTTAACAACAAAGCCTTTCTTTCATTAACGCTTTAAAAACCCAGACACTAAATTCATGACTTGTTGAATATCGTCGTTGGCTTCTTGTTTACTGGTTTGCTCACCTTGGGGTGTCAATGAATCAATAATTTGCGGCAATACTGTAGAAATTGCACTATAAATATCTTGCTTTGGTGCCTGAGTTTGCTGTGCAACCTGTTCTACATCCGCATCATCAAATAAGTTTTGTACTTGATCAGGCTGCACTTGCGCATTTTCACCCGGGCCTGTAGACACCCAGTCATCCACCTGACTGGTTAAGCCTTGTCCTTTTAGTTTATCCAAAGCGCCTTGCAAGCCACCCTGTTTTTGAATCCATGCCAACACCAAAGGCAAAACTGCAATCAATAAACTTTGTGTACCTGAAGCACCTGTAGCAGAACGCTGTTGTTGCCCACCCAACTGACCTAATACAGAACCCAAAATACCACCCAAGCCGCCTTGTGCAGATTGTTGGTTATTGCCACCAAGTTGCCCCAAAACCGAGCCTAAAATACCGCCCAATCCACCCTGAGATTGATTAGATTGCTGATTTGCACCCAATGCTTGCTTTGCCAATATTTCAACAATATTGCTTAAATTGGTCATTTTATTTTCCTCATCATGCTCTATGACAGCATACGAAGTTTTGACTGAATTGCGCGCTTGAAATTGTTAAATTTTGCAATATCCTATATTTATGTTAAGCATTTAACATTATTATGTTTTTGTTAGTTTAATCCTGCACTTACCAACGGAATTTATCCCAATTTTCAGGATTTGCCCAAAACTTTGAGTTAAACCAATCAGGTACGTGCTTATAAGTTAAAATATTAAATTGCCATAAGCATAAATGATGCTCCTCAAAGCGATGTTCAATCAATTGCGTAAAACCAAGCGCTCTAAGCAATTTCTCATCTTGACGCGTAGCAACCACCACAATACGCTTTGCAAATAAGTCACGTAGCTTCACCAAAATTTGCGAGGTGTGTTGCGACGTCTGCGAAGCAAAATCTGAAGCATCCAAAAATACAACTGCCAAATCAAAACGTTGGGTAAAAGGCAGATTTAAAAATGCCAATGCGCTAAAATACTGCCATTGGATAGTTGGCTGCTCATCAGCCGCTTGATTGTTATGCTTCGGGCTTGCTTCAATATTTTGCCCTATACACAATGCAGTCGAAATTGGCTGTTGTTGAGATAAATCATCAATCAATGCTTGAATTAAACGCATTTCAGCCATCACTGCATTCCTTCATTTTTGAGAGAGTATTCTTATGGAACTACAAGGCATTTGCCATAAAATGCACGCAGGTCTTAAGGACCATAGTGTAACTGATGAACAGGTACAAAAGGCAAATGTTGAATATAAATTTATTCTAGACCGTTCAGAAATTGACCTGCCTTTTCAGCTTGGGCAAGAACTTAAACTGGAATGGACTGGCAAGATTTATTGTGTTTCTTGTGGCGTAAAAACCCCAAAATCCTATTCGCAAGGGCATTGCTTTAAGTGTTTTAAAACTAAAGCATCTTGTGATATGTGCATTATGAAACCTGAAACCTGTCATTATCATTTAGGGACTTGTCGTGAAGATAGTTTTGCACATGAGGTCTGCTTTCAACCACATATTGTCTATTTAGCCAACTCCAGCGCTTTAAAAGTGGGAATTACCCGTCTAGGACAAATGCCAACACGCTGGCTTGATCAAGGTGCAACCCAAGCCTTGCCAATTATGAAAGTTGGTTCACGCCGTTTATCTGGGCAACTCGAAATCATGTTTGGTTCACAAGTGGCAGATAAAACGGACTGGCGTAAACTGCTTAAAGGTGAAGCAGCACCTTTGAACTTAATTGAAGTGCGCGAACAGCTCATTGAAGAGTTTGCACCTAAAATTCAAACTATTCGTGATGAATTTAGTCAAAACTTAGAATTCAATGAAACCGTTGAATTGTTAGATCAAGAGCCACCACGTGAGTTTGTCTATCCTGTAGAGCAATATCCTGAAAAGATCAAATCGCATAATTTGGATAAAACCCCAATTATTCGCGGTAAGTTACAAGGTATTAAAGGACAATATCTCATATTAGATACTGGCGTGATTAACATTCGCAAATACACAGGTTATGAATTAAAAATCCGCGCTGAATGAGCCACAAATATTCTTAGTCAACGCTTTCACAAGCACAAAAAAACCAGCAAATTTGCTGGTTTTTTCTTTGATGATAAATATGACTATTTGATTTTCGCTTGAGACTTCAAATATTGAGTGTAGTCATCCAACTCTTGCTGAGCACGAAGTTGTTGATATAACTGCGCCAATTCTTTGAGCTGTTCAGGCGTTAAAGCATTCGAAGTGGTGTCATTTACATTCGATACAGCAACCACAACCAGTTCATTCGGTAAAGATGCTGTAGTCACTGACCACATGCCTTGCTTAGGTGCAAGTACACTAAAAGCAGCACGTTCAATATCGCGCTTTAACAAACCATCTGCACGGGTGAATGTGCCTGCATTTTCAAAACGGATTTGGTTTTTGGCCAAAACGGTCGCTGCAGGCTGAGTTTTAAAGGCATCCAATGTGGCTTGAATATCTTTTTTGGCTGCATCAAAGGCTTTTTTCTCAATCAATTTAGCTTTTACGCGTGGTGTTGCCTCTTCCAAAGTTTGCACACCTGCAGCATGGTAATTACGCACTTTAACCCATACCACATCACCATTCGCTAAAGTAATATTACTAGATGCGTTACGGTCGCCATTTTTCACATCATCATTAAACAATTTAACTTTAACAGTTGGCTGACTTAAAACAGGATGCTGTGACGCTAAAGTTAAACCAGTGATAGATTCGACTTTGGCTGTTTTCACTTCTTCCGCTACCACATCTAAAGCATCACTACTCACCACCAATTCATTTAAGCTGTTGATGGTATCGGTATACGCATTTTCAGTTTTGGTTTTTTGCAATTCCGCCGTTAAACGTGCTTTTTGAGTTTCAAACGCAGGCACCTGAACCGTAGCACCTTCTGTTTGAATTACGTGATAACCATATTGAGTTTTGATAGGCTGTGATACTTCTCCTGATTTTAAGCTACCCACGGCTTTATCAAAAGCATCACCAAATACACCTATTTCATAACCTGCAACCACACCACCTTTGGCTTTAGACTCAGGATCGTCCGAATACTTTTGCGCAGATGCAGCAAATCTTGTACCTTGCTTAATTTCAGCAACCGCTTGCTGTGCAAGTTTTTTTGCTGCGGCATCATCACGTGCATCCGTGGTGATTAAAATATGTTTCACTGTAGGTACAGCAGCACCTTTTTGAGTTTCGACAAACTTTTGATACGCCTGTTGTAACTCTGCTTCAGTGACAGTCGCATTTGCAGGTGCAATATTCGCTGGAGTCACCACAATAAAATCGACATCAACACTGGCTACCTGTTTAAAGTCATTCGCATGCTGTTCGTAATAGGCTGCAATTTCTTGCGCATTTGTAGTGATATTTTTCTTGTAGTTATCTAACTTGATGCTAGATAAATGCAAAGTACGTTGCTGGGTTTGTAAGTTGGCAATTTGCTGAATATCAGATGGGCTAACTAAAGCATAATCAGTAAAGCTAGCACTGAGCATTTTTAACGCATGGTCTTGACGTAAATTTGCCACAAGCGCCTGATTGGTCATGCCTACAGATTGAAGATAGTTCGCATACAAGCTTTCAGAAAACTTGCCATCTTGTTGGAAATTCGGTTGCTGTGCAATCATTTGTTCAATTTGCGCATCGCTCAAAGAAACCCCTAATTTCTCTGCTTGTTGTAATAACAAAGTACGTGCAACCAAAGTATCTTTTGCTTTGTTTTGAATATAATTTTGATTCAATAGTGTTTCGTCACCATTGGTATAAGCCAAGTATTGTTCTTTCAGCGAGTTGGTCAGATTGTCTAGTTCTCGTTTTGAAATTTGCTGACCATTCACGGTTTGTGCAGTGTCTTCAGACTGACCACCACTAAAATATCCTTCAATACCTACAAGTGCTAAAGGGGTCAAGAATAAAACGAGCAAAACTTTGCCCAACCAACCCTTAATAACTTTACGAAAAGATTCCATAAGTATTCCAATATTTTATTTGCGGAAGATTTTAACTGAAAACCCTCAGCGAATGAATGCGTTGACGCCTTTTATTGACATTATTAATAAAAAACGCGCCAATTGGCGCGCTTTCTTGGCATTTTAAAAGATTATGCTACTGAATCTTTTAAACCTTTACCCGCTTTAAAGCTTGGTACTTTGCTTGCTTTAATTTCAAGTGTAGCACCTGTTTGTGGGTTACGACCTGTGCGAGCAGCACGCTCTTTCACATTAAATGTACCAAAACCAACGAGGGTTACAGTATCACCCGCTTTAAGCGCTTCAGTAATAGAAGCAATTGTTGCGTCTAAGGCCTTACCTGCATCAGTCTTAGACAACCCCCCTTTCTCTGCAATTGCATCGATTAATTCTGATTTATTCATGAAGATTACGTCCTCTTAATATCGTTTATTTAAGGTCCAGAGATTTAATTTAAATTACCGTAACGCCTTTATAGCAATGCTTTGAGGGTAAAAGCAATACTCCCTGTACGCTTTTATGCAAAATAAATGGTAAAAAACGATGGAGCATAAGATACTATTGACAATTAGTCTAAAACCCGCCTCTCATCCACATCTGCATGTTTCTAAATCTAGGCTAGACACGTTTACTTTTTGCAACATCTTCTTTTAATTGTTTATTTTCTTCAATCAAGGCATCAACTTTGGCATGTAATTGTAATACTAAATGCTCTAAATGTTGAAGATCTTTTGCTGTTACTAAGCCAATTCTATTTAAAGAATGATTTACACTATGGTCAATTAAACGTTCGACTTTATCTTTAGTATCAATCACCGATTCTTTGGCTTTTTCAGACACCTTTTCAACAGTTTGATCGGCTATTTCTGTAGTTTTGGATTCTAATTCCTCACCCACTTTGACCAGAGAGTCAAACAATTTATTGCCTTCTTCTTCTGCACGTGAAAATGCACCTAAACCCGCCAACCAAATTTGCTTGGTATATTTACGAAAGTCGAGTGATGATTTACGTCCTGAACGTAATTTATCTTTATTTTTCAATGTGATTTCTTGCTCAACCAAATGCTCTTTTACGCTATCCGTCATTTTTTCCATGAACCTCTCCTGCTTATTTTATGCGCACATAAATGTAATAAACCTACAAAATGCTTTCATAATAGCAAATTAAATACTTGATCGTTTTGCTAAACTGTTCTACAAAGCATGATTATTCGCTGCGCTTCTATAAGACTTATTCGCTATGAAGCGCAAAACAAGGAATTCAACTTTAGATTTAGGGACTTGATTTTATGAGTGATTCGCAACAAAGACAAAGTAATCCACATTTGTTGCTGACCATGCTCATGATTGTGTTAGAAACAATTTTTAGCTTTATTCTGAAACATGATCGTGTGGTCGCTTTGCAGGCTAAAAAATTTGTTAACCATAAAGTCACCATTAAAATTAATAGCTATATTCCTTATTTCGATATTTACGTGGAATTCAATCCAAATGGCATCTTCTTTGACACCAAAGCACCCGAACAAGCTGTCGATTTAGATGTACGCACCACCCTCATAGATTTATTCAAAATCTTTATTTTAGGTAATCGTCGCAGTATTAAACACATGCGTATAGATGGTGACATTACTCTGAAAGATGAATTTCGTGATCTGATTTTGCATTTTAGTGCGCCCAAAGTTTTAGCCGACTGGAAACAATGGCTGAAAGAAGCACCTCAAGAACAAGAGTTGATCGCTTCTAAAAAGCGCATTGCCCCACTTTTAGATAAAATTGATGAACAACGCTCTAAAATCAACACCTTACAAGTTGAGCTTAAACAGTACAAAAACCGCATTCGTCGAATTGAACGCCGTCAAAAGCGCATTAACATCGCCTTTGGTGTAATAACGGTATTATCAATTACGTTATTAGTGTATAATTTATGGGTCGTTTAAACGCATTGAAATATAAAATAAAAACAGCGTAAATCCTCGCGCACAATATCACAATAAAATACTTGACTATTTTAGTCGGGATTCATAGAATACCCATATCTAGTCTAATCATGTGTATCGAATCATGCGCTTAACAACTCGCGGTCGCTACGCAGTGACTGCTCTACTTGATTTAGCTTTGCAGCCAACTGAACAAACGATCACGCTTGCTGAAATTGCAGCCCGTCAAACTATTTCTGTTGCTTATCTTGAGCAGTTATTCGCAAAACTTAAGCGCCACGGCTTAGTGTCTAGTGTTCGCGGTGCTAACGGTGGCTACCATTTAGCACGTAGTGCAAATGAAATCACTGTGCTAGAAATCATTGAAGCCGTAAACGAAACTGTTGATGCAACGCGTTGCGACCATAAAGGCAACTGTCAAAATGGTGCAATGTGCTTGACTCACGACTTATGGCAGGAACTCTCCCATCATATTGCCGACTATCTCGCTAAAATCTCACTTGCTGACTTAGTTGCGCGTGACAACGTACAAACTGTTGCCATCCGCCAGAACACAGCACCGTTTGATTCAGCTCTTTTATCGGTTACAGGTATTTGACATGAAACGTCCAATTTATCTTGACTACGCAGCAACCACTCCTGTAGATCCTCAAGTTGCAGAACGCATGATGGAGTGCCTGACTTTTGATGGGACTTTCGGTAATGCCGCTTCTCGTTCGCACGCTTATGGCTGGCAAGCAGAAGAAAAAGTTGAATATGCTCGTGAGCAAGTTGCAAACTTGATCAAAGCAGACCCGCGTGAAATCGTATGGACTTCTGGTGCAACAGAATCAGATAACCTTGCACTGAAAGGCGTAGCACAATTCTATGCGTCTAAAGGTAAACACATTATCACTTCTAAAATTGAGCACAAAGCCATTTTAGATACCTGCCGTGAGCTTGAATCTGAAGGTTTTGAAATCACCTACTTAGACCCACAACCACAAACAGGTTTAATTACACCTGAAATGGTCGAAGCGGCAATTCGTCCAGACACCATTTTAGTGTCGTTGATGATGGTGAATAACGAAATTGGTACGATTACCGATGTTGCTGCAATTGGTGAAATCACCCGTGCTAAAAAAATCTTCTTCCATGTCGATGCTGCCCAAGCTGCTGGTAAAGTAGAAATTGATTTATCCACCTTAAAAGTAGATTTAATGAGCTTCTCTGCACACAAAATCTACGGTCCTAAAGGTGTTGGTGCGCTATTTGTACGTCGTAGTCCACGTGTACGCTTGAAAGCACAAATGCATGGTGGTGGTCATGAGCGTGGCATGCGTTCAGGCACACTAGCAACCCACCAAATTGTAGGTATGGGTGAAGCATTTGAACTTGCAGGGAAAAACTTGGCTTCTGAGCAAGCCCGTTTACGTGTATTACGTGACAAACTTTGGAATGGCTTGAACAGCATGGAACAAGTATTCCTGAATGGTCATCCAACGCTAAACGTTGCTAACTACTTAAATGTCAGCTTCAACTTTGTTGAAGGTGAATCCTTAATGATGTCTCTTAAAGATGCTGCGGTATCTTCAGGTTCTGCGTGCACTTCAGCGACTTTAGAGCCATCTTATGTATTACGTGCACTAGGTCTTTCAGACGAACTTGCACACAGCTCAATTCGTTTCAGTTTTGGTAAATACACCACTGAAGAAGATATTGATCATGTCCTAACTGTGACTAAAGCTGCTGTTGAAAAGTTACGTGAACTTTCACCGCTTTGGGATATGTATAAAGAAGGGATTGACCTTTCTAAAGTAGAATGGACTGAACACTAATTCATCCCAAATCTAATGGCTTTGACAGGAAGCCATTAGATTGATAAAGGTAATTTCACCCCCATATTTATATTAAGGCTGACCCCGAGGTTTGGAGAAGCGACATGGCTTATAGCGATAAAGTAATTGATCATTACGAAAACCCTCGTAATGTTGGCGTTTTAGACAAAAATGCTGAAAACGTTGGTACAGGTATGGTGGGCGCACCTGCATGTGGCGATGTAATGCGTCTGCAAATTCAAGTCAATGACGAAGGCGTAATTGAAGAAGCACGTTTCAAAACTTATGGTTGTGGTTCTGCCATTGCCTCAAGTTCTTTGGTTACTGAATGGCTTAAAGGTAAAACTTTAGATGAAGCACAAGCCATCAAAAATATTGATATTGCAACCGAACTTGCACTCCCACCTGTGAAAGTGCACTGTTCTGTATTGGCAGAAGATGCTATTAAAGCTGCTGTAGAAGACTATCGCAGCAAAAAGACCAAAGCTTAATTTACTAAGTTTTGTGGAAAAATAAACGGAGTTTTCATGATCAATTTAACTGAAAATGCTGCAACTCATATCAGCAATTACTTAAAGAATCGCGGTAAGGGTCAAGGTATTCGCGTTGGTGTGAAAACTTCAGGCTGTTCTGGTTTGGCTTATGTACTCGAATTTGTAGATGAAGTCGATACGCATGATCAAATGTTTGAACAGTTTGGTGTTAAAGTTTTCGTTGATCCGAAAAGCCTAGTTTACCTTGATGGCATGGAAATGGACTATGTCAAAAATGGTTTAAACGAAGGTTTCGAGTTTAACAACCCCAATAAAAAAGGTGAATGTGGCTGCGGTGAATCGTTCACGGTATAACAGCCGCTTCCCTCTTTTTAGTTTAAAACAGTGTACAATACACTGTTTTAATTGTATTTATTCAGCCAATTTTGCACACTAATCGCGGATTCCATCTCCCATGAATCATTTTGAGTTGTTTAATCTTCCTGTTGCACTCGATATTGATTTTGCTACTTTAAAAGCTGAATTTTTAAAGCTACAGCAGCAATATCACCCCGACAAAGCCGAAGACAAAGATCAGGCATTGATTAAATCTAGTGAAATTAATCAGGCATTTAAACAACTTTCTGCTGTAGATAGTCGTGCTGCATATTTACTCTCATTGAAAAAGCAAGATTATCATCTCGATCAATCCATTCATGATTTTGAATTTTTACAAGACGCCTTGGAAATTCGTGAGCAATTGGATGATGCCAGTTGTGCCGATGACTTACAGTCTTTGAAAGTTGAAGTACAACAATGGGTTGATGGTTTAGTCCGTGAATTTAAAATTGACTATGCCGAAGAAGATTGGGCAGAAGCACGTGACACTGTGCGTAAATTGCGCTTTTTCACAAAAATCATGGCTGACATAGACAAAGCTGAAGATCGTTTCCTAGATGATGACAGTTTTGATTTAGACGATGATTTTTAATTTTAGTTTGTATTTTAATATTTAACGGGCAAAGGATTTTACATAATGGCGCTCTTGCAAATTGCAGAACCAGGTCAATCAAGTGCACCGCATGAACATCGCATTGCAATTGGCATTGACTTAGGCACCACTCATTCATTGGTCGCCACAGTTCTTTCTGGTAAAGCCAAAGTCTTGCATGATGAGCAAGGTCGCGTGCTACTGCCTTCTATCGTCCATTATGCAGCGCAAAATACACATTACGGCAATGCTGCTGCGCCATTTATTACTACAGACCCTAAAAACACCATTGTTTCAGTCAAGCGTTTTATGGGTCGCTCTAAAGCTGACATCAAATTTCAACATCCATACACGTTAGTGGGTGAAGACAATCAAATGCCTGCGTTTGAAACAGCTCAAGGGCGTAAAACGCCTGTTGAAATTTCTGCAGAATTGCTTAAACAACTCAAAGACCGCGCAGAAGCCAGCTTACAAAACCCTGTAAATGGTGCCGTGATTACTGTACCTGCATATTTTGATGAAGCGCAACGTCAAGCTACACGTGATGCTGCCGAGCTTGCAGGTTTAAACGTATTACGCTTATTGAACGAACCAACAGCAGCTGCTGTAGCTTACGGTTTAGATCAAGACACTAACTTAGCACAAGACCGTAACTATGTGATTTACGACTTGGGCGGTGGTACTTTTGACGTTTCTATTTTACGTTTCTCTCAGGGTGTTTTTGAAGTTTTAGCTACAGGCGGTCACACTGCTTTAGGTGGTGACGACTTAGATCGTCTGATTGTAAAATGGGCAAAAAAACAGCTGAATATTGAAAGCTTGGATGATGCAGAATATGCACACTTTATTGTGTCTGCACGTAAAGCTAAAGAAGCGCTCAGCAATGCAGAAAATGTTGAATTAAAACTGTTAGAACATACGCTGCAATTAGACCGTGCAAACTTTGAAAGTATTATTCAAGTTGCTTTGGATAAAACCATTAGTGTTTGCAAACGCGTATTGCGCGATGCCAAACTTGAACTAGACGACATTCAAAATGTGGTTTTAGTCGGTGGTTCAACACGTTCTTATGCTGTACAAAAAGCTGTACGTGAAGTGTTTAATCAAGAACCATTATGCACGATTAACCCAGACGAAGTGGTTGCAATTGGCGCGTCAATTACCGCCAATCAACTGATTGGTAACAGTAAAGATGGTTCATTACTCTTAGATGTTACCCCACTGTCTTTAGGTTTAGAAACCATGGGCGGTTTGGTGGAACGTTTAATTTCACGCAATACTGCAATTCCTGTAGCACGTCGCCAAGAATTTACCACTTATCAAGACGGTCAAACTGCCATGCTCATTCATGTGGTACAAGGTGAACGTGATTTGGTAGAACATTGCCGTAGCTTAGGTCGTTTTGTGCTGCATGGTATTCCACCAATGACTGCGGGTCAGGCGCGTATCGAAGTTACCTTTCAAGTCGATGCAGATGGCTTACTTAGTGTTTCAGCCAAAGAAACCACCTCTGGTGTAACTGCGAATATCGATATCAAGCCATCTTATGGTTTATCTGAAGCAGATACCGAGCGTTTGCTGCTAGATGGTTTCAAATATGCAGAAGAAGACAAGCTATTGCGCCATTTGCATGAAACCAAAGTTGAAGCACAACGTGAACTTGAAGCTTTACAACAAGCCTTAAAGGTGGATGCACAACTTTTAAGCTCAGAACAGTTGCAAGCTTTAAATAATGCCAAAGCGCAGTTAGAAGCCGAGTTGACTGGGCAAGACATTAAAGCCATTGAACATGCTGTTGAACAGCTTAAAATACACAGTGATGCTTTTGCTGCGCTTCGCATGAATCAACATATTGATGCAGCACTCAAAGGCACTAAACTCGATGACTGGTCAAACTCAAACTAATTTAAGGTAAAGATTATGCCACGTATTAAAGTACTTCCACATGCGCAATTCTGCCCAGAAGGTGCTGAGTTTGAAGTCGAACAAAATGCCAACTTATGCGAAAGCTTACTTGAAAATGGCATTAAAATTGAACATGCTTGTGATATGTCTTGTGCATGCACGACCTGTCACGTTGTGGTTCGTAAAGGCTTTGACAGCCTAGAAGAAATGGATGACGTGGAAGCAGATTTATTAGACCGTGCTTGGGGCTTAGAGCCTGATTCACGCTTATCTTGTCAGGTGAAAGTGGTCAATGAAGACTTGGAAGTTGAAATTCCAAAGTACACCATTAACCATGCTTCAGAAAATCATTAATCAGAAAATGATTCTAAATCTAAAAAACTGCGTTACTACGCAGTTTTTTTATTGCACAACTTCAGCTTTAAAAAGCTTGAGGATTTAAAAGTTAAACTAAATCAGTCTGATAAGAAATTTTAGTGTTTTTCAGGAATATGCGTTTTGGCAATTTCTTGAACAGGTGCATGTTCAATAACTTCATCCTCAAGATTGAGTTTTACAATCCCCTGTGAGTTGGTCAATTTTTGCTGGGTTTGAATTCTTTTAATCATTTTTTCTAATACGGTAATGAGTTCAGGATATTCAAAATTCTGCACTTCATCCAAATTTAGCAACAAATGGAAGCCTTTATACTCGTAGTCAAACCAACGCTGATAATCCGACTTGCTGGCCGCATATTTTTCCATCACTTGCCAAGTTTTTACAGGGCCTTGAATCCCCTTTAAAAAGATCGGTGCTTTTGGCGCACACAAATAATCATTTTTAATCAGTTTATAAGTATCATCTGAAAGTAAAATTTCATCGACTTCTGCAGCACTTTGTAAACGTGCGGCTAAGTTAGCATCACGTCCAACAATGGTATATGCCATACGATGTGCTGCACCGTAGTTCCCAACGTGGCAATATCCTGTACTGATACCCATACGAATATGTAAAGGTGGATAACCCATTTTGACCCAACGCTCGCGTAACAATTTCATTTGCTGACGCATTGCGATTGCCATGTCTACACAAGTTTTAGCATCTTGCTCAACGCCTTGCGAATTTGGATCGCCAAAGAAAATCAGAATCGCATCACCCATGAATTTATCTACCGTCGCTTCATATTGTTTGGCAATTTCGGTCATGTGGCTTAAATAATCATTGAGTAAGAATGCTAAATCATCTGGAATCAGTGTTTCAGAAAGCTCAGTAAAGCCTTGAATATCTGAAAAGAAAATTGTCAATTTTTTTCGTTTATATTCGATTTTCGCTTCCGACTCGCCCTTCATAATGGATTGCCATAATTGTAAAGGTGCATAGCGACTTAGTTGATTGGCAAATTCTATATATCGATTCATTTGCCTATAGTAATGATCTTTTTTTGCCATAGTATAGCGAATACGACGTGCTTGATACGCACTGCCCATTCCAAAATAAAAAATCATACATAAAAAAGCTAAAATCGTAAGCTCACTACTGCTTTGTTGAAAATATTCGTTAAAACCAAAAATAAAAATATTACAAAAATAAAAAACTGTGACACCCAATAAGGAAGCGAATGCCACCCAAAAAGAAGAAACTTTAATATAAATCGCGGTATATAACAGGGCAAATAAAGCAGCAAAAGTAAGTACCAAATTCAGTTGTACCGCAGACAAACATGCCGCAACCACTACAGTATCAATAATAAACAGGATATTACGCTTAACTTGACGACTATATTTATATTGCAGCCAACGGGAAAATTTAGGAATAATCAGTAATAAAAAAGTGAGAAAAAATGGAAGATAAATTTGATAATTGGTATCGGCGTAGGTGTAGTGATAGACCACCATCATTAGGGATAAACTTGCATACCCGACTAATCGATGCAGAAATTCGAATTGTTGAGGATCTCTTTTCATCCAATTGTACATGAATAACGCGGCCTAATTCGATTTTTGGATTAAAAAGCCACGCATGCTGCGTGGCAATTAATTCAATTAATCCATTCGCCAGTCAAATGGCATATCGCCTTGCCCACGCAGAGCAAGCATTAAGGTTTGACGCATGTGAGCCAAAACTTCATTGCTATATGGTACAGCTGGGGTACCCCAAACAGGTTTAGGCCAAGCTACATCATTTTGATAACGCACGACATGATGAAAATGCAATTGTGGAACCATATTACCTAAAGCCGCCACATTCATTTTATCGGCACGAAATACGCGTGATAATTGGCTAGATAGCCAGCTGGATTCACGTAAAAATTGTTCTTGGTCTGCCTGACTTAATTCGTATAGTTCTGTAACCCCTGGCACACGTGGAATTAGAATTAACCAAGGGAATTGCATATCATTCATTAAACGACATGTTGACAGAGGAAAGTCGCCTACAAAAAAAGTATCTTGAGCAAGTTGTGGGTGCAAACTAAACATATCTTTATAAATGACGCAAATTGTAATGATGACTAATACTATCACATCCCCAGTACACTGAGTATCATTCCCATCATGTTTCCATGTAAATAAAGTGCAATTTTAACCAAATTCATCATAAATAATTTTCATCATAGAATCAGAGGTTTCTTAGAAATTTTTCATAATTTACTCATGTGTTATTTAGGTAGATTTGCATTTTTCAACTCAGCTGTGCAAAGTTTTAAGCAGGTTGTTTAATAGATCGGCAATAAATTGAATCCGCTTTTCAGCATCTTGCAACATCACCATTACTTTTAAACGCTGCCCACCATCCATACGGAAATAGGTCGGTTGTTTTTGCATCATTTGAATGATGCTCATGGCTTGCACAGGCGTATCGGGTGAAAATTCGATATGACCACCATTTGTGCCAATATCAATTTTAGTGATGCCCAACTGCTCTGCTTTTAAACGCAATTGATGCACCGCAAAGAGTTGTTTCACCGCTTGTGGCGGAATACCAAAACGGTCAATCAATTCCATACGGATATGATCAAGCTTTTCTTGAGTATCGGTATTACTAATGCGCTTGTAGAATAATAAGCGCTGATGCACATCGCCCAAATAATCATCTGGAATCAAAGCAGGCATGTGTAGGTTGATTTCTGCAGTTAAAGACAATGGCGCATCGAAGTTAGGTGTTTTACCCTTTTGAATGGCTTTGGTGGCTTTTTCTAGCATTTCAATATACAAGCTATAACCAATGGCTTGCATTGACCCACTTTGTTGCTCACCCAGTAATTCTCCCGCACCACGAATTTCCAAGTCTTCGGTTGCTAACATAAAACCAGCCCCTAAAGTTGAGGCACGCTGAATGGCATCCAAGCGTTTTTCAGCATCACCTTTTAAGCCTTTAATAGATGGTACAAGCAAATACGCATAAGCTTGGTGATGCGAGCGCCCGACACGACCACGTAGTTGGTGCAACTGCGCTAATCCGAGTTTATCTGCACGTTCAATTAAAATGGTATTGGCATTTGGGACGTCAATTCCTGTTTCAATAATGGTCGAGCAAACTAAGACATTGTATTCTTTATGATAAAACTGCTGCATGACTTGCTCTAATTCGCGTTCTCGCATTTGCCCATGTGCGACTGCAACGCGCGCTTCTGGTACCAATTCACGAATGGTTTCAGCACTGCGTTCAATAGTTTCCACTTCATTGTGCAGGTAATACACCTGACCACCACGTAACAATTCACGTAGAATGGCTTCTTTCACAGTATCGCGAGTATGTTCCTGTACAAAGGTTTTCACCGCTAAACGGCGTGCAGGCGGTGTGGCAATAATAGATAAATCGCGCATACCACTAAATGCCATATTTAAGGTACGTGGAATTGGCGTTGCGGTTAAAGTCAGCATATCCACATCGGCACGCAACGCTTTAATACGTTCTTTGTCACGTACACCAAAACGATGTTCTTCATCGACAATCATTAAACCCAACTGCTTGAACTGAATATTTTCTTGCAGAATTTTGTGCGTCCCAATCACAATATCGACTTTGCCTTCAGCTAAATCTTCAATGGTTTTTTGATGAGATTTGCTTGAACCAAAACGCGATAAGACTTCAATACGCACAGGCCAGTCGGCAAAACGGTCTTTAAAAGATTCATAATGCTGTTGTGCCAACAATGTTGTTGGAACCAATACAGCAACTTGTTTGTTGTTCTGTACCGCGACAAATGCAGCCCGCATGGCAACTTCAGTTTTACCAAAACCAACATCACCACAGACCAAACGATCCATTGGTTTTGCCAATTGCATATCATGTAAGGTCGCTTCAATTGCATTGGCTTGATCTAAGGTTTCTTCATAAGCAAAGCCACTGGCAAATTGCATATAAAGACTATGATCCAATTCAAAAGCGAAACCTGGTTTAGATTGACGGCGTGCTTGAATATGCAGTAATTCTGCTGCGACATCATGAATTTGTTCCAAAGCTTTGCGTTTGGCTTTATTCCACGCATCTGTGCCTAATTTATGCAAAGGCGCAAGGTCTGGGTCACCTCCGCTATAACGGCTAATCAAATGCAAATTGGTAACAGGCACATACACTTTTGCAGCATCGGCATAATCGAGTTGTAAAAACTCATGTTCTTGCTCATCAATGCTTAAAGTAATTAAACCTGCATAACGACCAACACCATAATCAATATGTACCACAGGTGCGCCTATGCTTAACTCGGTCAAACTACGAATTAAAAACTCTTCTGAAACTTCCTGCTGACGTTTACGACGGCGCTGCACCACGCGATGTTCATACAGCTGATTTTCTGAGATTACACTCAATTGGTCTTGAATGACCAAGCCGCGGTCTAAAGGTGCATGGGTAATCGCAATAGCTTGTAAAGACTGCTGAAAGGCCTCAAAACTCTCAACTTGTGGAATTTCACCTAAAGCTGCACGTAATGCATCTTTTAATGTTTCACGGCGGCCTGCACTTTCTGCCACCAATAAAACAGGATGATTGGCGGCATCAATATATTGCTTAACGGCATGAAAGGGTTGCTCTTGTTTTGGATCAACCGCTAAACGTGGTGGTGCAAGCGTGCTTAAGTTCACCACACCTGCTTTTTGCTCAAAAGCTTCGGGGGATGCAATCACACGTCCAAATTGATTCAGTTGTTCTAATAATTGATTCGGTTGTAGAAATAATTGTTCAGGCGGTAAAATTGGTTGGTCGATGTTATGACGTCTGTCCTCATAACGATACAGCACATCTTTCCAAAATTGAGTTAAACCGTCATCGATCGCCTTATCTGTAATGACAATGCAATGCTTTGGTAAGTATGAAAATAGTGTATTTTGGCCTTCAAGCTGAGCCTGAGTGAAAAATAAGGGAGAATAAAACTCTAAACCAGGCGATGCAATGCCTTCTAGCACATCCTGATATACAGGGTTTTTCTTCGGATTTGCTGTTGGGAAACTTTCTGCATAGCGGTCACGGAAAATCGCACGACCTTCTTTTAAAGGAAATTCTTTGGCAGGTAAAACCGTAAAATTCTGCAAGCTTTCAGTGGTTCGCTGCGTTTCTGGATCAAAAAACTTTAAGGTTTCAACTTCATCATCAAATAAATCAATACGGATGGGTGCTTCTTGTCCCGAAGCATAAATATCCATAATACTGCCACGCACAGCGAACTCGCCATGATCATAGACAGAATCGACCAGATGATAGCCTGCTTGTACTAAACGCTGTTTTTGTTGTTCCAAAGCAAACTTTTGCCCAACACGAATATCAAAATGCTCACCCAACACCCATGAGGTTGGTGCAACACGTTGCGCTAAAGTGGTCGCCGACACCAATAACACGCCTTGCTGTGGCATATTGGATAAAATCGCCAGACGCTCCGACACAATGTCTTGATGTGGTGATAAGCGGTCATAAGGCAAAATTTCCCAATCGGGGAAAATGGTCGGTTTTACCCCGTAAAATTCTAATTCACTTTCCAACTGCGCCAAATGTTGTTGATTGCGCGCAACAATCACAAATAAATGCGGGTTCTGCTGACCAATTTCTTTAAATAATAATGCTGCGGCAGAACCATGTAGATTACCAATCCAGCGTTTTTCGCCAGCTTTCAGTTGAGCTAAATTGAGTTGGGAAATTTCGTGTTGGAACATGTATATAGCTTTAGGGTCTTAACAACATGGGACTTATACTAGCACGATGAATTGACGGTTTTGCGTAATTTTTTCATCCTGAATTGCATCGTTTTAATTGCAACATTTTATAAAACAGCGTGCTTTAAAGTTTGATACACGCTCCGCTTTACTTTTGATCTCGTAAAAACTGTCGATAATAATCATTCAATTTTTTTACAATCGCTTTAAATTCCTGTAGGTTTTCTTCGGTATTGCCAAGCAATGTATTAAAACGCTGTTGCGCAATTTCAAGATCAATTTTTTCATTGATAATCATGGCAGTAGAATACAATTGCGCTAAATCATCAAACTTTTGCATACGTCGGTTGGATAAATAATTTAAACGCGCTGCTAAAACATTGTTAAGCACAATACCATCGACAATATAGCCTTGTTCTGCATCCCATTGAATTTTATGTGCTTCTAAATAGGCAATTTCTTCGAGATTGGCTTTATTTTTAAACAACCCTGTAAGTTTGCTGAACATTTTGAACCTATAAATTGGCGAAATCAAAGTGAATGCTGCAGAGTTTAAATGCTTCACTAAAATAGATGCAACTGATCAGGGTGATTTATGCTCCCCTGATGTTATAAGTCAGTGTTTCAACCCCACTTTGCTTAGGCTATTTATAATGATGCATATTTTGCATCCTGCCAAATGCAAAAAAGCATCTTGAAGATGCTTTTATAACAATCAAAAACCACTTAACGCTTATTTGCCATAAGTTTGCTGTAAATACTTCACAATCTTAGCTGATTCAAAAAGCTGAGTCTGGGTATTTGGATCGATTAAAAATGGGACTTGAATATTATCACCCATGACTTTTAATACCTGCTCACGCTTACCACCTGCCAGTGGCACATATTTACCCGGTTTTAAACGTAATTTTGCCAAGCCTTGATCTTGCCAACGCTCTTTGGCTACATTATGAAATTTGAATGGCAACTCCAGTTCAGTCAATACACCACGCACTACACGTGTATAAGGACTAGCCTCAAAACCCCACAGTTCAATCAATTGTTCAGGTGCAGCGCGCTCTACAATTTGCTGATTAATCCACACACCACGTGCACCATTCAATAATGTGCCCGCAAGCGCCACATAAGGAATTTTAGGAAAATGCGCATATTTTTTTGGCGTTTTTCCACTTTTACCATAATGTTTGAATAAATGATGAATGATCTGCTGTGATTCATAGAGGTGATCACCTGTATTTTCATCAATTAAAAATGGAAACTGAGTTTTACCGCCGAGTAGTTTCACTAAAGGACGATATTTTGTGCCGCCTTTGGGACATGGATAAACTTGATAATCCAAATTTAACAAGGTCATGACTTCACGTACACGACGGCAAAATGGTGAACCTTCAAACTCATATAACTTTAAGGCTTTTTCGGGTTGCTTGGGAAACGCAGTCCCATTCACGCCACGCCCACCCTCGGTAAGCATAGATGCGATTGCCTGAATGACTTTAATTTGATGATGCACCATTTTGTTTTCCTTTTGATGTGCTTAGCAATTTGATGACTGCGCCATCAAACCGCTTATAAATCGACCAGCTTTTCCTTTGCTACAATAATACCGTTGTTGTCGGCATAGACATAATCGCCAGAATTAAAAGTGACTTGTCCGAAATGCAAACTCACATCTACTTCACCCACGCCTTTGCGGTTACTTTTTTGTGGAATTGAAGCCAAAGCATGTACGCCTAAATCAAGTGCTGCAATTGCATCGACATCGCGCACACAACCGTAAATAATCACGCCATTCCAGTGATTTTTCACTGCAGATTCAGCAATCAAGTCTCCCATCAAGGCACAGCGCATAGATGCCCCACCATCTACTACCAAAACCTTGCCCGTACCATCGGTTGCCAATAACTCTTTTACACGCGAGTTATCTTCAAAGCACTTTACAGTCACAATTTGACCACCAAAAGTTTTACGTGCACCGTAACTTTTGAAAAATTTACCATCCAAAGATGGAATCACCACTTCAAGGTCATGTTTTGGATGGTCATCTAATAAGTCACAAGTTACGAATGGTACTGTAGACACGTTGTTCCCCTTTTACTTGGTTTTTTGTATTTGTAAATTATCATAAATTTGAAATTTATGAATTTGCGATTGCGCCGCCTCGACCATAGTATGAGCCACTTGTGTAGCGCTTACTGGCTTATATCTAAAATGATCGGGAATAAATCGTGATATTTTAAGATACAGCTTTTGCCCTAAATCTTCTAAACGCCGTTGTTCATTGCGCTCACCCAATAATAAAGATGGACGCAACATTGATACTTTGTCTAAATCTAAGCTTTCAATATATTGTTCTAGCTCGCCTTTGACACGATTATAAAATACGGCTGATTTAGCTTGTGCACCCAAAGCACTGACCAATATGTAATGCGTACCCTTCGCCTGCAATAGTTCGGCGAAATGTGCATTGATGGTATAATCCACAGCATAAAATGCCTCTTTTGAGCCTGCCTTTTTTAAAGTTGTGCCTAAACAACTGAATGCATGGCTATAACCACTCACATCTTCATCATTGAGCAATAAAAAGTCTTCGAGTAATAACGTGTGGACTTTTTCTAAGTGATTCAATTCAGGACACGGTCGGCGCAAAACAACGGTGATGTTTTTACATTCAGATAGCTGATTCAGCCGTTTAACCAATTGCTGCCCAACTAAACCATTTGCACCAATTACAATTGCATTTTGAATAGAATTTATCATTTTTTAAACAATCTCTGAGGCTTAAAGCTAATCTACCTGTTTCTTTCCGATTTTTCTGCAGCTAAAATGTTGTCAAAGCATGTCAAGACTTGACTTAACTGTCTAGTTTCATCAAAATATGGCACTTGTTTACGGGCTGGTGATAATTCTTCTGATGTTGGTTTTCGGAAGTAATTGCAGCCCGCCCAGACCAATCTATTTCAAGGAGTGTACGAGTGGCAAACTCTGCTCAAGCTAGAAAACGTGCTCGTCAAAACGTTAAAGCACGTAAACACAACGCAAGCTTACGTTCTATGGTTCGTACTTATTTAAAACGCACAATCGCTGCTATTGCTGCAGGCGATTATGCGGTTGCATCTGAAGCTTACAAAAAAGCTGTTCCAGTGATTGACCGTATGGCTGATAAAGGCATCATCCATAAGAACAAAGCAGCTCGTCATAAGAGCCGTTTAAACGCTCAAGTTAAAGCTTTAGCTTCTAACTAAGTGTTAAACAAAAGAAGCCCGTTAGGGCTTTTTTTGTGTCTGCTAACTCGCTTGCGCTTCCAACTGTTACTTAAAATTAGGCATTTCAACTTACTTAAAGCTTTTTTTAGCCATGAGTACGAGCATTTTTACCGCAGGTTGAATACAATCGCTTTATTGCGAAATATTCCGTGTCGATAATAACTTCTCGGCTTGATGCACTTGATGCGTTCAATGTTCTACTTAAACTTTCTGACGAAATTGTGAAATATCTAAAGTGTGAATCTGACCGCGCCAAATCCATTTTAACTTAGATTCTAAAAACTCATCGCCTTCAAACCAAACAAATAAACCTTCCATCATGCCTGGCCAATCGGCTTGCGTGACTTCCTTGCGTCCAGAAATTACCGCAATAATTGCGGCCAGAATAGTATCGTGACTTACAGCCAAACTGAGTCCGTAGGGGTTGGTCGGATGAGTGTTATAAATCAGCTCAAGAACATCTACCACCCCATGAATCGGATGTTTCATGCCAGGCAAGGCCTTGTTTACAAAACTATTGATAAAGCCTAACGCGCCCTGCTCCTGAAAATATGGACCTGCCTGCTTGATATCAAGTACAAAGCTTCCAGGCTCAACCAACAATCCTTGTTCTATAATTTCAATGTGATGGGTATTAGGTTCAAGGGTAATACCATCCGCTCCACGAATCATTAATGCAGCTGTATCGACACAACGCTGAATAGGACTTGAAATACAGTGTTGAATCACTCGATCTGTATTTCCAACCAAGTAGCCTCCCCATGCTTCGGCTAAATCACGGCCTTGATCTGTCAACTGCAAATTATAGCCAGCCAAACCCTGACCCGCGACAATTTCACGAATAGAATGACGGGTAAATAAAGTCACAGGCGTCTGAGCATCTGGCAATAAATCAATTGCTTTAAGCATACTTGCAGGGAGTAGTTCTAATGCCATGATCTAGCCAAAATTTTTTTACTTGGTTACTTGACACTATACCATGTTCAGCACTTTGCTCAATCTGACTTCGCCATAAGTGCCAGTGCTTGTAAGGCAATCTTTTTCATCTGTGTATTTTTATAGGAGATAAAACCACCATTTAGCAATGTATCGCGCTGATTGTATAAAAATGGCCGCCCATGAAAATCGACCAATCCACCACCAATTCGTTCCAGCAAGCATTGTCCTGCACTAGTGTCCCATTCCGAGGTCGGATGAAAACGTGGGTAGACATCGACACGATCTTCCAAAATCATGCAGAATTTATACGCACTCCCTGCTTTTATTTCTTCAAAATCGGTCAACTGTGCCAAGCTTGTTAAATAGTCTGCATAGTGTGACTTTTTTTGACTGCTGTGGCTTAAACCAATTTTTAGAATTGAAGATGTTACCGTTGGTGCTGGCTGATAGAGATACCATTGCTGAGTTAAAATATCATATTTGAATGGCATACCCTGTTCTGGGCAAAAATAAATCGTGTGCTCGCCCGGTACAGCAAGCACCGCAAAAGTTGTTAGCGCACCACAAATTAAACTTAAATTAATGGTAAATTCTGGACGTTGATGTAAAAACTCTTTGGTGCCATCTAAAGGATCTAGCAACCAAAACTTCTGCCATTGGTGGCGCTGATCTTGTTCACCTTCTTCTGACAATACAGGCAAATTTGAAATTTCTGCCAAAGCCTGCATTAAATAATAATTGACCCGATAATCAGCTTGCGTAACAGGAGAATCATCAATTTTCTTTTCGACATCAAAAGCAGCACCTGAACAGTAATCTTGAAATTCCTGATTTAAAATTTCACATGCCTGCTGCATGATTGACAACAACTGTAAAATTAAAGTATGCGTTGGCGCCGTTGTTTTTATAAACATAACTATCCTTTTTAGACCGTATCTAAAGGTCTAACTTTTCATTACTTTCATAAAAACATTGTAATAAAAATTACGGCTGATACGTAGCAAAAAACTCAGTCTCTTAATATGCTAAATCAAGACTTTAAGTTTCAAAGGAATTCATTTTTTACATGAATTTTATTTATTCAGTGCTAAGTTAATTAATTCTTAAATGGATCAGATAAGCTTTTTTTGAACATGGAAAAAGTGAGTGCAGCACTGACCATTAATAAAATTCCCACAATAACCAAATAAGTTTCGCCACCAACAAAACCAAAAATAATTGCAGCAATACCCAATAAACCCAAAATAGTGGTAATGGCAATTCCTAAAATGGACATCACAATTCCTTATAAATTTTCTTAATGATGAAAAATTGACAATTCTCAGGGATCGCTCTGTGACATTCATGCATCTTTTGATAGTCAAAGCGTAACATTTGATCTTACTTTACAGCATTTATATACAGAACTTATACTAAAATAGACTAATCACATCCTATTTCATTTCACTGAGCTTGCTGAATAGATTAAGTGCAAATTATGACAACTTGATGCATTTGATTAAAACAACTGAAATAACTATGCTTACTCCGTAATAGACTTCTTTCATAATTTTTTAATCCCTCATTCAGCAGCCTTATCCACTTGCGGATTAATCATCATGATGAACCATACATGGCGCAAGAGAAAGGGCTTTCATTCCAAGTTTTACAAATGATTGATGATCAAATTTTTTCTAAAAGAATTACAATTCATTCCAAAAAATTCATAGCATTGATTCATAAAAAAACCCGATCTGCATCAATCTGGTTAAATTTAAAGGTATACAAGTTTGTACACTTAATAAAAACCGACTTAGATTTTAAACCGAAATTCGATCAATCTTTTTCTAGAAAAGTTAACTCCCCCTCATCTGAGGTAATTTTAATTTTCACTTTACGATAACTGCGTTTATCTGGATTTAATGCCGATTCTGAAACATGATGGGCGAATTTCTCATCTCCCATTAAATGCGCAAATAATTTATAACCGATACGCATTTTCTTAATTTTCTTCTTCTTTTTCTCAAACTCATCGAGTTGTTTATCTAAGTGTTTTAAATCTAAATACTGTTGTTCAGCCATTACTAGCTCCCTGATTTAAAAAAATTTACCTTTCAATTCTATGCTTATACAGAAAAACAAATACAGAAATATGTCAAAAAAAATGTTTTTGTGAACGCTACAGTAACTTTCTACAACTGCCGCATCTCAGTTGTTTATATGAAAAACCTACACAGTACTTATCTATTTAGCCTAACATGATTTGGCTAAAAATAAGACAGTATTTTGAGTTATGCCTCAAGCATGTTTAAATGAGTCTGTTTTTTCTGCCTTTTGGCAATTGCTTTATGGTTTAAGGTGTCTAAATGCGCAAAAATATCATCATGTTTGACATGGACGGAACGTTGTTAGATCTCGCTTATGATGATTTTATTTGGAATGAACAATTGCCAATTCGCTATGCAGAATTACATGCCTGCTCTTTAGCACGCAGCAAAGAAATTTTATACGTTTTTTATCAAGAACATAGCCACACTTTAGAATGGTATTCCTCACGTTTTTGGACAGCCAAAGTCGGGGTTGATATGTTAGCCATGCAACTTGAATATAAAGATCAAGTCACTTTGCGTCCACAAGCCATTGAGTTACTGGAATATTTAAAAAATAATGGCTATCGTATTTGGCTCACCACCAATGCAGATTGTGCAGGTTTAGACTTTAAACTAGCACATACAGGTTTGACAAAATACTTTGAAGTGATTGTTAGCTCTGAAAGCGTTGGTTATGCCAAAGAACGCGTTGAATTTTGGCAAACATTGCAACAACAACATGCGTTTAATCCTGCAGATTGCTATTTTATTGATGACACCGAAAAGGTGCTTAATGGTGCTAAAGCCTTTGGGATTGGACACTTATATAGTATTGCCCAGCCATCTTCAGCAAAACCAGCGCGTCAGACTTGTAATTACCCTATGTTGCACCAATTAACAGATTTAATTCCTGTCTTAGAACAATTTGAGGACACTCAAAAATATGCCTAAAACTTCGTCCCACGAAGCCATTGAAACGATTCGAATTGATAAATGGCTATGGGCTGCACGTTTTTTCAAGACCCGCTCTATTGCAAAAGCTGCCATTGAAGGCGGCAAAGTACATCACAATGGCGAGCGCGTTAAAGTTTCCAAAGAAATTCGTGTGGGAACTGAACTGACCATTCAACAGGGTTTTGATAAAAAAACCGTATTGGTCAAGGCATTATCGGGTGTACGTGGCCCGGCACCCATCGCTCAGCAACTTTATGAAGAAACTGAAGTGAGTATTGCACGCAGGGAATTGATTGCGACCCAAAGAAAGTTGCATAATCTAGCACGACCTGATCATCGACCAAGTAAAAAAGACCGTCGTGACATCAGCAAATTCAAACAAGAAAATGATCAGCAATTTGACCAATTTTGGTCATATAATGATGATTAAATAGAGCGTCATAGTTTGTCGCAAAGGCTATGATATAAATAGAACTACAGGAAAAATTCTGTCACTATATCGCATGTGGAAAAGATTGAAGTAAATGCATCCACTTGAGTATATTATTTCGTGACATCGTAATGAGGTTGTAAGATGGATGAGAATAAAAGCAAGGCGTTAAATGCGGCGCTTAGCCAAATTGAAAAACAATTTGGTAAGAACACTGTCATGCGTCTAGGCGACAACACTGTGCAAGCGGTAGAAGCCGTATCTACAGGTTCATTGACCCTAGATATTGCATTGGGTATTGGTGGCTTACCTAAAGGTCGTATCATTGAAATTTACGGCCCTGAATCATCAGGTAAAACCACAATGACCTTGCAAGCCATTGCAGAATGTCAGAAAGCTGGTGGAACCTGTGCCTTTATTGATGCCGAACACGCGCTTGATCCTCAATATGCACGTAAACTTGGTGTAGATATTGACAATCTTTTGGTATCGCAACCAGACAATGGTGAACAAGCCCTTGAAATTGCCGATATGTTGGTACGTTCTGGCGCAATTGACATGATTGTAGTCGACTCCGTGGCAGCCTTAACCCCTCGTGCCGAAATTGAAGGCGAAATGGGTGACTCGCACATGGGCTTACAAGCACGCTTAATGAGCCAAGCCTTGCGGAAAATCACGGGTAATGCCAAACGCTCGAACTGTATGGTGATCTTCATTAACCAAATTCGTATGAAAATTGGTGTAATGTTTGGTAGCCCAGAAACTACAACAGGTGGTAACGCATTGAAGTTCTATGCTTCTGTTCGTTTAGATATCCGCCGTGTAGGTCAAGTGAAAGAAGGCGACGAGATTATTGGTTCTGAAACCAAAGTCAAAGTTGTGAAAAACAAAATGGCACCACCATTTAAAGAAGCATTATTCCAGATTCTTTATGGTAAAGGTGTTAACCATTTAGGTGAGCTGGTCGATTTAGCCGTTCAACAAAATATCGTGCAAAAAGCAGGTGCTTGGTATTCTTATCAGGGCGATAAAATTGGTCAAGGTAAAAACAACACCATTCGCCATCTTGAAGAACATCCAGAGCTTGCTAAAGGCATCGAAGCGATTATTCGTGAACAACTACTCACGACAGGTCAAGCTGCACCTGTAGAAGATAAAGACGAAGAAGAATTCGACTTACTTGATGTTTAAAGCATGCGCTAAGATGAACACAACAAACTGAATTAAATAGAACGCTCTACGGAGCGTTTTATTGTATATGGAAGCATTACCATGCCTGAAGACAAATTCCCCAAACTGATTGATTACGCTGCGCTAAAACAACAATTTGGCGAAGATGAGCAATCATGTAGCCGAACTGAGCAGATATATTCCGAAACAACGTCTGCCCTGCATTTTGCCTCAAATTCTGCGCCTAACATTAATAAACAATACCCTGCTCATACGGAAGCCATTGATGATCAAGAACACAATCACAATGAAGACCAAGACGAACAGCAAAACAAACGCCCAGGACTAACAGGTTCTCGTCTACGCAGCTATGCCTTTGCTGTCTTAACGCGTAAAGAATATTCTAAAAATGACTTAATTGAAAAACTGGCTTTATATGCAGAAAACCGTGATGAAGTGATTGAGTTAGTCAATGAATTGGCACGTGAAAATTATCAGAGTGATCAACGCCTAGCAGAAATGTTACTGGCTAGCCAAAAGCGGCAAGGTAAAGGGCCAAATCGTATTAAAATGGCTCTTAAAAACAAAAAAGTGGATAGCAGTTTAATTTCAGAAGAACTTAAAGAAACTGATTGGGCAGAACAAGCCTATCAACTGAAAGTGAAAAAATTCGGCACAGAAGTCGCAAACGAGCCAAAACTTAAAGCCAAACAAATTCGTTTTTTACAGTATCGGGGCTTTGATATGGATGCGATTATGAAAGCAATTCGTAGGAAAGAGCAGAATTTTTAAAATAGTGGATATAAGATCAAAATAAGTAGAAGATAAATAGAATTATTATTTCAAAACTGGTGGCAACCCTACCAGCAAGCCTTCGGCACATCATAGTTCCACTACCGCTGCTACCTTCCGGTCCTGACGGGGTTCGTAGAGTACAATTGCGAAGTAACCAGCAGGGCTACCATTGCAAAAACAGAGTATAGAGATTTTTAACAAACTTGCAAGCGTTGTTCTGTATTTCCTTTTATAATGCTATCCAATTGATTATTTTAAAAACAATTGAAGACATTTATAGAATAACGTCATTTAAAATTTAGTCTAACTAACCCATCATAAAATTATTTCGAGATTTAAATCCTAGATTTACCCATATTGCGCTGAGATTGATGATAAGTTTGTAAAAGCTTATTGCAATTCCACGCGTGGACGTTTTAAATGTGGAAAATGACCAAATCAACAGGTTGAGTCCAATATGCTTACAAGGACTCACCTACACAAGATTAAGATGGATGTTCAATTATGCTAAAAAAGCATGCACTTTGTGCTCTTGCCCTACTGTGCTCAACGCCTATATTTGCCAATATTCCAATTGAAAGCCACAATCTCAGCCAAAGCAGTGCTAGGTATGCCAATAGCCCTGCGATTGCAACGAGTAATATGGCAACTGCCAATGTACCCACCAATATCAATTGGCAGTTGATGCAAAAAAACCAGCAACTTGAAAATGACATCCGCCAGTTACGTGGCAAAATTGAAGAACAAGACAATGAAATTGCGCAGCTCAAACATGAATTGCAAAATCGCTATACCGATTTAGATCAACGTCTAGAACTGCTCCAACAAAAAATAGACCCTGAATCTGCTCCTGCCGCTGAGGAGGATAACCAAAAAGATACTGCACCCAGCGCCAGCAACAACCAGTTAAACAAGAATGCCACGCAATCTGTGCAAAATACAACGCATGTGAGTCCAACAGCTCAAGGTTTAAATACCAATATTGAGCTGGAAAAAGCAGCCTATACTGTTGCATTGGATGCCTATAAACAAGGTGGTGCCAAAAAAGCGATTGCACCTATGCAAAACTTTATTAAAAACCACCCAAACAGTGTGTATATCAGCAATGCGTATTTTTGGTTAGCTGAATTTAATTTAGCAATTGAGCCAACCAATTACACCGAAGCCAAAAAGAATTTTGAAATTGTAGCAACAAAGTATCCCCAATCTGCAAAAGCATCAAGTGCCTTATATCGCTTATATAGCATAGCGCAAGATGTAGATCACAAACCTACTTTAGCAGCGCAATACAAAAGTAAAATTCTGAGCCAATATCCAAAGTCTGAAGAAGCAAGATTTTTAAAATAAGCCAATAAAAAAAGACATCCGAGGATGTCTTTTAATATTCTGAAGCTTGCCGTATTCGGTAAACTCAAACCTTAACGCACAATACCACGTTCAGATTGTTCTAAAGAATCAATTAAACGCTGCGCTTCTGCCACATTTGGCAAAATATCACTGCGAATTTGCTGAATGGCTTGCTCAGTGGTTAATCCAGATTTGTAAATGAGTTTAAAGGCTTCACGAAGACCTTGAATCACATCCTTCGACCAGCCTTTACGACGCATTCCTTCCACATTCATTGCAAATGCATGTGCAGGATTACCAGAAACCATGACATACGCAGGCACATCTTTAAGAATAAGCGATGCACCACCAATCATGCTATAAGAGTCAATTTTACAGAATTGGTGAATACCAGAGTTTCCACCGACAACCACATAATCCCCAACATGCACATGACCTGCCACACCCACGTTATTGGCAAAAATATTGTGATCACCCACCATACAGTCATGTGCGATATGTGTATTGACCATAAGTAAGTTGTGACTACCAATTTTGGTCAGGCTATTGTCTTGCACCGTACCACGATGCAAACTGCAGTGTTCACGAATTTTGTTGTGATCACCAATTTCTAGCCAAGTTTCCTCACCTGCATATTTTAAGTCCTGACAGACCTCACCTACGCTGGCGAACTGGAAAATTTCATTGTGCTGACCAATACGGGTGTAACCACCAATCACCACATGCGAATGAAGTTTTGTACCCTCACCAATCGTTACATTTGGGCCAATAATACAGTATGGACCAATCGTGACATCTGAAGCGATTACTGCAGATGAGTCAATAATAGCGGTTGGGTGAATGAGTGGGTTATTGCTCATGCTTGCTCTGTTTTCTGATGCGAAACCATAATTTCCGCGGTTGCTGCGACGACGCCTTCAACGGTGGCGATACAATTATATTTGTAAATGCCTCGTTTTTGCATAACTAATTCAGATTTTAATACAAGTTGATCGCCTGCAACGACTTGTTTTTTAAATCGAACTTTTTCTGCGCCTGCAAAAAGGAACAAAGAACCTGCGCTCGGTTTCTCATTATTCATGATAAAACCTAAAATACCCGACACTTGTGCCATCGCTTCAACGATTAAAACACCTGGCATGATCGGATAATTCGGGAAGTGTCCTTGCAAGAATTCTTCATTGATAGATACGTTTTTATAACCCACGATACCGTTATCAGTGACTTCTACAATGCGGTCTACCAATAAAAACGGATAGCGATGGGGTAAATATTCACGAATGGTTTGAATGTGCATTGGCAATTCAGGTTTAGTGAAGGTGCTAGAATTCGACTCAGTCATCATAATTATTTACGCAATTTAAAAGTTGATTCAAGGGACTCAATTTGAGATTGCATATCATCAAGTCTTTTCACCAATTGGGTCAATGGCACATCTGCTAATTGTCTGAGGCGCACAACAGTACGTTTCCACTTTTGATTTTCAAACAAGCCTATACCTGACGAATATTTTCCTGATTCAGAAATATTATTTGTGACCATTGACATTCCTGTCAAAGTCACATTATCGGTAATATTTAAGTGCCCTGAAATTGCACTTCCACCACCAATGATACAGTTTTTGCCAATTGTCACACTTCCAGCCACGGCAGTTTTTGCTGCAATGGCCGTATGAGCACCTAATTTGACGTTATGTGCGATTTGCACAAGGTTATCAATAATGACACCATCTTCCAAAATTGTATCATTTAGCGCACCACGATCTACGCTGCAATTCGAGCCAATACGAACATCATTACCAATAATCACAGAACCCAATTGCGCAATTCTGTGCCATTTACCTTGATAAGGCGCAAAACCAAAGCCTTCACCACCAATTACAGTATTGGCATGTATACGCACCCGATTGCCAAGTTTAGCTTCGCCTGTTAAGGTCACGTGCGAATCAATAAAACACTGTTGACCAATTTCGACAAAGTCATCAATTTTACAGTGCGATTGCACAATCGTATTGTCACCAACCACGCAATTTTCACCAATCACCACATAATGACCAATATAAGCACTCTCCGCAATGATGGCTGAAGGATGGATTTGTGCTGTACTTTCTATACCGCGTTGCGTATGTTTACGCTCAAATACATGAGTCAGAATTGCAAAAGCCAGATACGGATTCTCAACCACAATAAAGTTGTAATGATTGTCTAACTCAGCTTGTAGTGAAGCGGTCACAATTAAAGCCCCCGCTTGGGAGCTACGTGCTTCCGCTAAATATTTATCACCATTCACGAATGCAAGTTGATGCGCCTGAGCAGACTCAAGGCTTGCCAAACCTTGCAAACGTAAATCGGCTTGTCCAATACATTGACCTTGAACTAAACCAGCAATTTCTTCTAAGCGATAATATTGGGAACTCATTGATTATTTAAGTGCGTTGACCTTTTGGATCATTTTATCAGTTAAATCATACTTCGGGTCATAGGCAAGTGCTGAGTTTTTATTCAAAACCACATCTAAACCATTTTCTTTACGCAATTGTTCAGCAACTTGCTTTAAACGAGTTTCAAAACCATCGTTAATTTTGTGCAATTCTGACTGGACACGGGTTTGTACCGCTTGTTGCAAACTATTAAATTCTTTCAATTTCGCTTGAAACTGTGTATTCATTCTTTGCTTTTCAGCGTCTGATAAATTCGTAGCCTGCTGCGCACGTTGCTGCATGGTTTCTAACTCTTTTGTCAGTTGCTCAAGCTTGGTGGTTTGTGGTTTGACCGACTGTTGCAAAGCCAGATTTTGCTGTTTGAGATAACTGCTATTTTCGACAACACGCTCTAAACTTACTACACCATAGCCTGCAGCATGTGTCACTGTAGCCAGTGTAGATAAACCAAACAATGCCAAACTCAATATTGTTTTTTTCATATGCTACATCCTGTGTTTAAACGATCCAACACGGGTCGCACTTAGAAAGTACGACCAATTTCGAATTGGATATTTTTAGTGTCATCGCCTTCTTTATCATTCAATGGATAGGCATAGCTAAGTGACAATGGACCAATCATGGTAATCCAGGTAAAGCCTACACCCACGCTATAACGCATTTCACCAAAGTCGAAGCCGTAATTGTCTTTACAGTACTTTCTTAAGTCAGCAGATGAAGAAATATCGCATTGAGTATCAAAGACTTGTGCGCCTTCTGCAAAAATCACTGGACGGACTTGACGTGTCCAATCCCCTTTAAATGGCACTGGTAACGCCAATTCTGTACCGAATTGGACTAAAGCATTACCGCCCACTTCTTCCAAATCATAATTTTCCAATGAATTATGTTCTGCATAAACACTGTCATATTTAGGCCCAAGCGTGCTGTTGTCATAACCACGTACCGAACCGTAGCCACCTGCATAGAAGTTCTTATAGAACGGTAAATCATTACCAAAACCTAACTTACCATAGCCACGTAAGACAAAATCCTTGCCTAATGGGAAATAAGCCTGTGCATCATAAGTCACTTTTTGGAATTCTACATCACTACCAGGCAAAGCAATTTCAGCATTAACACGATGCGACATACCATTGGTTGGGAAAATTGGACGGTTTAAGGTGTTATACGACCATCCCAAGTTTAGATTGTAAGTTAAATAATCACCAGAAAAACGATCAGCTTTAAGTTCTGTTGTACAAGGATCATTCTTATCTACACAATAATTTGATGAACCAATTTCTTTACCACCATTTTCCAATAAATAGTCACGAATATACGTTGAAACTCGATTACCCGTTGTAACTTCAGTCTGGTCAATGTTTAAACCTGCACTAATGCTTTGGTTTTCATCAATTGGGTAACCGAAGTTAATGCCACCACCGAAACTATCTGTCACATAGTTGTTTACGTTATAGGTATCATCTAGTTTAGTTTTACGATAGTACATGTTGTAACCACGACGCACACCATCAATCGTGAAGTATGGATCGGTCACACTCAAGTTATAATAGTCTTGTGTTTCAGAACGTGATAAATCAATCGAAACTGCGTTACCTGTACCCAAGAAGTTGGTTTGGCTTAAACCTGCTTGGAATGTCACACCACCGCTTTGCGAGAAACCTACCGCCAAAGTACTGGTACCTGAGTGCTGTTCTTCTACATTAACATTTAAGTCAATTTGGTCAGGCACGTTGGGAATACGCACTGGCTTAACATCAACAGTTTTAAAGAAACCTGTACGTTCTAAACGGACTTTAGATAAGTCGATTTTTTCATTACTTGCCAATGCGCCTTCCATTTGACGCATTTCACGACGGAGCACTTCATCGGCAGTTTTACTGTTACCTGAGAAGTTAATACGACGTACTGTAACTTGCTGACCTGGATTAATGTAGTAGTTTAAATCGACCAGTTTCGTTTCTTTATCAATTTGTGGCACAATATTCACTTCGGCATAGTAATAGCCTGCATTGCCATATTTACGCAGTAACAATTGTTTTACCGCATTCACTTTTTCTTGTGAATAGGTTTCACCATCTTTATAAATTTGCAGTGCTGTAAGTTCTTCTGGTTTGTACAAAGCATCGCCCAAGAACTTGCTTTCGCCAAACTTGAATTGCTCGCCTTCATCCACCGAAACTTCAACAAAAATATGCTTTTTGTCTTCACTCAAGTTCAAACTTGAATTGGTAATATTGAAGTTGATGTAACCTTTATTGAGGTATAGAGCACGTAATGCTTCAAGACTTGCCGCCATTTTTTCACGTGCATAGCGGTCATTACGGGTAACAATTGAACTCCAGCTACTTTCTTTTACCGCAAAAGCCTGCTTAATTTCACTTTCTTTGAAAACCGTATTGCCAATGATGTTGATATCCACCACTTTAGCGGCTTTACCTTCAACAAACTCCACGGTTAAATCTACACGGTTATTTGGACGTGCCGTGGTGATGACGCGTACATCAGCATCATAACGACCTTGCTGCATATATTGCTGTTCAAGCTCAGACTCTAAAGTTTGTAGTGCAGATTTTTTCAGCACTTCACCTTCAGCCACGCCCATTTTCTTTAAACCATCTTCCAATGCTTCTTTTGGAATCAGTTTATTGCCCTTAAATTCAACTTTAGAAATGATTGGACGTTCAACCACTTTAAAAACCAGCGTATCTGCTTCACGCGTAGCCTGAATATCATCAAACAAACCGGTGGCATACAGTGAGCGAATCGCATTGGCTAAAACGGCCTCATTGACACGATCACCACTATTGACTGGAATCATTCCATAGACATTGGCTGGCGTTAAACGAACAAGACCATCTATTTTTATATCTCGTACAATGAATTCATCTGCTGCATATACTTGTTGTGTTGCCGCCATTGCACTGACGAGTGCCAAGGGCATAAATAAATGTGTGTGCTGCATGCCAGTCTTTTCCAATGTTAAATTTATTTCGTATCTACGTTGTTATAAACGCATAATGTCATTAAATAATGCAAGGAGCATCATACTTCCAAGCAGTACCATACCAATTTTTAAACCAACTAATTGTATTTGTTCAGAAACAGGTTTTCCACGAATCAGCTCGATAAAATAATAAACTAAATGCCCGCCATCCAACATTGGAATTGGCAATAAATTTAGAATTCCTAAGCTTACGCTCATGAGTGCCATAAAGGAAATAAAAGTTTGCCACCCCATTTCCGCACTTTGTCCTGCGACTTTAGCAATGGTAATTGGGCCAGATAAATTATCTAAACCAATTAAACCACGTACCATTTTGACAATAGAGTTCAGAATCATGCTAGACAGCTGACCTGTTTTATCTACTGCCATCAATAAAGCTTCACTCGGGCTATATTGAATCGTTTGCTTATAATCTTCTGGAATGACAATTTTTCCAGGATCACTTTGCACACCCAATACACCCGAAACATTGCCCATATTGTCACGTTTACCTTGCGGCATTACTTCCAGTTGTTGCACTTGATTGTTACGCAGCACATCTACTTTCAGTAATTTTTCTGGCGATGCTTGAACAACTTGCACCACATCGTACCAGTCATTCATTTTTACGCCATCAATCGCAACAATTTGATCGCCTTCTTGCATGCCTTGACGAATGGCTGCGCCATCTTCACTTAACTTGCTGACAATCGCAGGAATTTGTGGACGATACGGTGTAAAACCTAAAACATCTAAAGGCGATTGAGATTGATCATTTAAGAAATTTTGAATGGGTAAGCTAAACGTTTTGATTTCACCTGCGCGTTCAGCCTGTACCTGAATTTTGCCTGTTTCACCTACACGGTCTACCAAGGCAAAGTTCAGCTTTTCCCATGTCGTCACAGGCGTACCATCAATGGCGGTAATCTTATCACCTACTTGCATTTGCGCTGCCGCCGCAGGTGTATCTGCCAGTACCTTACCCACACGGGTATTCAACTGTTCTTGAGAGGGTAAAAATAATAGCCAGAACAATAATATGGCAAAAATTAAGTTAATCAACGGCCCTGCTGCCACAATCGCAATACGTTTCCACGGATGCTGACGATTAAAGGCATAAGGTAGGTCTGCTTCTGCAACGTTTTCTTCGCGTTCATCAAGCATTTTGACATAGCCACCCAAAGGCAGTGCCGAAAGCTGATATTGAATCCCCGATTTTTTAGACGTCCATTTTAAAATGGTTGGCCCAAAGCCTATGGAATACACCAAAACTTTGACACCTAATTTACGTGCAACAAAGTAGTGCCCAAACTCATGAATTGCAATTAAAGGTCCTAGCAAAAGAATCGCTGCAACCACAATAAATAAGGCACTCATGCTTTAGCTTCCTTTATTCAACACAAAATACTGTGCAATAGCACGAGCATTTTGGTCTGCCTGCAAAATCAGTTCAATGCTTTCTGCGGCTGAATTTTGTATTTGGTTCAAGGTATGCTCAACCACTGTCGCAATTTCAGTAAAACGAATTTTTTGCTGCAAGAATGCTGCAACTGCAATTTCATTTGCTGCATTTAAAATAGCAGGCGCCAGACCACCTTCTTGCATGGCTTGACGTGCCAGACTTAAGGCAGGAAAACGTATGGTATCGGGTGCTTGAAAATCAAGCTGATGATTGACAAACAAATCTAAAGGCGGAACATGCGTTTGGATACGCTGCGGCCATGCCAAAGCATGCGCAATAGGCGTACACATATCAGGATTACCCATTTGCGCCAAAGTTGAACCATCCACATATTGAACCATGGAATGAATAATACTCTGTGGATGAACTACAACTGTAACAAAGTGTTCTGAAATTGCAAAAAGATGACACGCTTCGATTAATTCCAAACCTTTGTTCATCAAGGTTGCAGAATCTACCGAAATTTTTTGTCCCATAGACCAATTTGGATGTTTGCACGCTTGAGCAGGGGTAACGTGTTGCAGTTCTTCTAGGCTATGATTTAAAAATGGACCGCCCGAAGCAGTCAGTAAAATTTGTGATACGCCTAACTTAGGTTGTCCATTTCTTTCGGTTTGTAAATAATGTTCAGGCAAACATTGAAAAATCGCGTTATGTTCAGAGTCTACTGGCAACAACAAAGCACCATGTTCACGAGCTGCCTGCATCATGATATCACCCGACATCACCAATGCTTCTTTATTGGCCAATAATACACGCTTACCTGCTTTAACTGCTGCCAATGTTGGCAATAAGCCTGCAGCACCTACAATAGCTGCCATGACCACATCCACTTCAGGATGTTCAGCAACCGCAATTAGCCCCACTTCATCACTTAAAATTTCAATATTTGAAATTTGATTTTGGCGAAACAGTTGATGCAATTCATCTACTTTGGCGGCAGGTACAACCACAACTTTAGGATGGTACTGTTTGCATATTTGAACCAGTTCTTGAATTCGGCTGTGCGCCGTCACGGCAAAAACTGAATACTGCTCAGGATGTTGTTGCAGTACTTTTAGGGTGCTTTGTCCAATTGAACCTGTCACACCCAAGATACAAACAGCTTGTGACATTTATAAATCTACGCCAATAAGTTTTAAAACATACATACCTGCAGCAAAAATTGGAGCTGCTGCAAGTAAAGAATCAATCCGATCTAGCACACCACCATGACCTGGCAAAACTCGCCCAGAGTCTTTAATACCTGCACGGCGCTTGATCATGGATTCAAACAGATCGCCCAATACTGAGCTAAATACCGTAAATACCGAAAGAATCAAAAATAAAATATGTTGTGCCAAAGTTAGGTCCAAATACACCACTTCGACAACAATCACAATTAGCATGGCTGTAAACACACCGCCATATAAGCCTTCTACTGACTTGTTTGGACTGACATTTGGTGCAAGTTTTTTCTTGCCTAGTTTGCGTCCAACAAAATAAGCACCTGAGTCTGCACCCCAAACCAACAAGAACAAGTACATTAACCACCACGGCGAACTATTCCATACGGAAAAAATTGCAGTGACCGCAGCAGAAATTAGAATAAAACCAATAAAACTTAAGCTTGGGTTATACCATGCATCGTATTCTGGATAAGACTTGACCCAATAAATACTGAGTAACCATGTCAAAATAGAAGCTGCCCAAAGTAACAAGGCAATATCACTAAAATAAAGTGCCATTGCTGCCAAAGCGGCAGTCAATACACCAAAGCCCCAAGCCACAGGTTTGAGGACATATTTAGTTTTTCTTGGCATGAGTTTGAACCACTCATAGCCCGCAACCCCTGCTGCAACAATCATCAGCATAAACATTGGATAGTGCGACTGAGTTGCAAACATACAACTCAACACCACAGCAACCAATACCAATGCGGTAATAATCCGCTCTAACATGTATTAATTCTCAATTTTCTCTTGTTGAATTTGCTCAGAAGTTTTACCAAAACGACGTTCGCGACCACCAAATACTGCCAGTGCATCGTCAAATTCTTCTATGCTAAATTCAGGCCACAAGGTTTGGGTAAAATACAATTCAGCATACGCAGCTTGCCAAAGTAAAAAGTTGGACAATCTAAAATCGCCACCTGTACGAATCAACAGATCGACAGGTGGTAGGTCTGCCAGACTGACATATTGACCAAAAAGTTGTGTATCTAATTGTTCAATATCAATTTTATGCGCCACAACATCTGCTGCAATTTGTTTTGCAGCTTGTGCCATATCCCACATACCACCATAACTAATGGCAATTGTGAGTGTCATGCTGTTGAAATTAGCAGTCCTTTGTTCGGCATGCAACATTAACTCACGCAAATGCGGCGACAAACGTGAACGGTCACCAATAAAACGTAAGGCAATATTGAATTTTTCCATGCGTGGTAATTGCTCATGAATTGTGGTTTCCAGCAATTGCATGAGTAAATCCACTTCAAACTGCGGACGATTCCAGTTTTCACTCGAAAAAGCAAAAACGGTTAAAGCTTGAATGTGTTTTTTTCTACAATGTTCAACAATCGGGTCAAGTACATCTTTACCAGAGCGATGTCCTTCCCCTTTTTGCATTTGATTTTTTTTTGCAAAACGATTGTTGCCATCCATAATGATGGCAACATGTTTTGGCAAAGACGCGCTGTCTTCCGATGTGGTCATTGATTAGACCTTCATCAACTCAGCTTCTTTTGCAGCAAGACGCTTGTCTACTTCTGCAACGTATTTGTCTGTGATTTTTTGGATGTCATCTGCTGCACGGCGCTCATCATCTTCAGAAATTTCTTTTTCTTTCAATAATGCTTTGATGTCGCCCAATACATCACGGCGGATGTTACGAATAGCAACTTTGGCATTTTCTGCTTCAGAACGCGCAACTTTTTGCATGTCACGACGAGTTTCTTCAGTCAATGCTGCAAGCGGTACACGAATTGCATCGGCTGTGATTGGGTTTAGACCCAAATCTGACTCACGAATTGCTTTATCAATTGCAGACACCATTGAACGCTCAAATGGCTGAACCAATAAGGTACGTGAATCTTCTACACCAATGTTGGCTACTTGGTTAAGTGGCACATCGGAACCGTAGTAAGAAACCATCACACCATTTAAAATTGATGGATGTGCACGACCTGTACGTACTTTGGCAAAACCATGTTCTAAAGACTCTAAAGTCTTGCTCATACGTTCTTCGCTGTCTTTTTTAAGATCGTTAATCATAAGATCTTCCTTACTGTATTCTAAAATTTGAGTCAAAATATAGGGTTAAATTAAACCGTAGTATAAAGAGCTTTGTGGCTCACGTACATTAGTTCGTAACGTGAGTTCCTTCTTTTTCGCCCATCACTACAGAAAGCAATGCACCTGCTTTATTCATATCAAAAACTTGCAACGGCACATTGTGATCGCGGCATAAGCAGATTGCAGTTAAATCCATAACACCTAATTTTTCATCCAACACCTGGTCAAATGTAAGTGTGTCATATTTCACCGCATCTTCGTATTTGCTTGGATCTTTGTTATATACGCCATCTACTTTGGTCGCTTTTAAGATCAAGTTAGCTTCGATTTCGATACCACGTAAACATGCTGCTGTATCTGTGGTAAAGAATGGATTGCCTGTACCCGCAACGAACACACACACTTCACCTTGAGTCAGATGACGAATTGCATCTCGGCTTGAGTAAGACTCGACTACAGTGCCAATAGGTAATGCAGACATTAAACGAGTTTTGATGTTACGGCGTACCAAAGCATCACGCATGGCCAACCCATTCATCACAGTTGCCAACATACCCATTTGGTCACCAGTTACACGACCAACCAAACCGTCTTTTTGTAATTGGCTGCCACGATACAAGTTACCACCACCCACAACAATACCAACTTCCACACCTAGACCAACCAAGTGTGCAATAGCCAAAGACATTTGATCGAGCACTTGCGCATCAATCCCCATGTCTTTATTGCCTGCAAGCGCTTCACCCGATAGTTTCAACAAGATACGTGCATAACGTGGCTTTTTTGAATCTAACATTGTCATTACTCCAATTCTAAATTCTAAACTTTAAATTCTTACAATTCGTCTGATTTACAACTTGAAATCTTAGTCAGAGAAACCCTAAGCAGACTTGACCTGAATCAGTTTGGCAAATAAGTCGTATTCATCGGCATCGGTAATTTCAACTTCAAGCAAATCACCTGCTTTAATTAAATTCTTGTCGATATCTTCTACAAATACGTTGCCATCAATTTCTGGTGCATCGGCATAAGAGCGTGCTACTGCCACTGGAAATTCCTCTTCCAAATCATCAACCAATACCGTCATAGTTTGACCAATACGCTTTTGAAGTTTGGCTGCAGAAATTTCTTGCTGAACCTGCATAAAACGCTCATAGCGTTCTTGTTTAATTTCTTCAGGCACATGATCAGGTAAATCGTTTGCTGCGGCACCTTCAACTGGTGAATAGGTAAAACAACCAACACGGTCTAGTTGCGCTTCTTTGAGCCAATCCAGCAAGATTTGGAAATCTTCTTCTGTTTCACCAGGGAAACCCACCACAAAGGTAGAACGAATAACTAACTCAGGGCATTTTTCACGCCACAGCTTTAAACGCTCTAAAGTGTTTTCGCTGTGTGCAGGACGCTTCATTAGCTTTAACACTTTCGGGCTGGCATGCTGAAACGGAATATCTAAATAAGGCAAAATCTTGCCTTGAGCCATTAAGTCAATCACAGCATCGACATGCGGATATGGATAGACATAGTGCAAACGCACCCAAATGCCCAACTGCCCTAAGGCTTCGCACATATCGTAGAATTTGGTTTTAACAGGCTGCCCATTCCAAAAGTCTAATTTGTATTTGGTATCTACACCGTAAGCAGAAGTATCTTGCGAAATCACCAATWCTTCTTTTACGCCCGCACGTTTGAGTGCAGCAGCTTCTTCTAACACCGAACCCACAGGACGCGAAACCAAATCGCCACGCATGCTTGGAATGATGCAGAAAGTACAGCGATGGTTACAACCTTCTGAAATTTTAAGATAGGCATAATGTTTAGGCGTCAAACGAATGCCTTGTTCAGGTACCAAATCAATAAATGGATTATGCTTTGGTGGCTCAGGAACATATTGATGCACCGCTTCCATCACGTCCTGATAAGCCGCTGCACCCGTAACTTTGAGTACATTCGGATGCATTTGACGAATTTTATCTTCATCTTTACCCAAGCAACCCGTCACAATGACACGACCATTGGCATTCATGGCTTCGCCAATCGCATCTAAAGACTCTTGTACTGCAGATTCAATAAAACCACATGTATTGACAACAACTAAGTCAGCACCTTCATAATCAGATGCGACATCATAACCTTCAGTTTTTAACTGAGTTAAAATTCGTTCGGAATCTACCAATGCCTTAGGACAACCTAAAGAAACAAAACCGACTTTGGGGGATTTCATAGAATCTGCACTCCACTAGAATGCGCGTATTGTATGACTTTTCTTTGCATAAAAATAGAGAAATAGCCGACTCTTTGCATAATGCACCAAAATACAACCATTCAGGCTAAATGATGTAAGTAATGCACCATTTTAATGCATTTTCATTTACAGTGTTTCAGTTCTCCGTTATATCTTAAAAATTCAGTCCAGTTCCTGCGCATTTTTCCGATTCTTCGGTGATGAATGCACTAAAAATGAAAAGTTGGCGTGCATTTTGCTTAATTCGCCTCAATTCGATCCTACTTTGGAACATGGCTGACATATGACAATGCCCTTGCACAATATTTCATACAGGAAGCATTCACGAATGGATCAGACCCAGCGCATTGACTACCGTCTTTTGGTGGATAACCTTAGCACTGCAATTTTACTGGTTGATCGTGACCTGAATATTTTTTATTTAAACTCATCTTGTGAAGCTTTATTTGATATCAGTTTAATTCGGGCTTCAGGGCAACCTGTTTTAAATTTGCTGCACACGCCTGATGATGAGTTCAATACTCAAGAGGCGTTTCTAAATACCATTAAAACAGGTCAGCCCTACACTCGCCGTGAAGCAACCATTAACGTCAATTTTAAAGACATTCATGTCGATTACACTGCATCACAGTTAAACGCAGGCAAGCCGTATCATCCACTTTTGCTAATTGAATTAAATCCGATTGATCGGATGCTCAAAATTTCCAAAGAAGAAAACTTTATTCAGCAGCATCAAGTCGCGCGTCAATTGATTCGTGGTGTAGCACATGAAATTAAAAACCCGCTTGCAGGAATTCGTGGTGCGACACAACTCTTAGCGCGAAGTTTAAATGACTCGAAGTATGATGAATTTACCGACATTATTATTAGCGAAGTGGATCGTTTAAGAAACTTAGCCGACACCATGCTCGGTTCACGCCAACTTCCAAGCTATGAACCGGTCAATATTCACGAGCCTTTAGAGCGGGTACGCAGCCTGATTGTCAATCAAACTAAAAACAAAATAAATATTATCCGCGACTATGACCTTTCTTTACCCGAAGTTATGGCAGACCGCGATCAATTGATTCAAGTCATGCTGAATATTTGTGCCAATGCAGTACAAGCCATGACCGAACAACCTGATTTCTTTGTTGAGCATCGACCTGAATTAATTTTAAGAACCCGTATTCAACGCTTGGTCACCATTAATGGTGTGCTGAATCGTTCCACCGTACGTGTTGATATTGAAGATAACGGCCCAGGCGTACCTGAAGACATTTTAGAGTCTGTGTTTTATCCGTTAGTGACTGGACGCGCAAACGGTACAGGACTTGGTTTAAGCATCGCACAAAATATTATGCATCAACATAACGGAATGATTGAATGTCAATCTATTCCAGGAAAAACAGTATTTAGCTTATATTTACCTTGGGAGGCGAGTCATGTCGCGAAATAAAATTTGGGTGATTGATGATGACCGTGCAATGCGCTGGGTACTTGAAAAAACTTTTAGAGAAGAAGGTTTTGAAGTTACCAGTTTTGAAGAAGCACAGTCTGCACTAGATGAGTTAAACCAAGATGCACCCGATGTAATTTTGACCGACATTCGCATGCCTGGAATTGATGGTTTAACTTTTCTTGGCAAAGTCAAAGTCAGTTATCCCGACTTGCCTGTGATTATTATGACTGCGCACTCCGATTTAGAATCGGCAGTATCTAGCTATCAAACAGGTGCATTTGAATACCTACCCAAGCCTTTTGATATTGATGAAGCACTTGCTTTAGTCAATCGTGCAATTTTGCATATCACCAAACTACAACAGCAAGAATCTGCAAAATCGACAGTGCAGCCAATTCAATCGACAGAAATTATTGGTGAATCGCCTGCCATGCAGGAAGTGTTTCGTGCGATTGGTCGTTTATCGCAATCACACATTACTGTGCTCATTAATGGTGAATCAGGTACAGGGAAAGAATTGGTGGCGCATGCACTGCATCGCCACTCACCACGTAGCAGCAAACCTTTTATTGCGCTGAATATGGCTGCCATTCCTAAAGATTTGATTGAAACCGAACTTTTTGGACACGAAAAAGGTGCATTTACAGGTGCAAATACACAACGTCAGGGCCGTTTTGAACAAGCCAACGGCGGCACCCTGTTTTTAGATGAAATTGGCGATATGCCTTTTGAAACCCAAACCCGTTTATTGCGCGTATTGGCAGATGGTGAATTTTATCGGGTCGGTGGGCATATTCCTGTCAAAGTGGATGTGCGAATTGTCGCAGCAACGCATCAGGATTTGGAAAAACTGGTACAGGATGGACGTTTCCGTGAAGACTTATATCATCGTCTAAACGTTATTCGGATTCATATTCCTAAATTGGCGCATCGCAGTGAAGATATTCCAATGTTAGCACAGCACTTTTTGGCACGTGCAGGCAAAGAATTAGGCGTAAGTCCAAAAATATTACGTCCTGAAACAGTGGAGTATATGCAGCAATTGCCATGGCAAGGTAATGTGCGCCAACTGGAAAACACCTGTCGCTGGCTTACAGTAATGATTACAGGACGTGAAGTCTATCCTGAAGATTTACCAACTGAACTCAAGCAAATTCCTATTGAAAAATTAGCTGAGCATTCTGCGCTTCATGTGGCAGAACGGGTATCTATGCAGCATTGGGATGAATTACTTGGGCAATGGGCAGTACAAAAGCTAAAAAATGGCGAAATGAAACTTCTAGATATCGCCATTCCAATGTTTGAACGCACTTTGATTAATGCCGCACTACAACAAACCCGTGGACGTAAACGTCATGCCGCTGAGCTACTCGGTTGGGGCCGTAATACGTTAACGCGAAAACTCAAAGAGTTAGGAATGGACAGTGCTGACGATGAAATTGAAGAAGATATTGAGGGCTAAGCGCGAATCAAATATCTAAATCTGTTGGCAATTCATCATCACCATAGAGGGAAATTCAGCTGTTGAATTTCCCTCTTTTTTATATCTTTCATTCTCAAATGAAGTGCAATTAAGCAACGGTAAATCCGACATAGCGTGATAAACCTTGCACGCCTAAATCCGTTTTATAAATCATATATTGGGGATAGCGGCTCGAAGTCAGTTCTTGCCACATATCTAATTGATCATCATGTGCATGAATTTCATCGACGCTGCGTGGCATGCTTTGTTCAAACACATCTGAGGCATATTCAAAACCCAAATCCATTGCGACAAACAAAGTATGTTCACAAGGCTGAATATATTGTTCTTCTGCCCAGTCAATGACAGCATGTTGGCAATGTGGGCAAAGCAAATTTTCAGTTGCAGGCGTATTCAGTTCAATGAGTTGATATGGCATAGAGCAGTATCACCAATATAAAATAGATAAATAGGAAGTCTGTTTTGCATCATAACAAGCAATTTCTATATTTTGCGCTAAGTACAGCTTATAATCATAGAAAATTTTTTAATTGTACTTATGTCAACTCTAGAAAATGCAATTACACTTGCAGTACAACTACATGCAGGACAACTAGATAAAGGTGATCAGCCATATATTTTGCATCCCTTACGGGTAATGTTGCAGTTACAGCAGCCTGATCAGCAAATTGTCGCCGTCCTGCACGACATTCTTGAAGATACCCACACCACAGCACAAGACCTTCAAAATTTAGGATTTCAAACGCATATTATTCAAGCGATTCAGGCGCTCACCAAACTGCCACATGAAACTCGTGTCCAAGCGGCTATGCGTACTGCACAAAACCCGCTTGCGTGTGCCGTAAAAATTGCAGATGTGAAAGACAACATGAATTTAGCGCGGATTCCCAATCCTACAGCACGTGATTTAGCTCGTTTAGAAGAATACCGACAAGTTTTAGATATTCTGCAAAAAGCACAGCAACAAAGCATGATTAAAGATTGACAACATGCAACGATAAAACTTTAATTTAAGTATTGTTGCACAAATGGAATTTATTCATGCTTACAGATTTGGATGATTTTTATTGCTTTGCCCAAGTGGTCGAACACGGTGGATTTAGTGCAGCAGAACGCGCCACCGATATTCCAAAATCCAAACTTAGCCGACGCGTACACAACCTAGAAGAACGCTTAGGCGTACGCTTAATTCAACGCAGTTCACGTCATTTTGCAGTCACAGAAATTGGTATGAATGTGTATCGTCATGCGCAAGTGATGATGAATGCTGCCCAAGCCGCACACAATTTGGTCGATCATTTAAGCATTGAACCAAGGGGTGTGATTAAAGTCAGCTTACCTGTTTCAATTGCGCAAAATGAAATTGCCAAAATTTTGCCTGAATTTTTGAAAGCCTACCCTGAAATTAAAGTACAGCTAATTGTCAGCAACCGTCGTGTCGACATCGTCAACGAAGGGATTGATATTGCACTGCGTGTCCGCTCAAATTTAGACGATGATCCGAGTTTGGTGATTCGAAAATTCAGTAAAATCGAACAACATTTATTTGCCAGTCAGGCTTATTTAAATGAATTTGGCGATTTGAAAAAACCTGAAGATTTAAGTCAGCATAAAATTTTAAGCATGTCAGATGAGCATTTAGATCAATTCATAGTCGTACACAACCAACAACAGCAATCAAAAAAAATTAAGGTCAATCCTACGGTTATGGGTTCAGACTTAATGATGTTGGCGCAATTGGCACGACAAAATTGCGGCATTGTGCTATTGCCTGACACTATTGTTGAAGATTATGTTGCGTCGGGTGAATTAGTTCGCGTTTTATCCGACTGGCATGCGCCTCACGGCATTTTCCACGTCGTCTACCCTTCACGGAGGGGTTTATTACCTGCTGTACGTGTATTTATTGACTATTTGGTCGAAAAACTGACCATTCGTTAGTACAGTGTCACAGGATTTCAGATACTCAACAGCAAAAAAAAAGCTTATCTAAGACAGATAAGCTTTGAAAATTACAATCTAAAATAAGAAAGTTAAAACAAAGAAACTACAGCAAGTATCTTTGAATTGAATTATAGCGATTGTTTATTTTCTAACAAGGCGTTTAAAACTAAAGTCTAATGTTTTATCTAGCAGTCTTAACTTGAAAGCATTCGCGTATCAAATTTCAGGATAACTCCCCGTACCTTCTGGCCACGGTGATAACACTTCAAAACCAGTATCAGTCACGGCAACCATGTGTTCCCATTGTGCAGAAAGCGATTGATCAGTAGTCACCACCGTCCAGCCGTCTTTCAGCTCTTTCACACGTGCTTTACCTGCATTCACCATCGGCTCAATGGTAAATACCATACCTTTTTCAAGCACCAAACCTTGTCCAGGCTGACCATAATGCAGCACACTTGGTTGTTCGTGATAGACCCTTCCAATACCATGTCCGCAATATTCACGAACAATGCTATATCCTTCACGATGCGCCACACTTTGAATGGCATAGCCGATATCCCCCAAAGTCGCACCTGGTTTCACTGCATGAATGCCTGCATGCATCGCCTCATAAGTGGTATCCACCAGTTTTTTGGCTTCGGGTTTCACCTGTCCCACGTAGTACATACGACTGGTATCACCATAAAAACCATCTTTAATCACCGCCACATCAATATTAATGATGTCACCATCTTTAAGGACAGTTTTGGTTGATGGAATACCATGACAGACCACTTCATTCGGTGAAATACAGGTGGTTTTGGTATAACCGTGATAACCCACATTGGCAGGAATTACTTTTAGGGTATTTACTATATAATCGTGACACAAATCATCTAAATATGCTGTTGTGACACCCGGTTTGACATGTTCACCAATCATCTGTAACACCTGAGCCGCCAAACGCCCCGAAATGCGTAATTTCTCGATATCTTGCTCTGATTTAATACTGACTCTAAGGGCGCGCATGATGAACTCCTAACCTGAAGCCTAAGATTATAGCCCTTTCAGCTTGTAAAATCCGCTTCAGTTGCCAAACATGTATCCATCTTCATGTAACCAACAGTTTTTTGTTTAAAAACCAACCTTTTAAAATCGCAATTAAAACTCACACCAGATCAGCAAACCATATTATCGGGATCAGTTCTTTTTAAAAAGTATCTGAATAAACAGCAAGTTATCTAATTTTTTATATTGAAGATTACAACAGCAAAAACACACATACCATATAAACTATGAATACAACCCGTAAAATCAATTAGAAAATTAGAGCTCGATCTACTAAAATCGCTTTCTTTTGTTTACACCTCATTTTCTCTCCCATGACGAATTTACGCACACGGGATACTATTGCCTTGGGTTTTATGACCTTTGCACTATTCATTGGTGCAGGTAATATTATTTTCCCGCCTATCGTGGCACAACAAGCGGGCGAACAGGTCTGGCTTGCTGCGCTCGGTTTTCTCATTACCGCCGTTGGCTTACCCGTGATTACCATTATGGCGTTGTCACGTGTTGAAGGTTCTATACAAATTTTAAGTTCGCCTTTAGGCAAAACCGCGAGCTTAATTTTAACAGTCATCTGTTATTTAGCAGTTGGTCCGCTTTTCGCCACGCCACGTACAGCAACAGTATCTTATGAAATTGGTTTTTCAGCCTATTTTGGCGATTCCACGAGCGCCTTATTCGTATATAGCTCCGTTTATTTTGCTTTGGTGATGCTGATTTCACTGTATCCACACAAAATTTTAGACACAGTGGGGTATGTGCTTTCTCCACTTAAAATTTTGTCATTACTCATTTTAGGCATCACTGCCTTTATTATTCCGACAGGTACAATTTCACCTGCAATTCACAATTATGTGAACAGTCCTGTATCTGAAGGCTTTATAAATGGTTATCTCACCATGGATACTTTAGGTGCATTGGTATTCGGCATTGTTATCATTAATGCGATTCGCTCACGCGGGGTGACTGACAAAAAACTCGTCACCCGCTATGCCGTTTGGGCAAGTTTAATTTCAGGGGTGGGTTTAACTTTAGTTTATCTGAGTCTATTTAAACTGGGAATGGGCAGTCATGATGTTGCAGCCAATGCCAGTAATGGTGCGATAATTTTACACGCCTATGTACAACATGCCTTTGGCGGATTTGGCTCGGTATTTTTAGCTGCAATGATTTTTATTGCCTGCTTGGTTACTGCGATTGGACTAACATGCGCATGTGCAGGATATTTTGAACAAATTACTAAAATTCACTACCGCCGTTGGGTATTTATTTTAGTGGGCTTTGCTTTTGTCATTTCTAACCTTGGACTCACCAAGCTGATTGCAGTTTCAGTGCCTATTTTAAGTGCGATTTATCCACCTGCAATTGTGGTCATTCTACTCAGCTTTTTTTGGGGATTGTTCCGTATTCCAACCCGTGTGATTGCACCTACTGCGGCAGTTGCATTGCTCTTTGGTATCATTGATGCAATGAAGGCTGCAGACTTAGCCAGATTTTTGCCGACCTCACTGACCAATTTACCGCTGAGCGAACAAAACCTCGCTTGGTTGTTTCCTGCATTGCTGATTTTTATATTTGCTGCAATTCGTGATCGAATGAAAAAATAACCATTACGCATCTCGAGCTAGGTATGTTTTCAAGTTGCGCTCTATTTTGAAGCTGCATTGTATTAAAGGCGTGTTTTATCCAAATACGAATTTAAGTTAGACAATAATTGTCAGGTTTTACCCAAACCCACACTTATTGTTTTTTTGACCAAAGCTGTTTTCTTTTTACAATTTATCAGCAAGGATCAGAACACATTCCATTAATCTTTAGGAATAATAAAGAATTGAAATTAAAATATTTTCAATAAAAAAATAAAACAAAATGAATCATTCACCAATCTTAAACACATCTCAAATTAACGCTAAAGTCGTATAGTCGCCTTCAAAAATAGCTGGCATAAAATATGCAAGTACCATTGTAATGTTATTTATATGACTTAAAAAACGCGCTAATTTTTATTATTTTTTATATAAATGATAGTAAATAGTGATATTTCTTACAGAAATGATGTTTTTTATCAAAATATGATTATAAGGACTTGAAATAATTTCCAAAATAAGGTAGAACAATATAACCAATCTGACTAAAACGCTCTGATTTTAGTAATTTATAATAAGGAGGGATGGAGATGTTTTCACATTTCACTACGCAAGTCTTCATTAACGCTCTGAAGGCTAACCACAATCTAGTTACTTTTTTAAGCACCACTTTTGCACTAATGCTGACCCTATTGCTACAAGGCTCAATTCAAGGCAATTTGAAACCAACCTATTTTTTATATGCCTTATTGGTATGTATAGCCTTTGCGATTTGGACATCTATTGACCAAAAGTTTCGTAAACATAAAAACGTAGAAATTCATTAATTTTTACCCGAACACCCATTCATTTTATCTTTTTTTCACTTTCACTTTGCGGCAGATGGATCACTCCTCTGCCGCCAAACTCATCAAATAGATTCTACTCACCACTTAACGGTAAACATCTGAAAATCTTCTCCCTCCCCTAAGAAAAATTAAACTGAGCAATTAGAATTACAACAATCCGTAGATTGCACCGAGCAATAACACACTCGTCCCGCCCAATTCAGCCATAATTAATAACAGCATTACCAAACTCATGCACCAACTTGGTAACGTCCATGCTGCAATTTGATGCGGTTGTTTAAATTGATTGGTGGTGTCTTTGAGCAATCCATGCAAGATATAACTCAGAATAGAAAAACTGAAAAATGCTAAATTTAGAATGACACAAATTAAAATAATAGTCGTATCCCAAATACAAAAATAAGCCAAGACCGCTAAAATTAAACTCGCAGGCGCATATAACAAGCTACTGCGATGTGCAATATCCACATAATAATGCGCACGCGCTTGGGCAGAAGCACGAATTTGCCAATATTTCCACACGCCTGTAAGTATCCCCACCCACAAAAATATGCCACTAAAGATAATCGCAAGGCGCACTGCCAAAGATAAACTTTCCATGCTGAACACTCTTTTTATTTTTCGTGCGGTTATTTAACTACACTCACAGACCACTCTGCTTGACTTTAGAGTCAGAATTAACTCAAGTTTCTTTTTAGAACTCGTGTAAATTAAATTTATTCTTATCATTTTTAAAAACATTATGAGCACTTTTGAAAGCTTAAATATTATTTGTGCAGATGGTTATACCCTAGCTGCCCGTTATTATCCAAATCAATATACGCAAGCACAGCGTCTACCTGTCTTGATTTGCCCCGCGACAGGCATTACCAAAAGTTTTTATCACGCTTTTGCCACATGGTTAAATGAACAAGGCTATGCTGTGCTGTGTTTTGATTTTCGTGGTATTGGTGATTCATTGCATGAACCATTAAAACAATGTCAAGCCAGCATTGTTGATTGGGGGCAGTTGGATATTCCTGCAGCAGTCAATACTTTACTGCAAAAAACACAAGCCGAACAGGTCGTTTTATTGGGACATAGTGCAGGCGGACAATTACTAGGGATTAATCCTGAATATCATAAAGTAGCAAAAGTAGTCGCTGTATCTGGCTCTACAGGCCACACAAAAGGTTTGAAAGGTCGTACTCGCCTCCTAGCTCCAGTGATGTTTAATCTTATTTTCCCCCTTGCTAGAATTACACATGGTTATGGTCCAACCAATGCGATTGGTATGGGGGAAAACTTACCTAAAAATGTGGCTCGACAATGGGCACAATTTTGTAGCAAGCCTGGTTATGTGATCAATGCCGTTGGTAAAACAGTTACAGAGCATTATCACGATGATATTCGCTGCCCAATTACTTCTATTTGGAGTTCGGATGATGAAATTGCCACTAAAGCCAATGTACTAGATTTACTGCGTCTCTATCCTCAAGCACCGACCAGTATGATTGAACTCGTACCAGAGCGTTATCAACATAAAACCATTGGACACATGGCAATGTTTAAAAAATCACATCAAAATTTATGGGATGTGATTGCAAATCAATTGGCAGTTTAATTTTCAGTGATGACGTCACCTACAAATTAGACATTTTGTGGTTTTAGTTTCTCGCTTTTTGTTTTTTCACTGTTTAAGCAACCAAATTTGTAATCCTATTTGGTTGCTTCTTTTTATTCCATATTAAACGCTGCTCATGTTCAACTTTTAAAATCCAGATTTTTTGTTGATACAAATTTTCAGAATGGAATATCACCATCTTTTTATTGCGCCATAAAAAAAGCTCCACCATTTCAGCAGAGCTTTTTAAATGATAGATTTTTATGTTTAGCAATTAGCGTAATCGAATCAACACAGTTTTAATACGGTTGTCATCAAGTTCTGTCACTTCAAAGTGCACACCTTGATAATCCAACTGCGTACCTACCTGAACTTCGCCTTGGGTTTTATCTAAAATCAACCCTGCGACACTAATATAACCCGCATCTTCTTCAATTAGATCCATCATACCCAGTTCAAGTTCAAGCTGATATAAATCCAACATACCTGTTGCTTTCCATTCATTGTCATTGATTTTAACCAAATCCAACTGCTCGTCTGCATCAGGGAATTCACCTGCAATCGCTTCAAACACATCCAGTGGCGAGATCAAACCTTGAACATTACCAAACTCATCACTGACTAAAACCAAAGAACCTTTAGAAGTACGCAACGTATTGATCGCATCAATCACTTTCATTTTTTCAAAAATGTAAATTGGACGCTGGCGTTTAATTAAAGCTTTGAGCTCTTCTTCTTCATCTAAGACATCCAACAGCTCTTTGGCACGTACAATGCTAATGACTTTATCCAAACTACCACGACACACTGGAAATAAGCTGTGTGGTACAGATAAAATCTGTTCACGGATGTGTTCAGGTGAATCTTCAATATTGACCCATGAAATTTGGCTACGTGGCGTCATAATTGATGCGACTGAACGCTCTGCCAATGTTAAGACACCACCAATCATGTAGCGCTCTTCATCTGCAAACGCTTCTTGCGCTTCGTTATGCAAATCAGGGCTACTGGTTTCAACTCGCCCCCCCATCAATTTTAAAATTGAATCTGCAGTACGGTGACGTAACGGAATTTTTGCTTCATGTTTTGCAACATTGCGCTGACCAAATTGGTTAAACGCTTCAATAGCAATCGCAACACCAATACCCGAATAGATATAACCTTTAGGGATATGGAAGCCAAAACCTTCTGCAATCAAGCTGATACCAATTAATAGTAAGAAGCTTAAACACAAAATCACCACTGTTGGATGACGGTTCACAAAAGCAGTTAATGGCTTAGATGCAAGTAACATCACCAACATTGCAACCACCATGGCAACCATCATCACATAGATGTTGTCGACCATGCCAATTGCGGTAATGACTGAGTCTAAAGAGAAAACTGCATCTAGAACAACAATTTGTGCTACAACTGCGGCAAAACTTGCATAAACCACATTGGTCGTGACTTTGACTTCGGGTTTGCCTTCCATCTTCTCATGCAACTCTCCTACCGCCTTATAGACGAGGAACAAACCGCCACCCAAGAGAATGAGGTCACGCCCTGAAAAGGTTTTTTCAAATAAGATAATTAACGGTTCGGTTAAAGTAACCAACCAAGAGATTGCAAATAACAATCCTAAACGCATAAACAACGCTAAAGATAAGCCAATCACACGGGCTTTATCACGCTGTTCTGGGGGTAATTTTTCTGCAAGAATTGCAATAAAGACTAGGTTATCAATACCTAATACGATTTCTAGAATAATAAGTGTAATTAAACCAACCCATATTCCCGGATCTAATAAAAACTCCATTAGTTCATAGCTCCGAGATAGTTAGCAGAAATCGAAATATAAAGTAGACCTGCGCACGGCGACGGATCCATAAAAGTAACCTTTTTAGCAATAGATAGCTTAATTATGCACAATCTTGAACATTTGTAATTAAATTTTTAATTTTTTTGAATAAAACTAAACAGTACGATCTATAAGATGGTTTTTACTCTATTTTTCACATTCTTAATTTTTTTAGAGCGATGACAGCCAAACAAAAGCCGTGAGAATGGATTAAAAATGTCAAATGAATTGTAATGTATTTTTAGACGCATTAGTCATAGATTACAACTGTAAGCCAACCCACACTTTAATCTAAACTTAAAATATTGATAAAAAAGAACTATTGTTAAAAGATTAGACCAAAGCTTATAATTTTTTTGCAAAATTCAACGCAATAACCCGCACTTTTACCTAAAAGCCAAGTGTACAAATGTATTTTTTTAACTAAAATGCAGCCTAAGTTGATGGTTAAATTGATAATTCAACTTATAAAACCAGATAACTCACTACTAATCCAAACTAAAACAATTCTATAGGATTAATTGATATGACACATGAATATGGATTGAACTTAAACAAATGCCTACGCGCTTGGAAAAATAGCCATTTCAAAGCCAGCTTCTAAATCGAGATTCATCATATTTCGTCAGATTTCAACCAAATTTTAGCCACTGAAAGCATCTTGCTAAGCACATGAGTTTTCACATAAAATGTGAAATATCAAAAATACAATTAAAACAATGCAGGGAATATGCAATGTCCAAGAAATATTCAAAATTTCTACCATCCGCCGACCAATATGATATTGAACAATTTCCGTATTATTGGGTCACACAAGTACATGCTCAATATGTACAGAATGTCGATCAGGCACTTAAAAAGTATGGTTTAGATAATTCTCGCCGTCGTATTTTATTGGCATTAAGGTCAAAAGCACATGCGAGTGTGTCTGATTTGTCAGACATGGTGGTGTCAAAAATGTCAACTACAACTAAAATTGTTTATCGTTTAAAAGATGAAGGTTTGGTTGAAACTTATTCTTGTGATGATGATGCGCGTATCACTCGTGTCGTGCTTACTGAAAAAGGTAATGAGATGACCAACAAAATTAATGATCTGACTAGCGTTGTTTTAGAGCAGTCATTTGATGGTTTAACTCCACTACAAATTGAAAAAATGATGGAAAGTTTACGTCATATTTTTAATAATTTAGCACGCTAAACATCGTATTATTTTTCTACTCTTTTCTAATTCCCAATTTAGGTTCAAAGTGCATTAAAAGATCGAAAACATTGAGCTGAAGGCGTCTTAGTGTTTTCGATCTTTTTTGTTTGTACATCCGAACACTCGAACTCATCTACAGGAAAGACCTGCACAAAGGAGTGTATGCGCGGTGCTTTCAAAGTCAGCACTTCATCTAAACGTGCAAGTGGAATAACAATAACAGTGAGTTTGACAGGCCCAAGCACATGAAATTACTTCATCAAAGCATGTTCAGAGGGATCCATGCTAATCTTAATCGCAGATCGAACATTTTCTTCTTAACACTGCCATCTCTTTAAACGGCAAATTTCATATATCGCTGAATAGTTAATTTATCATCACCGCTAAAATCATAGTCTAAGCAGTTTTACACATATTTTCCTGTGCAAGTGATTTTAAATTTTGCTTTATTTGTCGTTTCGCAACATCTAAATTGGCTTTCACTCCACTCCTCAGCTTGACGTTTGGTGGCGTTTTCTAACAGAAAAAGTACATCCTGTACCCATTTAGCGATAAAATTATCACGAAAAATACTGCAAATACAGATAACAAAAAAGCCTCCGAAGAGGCTCATTTGTTTGGATTACACAATGAGTAAGTCAAATCCTTGGAGGATTAGTCACCTGTGTAACCTTTTAACTTTAAACGAGCTGCGTGTAAAAGTGGCTCTGTATAACCAGAAGGTTGCTCGCCACCTTTGAAGATCAAGTCAGAAGCAGCTTGGAACGCAATGCTGTTAGCAAAGTCTTTAGACATAGGCGTGTATAGTGGATCATCGGCATTTTGTTGATCTACAATTTTCGCCATGCGCTGCATCACTTCTTCAACCTGTGCACGTGTTACAATTCCGTGACGTAACCAGTTTGCTACATGTTGCGAAGAAATACGTAAAGTTGCACGGTCTTCCATTAAGCCTACATCGTTGATGTCTGGAACTTTTGAACAACCCACACCCAGGTCAACCCAACGAACCACATAACCCAGGATACCTTGACAGTTATTTTCCAGTTCTTTCAGTTTCTCTTCTTCAGTCCAGTTGGTGTCTGTTGCCAATGGCGGAGTCAATAGGTCATCTAGAGGTAGCGGCTCAGTTGCAAGTAATTCTTGCTGACGGTTTGCTACATTGATTTGATGGTAGTGAATCGCGTGAATCACTGCACCAGTTGGAGATGGTACCCATGCACAGCTTGCACCCGCTTCTGGATGCTCAGTCTTAGTTTTGTACATGTCTAACAGCATGTCAGGTTTAGGCCACATACCTTTACCAATCTGTGCCTTACCACGCAGACCAGTTTGCAGACCGATCATTACGTTACGGTTTTCGTAAGCCGGGAACCATTTTTGGCCTTTAATTTCGCCTTTACGAACGAATGGACCTGCTTCCATGAAGGTATGGATTTCGTCACCGGTACGGTCCATGAAGCCTGTATTAATGAAAATGGTACGATCTTTCGCCTGAGCAATACAGTTCTTCAGGTTCACAGAAGTACGGCGCTCTTCATCCATGATCCCAATTTTGATTGATTTTGCTGGCAAGCCAAGCGCTTGTTCAGCACGCTCAAACAGTTCTACTGCAAATGCAACTTCTGCAGGACCGTGCATCTTCGGCTTCACGATGTACATAGAACCTTTACGAGAGTTCTTGATCGTGTTTTCGCCACGAATATCAGCAATCGTAAGAAGTGGTGTTACCAACGCATCCATAATACCTTCATAGATTTCTTCGCCATCCACAAGGATTGCCGGGTTTGTCATCAAGTGACCCACGTTACGAAGAAGCATCAATGAACGACCGTGAACTTTAGTTTCACCACCTTCCAGATTCTTGAAGGTACGGTCAGCATTTAGCTTACGAGTAATGGTCTTGCCATTTTTCTCGATAGACTCTTCAAGCGTACCGCGCATCAAGCCTAGCCAGTTACGGTAGCCTTCTACTTTTTCTTCAGCATCTACTGCTGCAACAGAGTCTTCCAAGTCTTGGATTGTTGTTACAGCGGCTTCAAGCACCACATCTTTCACGCCAGCTGCATCAGTTTGACCAATCGGGCTGTTTGCATCGATTTGAATCAGCGCATGCAAGCCATTATTTTTCAGCACGATTTCAGTCGGTGCAKCAGCTTCGCCGTTATAGCCAACAAATTTAGATGCGTCAGCAAGAGTTGTAGTTGAGCCGTCCTTTAACGTTACAACCAGTGCATTGCCTTCAACTGCATATTGAGTGACATCGGCGTGTGAGCCTTGTGCCAATGGGAAAGTTTCGTCCAGGAAGTTCTTCGCGAATGAGATAACTTTTTCACCACGTTTCGGATTATAGCCTTTACCTTTTTCTGCGCCATCTTCTTCAGAGATGACATCGAAACCATAAAGTGCATCGTACAATGAACCCCAACGTGCGTTGGCTGCGTTCAAGCAGTAACGTGCGTTACGTACAGGTACTACGAGCTGTGGACCAGCCAATAATGCGATTTCTTCATCTACATTTTCGGTGGTAATTTGAAAATCTTCTACTTCTGGTAATAAGTAGCCAATTTCAGTCAAGAAAGCTTTGTAAGCTTCTAATTCAAATGTATTATTGCGGTGCCATTCATCAATTTTAGCCTGAAGCTCATCACGCTTTGCGAGTAATGTTTTGTTCTTAGGGCTAAGATCGACAACGACTTGCTCAAAGTTTTTCCAGTATGTATCACTGTCTAAACCAGAACCTGGTAATGCTTCATTTTCGATGAAATCGTAAAGTTCTTTAGCAATCGCTAACTTGCCTTTTTGAATACGTGCAGTCATTGTCTTTCCTGATATTGCTACTTTTTATACAAGAGATTCTAGTATACTGATTTATATTTAGCTGAATAGTATTATCACATTTCAAAATAACGATCATTTATTACAAGATGAATAATAACAATCATCATAAATACTGATCAGAAACACGACACTATTACCAATCTAAATACACTTTTACAGTGTATAAAGTTTTTGAAATGTCGAAATTAGACTTAAGTTCAGATTTTGTTGTAAAAATCGGCGTCAGTCTTATTGCAACCTTTCAAGATTAAGCCATGTTTATGACAAAATGTCGATAAAACCAACAGTCACATCTTTTCTATCATAAAAAAGCGCCTAGTTCTAGGCGCTTAAAAGATCAACTGATTTGATGTTTGGCTTCGGTGGCCTGTATCTGTTTATGTTCTTCATTTAAGTAATCATCAGACTGCATTTCCAATAAACGTGAACGCGTGCGTTCAATTTCAAATGCCAGTTTTTCGCCCTGATAAATTTCAATAATCGAATCTTCAGAAGTCAGTAGTAACTTGACACCACGATCATAAAATTCATCGACCAAATAAATAAAACGACGTGTTCCTTCAGACAAGAAGTCGGTTAAATGCGGCACATTGCTCACCAAAACCGTATTGTAGATGTTGGCAATTTCAATAAAGTCTGCAGGACTACGCGGTTTAAAGCACAGTTCTGAAAATTCACACCACAATACATCTTCAGTATGCGCAATTGTTTCGACAATACGTTGGTTGATAATAATTGGCTCAGAAGAATAATGTTGTGTATTGCTCAAAGCACTGAAACGCTGTGCCATCCAGTTTTGATTATCATGCGTTAAAGGCGATTTAAATAATTGCGCCTGTTTCAAAACACGTAAGCGATAATCTACACCAGCATCGACATTTAGCACTTGGCAATGTTTTTTGACCATTTCAATGGTTGGTATAAAACGATCTCGATGGATACCATTTTTATATAAACCGTCTGGCGCGATGTTAGAGGTTGCCACCAAAGTGATACCTCGATGGAATAATTTCTGGAACAATTCACTAAGAATCATCGCATCAGTCACGTTAGATACGAAAAATTCATCGAAACAAATCACCACTGCATCTTTATAAATTTGGTCTGCAACAGAATCGAGCGGGTTACGCTGCCCTGAAAGTTTGTTCAGTTCACGATGCACATGCTGCATAAAGTGGTGAAAGTGCATACGTGTTTTACGTCTAAATGGAATCGAGTCGTAAAACTGATCCATGAGCCATGTTTTACCACGACCTACACCACCCCACATATAAACACCCTGTGGTGCTGTTTGGCGGCGGAAACGGCGGAACGCTTTTTTTGATGCTTTATAGCGTTGAATTAATTCCTGCCACACACGCTCAAGTTCGTGTACAGCCTGCGCCTGCGCATCATCTGGCATAAATTGTCCAGAGGCTAACGCTTGTGCATAACGCTCCGCAGGCGATAATGGAGTAAAGGCTGTGGTTTGTGGCGAATTAAAATCAGACATATTCATCAGTACTTATTGGGGCTTTTAGATTATAACGAAGATCGAATCGAGTGATATAGCACTTTGGCATAGTTTGCAAAATACTTAGGCTATTTCGCATATTGGCGTGGACTTTGTCCAAACCATCGCTTAAAGGCATGGTTAAATGCGGCGGGTTCTGAATAACCAAGTAACTCTGCAATCATTTCAATTGAATATTCCTGATATTCAATTAATCTCAATGCCTTATCTTTGATGAGATCTTCACGAATTTGTTTATAACTGGTGTTCTGTTGTTGCAGTTGATGGCGCAATGTCCGTTCCGGAATTTGCAAAGCATGTGCTGTTTCTGCCATGCTTGGCATACTGCCCTGTTGTAATTCCAAATAATCTTTTACGCGCTGTACCACCGAAGGCGTATCATCTTCAAGTTTAAGTCGCTCTAACTCAATTATACACTTGGCTTCATAACTGCTAAAAGTGACTGCATCGGCAGATGGAATACGTGCGGTGAGTACAGCATCATCAAACCAAAACGCTGCTTGTGGTTGATTAAAAACAATATCTTGACCGTAATAATCATAAAAAGTTTGTAAAACTTCACTTTGCTGCGGCTGTGCAAATGGCAATTCTATGCGAATACGTGGCGCACTCATCCCCATCATTTTATATAGGTCTTGAATAAATTTGAACGTGCCTGAAATTTCACACTGTGCGCGCAACAAACCTAAATTATTGTGTAAATCATTGGGTTGATAACACAATGCCACGTGTGGCTTGCTATGTTGTAAACTCAGTTTCCCGCTTAAATGCGTCAATCCCTGATATTGAATCCCTTTTTGTAGTGCAGTGGCAATATCTGGACTAGTTACCAATAACATCAATAAAGGACCATAACCTGCCAAAGCATAATGCTGTCCAATAAACAGCCCCATTTCAGGTTCAACATCTGCACCAATAACGTTTAAAATATCCCATTCCAGACTTGGATGAATCACCGAACTGGTGTCCAGCGCATCTGCACACAAGCCGATACTTTGCAATTTTGCATCGACATCAACGCCTGCTTTACGCATGCCTTGTATTAAATACATCAAGCCAAGTATGGATCTTTTCATAAAATGAACAGTGTGAAACGAAATATCCTTTTTACCCGATTCGTCCACAGATAGAAATTGCCGAAAATATCAATTTTTATGTCAGCACGATCATGTTCGCGCATGCTGGCTTATTCTATCCTGACATTGACAAACCTAAGTTAAATAGACCTAAATCAAACAAAATAAATATAAGGATACCTTCATGCAGGATGCAGCAGCACATTATCAAGTCGCAATTATTGGTGCAGGCTTTGGTGGATTGGCCATGGCGATTCGTTTGCTACAACGCAACATTCATAACTTTGTGATTTTAGAAAAGTCTAATGAAGTGGGTGGTACTTGGCGTGAAAATCAATACCCTGGCGCGGCTTGTGATGTGCAATCGCATCTGTATTCATTGTCATTTGCCCCCAAAACTGACTGGTCAAAACGTTATGCCGAAGCGCCAGAAATTTTTCAGTATATTCAAGATGTGGTGCAACAGTTTAATCTTCGTGAATATTGCCAATTTAACAGTGAAGTGGTGCATACCGAATACCACGAAAAAGACTGTGCGTGGCATGTTGCTTTAAAAGATGGCAGACAATTGAGTTGTCAATATTTAGTCTTTGCTTCTGGTCCACTGCATGTACCGCAAATCCCGCACATTCAAGGGATTGAAAAGTTTCAGGGCAAGGTTTTTCACTCGTCTCAATGGGATCATCAATACAACTTAAATAGCAAAGTTGTGGCATCTATTGGCACAGGCGGCAGCGCGATTCAATACATTCCTGAAATTGCACCTCAAGTTAAACAGTTATATGTCATGCAACGTACAGCTGCATGGGTCATTCCACGAGATGAACGCAAATATCTGAATATTGAGAAAAAACTGTTTAAACAAGCTGACTGGTTTAGAAAGTTGCATCGTGCGCGTTTGTATTGGTCGAATGAATCACGTGCAATTCCAATCATGCAACCTAACGTGATGAAATATACCCAAAAACTGGCAGAAGCCTTTATTCGTTTTCAGGTCAAAGACAAACAATTGGCACAAAAACTCACGCCTGACTACATTATGGGATGTAAACGTATTTTAGTGTCCAATAAATACTTCCCAACTTTTAACCGTGACAACGTCGAATTAGTGACTGATGCAATACAGGAATTGACTGCAGACAGCATCATCACCAAAGATGGTAAAATGCGAAAAATTGATTGTCTGATTTATGGCACAGGCTTTATTACCGATCCGCGTATCTATCTACAGCCATTTAGCTGCATTGGTGAACATGGCGTTGAATTAAAACAGGCATGGAAAGATGGCGCAGAAAGCTATTACGGCATTAGCCACAAAGGTTTTCCGAACCTGTTTCAGTTGCTTGGGCCAAATACAGTTTTGGCGCATAACTCGGTTATTTTTATGATCGAATCGCAAGTCGATTACATTCTGCAAATGATGGATTTGGTGGCACAATCACAGAGCAATGCAATTGTAGTAAAAGATCAAGTACAAGATCAATTTAACCACGATGTGCAAGACATGCTAAATAACACGGTTTGGCAATCTGGCTGTGTAAGTTGGTATCAACAAGAGGGTGGAAAAAACTTTGCCCTTTGGCCAACCTATACTTGGAAATATTGGCTAAAAACCAAGTCGCTGCATCCTAGTGATTTTAGATTAATCAGCAAAGCGGTATAAATTTCCGCTTTTAAAAGCAAACTGGCATAATCAACAGGTTTTTATCCTCCTCCTACCTGTTGATCTCATGCAATCTCTTTGGCTGATTTTCCAATTACTCTGCTGTTTATGCCTTGGCTTTTTACTGGCAAAACGCCTTCCACGAATAATTAAAAAAATTGCGTTTCAACTGCTTCCATATTTTAGCTATATCCTGCTGATTGCAATTGCGATGGAATTTTCACAAACGCTCGGTTCACTACAGCAGCCATCCTATATTCTCATGACAGCTTTACAGATTGCTTTTGCTACTTCAATCGGTGCATTTCTGTGTTGTTATTTGCTTTACAAAGGTTTGGGGCTACAAGCAACACAAGGTAAAGTTTCATTACAATTGTTGATTCAATCTTGCATCAATATCAGCTATGCCTTTTTTGCACTATTGGCAGGCTACGTGTTGCATCTACTTTTTAGTGCTATGGATTTCCAAGTTCAGATCAACACTTGGTATTTACTGTTGCTGTTTATGTGGATGATTGGACTCGATCTCGCGTATTCGCCTCTAGATCGTTCTTGGCTGAATTGGAAAATTTTGATGGTGCCCGTAGGCTGTATTTTCGGTTCAGTTGCTGGGGTACTACTTTGCGCACTTTGGCTCCCCATCACTCTACAAGACCTGCTTATGCTCTCACAAGGTTATGGATTTTATTCCATGAGCGGGATTGTCGTGTCTGAACTACGCAATGCCGAACTGGGTAGTATTGCCTTAATGAATGATTTATTCAGAGAGATTTTTGCGATATTGCTGATGTATATCTTGGGATGGCGTTATCCGCGTGCTGCAATTTCTGCTGCAGGCGCAACTGCCATGGATGTTACTTTGCCCATGGTCAAACAAGCCTGTGGCAACGATTATATTCCGCATGCCATGGTCAGTGGATTTGTATTGTCAATCCTTGCACCCATTGCTGTAAGTGTGTTGGCAGTGATTTAACAAGAATCAACAATTGTTCTGTTACACTCTGAGAGAAAGTTAGTGAGAAGATTTACACTAACTGTCCTCTCTCCCTCTGGCAGAGAGATTGAGAGGATTTATCTCCCTTTGAAAAGAGTTACAGATGTTAAATTTAAAGCGTCACTAAAATATCTTTCAAAGTCTGACGCGGATTTTCAGATTTTGTAATTGGCCGACCAATGACCAAATGCGTAGAACCATCTAGCATAGCTTGTTTTGGAGTCACAATACGTTTTTGATCATCGGCATTAGAACCTTCAGGACGAATCCCAGGGGTCACTAAGGCGAAATCTTGTCCTAAAGTTTCACGTAGCATTTTGGCTTCTTGTGCAGAACACACCACACCGTCTAAACCACTTTCTTGAGTGAGTTTGGCTAAACGCTGAACTTGTTCAAATGGCTCAATATCTAAACCTAAATCTTTTAAATCCTCATGTCCCATAGAAGTGAGTACAGTCACTGCAATCAATAGGGTATGATAATTTCCTGCTTTTAAACGCTCCACACAGGTTTCCATCATTTTTCGACCACCTGAAGCATGCACGTTGACCATCCAAACGCCTAAGTCTGCTGCCGCACATACTGCCTGAGCAGTTGTGTTTGGAATATCGTGAAACTTCAAATCCAGAAAAACTTCAAAACCTTTGTCATGTAAGGCTTTCACGACGGTTGGACCTTCATGGGTAAATAACTCTTTACCAACTTTTACTCGACATAATGCAGGGTCTAATTGTTCTGCAATGGTTAAGGCGTCATATTGGCTTTTAGCATCGAGGGCAACAATGATACTCAAGAGAATTACCTATGGATTTGACAAATAGTCGTTATTATAAAGTGATTCGTGCCACGCAGATAGTCGAAAAGAAAGCTTATCGCTCATCGCAACAATATGCTCAAAGATACACATAAAAAACACCCCAAAGAGAACCTTGAGGTGTTGATGATCAATTCGCTCAACAGAGTAATTTAAAGTGCATTAGAAGAACGATCCTCAGTATGCACATCTAATACCGTTTTTTCATGACGAGTATGAGCAGCAGCTTCAGCAGCAGCAAGTTGAGCTGCATGAATTTGCTCTTTACGCAGATATTCTATATCTTTACGTAGTCGCTTAATTTCCCAGCTATTTTGGAATACACGGAACACTTGCACGCCCAACAATAACCCTAGCACCAAACCGAGCGCCAATGTAATCAGAAGCAATAAACCCAAACGCATTGCAGGTACTTGAGTAAATAACAGGTCAACTGAAAGTTCAGTGCCGTTTTGCAAAACCAATGCCAGAGAATATCCAAATAGAATAACTAAAATAGCGACGAGAACGTAACGCATAAACACCCCTAGGAATTTTATTTATTTACAGACTCGTTTACTGCATCACGTAGTGCTTTACCTGGTTTAAAATGCGGTACAGCTTTAGCAGCAACCTCTACAGACTTACCTGTTTTTGGGTTACGACCTACACGTGGTTCACGGTGATGCAATGCGAAACTACCGAATCCACGAATTTCAATTCGGTTATCTGCCGATAGTGATGCAATCATTTGATCAATCATGATCTTAACAGCTTCTTCCACCAATGGCTCAGCCAAATGTGGATTTTTCAAAGCAATTCGTTCTATCAAGTCAGACTTATTAAGTGCTTCAGTAGTCATCTGCGACCTCTTTAATTATCAAGCTACTTTTACCTAAACTGATAATAACCTGTTTAAATACAAAACGGTAGCGTAATAATTCAATACTACGCTACCGTTTACAGTATTTGTGTAAAAAGTATGTGTTAATTTACATTAACAATACAGTTTACCCGCAACTTAGTTGCCCATTTGAGCTTTGATCAAGTCACCAATTGTCTTAGGACCATTCTCTTGACCGCTAGCTGCAGTTTTCAAGTTAGCAACAGCTTCTTTCTCTTCAGCTTCGTCTTTCGCTTTGATAGACAAGTTGATAGAGCGAGATTTACGGTCTACGTTGATGATTTTCGCTTCAACTTCTTGACCAACTTCTAAGAACTTAGTTGCATCTTCAACGCGATCACGGTTGATTTCAGATGCTTTAAGTGTTGCTTCAACTTCGTCAGCTAACTTAACAGTTGCGCCACGAGCGTCAACAGCAGTTACAGTACCTTTAACCAAAGCACCACGTTCGTTAGCAGCTAAGAAATCGTTGAATGGGTCGCTGTTCAATTGCTTGATACCAAGGCTGATGCGGTTGCCTTCAGCGTCTACAGAAAGGATAACCGCTTCAACTGTATCACCTTTCTTGTAACGACGAATTGCTTCTTCGCCTTGCTCGTTCCAAGAAATGTCAGACAAGTGAACTAGACCATCGATACCGCCTGGTAAACCGATGAAGATACCGAAGTCAGTGATTGACTTGATTGTACCTGAAACTTTTTCACCTTTGTCATGGTTCTTAGCAAACTCTTCCCATGGGTTAGCACGAGTTTGTTTGATACCAAGAGAAATACGACGACGCTCTTCGTCCACTTCAAGAACCATAACATCAACTTCGTCACCAATCTGAACAACTTTAGATGGGTGGATGTTTTTGTTAGTGTGGTCCATTTCTGAAACGTGTACTAAACCTTCAACGCCTTCAGCGATTTCTGCGAAACAGCCGTAGTCAGTTAAGTTAGTTACGCGAGCTTTAACGATAGAACCTTTAGGGTAACGGCTCATGATCGCTAACCATGGATCTTCGCCTAATTGCTTAAGACCTAAAGATACGCGGTTACGCTCTTTGTCAAATTTAAGTACTTTAACAGTAACTTCTTGACCCACTTCAACCACTTCTGATGGATGCTTGATACGTTTCCAAGCCATGTCAGTGATGTGAAGAAGACCATCGATACCGCCAAGGTCAACAAATGCACCGTAGTCAGTAAGGTTCTTAATCGTACCTGTAACAGTTTGACCTTCTTCAAGCTGAGCAAGAAGCGCTTCACGGTCAGCTGAAGATTCAGCTTCCATAACTGCACGACGAGATACAACAACGTTGTTACGTTTAGCATCAAGTTTGATAACTTTGAACTCTAACTCTTTACCTTCAAGGTGAGTTGTGTCACGGATAGGACGAGTGTCTACCAAAGAACCTGGTAAGAACGCACGAACTGGACCGATGTCTACAGTGAAACCGCCTTTAACTTTACCAGAGATAACACCAGTAACGATTTCGCCGTCTTCAAAGATTTTTTCAAGTTTAGTCCAAGTTTCAGCACGTTTCGCTTTTTCACGTGATAAAACAGTTTGGCCCATACCGTTGTCAAGTGCTTCAACAACAACATCAACGGTGTCACCAACTTGAACTTCAAGTTCGCGTTGTTCGTTTAAGAATTCAGCGCGGTCAACAACGCCTTCTGATTTAAGGCCAGTATCAACTGTTACCCAGTCAGAGTCGATGCTTACTACAACGCCTTGGATGACAGCACCCTTTTCAACGTTGAGGTTTAATTCGCTTTCTTCAAAGAGGGCTGCAAAAGATTCGGTCATGATATACCTGATAAAGTCAGCGGTCTTGGATCAGACAAGGCCGGTTTAGTTAAGCGTCTACATAGTCCATATAGAACTGATCAAGCTATGCGTTCGCTGAATAGATTTATTTCACGCGGTTAAGCGCGGCAAATAGCAAGCTTCTGATCGACATAAGCCGTCATTAATGCAAACACCTCATCAATGTTCAACTCAGAACTATCAATGATGTAGGCATCTTCTGCGGGCTTGAGCGGAGCAACTGTGCGCTCCATGTCTCGTTTGTCGCGAGCCTGTATATTCGCTAAAATGTCGCTTATTTTAGCATCCAGCCCTATACCCTGCAACTGTTTTACACGTCTTTGTGCACGCGACTCTGCCGAAGCAGTTAAATAAATTTTAGCCTGTGCATTTGGAAAAATACTGGTCGCCATGTCGCGTCCATCCGCAACCAAACCCGGTGCTTGAGCAAAGGCATGCTGACGTGCGAGTAATGCTGCGCGTAACTCAGGTACTGCTGCAACTTTTGAAGCATATTCCCCCACACGTTCGGTACGTATGGTTTGCGTGACATCTTCACCATCAAGTAACACTTGTGTGCCATCGAGTTGGCTCACAAATTGAATATTAAGCTGTGTTGCAATAGCAACGCATTGATTCAATTGAGTATCAAGCTGATCTAGTAAATCCTGCTTATGCAAAGCCAAACCCAATAAACGATACAACGCTCCAGAGTCGAGCAAATGAAATTGATAATGGGCTGCCAATTTTGCCGCAAGTGTGCCTTTACCTGAACCGCTAGGGCCATCAATGGTAATAATTTGAACCGTCATGATGTTTCCGAAATGATTAAAGAGATTTTGCAAGTTTGGATAAACCAATTTTAATTGCACTTTTCAACTGAGCGAGAATAATTTTACTCACAAATGGAACACGTACTTGTAACTCAATGCGATACGTGACTAGGGTTTTGCAACCCGACACTTGCTGAAATTCAAGTGTACCCAAATGATGTTTGATCAATGGGTTTTTTATGATTTTATATTCAATCCGCTGATTCGGTTCAATTAAGGTAATTTGCTCTTGTAAAGGTTTAATCGGCCCAATTCCCATACGACGCACTGAACCTACACCATCTGGACGTTCCGGATCGGTAGAGTCTTTAATACGTACCACTTGCATTGGTGCAAATGCGATATTATAAGTTGCATGTTTAGAAAGTAATTCAAATACTTGCTCAACTGGCGCAGTAAATTCTTTTTTAATTTGAATAGCGTACATGGTATGCCCTGATGATGAATGCTGGGTTGTATTTGATTGAGTTTAACGTAAATCAAACCTAAAACTCAGAATTGGTTTTGATCATGAAGGTCATTTATACACTGTTGCTGTTTTTGTTGTTTCTTTTGCGCACGGCGCATCTTAAAAAAATCACTCAATTGGGCTGAACATCGCTGCTCTAAACAACCTGATTGATAATCAAAAATATGATTGTAATAGCCTGACTCTAAAAGCTTTCTGGCACTGACCAATGAGCCAGCTTTGGGTTCAGTTGCCCCAAACACCACACGTTTAACTCGCGCGTGAATGAGTGCACCCACACACATGGTACAAGGCTCCAGTGTGACATAAAGCGTGGCATCTTCAGGTAAACGATAATTTTGAATATGATCACATGCTGCACGGATTGCCACAATTTCAGCATGTGCAGTGGCATCGTGTAAAGAAATAGGTGCGTTATAACCCGCGCCAATCACCTGATTTTGACTGACGATAACCGCCCCTACAGGAATTTCTCCCTGTGCTGCCGCCAAAGCAGCCTGCGCATAGGCAAGCTGCATCCACTCTTCATCGCTATAGTTTTGTTCTGACATTTAAAAATGAGTAATAAATCAATACAAATCAAATAATCTCGTATTGTTTCAATAACTCATTCCAGCTTTCAATGCTCGTCACAGGTGGATTGTCTGCAAAAATGGTTTTGAGCTGCACTGGTCCATTTTGCTGCCAAGCTGGTGCAAGGTCTTTATCAACCAAACGTGCACGCACGCCTTCGACAAAATCTGCGTGGCGAATTTTCCAGTCTGAAATTTGCGTTTCCAGTTCGAATACTTCATTCCAAGCGTGAACTTTTTTACCCCATTGCCATAATAACCACGTTAACGCCGCTGTGGTTGGTGAACCTTTTTGTAAGTTTTCACTAGCTTGACGCAGCCAATCACTACGTGCATCACTTAAACCAATAATCGACTCATAATCACTTTCAAAACTCACACCACGACACACGCTTTGAATCACATCCAAAGAGTTTTGTAACGGACCTGGTCCTACAGGACGGTGCATGCTGTTCAAGGTGTCATCAATGGCTCGGAAATCCCCTGCAGGGTAATGGTTCCAGTCAATATTAATGACTTTTTCTAAGACTGTAGCACGTGGTGCATCACAAATATGCGTTGCCCAACCAATACCATAAGCACCCGCAGCAGTCATGATTGAACCTGTTAAACCAGTGAACAAACCAATCGCACCACGGTCTGCCAAGAAACGGGTTGCACCTACATCTGGGTATAAACCAATGTTAATTTCTGGCATAGCTAAACGCGAATAAGGTGTCACCAAACGGAATGGTGCAGCCATAAATAGGCCTAAACCACCACCCATGACATAACCTTCACCCCACACTAAAACAGGCTTAGCATAGTTATGTAGCAACAAGTCCAATGCATATTCTTGTTCAAAGAACTTATTTGCAGTTGCAACTTCATCATTAATGACAAGCTGACGTAACTTGCGCACATCACCACCTGCACAAAATGCTTTTGGTGTGGTCGAATCAAGCCAAATAGCTTTTACGCTATCGTCTGTATGGAAGTCTTGGAATACTGCCAATAATGCAGAAACAATAGATTCATCTAAAGCATGTAAAGATTTTGGGCGATTCAAACGAACAATGCGCCAACCATTATTTGCTTCTTCGACAATTAAATCCGGATGATATTCTTTAGAAATGGGAGAATGTGTCATGCGTCCAGCTGCCAGTCTATAGGCTCAATGCCATTTTGTTTAAGATAATTATTAGATTTTGAAAATACTTTACATCCAAAGAAACCCCCACGGTTTGCTGCCAATGGTGATGGATGCGCTGCCTTCAAAATCAGATGTTTATTTGGATCTATACGTTGTCCTTTACGTTGTGCATATGCGCCCCACAAAATAAACACAATATGCTCACGTTGTTGATTTAACACATCAATCACATGATCTGTAAAATCTTCCCAACCCTGCTTTTGGTGCGAGGTTGGTTGTCCTGCTTCTACCGTTAACACGCTGTTGAGCAGCAACACCCCTTGCTCTGCCCAGTGCGTTAAATCACCGTGTCTTGGAATAGGCACACCTAAATCTGTATGTAACTCATGGAAAATATTACGCAAAGATGGAGGTAATGCAACCCCTCTTTGTACTGAAAAGCTAAGTCCATGCGCCTGGTTAGGTCCGTGATAAGGATCTTGCCCAATAATCACGACTTTCACCTGGTTTAAAGGCGTGGTATTTAGAGCATTAAATATCAGTGAACTTGGTGGATAAATCACCTTATTCAGTTGTTTTTCTTGCAACAAAAAATCGCGTAGCGCATCCATTTTTGGACTCAATAAAAATTCGGTTAGATTATATTTCCAACTCTCATCTAACTGAATTTTATTTAAGCTCGCATATTGCTGCTCAGTAAAAGACATACCGCTATCAATCCTTGTTGATGTCTAATGATGTGATTTAAAGTTTAACTTGTAACTCGACATTCGGGTTCTGGAATGTCATCCCCTGTTTTAATTTTTCATACATCTGTGGATCTGACCACTCTGTCTGTACTTGCTCAGAAAAATGAATTTGATCCAGACTCAGTAATCCCATCTGTGCATTTTCAATATCTTCCAAAAAGCTTTGTGCATAGCCTGTATCAGTTTCATGCACAATCACCGAATAAACCTCCACATCACCTTCCCCATTTTGTGTGATGGTCGATGCCAAAACTTGCTGCGCCAAATAAAAGAAAATACGTGAAAACTGCTCTGCCGATGGCGATACGGGTAAAGAAACCCAGCGTGCGCTGAATGTTTTGCAGGCTTGAATATATGCAGGATCGTCCTGATCCCAAAAACAAATGGCATGATCGAAGGCATCAAATAATTCTTTGATTACGCCTTTAAGCAAACCAAAGTCATACACCATTTGTCCATGATCAAGTTTTGAAGCTTTCAGTAATAATTCTACTTTATAGCTATGACCATGAATCGAGCGCTTACAGCGGTCTGAAGTACAATTACGCACAATATGCGCATTTTCAAACTTAAATAACTTTCGAATTAACATGGGTCTTAACGTCTTCAAAATATTTGTGGGATATTCTTTTTAATTATAATGCAAAACGTGAACAATAAGCCAATTTTAGCCCGCAGATTGCCAGACAAAAATCGTAATGATCAGTTTCAGTACAGGCCTGCAAGGCATTTACATCCAAATGATAATAACTAAGTCAAGGTCGATGATAAATACTTAAAATGGCGCCAGACTTCGCCCACTAACATTGACAGACTTTTCGCTACGCACCAAATCACTGCTAAATTGACGTTTGCGCTCGCCCAGCACTACTTCAATTTTGGCTTTGAAATATTGTGATTTCACACCCAATAAACTTGTAAATTCATTGCGGAGCGCGCTATCGACAGTTTGAAAGCCATCTAGCTCCCACAAAGCATTTACATTGCTAAAGTGCTCCAAATTGGCATTCCGACGATCAAGTAGATTTTGCACTGTAACCACATCCAGTTTTTCATCTAAGCTCGCCAAAACCAAAGCAGGTGCAGTATTAATATTGATAGTGGTATCCCGTTTTGGCAAGGCAGCTACATAAGGCGCAATTTGCTGATACTTCGTTCCTTCAAAACCACGGACTTGTTTTAATTCTTCCGCACTATGAAACAAGCTATTGGGCGGTAAATAAGGAATTGGCAAACCTTGGTAATAACTCGACTCTGCACCCATGGCACCACTCGGTTCATCATCTGCATCTTGCCAATCAATCACAGCTTCACTTAATTGCGCAGGTAGCCCAACACGCTGCAATAATTTTTCAAAATATTTTTTTGCTTTTTCGTTTACTTGATCTTCGGTTGTCAGCAAACTATTTAAATTAAATTTCCCTGACTCATCTTGCAGCACGCCCGATACATAACCATCTTCGACTGGAAATGGCGGCATTGGTTTTGCCCAGTTTTCTTGTAAGTGATCGACTTGGCCTGCATTTTCAGCATCATCTTGTAGTAATTCTGCAAAAAACACTTCGGCACTTTTGGCATATAACAATACTTGATTTTGACGCATCAAATACGCGGTATTTTCACTGGTGTACATTTGCCGTTTAGCTATGGTCGCGGCCAAAATCGTAGCTAAAGCAACCAACATCAATATCGTAATCAAGGCGATGCCTTGTTGTGACTTGATAATGCCGCCTAAGCGCTGAGTCGATTTTGAATACATTGCTATTGTGCCTTTAATTGTCTTTCTTCTTTAAAAAATCAGTCTGCAATAAGCTAAATATCCATTCATATTGCACGTCACGCACGGTTAAATTTATTTTTATTCCTTTCGGCAGCAGCCTTAATTGTTCAGTTTGCTGAGGATCAATACTACTTTCAGGCCAACTGCTTAATTCATTTGGATTCAATACCACAATCTCAAAAGCTTCGACTTCATCTAACATCACGCTCGACTCAGGCTGATCATTGCCCGTTTGATGCAAATTACGATATTTTAAACGATACAATTTCTTTTCATCGGCACGATATTGATACTCTACGCGCTCATGGGGTGAAATACCCTGCTGCAAAGGATCGGTCACCCCTGTTTTACTAAAATTAAAACGTCCATTTTGTAAAACTAAAGCAGGTTGTTGCTGTCCTTTGATATTGGCCGTTAATGGGACAGCCTGCATCGTGTCACGTAAAAATTGTTGATAGCTTTCTTGCAACTGCTCTAAATTAGCTTCATGCATCGCATTGCGGTCTTTGACTTTGGCGAGATAATCAAATACTTTCCATCCCAAAGCTGACAACACCGCAAATACGGCAATTGCGACCAGCAATTCAACTAAAGTGAAGCCCTTCTTAGCCTTCATGACTGCTGCTCACGGGCATTAAAAAACACCAAAGAAGTCACGCCTGTTTCAACTTGTCCCGTGTCTTGATTGTACAAACTGATTTGAAGATCAACACGTTGCACATTTGGGCTAATGGTCGGCTGTGTGGACTTGTCAATCTGCCATGATTCACCTTGTTGAGTCACTTGCTTGGACTCTGTTCCACTTAACCATTGCCGATTCATTTCCATCAATKCCACTTCATTCAAAGCCACAAATTGCGCTTTAGTTCTTAAAATGGCATTGGCGGTGGATTGAGTATATTGCATCGCCACTTTGGTCATTGCCATGGCTGCTGTTGCGAAAATTGCCAAAGCCACCATAACTTCAAGTAGTGTAAATCCTTTAGCTTTCATGGATTTTTCCTAAATGATCGACCTCTATTTCCGCCCCCACAGGACGCTGTTCTAAATAGAACTGAATACGAACAGGCTTGGCTTCACCATTACCTAGCCAAATCAGTGCAGGCGCATTACCTTGCAGCAACTCACTATTGTTGGCATTTGGATAACTTTGTTCTAAAGATAAAATTTGGATAGAAACTTGGTCGGGCAAAGTTCTGCTTTTAAACTCACTATAGCTTTGCCATTTTTGATTATTTTGCAAGGTTAATTGTTGTTCTGAAGCATAAGGCTGATATTCCAGTACATCATATCGCGCAGGTGAAACATCGGTTGCTTGATGCAAATTGAGTGCAAAAATACGCGCTTGATCATTGGCTTCTCGATTCAGCTTACGCAAATCCAATAAAAACACTTCCCGCGCCTGCATAGCTTTACGCTGATCAACACCACCAATATTCATTAAAACCAGCGACGCCATAATCGCCATAATGACAATCACCACCATCAATTCAATGAGCGTAAAACCGCGAACCGAAGACAGTGGTATGTTCATAGCGTATTAATTCAATTGCTCGAAAGATTGTGCTTGTTTGGGCATCGCCAACGCTTGGTCGATATAGGCGACGCGCAGAGTATCCCGTGAGCCCAAATAACGCTGATAGAAACTTGAGTTTAAAATAGCCGCTGCACCATGCGTAAGTGCCCAAATTGAAGCCAGATAATCACGCACTTCCATCTTGCTGTGAATGGATTCTAAATATTGTTCAGTCATACGAATAATGATGCGTAATCGGCTTTTGCGGACTTGGTATAGTTCACTAAATAACAAACCAATGCCAACACCTGTTGTAGAAAGGCGTTCTTCAATTTGGTGAAAAAGTACGGTACGCTCAGGATGATGCAAGTGATGCAGCATAAAAAATGCTAGATGTTCAGAAAACTGTTTTTCAGCGTCTTTAATCATTTCTAGCAACATGCGCTCATTACGAATAATAAGCAACATATAAAGTTCATCTTTACTTTGAAAGTGTTTATATAGAGTACCTTTGGCCAAATCCAGTTCTGCTGCCAAAGCATCAAGGGTCATTCCTGCTTCACCATTTTCCAAGAGCAACTGCTCTGCCACTTGGAAAATTAACGTTTCTCTTGCTCGAAACTGAGCCTGACGATCCATCTTCACCCGATAAACTCTCTTTTCACTATTCAATCAATGGAAATTTTTAATATCACCAGAACATTAAATTTTTGCATCATTCCACTATGCAAATTAATGTCCTTTGAGCAGGTTTTCAAAGTTTTGTGTTGTTATGAAAGCCATTTCCTCTAAGGACTTATCATATACATCACTTAGGGCTTTGGCTACATACGGAACGTATTTTGGCTCATTTGTCTTACCGCGATATGGCACAGGTGCCAAATATGGACTATCAGTTTCAATTAAGACACGATCTAAAGGCACTTGCTTGGCCACATCACGTAAATCTTGTGCATTTTTGAAGGAAATAATGCCTGAAAAAGACACATAATAACCGCAATCTAACACCGCTTTTGCGGTTGCCCAGTCTTCTGTAAAGCAATGTAATATGCCATGCGTCGATTTTTCTGCACGGATAATATCCACTGTATCATGCTTAGCCGCACGGGTATGAACCACCACTGGTTTTTTTACGGCTTGTGACGCATGAATATGTCGTGCAAAACAGGCTTTTTGCTCTGCGACAAAATCGGTACTGTGAAAATAGTCCAGACCTGTTTCGCCCAAAGCCCAAACCTTGTCTGCTTGTGCCAAAGCAATCAGTTGTTCGGTAGTGGCGCGTTCCATATTTTCAGCGTTTTCACAAGGATGTACACCCACGCTATAACCGACATTGGCATGACGTGCTGCAATTTTTGACAATGCAATATGATCGTCTAAATCGACAGAGATACCCATAATTTTAGACACGCCCGCTAGGCGTGCCTGTGCAATTGCTGCATCTAAGTCGCCATCATAAGGGCTTAAATCCAGCATCGTTAAATGACAATGTGTATCTACAAACACGATTTTTTCCTAAAAGAAACAACCTACATAGTGTAACTGTTACGGTTGTCAGACTTAAGCCCCGCAAGGATTCTTTCGGCTTCAGATTTGTAATAAACGCCTTTTTCACCGCTCAGTTGAATCCCAAAGCCTTGCATTTTAATGCCATTTTGCTTTTGCGAAATCCAGATGACTTTTCCTGTTAGTGGAATTTTTTGTGATTGTTCGGGCAAAGTTGCAAGCACGAAGATTTCTTCACCCATTTTCACAGGTTGTTTTGAGGGTACAAATAAGCCACCACCCACAACGTATGGCATATAACTTAAATATAGCGTTTCGACATCAGGAATATTGGCCTGAATAATACCGCCCATACGTGGTTGCATCATGTTCCCCTTAAATATTCATTAACTTAATACAGAGCTGATCAAGCACTAGATTACTTTGCACGTTTTGCTCAAGCATTGGCTTGGCTTGCTGTAATTCTGCATATAAACCAAACAGACGTTCCAAGTCATATTGTTCAGCCAAATGCTGCAAAGCGTTGCTTAAATCCAAATTTTTAATGCTTTGGTTTAGCTTGACACAAATTAAATCACACAACAAGTATTCAAACATCTGGCTAAAATCAGTAAAGCTCAGCGCCTTGTTCCACTTGGTTGCAATTGCCATGGGCATATTTTTTTGCGTCACCAGTTTATACCAGTCTTTCAGAAAATCTTTACGCTGCTCTAACCATTCTGCCTGTGCTAACTGAAGAGCCTGCAACGGCATTTGATTGGACAAATTCATCAATAATTGCTGCTTGTTTACATCTAAATCAGGCAAATGCTGCTGCAAATATGCTGTAGCTTGTTCTGCATCAATACGGTCTAAAGCAAAGTGCTGTAAACGACTGCGAATGGTTGCAGGCAATTTAAGATAGTGATCTGCCAGCAAAATAATCACGATGCGATCACCCGGTTCTTCTAGGGTTTTCAGCAAAGCATTGGAGGATGCAATATTTAAGGCCTCAGCAGGTTCAATCACAACTACCCGCCACCCATCTACCGTTTGCTGGACAAAAGGTAATAAATCACGGATCTTCTCGATCTTAATTTTCGCGTTTTGCTTTTTATTCTCTTCATCGGTGCTGATATAGACATAATTCGGATGCGTATCTGATTTTAACCACTGACAACTGCTACATTCACCACAAGGCTGTGACTGCACATCACGCTGCTGGCATAAAATCCAAGCCACAAATTGCTGTGCAAAGGCTTCTTTACCACACCCCTCTTTGCCAAAAAACAATAAACCATGCCCCATTTTGGGAAATCGACCAGTTAGATTTTCCCAAACTTGTTGTTGCCATGGATACACTTGTCCAATTACATCACGTTGCATGGTAGGTGATTCACTTACTCAAAATGGGCAATATCCATTGCATTTAAACGGTCTAAGTCTGCTTGGGTGTCTACACCTGGGGGTAAATTGGCTTCTGCAACAGCAATAGCAATACGGTGTCCATTTTCTAAGACACGCAATTGCTCTAAGCTTTCTAGCTTTTCCAATGTTCCCATTTCCCAAGTCACATATTCTTGCAGCAATTCCACACGGTAAGCATACAACCCTAAATGACGATAAGCATGTTCATGCAATTGTGGTGTCGCTTCTTTCGCACCATCACGGTCATAAGGAATCGTAGCACGGCTGAAATACAAAGCCTGATTGTGTTTAGACATGACCACTTTAACAATGCTATCGCGGGTAAATTCATCTAGTTGCTGAATCGGCTCACACAGCGTAGACATAGAACATTCAGGTTGAGCTTCGAGCAACTGCGCCACTTGTTGTACCAATTGTGCAGGTAAAAGTGGTTCATCGCCCTGCACATTAACAATAATATCGTGTTTATCCCAACCTTTAATACGTCCCACTTCGCTTAATCGGTCTGTGCCAGAGGGGTGATCTGCCGAAGTCAAGACCACATCCACACCCTCAGCACGGCACAATGCTGCAATACGAGCATCATCGGTGGCCACACACAAATCATCAAAACCTGCCACTTTTTTTGCCTGATCAACCACACGTAAAATCATGGCGCGACCATGAATTTCCAGTAAAGGTTTGCCTGGCAGACGTGAACTGGCATAACGTGCAGGGATAACAATGTGCTTCATAATTTTCCTTATCATGTTCTTTCAGGCAGGTTTAAACCCAAGTGTTTCAATTGTTGATGTATGGTGACATAGCAGGCCGATGACAATACAGCATCTACAGGTACAACCCAAATTTCACGCTGAAAATCTGGATATTGCTTTAACAGTGGCAATAACTTGACGGCATCTTTCTCTGTGGTAATGATCGGTTGCAAGTCGTCAAACTGCAAATCGGTAATTTCATAGTCATGGTGATCTGGAAACTCATGGCATTGAAACTGGGTCACACCCATCGATTCTAACGTTTTATAAAACCGTTCAGGAAAGCCAATGCCCACGACAGCATAAAAATTTTGGGTCGGATCAAAAATTAATTCTTGTGCGGGATGCAATAAATATGGCTCTGCAACAGCCAAATGCATATTTAGTTGAGAACTGGGGTTCGTTGCATGTTCAATCACCGTGGCATGCTCTAATCGAGATTTTGGTTCACGCAAATAACCTTCAGGTAATATTTTCTCATTGCCCAAACCACGATTATTATCTAAAACAATCCATTCCAATTGACGGTTTAAAGCCAAATGCTGCAAACCATCATCACTGATAATTAAATCCAATTCATGCTGTGAAAGCAGCAATTCAATACTTTTTTGACGATTTGGCCCCACTGCCATCGGCACGCCTGTTGATTGCACAATTAAAGTCGGTTCATCGCCCACGACCTCTACATTCGCATCGATACTGACATAAACTGGAAATGGTCCTTTGCCGCCATAACCACGGCTAATCACGCCGACACGAATATCTAAACTTCGTAGATATTTAACCAAATGAATCAACAAAGGAGTTTTGCCACTGCCCCCCACAGTAATATTACCAATCACCATCACAGGTACGGGAGCGGTATAAGCGGTTTTAATCCCTGAACGATATAAGTTCTGATTGAGTAAGCTCACGCCACGGTACAATAAAGACAAGGGTCTAAGCACAACCAGCCATTTGGCTTGTTGCTGCCAAGCGTCCTGAATAAATTGTGCCAAAGACATGGATTAATGTTCCTCGAAGTTACGTTGATGCAACTGGAAGTACGCGCCTTTTTGCGCTATGAGTTCCTGATGGGTACCTTGCTCTAAAATACGCCCTTGATCCATCACCACAATACGGTCAGCATTTTCAATGGTAGATAGACGGTGTGCAATGACAATGGTGGTACGGTCTTGCATGGCCGCATCAAATGCACGTTGAATAAAGTATTCAGATTCATTGTCTAAAGCACTGGTGGCTTCATCTAAAATTAAAATTGGTGCATTTTTTAAAATAGCACGGGCAATCGCAATACGCTGGCGTTGACCGCCTGACAAATTCAAACCTTGCGCACCGAGTGGTGTATCGTAGCCTTGCGGTAAAGCCATAATAAAGTCATGAGCATAAGCTGCTTTGGCTGCAGCAATCACTGCTTCATCACCCGCACCTTCAAGCTGACCATAGGCAATATTTTCACGTACCGTACGGTTAAACAATACCACTTGCTGATTGACCATAGCAATTTGGGAGCGCAAGCTATTCAGCTCAATATCACGAATATCATGCTGATCAAACAAAATTTGCCCTGAAGATACTTCCTGAAAACGTACCAACAGATTGACCAATGAGGTTTTACCCGCACCTGAACGACCGACCAAAGCCACTGTCTCGCCTGCTTTGACATCTAGATTGAAATCATGAATGGCATGGTGTCCATCTGAATACACCAAATTCACATTTTTAAATTGCAAATTGCCTTTTAAGTCTGGTGTAAGCGTCCCGTGATTGTCTTCTTCAGGCATATCGAGCAATTCAAAGACTGAATGTGCTGCTGCCAAGCCGCGTTGTAATTTTTCATTAATATCGGTAAGAGCTTTAATTGGCTTACTCAACATGCCTGCTGCAGTGATATACGCCACAAACTCGCCAGCTGAAATATCACGTAGAATTTCTGGACGTAAGGCAATCCAGATAATAATTGCCAAAGCAATGGACATAATGAACTGCACCACTGGGCTGTTCAATTGCTGCACTGCCACCATCTTTAAACCACGACGCAGGTTTTCTAAAGAGTTTTCTTTAAATCGGCTTTGTTCATAGGTCTGACCACCAAAACCTTTGACGACCAAATTACCATTCACCGTTTCTTGCACCACGTGGTTTACATCTCCCATGGTGTCTTGTACTTGAATAGATAAACGACGCATGCGTTTTGCTGCTTTACGAATCAGCAAGCCAATTAATGGGCCAAATACCAAAATACAGAGGGTCAAACGCCAGTTAGTATACAGCAAATAGCCGAGCAAGCCGAGTGTAATCAAACCCTGTTGTACCAATGTACGCAGCGATTCTGTAGATGCAGCGGTCAACTGCTCTACGTTATACATAATTTTGGCAGTAATGTGCCCACTGGTATTATCTAAGTAATACTGTGCAGGTAAACGCAGCAATTTAGCAAAGACTTCCTGACGGATATTGAATACCAAATTACGTGAAATCACTGCTGTATAGTAACCGCCAATAAAAGTTCCCAAACCACGGAAAAACATCAGTGCAATGACTAATAGCGGAAATAGTGTGGTGAAAGATTGGTCACGCTCCTGAATGGCATTAATAATTTTTTCCAAGAGTTTTGCCACAGATACTTCTGTGGCTGCATTAATGGCGAAACCGATAATCACCAAGATTGCCAAGCCCCAAAATGGGAGCAAATATCTCAGAAGACGGCGATAGACCTGTAAATCCTTCTTCACTAATAACCTCGAGTTGGGACTTTCGTACTGATATTGATGTTGACGAAACCAAGTTGTCCTGCGACATCCATCACTCGAATCACATCTTGATGAGTGGCTTTGGCATCTGCAGCAATGATAAACATTAAATCTCGTCGATCTTGAGAGATTTGTTTAATTGCTGTGCTTAAATCTGCCACTCCCTTAGTCGAAAGCGCCTGACCATTAACAGAATAATGCCCTGAAGAATCTACCACCACTTCAATTTTATGTTCATAAGATTTTGGTGGTACACCTTGCGCATCTGGCAAAGTTAAATTCATACGGCTAAATTGGTTAAATGTGGTCGAAAGCAACAAAAACACCAAGATGAACAGTAAACAGTCAATCATTGGTGTCAGATTAATATGAATATCTTCAACTTGCGAGCGTTTGAACTTCATAAACTCACCTTAGCTTACTTTTTTCACATCTTGCACATCCTCATCAAGCTGATGAGGCTGACACTTATAAAATAAACCTGCGTGAAACAAAGTCGCTTGTTGCTCTAGCTCAGCCGTATATTCTTGCACCAAACGCTGAAAATAACGATAGGCAAATAAGGCTGGAATTGCAATCAACATACCCGCTGCAGTGGTAATTAAGGCTTTAGAAATCCCTGGAATCATTAAGGTTGGATTACTTGCACCCACATCAATCACTAAAAATGATTCAATAATCCCAAGCACTGTACCCAACAAACCCAATAACGGCGCTACTGCACTGAGCGTACCCAAGAAGTTGATATTTTTTTCTAAATAACCAATTTCTTGTGAAGCTGTCGCTTCCATTTGTGCACGCGCATAGTGTTCTGTTTGTTGTTTGTTACGCGCACCTGCCTCAAAAATACGACCTAATGTACTGTTTTTTAAGTTGGCACTTTGATTTAGTTGTTGCAACACAGTCGCTAAACTTTGCCCGCGGTTGAGCAACAACGCATTGGGCAAAATACCTGCACGCTTTAAACGCATAAAACGCTCAATGGTAATTGCAACGGTAAATACCGAGCACAACACCAACGGTAGCATCAGCCAGCCACCCGCTTTTACCAATTCCCACATTCGCTTTTCCCCAATAAATACGAATTAAATTAATCGGACAGGCAAATATCTAAAATACCATCCAGCTCTTCCAGAGAGTGATAGCTGATGGTTAATTTGCCCTTACCTTGCTTGTTATAATCAATTTTAACATCTGCACTAAAACGCTCAGAAAGACGTTGCGTGAGTTGTTGAATATCAGGTGCAATAACCGTTTTCGGCTTTTCTTGTTTTGGTGCATTAAAGTCACGCACCAATTGTTCGGTTTGACGTACCGATAAATTCTTTTCAATTACATGCTGCGCGACTTTGAGCTGATCTTTGGCCTTCAAAGTTAAAATAGCACGTGCATGCCCCATATCTAGCGAGCCTTGCTGCATAAACCCTWTAACAGGCTCAGCCAAAGTGAGTAAACGCAATAAATTACTCACTGTAGTACGCGCTTTACCTACTGTTTCGGCAATTTCCTGATGACTCAAGCCAAACTCATCGTGAAAGCGTTGTAACGCCATTGCCTGATCAATTGGGTTGAGATCTTGACGCTGAATGTTTTCAATTAATGCCAAAGCAATCGCGACCTGATCGGTCAAATCACGCACAATTGCAGGAATTTCAGTTAAACCTGCCAACTGTGCAGCACGCCAGCGACGCTCACCTGCAATAATTTCATAAGGATGTTGTTCGTCATCTATCGGACGAATCACAATTGGCTGCATTACACCATGTTTTTCAATAGATGCCGCCAATTCCTGTAAATCTTGCTCTTGAATAAAGCGACGCGGTTGATATTCACCACGTTTTAATAAATTGACATCAATTTGTTTTAGCTGACCATGATCTAAAGATTGCACTTCAAGTTGTAATTTTTCTTTCTGGATTGACCCCAATAAGGCATCCAAACCACGACCTTTGGCTAATCCGCGTTTTTTTGTGGTCATGCTTTACTTCCTTTTTTCACTTTGCTTTTTTTCAACATTTCAGCTGCTAAATTTAGGTAGGCAACAGCCCCCTTAGAGCTTTTTTCAAAATAAATGACAGGCAGGCCATGTGCTGGGGCTTCTGCCAAACGCACATTACGCGGAATCACGGTATCGTATAATTTTTTACCAAAATAGTGCGATAATTCTTCAGACACGTCACGGGTTAAGGCATTGCGCGCATCATACATGGTGCGCAATACGCCAATAATTTCTAAATCAGGATTGAGTGCTTGTTGAATACGATCAATGGTTTGTGTCAGGTCTGCCAAACCTTCAAGTGCATAATATTCGCACTGCATTGGAATGATTACACTTTGCACTGCTGCTAAAGCGTTTACTGTAATTAAGCTTAAACTTGGTGCACAGTCGACAATAATATAATCAAAGTCTTTGGCAACTTCTTGCAAGGCATTGCGCAAAATAAACTCGCGCCCTTCTTGCTCAGCAATCACCAACTCAACCCCTGCCAAATCACGATTGGCGCCCAAGACTTTATAACCAACTTCTGCCTTGCTAATTGCGGTTTCAATCGGCACTTCGCCCAACAATACATCGGTCACTGAATACAGCAAATCATTTTTTTGAATGCCTGAACCCATGGTGGCATTGCCTTGTGAGTCCATATCGACCAATAAAACGCGCTTTTTCAAAACAGCTAAAGATGCTGCCAAATTTACTGCGGTTGTGGTTTTTCCGACACCACCTTTTTGGTTCGCAATCGCAATAATTTGTGCCATGATCACCCCAGTCCTTTGAAAAATTAAATACGTTTTAATAAAAGTAAATGACGTTGTTCGTCTAAACGCGGAACTTTGAGCTCAATAATTTCACAGCTAAACTGATCTTTCAATGCCGCGACTTCATCGGTAGGAACCAAACCTTTCATAGAAGCAATGATACTTTGCGCATGCATAAAAGGTGTTGATGCAGTAACAAAGTCGGTTAACGAAGCAAAAGCACGACTGGTGATGACATCAAACTGCCCAAGTTCACGAATACTGTCTTCATTTTCAACCCGAGTCTGTACCGCCACCACATTTTTCAGTTTTAAATCCGCAATAAACTGCTTTAAAAAACGAATCTTTTTACCATTCGAGTCCAGTAACACGCAATCGCGCTCAGGCTGACACAAGGCAATAATCATGCCTGGCATACCGCCACCTGTCCCAATATCCAGTAAACGACCTGCAGGCAAATCTTTGAGGATGCTCAGACTGTCTAGCAAATGCTTCACCAGCATTTCTTTCGGGTCACGAATTGCAGTGAGGTTGTACGCTTTGTTCCATAGCACCAAAGCATCTTGGTATTTGAGTAATAAATTTAAAGCCTCATCACTGAGCTCTAAACCTAAAGCCTGACTACCTTGCTTGAGTTCCTGAAAAAACGAATGCATCACAATTCACATCTCGAAAAAGTTAATGGAAGTATACCGATTTATAGTTGCAGTCATAGGGGCGAATGCTTAGTGAATATGCACTTAAGCGTACACACCCTGCTGAATTTGTTGATCTAGCGCATTTAATCGTTCAGGAGTGCCAACATCCACCCAAACACCCTGCAATTTCTGTGCAGAAATTTTTTCTTGCTGCATGGCTTGTTTGAGCAATGGCGCAAGCGGACGTTTGCCCGATTCCAAACCGTTAAACATTTGCGGATGCATCACCGCCACGCCACTATAAGTCAGATTTTCACCTGAGCGTGCTTGCTCAAAAGTATAGGCTTTGTTTGCAGCCAAAGTGAAATCACCTTGCGGATGCTGCACAGGGTTTTCCACCAAAACCAAATGTGCCAAGTCGTCTTGAAGCTGCACATTTAATAGTGGCGCAAAATCCATGGTAGTCCAAACATCGCCATTCACCAATATAAAAGGTTCATTGCCCAATAATGGCAACGCATTGATGATGCCACCTGCAGTTTCTAAGCCTTCGCCTTCATGCGACCACAAAATTTTCACACCAAACTGAGAACCATCACCCAAAGCATCTGCAAGTTTTTCACCCAACCATGCCGTATTGATGACAATTTCCTGCACACCCATCTTTTGTAATTTTTCGATGTGCCACACAATTAGAGGTTTTCCACCGACTTCCAATAAAGGTTTAGGCGTATGCAGTGTTAAAGGACGCATACGATTACCCATGCCTGCAGCAAGAATCATGGCTTTCATTTAGGCAACCACCTCATACTGACCATATTTGGCTGTAAATTTTGGCATTACTGTCGTGTGAATAAAGTGCATAAATGGTTGTAATTCTGGATAAGGTTTACTTTCTTCAAGTAAATACCACATTACGCGCGGTAAATCCTTGAGATAACCCGATTTACCATCACGCTCAAATAAACGCACAAAAATACCTAAAATTTTGATATGACGCTGAATCGCCATCATATCGGCATCTTTTTTAAATTGTTCAAAATCACGGTCTTGCTTAGATACTTCTGGCAACAAGTCATAGAACATTTTAAACCAACGATACACATGCTCAGCATTCCACTGCACATAAGCATCACGGGTAATCGAAATTAAATCGTATGTATCTGCACCAATGACCGCATCCTGAAAATCAATCATACCAAGTTCCGTGTCATCGTCTACTTTCATTAAGTTACGACTATGAAAATCACGATGCACAATCACTTGCGGCTGTGCCACAGCTGCATTGGCTAAAATAGCAAAAGTACGTTTAATTAAGGCACTTTCTTCTGCGCTTGGCTGAATCTGTAAGGCAGGCAATAACCAATCGGTGAGCAATTCCATTTCACTGATGAGTTTGTCATAGGAATACTCAGGGAAATGTGCAGTGCCATCAATATCTTGTAATTGAATTAACTGCTTAAAACACTGCGCATAATAGTCATCTACAGTCTGATCATTCAGCAAGGTAGATAATAAGACATCACCAAAATCTTCAAGCAACAAAAAGCCTTGTGTCAGGTCTTTAGCTACAATTTTTGGCACGCGCACGCCATGGGCAGCAAAAAATTCATCAATCGTCACAAAAGGACCACAATCTTCTTTTTCTGGTGGTGCATCCATGAGCATAAATGTTTTATTATTCAACTTGATTCGTGCGTAACGACGAAAACTTGCATCGCCTGCTAAAAAATGAGTTTCAAATTGATCTGAACCAAGTACAGATGTTATCCATGTTTGTATCAATTGTTCGCGTTGTGTATTCATTTGCAATAAATTCTAATACAGGCTGAGTTTTTAAAGTGCTAAGTGTAGCTACTTCTGCGCTTTTTCTCTATGATGCGACAATAATTAATTGCGATTAAGCATTCTTGGTTGATGAGATAAATGAAGCATCAGTTTAAATTTAATCCTTTAGCGACTGCGGTCTTAACTCTGTTATGTGGTCACTCTGTTTCCAGCTATGCGCAGACCACAGATCAGACTTCATCTGTCACAAATCTCAATAACCAGCAGCTTAAACACACCATTCAGGAAGCTTATCCTGGGCAGCAGTTCTTTGAGCAATATTATGTTGATAAAGCTGCACCTGAAGCACAACAACAATTTGGGCACACTCAAAGTTCTGCCTATTGTGAAGGTGCATGGCTAACGCCAATCAGCTCAGGTACTGTTGCGGTAGATGCTGCAAATGCCACTTCTACAGTGACTGCCGATTATGGTCACTATAACCCAAATGGTGATTCAGTCTTAGAAGGCAACGTGGTGATTGACCAAGAAGGTCGTCAAATTCGTGCCGATAAAATTACCATTGATCAAACTCAGACCTTTGCCAAAGCCGAAAGTCGGGTACAAATGGCGCAAGCGGGTTTACTGGCGCAAAGTGATGAAATTAATTACAACCTAAAAACCCAGCAAGGTGACTTAAACAACAGTTTTTATATTGCCGAAGAACAACATGCACACGGCATGGCAGAAAAAATTGCACGCACCTCAACCAATACGATGGTGCTGAATAATGCCACTTACAGTACTTGCCCGCCTGAACAAGCCCCGACTTGGAAAATTCAAGCCAATGAAATTAAGCTGAATCAGGAAACGGGACGCGGTGAAACACGCGGCACCAAATTGTATGTGAAAAATGTACCAGTTTTAGCTGTACCCTACTTCAATTTCCCAATTGATGACCGCCGTACCACAGGTATTTTGACGCCTAGTTTTGGCTTTACCAATGATGGTGGTGTCGAGCTGTCTGTGCCTGTGTATTTAAACCTTGCACCGAATTTTGATGCAACCGTTAGCCCGCGTTATATTGCCGATCGTGGCGCGATGCTAGAAGGTGAATTCCGTTATTTAACTGAAAATTTTGGTTCAGGTAAAATTTGGGGCGGTTATTTAGCATCGGATGCCAAATATGATGACCAAGACCGTAAAGATCTACATTTTTTACACGGCTGGCAAATTAACGAGCAATTTTCAACCAACCTAGAATATAACTATGCATCGGACAAAGACTACTTTGCCGATTTAAATAACAACCCGAACTCTAAAACCGACCTGAATTTACGTCGTGCTTGGGAGTTGAATTATCGTAACGGTATACCGGGTTTAAAAGCACAGCTCAAAGTTGAGGATTTCCAAACCCTGGATAAGACGATTCCATCTGTAGATCGTCCTTATGCACGCCTACCACAATTTTTATTGAACTATAAAACAGGTAATCCTCAAGGCTTCCAAGTCGAATTTAATAACGACACGGCTTACTTCAAAAAAGATCTAGCTGCGCAAGATGGGGAACCAAGTGGTACGCGTATTTATAATGACTTTGCAGTGCGTTACAACTACCGTAACCCGTGGTCATTTGTGATTCCAGAAGTATCGTTACGCAACATCAACACCTTCTATGATAAAGAAACTCTAAGTACAGACACGTATAAATCTTCAAGTAAAAGTGAGTCAGTTACTGTTCCGCAATTCACTTTAGACACAGGGATTACCTTTGAAAAAGATGGTCGCTTCTTGCAAACCATTACCCCGCGCGCGTTCTATGCCTATGCACCGTACCGTAATCAAAACGACCACCCAAACTTTGACTCTGCAACAGCTTCGATTAATTATGACCAGTTGTTCAGTCCAAACCGTTTCTATGGTCATGACCGTTTAGAAGACAACAACTTTTTGTCTTTGGGTTTAAACTATAGCCTATTTGATGAAATTGGTTTAGAACGCCTTAGAGCAGGAATTGGTCAAAGTTTTTACTTTGAAGATCGTCGTGTCACGCTGGATAATACCGAAGACGAATTTAATACGGAAAACCGTACTGGGCCAATTGTGAGCTTAACCAGTCAGCTAAGCCAAAACCTTAGTGTGGGTGCCAATGCTGCATGGATGTCAAATGGCGACAATGCACAGCGCAGTGTCAATATGCTTTACACGGGTGATCAAGGCAACTTATATAGTTTTGGTTATATTAACCGTCGTGTTATTCCAAACCGTCAAGATCATTATGATCAAGTCGTGGCATCGTTTATTCAGCCTATTCACAACAACTGGCGTATTCTAGGTCATGCGCAATATGACCTAGACAATAGCGTAGCGCGTGAATATTTGCTGGGTGTGAACTATGAGTCGTGCTGTTGGGGCATCTCAGTCTATGGTCGCTCTTACTATAACGATTTAGATGATGTCACCGATGTCGGTGTAAAACCAAAACGTGCCATTATGGCGGAATTAAATTTGAAAGGTTTAGGCGGTTTCAATAATAAACTTGCATCTTTGCTTGAAAACCGTATTTTAGGTTTTAATAAAATTAATCAATCTTGGACACAACGTTAATGAAAACAGAACAGTTAAAACGATTTTTAAAAGCATCAACCTTAGCACTTTGCATGACAGCAGCGCTGCCTGCATTTGCTGCGAATGATCAAATTGTGGCTGTAGTTGACAATAGTGTCATTTTAAAAAGCGATTTAGCGCAAAGCGTGGTTGAACTCAAACAACAACTGGAAATGCAAAAGCGCCCTGTTCCACCGCAACACATTTTAGAACAACAAGCTTTAGAGCAACTGATTGTACGCCAAGCACAATTAGAACAAGTCAAACGCTATAATATTAAAGCCGATGAAAAATCTTTAAATGAAGCAGTTTTGAAAGTTGCACAGCAAAATGGCGCAAACAGCCTAGAAGCTTTTCAGCAAAAATTAGATCAATCCGCGCCAGGCAGTTATGCATTTTTACGTAACCGTATTGCTGAAGATTTAGCAATCAATCGCCTACGTCAACAAGTCGTAATGTCACGTATTCAAATTAGCGACCAAGATGTTGATAATTTCCTGAAAACCCCGCAAGGTCAAGCAGCATTAGGCAATCAAGTACATATTTTGCATGTGCGTGTTTCAGGAACAGAAAATGCCGCACAAGTTGCGCAAAAAGTAAAAGCTGAATTAGCACAAAGCAATGATGTTCAAACCATTAGCAAAAAATACACAGGCAATGGTGTAACCGTACAGTCTGCAGACTTGGGTTTACGTAACCTAACAGTTATTCCTGCAGAACTTGCTGCACGCATTACACCGTTAGATGTGGGTCAAACCAGTGAACTGATTGAAGTCCGTGATGGTATTCATGTGGTCAAGCTCTTAGAGCGTAAAAGCACTGAACAACGCGCATTGGTACCTCAATATCAAACCCGCCACATCCTCATTCAACCGACAGAAGTGGTTAGCCCTGAAAATGCCAAACACATGATTGAAAGCATTTACAACCGCTTAAAAGCAGGTGAAGATTTTGCAACCTTGGCAGCAACATTCTCTAACGATGCAGGCTCTGCACGTGATGGTGGCAGCTTAGGTTGGGTCAACCCTGGGGTGATGGTACCTGAATTTGAAAACCAAATGAAAAACACCGCCAAAGGCGAAATTAGCGCACCATTCCAGACTCAGTTTGGCTGGCATGTATTGCAAGTCACCGATATCCGTCAACAAGATATGACACGTGAATACCAAGAACGTATGGCACGTCAAATTTTAGGTGAACGTCAATTTGATACTGAACTAGACAGCTGGTTACGTGAAACACGCAACAATGCTTTTGTAGAAATCAAAGACCCAAGCTTAGATCGTAAAAAGAACTCCTAAGCGCGTAGAGCTTTTAGATCTTTAGATCATAATCAAAACCAGTGCTACCTCACTGGTTTTTTATTTTCAAGCGTAGCTGCTCAAACTTATGTCTCATCCGTTCGACTTTCATCAAGAAAAGTTTTTATTTTCTATTAGTTCCAATGGTAGCTGCAATTCTCCACACTCTTCTTCTGGCTCAGATGGGATAGTAATTTTGACTTGATTATTTAACTGCCAAACTCCTTTTACAGGTTCAAATAACTTGTATTTTAGTTGAAAAATACGCTCTTCATCTGGCATTAATTCAACTTTTTTAATAATGGAACACTGCATCTCAGGAAATAATTGATCTTTTGTTTCAGTATTATAAAAATCTAAAGGCACATCATTGGGTAATCCTCCCATAAATAACCGAAGTTAAAAGTAGAGGTTAAGCAGCCATTAGAGGTGGCTTTCCTTTGTTAGCTTGATGTGGTCTTTCATGGTTGTAATGCCACAACCAGTTTGTTGCATAATCTTGTACTTCATCCAAAGTATCAAATAAATGCTTGCTCAGCCAACTATAACGTATGGTCCGATTATAGCGTTCAATATACGCATTCTGCTGTGGCCTACCCGGTTGAATATATTCAATACGAATACCGTACTCAGTAGCCCAGCGCACAAATTCGTGACTGATAAATTCGGGACCATTATCGCATCGGATCACTAACGGTTTTTCTCTCCACTCCAGCAATTGATTCAACGTACGAATAACCCTGATTGTGGGCAATGAGAACCCTGCTTCAATGGCTAGGCCTTCGCGGCGGTAATCATCAATCACATTCAATAATCGAAACTTGCGACCATCGGAAAGCTGATCATGCATAAAATCTAATGACCAAACCTGATTTTCTCGGATTGGTTCTTTCAATGGTTCAGGCGCATGCCGTTTTAGTCTTCTTCTCGGTTTAATACGCAGATTCAGTGCCAACTCACAGTAAATGCGGTAAACCCGCTTGTGATTCCAGCAGCAACTCTCAACATGCCGTAAATACGAGAAGCACAAACCAAAGCMCCAATCGGAATTTTCCTCAGTGAGTTCAATGAGCTGTTCAGCAATGAGTGCATTGTCATCGCTGAGTTTGGCTTGATAGCGGTAGCAGGTTTCACTAATGCCAAATGCTTTACAAGCCAAACGAATACTAATGGCATGCTGGGCAACTGCCTGTTGTGCCATCTTACGCCGGCAAGATGGCTTTACCCTTGCGCAGCAGTGCTGCTCATTGCCATCGCTTCCTGGATGATTTCGGCCTTTAATCGCTCTTCCGCATACATCTTTTTAAGTCTGGTATTTTCGGCTTCTAGCTCTTTCAGTCGAGCCATTAATGATGTATCCATACCACCATATTTGGCACGCCATTTATAAAAGGTAGCATTACTCATGCCGTGTTCACGGCAAAGGGTCGCTACAGGTGTGCCAGATTCTGCCTGTTTCAAGATGGACATGATCTGACTGTCAGTAAATTTAGATGTTTTCATGCAGAATCTCCTGCTCGTATCTTAAGAGAAAATTCTACTTTTAGATCCTATTATTTTTAGGGGGGATTACCAAAGTACAGCAACTTTCAGATCAAGAACGTATTAAACAACTCGAACGTGAAAATAAAGAACTGCAACGTGCTAACGAAATTCTACGTAAAGCAGCCGCTTTTTTCGCCCAGGCGGAGCTCGACCGCCCACACAAATAATGGTAGATTTCATCCATAACAATAAGGCGTTATATGGTGTTGAGGCGATTTGCAGGATTTTACCGATCGCGGCTTCTACCTATTATCGAACACTAGATTTCGTTGAAAACCCAGAACATCGAGCAAAGCGAGATCTACATGACTTGCATCATGCTGAACAA
>NZ_MKQS01000014.1 GCF_001758345.1 Acinetobacter towneri
GGATGATGGCAATCTACCGATTTGCAATAATTGGGTCGAGAATCAGATGCGTCCCTGGGCCTTAGGACGCAAGAACTGGCTGTTTGCAGGCTCGCTGCGCAGTGGTCAACGAGCTGCCAATATCATGACTTTAATCCAGTCAGCAAAGCTGAATGGCCTGGATCCGTATGCCTATTTAAGTGATGTGCTGAAAAGGCTGCCGACGCATAAAGTGACCCAAATAGAAGAATTACTGCCACACCGCTGGAAATCCGACCAAAATTAAAAAATAGGCATGGGATTCAGCGGACGCTTACAGACGAACGAAGCTCAAAACTCAGGCAAAAAAAAGCCAAACACTACAGTTTGGCTTTTTTCACAACATATTTTCGCACTTGGCAATGACTATGCACCTTGCTTAAAGCATAATCTTACTTCGGCTCAATCGGTGCAAACGGTGCCACCACATCGGCATTCTGTGCACGATGACGCATAAAGTGATCCATTAACACAATCGCAAGCATGGCTTCTGCAATTGGCGTTGCACGTACACCCACGCAAGGATCATGGCGTCCTTTGGTCAGTACATCGGTATCTTCGCGGTTCAAATTAATGGTTTTGCCTGGTGTAGTAATACTGGCTGTTGGTTTTAAAGCAATCGCAACACGAATATCTTGACCACTAGAAATACCACCTAAAATACCGCCTGCATGGTTCGCTAAAAAGCCATCAGTGGTCAGTTCATCACGAGTTTCATGTCCAAACTGTTCTGCCACGGCAAAACCATCACCAATTTCTACACCTTTCACAGCATTGATTGACATCATGGCATGTGCAATATCGGCATCTAAACGGTCAAAAACAGGTTCACCCCAACCCACAGGTACTTTTTCTGCCACAATTTCAAGCTTCGCACCGCAGCTTGTGCCTTGCTCACGCAAAGATGTTACTAAAGCTTCAAAACGTGGCACAGCATCTACATCACCACAGAAGAATGGATTATTGGCTACTTCATTCCAATCCAGTTTTTCAGCTTTTTCTGTACCAATTTGCGTGACGTGGCCACGAATCACAATACCAAATTTTTCAAACAGGTATTTTTTAGCAATTGCTCCCGCAGCAACGCGCATAGCTGTTTCACGCGCACTAGAGCGACCACCACCGCGATAATCACGGAAACCGTACTTTTGGGTATAGGTATAGTCTGCATGTCCAGGGCGGAACGTTTGCGCAATGTTGCCGTAGTCTTTAGATTTTTGATCAGTATTGCGAATAAGTAAACCAATCGACGTTCCCGTAGTTTTACCTTCAAACACGCCTGAAATAATTTCAACTTCATCGGGTTCTTTGCGCTGTGTCGCAAACTTAGACGTGCCTGGTTTACGACGATCTAAGTCTTTTTGTAAATCTTCTGCTGACAGCTCAATTCCAGGTGGCACACCATCGACAATTGCCATTAGACCGACGCCATGAGATTCACCACAAGTCGTTACACGGAAAAGTTGCCCTATACTATTACCTGCCACGTCCAACGACTCCTTATGCTTGAACAGATTGAATAAATAAATCGCGATATTGACGGCATTGTGCTGCAGTCAATGCAAAAATACCTGAACCACCTTTTTGGAATTTTAACCAGTGCAAATCAACCGTGTTGAAATTCTGTTTCATCGCCCATTCAGAATTACCTACTTCAATCACAATCAGACCATCTTCAGTTAAGTAATCTGCCGCCTGCGCCAACATTTTACGGACTAAATCTAAACCGTCTTGCCCTGCTGCCAATGCCAATTCTGGCTCATGATGGAATTCTTCAGGTAAATCTGCCATATCTTCCGCATCAACATACGGCGGGTTAGATACGATTAAATCATATTGATTTTCAGCTGGGATTTTGGCGAATAAATCAGATTCAAGTAATGCCACTTGATACTGTTTATTGTGATGTTCACAGTTGATTTGTGCGACTTCCAAAGCATCTTTTGATATGTCGGTTGCATCAACTTCTGCATCTGGAAAAGCATAAGCCATAGCAATCGCAATACACCCTGAACCCGTGCACATATCTAAAATACGTTGTGGGGTTTTAGGTGTAGCATTGGCTGGTAAATTGTTATTTGCTTCGCGCATTTGACCTTCTTCATCTAGGCAATATGGCGCAAAGCGATTTTCAATTAATTCGGCAATAGGTGAACGGGGAATTAAAACACGCTCATCAACATAAAATGGTTTTCCGAAGAAATAGGCCAGGTTTAATAAATAAGAAGTTGGTACTCTTTCGTTGATACGACGTTCGAGCAAGCTTAAAAATTCAGCCACTTCACTTGGTAATAATTTGGCATCTAAAATTTCAGAGTCTGCATTCCAGTCCAAAGACAAAGTTTGCAGCACCAATGCAGAACTTTCTGCAAAATAATCTTCTGTACCTTGACCTAAATGTGCATCGTATTGACGTAGTGCTGTAACCCCAAAGCGAATAAAATCACGAATGGTTGATAGGTTTTCAGCTGCTTCCTGCAAATGTTCAGGGCTAATTGTCGGTCGATCCACTTAAGGCGCTCCAAGGGCAAATTTTAAAACGCCTTATGATACCTTGTTTTGCTCGGTTTTATAATGTTTAAGCAGTTTCCAAGTAATTTATTTGCTATGGTTTTACTTATTTGATTCCCACAAACTGCCCTTGATAATAATCTGCACGCTCTACTGTCTGTAGCAAAACACATTGCGCGCGCTGCAATTCCGCAAAATCACTTTGAGTAGATAAATAGCAGCGCTGTTTTACACGGTTTTCCCAAAGTTGATGCTGTTGTTGAATATTATTGGCATTGCCTGCGCTGCGTTTCACATAGGCTTTATAGTGTTTTTTGAGTCGTTTAGTTTGTGCTTTTTGCTCAGTTTTAATACATTTTTGCGATTGAGAAATTTTGCCATAACTATTGTTCATACATTGCGTATAGCCTTGTGAAACGCCATTCGCCCAAACTTGAGCTGTACCCAAAGTCAGCATCCCCAATAGTGTAAATGTCCAAACTTTCATATTTCCCCCTGAGCGCAGTCTGTTTTTAAAGCGCGGTAAATTTTCAATATTTTATAATTTTACAAAACCCAAATTGCTGCATTGATGCTACAAGATTCAGCTTAAAAAGCATATAGTCAATCCCCTGATTTTTATAGCTGAGTCGATGATAAATGAACAACAATCATTGAAAAATGTGACAACATCCCAATAATTGAATTACTCATTTTATAGATAAAGCTTTCAGCCTTATGAGCTACAAACACAATAATTTGATGGCCATGCGCCAAAGCTATTGGAATGACAACCACTCCGATTCAGTCTTGATTGAAAAACAATTTTTTCAGCAAATTTTGATTGAAAACGGCATTTTTGAAAATGCGTCATTAGATGATGCCAAATATCTATTTTTTTGTTTGCCCAGCGTGATTATTGTGAAAGGTTATGCACACGGTTTTTTACACGATTCTGTAAAATTGATGATTCTCAAATTTATCCAAGACAACAAAGCACAATTGATGAAAAAAGCCGAAACCAAAGTGCAATATCGGATGTAAAAGTACTTTTAAGCCGTTTTTCATACTTTTTTCACGAGGAAACTCGTCGTTCAGCAAGTTGAACTTTTTTAATACGTTAAGACGCGCTAATATCCGTTACAATCTAATTTTCCTGCGTATTGCTGATTTAAGGATTGATTTTAATGTCAGATCAGAACGATAAGCTTAAACAACTCAAGACTTCCTCTATGGATCGACGCTTATCCATCGCAAAGGCATCTTTACTGGCAGGAACACGATGGGCAGCCTCGAATGCCACCTCTATGTTTTCAAGCGAAGAAGAAAAAGAACGTAAACGCAAAAAAGCCATGAAAGAACAAGCCGATTATTTGGTGGCTGAAATTGGCAAACTCAAAGGCTCTATCGTGAAGATTGGGCAAATGATGGCGCTATACGGCGAACATTTTTTACCTGAAGAAATTACGCAAGCACTCAACACTCTGAATAACCAGACTGTCGCATTGGCATGGCCTGCAATTAAACAGCAATTACAGGCGCAGTTAGGTGCCAAACTTGATGATCTCACCATTGATCATGAACCATTAGGCACAGCCTCTTTAGCACAAGTCCACCGTGCAACTCGCAAGTCAGATGGTTTGGAGTTGGTATTAAAAATCCAATATCCAGGCGTGGCAGATGCGATTGACTCAGATATGAGTCTATTTAGAAATATGCTTAAATTGACCCGCATGGTGCCGCAAACCCGTGAATTTGATCAGTGGTTTGATGAAGTGCGTGAAATGATGCATCGTGAAGTCAACTATCAAATTGAAGCGGAAACGACACGTCGTTTTGCTGCCCGTTTAAAAGATGATCCGCGCTACATTGTGCCGCGAATTGTAGATGAATACTGTAGTGATCAAGTACTGTGTATGACTTTTGAACGTGGTGTACCGATTAACAGCCCTGTTATGCTGTCATTACCTCAAGAACGTCGTAACCAATTGGGTGAAGCCTCTTTGGAAATTGCTGTGCGTGAAGTATTTGAATGGGGCGAAATGCAGACTGACCCGAATTTTGGCAACTACTTGGTTCGCTTAGGTAATGGTGAAGATATTCACGATAAAATTGTACTGCTTGACTTTGGTGCTATTCGTCAATTTGACCAACAACTGCTGACCGTGGCGCGTAATCTAATTAAGGCGGGTTATTATCATGACCCACAAATGATGGTGAATGCCATGACAGGTTACGATTTTTTTGACAGTATTCCTGAAAGCATTAAACCCGATATGGCTAAAGTATTTTTACTGGCCACAGAAGCCTTTAGTCACCTAGACAATAACCGTGACTTACCTGCTGGCGTAATGGATGAACAATCACGCTATGACTGGAAAAAAAGTCAGCTGCACAGCCGTGTCATGCAACAGGCATCTAAATCGATGGCTTCACGTTACTTTAGTGTGCCGCCTAAAGAATTTATGTTCATTAGTCGTAAATTTATTGGTGCCTACACCTTTATGACCGTGATTGATGCGAAAACCAATGTCCGTAAAATGATTCAAAAGTTTATTTAAGCCCCAATTTTTTTCTTCAATCAAAGCTGTTTTATAGACCTAAATGATTGTTGTACCCACTCGATGCAATTGTCATTTAGGTCAATTTATTTTAAAAGCGCACATTTTTATATAAATAATAAGAGGTGGCCCACTTGTTTGAACAACTAAAAGCGTATTTATAAGTGATATTCCGCTCTAGTTAAGCCACCTTGTTTTGTTGGGGTAGCTGATCATAGTAAAACTCATTGGGTGTCATTTTGGCTAGACTCGAATGAGGTCGTTTTAGATTATAAAACTCAAAATATGCACTCAATTGCTTTTTCGCATCTGTGACACAGCTATAAGCTTTGAGATACACCTCTTTATATTTAACGCTCCGCCATAATCGTTCAACCATCACATTATCTACCCATCGACCTTTACCATCCATACTGATTTGAAAACAGCGAATCAATCGCTGACTAAACTGTTTAACGATTTAAAATTGCCAAAATTGCTTGCGCAGGGTCTTCACTGTTATCGGACAATAATTGCTTATGCATAGTGATATGCTGCATCACCTGAATTTGTGCTGTTTCGATATCAATTAACTTTTCAATTTCTACTGCCAAACGCTCAGGTGTTGCATCCTCCTGAATTAACTCCTGAATCACCTTTTTACCTGCAATAATATTTGGCAATGAATAATAAGGAATTTTCACCAACAGTTTCGCAATCCAATACGTGATCCGATTCAGCTTATAAAACGTAACCATTGGACGATGTAATAGCATTGCTTCTAGCGTCGCCGTGCCTGAAGCCAGTGCAATTATATCGGACGCATTCATCACCTGACGTCCAATTTTAGATTCTGTGCTACGATTTTCCATCAATTGCACTTTGTCTTGTAATGCACTCGGATAAGACTGTAATAACGCTTCAATTTGTTGTTTACGTGCATCATTAATGGCAGGAATTAAAAAGGTAAACTGCGGATATTTTTGCGTCAAAATATAAGCCGCGTCTAAAACCAACGGCCCTAAACGCTCAATTTCACCACGTCGGCTACCGGGCAAGAGTGCAATATATTGTTGCTGTTGGTCTAGACCCAATTCGAGTTTTGCTGCAACAATTGGATTTTCCAACGGCAATTGACTCGCCAAAGGATGTCCAACAAAGGCTGCAGGCACATCCCATTTTTTAAAAAAGGCTTTTTCAAACGGAAATAAACATAGCACCAAATCTATACTGGCTTTAATGCCATGTACGCGACCTTGTCGCCATGCCCATACCGAAGGACTGACATATTGCACGGTTTTAATTGGCAAGTTTTTCTGTTTTAAACTTTTGGCAAGACGTAAATTAAAATCGGGTGCATCAACCCCAACAAAGACATCAACAGGATGTTGGCTCCACTTTTCGACCAAACCATCCCGAACTGCAAAGAGTTTTTTCAAATCTTTCAGCACTTCAACAATGCCCATTACCGATAAAATATCCATCGGATAATAACTTTTAAAACCTTCCGCAATCATTTGTGGGCCACCAATGCCTTCAAACTCTGCATCAATGCCTTGCTCACGAAAACGTCGCATAAGTTGTGCCCCTAAAGTATCACCCGATACTTCTCCCACAACGATACCTATTTTAAGTTTCCGATTTTGCAAGCGTTTTATCCTCTAAATTTTAATGGATATGAATTTTCACATTTTAGCATAGCCACATTATTTTGTAAGAAACAGAAAGTAAGCCGTGGAATGAATCTGTAATTTTGCGCAGATTTTCTATATTGACTATATCTGTTTTAAGAATAAGTAAATCATTAATCATGACAACAGCTTATTGCCAAAAGTCATAATATATTCACGTTTTTTTGACTTCGGCATATCTTCATGGTTGGTCCTATTGAGTTTATTTTGGCAGGTGTATTGGTCGGCTTCTGCGTGGGTGTGACTGGCGTGGGTGGCGGCTCGCTGATGACTCCCATCCTAATCAGCTTGTTTAAAATTGAACCGCATATCGCAATTGGGACAGACTTACTCTATGCTGCCATTTCAAAATTCTGCGGTTCATTGGTTCATGCCAAAAAAATGAATATTGTATGGCCCATTGTGATTTGGCTTGCAGTGGGCAGTATTCCTGCTTCATTTGCGACCCACTGGGTTTTGGAGAATTATTTAAGCCAATCTACCCATTATAAAATGGTACTGACCGTGGTATTGGGCTTTATGTTGACCTTAACTGGCATCTCAATTATGTTTCGCAGTCAAATTGAATCGTTTTTTAATAAACACCGTAAACAAGAATTGCCCGATATGACCCAGGACCTTGAAAAGGTTAAATTACAAGCTGCAGATAAGCGCGCCCTGATTGTGATTATGGGGATTGTACTGGGTGTATTTGTCACACTTTCTTCAGTGGGCGCTGGTGCTTTTGGCATCATGGCATTGGTGCTCATGTTTCCCAATTTACCCATGATTCGTATTATCGGCTCAGATGTCGTGCATGCTGTCTTACTCACCCTAGTTGCAGGTTTAGGTCACATGAGTTCAGGCAATGTCGATTTTCACCTATTGGGCTGGTTGTTAGTAGGTTCGATTCCTGCAATTGTGGTGGGGACTTTAGTTAGTTCACGTTTACCTGAAAAAGTGATTCGTAAGGTTTTAGGTATTACCTTATTTATTCTCGGGATTAACTTTATGGTTAATCCTGTGAAAACAAAACCGATTAGCCCGCCAGAAACTGCAACAGCAGTTTCTGAAGCACAAGCCAGCCAATAATGAGCTTTATCTGACAGAATTTTGCCCAAACAGATCGTTTAATTTATCTACCCGATTCATCACTTATTTTTTAAAGAAGTATTCATCTTTTTATAACAAAATATAGTGAAATTCATGTTATATTCAGACTATTAAATAATCTTTTGTATGATCAAACCAGTGACGGCAATGAATACTTTACAGTCTAATCCTCTTACACAATCAGACATCGATGACGTGAATATTGAAAGTATTCAGCCACTCGTGACTCCTGCAGAATTAAAAACTGAGTTACCTTTAACTGAAAATGCTTATCAAACCGTTCTTCGTGGTCGTGAAACAATCCGCAATATTTTAGATGGTAAAGACAAGCGTCTATTTGTGGTGATTGGTCCATGTTCTATTCATGACCCTGCTGCTGCACATGAATATGCAGATCGTTTAAAAGAATTAAGCGAAAAAGTAAAAGATTCTCTTTACATTGTGATGCGTGTTTATTTTGAAAAACCGCGTACTACAGTGGGCTGGAAAGGCTTAATTAACGATCCAGACATGAATGACTCTTTTAACATTGAAAAAGGTTTGCGTCTTGGTCGTAAACTTTTACTTGAGTTAAATGAAAAAGGGTTGCCATGTGCAACTGAAGCACTTGATCCAAACTCTCCACAGTATTATCAAGATTTAATTTCTTGGTCTGCAATTGGCGCACGTACTACTGAAAGCCAGACTCATCGTGAAATGTCATCTGGTCTTTCTTCTCCAGTCGGATTTAAAAATGGTACAGATGGTGGCTTAACGGTTGCAACCAATGCTATGCAATCTGTAAAACACGGCCACAGTTTCTTAGGTCTGAATGATCAAGGTCAGGTTTCTGTGATTCGTACTAGCGGAAACGCATATGCACATGTGGTTTTACGTGGTGGGAATGGTAAGCCTAACTACGATGCAGGTTCAGTTGCAAATGCTGAAAATGCATTAAGCAAAGCCAAAGTCAGCACCAAAATCATGATTGACACCAGTCATGCTAACTCAAACAAAGACCCATTCTTACAGCCGTTGGTATTAAAAAATATCACAGAGCAAATTTTAGATGGCAATAAGTCTATTGTTGGAATTATGGTCGAAAGTCACCTGAAAGGGGGGCGACAAGATATTCCTGAAAACTTATGCGATTTAGAGTATGGTAAGTCTGTGACTGATGGTTGTATCGACTGGGACACCACTGAAAAAGCTTTGCTAGAAATGCATGAAGCATTGAAAGACGTTTTAATGAATCGTTAAGATTTAAAAACGCCATCTTTATGATGGCGTTTCTATTTGTAGCATAGGAAATTCTGCGCGCATGAATGACATTGAAACTCAACTTAGCCAAATTAAAAATTTCCAATTCATTCATGAGCGTTTGTTTTCTTCAGGTCAGCCCACGGCTGAAGAATTAAAACTAATTAAAGAATATGGTATTGGCACTGTTATTAATTTGTCTGAAAGTGATGCTGAACACACCCTTCCTCATGAGGACAAAATTTGTCTGGATGTTGGACTGAACTATATTCAGCTGCCAATTTCATGGGAAACACCATCTTCTGATCAATGTTTATTATTGCTCGATTTGGTCAATCATTTATTAGAAAGCCAATTGGTGTGGGTACATTGCAGCAATAACAACCACGTCAGTAGTTTGATGTATTTATATCGTCAATATTTTATGGATGTGGATATTGCAACAGCTCAAGACTTTTTACATGATATTTGGAAACCCAATGAAACTTGGACAGGCTTAATTCATGCCGTTTCTTTGCAACTACAAGGTCGTAAAGCCACGCAAGATTTACAACAAGCTTTGGAATCTGCTGAACTGTCTTAATTCAGCAGGTTACGTAGTTAAATTGCAATGCGATTATTTTGTATGAGAAATCAATACAGTCGCGGTTGCTAAAATACCTTCCTGACGTCCAGTAAAACCTAATTTTTCAGTGGTTGTCGCTTTAATACTAATTTGCGTGACCTCTACATCCAATACATCAGCGACACTTTGGCGCATTTCTAGCGTATGCGGTGCAAGTTTAGGACGTTCGCACGCCACAGTAATATCGGCGTTATTCAGTTTATAGCCACGGTCTAAAATGAGTTGATAAACCTGTTTAAGCAATACCCGACTATCTGCACCTTTATAATTTGGATCGGTATCTGGAAAATGCTGCCCAATATCCCCCAGCGCCAAAGCACCTAATAATGCATCGCATAGTGCATGCAGCACTACATCGCCATCTGAGTGTGCTTTTAAACCTTGTGTATGAGGAATTTGAACACCTGCAAGGGTCACAAAATCTCCCGCTTCAAAGGCATGAACATCTAAACCTTGTCCAATACGAATCTGTGCAACCATGTTCAACTCCTGTAGAAATAAATCATTGAAATCTTGTATTCATACTTACGATTTCGCTATATTAGACCTAGCGCGACATAGTGAAAGTATAAGCGATCATGCTGTTGAAATCTGAGAAGCATCTTATCAAAAACTTAAGCACACTGCTGTTATTTGGCTGTTTATATTCATCTTTCTCTTATGCTCAAGGGATCGATTGTACGTCTACATCCAATAAAAAATTGGCGCAGGTGTGCACGGAGAATTTCTCAGAATTACGCGAAAAATTAAGTGATCAACATTTAACAGCTTATTTGATGAGTGATGCGCCTATTCGCTTATTAGAAGACACCCAACAATTGTGGATACAGCGCTTACAGCAATGCAAAAGCTTGAATTGTTACACTCAGCAATTTGATTTCAGAATTGATCAACTGAATTTTTTCACTTCTATGAATCAAAGCATGACTCAACATTATTTAAAATATGAAAATGGTCAATTTGCTGCGCAGCCCGTACATTTACAAATTCATCAGCTCAATAAAAACAGCATTAAAATTGAAGGCATTGCTTATCGTAATCCAAATAACCGTCTTGAAACCCAAAGCATCGCCTTTTTAGCCTATACAACGCCTGAGCAAAAAAACAAAATCATCGACAATGAGCATGATTGTAGTTACGACTTTGAATACTCGAAAGCGATCTTAAAAATTCAAACTAAACAAAAAGGTTGTGAACGCTTTGCGGGTATCTATCGTTTATACGATTAATCCTTAATAATAGATTTTATTAAACAAATTAAATGAGTAACCACAACACAATTGGCAAAGTTAAAGCGGCAAATACGGTTTGCAGGCTAATAATTGTTGCCATTAAACGACTATCTCCCCCTAAAACTTGTGTAAGTACATAAGCCGCAGATGCGGTAGGTAAAGCAAAAAATAAGACTAAAATTTGTGATTCCAAAACTGGAATATTTAAACTCTGACAAATTAGCCATGCCAAAGCTGGCATAAATAACAAACGCCCAAATACGTTTAATGCCAATGCAAACACATCGCGTTGCAAGCCATTAAATTGCAATGCTGCGCCCACACACATTAATCCCAAAGGCAAACTGCTTAGGGCCATTTGACGAATAAAATGCTCTGCACCTTCCCACAAGGTCAGACCTGCTAAATTATATAGACCACCAAGAATACAACCCAAAATTAATGGATTTTTCATCAATGACCACAGGATTTGCTTCGCCTGTAAAGCCTTAGTATCGCTTAAAGCCAACACTGATAATACATTCACCAATGGGATGCAGAACACCAAAATAATCGCGAACAACGCCAAGCCCTGCACCTGAAACAATGCTGCGACCAAAGCCAAACCAATATAAGTATTGAAACGTACCATGCTTTGCATATACACCCCAAAACGGACTGCGGGGGTTTTAAAATAGCCACGCAAGGCATATAACAAACAACTTACTAAAGCCACAACAAGCCCCACGACCAACAAAATCTGTGTGATTGATTTCGCTTCAATATTTGCTGTGGCGAGGTTTAAAAACAGCATGCTAGGAAATAAAATATAGTAATTTAACTTTTCTGCACCCTTCCAAAATGGCTCATCCAGCATACGTGATTGCTTAAGGAGATAACCCATTGCAATTAAGGCAATCAAAGGGAAAAGTGCAAAAAAAATTAAATGGGTCATGAGGTGCTCTGTGTGTTACTGCTAAGCTGTTGTTTTTTAATTATTGCTTAATAAATAAAGTAAATTACTGGATATTGTAAATATTATTTTGTGTTTACCCTATTTGCTTAGGCTATTTTAAAATTACAGACATGATAATGATGATGATCGCAACTTACACCTACATCATCTACCACATGGATTCTGCATTAACGATGAGTGTGGATAGACATCACTATCCCCATGCTCGCCAGCATGGAAATGACTGCCGTTCCACCATAACTCATAAGCGGCAATGGGTCACCGGTTACCGGTAGAATACCACTCACCATCCCAGAGTTTAAAAACACAAAGAAAAAGAAAGTCAGACCGACTGTGCCTGCATACAAACGCCCGAAATTATGGAAACAATTCATCCCAATCATCAAACAACGTAAAATAATCGCGGCAAACAAACTGAATAGTAAAAATACGCCAATAAAACCAAACTCTTCGGCATAGGTCGACATAATAAAGTCAGTATGATGTTCAGGCAGATAACCCAAATGGGATTGCGTTCCTTCCAAATAACCCTTGCCTGTAAAACCACCAGAGCCAATCGCAATTTTTGACTGAATAATATTCCAGCCCGCACCCAAAGCATCAGATTCAGGATCAAACAAGGTCAAGACTCTTTTCTTTTGGTATTCCTGGAAAAAGAACATCCAAAGCAATGGTGCTACAACAGCCAGTGCGGTGATAGCTCCTAAGATTAATCGCCATGACATGCCACTTAAAAAAAGTGCAAACACCCCAGGAATAATCAAACCAATGTTTAAGTCGGGTTGCAATGCCACCAAGACAAAAGGAATCATCATAATCACTAAAGCGACAATGATATGGATAAATTTAGGCGGGAAAGTACGACGCGAAAAATACCATGCCATCATCAATGGCATGGCGAATTTCATAAATTCACTGGGCTGCATACTGCCAATACCTGGCAAGCTGATCCAGCGTTTTGCGCCCATACGGGTTTCACCAATGACCAGAACCAAAGCCAGCATGATCACTGCAAAGATATAAAAATATGGACTAGCAGCTTGATATACCTTCGGCGGAATTTGCGCCAAAATAATCATAGCGATAAAGCCAATACCAAAACTGGTCGCTTGGCGCAGCACCATCCCCATATCTTGCGCGGTGGCACTATATACCACCATTAAACCTAGAATCGCATTTAAAATCAGAAAACACAGCAACCATGGATCTAAATGTAATTTAGTCCAGCGTGAGGAATCATTTTTAATGCTTCTACCATCACGTAATGAGTGACGTAAAAAACGATACTGCTGCGATGGGTTCATGCGACTCGAAAATAATTTAAAATAGACAGGATGAACAATTATAGGAGCAAAGCGGCACAGAGTGAATCATTAAAGCTAAATCGTTAAAGATTCGAGTTTAACGCAATGTTTATCACACTAGATTTTTATCATCCAAGTTGTTGTGAGGCTAAAATTAAACGCGCCAACTCTAAATCATCAGGATAGGTGATTTTAATATTATCAGAACGACCTTGCACGACATTTACAATTTGCCCTGCTGCTTCTAAAGCACTGGCCTCATCGGTAATCGTCAATTGCTGTTTTAATGCAGATTCTATAGCTGTTTTAAGCACATCAAGTTTTGCAATTTGCGGAGTTTGCGCTTGCCAGAGTTGATCACGGCTTACCGTAGTTTCAATTTTTGTGCCTTGACTTATCTTTTTTAAAGTATCACGCACAGGAATAGCCAAAATGGTACTTTGATCTGTTGCCAGTGCAGTCTGATACAACTGTTCAAGACAAGCAACTGTCACACAAGGACGCGCTGCATCGTGCACCAAAACCCAGTCATCTGCATGGGCGATTTCAGATAAATAATGCAGTGCATTCAAGACTGAATCCACTCGCTCTGAACCACCTGCGCAAAAATGTGCTTTTGCTTTTTGCGCCAAGTTTAGGCTTTGTGCTACATCATCTGCTTGACCAATCGCCAAAACATAACCCGCCAAAGGCAAATGATTTAAACGTGCGATGCTGTGCTCTAAAACTGTTTGATCTTGAATATACTGATATTGTTTGAGGTCAGTTCTAGAAAAACGACGACCAGACCCCGCTGCGGGAATAACCGCCCAAAGTTTAGGGTGTCGGGGCGGTTGATGCTGCAGGTTGTTGTGATTCATTGTTGCGTAAATCTACTGAGGAATTTGGTTGTATATAAATTGGTTTATATTGTGTACTGATGGTGCTCATTTGCACAAAGGTTTCATGTGGCTTAATTAAGCCTAAATCTAAACGGGCATGCTCTTCAATCGCTTCTACCCCATTTTTTAAATCATAAACTTCTGCTGCAAGTACGCGATTGCGCTCTTTCAGCTCTGTATTTAATTCTATTTGTTGTTGGATTTTTTCTGTCAGTGCAGCATGGTCACGATAACCACCCTCACCAAACCAGTGTAAATATTGAAACCCTGCGATCAAAAAGATCGCAAGGCCCAACAATGCTTTACTCGCCTTGGAGTCAAATACATTTAATAGAGACATCTACTGATTTCGCTTAGTTCAAACCTTTGAACTCAGCTTTACCGCGATATGCAGCATTAGTCAATTCTTCGATACGAAGTAATTGGTTATATTTTGCTACACGGTCAGAACGGCAAAGTGAACCAGTCTTGATTTGACCTGCTGCTGTACCTACTGCAAGATCTGCAATTGTAGAGTCTTCAGTTTCACCTGAACGGTGTGAAATAACAGTTGTGTAACCATTCGCTTTAGCAAGATAAATAGCATCAAGCGTTTCAGTCAAAGTACCAATTTGGTTGTACTTGATTAGGATTGAGTTACCCACTTTTTCATTGATACCACGTTGTAAGATTTTCGGGTTAGTTACGAACAAATCATCACCGACCAATTGAATCTTATCACCTAAAATCGAAGTCAGGTAAGACCAACCTTCCCAATCAGATTCATCTAAACCATCTTCAATTGAGATAATTGGATATTGATTCACAAGACCTGCTAAATAGTCAGAGAATTGGTTGCTTGTGAATGCCTTGTTCCCTTCACCTGCAAGAACGTACTGACCATTTTTGTAGAATTCTGAAGATGCGCAGTCAAGCGCCAACATGATGTCAGAACCAGCTTTGTATCCAGTCTTCTCAATAGCTTCAAGAATAACTGTGATGGCTTCTTCGTTAGAACGTAAGTTTGGCGCAAAACCACCTTCATCACCCACTGCTGTATTCAAACCTTTTTGGTTCAATACAGATTTTAATGAGTGGAAAATTTCTGCACCAGCACGTAATGCTTCAGAGAATGAAGTGAAGCCTACTGGCTCAATCATAAATTCTTGAATATCAACGTTGTTGTCCGCATGTGAACCTCCATTTAAGATGTTCATCATTGGTACAGGCATAGTTAAAATGCTGTTGTTACGAAGGTCAGCGATGTATTGGAAAAGAGGAATTTTCTTTTCGTCAGCAGCAGCGCGCGCAGCAGCCAAAGACACGGCTAAAGTTGCGTTTGCACCTAATTTTTCTTTGTTTTCAGTACCATCAAGTGCAATCATAGTGTTGTCGATGTCTTTTTGTTCAAACACCGACTTACCAAGTAAAGCATCACGAATCAAAGTATTTACGTTGTTTACCGCAGTTTTAACGCCTTTACCTAAATAACGTGCTTTATCGCCATCACGAAGTTCTAGAGCTTCACGAGAACCAGTTGAAGCACCTGATGGTGCACATGCACGGCCAACTACGCCAGATGCTAAGATTACGTCTGCTTCGATGGTTGGGTTACCACGAGAGTCCAAAATTTCACGTGCACGAATGTCAACGATTTGGCTCATGAACAATTCCTCAGTTGATTAATAACGTGATGCTTTAGGCATCAATGATTCTATAATTTAATAATGGGTCTAATTTAGTGTGTATCTAGCTTTTGGAAACCTTTTACCAAAGTATCCAACTCTTTAAGCTGTGACAAGAACGGCTCAAGTTGTGATAAACGCAACGCACATGGGCCATCACACTTTGCCTGCTCTGGTTCAGGATGTGCTTCTAAAAATAAACCTGCCAAGCCAGTTGCCATACCAGCACGTGCCAATGTGGTAATTTGTGCACGACGACCACCTGCCGAATCCGCACGACCACCTGGAGTTTGCAAAGCATGGGTTACATCAAAGAACACAGGTACATTCATTTCTTTCATAATGTCAAAGCCCAGCATATCGACAACCAAGTTGTTGTAACCAAATGCTGAACCACGTTCGCAAAGAATCAATTTGTCATTCCCTGCTTCTAAACACTTATGCAAAATATGACGCATTTCGTGCGGTGCAAGAAATTGTGCTTTTTTGATGTTGATAATAGCTTGAGTTTTCGCCATCGCTTCAACCAAATCGGTTTGGCGGCTTAAAAAAGCAGGAAGCTGAATAATGTCTGCCACTTCTGCCACAGGCGCAGCCTGATACGGCTCATGTACATCGGTAATGATTGGCACATTAAAGTGTTTTTTAATGTCTGCTAGCCATTCAATGCCTTTTTCTAAACCCGGACCACGAAATGAGTTCAGGCTAGAACGGTTGGCTTTGTCAAAACTAGCTTTGAATACATACGGAATATTTAAGCGTGTGCAAATATCCACATAAGTTTCAGCAATTTCAAATGCAAGGTCTTTAGACTCAAGTACATTCATGCCGCCAAACAATACAAATGGCAAATGATTCGCCATTTGTATATCACCCAAACTTACAATTTCTTGTGGTTTTAATTGTGACATTTCAACTTCCTAGTTTATCCCTAAAGCCATCTTATTTGTTTTTTTGATGCTGTTGTTTTGCTGCACCAATAAAGCTAGCAAACAATGGATGTCCATCACGTGGCGAGCTGGTAAATTCTGGGTGGAATTGTACCGCAATAAACCATGGATGTTGCGGAATTTCAACCGTTTCAACCAAGTGCTGAACAGGTGAATAACCCGAAATTTTAAGACCAGCTTGTTCAAGTACTGGAATATAACGGTTATTCATTTCATAGCGATGGCGATGACGCTCTACAATTTCTGCCGAACCATACACTTCACGAGTTTTAGTACCTTCAACCAATTCAGATTTTTGTGCACCTAAACGCATAGTGCCACCCAAGTCAGAATCGACAGAACGCTGTTGAACTTCACCTCGCTCATCTAACCACTCAGTAATCAAACCAATAAGTGGCGACTTAGTCGAACGGTTAAATTCTGTTGAACTTGCATCGGCAATACCTGCCACATTACGTGCATATTCAATCACAGCCAACTGCATACCCAAACAGATTCCCAAGAATGGCACACCGTTTTCACGTGCATATTTGATGGCTTGCATTTTGCCTTCAGTACCGCGTTCACCAAAGCCGCCTGGGACTAAAATTGCATCAGCCTCTTTAAGTACGCTATTAACGTCTTGGCTTTCAAGCTCTTCTGCATTGACATAGTCAATTTCAACTTTGACGCGGTTTTGAATGCCCGCATGTAACAATGCTTCGTTTACAGATTTATAGGCATCCGGTAATTCAACATATTTACCCACCATCGCCACACGAACGCTGTATTCTGGGTTTAATAATGCATCGACTACGTTATCCCAATCAGATAAATCTGCTTCTGGAAAATCAATGAAGCCAAAACGCTCACAGATTAAATCATCTACGTCTTGTTCATAAAATGTACGTGGAATTTGGTAGATAGTTTTTGCATCTTTACATACCACAACCGCACGTGCTTCTACGTTAGTAAATAACGCAATTTTACGGGTTGTGTCTGCATCAACATCGTGCTCAGTACGGCAAATGAGAATATCTGGCTGAATACCGATAGATAATAATTCTTTGACTGAGTGTTGAGTTGGCTTGGTTTTAAGCTCTGCTGCAGATTTGATATATGGCAATAAAGTTAAATGCATGAGCATGGTGCGCTTATGCCCTAATTCCACCATCAATTGGCGTACAGATTCCATGAATGGGAGAGATTCAATGTCACCTACTGTACCGCCAATTTCTACGATTGCGACATCGTAGCCTTCGCCAGCGCGAAGTACACGTTCTTTAATATTGTCGGTAATGTGTGGAATCACCTGAACGGTACCGCCCAAGTAATCACCACGGCGCTCTTTATTTAGAACGTCTTGATACACACGACCAGAGGTAAAATTATTTAACTTGGTCATTTTCGCACGACGCAAGAAACGTTCGTAATAACCCAAATCTAAGTCAGTTTCGGCACCATCCTCTGTGACAAAAACTTCACCATGTTGGAAAGGACTCATTGTCCCTGGATCGACATTAATGTATGGATCCATTTTGACCATGGTTACTTTTAAACCACGGGCTTCTAAAAGTGCAGCAACTGAAGCAGCTGAAATACCTTTACCTAGTGATGAAACTACACCACCAGTTACGAAAATAAAATGGGTCATTGGGTTTCTCGTACAATCGAGCCTAAACAGGCCTGCAATGTTGCGCAATTTTACTTTACTCTGCACCAATAAAGCAAAGTCATTCCGCATCAATTCATAGAACAATAAACAATTGGCTATTTTATCAGCATTTCCTGTAAAAAATTAGAACTTCTTGAGAGGATTTTCATCTGTCATTTTATTGCTATAATACGTCCGTCTATCCGATCTTTAATTTTGTGCAATTATGAATAAGAAACTTTTAATTTGTGGTGCAATTGCAACGGCGTTGTTAGTGACTGCATGTGTAAAAAAAGAACAGCCAAAGCAAGATGAGCAAGAACAAGTAGAGGTTCAAACTGAACAAACTACTGAAACTACTCAATTTGAACCACTAGAACCTGTTGAAAACATTCAAGATGCTGAACCAGAATTGCCTGCACAGGTAGAAGTGGAACGTACTGAAACAGCGAACACCACGACTGAAATCCGTCGTGAAACACCTGCACAACCTGCTGCTGCACCTGCACCTAAAGCGGCAGCTCCTGTTGCAGAAGACAAACCAACTCAAGCACGTCCAAGCAATAACGCAGGTGCTCAATCTGAAGATGATGCTGTTGCCGCTGCAATTGCTGCTGCAACCCCAGCACTTGAGAACTAAACGCTCACTTAAAACTTAGCTTTAAGTCAAAGTCAGTTTTAACAAGTCAGTTCTCATCTTGGATTTGAATTAACGTAAAAAAACCCAGTCATTTCGTACTGGGTTTTTATTAACTTGAATGAGTCGTCACCGGGATAATTCGTGAATATACTTTAAATGCAAATACATACTTCTATATGCAATTGTGCGATTCACTTTAACTTGCCTGCTGCAACTGCGAATGCACTTTAAAATAATTCGAAATCAAACGTGAAGCCCAAGATTTAGTAAAGCCGACACCTTCATAAAAACCACAATGACTGCCTTTACGGGTCGTCACCACCATAATATTTGGCATTTTTCGGATGGTTTCTTTATAGGGATCAAAGTTTTTGATATGACACACAGGGTCATCCTCTGCATTTAAAACCATAAGTGGAATTTTGACATGCTCAAACACATAAATTGGGTTAATGGCTTTTGTGTAGCTGTCATAGTTTTCAAAACCCGCCATTTCAAAATATGCCTTTTCAAACTCGGCTAGACTGGTCGCACTCAATACTTGTGATAAAGATTTAAGATTTTTCCAAATGTCCTGATGGGGGTGAATAAAAAACTGGAATAATTTTTTGGTCATCACTTTACTGTAAAAAGGATGCACGTGTTGAAAGCCTAATTCGGTGTTATATCCTGGGCACAGTGCAAATGCTGCTTTAATTGGGGTTTGCTCACCTTCTTCACCTAAATAGCGCACTAATAATCCTGACCCTGCCGAAGAACCGACTCCATATAATTCAGAATGAGGAAATTGCTGCTGAATAAACGCTATTTGCTCACGCAAATCATGTGTCGAACCGAAGATATTTATTTGTGGTACAGGCATAGGTAAATTGCCATGTCCCCGACGTAAACATAAGGCAATGCGCCACTGTGTCTGTTGATGTAAATCACGCACCAACTCACGCATACTTTCCAAAGAACCTGTAATGGTGTGCATTAAAACAATCGTGGGAGTATCTGCAGGCAAGTCATACCCCACCCAAGCAACTGCGGTGATACCGCCATCTTGCATAGTGAGCTGATCAACCTGATCATACTGCTGACGAATGGTTTTCTTTTTAATTAAATCAAAATACAAAAGATGCACGTGCGTATTTGACAACCACGGCGTTGGTCGGTATTTTTCTTTGAGCTGGGGTAAATAATCCAGTACCCGACGGATTTCCCCATGCGGATGATAATATAGTGTCGGTATATCTGCGCCTGTGATCTGATCTAGAACCGCTTGTGTAATTTGCGCTATTTTTTGTAATGTAGACATCATTTTACTCCCAGCAAACCATTTACTTCATATCACGGCGACCTAAAAAATGATTTCTATAAAACAACTACATCGCCATACACACGCTTTATTTTATTTTTCAGTTGGCATAAAGGCAGCCATACGTTGTCCCATTTGCACAGCCAATGCCTCTAAACCACTCTTCGGGCGAATCATCACTTCAAAGTCCACAATTTGTCCTTGTGTATTGAATTGAATCATATCAATTCCTTTAAGTTTTTTATCTCCAACATTGGCGGAAAATTCAAGTACAACATTGCAACCGTCTTCCGTATAAAACTCACGGTGATAAGTAAAATTTTCAAAGACCTGAATTACATTGGTCAAAATAAAAAACACCACTTGTTTGCCCGCATACGGTTGATACGCCACAGGTGAGCGAAACACCACATCATCTGCCAGTAATTCACTTAGAATAGACATATCGCGGTTTTGCAGCATTGTATGCCAACGCTGTACGGCTGATTTTGTTGTTTCTAAGATCATCTTAAGTTCCTTTTTTATTTTGATATTTCATTACTATGTAAAGTCCCTGAGCGAGACTGAAGCACTGCTTTAAGTCGAAGCGCTGGAAAGGTAGATTAGAGAAATTTTGTATAAGAATGCTCTCAAGCTCCATTTTTTAAAAGACAGAGGCGATTATTAACCCTCTCCCCCAGCCTTTTCTCATAAGGAAAGGGAGAAGGAGTTGCATTAAATTTTCGCAGCCAATTCAGCACCCTGACGGATTGCACGTTTGGCATCTAACTCACCTGCTTCTTTCGCCCCACCAATCAAATGTACATTCTTACCTGCTGCCTGTAATTGCTCATACATGGCTGTGTAAGATTCCTGCCCCGCACAAATCACTACATGATCAACTTCTAGCACTGTGCTTTGACCATTGACGGTAATGTGCAAGCCTTGATCATCAATCAGGTCATAACTTGCCCCTGCAATCATTTTAACATCACGGTTTTTTAAACCTGTGCGATGAATCCAGCCTGTTGTTTTACCCAAGCCTGCACCCACGGACGATGCTTTACGTTGTAACAAATAAATTTCACGTGGCGATTCTTCAACTTTTGCAGCTTTTAAACCACCGACATGCGCATAATTGGTATCAATGCCCCATTCATCGTAAAATTTTTCAGGATTTAGGCTGCCACTTTCACCTTCATGGCTTAAATATTCTGCAGTATCAAACCCAATACCGCCTGCCCCAATAATCGCCACACGTTGTCCAACAGGCTTACGCTCTTTTAAAACTTCAATATAACTCAGCACTTTAGTATGATCGATACCTGGAATATCAAGCTGGCGTGGGGTTACCCCTGTTGCCACGACAATTTCATCAAAGGAAGAATTTTCTAGCTGCTCAAAAGTCGCCACATGATTCAGTTGTAGTTTAATATTCGGTTGTAACTCAATTTGACGCTTGAAATAGCGTAAAGTTTCATAAAACTCTTCTTTACCAGGAATAGTTTTGGCGATATTAAACTGCCCACCAATTTGATTCGATGCTTCAAAAATCGTCACCTGATGCCCACGTTCTGCAGCATAGGTTGCAAAGCTTAAACCTGCAGGCCCTGCACCAATTACCGCAATATTTTTAGCCTGTGCTGTTTCTTTAAAAATGAGTTCTGTTTCATGACAAGCACGTGGATTGACCAAACATGAAGCAATTTTCATTGAGAAAATATGGTCTAAACAAGCTTGGTTACAACCAATACACGTATTGATTTCATCACTGCGACCTTGCTCTGCTTTTTGTACAAAGAATGCATCTGCCAACATTGGACGTGCCATCGATACCATATCGGCATGTCCTGCAGCCAAAACATGCTCTGCCATTTCAGGGGTATTAATACGGTTTGAAGTGATCAATGGCACTTTAACCAAACCTTTTAATTTCTCTGTCACCCATGTAAAAGCTGCGCGAGGGACTTTGGTAGCAATGGTTGGGATACGTGCTTCATGCCAGCCAATCCCGGTATTGATAATGGTTGCACCTGCTTTTTCAATCGCTTGTGCCAATTGCACCACTTCTTCAAAACTTGAACCGCCTTCGACTAAATCCAACATCGACAAGCGGTAAATAATAATAAAGTTTTCACCCACTTCTGCACGGGTACGCTTCACAATTTCAATTGGGAAACGAATACGGTTTTCATAACTGCCGCCCCATTCATCATCACGATGGTTGGTACGCGCAGCAATAAACTCATTAATTAAATAGCCTTCCGAACCCATGATTTCGACACCATCATAGCCTGCGTATTGCGCCAATTTGGCACAATTCACAAAGTCGGCAATGGTTTGCTGTACTTCTGCCGATGTTAGTGCATGTGGTTTACTTGGGTTAATCGGTGCCTGAATTGCTGACGGTGCGACAATATCAGGCTGATAAGAATAGCGTCCCGTATGTAAAATCTGTAAAGCAATTTTGCCGCCTGCATCATGCACAGCCTGTGTCACCACTTTATGTTTTTCTGCTTCTTGACGAGTATCAAGTTTATTGCCGCCCGCAAAGGTTAAGCCTGCATCATTCGGTGAAATACCACCTGTTACAATCAGCCCCACGCCACCTTTGGCACGCTCTGCATAAAAAGCCGCCATACGTTCGTATCCACCTGGTGCTTCTTCTAGTCCAACGTGCATTGAACCCATTAAGACCCGATTATTTAAAGTGGTAAAGCCTAAATCTAAAGGCGCAAGTAAATGTGGATAGTCAGACATAGAATCTCCCTGCTGGCAAAAATGCTGGCTGTTTTATGCTTAATGCAACTTGTTGCATACTTTTATATTCTAGATTTGATTTTTATGCAACATGTTGCATAATAAAAGCTGAAAAATAATGTTGCTCTGTTTATGTCGCTCGCTCACGTTTTATTGACCAGTCTAATTGAAAAACCCAGTAATGGTATTGAATTGGCACGCCGTTTTGACCGTTCTATGGGTTTTTTCTGGAATGCGACCCATCAGCAAATTTACCGTGAACTAAATAACATGCTAAAAAAAGGCTGGATTTCAACCTTAGAAGATGAAGATTCTAACAGTCGCAGTAAAACCTATCAGGTAGAAGCGTTGGGACGGCATGAACTAGCAAGCTGGATGATTGAGCAAAGCCCTCCTGCGCAATTACGCGAAGAACTTATGGTACGTTTACGTGCAGAAGCCCAACTTGGCGGCAACAGTGTCTTGCCAGAACTGGAACGTCATTTGTTGCTCCATAAAGCTAAGTTGCATACCTATCAACAGATTTTTGCCAAAGACTTTAGCCAAGCACCTGCGAACAACCGCACCCTGTATATTCATAAAATGATTTTGCAGCTGGGAATAGATCAGGAAATTGGCTGGATTGCATGGCTAGAAAACGTGATTCCTGAACTAAAAAAATTTGATGCCGAAGCTTCATCTTAAAAGTATATTTTTAAGTAAAAGCCCCCATCAAAACTAAATCAGGATTACTCACCATACAGAAATGATCAGGCTATGCTATAAAAAATCAGGCTATGCTATAAAGAATAACGCATCTTTAATCACAACCATGCAAGGAAATGCTGATGCCTTTTTACCGCATGCTCGATGGCGAAGCCCTATTTGTACGTGAATTTGGTCAAGGTGAGCCTGTGGTTGTGCTTTCAGGTTTAGGCATGCACAGTTGGCAATGGTTGCCGTTTCTATATCAACATAAAAAACAGTATCGTTTTATTATTCCAGATTGGCGTGGTTTTGGAGGTTCTAACCTGTGTGCCGTTCCAAAATTGGATGCCATTTCAAGCCATTGGCAAGATTTAAACAGTCTGCTTCAACAGCAGAACCTGCAGCAATTTAAACTGATAGGCTATTCCATGGGTGCAACCACTGCTATGCATGGTATGCAGTATGAGCAACTGACTGCCCATTTAAGCAGTTATTTACAAATTGACCAATCACCTAAAATTGGAGTAGATCAAAACTGGCCTTATGGCCTATTTGGCAATCAACACCAACAATTTAAACAGTTATTGATTCATCTGTCCGAGTTTTTGCATGATCACGCGCAATATACTGATATTCATCAAATGGATATATTGCAGCGTAAAAATTTAGTCGAACTTTGGATGAAATTAATCGAGCTACAAGCCAGCAATAAAATCAGCCCGTTTTTATTTAAACTCGCCGTCAAACGTCCTGTTTTACAACGCTATATTTTACCTACGCAGCGCCTAGATTATTTACGCTGGTATATCGACAATTATTTGCACCATCAGGAAGATTATCGTGAGACTTTAACTCAACTAAGTTGCCCGACAGTGTTTTTTACAGGTGCACAATCGACCTTGTATGCGGCAGAAGGACAACGTCAAGTGGTAGCAGCTATGCCAAATGCGAAACAAGTGATATTTCACCAATCTGGGCATACTCCGTTACTAACTGAACCCCTGAAGTTTAGTCAGGAAATTGGGCGGTTTTTAAAATTAAACAGCTAAATTGCTAAAACAAAATGGTGGAAGTCTTCGACACTGCTAGGCAATGTTTTTGAGCCAGACGAAAATATGTTACCTAACGTGCATGGTTTAAATAGGCGCTATCGCGAATCATAGACTCAGTTTCAGTCAATTGCTGTTCAAGCAAAAAGCCTTGAAGGTTTACATATTTAAAAACTTAAAACTCTGAAAAAATTGCTGCAGATTTGTTTTTCACTTTTCGACACTTATACTCAAATCCGACCATCCATCAAGAGGATAATACATGCGTAAATTAGTGGTTTTTTCGGGTGCAGGTATGAGCGCAGAAAGCGGAATCAACACCTTTAGAGATAGTGATGGCTTATGGGAAAAGCATCGTGTAGAAGATGTCGCAAGTCCTGAAGCATGGGCAAGAAATCCTGAATTAGTACAGCGCTTTTATAATGAACGCCGAAAAAACATTCTTAATGCGCAGCCTAACTTAGCGCATTGCTTAATTGCTGAGCTTGAAGATGATTTTGATGTGCAAGTGATCACCCAAAATATTGATGATTTGCATGAACGTGCAGGCAGTTCTGAAGTTTTACATTTACACGGCAATATTCGTTTAGCTAAAAGCTCAGGTCCTCATGCACAATACACCACTGAATTTTTTCCTATTGAGGGTGACTCGCTGAACTTGCAACAGGATCTTTGTCCACAAGGCTATCCTTTACGTCCGCATGTGGTTTGGTTTGGCGAAGCAGTTCCTGCTTATGAAGAAGCACTGGATTTGGTTCAAGATGCCGATATTTTTATTGTGATTGGGACAGGTTTGATGGTGTACCCTGTTGCCGGATTAGTACACGAAATTCCTGCAAATTGTCAGGCTTATTATATTGATCCAAAAGCCGCACAAGCTCAACTTCCTGCTCAATTTCAACGGATTTCTAAAACTGCCACTGAGGGCATGCAGCAATTATTCGATCAATTACATAAAATTTAAAGTAATTACAGTATCTAAATTTTCCTACTAGCAAGATGTCATGAATATGCTTAGGCTATTTTGACATCTTGAAGAATTGCATGATTTTTTTAATAGTTTTAGGCATCTCTTTAAAACTTTGTTACCATCGCTCTTTCTCTGTGTTTGTGATGTTTACTGCATATGACCTCATCTTATCAGCAACAACTTAATGCAAAAGTTGCCCGTATCTCTGCCCAATTTGCCGAATATAATCCACCTGCCTTACAAGTATTTGCTTCACCAGAACACAGTTACCGTATGCGGGCAGAGTTCCGGATTTGGCATATTGAAGATGATCTGTTTTATGCCATGTTTGAACGCAGTGAAGATAAACAGAAAAAAGTTATTCGTGTAGATGAGTTTCCCATTGCAGACCGCAGCATTAACTTATTAATGCCAAAGTTGTTAGCCGCACTAAAAGCCAACCCCATATTATCGGCTCGTTTATTTGAAGTGCATTTTTTAGCAACATTAAGTGGCGAAATGTTAGTTTCATTGCTTTATCATCGCAAACTTGAGTCTGATTGGGAGTCTGCAGCCCAAGCATTGAGCAAAGCATTAAACATTAAACTGATTGGACGCAGTCGTGGGCAAAAGTTTGTGCTATACGATGAGTATGTAGTTGAACAATTACAAGTTTTTGATCGCACTTATACCTATAAGCAAATTGAAAGTAGCTTTACCCAGCCAAATGCGCAAGTGTGCAAAAGAATGTTGGAATGGGCGTGTACGGTTGCTGAACATTCTGAGCAAGATTTATTAGAACTTTATTGTGGCAATGGTAACTTTACCCTGCCGCTATCGACCCGTTTTCGTCGTGTACTTGCTACAGAACTGGCTAAATCTTCGGTATATGCAGCGCAATGGAATATTGAACAAAACCAGATTGAGAATATACAAGTCGCACGTTTATCGGCTGAAGAATTTACTCAAGCCTATAACGGTGAACGTGAATTCCGCCGTTTGCAAGAAGCGAACATTGATCTTTCAAGTTATGATTTTGATACAGTCTTTGTCGATCCGCCACGTGCAGGAATTGACGATGACACCTTAAAACTCCTACAGCGTTTTAAGCGTATTATTTACATTTCGTGTAACCCTGACACCTTGCATGACAATTTAAAAACCTTGTGTCAAAGCCATAAAGTGACGCAATTTGCACTGTTTGATCAATTTCCGTACACCCATCATGTTGAGTCGGGTGTTTTACTGGAAAAGATTTAAACAATTTGTTGCATTATTCTTCAATATTTACAACTTCTGCTTTTGATCGCCCGTAAATATTATGATGAAAATTAAACAGTTATCGCATTACAAGTCCTTTAACTGTCATAATTTCGTTAAAACAATGTAATATCATCGAAATTTCTGCAACTCGATTGCTGCTTTTATCACTTAGGTCGACTTGATTTATTTTTTATATTGGCTATATTTCGATCTATGTTAGGTTGTGAATGAAGGCTCTATGAGTTTTTGGCAAAAGTTGTTCTCTACAGAACAGCAAAACGAGCATAAAAATCAAATTGCTTGTGTTGAAAATGATTGCTCTTGCAAGACAAATGAACAACTTCTCGAAGCTTTAACCAAAGCCACAGATGAAGATGTCATTATCGGGATTAAGAAGGTTCTCGCTTCGCGAGGTTATAGCCGCAAAGAGTTAAATGAACTCCAGCATCTACCATTCCAGTAATGCAGTATGATAAAAAAGGCATTTAGTTGAACTAAGTGCCTTTTTTAATAGCTGCATGTATATTAGAACAATAAATTTTATAAATCGCGACACATGCTTGAGCTTGCACAAAAACTCTAATCTTTTCAAACGCAGTCAATCATATCTTCACAATCATGCGCTATTATTTCTAAAACAATCATATCACTGCCATATTTTAATTATTCAAACCGAGAAAATGAGAATGAAAAAAACCAGCCTTAGCTGTCTTGCTCTACTCAGCCTGAGTTTCACAGCGTGTAGCCCAATGCCAAAAGAATGTGCCGATACTTGGGAAAAAATGGAAACTTTGGCTAAAAGCATGGGCATTTCAGACGAACAACTCAAACAGCAAAAAAAGCAATTTGAAAATGAAGTCAAACAAATGAAAAGCGAAGAAGCAGTCAAAATCTGCACGATGCAAGGCACAGCTATAGGTTTTATCGGACAATAAATTTAGCCAAGCCTAAACTGTTCTAATGTTAGGGTTTACAGCCTTGATCATCTATATAAGCTAAAATTGGTCCTAAATTGCGATGAGTACGAGTATGACGTTGCAATTGCGGAATGTATGCTGTAGAAATTGAACCATCTAAATACAAGGCATTTGGTGTTTTCAGCTCATCTTTAAAAAAGGTGGCAAATTGATGAAAAGTCACAGGTGTGTTGCTAATCACAAAGTAAAGGCTTTGATCTTTTAACCCAACTCCGTTTCTAATTTTATAAGAAGTACTGTCTGCCAAAAAACGTGAATTTAACTGGTGATTAATAACCAACATTGGGCCAGACTGTGTCGCATACTGTGCTTTGAACTCTTGATTGGCAAATTGTTGGGTTGTGCCTAAAAACACCTGCTGATGATTCCACGCCAGTACACCATTGGGCTGAATTAAAAAATTCCCCCATCCTTGTTGCTGTCGGTTTAGGTTTTTAAATTGCCGTCCTCGTTCCACATACAAACCCACAGGTGAATAATCCTGATGAAACATGCCTGCATTCATGGCAAATTGCATGTTTTCACAAGGCTGCAGATTTTTTTGTAGTTGAGAAATTTGCAGATACGATTCCCCTTGCTGATCTTTCAGATATAAACCTAATAGAGACAATTGTGCCACTTCCACCACATCTACATTGATTTTACTGTTATTGACCGTCCATGCACGAATTTCTGCCTGTGCAGTAGACGTGCAGAATAAATAACTGAGCAATAAGCACTTCCACCGAGAACAAAACATTATCATCTCCCTACCCGCCATGTTACAAATTGTGCATATAACTGAATGGGTTATCGCATATTTTTGTCAGACGCAGTACACTATAAAACCAGATTTCTTTTCTCTACTCATGTTACTTTATTGGTCAAGCGTACGATGCTCAAGCAGAAAACACGATTTCCTTTAGGGGCACATTTAATTGTGAAACACTTCGGCTATAGCCATCATGGCATCTATGCTGGGCGTGGTCGCGTGATTCACTATTCGGGTTTTGCACATCTTTTCAAAAAACACCCGATTGAAATGACCAGTATTGAAAAGTTTAGTCACGGCAAAAATATTATTGTGCAGTCATATCATGCGCCCAAGTATAAAGGACGCAAAGTGGTGCGTCGTATGCGTTCTAGAATGCACGAAAATAATTATCATTTGATTATGAATAACTGTGAACATTTATGCACTTGGGCAATTACAGGTGTAGAAAGCAGTCCGCAAGTATTTAAGATGATGGACCGTTTGACCACCATTGGTTATGTCAGCTCATTGATGAGTTATATGAATAGTATGATGCTGACACTAACCACCACTTGCTTTGCTTTGGTACTCTATATTAAGAAGAAACTACGCGACAAAGCCAAAATGCAGTTACCGCAAATCATGATGAAGCAGGAACAACATAAACACCGCTAATTGCTGCCATTTTAGCGACACTGTGTATCTCACAAAATATTTTAAAGACAAAATCAAAAGCCCAACCTGAATTGATCAAGTTGGGCTTTTAAATTACAAGCTAAAACCTAAATAAGATTTTACTTACCCGGCTTAAAGCTGTCTTTTAAGTCTAAAATACGGTTAAACACTGGTTTTTCCGCACTGTGATCATACTGATCTGCAACAAAATAACCTTCACGTTCAAATTGAAAACGATCTTCAGGTTGTGCTTTTGCCAATGCAGGTTCAATAATGGCTTGTACCACCGTCAATGATTCAGGGTTTAGATTCGCCAAGAAATCATCGCCCACTTCTGGGTCAGATTCGGTAAATAAGCGATCATATAAGCGAACTTCTGCCGCAACGCCTTTACTTGCAGAGACCCAGTGAATCACGCCTTTTACTTTACGACCTTCTGGGTTTTTGCCCAAAGTTTCAGGGTCAATTGAACATTTCAGCTCAATGACTTCGCCGTTAGCATCTTTAATCACTTCATCACACTTGATTACATAAGCATGACGTAAACGTACTTCTCCTTCAGGCACTAAACGCTTAAAGCCTTTAGGCGGCACTTCTTCAAAGTCTTTACGGTCAATGTAAATTTCAGAAGTCAGCGGAATGATACGTTCACCCATATCTACATTTGGATGACGTGCATGGACCAAATCTAATGCTTCTGGCAAGTTAGTCAAAGTCACTTTAAGTGGATTTAACACCGCCATACCACGTGCTGCAGTATTTTCCAATGACTGACGGATGCAATATTCAAGCATTGCCACATCCACAATACCGTCTGACTTAGACACACCTACACGCTTACAGAAATCACGTAAACCTTCTGGTGTAAAGCCACGACGACGCATACCTACMACTGTTGGCATACGTGGGTCATCCCAACCATTCACAAAGCCGCCTTCAACCAATTTACGCAATTTACGCTTAGATGTGATGGTGTAATCAATATTCAAACGGCTAGATTCATACTGACGCGGCACAGCCTCGGATTTCACCTTTTCCACCACCCAGTCATAGAATGGACGATGGTCTTGGAATTCTAATGTACATAGTGAATGAGTAATGCCTTCAATCGCGTCGGACAATGGATGCGCATAATCATACATTGGGTACATTTTCCATTTATCGCCCGTTTGGTGATGCGATGAATGTAACACGCGATACAAAATCGGGTCACGCATGTGTACGTTTGGTGAAGCCATATCAATTTTAGCGCGTAAAACTGCCTGACCTTCGCCTAATTCGCCATTGCCCATTTTTTCAAATAAAGCCAAGTTTTCTGCCACTGGCGTATCACGATATGGCGAGTTTTTGCCCGGCTCTACAAAAGAACCACGATTGAGCTTAATCTCATCAGGGGTTTGCAAATCGACATAAGCATCGCCTTGTTCGATCAGCTGTACGGCCCATGCATATAATTGATCAAAATAGCTTGAAGCATAGCGCGGTTCTCCATTCCACTCAAAACCCAGCCATTTCACGTCATTGGCAATACCATCGACATATTCTTGTTCTTCTGCATCTGGGTTGGTGTCATCAAAACGTAAATTACACACCCCTTGATATTCTTGTGCGATGCCAAAATTCAAGCAAATTGCTTTCACGTGACCAATATGCAAATAACCATTCGGCTCAGGTGGAAAACGTGTCACCACCTGCTTAATACGGCCTGCCGCAATATCCTCGGTAATGACTTGACGTATAAAGTCCAACCCCGGCTGTTGTTCTTGCTGCACAGCATCGACAGAGGCATTTGAACTTTGTGTCGGGGTGTTTGGCAGAGATGCAACAACATCATTTGGCTTCATAGCAATACAATCACTTCTAAAATAAAATTGGATAAACTGGGTTACAGAAACTTCAATAGTGAAGCATACATCACCCATTAGAACGCTTTTCCTTGTTTTTAACAAAGAAAATAACGTTTTTACTTGCCTTGTAGTTTACAGTTTGCTTATGCTTCTCTCAACCAAAAAACCCATGGCATTCGTGTCCATGTTTAGGAGATTACACAATGAGTTTTCCTCAAGTCGAATTAAACACCAATAAAGGTCGTATTGTTTTAGAATTGAACGCTGAAAAAGCACCAATTACAGTTGCTAACTTCTTAGAATACGTTCGTGATGGTTTTTATGACGGCGTAATTTTCCACCGTGTTATTGATGGTTTCATGATCCAAGGCGGTGGCATGGATGAAAACTTCAAAGAAAAAGCAACACGTGATGCGATTGAAAACGAAGCAGACAACGGCTTAAGCAACGATGTTGGTACAATTGCAATGGCACGTACCCAAGCACCTCACTCAGCTTCTGCACAGTTCTTCATTAACGTAAAAAATAACTCTTTCTTAAACCACACAGGCAAAACTGCACAAGGTTGGGGTTATGCCGTGTTTGGTAAAGTTGTTGAAGGTATGGATGTTGTAGACGCTATTAAAGGCGTGCGTACTGGCAACCGTGGTTATCACGCAGATGTTCCACTAGAAAATGTGGTCATTGAATCTGCAAAAATCATTTCTTAATAAGAATCCCACCCGACCTCCCTTACATCATTTTAAAGCAGTGCTTTATACTTCATTCAGGGAGGAGAAATCCCTCTTTTTAAAGAGGGATTTAGGGAGATTCAAAGGAATAATCCGTGACCTATCTGTTTATCGCAGATTTACACTTGTCACCAAATCACCCTCGACTTGTACGGGGGTTTTTAGATTTGCTAGACGCTTATCAAAATAAACACACCCAACTGTATATTTTAGGCGACTGGTTTAATGCATGGATTGGCGATGATTACACAGCGCCTTGGCTCGATGAAGTTGTTGCACATTTAAAGCAGTTTAGCCAAGCTGCTGGTAATCATATTTACTTTATTGTCGGCAATCGAGATTTTGCTTTAGGTCAGAAATTTCTAGATCAGTTTTCAGGGCAACTCCTACCCGATGTGTACACTCTGCAAATTGGCTCGCAACGAGTACGTTTAGAACATGGCGATGCCCTGTGCACCGATGATGTATCTTATCAGAAATTCCGTAAAATCATTCGAAACCCCATCATTTTAGCTACTTTAAAGAAAACACCATTGGCTTTTCGACAAAAACTTGCACAAGGTTTCCGAAAAAAAAGCCAACAAGCCAATCAAGTTAAAAGTTATGACGTCATGGACGTGAATGCAGATGCAGTTGCACAAGCCTTGCAAGGTGCCGATGTGTTAATTCATGGGCATACGCATCGTCCAAATATTCACAATGAACACGGTAAGCCAAGAATTGTGTTGGGCGATTGGCGCACAGATGCTGCACAAATTTTAGTGATTGAACCGAATCAAGCTTTAGCAACTTGGCAACTAAGTTGCTGGAAATATTAAGTACAACACCTAGGCATAAAAAATGGCTATGATGCTAAAGGTACTTTTCAGGCACAGCAAACTAAAACCTCTTTAACTACCAGATTAATAACCCTCTTCCTTGTAAATGAATTCGGCATCTGCTTTATATTTCGTCAAAAACTCGCGTAACGAAGTCATCAACACACTGGTATTTACCCAACTGCGACAAATACTATGCCTAAATCCAAATACTTTTGCATCACTTCGTGCTGGGTCGATAAAATTTCTGCTGCATTGCCTGGCGGGCTCATCTCGTCTTAACCGCATAAAATAGCACATGGGTTCATTTCGCTAGCATAGCAAGGCATGTTAAGCTTTTTAGCCCACACCAGCCCCAAATATAGCCTTAAATGGAGATGATTTATGGATTTGCTTAACGTTGCACAAACTCGTTATACGACCAAAGCCTATGATGCGAGTCGCACTATTCCTACCGCACAATTTGAGCGTTTATTAGAAATTCTGCGTTTAGCACCATCTTCCATAAATATTCAACCGTGGCATTTTTTTATTGCAGATCACCCTGAAGCCAAACAACGTATTGCTAAAGCTTTAGTAGGAAAGTACGCTTATAACGCACCTAAAGTTTTAGATGCTTCGCATACCATTTTATTTTGCACCAAAGCTGACATCAGCGAATTGCATTTAGAAAACCTACTTAATCAGGATGCTGCTAGTGGACGTTTTAAAGATGAAACAGCCAAACAAGGTCAAAAAGACAGTCGCACAGGTTATGTCGATTACTACCGCAATGAAAAAGGCGATATTCAACGCTGGGCTGAAAACCAAACGTTTATTGCACTTGGGCAAATGCTTTTGGCTGCAGGCGTTGAAGGTATTGATGCCACGCCAATTGGTGGTTTTGATGAAGCAATTTTAACGCAAGAACTGCAACTAACTGAACAAGGACTAATTCCTTCAGTTTTACTATGCTTGGGCTATAGTAGTGAACAAGATTTTAATGCCAAGCTACCTAAATCACGCCTAGATAAAACAGAGATTTTCACGCAACTGTAAAATAAAAATGCGATAACGCTAGGGACAAAATTTGTCCCTATTTTTTGGTCTGAATTTTGCAATATCTATATAGACAGTAAGTGCTCAATCTCTATCAAAATAAAAACGAGGTGTATGATGCTTAATTTACCTACAATGCCACTAAAACTGGAATGTAAACGCTGCAAAAAACTGTATTTACATCAAGCGATAGCCAATCATCAAACTGTATGCTGTCCAATTTGCCATAAAACGACAATGTTGCACGGTCTTGCAGAAACTGCAGATTTAGTGCGACATCCTTTGCGCTTTGTATTGAGTTATCTTAAACCGTCATGGCATAAGCGAGGCAAAGCACACTAAGCAATGCCAAGCCAAGCCCAATTATGGTCGTGCTTTTCAGTTTTTCTTTAAAGAACAATACACCGCTGATCACACCAAATAGCACCACTAAAATATTCATCCCTGCAAATACCACTGCAGGACTGTCTTTAAGCAGCATGTGAGCTTTAACATACAAGGCAATATTAGCAAAATTCAGTGCACCCAAAATTAAACCTGCACTGATATTTTGCATACTACCCATGCTTTTATCGCGAATTAAGATATAAACCATCGCTAAAACAAAAGCACATACAAACATCAAATTCAGCGCAATCGCAAACTGCAGTCCTAAACCTGTGGTGTATTTAAGTAAAACATCTATCAGTGCATAACCTAGCCAAACACAGCTCAAATATAAGATGCCTTGTTGCGCTTTAGCAGACTGCCCTGCAGCACGATGCGAATACAAAATAAAAAAGACCGCGACAATGCCAAGTGAGATTCCCACAATTTTTAGTTGGCTAAAATTTTCCTGAAAAATAAAATAAGCAGTAGCCAAAGACAAAACCACTGACAAACGCTGTGCAATTTCAGTTTTTAAAATACCTGCGCTGTCTAACGATTTTGCTAACGCTAAAAAGACACTAGGCAACAACACACCTAAACTAAGAATAAGCCACCACGGCGTGTGTTGAAGTGAGATCGTGCCCAAATTGGGTTTAAACCAATAAAAACACAAAACACTGGCACTGACATAGTTCCAGGTGATCATCTGCATAGGGTTAAAACCCTGCATTTTGCTGACTTTTAATAAAATAGAGACCATCACACTACAAAAGGCTGCGGCTACAATCAGTTCCATGACACGCTCGAAGATTACTGTTCAATCATTATTTTTGTTGTTGATTGGGAGTTGTGGATTCATCAGTAAAAAGCCCACAAGGACTGTGGGCTTTCTAGTTCTTAATTAAATTAAGAATTACTTATAGCGTTCAACCATTTTCTCTAAAGAAATTGGGCGAATTTTGTCTGCATTACCCGCAGTACCAAATGCTTCATAACGGTCGATACAAATTTGTTTCATTGCATCTACAGTTTTTGCGAAGAATTTACGTGGGTCAAATTCGCTTGGCTGTTCTGCCATCATACGGCGCATTGCACCTGTAGAAGCTAAACGTAAATCTGTGTCGATGTTGATTTTACGCACACCATGCTTAATTGCTTCAACCAATTGCTCAACAGGTACACCATAAGTTTCTTTGATGTCGCCGCCGTATTGGTTAATCACTGCCAACCATTCTTGTGGTACTGAGCTAGAGCCGTGCATTACAAGGTGTGTATTTGGCAATGCAGCATGAATTTCTTTAATGCGGTCAATTGCAAGAATATCGCCTGTAGGTGGACGAGTAAACTTGTATGCACCGTGCGAAGTACCAACAGCAATCGCTAAAGCATCAACATTGGTATCTGCTACGAAGCTACGTGCTTCTTCGACTGAAGTTAACAGTTGAGAGTGGTCAAGTACGCCTTCTGCGCCCACGCCATCTTCTTCMCCTGCCATACCTGTTTCAAGACTACCTAAACAGCCAATCTCACCTTCAACCGATACACCGCACGCATGCGCCATTTGCACAGTACGACGCGTCACTTCGACGTTGTATTCATACGACGTTGGTGTTTTACCATCTACACCCAAAGAACCATCCATCATTACTGATGAAAAGCCTAGTTGGATCGAACGCTGACATACATCAGGACTTGTACCATGGTCTTGGTGCATAACCACTGGAATATGTGGCCACTCTTCAATTGCAGCCAAAATCAGGTGACGCAAGAATGGCGCACCTGCATATTTACGCGCACCTGCCGAAGCTTGAACAATTACAGGTGAATTGGTTGCATCTGCGGCTAACATAATTGCGCGCATTTGTTCTAAGTTGTTGACGTTAAACGCTGGAACGCCGTAAGCATGTTCACCGGCATGATCCAAGAGCTGGCGCAATGAAATAAGAGCCATAATTTCCTCCCAAATAATGTTGCCTATTCTACCCTGTGATTTGTTTCAATTCAGCAACAAATCACCCTTTTAAAAAAAAAGTCCCTGCAAAGGCAGGGACTTTTAAACAAATTACTACAATCTGTCGTTTTTCAGCACTTATTGCGCTTCAGAAGCAGCAACTTCTGTGTCTGCAGTTGCAACATCAGCAGGTGCATTTGCAACGTCTTCAGGAATATCGGTATTGCCTTCATCCAAGATTGGTTGGTCAATTGCATCGATTGCAGCTTGTTGTTCTGGTGAAACTTGAGCGTTATCTACAACTGCAGAAGATGCATCAGTTTCAGTCGCAGGTGCGCTTTCTTTTTTGGCACAAGCAGTCAAGGCTAAAGATGCAGCAATTAAAGCAGCAAGTGTTAGTTTTTGAATCATCGTCATTTCCTACAGTTAGGTCATTCGTTATGATTTAGTTTATTGCACATTTATGACATTTTTATGACTAGATTGTGACGCAAATGAGAAAAGGCTGGCCAAAGCCAACCTTTTGCATATTTTTGAAGTTCTAAAATGAAAGGTTTTTTAGTAATCAAGCACGTTCTAATAGCACTGCAACTGCAGGTAAGGTTTTACCTTCGACAAATTCAAGGAATGCACCACCACCTGTAGAGATATAACCGATTTTGTCTGCAACGTCATATTTGTCAATTGCAGCTAAAGTGTCACCACCACCTGCAATAGAGAAACCTGCAGATTCTGCAATTGCCAATGAAAGTGCTTTGGTGCCTTCACCAAATTGATCAACTTCAAATACACCCACTGGGCCATTCCAAAGAATTGTTTTTGAAGTTTTTAAAATTTCTGCAAATGCTTTTGCAGTTTCTGGACCTACATCTAAAATCATGTCGTTGTCTGCAACATCTTCAACTTTTTTTACAGTTGCTTTCGCTGCTGCCAATGAACCCAAGAAATCTTCGAAGTTAATTTCAGCCGCATCTGCAACCACAACATCAGTTGGTAATGGTACAGAAACTTTTGCAGCAATTGCTTTAGCAGTGTCAATCAAATCATTTTCACATAATGATTTGCCTACGTTATAGCCTGCTGCAGCAAGGAAAGTATTGGCAATACCACCGCCTACAATGAGTTGATCACAAATATCAGACAATGAAGTTAATACATCTAACTTGGTCGATACTTTAGAACCTGCAACAATTGCTACCATTGGTTTTTCAGGTGTTTTTAAAGCACGACCCAAGGCATCTAATTCCGCAGCCAATAATGGGCCTGCTGCTGCAACTGGTGCCAAACGCGCAACGCCTTCGGTAGATGCTTCTGCACGGTGCGCGGTACCAAACGCATCCATCACAAATACATCACACAATGCTGCATATTTAGCGGCAAGTTCTGGGTTGTTTTTCTTTTCGCCATGGTTAAAACGGCAGTTTTCCAATAAAACCACTTGACCAGGAGCAACGTCTACACCCTCTAAATAGTCAGTGATTAGTTGAACATCTTGACCTAGCGCTTGGGTTAAATATGCAGCTACAGGTGCTAAAGATTGTTCAGCTTTTGGCTCACCTTCAACAGGACGACCTAAGTGAGAATACACCATCACTGCCGCACCTTTGGCAACAGCAGCTTGAATCGTTGGCAATGCCGCACGTAAACGTGCATCGCTGGTGATCACACCATTTTTAACAGGTACGTTTAAATCTTCACGAATAAGAACACGCTTACCTGCTAAATCGAGGTCAGTCATACGCTGAAAGTTCATGTATAGCTCACTTTATTGATATCAAAACGCCACGATTTTAAATGATTATGCAGAAAAAGGTTAGCAACTTTTGTAGAATTGCTGTTTAAAGCAAAAGTTTTGATTATGATAGAGAAAAGTCACCATCTTTCTAGAAACTATGTCTATTCATCCCGATCCAAATATCAATCGTTTAAATGTTTTGGGCGAAGCGCTCGCCAGTTGTTGCTTTGATCCTATTACTGGATATTTTCGTAACGGTTTTTGTCATACCGCCCCAACCGATTTAGGTCAGCATACCGTTTGTGCACAAATGACCTCTGACTTTTTAAATTTTTCGCAAAAAATTGGCAATGATTTAATCACGCCAGTACCTGAAGTTGGATTTCACGGCTTACAACCAGGTGATTTCTGGTGTATTTGCGTCACCAGTTGGGTTGAGGCCTATCAAGCAGGTCATGCGCCACCGATTAAAATTCAAGCCTGTCATCAATCCGTATTGTCTTATGTGCCTTTAGATATATTGATGGATTATGCAGTGTGATGATCTGATGCAACTTCCAGAAATTATTTTAGCATCAAGCAGTCAAACCCGTCAGCAATTGATGAATCGTCTACATTTGGCGTATAAGTCAATTTCACCTGATATTGATGAGTCTGCACAGGGTGAATTGCATGCAGATGATTTGGCACGACGCTTGGCTTTTGAAAAAGCACGCTGTATCGCGCAGCAATATCCTGATGCGATTGTGATTGGTTCAGATCAAGTGGCATGGCGTGAACAGCAGCCAGATATTTTTATAGGTAAACCGCTCACTTCAGAAAAAGCCATACAACAATTACAAGCCAATTCAGGTCAAACGGTTTATTTCAGTACTGCGCTGAGTGTGCAGCAGCAATCTACAGGCTTTGAACAAACGGTTGTAGAACACTACACAGTTAAATTCCGCAGCTTAACCGACAATGAAATTGCACGCTATGTTGCAAAGGAACAACCGCTAAATTGTGCAGGTAGTTTTATGTGCGAAGGTTTGGGCATTAGTCTGTTTGAAGCAATGCAAGGCAATGACCAAACCACCTTAATGGGTCTGCCGATGATTCAGTTATGCCGCATATTAAGAATGCTAAATATTCAAGTTCCCTAAGTTTTAAGCTGCGTCATTAAACAGTCGTGAATATTTATCAAATCCTCTAAATCACCTTGCCCTTTACAGCGACAAATTAGACAATATTGAGATTATTGATAAAACTTGCTTAGGCTATTTTATGTCGCAACCTTTAGATGTTTTGGGCGGAATTACCGCAGAACAATTCCTAAGTGAATATTGGCAAAAAAAACCACTTTTGGTACGCAATGCACTCCCAGAAATTGTCCACCTACTCGAACCTAGTGATGTGATGGAACTCGCTCTTGAAGAAGATGTGACTGCTCGTTTAATTAAACAAAAAGATCGTGATCCAAATCAATGGACTGTGAAATCATCACCACTGATTAAGGCAGATTTTCAAAAAATGCCAAAGTTATGGACGCTGTTGGTACAAGCCGTGGACCATTACTCTTTTGATCTCGCCGAACTTTGGAAAAAATTTCCTTTTATTCCGCAATGGCGACGTGATGACATTATGGTGTCTTATGCGCCTAAAGGCGGCTCTGTAGGTCAGCATTTTGATTTTTATGATGTGTTTTTACTACAAGGCTATGGACATCGCCGATGGCAACTTGGACAAATGTGTGATGCTGAAACCGAATTTGTCGCAGGACAACCTTTAAAATTATTGCCTGAAATGCAGGTCAATTTTGATGAAGTTCTTGCCCCTGGTGATTTACTCTATGTGCCACCGGGATTGGCACATTATGGAGTGGCAGAAGATGACTGTCTGACGTTCTCGTTCGGTTTCCGTATGCCGAATATTAGTGAAATGATGGATCGCGTGAGCGATAAATTCTCTGCCGATGAAATGTTACGCACGCCACTACAAGACATTGTTCGTGAAAAAAGTACGCAAATTGGCGAAATGACTGCGACAGAACTGGATTATCTAAAAGCAGAATTGTGGGCACGTTTGCAAAACTCATCTGTTTTGGATGATGCGATTTTAAGCTTAATGTCTGAACCGAAATATCCTGAAAATATTCCTGAAGTAGATGAAATGGGTGTAGGCGATTTAGAAGATGCGCTAGATCAGGGTTATCAAATCATGTTAGAACCCGCCTCTCGCCTGCTTTATGTAAATCAGCAAGATGCAGTTTTATTTTGGGCGAATGGTGAAGCGATTTGTGTCGCAGAAGAATCTATCGCCGTGCTGCAAAAAATCGCCAATGGTGAACGTGTGCTGCTCGATGAAAACCTTTACGATGCAGATATTCTGGAAAATTTGGTACAACTGCTCAATGAATCCATTTTAATGTTGTTACCTGCTGAAGACGCTTAAAATATTCGTTTGAGCCCCCCTCAAGATGATCAATTCAGCTTGGGGGAGTTTGGATGAGCGGGATCTAAAGTTAAAACTGCCTGAATTAACGTATAGCCAGGTGTCGAATTTAATTTTAATTGCCCGCCAACCCGTTCTAAACGCATTTTCATACTGCGTATCCCAATACTCATACCATGTTCAAGCACACTATTGGCTTCAAAACCTACCCCATCATCCTGAACTTTAAGTACCAATTGCGTCGGCGGTACAAATTGCATACTGACGGATACGTGCTTGGCTTGGCTGTGTTTAATCACATTGGTTAAACTTTCTTCTAATACCCGCATCAAAGTTAAGCACTGTAACGAATTCGGCTCAATCACCCATTCATTTGGAAAATCCCACTTGGAATGAATATCCATTTCATCCATCAATTGACTAAAACGATGACGTACTGGCGCGACCCAAATTTTAGGATTTTCAGGTACTTTAGAGCCAATGGAAGAACCACTATCAATAATTTGACGTAAATCATCGCGCAGTAATTTCAGCATAGATAAAAATTGCTGATTACTCATATTCTGTTCGCTTTGGTCGACCATAATCATGGAACGTACCAAAGATGCACCCAAACCATCATGCAAATCATGCGAGAGATGAATCCGTTCTTGCAAACGCACATTTTCCAATTCTAAATAATGCTTTTCTGACATACTACGTTTTAAATCATCACTAACTTCAAAAACTTTTAACTCTAAATCTTGATTAAATATTTCAATTTTTTGAATATTTCTTTTTAAACGTATGCCTAAAATAATCGCAATAAATAAAGTAATTACTGGCGAGGTATACGGTGATAATGGCTGATATAAACTTGCCGTTGCCGCATTACTTAAACGAAATACATCTACACCCGCAAAAAAGCCAATCAAGGTTAAACAAAATAGCAGCAGATATACTTCTGTTTTAGGAGATTTATACGTTAAATACGCCAAATAAAAATAAACCAGGACCAGTAAACTGGCATAACTTAAAAAGACAATCCCAAATACCAGTTTGACATAATCCAATGGCGTTAAAAACACACAAACGATTACCGCTAAACTCAGAATAAAAATACTTTCTTCCAATATTGGAAAGCGTTGATTAACAAACCTGATTAAATACAGACTAAAAGCTAAAACATAGAGGATAAAAAAGCTTAAATTGGCTTGAGATGCCACCAATACACTTGGGTATGGAAAGGTTTCTGTGGTTAAAAAATGAGAAATAAATAATAACCAGAATACACAACTCAGCGCAAACCAGCCAAAACTCGGTTCACGGCGTAAAAATAGCCAAATAATCAAACACAAAATGCCTAAAGTGGCAGATAAAATCGCATTAATTTCAAATAAAGTACGTTTATTCCATATACTTTGCTGGTGCTGTTCAATATTGTTATGCACATTATTAAAACTTATTTTTCCTATACCCGCATTTTGAAATGCGTATCCATTTACATAGACCAATATTTGATTTTTACCTTGTTTTAAACCAGCAATAGGTAAAATCCAGTAACGTGGCATATTCCAGCTTTTTGATAATGGTTCTTCTAAATGTTGGCTTGCCCAAAGTAAATCCTGATTTAGATAAACTGCCCCTGCACTATTTAAATAATCCAGCGCAAAAACGATAGGTTGATTTAAACGATATTCACTCTCACAAAACCACTCCCACTCTATTTTGTACCACACCCCACCATTATAATTTTTCCAGCGATCATCCCAAACGTCAGGCAGTTGTACATTTTCCCAACCCGTTTCAGGTTTTTTATTGTGTGAAGCTGTTTTGGCAGAGCTGATTGAAAGTACGTGCACATTACAGTATTGATTAATTGGATACACCACTTGCTGCGCATAGCTTTGCCATGCATAGAGCAATAACAACACGCCTAAACCACACTGCGAAAGCCTTTGAATCATAAAAGACCTAGAGTTCTAGCTGTACTGACAGCCTTAGTACGTTTAGTGACTGACAACTTCCGATAAATATGTTTGATATGACTTTCAACGGTATAACGCGACACAAATAATTGCTCAGCAATTTCACGGTTACTTAAGCCCTGCGCCACTAGATTTAAAATTTCTAATTCACGATTGGTGAGCTGTTCATAATTTGAGTTGAATGCTTGAGCATCCGCTTGACCTATTAAATCTTCGGTCAGCACAGGCACTTTTTGATGCGAAATTTGCGATAAAATTTCACGGGCAATAAATGGGTCTATGGGTGCGCCACCTCTTAAAATGCTGCGAATTGCGATAATAATTTCGTCATCGTCACGTTCTTTAAGCACATAGCCTGTTGCACCTGCTTGAATTGCAGAAAATAAGCTGTCTTGGGTGCTCCATGCAGAAATCACCAAAATTAATGCGCTCGGATCTCTAAAATGTAATTGTTCGATCAGCTCTTTACCATTGCCATCGGGCAAACCTAAATCGACCAAAGCCAAAGCAATTGGATGATCTTCTATACACGTCATTGCGGCTTTAAGATGACTCACGAAAAATAGCATGTCATCTTGATAGCCAATATCATTCAAAATTTTTCTAATACGTGACTGAATAATAGGCTCATCTTCAACAATTAAAACCGGTACGGGTAATATCGCTTCCATTTCTGCCATCATTCATCCCCTTTATTATGTTTGTAAATATATCAATCGTTTTGATGTAAACACTATCCCTAGAATTAAGGAGTTTTTCAAATTTAGCTTATTTTATAAACTTGAGCATAACACTGAAACATGAAACTCGAGCATGAAATAAAAAATAAATGAGAAGAGAATTACTATTTTATTTTTAGAAGTTGCTTCGTATTTTAATGAATAGCGCAGCATAAATATGCTTTTATGCCAAGAACAACCTCAAAGCAAATCTAGAACCGTATTTAAAAGATGGCCGATAAATTAATAATAAATTTTGGAGCTATGCGCATGCAAAAAGGCAGGAATCAGACCTGTTAAAGCCGCACGAATATCCGCACGTTCATTGATTAATTGATGTGAGCCTTCCTCTAACATAAGTAAGGTTTGCAGGCGGAATTTTCGCCGAATAAACTCAATGTTATAGCGCCAATCAACGGTTTGATCTTGTGCTCCTTGTGCCAACCAAACAGGTATACGGCAAGCTGGACGCTCTTCCATCTCCAACATCCATTTAGACATGGCTAAAATCCAATCCATACCCATCATTCTAGGTTGCAGAGGGTCTTTTAAACGCACAAAGCGTAAAAATTCAGGATTATGATTATTACGTCGGAAATGTCGCGGCACTTCACGCTTAATTCGGCGGATAATGCCCAGACCAACGGAGTTATGCCACCATGCCGATTTTGCTGGACGAATCAAAGGTGATAAGAGCAACACACGCTCTACAAATGGATTTTCACGACGCTGTGCAAACTCCAACAAATGATGCATCCAAATTRCACCGCCCGTACTTTGTCCAATGCCTAACCATGGTTTTGGCAATTGATCGGCATTTTTTACATATTGATAAACTGCATGTAATACATGTTGATAATGATCAAAATTTTTGATGTTGGCAGGAGAACCATCGCTCAAACCATGTCCAGGTAAATCATAAGTCAGAACACTAAAGCCCTGCTCTAATAACTCTTTGACGATAGGTTGATAAATCCCGCTATGTTCCAAATAGCCATGCAGCAAAAATACCGTACCCTGCACTTTATCAAATTTGGTTTTGCTCAAATCGGGTTGAAAAATCTGCACATGCAATTTAAACAACGGCATTTGTACATAGCCTTGCCAATGCGCACAGTCCAACAAATGAAAACCATAAAGCTGTCGATAAGCTTGTAACTCAACACTCGGTTCAAAGGCACGATTCAAATTTAAAGGTTGTAAAATTTGTGGTGTGGTTTCCCGACTCGGCACAGGCAAATCTAATTGCTTCAACACACTTGGGTTTAAAAATGGAATATCAGGCATTATGGCACCTCGCGACATGCGCTAGAACCAATCAAGACATCCCGAATGGTGGCAAGCATTTCATAATTGGCACGGCGGCTGTGATCATAATTTTGTTCACTTGGACGCCATACAGTCAGTTGAGTCGGCATTGGAGCTTCGACAGGAATCGTTTCAATTCCATTTAAAGCAAATAAACGGCGAGTGCGTGGCATGTGATAACGGTCTGTAATCAAAATCACTGTCGGCGCTCCCCCCTTTTTTTGTAATAATAAAGAACTAAAACGTGAATTTTCACAAGTATTCATGCTGCGATCTTCTAATAATTTTGCATCGACATCATATTTTTTTAACCAACGCTGCATATAAGGTGCTTCAACACCACTCAATACAATCGGCAATTGATATTGTTTCACAACAGCCAAAGTCGTTTCTAAACGCAAACGTGTGTAGTCATTGACCACAATATCTTTGCCATTATCATCTAAAGTTAAGCCACCACCTAAAACCACAATCGCATAAGGTTTAGAATTTGCAGGTATTTTGGGAATATTTTGTTGCTGAATTAAGGCAATATCTTTAAAGATTTCTTCATCTATAGGCTCACTTTCGGTTTCGGCAATTTTATGAGTGCTTAAAAACTCCAAGTATTGTTCCATGAGTGCCTGATTTTCATGACTATCCAAATTGAGCAAGGCTTTTACATTTTCGGATGGGTCTTCTACAACCGCTTCAGAAGCTGCATTAGACACCAACAATGGGACTTGCGGCAACTCTTGTTCTGAGGCTATTTTTTTTTGCGTTTGTTCTTCTAAAATAAGCGCTTGTAAGGCTTTATAACGTGCCTGAATTAAAGTTAAATTTTGCGAATTTTTAGATTGGATTTCTTGCTCCATGAGCTTCAGATAAGCTTGTCGGGCAATCCATAAATCTGAACCGGGCTCCAAACTGTCTTGATCACTAAAAGCCGCCATTTGCTGACTTTTTGCTGCCACTTGATTCACTTCTACAGGCACCAAAGTGTTCAGCGTTTTGACCACCAAAGTAGAATAAAAAGGTGAATAAATAAAAATCATGAATGCTGCAAACAATACAAAGAGCACGGCAGCAATTTGTACCAATCTGAGCATCCAATGATTCTGTTTCATCTTCACTTAACCTACAGGTTGATGTGCACGAATCAAACCTGATTCATCAAATAACACAGGTTCAGGTTCGAGTGAAATACCAAAACGGTTCAAAACATCTTGCTGCACAGCACGATAGGTGTGTTGCACATCTGCCAAAGTGGCATCGGCATAATTGACTAAAACCAACGCTTGTTTATGAAACATACCCACCGCACCCAGTTGTTTTCCCTTCCAGCCAGCTTGATCAATCAACCAGCCTGCTGCAATTTTAACTTGCGCATTTGGCTGTGGGTAATGGGGTAAATTTGGAAATTGTGCTGCAATTTGGTCAAATTGCTGAGTCGAAATCACAGGATTTTTAAAGAAACTGCCAACGTTTGGATATTCTGCAGGATTCGGTAGTTTACTTTGACGAATTTGAATGACTTGTTGCTGCAAGTTTTCAGCAGTTTGCTCATCGCCCACAGCAGCTTTTAAGTCACCATAATTTAATTTTAACACTGCCTGTTTTAACAGTCTAAAAGTCACATGGGTAATGATGTAACGGTTGGGATGATCTTTAAAAATACTGTGTCGATAGGCAAACTGACAATCTGCTGCGGCAATTGAGCTCAATTGTTGCCGTTCACGGTCATAGACCTGCACAGATTCAATAAACTCACCCACTTCAACACCATAGGCGCCAATATTTTGTACAGGTGAAGCGCCTACCAAACCTGGAATCAAAGCCAGATTTTGCAGACCATATAATTTTTGCTCCGTGCTCCATAACACAAAATCATGCCAGACTTGCCCTGCACCTACTTTTAGGGTGACACTTGCATCATCTTCAGCACATTTTTCGATGCCTTGAATATCCATGTGCATGACCAAGGCATGAAGATGTTCAGGCAATAACATATTGCTACCACCTGACAATATCAGCACATTTAATTGTTCTTTCTGCGCAAATGCTAAAGCATCCTGCACATCTTGAATATTTGCAACTTTGACATAATGCGATGCAGTTGCATCTAAATTGAGCGTATTGAAAGGTTTGAGTTGCATGTTGTAGTGAATGTGCATGACTTAAACCTTCAATTCAAATTGTTGTTGTAAAACTTTCACCCATGCGCGACTACTCGACTCGCATTGATCGAGCACCCGCTCGAAACCATCGGCTTCGCCATAATAAGGATCGGGTAATTCTTGCTGCGTATAATGCGGATCGTGTTCGCTCATTAAAGCAATTTCAGCGCGCAAACTGCCCAGTTCAGCTTCAGCACGACGCATTAAAGATTGAATATTGCTTAAGTTTTCAAAATCCATCGCCAAAATCAAATCAAACTCGACAAAGTCTTGTATATTTAACTGACGCGCACGCAGTCTAGATAAATCATAACCGCGCTTAAGCGCATGTTTTTGACTGCGTAAATCTGGGGCTTTGCCTGGGTGATAATTACTGGTTCCAGCAGAATCTACCCACACATTGAGTTGTTGTTCATCACAAAAATGTTGAAGTACAATTTCTGCCGTTGGAGAGCGGCAAATATTTCCCAAACAAACACATAACACCTTATATGGCGTTTTGGATGACATAAACAACCTCAAAGCTACTTTATTTTTAAGAGTCTTATGTTAAGTTATTTATGATATGAATCCTATATCGAGACCCTACAATAATGTTGAATTAGGTATAAAAATTAGGAATAAAGACGATGCAGCATTTTCCATTTCAAACGGTTGGCAACATTATTTCTGGATTAGGTTCAATTTCTGAACTAAAAACTGTTTTAACCGAAAAAAATTATAAGCGTTTGTTATTGGTCACCGATGCTGGCATTTTACAACATCAATTGCATCAACCTATTTTAGAAATTTTAGAGCAGCTACAACTGGACTATGCCATTTACTCGAATGTGCAAGCCGACCCCGCAGAACAGATTGTGTTAGAAGCGGTTGATTTTGCTAAACAGAAAAATATTGATGTTGTATTAGGTTTTGGTGGCGGTAGTGCAATGGACGTCGCCAAAATTATTGCAGTGCTGAGTCATCCTGAACAAAGTCAAGAATTGTCAGACTTATATGGTGTCGGCAATGCTCAAGCACCACGTTTACCACTCATTTTAGTTCCCACTACAGCAGGCACAGGTTCAGAAGTCACACCAATTTCCATTGTAACTACTGGTGCAACCAGTAAAACAGGTATTGTTTCTCCTATTTTATATGCCGATGTTGCCATTTTAGATGCCAATTTTACCCGTAATCTTCCAGCACAGATCACTGCAGCCACAGGTATAGATGCGATGGTACATGCCATTGAAGCCTATACCTCAAAAATCAAAAAAAATGCGTATTCAGATTTACTGGCAAAACATGCGCTACGTTTACTTGATCAAAACCTAAAATTAGTGCTTGAAGATGGCAGCAATATGCAAGCACGGCAAAACATGCTGTTTGGTTCAATGCTGGCAGGACAAGCCTTTGCGAATGCTCCTGTGGCAGCGGTGCATGCACTTGCCTATCCATTGGGTGGGCATTTCCATATTTCACATGGACATAGCAATGCATTGGTACTGACCGAAGTTTTAAAATTTAATGCACCTGCTGCCAAACAGTATTATGCAGAATTGATGTGTTGCTTAGACCCACGCAGCAAAGGCTGCACAGATGGATTATGTGATTTGTTTATTGATCATTTACAAAATCATTTAGATCAAAGTGGCTTGGTGTTAAAACTTAATGCACTAGGCATAGCAGAAAATATGCTGCCACAACTGGCAGAAGACGCGATGCTACAAAGCCGTTTACTGCTAAATAACCCCAGAGCAATGCAAATGCAGGATGCTTTAAAAATTTACCAAGCCATTTATGCTTAACTTTTTGTACTTAACTTGCTGTATTTAAATTTATAAACCACAGATTCAGCTTGTGCTTAACAAAATAAGACTGGTTTAATTCAACCTAAAAGTTTCGTCAATAAAATCTGAAAACAGACTTATTTCAACTGAATGTTATGTAATTCACCATCAAAATTTTGCAAAATATCTTTCACAATCGGTTCTTGATGCAGCAAATTTTCAGCACGTTGGTAAGCCCGTTGTTTGCGCTGTTGCTGCAAAATATATGGCGTTGTCTCATCCACATTTTCATATTGCACTTTAAACAGCGTTTTACTCCACTGTTCTTTTAAAGCACTTTCTAAAGCATGTTGCAGTTGAGTCAATAACTGCTGATATTGCTCAGGAATATGAAAAACTGATTCAGCATTAATCTTACCCTTCATCACACCCTGCTGCGCTAATTCTTGCACGGCAGGCGATAACTCGCTGTGTCTAAACCAATATTCCCACTTGTCTAAAGTCCACTCACCTTCTAAAGCTTGCGGCTGTAAACGCAGAATATCCTGCGGCATTAATTGATCATCGGCATTGGATGGTGTKGTTTGTTGCTGTTGCGCTGTCACATTGGCAACACTTGGTTCGACTTCAGCTGCTGCTAAATCAAATAAAGCGCTTTCTGCATCATTTGCATTTGGCGTAACTACCGATGAAGCATCATTCGATTGTGGTGTAGATGAAACAGGCAATGTTTCAGCTGATGCAGCAAGATCGTCTAATGGTGCAACTGCATCAAAACTTTCTAGCAAGAATTCATCATGACTGTGCACATCAGACGCTGCACTTAGCGATGCAGTTTCTTCATCTAAACCAAACAATTGCGCTTCTGCATTTGGATCAAACACGATAGATTCAGATTGTGTATCCTCTGCTTGCATTGCAGTTTCTTCATTCACTGCAGGTTCTGACACAGTTTCTGACAATATGGTCGCTGTGGAATGAAGTGCTTGCAGATTCGTTGGTTGCTGAGTCGCCTGTTGAGCTTGAGGTGGTAAAGCTTCAGGTTCACTTTCATATAAAAAATCATCTGAAGAAGATTCTACAATATGGGTCTGTGCCGTGGTGTGATCTGAATAATCGTCATCTTCACAGTCAAATCCATCAAGATCAGGCACAACTGCATGCTCAGATTGAAGATCAGGTGTTGCAACAGCATCCAATGCAGTCACTTGCTGTTCTGTTTGCATTGTATTTGAAGTTGCCGCAACTTGTTGAGCTTGCTCCATCTGGGCAACTGGCTGGGCAGTCGTTGTTTGCACCGTGTTTTGTGGTGCAGCAACCATCACTTCATTGGCTTGCAAAGGTCGAAATGCAAGTAAACGCAGTACGCACATTTCAAAGCCTTGTTCTTGGGTCACGGCAATTTGTAAATCTGCGCGTCCTTTACAGGCAATTTGATAATAGAGTTGCAAATCTTGTGCAGAGATCAGACCCGCAAGCTGTTGAATTTTTTGGTTAATTTCAGCACTGTATTTCAGGTTTAAATCTGGTAGATATTGCATGATTGCCAATTCATGCAGTGTCGAAATCAACTGATCCAACACCAAAGAAACATCTAAAGCTTGTTGTCTAAATTGTAATAAGAGCTGACTTACACGCTGCTGTTGGTTTTGATGAATCGCTAAAATCAAATCATAGATAATGGTGCGGTCAATTAGACCTAGCATGTCTTTCACATCTTGATGATGAATTTCACCCTGACCATAAGCAATGGCTTGGTCTGTCAAAGACATCGCATCACGCAAAGAACCTTGCGCAGATTCAGCAATCTGCCAAATCGCATCTTGCTCTGCAACAATCTGTTCTTTGGCTAAAATATCCGTTAAATGACTGGTAATTTCATCGACCTGCAATGGACGCAAAGTAAATTGCAAACAGCGAGAAATCACAGTAATAGGGAGTTTTTGTGGGTCTRTGGTCGCAAACAGAAACTTCACATGCTCAGGCGGTTCTTCCAATGTTTTCAGCAAAGCATTGAATGAATGCGTAGACAGCATATGCACTTCGTCAATCAGATAAACCTTAAAACGTCCCTGAGTCGGTGCATAAGGTACGTTATCGAGTAACTCACGCGTGTCTTCAACTTTGGTACGTGATGCCGCATCAATTTCGATTAAATCAATAAAACGACCCTCATTGACCGCGGTACAGGTCGGACAGACTTCACATGGGGTAGAGGTTACGCCTGTTTCACAGTTCAGGCATTTGGCCAAAATACGCGCAATGGTAGTTTTACCTACGCCACGTGTTCCCGTAAAAAGATAAGCATGGTGCAAACGACTACGTTCTAAAGCGCTGCTCAATGCCCGTGATACATGGTTTTGTCCCACTAATTCATTAAAATTACGAGGACGATATTTACGCGCAAGTACCTGATACATGAATGCTCCTTTTTACAGGTATAAGCATACTGTTTTTTTGGCAAAGAGTGAACGCACATTCACGCCTAAAACCATCCTTTACGCCCTTGCAATTGCTGATCTGCACAGCGAATGGCTTCCTGACTCAGTCCCCAAAGTCGATAATCACCAATTAAAGAACCTGCAGCGAAATTATGGGTATAAGCAAAACTGAGCTGTCGGTCTGGGTCACACCATGCGCCTGAACCATTAAAACCCATGTGTCCAAAACCTTGTGAGCGTTTACCCAAACTTAATACGCGGTGATAGCCCAATCGCCAATGCATCGGGATAGGCATGACCCGATCACGCTTCACATATTGCACTTGGCTTAATTGCTGAAAAACTTCAGGCTGAATCAATTGCCGACCTTGCCATGATCCACCCTGCGCCAACATGGCATAAATACGTGCCAAACTTTGGGCAGTAAATACACCATTAGCCGCAGGAATCACGGCTTGTAAACCTGTATCGCTAAAAAAACTAAAATTTTTCATGCCTTTGGGAATCATCCCATCCTGAAAGTCTTGCGGATTTTGTCCACTCCATGCAATAACTTTATCGAATATTGATACAGAACGTTTGCTCGATTTAGTTTGGCTTTGAATTTTAGCTGTCTGTTTATTTGTGGGTGATGCATCTGTTTGCACTAATGTTGCACTAGTTTTAAAAGGTCGTGCCACACGGGAAAGCTCAAATGCRGGCACACCAAAATACGCCCCATCCAAAGCCAAAGGTTCAACCAAGTATTGCTGCATCAGTTCAGCTAATGTTCGACCTGTAGCTTTTTCTAAAATCCCACCGACCAGCCAACCAAAAGTTAAAGGTTGATATGCCCCCTCACTAGCCACATCAAAACGAGGCTTGGCTTGAGCCAACACATTCAGCATATGCGACCAATCTGCCATTTCAGTCGCATCGGCAATGAGGTTACGTATGTCATATAAACCACTTTGATGACTCAGTACGTGTCTTAAGGTCATCAATGCTTTGCCATTTTGGGCGAATTCAGGCCAGTATAAATAAATGGGAGTATCGTAATCGACTAATCTGTGACTGACCAAAATATGCGCCAGTGTCGCTAATACACCTTTGCCTGTGGAATAACATACCGATAACGTATCAGCTTGCCAGTCTTCATCTGGCGACTTTTTACCTGTGTAAATATCAACGACTTTCTGACCTTGAAAGTACACCGCTAAAGCAGCTCCGCCCTGTTGGCTACGTGCATTTTGCAAACGGCTAAATTGCATCGCTAAATCACGAAATTCAGGTGCAACCCATCCACGATAATTTTCAGTTTCAGCAAAAATATAATCCTTTAAATGTTGCATCGTCCTGTCTATCTCGTTTTTATTATTAATAAAAATCTAGCGCAAATAAAAAGCCTAAATCCAAAGGATTTAGGCTTTCGATCACTGAATTAAAGCGCGGTGACAACACCTGTCACGTGCGGTTTTTGGTTTTTACTGTTTCGAATTAAAAAGTCTGTATTTTTAGCTTCAGTTGCAGTTAAAAACTCAACTTTAGATGGCAAATACATAGGTAACTTAAACCAGACATCGGCTTCATAGGCATCTGGCAGAGTCAAACTCGATAAGGCTTTGGCTTTGCTCCACATGCCATGCGCAATTGCTTGTTTAAAGCCAAATGCTTTTGCAGTAATCGCGTGGATATGAATTAAGTTAAAATCGCCAGACGTTAAGGCATAACGGCGACCTGTATTTTCAGAAATATACCATTCAGCTTGAACGGCAAAGTTTGGCGCTTTGCTTTCTGCAGATTTTGCAGCTGCTTTAGTGGTGGTTTTTTGACGTGCTAAATACGTGGTTAAACCTTGCATCACCACCTCATTACCTACTTTAACAGTAGTAATAAAATCAAACTGTACGCCTTTATCATGTGGTTGTAATTCACCAAATTTACATGACAAGGTCAGTTGTTCATTCAATCCAACTTTACGGCTTTGTTTAACTTGATTACGAATATGCACCAAGCCCAAAATTGCAAATGGAAACGCTTCTTGGGTCATCATGTGCATTTGCAGACTTTGTGACAATACAGCCAAATAAATTGCAGGAATATAGCCGTTGTTTTTAAACCCTGTCACTGCGTTATAGGCTTTTAAATGCTTTTGGTCGACTTTGAATGAATCTACCACATATTCAACTTGCGGCAGAACTTTTTCACCTTTTGGCTTTTTAAAAATTAAGCCCTGAATCACTTTTGGATAGGCTAAATAGGGTTTTGGAAGTTGACTAAAGTGGCGAGTATTCATACTGAACCTTTGAGAAGTTTTTTCTAATTTATTGAAGGGAGTCCTCTCTCCCACTGGGAGAGAGCTAGAGAGAGGGTTAATAATATACCCCTTACCCCCTCTCCTAAATCCTCTCTAATAGGTAGAGGATTTAGTGTTAAGCCCCTAACAAGCTTTGACCACAAACACGTACCACGTTGCCGTTAATACCTGTCGATGCCGATGAAGCAAAGTAAGCAATGGTTTCTGCAACGTCTACAGGTAAACCACCTTGGCTCATAGAGTTCATACGACGACCAGCTTCACGAATAGCAAAAGGAATTGCCGCGGTCATTTGCGTTTCAATAAAGCCAGGTGCAACGGCATTAATCGTGATCCCGTTGTTTAACACAGGGGCAGTAAATTTCACTACGCCAATCACACCTGCTTTGGATGCTGCATAGTTGGTTTGACCTAAGTTGCCTGCAATACCTGAAATAGAAGATACGCAAATAATACGCCCATTAGCATTTAAACCATCATTTGCCAATAAGTAATCGTTGACACGCTCAATTGCAGACAAGTTGATGTTAATGACTAAATCCCAAAGCTCTGGTTTCATATTTGCCAAAGTTTTGTCACGTGTAATCCCTGCGTTATGCACAATAATGTCTAAACCGCCTTGTGCAGCGGCAGCTGTTTTAATTTGCTCGCCTGCATCTGCAGCAGTAATGTCAATTGCTAAGGTTGAACCACCAATTTCAGCCGCAACACGGTCTAAATCTGCTTGTTGTTGCGGTACGTYTAGGCAAATCACGTGCGCACCATCACGTGCCAATACATGCGCAATTGCTTCACCAATACCGCGGCTTGCACCTGTCACCACTGCAGTTTTACCTGCCAATGGTTTTGCCCAATCTACCTCTACAGTTACAGCATTCGAGACACGAATCACCTGACCTGACACATAAGCTGAACGTGGTGAAATGGCAAAACGTAACGTAGATTCTAAGTTTGCTGCGGCACCTTGATCGACATAAATTAAGTTAGCCGCAATACCTTTTTTAAACTCTTTGCCTACTGATTTAACAAAACCTTCCAAAGCACGTTGTGCAATGGCTTTTTTTACACTGCCTGCAGTTTCTGGTGTAGTGCCAACCACAACCACGCGACCCGAAGCCTGAATTTGGCGTGAGATTGGGTTAAAGAACTCATAAAGTGCTTTTAATTGTTCAGAGTTTTCAATACCTGAAGCATCAAACACCACCACTTTAAATTTAGATTCTTTATCGCCTGGATTGAATGCACCTAAATTTAAGCCCACTTTTGCCGCAGCTTGTTGCAATTCTGCATTGTTACCTGCATAACTGTTGGCATGTACATTAGCTAAAACTTGTGCAATTGATGCAGACAAATCACTTGCAGGGGCTGCACCTAAAAGTACTGCACCTTTTACCACTGGTGTTGCAGACTCAAAACGATCTAAAAAAGTTGGGGATGGTAAACCCAAATTTTTAATGACAAATTTACCAATAGGAGATTTTGCAAATGTTTGATATTGATCAGTCATGATTATTATCTCTCATAAATTCATTTTTGATGGATTACACGATATCTTATCTTTTAACATCAATTTTGATGCCAAATACCCACATTTCAATAGCGTTACCCGTTTGTGTTAAATCATACTTGAGTTAATTATGAGATGTCTTGACCTGAATGCATTCCGCAATGTCATTGTAGTCAATACAGCTGTCATACTATTGTGCTAATGTACACATCAAGTAGACCTTTAACATGCTTGGAAAAGCCTTATGAGCAAAACAACTCAAGAAAATCCAGCAGTGGAAAATTCTGCAAAGGATTCTGTGTCAAATACATCAACTGGTACTAAACGTACAAGCAAAAGTACTAACACTGCAACCCGTTCCAACACGAGTACGACAAAAACTACACGTACCCGCACGACTAGCCGTGCTAAAACAACTGCTTCAACGCAAACAAAAGCACCATCTAATACTAATACCTCTGTTCAACAGGATAAAATTATGAGCCAAAACACTGTTCGCCGCGTTGCTATTATCGGTGGTAACCGTATTCCATTCGCACGTTCTAATGGCGCTTACTTTACTGCATCTAATACAGATATGTTTACAGCAGCATTAAATGGTCTTGTTGAACGATTCAACTTACAAGGTCAGCGTTTGGGTGAAGTTGTYGCAGGTGCAGTGCTCAAACACAGCCGTGACTTTAACATGACTCGTGAGTGCGTACTCAATACTGCCCTTGCTCCTGAAACACCTGCTTACGATATACAACAAGCATGTGGTACTGGCTTGCAGGCTGCTTTTTTAGTTGCGAATAAAATTGCACTGGGTCAAATCGAGGTTGGTGTTGCAGGCGGTGTAGATACAACTTCTGACGCACCAATCGCTTTTGGTGATGGTTTGCGTAAAGCATTGCTCGAATTGAATATTGCAAAGACAGGTAAAGACCGCTTAAAAGCATTAACCAAAATCAATATTAAAGATTTAATGGATGCGCCACGTAACGGTGAACCACGCACAGGTTTATCAATGGGCGACCACCAAGCCATTACTACGTTGGAATGGGGCATCTCTCGTGAAGCGCAGGATGAGTTAGCAGCTTCATCTCACCAAAAAATGGCAGCTGCCTATGACGAAGGTTTCTTTGATGATCTCATCACGCCATTCTTAGGTTTAGAACGTGACAATAACTTACGTGCAGATTCTACTGTAGAAAAACTAGCGAAGTTAAAACCTGCTTTTGGTAAAGGCGACGCGCGCACTATGACGGCGGGTAACTCGACTCCACTAACTGATGGTGCATCTTGCGTATTACTTGCCTCTGAAGAATGGGCAAAAGCCAATGGTCACGAAGTCTTGGCATATTTGACTTTCCAAGAAACTGCAGCAGTTGATTTTGTGGGTAAAAAGGAAGGTTTGTTGATGGCACCTGCATACGCTGTTCCACGTATGCTTGAACGTGCAGGTTTAACATTACAAGATTTCGACTATTACGAAATTCACGAAGCGTTTGCTTCACAAGTTTTGTCGACCTTAAAAGCATGGGAAGATCCTAAGTTCTGTAAAGAGCGTTTAGGTTTAGATGCACCTTTAGGATCGATTGATCGCAGCAAATTAAACGTTAAAGGTTCATCTTTAGCAGCTGGTCACCCATTTGCAGCAACTGGTGGACGTATTCTTGCCACTGCTGCAAAACTTCTGAATCAAAAAGGTTCAGGTCGCGTATTGGTATCAATCTGTGCGGCAGGCGGTCTAGGCGTAACAGCTATTATTGAAAAATAATTCTACCTAAATATTTTAGATCGGAATAAAAGCCACTTAATTTATTTAAGTGGCTTTTTTACCCCTTACTTTATAGCAACAAACTTTTAATTCATTACTATCGTTTTATTTACCTGAATGTTGTGGGGCATACCCCAGTTTTGCTTCAACATGGTCATAACAATATTGAAAAACAAAGGTATAGAGCAGAATACTGAGCGCCATCAGCAAATCAATCAAAATTGCCTGCATCAATGATTTTTCTAAGGCACACGCCACCATTGGAATAGTAGCAAGCATTAAGCCACCTTCAAAACCAATTGCATGTAAAATGCGGATTTTAAAAGTTCTGTGTAATTGGTGCTTTGCTTCAAACTTTTCAAAATAATGATTAAACAACATATTCCACAGCACCGATGTCACTGCCATTGCAATTCCTAGACCACCTGTCACTTGCATTGGCATTTCAAACATATAACTTAATACCAAAGCAATGATGACCAATAAAATCACTTCATAACTCAGAGCATGTACCCATCTTCTTTTGGAAATCAACATCTGCTTACTCAAATACTTATTCTTCACCGCTTATTTTATTTTCATTCAATTGACTGTTCGAGTTAGAATCTATCAATAATATTGAAAAGTAAAACGAATGCTCAGCCATGAATATCAATCAAGATCAGCTGATTATTTTTATCACTGTGATGGAAACGGGTTCTTTTTCTGCAGCTGCACGTCAATTGGGTAAAGTACCTTCGGCAATTAGTATGTCCATAGCCAATTTAGAAATTGATTTAGACCTAAAACTGTTTGAACGGGTTGGACGTGAACCTCTGCCTACCCCACAAGCGCAGAGTTTGTACGAAAAAAGCAAACAACTACTCATAGAAATGAAGCAGTGGAAACAGCATGCTTTCGCGCTCAGTTCTGGCCTAGAATCACACTTAAATATAGTGGTGGTATCTGAATTACTACACACTCGCTGGACAGATTATATTGTTTTACTAGAACAGCAATTTCCTGAATTGCAGATCAATATTTTCTCTGCGCCACAAGAAGATGCACTGCTCTTACTCATGACTCAAGCAGCAGACTTGGCCTTTATGTTTGAACGCGAACAATTACAAAGCAGTGAACAATTTGTGGAATTAAAACGTGAAATTTTAGTGCCTGTCGCTGCCCGACATTCACCGCTGGCTGAATCTGATCAAGTCAGTTTTGAACAGATTTTACAAAATCGGCAAATTGTAGTGGCGAGCCGTGATCGGCAGATTAAACCTGAGTTGTTATTTTCTAAGCACTATTGGCGTACCGATAATCATCATTCTGCCTGCAGTATGATTAAGCAGGGTTTAGGCTGGGGTGTCTTGCCCTTGGAAATGCTGAATGAACATCCTGAACTACAACACGAATTAAAAATTTTACAGCTGCTAGATTTCACCCCAAAATTTGAATATTTTGTCGATTTGGTCTGGAGCCGTGAACATCAATTAGGCGCTGCTGCTCATTTTTTGATTAATTACGTCCGAAATCTGAGAAAAACTGGTAAATAATCCACAAACCCGCTTGCTTGGTACTTGGGTTAAAAGCTGTTTGTGATATAACTAAATGTATAAGCAATAACCTAAGAACTAGATCTCGAATGACACAGACAGCCTTAAATCAACTAAAAAACTTAACCACCATTGTTGCAGATAGTAGTGACTTGGCTGCGATTGAAAAGTTTCGTCCTTTGGATGCGACCACCAACCCATCACTCATTACGGCGGCTGCAAATCAACCTGAAAATAAAGCGTTGATTGAAGCTGCATTTGAGCAAGCCAAAGCTGAAGGTTATACAAATGATCTATTGGTTGAGCGCAGCATTGATATTTTAACGGTCAAATTTGGTGTAGAAATTTTAAAGCTGATTGAAGGTCGTGTTTCGACTGAGGTGGATGCTTCTTTGTCTTATGACACTGATGCGACCATTGCCAAAGCCAAAGAACTTTTAGCACTGTACCAAGCTTATGGTGTTCATTCAGACCGCATTTTGATTAAGATTGCATCGACATGGGAAGGCATTCAAGCGGCGAAAGTGTTGGAAGCCGAAGGCATTCACACCAATTTAACCTTATTGTTTGGTTTACATCAGGCACATGCTTGTGCAGATGCCAAAGTGACGTTGATTTCACCATTTGTGGGTCGTATTTTAGATTGGTATAAAAAAGCTGAAAATGTCATGTACTACCCTATTGAAAAAGATCCGGGTGTACTTTCAGTGAAGAAGATTTATCAATTCTATAAACAGCACCAAGTACAAACTGAAATTATGGGCGCGAGTTTCCGCAGTATTGATCAGGTTTTGGCGTTAGCAGGTTGTGATTTGCTGACTGTTGCACCAAATTTATTGGCAGAACTCGAAACTGATGAACGAGAAGTCACTGCAGCGTTATCAAGCAATGCCATTCAAGTTCAGGATAAACCATTGGCAGCAATTGAAAAGGAACAATTCAAAGCGCAACTAGAAGCAGATTTAATGGCATTCCAATTGTTACAAGGTGGTATTGACGGCTTTATTAAAGCACGTGAGCAACTTGCTACCCTATTACGCCAATCTTTCGGCTTAGATGCGCAGATAAAAGTCTAAACATTTGCCTAGCTTTGTAAAAGTCCAAAATTTGTACTAAGCCACAAAACCGATGTTGTTATACTGCAACATCGGTTTTTATTTGGGTGGGTTTGCGTGTTTGGTATTAGTGACCTCAGCACTTTTATAATTGGTACCACCTTAATTGTGCTCTTACCTGGCCCAAACTCACTCTATGTCATGTCAGTGGCTTCACGCTTTGGAATACGCACAGGTTATGCAGCTGCATTCGGTGTATTTACGGGTGATCTGATTTTAATTGTATGCACCATTTTAGGGGCAGCCTCATTACTGCATGCTTTTCCATGGCTATTCACCTTATTCAAAGTGGTTGGTGCGCTCTACTTAGGCTATTTAGGCATTAAACTACTGATTGCAGCCTATAAAACATGGTTTCCACAAGCCAGAACTTCGTACGGTAATACAATCACGACGAGCAATAAAACTGAACGGGTTCATCCATACCGAACCGCTTTAATGATTAGCGTCATTAACCCCAAAGCAATTTTGTTTTATTTGTCTTTTTTTGTGCAATTCGTCAATCCTGATTACCTCTATCCAATGCTGAGCTTTGCTATTTTAGCCATCGTCTTACAAATCATTAGCATGGGTTATTTGTCTGTGTTGATTTTTTCAGGAGTCAAATTGGCCAGTTATTTCAATCAGCGTTATAAAATTGCAGCCATTTGCGTTGCAAGCATTGGTATTTTATTCTGCGGTTTTGGCTTTAAACTGGCAATCTCAACGCTATAAAAAGTATAAAAACACTTTTGACTATTTGTTCAAATGTGTATGATCTGTTCATCAATTATAGAAAATATGTCTAAGAAAGCATGCAAAAACTTTTAAATGACTTCTCTGTGCCGACAGTATTTGCAGGCTTTATTACCTTCTTGGTCGGTATTAGTGTTTCCGCGGTTTTAGTCATTCAGGCAGCACAAATTTTAGGTGCAAGTGCTGAACAAATCAGCTCTTGGTTTTGGGCGCTGGGTTTAGGTATTGGTCTAAGCGGGCTGATTTTATCTTGGAAATTTAAATATCCTGTGGCGACCTCATGGTCTACCGCAGGTTTGGCACTGATTATCGCCACGGGCAGCGGTTATAGCTTACACGAAGCAATTGGCGCGTTTTTATTTTGTGGTGTACTCACAGCAGTGCTTGGCTTTTTGGGTGTTTTCGAAAAGGTATTGACTTATATTCCACAAAGTTTAACCAGCGCCATGTTGGCAGGCGTGCTACTTAAATTTGGGATTGCCCTATTTACCAGTCTGCAAGAAGCATGGGCATTTATTGTGTCTTTATTGGCAGCCTATGTATTGGCAAAACGATTTAGCCCACGTTATAGCATTGTTTTAACAGTATTGATTGGGGTCGCATTATGCCCAATCTTCTTACAATTTCAAATGCCGAGTGTGCAATGGAATATTGCGCAACCTGTTTGGATGCAACCTGAATTGAGTTGGTCTTCCATTTTAGGTTTAGCTCTGCCTTTGTTTGTCATTAATATGGCATCGCAATATTTACCCGGTCTTGCCATGATCAAAAGCTATGGCTTTAACCCGAATGTACGTCACTTAATTGGTTGGACAGGCACAGCACAAGCTATTTTCGCGCCATTTGGATGTTTTAGTGTCAATATCGCATCTATCAGTGCTGCTATTAGTTTAGATGATCAATCGCATCCCGATGCCAGTAAACGCTATATTGCGGGAATTAGCTGCGGTTTATTTTATATTTTGATGGGGATATTTGCAGCAACACTCACCAGTTTGCTAATGTCATTCCCTGCTGTTTTTATTACGGCTTTGGCAGGAATTGCACTGCTCGGTACAATTGGACACAACATCGCCCTCGCCTTTCAGCACGTCGCAGAACGTGAAGCCGCTTTATTGACCTTTTTATTTAGTGCTTCTGGGGTGCAGTTTTTAGGTATTGGCTCTGCATTTTGGGGACTGATTTTTGGTTGTCTGGTTTTGGCTGTTTTCAAGTTTAAACAAAGCTAAAGCTAAATAACTTAAGTAGTTAAAAACACTTTTCCCGAAGCATCGTATTGATTTACTGAATACACGATAAATTACTCAGCTGCTGTGCTTCGGATAAATTCCACTGTTTTAGCAAAAGTTTGCTGGCTTTCTTTTTGGTGCATAAAAAATTGATATTCGTGAATTAACCATGCTTTTGTATCTGGATAAAATGCTGTTGTCACAGGAATCTGCTGTTGCTGTAAAGCATGCAGCATCGGCATAGATTGAGTTTCTGTTAAAAAATCTTTGTTACCACCACTGATAAATACCGCAGGATAGTTTTCCGTTAAATGCTGAATAGGCGAAATATTCTTCAGAAATTCACTGTCCTGTTTCCGATCTCCCGTGTAAGCCTGCACCAAATTATAAACACCCCACTCTACGATATTCATTTCATCTGGTGCGGTTTCTACAAACGCTTTTAGATCATAAATCCCGCAGTGCAAAATCAGTCCTTTTAGTTGTTTGCGCTGAATAGTCGGCTGTAAATTAGACTGCTGTGCAAATGTTGGATTACTCAATAATGCAGCATAATGGCTGGCTAAATTTGCCCCTGCTGAATCGCCTGCTAAATATAATTGTTGCGGATTAAGCTGATACTTTTCTGCATGTTGCGTGATGTAATTTAAAGCCTGATCAATTTCTTGCAACTGAGTAGGATAAGTTGCATGTGGGGCAAATTGATATTGTACTGCAATCACATTAAAGCCCTGTGAAGCCAACAATTTAAAATAGCCACGCGCATGTGCTTTAGAACCTGCAATCCAGCCACCACCATGAATCCAGACAATTGTCGGGCGAGCGGCTAAATCTTGCAATTGACTGTCTTGATACAAGTCAAAACTCAAATTGGGCTGCGTTGCATACACAATATCATGCTGCACTTGTATGTTTTTAGGTGCATACCGATCCATGATTTTTGCTGTAAGCCTGTGGTGAGATTAAATGCACTCGCAATGATTCGACTGTTCTGCTGCGTGGTTTGGCAAGCACTTAACAAAATAAAACACAGCAACATCCAAAATAATTTCAAACCACAATTCCCTCAAGATTCATACGCACATTTCAAACCCAAGTTATTCAAAACATTTGGGTCTGTTTATTTATGAAATTTAGCAACTTATTTTATCGTATAGCTTTGCCGTTGAGTTGAGCAATTTCATTATCTTTAGCCTATCTTTTGTTTCAGCAAATTTGGCGGGTAATTAAATGAATTATCAATCTTTTTTAGATTTTAAATTGAACCTGTATAGACTATATGCTATCAATAAAGTGTAAGGCGCATAATCATAATTTCTGGAGTTACCCGCATGTCGTACCAAAATATTTTAGTCCCTGTAGATGGTTCACAAATTTCTTTTTCAGCGGTCAAACATGCAGCTGAAATTGCCAAAGTATTTAACAACAAACTCACCTTAATTAGCCTTGTTGCGGAAGACCCATTTACTGATTCAGACTTTTACTATAATTATTCATCTGCCATTATGAAAGAATACTTTGTGCAAGCGACAGCCAATGCGAAAAAGGCATTAAAAGAAGCAGATGAAATTGCGCAAACGGTAGGTGTAAATGCAGAAACTCACGTGGTTGAGGGTTTGGTTTCTGCTGAAGGTGTAATCAAAACTGCGAAAGAATTAAATGCCGATGTGATTGTGATGGGTTCACATGGTCGTAAAGGTTTCCAAAAATTATTGTTGGGTAGCTTCGCCACAGACGTATTGCGCCATACAGAATTACCAGTGCTTATAGTTAAAGCTTAATCACAAATTTAAACCATATTTTTATCATAAATTTTAAATAAGGATTTGCCATGACAACTTATAAACACTTACTTGTTCCAGTAGATGAGTCGCCTATGTCTTATGCTGCAGCCGAACAAGCACTTTCATTGGCAAAAGATCTAAATTGCCCTGTCACCATTATGAGTGTAATTGCAGTTGATCCTTTTGTAGGCGTGGACTTCTACAAAGTTGCCCCTGCAATTACCGATTATTTCATGCAGGCTGAACAAAATGCACAAAATCGTTTGGCTGAAATTCAGCAATCTTTTAGCCGTGAAGGTATTTCGGTAGATACCAAAATTATCCGTGGTGTTGCAGCTTCAGAAGGGATTGTACAAATTGCCAATGAAATTGGTGCAGACCTGATTATTATGGGTTCACATGGTCGTACTGGAGTGAAAAAGATGATGCTCGGTAGCGTTGCTCAAAACGTATTGACTCAGTCCCCTGTTCCTGTTTTGGTTGTTAAGGTTTAATTCAGTACTAACTGTACTTTGCCTCAGTAAAAGACAAAATAAAAAATCCCGTTCGCCAGTGAACGGGATTTTTCTGGATAAAACTTTTAAATTTTTCTAAACTGAATATTCATACAGTTTAGCTGAATTGAATATTCATTTCAGAGTAAAACTTAATTGACCCGATGTGGTAAACGAAACATTTCATGCGTATCAGTATAAAAACTGCGACCATCTAAATTCAGTTCAATTTCCTGACCACATTCCAACAACACATTTTTTCCGACTTCGACCCATTTAAAACCATCACGGGTATTTTGCTTTTTCTTTGATGCCACCAAAGACACCATAATTTCACGACCATTCACTGCTTTAGCAAGCATTGTTTGCATTTTTTTCAATATTTACACCAATTCATTTATAACTTACAAATTAAGCTCAAATTAAATTTTGAGCATAGTTTTTTAATACAACAACATTCATCACGCTTAATTTGCAGTGCATAGAAAATAAATGCAGTACAGCATGATGATGAATAACTACGAGAGAATAGAGATATTTTTATTGTACAAGTTACATTGTAACATAGATTTAAAGTCTTTGCAGCATCAGCTACAAATTTGTAAAGATAAGCTTAATATAACAAAAAATTCTAAATCAAACCTTAATCGTTTTCGTGAAATAGTCTCCCTCAAACACAATGGATGGTGTTTGATCGCACAAGCCCACTTCGGTGGGTTTTCTTATTAGGCTAACTAAATAACGATAACAAACTTTATCTTTCTGACGTTTATCTTCTGATTTTTTATCTACAAATTTCAAAAATAAAAAAGAGTATGGATTTTTTTAACCCATACTCTTTGTGTGCGACTACGCTACTCCATTAGCGCATAGTCACAAATTCTTCTGCAGCAGTTGGATGAATTGCGACAGTATTGTCAAAATCTTGCTTGGTCGCGCCCATTTTGACCGCGACTGCAAAACCTTGCAAAATTTCATCCATGCCATAGCCAATACCATGCACGCCCACGACTTTCTGTTCATCACCAACGCAGACCAATTTCATTTTAGACGCTTGACGATGCTGAGTTACAGCCGTGTACATTGAGGTAAAAGAAGATTGATAGACTTTGACCTGATCTTGCCCAAACTGTTCAATGGCTTGCGCTTCACTTAAACCCACCGTACCAATAGGCGGATGACTAAAGACCACCGTGGCAACATTTTGATAATCTAAATATTCATTTGGTTTGTGATTGAATAAACGTTCAGACAATTTACGTCCTGCGGCAACAGCAACGGGTGTCAGCTCAATTTTTCCAATAATATCACCCACCGCATAAATACCCGCTTGGCTGGTATTTTGGAATTGATCTACAGCGATATATCCTTTTTCATCAATCTGTACATTCGCAGCAGGCAAGTTCAATGCTTGTGTATTCGGTTTACGTCCAACCGCCCAAATTAAGCAATCGATCTCGTGCTGTGAACCATCTTCAAGATGTAATAACAAAGACTGATCTGATTGGCGCGTAACTTTCTTTGGAATGGCTTGAGTATGCACTTGGATATGTTCATCTCGCATACATTCAAGTAATGTTTCACCTAAAAATTGATCTAAACTACGCAGCGGGAATTGCTTACGAATAAACAATCCGACTTTTGAGCCTAACGCATTTAAAACTCCAGCCAGCTCTACAGCAATATAACCAGAACCAACAATTGCCGTGCGTTTTGGTAATTGTTGCAATTCAAAAAAACCGTTTGAATCAATACCTAGTTCCGCCCCTTCAATCTCTGGAAGTGTTGGCTCGGTGCCTGTCGCTATTAAAATGTGATCTGCAGTATATTGCTGCTGATTTACTTCAACTGTTTTTTGATCTACAAAATGAGCAAAACCCTGAATCACATCAACTTTGTTTTTAGCTAAACCAGTTTGATACGATGCGTGGATACGCTGAATATAAGCTTGACGATTTTGAATTAAGGTATTCCAATCATGTGGTTTTGATTCGGTTTTAAAACCATAATCTGGACCATATTTTTGAATGGCATCAGCGATTTGTGCTGAATACCACATCACTTTTTTAGGCACACACCCCACATTGACACAGGTCCCACCTAAATTTGCAGCTTCAATTAATGCACATTTTTTTCCATATTGCGCCGCTCGATTGACCGATGCAATACCACCACTTCCCGCCCCAATTACCAAATAGTCATAATGTTTAACCATTTCATGCCTCAAATTTTCGTGATTTTTGATACGCATCTGCTTAAATTCAGCGCAGAAAAAAAGTGATTTTCATCAAAACTAACACATAAAACTGCATTTCCCAAGTCAGCAGAGCTAACTAACTCCACAAAATCGAGACACTGTCATTCAACTCATTTCCCTGATTATAAAAATGACTATACTCTTAAATTTTGCGTTTGTAAGCGTTAAAACAAAACTTTAATTTTTTTAATCTTTGGGTCAATGTAAAGCTTCTGTTTTACGTTCTGATATGTAGCTAAATCACTTTCGGCTGTTCCCCCACCTCAACCGATACATCAAGCTCCAAGCATGTTTGATGAACTCGCACCCATCAATACTAAAGCATGAATTCTTGCTTCAAGATTAAGAGAACTATTCTGCAAATGAAGGCAAACATATTATTTGTGAAGAATATGGAGCAGATTTACAAACTTGGATAAAACGCTGATTGGACTAAAAAATTGTAAACTCTAAAATCGACATTTAATGAAAAATTACTTGCTCAATTAAACAAAATTAATACCTACTATAGTAAGGTTTATCAACTTCGCTGTGACTAAGCTAAATTTGTTTTTAATATATACCTACCACAAAAAGCCATTTCAACGAATGGATGAAATGGCTTTTAGTTTTATAGTTTAAACCCCTAACATACTATTTAAGGTTTCAACCACGTTTTTAGATTTCACTACAGACTGCAAACTTAGCAATGCAGCTTGTACTTGACTACGCTGTGGCTCTGCCAAGGTGTACCAACGTGACAATACTTGCAATAAACGCGAACCTACAATTGGGTTTTTGTCGTCCAAATATTTGGTTAAGTCAATAAAATGCTGAACACCGAAACTCCATGTATTCACAGGGTTGCTATTTAAACCTCCACTGACTGAACGAATACGGTTTGGTGTGCCCAAATCATAATCAGGATGCGCAGTTAATGCCTGAATGGTTTCAGCAGTCGCTTTAGGATGTGAAGCTTGAACCATAAACCACTGATCAAGTGCCAAAGCTTCATTTTTAAAACGTGAATAAAAATCTTCCAAAGTAGCTTTGGCCTGCGGTGCATCATTCCATACCAAGACACGCAATGCCCCTAAACGCTCAGACATATTTCGAGTGGTATGGTATTGCTGCTGTGCCAACTCAAACGCTTCGTCATCGCCCTGACGTGCCATTAATGCCAACATTATATTTTTTAACGCACGTACACCCATTGCCTGAGAGAAATCTAGCTGCATGTCTGGATCAAGACTTAAATAGGTTTCTTTGCAGAGTGCACCAAGTTCCCGAGCTAATGTATCTAACAACGCATTGCGTTGTTGCTGAATTTTTTCAGGTTGATAATTTTGATCTATGCGGCTGCCCAAATAGCTTTCGGAAGGAACATCAAAAATACGCGATGCCAACAAAGGATCTTTTTCAATTAAAGCAGGTATTGTATTTTTCATGGCTTGCAAATAAGTATCTGCCGCATGTTCTTCCAATAAAATACGTTCCAATAGCGTCTGAGTCGCCTGCCACTGGTTAAAACCATTGGTTTCGTGCTGCATTAAAAATGCCAATTCATCATTAGAATAGTTAAATTCTAAATTCACAGGTGCAGAAAAATTACGCAATAAAGAAACAACGGGATGCGCAGTTATACCGCTAAATTCAATACTTGCTTGTGCCTGATCAAACAAATACACACCATCTTTTACTGAGTTTTCAACCAAAGCTTCAGACTGCAAAATATATTGCTCGCCTGTTTCTGCATTGAACAATGCCAATGCAACAGGAATAGGCAATGCTTTTAAGTTTGGATATTTGGCATTGCTTTTCAGACTTTGTTTTAAATTTAAACGATAAACCTGCGCAGCCGCATCGTATTCGCCCTGCACTTCAAGCTTTGGTGTGCCTGGTTGATTGTACCAAGTCAGGAAATTAGATAAATCGACACCTGAACCTGCGCTTAAAGCATTGACCCAATCTTCAACCGTCACTGCTTGTCCATCATGACGACGGAAATATTCATCACTTCCTTTACGGAATTTTTCTTTACCAAGTAAAGTTGACATCATGCGGTTAATTTCCGCACCTTTTTCATAGACTGTTGCGGTATAAAAGTTATTAATTTCTACAAAATGATCTGGACGTGGTGGGTGCGATAACGGCCCAGAATCTTCAGGGAATTGATGTGCTTTGAGTACCGCCACATCATCAATACGCTGTACTGCGGCAGACTGTAAATCTTCAGAGAAAGATTGGTCACGGAATACCGTTAAACCTTCTTTTAAACATAACTGGAACCAATCGCGGCAAGTAATACGATTACCTGTCCAATTATGAAAATATTCATGCGCAATCACGGACTGTACGCGCATAATTGCGGCATCTGTGGTGTATTCTTCATCGGCCAATACACATGACGTATTGAAAATATTCAGACCTTTATTTTCCATTGCGCCCATATTGAAGGCACTGGTCGCCACAATCATATAATTATCTAAATCATACGGCAGACCATAGTGTTCTTCATCCCAACGCATCGAATGTTTCAGCGCTTGCATAGCAATTTTGCATTTTGGAATGTCTTTTTCTTCTGCATAAATTTCCAGTGCAACATTACGTCCTTCAGATGTCACATAATGGTCTTTCATGACTGCCAAATCGCCAATCACACAAGCAAATAAATAGCTTGGCTTTTTGGTCGGGTCTTGCCAAATCGCATAATGACGACCTTCGCCTGCTTCACCTGTTTCTAACAAGTTGCCGTTTGCCAATAACACAGGATATTTTTTATCGGCTTCAACACGTGTGGTAAATACCGACAATACGTCTGGGCGGTCAGGATAGAAGGTAATTTTACGGAAACCTTCAGGCTCGTTTTGGGTAACAAATAAATCAGAGCTTGCCTGATATAAGCCTTCGAGTTGCGTATTGCTTTCAGGATGAATGATCACGATGGTTTCTAAAGTGACTTGATCCGGTGCATTTGCAATGCGGAGTTGCTCACTATCTAATTGATAGTCACTTTCTGATAATTCAGTACCATTCAAAATAATGGATTTTAATTCTAAATCACGCCCCAATAACACCAAATCGCCTGCAGTCTGACGCTGCATTTTCAATGTTGCACCCACTTGGGTGTAATCTGCATAGACTTGAATATCTAGCTCTACAGCATCCACCAAGAATGAAGGTTTTTGATAGTCTTTTAAATAGATAGTTTGGTTGGCTTCAACCATAGGATTTGCTGCAATATTCATCTTGTCCTCATTCTTTGTGGCGATGCGCTTGTTTTTGTGAAGTTACAATGATCATACGACAACTTTCAGCATCTGTCTGCGCACAATCTATTTCTATCTTAATTAACACTGCTGATTGATATGGGCGCTCAACCCAAGCTTTTCAATCCTATTTGGACTAATCCTGTACAAGTAACATAAAAACAGACGATATAAATCAATACCTGTATTGCTATTAGCTGTAAATTTAATATTTCGATACGCAACTTCGCTTCAAATACAACCAACACATGCTAATTTTAATGATGATCAAAAGCACAGAAGCTTCCACTTTTCAGTTCACAAGGCATGTATAATGCTATACCACCATTTACTTGAGCTTCTATTTCACAATGCTACAAATTCTGCAAAAACAATTAGATGAAAGCACATTATGCCCTTTGTGTCAGGCATCTATGTATTGGGTAGAAGCAGAACAATATGAGCAGGAATTAAATTTTCACCAATGTAGCCATTGTGAACATCGCATCTTTCAAAATAGCCAACAACAAAACTGTCATTGCGCAAGCTGCACCCAGCAACGAAAAAAAATCATGGCGGAAACCCGCTTGCAAGAACAACAAAAATTGAAAAAACAGGATGCACCTGAACGCGAATTAAATCAGCTGCGTTTTGTAGATAAATTATTTTTATTGAGTATTTTAGATCAGCATGCACAGGAACATATCCCACATGAAGAATTTATAGATTGGGAAAAAATCAAGTATTTGAATATTACGCCCAACTATTTTTTTCAGCACGGTATGATCAAACATTTGCTAAAAGAGCAAATATTAATTGCCAAAGATTTTGCCGAAAATGCCCAGCAATATTACATCAATGTCCGTTTAGATGGTTATTCTGAACCCAGTTTATTTAGCATTGCACAACAATTACGCTATTGGTTTTATGAAAATCTAAGCATGGGTACACCGTTCAAAACGGCAGATGAAGTCAAAGATGCGCTGTATTTAATGTTATATCAAGAAATTGTGCAGTTTATGCAATTTTATTGTCGGACTTGGGGCATACAAATTGCGGGCAACCATAGTTTTCAGAACTTTTGCTACCGACTTTTAGATGTCTTGGCGGTTGGGCAAATTTATTACTTAGTGCAAACAGCTTTGGAATATTTATACCAACAAAAAGCACTCAAACCACGCAATGAAAACTTTATTAATACCAATTTACTCAAAAAGACTGTGCAGCAATATCGAGAACGGTCAGTGGCGGAAAAATGGGAAACTACTACCCTTCCACGCCCGCCTAATTTGCCTTTCAGCTATATGAGCGAAATTTTATTATTTCGCTTTTTGGGTTATGACGAACGAATTTTCTTTCAACCTGTGTGGCGTTCTTGGCGAAAAATTGAAGCACGGCTTAAATTTTATTCACTCAAACGCTGTATGAACTGCGGATCGGATGAACTGACTGTCGATTATGACGCAGAAAATTATGTGTCCTTATTTTGTCGCAACTGTAAACATCAAGATCATTATTTCACTCAATAATTTTTTGGTGGAGATGATGGTTACACCATATCACTGCCCAAACCACTCAACTGTGGCTTAAGTTCAACATAACACTCACAGCGGATCACAGTTTTTCGATGTGAAAAGTAGCTCATCCATTTTACGGTTCAGGGCTAAATGGAATACTGTTTCGGATAGAATTTTACCTTCTAATTCACAAATACACACTATCCTCCACCATATTTATTCCCTCGCTTGCATCCTTATTATTTAAATCCGTAAGGCAAACTAAAGTATCGTAAGCGTCCGCTGAATCCCATGCCTATTTTTTAATTTTGGTCGGATTTCCAGCGGTGTGGCAGTAATTCTTCTATTTGGGTCACTTTATGCGTCGGCAGCCTTTTCAGCACATCACTTAAATAGGCATACGGATCCAGGCCATTCAGCTTTGCTGACTGGATTAAAGTCATGATATTGGCAGCTCGTTGACCACTGCGCAGCGAGCCTGCAAACAGCCAGTTCTTGCGTCCTAAGGCCCAGGGACGCATCTGATTCTCGACCCAATTATTGCAAATCGGTAGATTGCCATCATCCAA
>NZ_MKQS01000015.1 GCF_001758345.1 Acinetobacter towneri
GAGATGGCAGAACATAAAATACTTGAAGAAGATTTAGGCATAGATGTATATTTCTGTGACCCACATTCACCCTGGCAAAAAGGCACATGCGAAAATATGAATGGTTTAATTAGGCAATATTTACCTAAAGGGATTGATTTAAATCAGGCAGATCAGCATTATTTAAATCAAGTTGCCATGTCACTGAATACTCGTCCTAGAAAAGCGTTAGATTGGCTTACACCATTAGAGAAATTTGCTCAGCTTGTTGATTATCATAAGACTTTTCAAACTGTCGCACCTCATGTTTGAATTCGCCCATCTTGCTGTAAAATTTTTAAATGGTCTAAATAATATAAACGCGCACTTTCAATATAACGGTAATAGATCACATTATTGACATGCCCAAAAGCATCCATATCTCCCCATGCAACACGCTGCTCAAAAACAATTGGATAATCTGCTAGTGTTAACACAACTCACCCTTAAATTTTAATTTCGACAAAATTAGAATTATTTTCAAAGATTAAATTTAACTGTTTTAATAATTCAGGCTGATCTTTTAAATTAGATTTAACTCTTAAATAACTCATTAATACGTGTTCAGGATATAAATCCAGTAATTGCTCGGCTTCTGAATAACGCGCTGTTGCTGTAAAAATATGCCATTTGGCAAAACTAAATACAGGTAATGCAGGGTATTTCTGTTCCCACAGATTTATTTGCTTTTCAATTTTGGCATAATCAGGTTGTTGTTTTAACAACTGCTGTTGGAACCATAAATAAAACACTTCCTGATTAAACTGTTCACTCAACATCTGTACCGCAAGACGTTCATGTTGTGCGGCCAAATCAGGCAGACGCGACAATAACTTCAACCACAACACCTGAATGGCATAAGACTGACTGAAAATCTGCTCACTTAAATCACTATAACGCTGCTGCAAAGCCTGTAAATTTTCTGCATCAGCCTGCTCAAATTGGGTTAATAACTCAGTCAGCCACTTTTGCTTGGTGTCTGCATCTAAATGCCCGTATTTGGTCGAACGTAAATAATGCCAAGGATATTGCGTGGCAAATTCGCCCCACAAGGCAATTAGACGCTTTTGATAAGCCGTTTTGACTTTAAATAACCACGGCGATAATTCGTGCTGATTCAAAAACTCTAAATGCGTCAAAGCTTGTTCAGGTTGTTGCTGCGCCAAATAAATTTCAATACGCTGTATTTCTGCCAACTCAAACGCCATGGCACTGCTTTGATTTAAAGCAGCCAATGCTTGCGGATATTGCTGTTGAATGGAGTACATACGTGCTTCCATCACCCCTTTCAGCAAGCCTGACTGGGCAAACACCTGTCGAATAAACTGGTGTTGATCTTCTGCAGCATCTAGCAACCAAATGACCGCGAATTGCTCATAAGGATGCAGATTTTTAAAGTTAAATACTGTTTCAACCTTACGCTGCTCACGGCTAAAATAGCGCTTTAACAACAACCATAAAATTTGTAGTGAAACACTGATCGATAAGAAAAAGAACAACAACAACCAAATATTGGTTTGTAATTGCCATTGGCGCCAATACACATAAACATAGCCTGAACCATACCCATAACTCAGTACGCTCAGCAAAGCGACCAGTACAATACTGACCACCACATAGGCGAGTAAAATCTGTTTCATTTATACCGCCCCCAATAAAGCACGTGTTTTTAAACTTGGCGTTGGAACGATATTTAAATTTTTAATTTTTTCTAATTGCTGAACCAATTGCTGTGCTTTCTGATCAGGCAATTGTTGTAATAACTGAATAATGTCATTCACTTCTTGTTGATATTGCACATATTGACCTTGTATAAAGATTTGTCGAGCCAGCAATAGACGCAATTGTGCTTCTTTTAAAATAATCTGGCGCTGCATCAACTGTGTCGCAGGTTGCTTGGCAGATTCAATACTCAGCCATTTTTGCCAAAAAAAACGATCATCGACATCGGCAGGGTTCAGCTCAGGCTGTTGAGCTTGCTGTTTTAATTGTTGATCTAATTGCTGCAACAACTGACTTACTTGTTGATATTGCGCATCACGTGTTGTTATGAATTGTTGAATTTGTTTCTGATCTTGCTGAATGACTTGGTGCAAACTTTGTTTCAAAGCAGGGGCTAAAGCATATTCGTTCAACTCACGATCTAAATTTGCCAGTTTTTCAGTCGCATAGTGAAACTGTTGTTGTTGTAAGGAAAATTCCACCAAGTCCAATTGCTGCGCCACCATCTCCATTGGCTGAATAGCATCTTCTTGCGGCGCAGCGCTGGATACTGCGGGCTGTTCTGCTGCACCTTGTGTATAATTACGTCGCTGTAAAGCCACCAGTTGATCATTTAAATTGGCAATATTTTTTTCTACTAAATGCAAACTTTGACTGAGTTGCTGTTGTTGCGTCGAAACTTGCATCACATCAAAACTTAATTTAACGATCCAAATCAACGCAATCAACATCACGATCACAACCAGTTTTTTCATAGCTTTCCTTGCATGAGCATCATGTGCTGCAATATTAATTCTGTTTTTAAATGGGTCAACTTCAATACTTTATATTTTGCATGATGCTGCGTTTGATAATCGAGTAAAATTTTCTCTAAACGATCACCTAATACCCAATAATATCCTCTGTTCAGTAAATCAAATTCCTGCTGAATCAAGCTCAGCCAGTTTAACCAACTGGCTTCACTGCTAATCATCATGATAAATTCTGAAGATTGTATTAAACGTGCGCGTACTGCCTGCATTTTTCCAATAGAACTGGCAGGACATTCCCGCCGATACAACACAAAATTATGGATCTGCATCCCCTGATCAAGCAGCGTTTGCATCATAAATTGCCGACCGCCCTCACCACGCCAAAAAGCAATTTGTGTGCCCACTTTTAAATTTTGCAAACACGGCAAACTCAGCATCCCTTCGGAGGTTTCAACCTGCGGGACTTCGCTATGAACACCATATCCGCGTAAAACTTCTGCAGTTTTCTCACCCACAGCCACCCAACGTATATGTTGCAAATCCTGCAAGGATATTTGGCTTTGGGTTAAATATTTCATCCCAATATCGACTGCAGTAGGACTGACCACCACAATAATATGTGTATGTGGCAACTGAGTGTATAAATTAGCCAGTTGCTCTGACCACGGCTGTGCAGTAAGCTGCAACAAGGGCAAGTCAATGACCTCAATATGCTGTTGTTGCAAAGCCTGAGTTAAGACCTCTGCACGATCTTTAGGTCGGGTATTAATGAATAGCATGGGCTTCTGGCGCAATATGGACTATTGATACAAGGCTTTCAGTAATTCACCCGCACCTTGTGCCAATAAAGCTTTTGCCAATTCTTCACCTAGCATTTCAGCCTGTTCAGGTGCACCATGTTGCACAGCTTTAAGAATGGTTCGCCCATCGACACTACCAACACGACCTTCAATCTGCAATTGACCATTCTGCAAAGTTGCATAGCCTGCAATTGGTACCTGACAACCGCCTTCTAAGTAAGCATTAAAAGCACGTTCGGCACGTACACACACAGTGGTTTCAGCATGCATTAACGGCAAAATCAAATCCAGAACCGCCTGATCTTGGCTACGACATTCCAGACCCAAAGCCCCTTGCCCCACTGCAGGTAGGCTCACATCCGGCTGAATAGTATGGCGAATGCGCTCTGCCAAGCCCAAACGCCTTAATCCTGCACTGGCTAAAATAATTGCGTCATACTGACCATCATCTAGCTTAGACAGGCGCGTGCCCACATTGCCACGTAAATCAATAATCTCTAAATCTGGACGTGCTTTTAAAATTTGACATTTGCGGCGCAAGCTTGAGGTTCCGACTTTAGCGCCCTGTGGTAAATCTGCAAAACTGGCATAATGGTTCGATACAAAGGCATCGAACGGGTCTTCACGCTCACAAATGACCGCCAAGCTTAACCCTTCAGGCAATGCCATGGGTACATCTTTCATGGAATGTACGGCTAAATCGGCACGACCATCCATTAAAGCAGCTTCTAATTCTTTGACAAATAAGCCTTTCCCCCCAATTTTTGCCAGTGGGGTATCTAAAATTTTATCGCCCTGTGTGACAAAAGTCACCAACTCAACAGTTAAATCGGCATGCATCGCCTCTAAGCGGGCACGAATGTGTTCAGCCTGCCATAACGCARGCGGGCTTTGTCGAGTGGCAATTTTCAGGGTTTTCATCATAACAGCTAAGCAAGATAAATAAGTTCATCTAAACTTAACCTGATCCCCTAAAAATGCAAGCCTATTTCTTTACTGATTTATCAATCTGTTGCGTATTCATCTGCGATGAGAATGATCAATTAGAGTTTTTGGATGCGTTCTCGCAATAAAGGTAAATGTCGTCGACTAACAGCCAAACGCTCATCTAGCTCGCGGCAACGCACCTGATACTGTCCTGAATTGACCACTTCTAGCCCCTCCAAAAACTGAATCGAGACCAAAGCATTTCGGTGAATGCGAATAAATTGATCACCAAATTCGCTTTCTAAATCTTTCAGCGTTTCATCAATCAAGACACTGCCATTTTTATGACGCACCGTGACATATTTCTGATCGGCTAAAAAATAATAGATATTTTCTAGAGGCACCAACTCTACACCACGATAGGTTTTCGCAGCAATTTGGTGACGTTTTATTTTTAATTCGTCCATATTTTCTTTTTGTTTTAAATGACTCATCTGCGCTTGCGTGAGTTTTGTTAAATGATCTAAAACCTGTTGCAATTCCTGTTGCATAATAGGTTTTAACAAATAGCCTTCCGCATGGGACTTAAATGCCTCAAGTGCATGTTGATCGTAGGCGGTACAAAACACAATGGCTGGCGTTGGGTCAAGCTCACGCAAATGTTGAGCGCAACTTAAACCATCCATTCCCGGCATTTGAATATCTAATAATATGACATCCGGCTGATGTTCATCTGCCAGTTCAATCGCCTGTTGCCCATGAGCTGCCGTTGCTACTACATGATGCCCCAATTGAGTGACCAAACGTGATAATCGCTCTCTTGCTAGAGGCTCATCATCACAAATTAGGATGTCCATTTCCCCTCCTTATGATTTGAATACTTTATTTTTATCAAGTTAAGAAAAATTTGAACAATCACAATTTTTATTTATAGCGATATTGCAATACCGTTGTGTACATACCTTTCCCTGCATAACTTTGAAAAGTGACACTTCGTCCATAATAAGCCTGTAAACGCTGTTTCACGTTTTGTAGCGCAATACCGTGTCCTTGTCTTAAATTTATTTTATCGCTGACATACGGATTTGTAATGACAATATTGACTTGGTTTTGCAATATTTCGATCAATATACTTATCGTACTCTTTGCTAAAACTTTTTCAACTCCATGAAAAATACTATTTTCTAACAAGGGTTGTAAAGTTAATAAGGGAATTTGTACCTGACTGAGCAGTTGCGGTTGTTCAATTTTCCATTCTACGGTCAGTCGTTCACCTAAACGAATTTGTTCTATATCTAAATATCGCTGACAAAGTTCAATTTCATCTTTCAGGCTTACCAGTTTTAATTCTTGCAAACTGGCACGAAATAAACGTGATAAATTGAGCAGCATTTGCTCGGCTTTATCGGGATCTATGGCAATGAGACTAATCACATTATTTAAACTATTGAATAAAAAATGTGGATGAATACGCGCCTGCATGGCATGTACCCGCGCTTGTAATTCACTGTGCTGTTGCTGAATTGCCTGTTCACGTACATAAATATACCGAAAGCAAAATGCGCCCAATAATACACCATAACTCAAATGCAGTCCGACACCATGTAACAGATCATCTATACCAAATTGTTGTAGATGAAATTTTTGCCCAAAATGCAACAATGTATTTAAACTGAGTGTGGTCAGCAACACGATGCCTTGCAGCAGCAAAAAGCTGACCAAAAAAGATAAACTCAAGCCCATGCGTAAAAAACGTGCTTGAAAAAATTCCACCAAGGCCGCAAAACATAACACCACCCAATTGATGTAAAGCACGTATTGCAGCACCCGAGCAAAACTTAAGCCGTGCCAACCTTGAGCTTCAGCCAATGCCAAGACCATCGCCAAGGCATTACTGCCAATAAATAATTCAATTAGATATTGCCAACGTCCTATTTTCGTAAAAAAATACAGCTCATGTTGTTCTGCCTGCGTATCAGCATAAGTTTGATTGGCTTGTTCTTCGGCAAGTGAATCTGAATTTGTTATACTCTTGTCCAAATCACCGCTTTTTACTTTATTGAGCCGATATGACCACATCTTCTAATTCCTCAAATCCGTCACAAGCCCAAACTTCGGGTATGTGGGGCGGTCGTTTCTCTGAAGCGACTGATGCTTTTGTTGCTGAATTTACAGCATCTGTTCAATTTGACCAACGCTTTTATAAACAAGATATTGCTGGCTCAATTGCGCATGCAACGATGCTTGCCAAAGTAGGCGTACTTACAACTGAAGAGCGTGACGATATTATTCAAGGTTTAAATACCATTCAGGCTGAAATTGAAGCAGGTCAATTTGAATGGCGTATTGATCTTGAAGATGTCCACATGAACATCGAATCACGTCTTACTCAGCGTATTGGCATTACAGGTAAAAAATTACATACAGGTCGTAGCCGTAACGACCAAGTAGCAACCGATATTCGTTTGTATGTCCGTGACGAAATTGATGCCATTTTAGAATTATTAAAAAAATTACAACACGGCATTTTGAGCTTGGCAGCCAAAAACACCCATACCATTATGCCTGGTTTCACCCATTTACAAACCGCACAGCCTGTGACTTTTGGTCATCACCTTATGGCGTGGTTTGAAATGCTGGTACGTGACTCTGAGCGTTTAATTGACTGCCGTAAGCGTGTTAATCGCATGCCTTTAGGCTCTGCTGCTTTAGCAGGGACTACTTACCCAATTGACCGCGCTTTTACCGCAGAATTATTGGGCTTTGAAGCTGTATCTGAAAACTCGTTAGATGCCGTATCTGACCGTGATTTCGGAATTGAGTTTAACGCCGCTGCATCTTTAATTATGATGCACTTGTCGCGCATGTCTGAAGAATTGATTTTGTGGACATCGGCACAGTTTAAATTTGTGAATATTCCCGACCGTTTCTGCACTGGCTCATCTATTATGCCGCAGAAGAAAAACCCAGACGTGCCTGAATTGGTGCGTGGTAAAACAGGTCGTGTTTATGGTGATTTAATGAGTCTATTGACCCTGATGAAAGGTCAACCGCTTGCCTACAACAAAGACAACCAAGAAGACAAAGAACCATTGTTTGATGCAATTGATACTGTACGCGGCTCGCTCATGGCATTTGCCGACATGATTCCTGCCTTAGTACCGAATATTGCAGAAATGCGTGAAGCAGCATTGCGTGGTTTCTCTACCGCAACCGACCTTGCAGATTACTTGGTGAAAAATGGCGTAGCCTTCCGTGATGCGCATGAAATTGTAGGTAAAGCCGTAGCCTTGGGTGTTCAAGAAGGTAAAGACCTGTCTGAACTGAGCTTAGCGCAATTACAACAATTCTCTGACTTGATTCAAGCCGATGTATTTGAAAAAGCCTTAACCCTTGAAGCTTCTGTAAATGCACGTGATCATATTGGTGGTACTGCACCTGCACAAGTCGCTGCAGCAATTGAACGTGCTCAAGCACGTCTTGCCCAACTTTATGCCTAACCGGGAAGTCGCTATGTCTAAACAAGTGTTTTGTCGTAAATATCAAAAGGAAATGGATGCGATGGATTTTGCACCATTTCCAGGTGCAAAAGGTCAAGAACTGTTTGAAACCGTGTCTAAGCAGGCATGGCAAGAATGGCTCAAACACCAAACTACACTCATTAACGAAAAGCGTTTAAATGTGTTTGAGGCCGATGCGAAAAAGTTTCTTGAAGAACAGCGTGAAAAATTCCTGAACAATGATGCTAGCTTAGAAGTCGCTGAAGGTTTAAAACCTCAAAACTAATTCCAAACCAGTATTTGCACTTGCATCATGCGATACTGAGATCACGCACTAATACCAAAGAAGAGTCTTCACGAAGGCTCTTTTTTATGCCTTTTTTTGCATGACCTACTGCCATGCAGCAAAACAACTGAAAGAAGATTCAAAAAATGAAAGCTGTTGCTGATTTTTTAAAGATGAACATTTACATTTTTAAGCCCTAAAAATAGTGGCTTAGGCGATGATTTCAAATAAAATCATAAAAAATAAATCACACGAATAACAATGTAATTCCAAAATACATTTGTACATAAAACGCTACATTCCACTACAATATACCACATGATTCTTGCGTGTGATTTTTCTATACTTATTTTGAGGAGATAAGCAAGGATCTCTCGCTATAATAAATATTCTCGATTTCAATCTCAGATTTCCCCCAAAGTCTGAGATTTTTTTATCCAAAATTCAGGCTGTTTCAAATCTTAAAGATCACCCAAAATCTAGAAGAATAATTTAAGCAAAAAAAAGCCCCATCGTCCGATGAGGCTGAATATTCAAAAAAACTGTACTTAGCGTTCCTGTACTTTTTCTTCAATTTCTTTAACGCTGGTATGACGTACGTCCAAACCTTTCACCATATAAATCACTTGCTCTGAAATATTTCGTGCGTGGTCACCAATACGCTCTAATGAACGTAAAACCCACATCACATTAATCACACGTGAAATATGTCGTGGATCTTCAATCATATAGGTCATCAGGGTACGTGTTGCAGATTGATATTCACGATCAATATCAGCATCGGCAAGTAAAACACGTAGTGCTTGATCGACATCTAAACGCGCAAAAGCATCTAGTGCATCATGAATCATGACACGCACCTGGTTACCAATATGACGTGTTTCCATATAGCCACGTGGTGAACCGCCTTCTTCACATAAGTTTTGAGCAATACGGGCAATTTTTGCAGCTTCATCACCAATACGCTCTAAGTCAGTATTGGCTTTAGACATGGCAATCACCATACGCAAGTCAATTGCGGCAGGATGACGGCGCGCCAAAATTAATGTTAAGGCTTCATCAATTTCGGTTTCCATGCGGTTGACAGCATTATCTTGGAACTGAACTTCTACCGCCAAAGCTGCATCGGTATCCAAGAGTGCATGAATCGAGTTGGCAACCTGCTGCTCTACCAAACCACCCATGGTCATAAATTTGGTATTTACATCCTGTAAATCTTCATTGAACTGAGAAGAAATATGGTGACTTAACACAGGATTATTCGTACTCAAGGAATACACTCCACAACAAAAGGATAGACTGAAGCAATAATTGAATATTAAAGCATAGCAATGATGACGCTTTTATGACATTTTCTCACCAAACTCTCAAGTCTGATCGTTTCCGTCTTTAAACAACATACCTTATACAGATGACAAAATGATTTTATGCAGATTTCTGAATCAACCAAGCATTCATTTCCTGTACATCTTGTTCGATCAACTGCCCAACTGCTGCTTTTAACTGTAGCACATGCTTTAAATAATCATACTGCGCATTGAGATAATCCTGTTTGGCAGAAAAGGCGTTACGCTGTGCCAACAGTACATCTACCATAGTTTTTAAACCTTCCTGATATTGCGCTTTGGATGCTCGTGCCACCAAATCTGCAGAATTCATTGCAGCTTGCCGCGCCTGCAATTTGGCTTGATCAGTTTCGACTTGTAAATACGCCTGTTTCACATCGGTATTGGCTTTACGAATCGCAGCATCTAATTCAGCTTCAGACTTTTGTACCAAAACTGCTGCCTTTTGCACATTTTTATTGACCCGGCCACCGCTAAACACATTCCAGTTCATCTCAATCCCGACCTGATCAAACTGACCATCGGGCGACATGATACTTTCAGGGCTTTGTTTGGCATAACCATAACTGCCCACAGCTTCTACCTGCGGATAACGTGCCGCTTGCTCAACTCGACGTGCATCTTCGGCATATTGTCGCTGTAAACGTGCCTGCTGAATGGCCAAATTTTGAGTTTGTGCCAATTGTGACCATGACTCTAAACTTTCAGGCACAGGTTTTTGAAATTGAAAGTCATCTCGTAAAACTGCCAAACTTTCGTGATACGGTCCAATCAATTGTGCCAACTGCTCTTGTGCCAAAACCAACTGCACATGTGTGGCAATCCGGTTTGCCCGTGCATTTTGATATTGTGCATTGGCTTCACTAACTTCACTTTTAGCTACCAAACCCTCGCGCAGTTTGGCATTCATCATATTGAGCTGTTCAAGCAAAGCTTTTTCTTCTTGTAAATATGCTGTTGTTAAAGACTGTTGTCGCAGCACGTTAAAATACGCTTCTGATACATTCAAAATATGTTGCTGTTGTTGTAAACGTAAGGTGACTTCACTCAGGCTTAACGAGGTTTTGACTTGTTTCAGGGCTTGCCAAGCATCCCAACGAAATAAAGGCTGACGTGCTGTTAACGCGACTTGACGTGAAGTTGAAGATGAACTGCTTAAAAGCTCTGGCGAGGAACTGGCAATATTGACTCGACTCATTTCCTGACTTTTACGGGTGATATTGCCCGACAGAGTCACAGTTGGCAGTAAATTGCCTTGCGCAAGCCCTAAATTCAATTGATCGGCCTGATATTGTAATTGTTGTGCGCGCCAAGTTGGATCGCTATTTTGAGCACGCTGATAGGCTTGCATTAAATCCAAAGCAAAAGCGCTTGAACTCATCCAACATAAGCATGTCACTAACATCATTTTTTTCATTATTATTCGATCAACCCACTGTGTAAATTCATCAATCCTACTGCAATGTATTTTTACACCGCCCATACTAAAGCGAATTTGCATTTTTTTCGTATGATTTTCATTAATAGGACTTACGCATTGACGGATTCAAAAAAGTATTAAAATACTTTATAAAGTATCTGTGATCAGACGAATTAAACATGCTTCTACAGCAACTTGTACATTACCCATTTATATGGGCTTTCTCATGACAGAACCGAACTCTATTAGCTGCACACAACTTGCCGAGACTTATAATATCTCGCATGATAGTGTAAATCGCTTTCTAGAGCGTGAAGACTACACACCTCACGACCTATATCAAGAATCAATTCAAMATATTGATAATAATAAACTTATAGTCAGTATTGATGATACTGTTTTAGATAAACCATATAGTCAACATATGGACTTGGTTAGCTATTTTTGGTCAGGCAAACACCACCGATCCGTCAAGGGTATTAATCTCATTACCTTGTATGCGACAGATCAAAATGGTCAAAATATTCCAATTAATTTCCGAATTTATGACAAATCTGAAAGTAAAACCAAGAATGATTACTTTATGGATATGTTAAGTGAAGTACTCAGTTGGGGTGCAAAGATTCAATTTATTACAGGTGATAGTTGGTATTCATAGGGTATTAATCTCATTACCTTGTATGCGACAGATCAAAATGGTCAAAATATTCCAATTAATTTCCGAATTTATGACAAATCTGAAAGTAAAACCAAGAATGATTACTTTATGGATATGTTAAGTGAAGTACTCAGTTGGGGTGCAAAGATTCAATTTATTACAGGTGATAGTTGGTATTCATCGACTGGAAATCTAAAAACCATAAGAAAATATGGTATTCGATTTATGTTTGGTATCGACTGTAACCGTAAGGTTTCCCCAGAAAAAGGACAATGGTTTCAACTGCGTTTATTGCCAAATTTCCATCAGGGTCAAGTGGTCTGGCTCAAAGATTTTGGCTTTGTACAATTATTTAAGACTCAGTTAAAAGAACAGCAGAGGTTTTATATTGTGCATCAAGATGAAGATGATTTATTGTCCTTTGAGGGTTTTCATGAATTACATTCAAGTCATTGGAAAATAGAGCAATATCACCGGGTGATTAAACAGGTTTGTCATATTGAAAAGTTTCAAGTAAGACGATCTAAACTGATTTTGAATCATATTTTTTCAGCCTTGATGGCCTACGTCGAGATACAAAAGAACCAGTTTGAGCGGATCTTTGAAAATGTATATCGTTGGCAGAAGAAATTCATGAATTACATTCAAGTCATTGGAAAATAGAGCAATATCACCGGGTGATTAAACAGGTTTGTCATATTGAAAAGTTTCAAGTAAGACGATCTAAACTGATTTTGAATCATATTTTTTCAGCCTTGATGGCCTACGTCGAGATACAAAAGAACCAGTTTGAGCGGATCTTTGAAAATGTATATCGTTGGCAGAAGAAATTATTTAGACCAGTTATCAAAAACTTCATTGATGACTTTATTCTCGATAAAAATCATCTGCTACCACAGAGAATCTTTAAATAATAGTGCGTAAGTCCTAATTAATTTTGAAAATTTTTCATATTATTTCAATTCATTGCAATACATAAGCAAAGCCATACACATACTAACAATCGCTGCATAAAGTGGTACTTACTCACAGTCATGTAACCAAACTCTAGCAGAATACTACAATGTACTCCGTGGCTTTGACTTTACAATACAAGCTCTCCCTTCGTCCTTCGATCCAAGTTTCTAAAACTGTGTGCTTCGCAGAGAATATTTGAAATTTAGAATTTTGGTATGAATGACTCATTTTGAATTTTTGGAATCCATTGTGCCTGAAATGAAGGTACTAGATGATGAATGAATACTCATGTTGAATTGCTGTAATGGTTAAATTTCTTCACGCCAGTAAACTTGCCCTGCTGCTTGGGAGTTGTCTGTGTTTGCTCGCTTGCCAAAATTCAGATACACCTCCCGTACCTGAACCACCAAAGGTAGAGACCAGTGCTAGCGAACCTGTAGATTTGACCCAAATGTGTGAAAACATTCAGCACAATATGCAGCAAATTGACAATACTCGCACCACGTTTGCGCTAGAACAAATCAATCAGGATTTAAAAGTCTGCCTACCCTTGCTGCCTTTAAATGAGCAATTAAATTTGCTTAATCTTTCGACCCAAATGTATCAGCGTTTTTTGCATGTGGAACGCAGCGCTGCAGAACAAGCAGCTTTTGATCAACATGCTTTTGATATGGCACAGCATCCGACCATTCAGCAAAGTCATTTTGAAAACTTTGCTTTACGCGATCAATATTTATTGAAACACAAAGGACAAGCCTATTTAGAGCTATACGATGCTGGTGAAGCACAACAGGTTTATCGCCGTAGCCCGCAATATTTAGCCATTATTTTTGCCCCGTACATGCCCGATGCCGAGCAGATTTTTATTGAAAGAATGGCTAAAGACAATATGCAGCATAGTTTGCGTGATGGTGGGCTCACCCTTGATGCTACCGATTTGGCTGAACGCGCCTTATTTTGGGAAGATTACGTGCAGCGTTATCCTAAAAGTCACTTTATACGCGATGCACGTTACCTAGCCAAAGTGTATGCCATGCTGCTGTTTAAAGGCACAATCAATAATCCTGTTTCACAGGACTATGTCGATGAATCCAGTATCCAACCCGCCGTATTATTTGAAGTTAAAAAACTGGTAAAGTTGCAAAAATCACCCTTAGCAGAACAAGCGCGTAAATTTCTTGCTTTTATACACATGAGCAGTGAACAACGACTCACTGAAATTGCAGTACAGCCCACTGCACGTGAACAGCGTGATTACGGTGATTATGCCTTGGTCCATGCACAGTTGAATCAATATTTAAATTTAAAAAATATCTCAATCGATGCTAAACGTGATTGCTTTAGCGACGCCATTTGCATTACTCGTTAATTGTCCAAAGTCACTCAAGCCTCAAAGCCTTGTCAGGAAGTGCTAGAGAATAAAAGCCACGTGAAGTCTGCTTTTATACCGACAACGTGCTACTATTTATACAGCTTGACGGAGCGCGAGTAATTCCTCGCTGAGATTGTGTCCATTCTTTGTTGCTTGCTCAGTGGCCTGCAACACAGATTTAAACTCAAGTACCGTTGAACCTGATCAGGTTAAAACCTGCGTAGGAATCAAGCCACCTAAAAACCTCGCCAAACGGTTAATGTTGAGCTGTAAAAGTTTCAACCACTCAATTGCAATGTTTTTGGTCGTGCTTGATTCGTTGATTTCATTCTTCAGGATCATTGCAATGAACCAATTAACGAATCTATCCCCTGCTGACATTTCTGCTCAACACGAGCAAGATGCCAAAGATTTAACCCGTATTTTGCCTGCATCAAAAAAAGTCTATATTCAAGGCTCACGCCCAGACATTCAGGTACCAATGCGTGAAATTGAACTGACCGACACCCCAACAGGTTTAGGCGGTGAGCACAATCCACCACTTATGGTGTATGACACTTCAGGTGTATACACCGATCCTAATGTTGAAATTGATCTAAACAAAGGTTTGCCAAACGTTCGCGAAAGATGGATTGAAGAGCGTCAAGACACCGAAAAACTAGAAACCCTCAGCTCTGTATTTGGGCAAGAGCGTTTACGCGATATCCGAACTGCAGAGATTCGTTTTGCCCATATTCAAAAGCCGCGCCGTGCCAAAGCGGGTAAAAACGTCACCCAAATGCACTATGCCAAACAAGGCATCATCACTCCAGAAATGGAATATATCGCGATTCGTGAAAACCAACGCCAACGCGAAGGTGTCGATATGCGTCAGCACCCAGGGCAAAACTTTGGGGCTAAAAACCTCACTGAAATCACGCCTGAATTTGTACGTCAGGAAGTGGCAGAAGGTCGTGCAATTATTCCTGCCAACATTAACCATCCAGAATGTGAACCCATGATTATTGGTCGCAATTTCTTGGTAAAAATCAATGCCAATATTGGTAACTCGGCACTAGGTTCAAGTATTGATGAAGAAGTCGCAAAAATGACTTGGGCGACCCGTTGGGGCGCAGATACCATCATGGACTTATCGACAGGTAAGAACATCCATGAAACCCGTGAATGGATTATCCGTAATTCACCTGTACCAATTGGTACTGTTCCTATTTATCAGGCCTTAGAAAAAGTAAACGGTGTTGCTGAAGACCTGACTTGGGAAATCTTTAAAGACACCCTGATTGAACAAGCTGAACAAGGTGTAGATTACTTCACCATTCACGCAGGTGTGTTATTGCGTTATGTACCACTCACAGCCAATCGCTTAACAGGTATTGTATCGCGTGGCGGTTCAATCATGGCGCAGTGGTGTTTGGCGCATCATGAAGAAAACTTCCTCTACACGCACTTTGATGAAATATGCGAAATCATGAAAGCTTACGATGTATCGTTCAGCTTGGGTGATGGTTTACGTCCGGGGTGTATTCAAGATGCCAACGATGAAGCACAATTCAGCGAACTGCGGACTTTGGGTGAATTGACCCACCGCGCTTGGGAACATGATGTGCAAGTGATGATTGAAGGTCCGGGTCACGTGCCAATGCACATGGTCAAAGAAAATATGGACTTGCAACTTGAAGTCTGTAAAGAAGCACCATTCTATACACTCGGCCCATTAACCACTGATATTGCACCGGGTTATGACCATATTACTTCTGCAATTGGTGCAGCGATGATTGGTTGGTACGGCACTGCGATGCTGTGCTATGTCACGCCGAAAGAACACTTAGGCTTACCGAACAAAAAAGACGTCAAAGACGGCATCATCACCTATAAGATTGCAGCCCATGCGGCTGACCTTGCCAAAGGTCATCCAGGTGCACAAGCCCGTGACAATGCCCTATCTAAAGCACGTTTTGAATTCCGCTGGGAAGATCAGTTTAACCTGAGCCTTGACCCAGATACTGCACGCAGCATGCATGATGAAACTATGCCGAAAGAAGCGCATAAATCTGCACACTTCTGTTCGATGTGTGGACCGAAGTTCTGTTCGATGAAAATCACGCAAAACGTGAGAGATTATGCACAAAATCAAAATGCTGCGACCAAAACGGAGCAAGTGGATGCAGAGGTCGAATCAGGTCTCAAAGCCATGAAAACCGCTTATCAGGAACATGGTCAAAAATTGTACCATAAGCTCTAATTTGTTTAAAAAGCGTTTGTATTCAATAAAATCTCAGCTAGGATGAAATTATGCTTTGCTCATCCTGATGAGAATTTATGAAGATTATTCAACAAGCAACTTATGGACAACACGATGCACAGATTCACCAGCGTGAATACCTGTATCGTGGTTTTATTCAGGTTGAAAAAGTCAGCCTGAGTCATCGCTTGTTTAATCAAACCACCTATACCCCAGTCCTTCAGCGTGAACTCATTCAACGTCCTGAAGCGGCTGGGGTACTCATTTATGATGCAGCACAACAAAAATTTGCCCTAATTGAACAATTCCGCATTGGTGCAATTGATGATCACGACTCACCTTGGCAACTTGAAGTGATTGCAGGGGTGCTAGATGGTGATGAATCACCTGAAAGCTGTATTCGTCGTGAAGCTTTAGAAGAATCGGGCTGCGAGTTAAAAGAATTACAACATTTATTCAGTTTTTATCCATCTGCAGGGGCATGCGCAGAATTGTTCCACTTATATAGTGCGAACACCACCTTACCACAGGAAGGTGGCGTGTTTGGTATGCCTGATGAAGGAGAAAACATTCAATTACACATTATTGATTATCGGGAAATTCCAAACTTGCTAACCAATGGTCGGCTAAAAAATGCACCTGTCATCATGGCATTGCAATGGTTACAACAACAAATTAAAACCGTAAAGGATGTCTAAGGGGTCAGGCATGACTTTAATCTCAAACAATCAGCAGCAACGCTGGACCATTGTACAAATTTCCGATACGCACCTCATGAATCAGGAAGATTTAGAGTTTGTGCATATGAATCCTGAACGTAGCTTTCATGCGGTGATGCATGATATTCAACAGCAATACCCGCGGCTTGATGCTATTTTCCATACGGGCGATTTAGCACAAATACCCGTTACTGAAACCTATCAGCGTTATTTGCAGTTTATGCAGACTTTAAATACACCGCATTTCCAGATTCCGGGTAATCATGATGATATAGCAATTTTTCCATTTCATTTACAGTCCAATGAAGTTCATGCAATTGAGTTGGGTAATTGGAGTGTCATTTTACTCAATACTGCGGTCAAAGGTCGGATCGATGGTTGGATGGATGCAGCACAATTACAACAATTAGATCAGCTTTTACAGCAACATGCCCATCAGCAGGTAATTATTGCCTGTCATCACCACCCTTTTGATATGCAGTCCCACTGGATTGATCAGCATAAACTTAAAAATACCGAATCCTTAATTGATGTCTTGGCACGACACAACAACGTCAAATTGTTACTGTGCGGGCATGTTCATCAAGACTCACTCAATGAATGGCAAGGGATTCAGTTTTACTCTACGCCTTCAACCTGTGTGCAATTTAAACCGCATAGCCAGCACTTTGCGCTTGGACCTGAAGCACCAGGTTACCGTGTGTTACATTTGAATGCAGATGGCAGTTATAGCACCCAAGTGCATCGGGTTGAGCATTTCGAACAACAAATAAATTTTGAAATTTCAGGTTATTAACTTTCCATTTTATTTTTTTTGCTTTACTTTATGCCTTCAACAAAAAATGCGATAACACATCCAAACATCAAAGACTATCCAGAATCAAAAAAAGTCTATATGATGACGTCCCCCGAAGAAAGAATTCTTTCTGAGGGAGTGGATAAAAACACTTGCATATCACCATATTTTTCGCGTATGAATCTTACGCATATGATGAGGAATGTCCTACATGGCGAATGACAACCTAAATCAAGTCTTGGACGAACAAACAGATCTTGTAGAAGAAAAAGCTACAAAACGCGTGCGTAAGGCGAAGCCAAAGGCTTTAGAGGGTGGTTCTACAGCTAGCTTATTTGGTATTGCACCTTATCAGCCGAAAAAGAATGAAGAATACATGTCTGAAGGACAACTCGAACATTTCCGTCAAATTCTCATGGCGTGGAAAGAAGAGTTAATGTCAGAAGTAGATCGTACACTCAACACCATGCAAGACGAAAATACAGCTTTGCCTGATGTAAATGACCGCGCGACACAAGAAGAAGAATTTGCGATTGAATTACGTACTCGTGACCGTGAACGTAAATTGATTCGTAAAATTGAACAATCTATTGAAGCGATTAAAAACGATGATTATGGTTTCTGTGAAACTTGCGGTATCGAAATCGGTTTGCGTCGCTTAGAAGCACGTCCAACGGCAACACTATGTATTGACTGTAAAACTTTTGCAGAGATCAAAGAGAAGCAAAATAACGGTTAATTGTGACTGTTGAAAATTCCTTAGCGGAGCATACGCGTCAGCGAGATCATATTTCGCTGACACGCTACTCAGGTCGGTTCGCACCATCGCCAACTGGCCCTTTGCATTTTGGCTCTCTTATCACTGCCGTTGCCAGTTATTGCGATGCCAAAGCTCAGCACGGCACTTGGTTGGTACGTATTGAAGATACTGACATTCCACGCATCTACCCAGGCAGTGAAAGCAATATCTTGCGCTGTATAGATGCCTTTCAATTTGAACCCGATGCCGAAATTATTTTCCAGAAAGATCGACTTGATCTCTATGCAGCCGTATTACAACAATTGCAGCAACGCGGCTTGGTCTATGCCTGTCAATGCACCCGTAAAATGCTTGGCTCCAATCATATTTATGCAGGGACTTGCCGCAATTTAGGCTTAGATTTTACCAATCAAGCGATTCGGGTCAAAGTCACAGACCAAGAAATTTGCTTTCAAGACCGCTTGCAAGGAAAACAATGTTCCAACCTTGCACAAGACTTGAGCGATTTTGTCCTGAAACGGCGTGATGGCATTATCAATTATCAATTGGCAGTAGTGGTGGATGATTATTTGCAAGGCATTACCCATGTGGTTCGTGGTGCAGATTTACTCGACAACACAGCACGACAAATCTATTTGGGACAACTGTTAGGCTACCCTCAACTCACATACACGCACCTGCCTTTAGCCATGAATGCGCAAGGGCAAAAACTGTCTAAACAGAACTTGGCACAAGCTTTAGATTTAGCCCAAGCGCCAAAGTTACTACAGGCCGCCTTAAGCGCATTAAATCAGGTTGCTGTCGAATTAGACACGCCTGCACGGATGCTCGCACAAGCCATTCAACAATGGGATCTTTCACGTATTCCTACAGGTACAACTTTACACGGCTATTATTTATAAAACTTAAAATTCAGTTATGCTCAAAGTGAATTGATCAGTTGAGGTTGTGTTATGTTTTTTATTTTTGGTGTGGGACCTAAAACCAAAGTAGTCGAAAAAAAGCAATTTAAATGCCCCGTTTGCCGCACCTGCAGTAACTATGAACTCAGACAGCAACGACAATATTTTTCCTTATTTTTTATTGCCTTGTTCCCTGTGTCTAGACGGCAAAACACCACGGTCAAGTGTTTACATTGTGGCACAGTCATGCCAAGCATGGTGTTGCACCATACTCAGCAAGAAGCGAAATAGAAGAATAAATTCTAGAAATTCGATTCCTCACGGCTTGGGTTAATCTCGTGCGTGTTGGCTTCAATTTTCAGAATCAAACTCACCATCACTGCACACATAATTAACGATGAACCACCATAACTAATAAAAGGCAGGGTCAAACCTTTGGTCGGCAACATGCCCATGTTCATGCCCGCGTTCACCATAATCTGCAATAAGAAAATAATGCTGATACCATAAGCCAAATACCCTGCACGTAAGTACTGGTTTTTTAGGGCACGATGACCAATTTTAATACAGGCAATCAGCATCGCAAAAGAGAAGCACAGCACCACCAAAATGCCTAAGAAACCAAATTCTTCACCCAAGACAGCCAACATAAAGTCTGTATGTGCTTCAGGCAAATAGGACATTTTCTGGATACTATGCCCCAAACCTACCCCTACCCATTCACCGCGTCCAAATGCCATTAAAGCATTAGACAACTGATAGCCGACACCCAAAGGATCATTCCATGGGTTTGAGAACGACATTAAACGCTCAAAACGATAAGGTTCGAATACCACTAAAAACACAAAGGCGGCAATAATCGCCCCAAAAGCAATACCAAACTGAATTAATGGTGCACCCGCTAAAAAGAACACCCCCAACATGGTCAAGGCAATCACCACTGTCGCCCCCAAGTCAGGCTCTGCAATCACCAAACCTACCGTGACTGCCATAATCACAGCAAGACGAATCAACCCTTTAATGTTATTACGCACTTCTTCGGCACGGCGTACCACATAGTCAGCGGTAAAAATAGCCATCATCACTTTAGCGACTTCGGACGCTTGCAAGGTAAAGCCTGCGACCCGAATCCAGCGTTTAGAACCATTGACCTCAGTACCCACCAACAAGACTGCAGCTAACAAAGCAATGGTCACAATCCACAGAAAAAAGGTGTTGTTAAACCAGGTATTCAGCGGCACTCGATAGGCAACCACGGCAGCTCCCAATGCCACCACAATTGAAATGCCGTGACGCAATACATAGTGAAAGGCATTTTCATGCATACGCTCGGCATAAGGCATCGAAGCCGACGCCACCATGATTGAGCCAATACACAACAACGCTAGTACGCTAAAAATCAGTACATTGCGTACATTCACTTCCGCTGGCAGTTTGGGTAACCAGCGATCATAGACCTGATTGAGTTTATTGATTGTTGTCTGAGCAAAGCCAGCCATATCTCACACCTTATTGTTGTTATACCAGTGCGTTGACATAAGCAACGAACTTGTGACCACGTTCTGGATAGCCCGAGAACATATCAAAACTTGCACATGCAGGTGACAATAACACCACATCATGCGCCTGTGTATGTTGTTGGCAGATTTCAACGGCTTGTTGCAAGGTATCTGCAGTTAAGAGTTGGGTTGTTCCCGCAACTGCTGTTTCAATTTTCGTAGCATCCTCACCAATCAACACTGCCAGTTTGGCATATTGTTGCAATGATTGACGTAGCGCAGTAAAGTCCTGCCCTTTGCCTTGCCCACCTAAAATAATCGCAACCTTGCCACCTTGTGCCTGAATTGCTGCGCCCAAGCCATCTAAGGCCGCCAAAGTTGCACCAATATTGGTTCCTTTGGAGTCATTATAATAACGCACCCCATGTAATTCTTTGACGAACTCACAACGATGCTCCAAACCTTTAAAGGTTTTCAGCGTTTCCAGCATGCTGTGCATAGCTAAACCAATGGCTTCACCCAAAGCCAAACAAGCCAAGGCATTGGCAATGTTATGCGTACCTTGAATATACATTTCGGTACTTTTCAATAAACGCTCACGCCCACGTGCTAGCCACATGCTGCCATCATCATCTTTTAATAAACCGAATTGGTTTAGGTCAGGCGCATTTAAGCCAAAACTTTGCATTGGGGTTTGATCGGGTACTAACGGACGGCTCAAGGCATCATCACGGTTAAACACTACTTTTTTGACACCTTGGAAAATACGATGTTTGGCAGTGTGATAACCCAGCATATCGCCATGGCGGTCTAAGTGATCTTCACTCATATTCAGCACCACCGCCACTTCTGCATTTAAATTCGATGTGGTTTCTAGCTGAAAACTGGAGAGTTCCAATATATACAGCTCAGGATCATCTTTAATCAAATCCAACGCAGGACGGCCTAAATTACCACCCACAGCTACCTTTTTACCCGCCTGCTCTGCCATTAAACCAATGAGCGTGGTCACGGTACTTTTCGCATTTGAACCAGTAATAGCCACAATAGGTTTGTCGGTTGCACGACGTAATATTTGAATTTCACTCACCACAGGAATACCCTGCGCCATCGCAGACTGAATTTCAGGTAATTTTGGGTCTAGCCCAGGGCTAATCACAATTTCTTCTGCAGACAGCAATAAATCCTGATCAAACTCCCCAAAACGAGTTTCAACCTCGGCTGGAATTTGATCATGTCCTGGAGGTGTGGGGCGAGAGTCTGTCACAGCAACGCGGTAACCCTGATGATGTAAGAAATTAACGGCTGCAACACCCGAAATACCAAGCCCTGCAACGACTTTTAATCCACCACGTTGTATTAACATTTTTGCCCCATTTTGTGCGGTAATTTTGAAACTGACAAAATGGTAGCACTTTGCTGTTTTGAATGCTTTTTCTGTTTGCAGTTTCTGCAAATTTTTTGTGTCAGTGCGTAAAAAAACCGTCATAATGCTGACGGTTTTTTAAAAAAGAATATCCCTACAGTGAATCAACTCTATTTCCACTTCACCGCTTGAACTTCAACTTTCTTTTCTGCGGTTTGGTCTGAATGATCACAACCACAACTACCACCACAGCCTGCCGCTGCTGCAGGTTTTAGCCACTTGGCCAAGCCATGCCAGCCTTTTTCAGCACAGAAATTGGACAGTTTTAGAAAAACTGCGCTAGAGGTTTGAGGAAAGACTTTTTTAAAGACGACCACAGCACTCCACAGCACCAATGCAGCAACAATCAGAATTTCAATCATGTTTGTATTCTCCTGTGAAGCCTAAAATAGCCTTAGCCCAAAAAATAAGATGCTGTTTGATAAGTCAAAAATGACATGAAATAAGCCAAACCAAATAAATACACCGTCATAAAACTTACTGTACGCCATGAACCTGTTTCACGCTTTACGGTGGCCAAAGTCGCCAAACAATGCGGTGCATAAATAAACCACACMAATAACGACAAACCCGTTGCCAATGACCAACCCAGTTCGCCACCGCCACTGATTAATGCAGCCAAGCCTTGAGACATAGCATCTTCATTCACTGCAGATAAGGCATAGACTGTGCCTAAGGCAGCCACGACCACTTCACGCGCTGCCATCGCAGGAATCAAGGCAATCACAATTTGCCAGTTAAACCCAACTGGAGCAAAAATTGGCTGTAACACATGCCCCAGCATCCCTGCAAAACTGTAGTCAATTGCAGGCAGGGTCGCACCTTCAGGCGGTTGCGGGAAGGTACACAAGAACCACAATAAAATCGACAGCGCAAAAATAATACCACCGACACGCTTTAAGAAAATTTTGGCGCGATCCAACAAACCAATCCATACACTTTTTAGGTCTGGAAAACGGTAGCTTGGTAGTTCCATCAGCAAGACATGCTCAGATTTATCTTTTTGCAAAAATTTAAGCAMAATAGATACGCCTAAGGCACTWAAAATACCCGCCATATAAAGACTGAATAGCACTAGGCCTTGTAAATTAAACATACCCCAGACGGTTTGATTGGGAATGAATGCAGCGATGAGCAAGGCATATACAGGTAAGCGAGCAGAACAAGTCATTAACGGCGCGACCATAATCGTGGTTAGACGATCGCGTGGGTCGGCAATGCTGCGGGTGGCCATAATCCCTGGAACTGCACAGGCAAAACTAGACAGCAATGGAATAAAGGCACGACCACTCAAACCTGCGCTAAACATCAGTTTATCGAGCAAGAATGCGGCACGTGGCAAATAGCCTGATTCCTCCAGAATTAAAATAAACAGGAACAGAATTAAAATTTGCGGCAAGAACACCACTACACCGCCTGCACCTGCAATAATGCCATCCACAATTAAGCTGTTCAGTAAGGGATGGCTAATGTTTTCGCCAATCACTTCACCTAGCCAGCCAAATAAACTTTCGATGCCATCCATAAACGGTGCAGCCCAAGCAAATRCGGCCTGGAAGACAATAAACATCATCACCGCAAGGCTGACTAAACCAAATACAGGATGTAAAAAGATTTTATCGAGGAAATCAGAGCGTTTGTCTTCTTCATCTACAAACTGCACTACATCATGCAAAATGGTTTGAATACGCTGATGCTGGCTGCCTGTTAGGCCTGTCAATTCTGTCTGCGGAACAGCAAATTTGCCCTGATCTAAGGCGTGCATTAAATTTTGAATACCTGAATCACGCACCGCAACAGTTTCCACCACAGTCACACCCAAACGCTCAGACAATTTTTGCGTATTAATTTGCATCCCGCGGCGGCGTGCTTCATCCATCATGTTGAGCACCAATAAAATTGGACGTCCCAACTCAATCATTTCAAGCACTAAACCCAAATGCAGTTTTAGGTTGGTCGCATCGACCACACACAAAAATGCATCTTGCTGACCTTCTTCAGCAATTTTGCCCTGTACTACATCTCGGGTAATGGCTTCGTCGGGACTGGTGGCTTCTAAGCTGTAAGTGCCAGGTAAATCTAAAACCCGCACCGCCTGCCCTGAAGGCAAGCTGAACTGCCCAAGCTTGCGCTCTACGGTAACACCCGCATAGTTTGCAACTTTCTGACGCTTCCCTGTCAAATGGTTAAATAAAGAAGTTTTACCGCAGTTTGGATTCCCTACAAGTGCGATACGTAAGGGATCACTCATGCAGATGCTCCTTGCTCAATTTCTATGCGTTGAGCTTCTACTTTGCGCAAGGCAAAACGGGTAAATCCCACTTGAATTAAGATTGGATCTCCACCAAAAATACCTTTAGTGATCACCTGCACAGGCGTCCCAGGCACAAAGCCTAACGTTTCTAAGCGATTCGCAACCAAATCATTTAGGGATGTTGCACCATCGGCAGTCCGAAGTACCTGACGGATGATGGCTGTTTGTTTTGCTTTGAGTTCTGACAAACGCACCGTGAAATTCCTATACTATTTTGCCCATTATATACGCAAATGAGAACAATTAACAAATAAGGTCAACTTACATTTGAATGTTTTATATCACATCGACAGCCCTGCTGAATTGGATTAGAGTAGAAAATAACGCTGCTTATTATCAAATTTCTCAATTAATTTTGTGATTTTCTCTGTGATGCCTATGCTAAACAAAAAACCTCGTATTCCTGCTGCAATATTAATTCCTGAAACTTTGAGTTTTTTGGAAGGCTATCGCAACGATTTAATTGCACAAAGTGTTAGCCCGCATACTCGCAATGCCTATTTGTCCGATTTAATTCAGTGCAGCAATTATGTCAGCAAAGCTATGCCTGAATGGGATCATGACGATATTTCGGATGTACTCATCGAACTCACCAAACAACAAAAAAGCCCCCGCTCTATTGCGCGCTGCCTATCTGCGCTACGTTCTTTTTATAAATTTTTAAGAGAACACAAACTACGTTCTGACAACCCTGTTGCTGCGCATAAAACTCCAAAATTAGGTCGTGCCTTACCCAAAGATTTATCTGAAGCCGATGTGGAAGCTTTAATTCACGCCCCAGATATCAACACTGCACTAGGATTAAGAGATCGTGCCATGCTAGAAGTCTTATATGCTTGCGGTTTACGGGTTACTGAGTTACTGAATTTACGTTTAGAATTGATCAACCTAAAACAAGGCTATTTACGAATTGTAGGTAAAGGTAATAAAGAGCGTTTGGTGCCTATGGGACAAGTTGCTTGTGAGTGGATAGAAAAATATTTAACCGAGTCACGTCCACAACTGTATAAAAGTGCCACCGATTATCTATTTTTAACGGTGCATGGCGGCATCATGAGCCGTCAAAATTTCTGGTATGCCATTAAACGCTATGCTCTGCAAGCAGGGATTCAGGCCGAGTTATCGCCACACACATTAAGACATGCCTTTGCCACACATTTACTCAATCATGGGGCAGATTTACGCGTGGTACAAATGCTACTTGGACACAGCGATTTATCCACCACACAAATTTATACCCACGTCGCACAAATCCGTATGCAGCAATTGCATGCCCAATATCATCCACGGGCTTAAAATAAAAACCACGTAGAAGCATAGACTCTGTTGCCATTTTATAAATAGCAACAGAGTCTAACGATCATGAATATTTTTTGTTATGCTAGCGCTCTATTTTTTGCCAACAAGAAAGGGTTGTTTATGACATTTACCCGCTCGACACTTTTGATTGCCTGCTCACTGGCAAGTGCTTTTGCAATCACCGCATGTTCAAATGCAAACAACGACGATAAAAAACAAACCACGCTTACCGCTAGTGCCCCTGCTACGGGTGAAGCATCAACCCTAATTGAACGCAATGCACAACAGCGATTAAGCACGACCTTGCAACAACATTTTAAAACCGCAGGCATCAACGCCAAAATTACCGACATTAAAGCCACGGAAGTTCCAAATTTATTTTGGGTGAGTCTTGAAGGCATGTCATCGGTCTATGCCACCAGTGACGGCAAATACATTATTCAGGGTGATGTGATCCGTTTAGGTGACAAAGAACTGCATAACGTCAGTGAAAACCTACAAGCAGGTGTGAACAAAAAAATCTTTGCTGAATTAAAGCAAGAAGATTTACTGGTCTTTCCTGCCAAAGGCAAAACCAAACACGTCATTTATGTATTTACAGATGTCAGCTGCCCATATTGCCATCGTCTGCATGAACAAATGGATGAAATGAACGGCAAAGGCATTGAAGTCCGTTATATTGCTTGGCCACGTGGCGAACAGCACATGCCGAACATGGAAGCGATCTGGTGTAGCGAAGACCGTCATGCAGCCTTTAATGCGGTTATGAATGGTGCATCAATTGCGCCTGCCAACTGTAAAAACCCTGTTCGTGCTCAATATCAATTGGGCTTAAATATGGGCGTAAATGGCACACCTGCAATTTATAATGCCGAAGGCATATATTTAGGCGGCTATATGTCTACCGCTGAATTGATCAAGCGTTTAGACAACTAAAAATAGAGTTTCTGTGGATCCTGCATCATTCCGATAAACCAAGATGCAGCATCTATAGAGCCATTATAAATAACGATTTCTTATGCGTTATTTTACTTTTTTTTATACGGTAAAGATAAGTGCGATCTGCCCTAGAGTCAGCGCGTTTTTTTAGCTATGATCTAGACTTGCTTAAAGTTATTAAAATATGGAGTGTGACGTGAAACCAGTTCGTCTGGCAATCCTCGGTCTTGGTACTGTGGGTGGTGGTGCCCTTAAACTATTAAAAGAAAATGCTGCTGAGATTAGACGTCGCACCGGTCGTGAAATTGAAATCACTTATGTAGGAACACGCCGTCCGCGTCCTGACCTAAACTTGCCTGAATCGGTCAAGCAAAGCTCAGACCTGATGGACATTGTCCGTCAACCCGATGTAGACGTAGTTGTTGAAGTGATGGGCGGTATTCACCCTGCTTATGACGTGATCATGGAAGCCATGAAACACGGCAAACAGGTCGTGACAGCCAACAAAGCCCTACTTGCAGAACATGGTAATGAGCTGTTTAAAGCGGCTGAAGATAATGCCGTACAAATTGCCTATGAAGCTGCGGTTGCGGGTGGCATTCCAATCATTAAAGTCATCCGTGAAGGTTTGGCTGCCAACAAAATTGAATGGTTGGCAGGCATCATCAACGGTACAGGTAACTTCATTTTAAGCGAAATGCGCGAAAAAGGTCGTGCCTTTGAAGATGTACTGAAAGAAGCACAAGAATTAGGCTATGCCGAAGCCGATCCGACTTTTGACGTTGAAGGTATTGATGCTGCACACAAACTGACCATTTTGGCTTCATGCGCATTTGGTATTCCGCTACAGTTTGACAAGGTCTTTACCGAAGGTATTGGCAAAGTGACCGCACAAGATGTGAAATATGCCGAAGAACTCGGTTTCCGCATCAAACACTTAGGGATTGCCCGTCGTACCGAAAAAGGCATTGAACTGCGTGTTCACCCAACCTTAATTCCTGAAGAAGAATTAATTGCCAATGTTAACGGCGTAAAAAATGCGGTCTTGGTACAAGCCAATGCAGTGGGTCCAACGCTCTATTATGGCGCAGGTGCAGGTGCAGGCCCAACAGCCTCTGCGGTGGTTGCCGATGTCATTGATATTGTCCGTGACATTTCTTATACCGAAGATGGCGCTGGTACAATTCCACAATTGGCATTTGAAGCCTTAACCGACTTGCCAATTTTAAGCCGTGAAGAAATGACTACGGGTTACTACATTCGCATTAATGCCGAAGACCAAACTGGCGTACTAGCCGATGTGACCACGATTTTAAGCCGTGCGGGAATCAGTATTGATGCCATCATGCAGCAATCACGCTTAAAAGACCTTATTCCTATCGTAATTCTGACTGACCCAGTCCTAGAATCGAAAATGGATGAAGCGTTACAACAAATTCAAGCATTGCCAACCATTCATGGCGAAATTGTACGAATTCGTTTAGAATCGCTTGATAATTAATCGGGTGAAGGGGAGTATTTCCCCTTGCCAAGCTCTACACACAATTGGAACATCATCATGTCGAATGCCAATCGTTATACTGGTTTAGTTGACCGTTATCGTGACCGTTTACCAGTGTCTTCAACCACACGTGCAATCTCTCTAGGCGAAGGAAACACACCGCTGATTAAGCTTGAGAATATTCCACGCATTATTGGTAAAGATGTTGAAATTTATGTGAAGTATGAAGGCTTAAACCCGACAGGTTCATTTAAAGACCGTGGTATGACCATGGCAGTCACTAAAGCAGTTGAAGAAGGTTCAAAAGCCATTATCTGTGCATCAACAGGTAACACTTCTGCTGCAGCTGCTGCCTATGCTGCCCGTGCAGGTATCAAAGCATTCGTTTTAATTCCTGAAGGCAAAATTGCCATGGGTAAAATGGCACAAGCGATGATGTACGGTGCTATCACCATGCAAATCCGCGGTAACTTTGACGATGGTATGCGTCTAGTCAAAGAAATTGCTGACCATGCACCTGTGACCATTGTGAACTCAATCAACCCTTACCGCTTACAAGGTCAAAAGACCATTGCGTATGAAATTGTAGATGAGTTAGGTCGTGCACCAGATTACCACTGCTTGCCTGTAGGTAACGCAGGAAACATTACTGCACACTGGATGGGTTATACCGAAGCAGTTGCCAACCAACCTGCCGATCAATTCGAGCAAGTGATCTATGACGCAGCAACGGACAAATTCACAGGTCCAAACCCTGAAGGTCGCCCAGTCATGGTGGGTTATCAAGCTTCTGGTGCTGCGCCATTCTTACGAGGTGCGCCTGTAGAACACCCTGAAACTGTTGCAACTGCAATTCGTATTGGTAATCCACAAAGCTGGAACCATGCTAAAGCCGTTGTACGCGATTCAGAAGGTTGGTTTGATGAGCTCACTGATGCTGAAATCTTAGAAGCTCAACGCATGCTTTCAATGTATGAAGGTGTATTTGTTGAGCCTGCATCTGCTGCATCAATTGGTGGTGCAATGCGTGACATCAAAGTAGGTAAAATTAAAGAAGGTTCTGTGATTGTATGTACCGTAACAGGTAACGGTCTGAAAGATCCTGACACTGCCATGAAACAATGTGCAGATGCGGTGATGCTCTCTATTGATGCTACCATGCAACAAGTAAAAGACTCGATTCTTTCAAATATGTAAAATTTGAAATGTCAAAAAAAAACCCTGCTTTGGCAGGGTTTTTTCTTGTTTATTTTCTATTCAGATTTTTCAGCCTTAATTGTGAGCATCGCACCACTAAAGCTGAATGTTCGCTTAAATACGTTTAGGTAACTGACTTGCCCAGCTCATTAAGCGGGTGGCGTCATTGGTACGTGCTTGTGAAGTAGCTGCACCCAAAAGCACCACCACTGCAGGACGGTTATTTAGAGTGGTATGCATCACCACACAACGCCCTGCTTCATTGATATAGCCTGTTTTAGACAGATTAATATTCCAACCACCATTACGTACCAGTGCATTGGTATTGTTAGATTTTAAAACACGATAACCCAAGTTAAAGTCATAGGTTGGCGTGGTTGAGAATTGGCGGATCAAACCATATTGCGAAGCGGTGCTGACCAAAATACCCAAATCACGCGCAGAAGATACATTACGCGGGTCTAAGCCTGTTGCTTCGGTAAAGCGAGTAGAATGCATACCCAATTCACGCGCTTTAGCATTCATTGCCGCTACAAAGGCATTTTTCCCACCTGGATAAGTACGTGCCAACGCGGCAGCAGCAGGGTTTTCAGATTTCATCAATGCAAACAGTAACGCTTCAGCACGATTTAACTTGTCGCCCACACGCAAGGTTGAACTTGAGTTTTTACCTGCCGCACCTGCAAAATCGATCGATYGCAAAGTGATTTGTTCAGACATATTCAAACGCGCATCAGAGGTCACCACTGCAGTCATTACCTTCGTCACAGAAGCAATCGGTAATGCCACATTGGTATTTTTGCTATACAGCACTTCACCTGTTTGTGCATCCATCACCAAAGCTGCACGTGCATTGACTGACGGTTGGCTACTATAAGCAGACGTATCTAAAATACGGACTGTTTTAGGTGCAGCCGAAGTAGGTGCAACACCATTGCTACTACGTACTGTCGTGGTAATTTTCGTTGAACCTGGCGGTGTAGGTTCAACAAAGCTCTCTAGGCTCGTCTGGGTGCTTGCACTTGTACTTTCTAGATCTCCATTTAAGAGTTGATCGGCTTGCTCTGAAGACCAACTTAAGGTCGCCTGACCGTCGCTCCCAGAGGAAGGATTGATGACAAGTTCAGCAAAACTGACAGAACTTAGGCTGAACATCATAGATGCGACCAGCACATGCATTAACGACTTCTTAGAATTTTTCACGACTGCTTACTCAACTCAGGGAGGTAAGATACATTTGCGTATTACCTCAAATATGCCTTACATTTAAAAATACAATAATGAATCGTTTTTAACACCATAGTGTGCAGAACTTTTCATTCTAGATTAAGAATAGCATTGCTAATTTTGTCGTTTCATTGCAAGCTAATTTTGCTTTATGTAACAAAAAAGATGATTTTTTCAAAGGGAGAGTGTAGGTGATCACAGTTTTAGTAGTCGACGATCATGAATTGGTACGTACTGGGATTTGCCGTATGCTCGAAGACCATGCCGATGTGCAAGTGATTGGACAAGCTGAATCCGGAGAAGAAGCGATTACCTTAGTGCGTCAGCATCACCCCAATGTAGTGTTGTTGGATGTGAACATGCCAGGAATTGGGGGTGTGGAAACCACACGTCGTCTGCTACAAACTGCTCCAGACACCAAAGTTTTGGCGGTGAGCGGTTTGGCAGAAGAACCTTACCCTTCTTTATTGCTGAAAGCAGGTGCAAAAGGCTATATCACCAAAGGCGCACCTGTCAGTGAAATGGTACGTGCCATTAAAAAAGTCATGCAGGGCGGTAAATACTTTAGTGCCGATATTGCCGAACAACTGGCAAGTTCATACTTATCTGACACACAACAATCGCCTTTTGATAGTCTTTCAGAACGTGAAATGCAAGTGGCAATGATGGTGGTGAACTGTATTAGCGCACAAGAAATTGCCGATAAGTTGTTTGTCAGTGTAAAAACCGTAAATACCTATCGTTACCGTATTTTCGAAAAATTAAATATTGATAGTGATGTCAAACTGACCCACCTTGCCATTCGTTATGGACTGATTAAACCCTAAATGTTCAAGAGTTTTCAACGCTGTTGATGCAAAAATAAGACCTTTATAATATGCCAGAATTAAAACAATATTCTGAGTTAAATCAGTATCATCTTGGCATGTGGTATGGTACTTACCGAATGCTGATTGCCTTTTGTTTGCTGCTGATTACCCTACTCACCTTTCAGCAGCTTGGCACACAATATCAGTACCCAGGTTTATATCTGTACACCTTGGTTTGTTATTTTATTTTTAACTGCTTGCAACTGATCAGCTATAAATCCATCCCCTTTAAAATCACGCAACAACTGACCCTATTTTTTGCTGTTGATATTATCGCGCTGAGTAGCCTGACTTTTGCCAGTGATGGACCCAATTTATATTTAAGCCTACTGTTTGTGATCACGATTTTTGCGGCTTCACTCTTGCTGCAAAAGCGTAAAGCCTTAGCAATCACTCTAATCGCGATGATTATGGTGATTTATCAACACTTTGTTGGGAGTTTGCTGGACTTTTCATCACTCAATAATATTAGTCAAAGTGCGCTTTTGGCATTTTTATTTGGGGTGGTTTATGGCAGCGGACGTATTGCTGTACGACGTTTCCAACTTTTGGAGAATCTAAACTTTTCACAGTCTTTGGAATTAAACCGCCTACAAAATATCAACCGTTATATTTTAGAACAAACCGAAATGGGCTATTTGGTTTTAGATGACAATTGCCATGTCGTCCTTAGCAACCCTGCCGCCTGTCATCTGCTCGGAATCCATCCCAAATATGCACACGCGACTTATCCATTGTATAAAATTCAGCCCGATTTATTTGATCTGTTCAAATTTGATCAGTTGCATGATGGAGAAAAATTTCAATTCGAATCTCAACTGAGTCATTTTCATGTGCACATACAGGTCCAAAAACTCAAAGTGCCACATCAAACGCTGACTTTATTGGTGCTGCAAGATGGACGTAAAATTAATCAACAAGTACAGCAACTTAAATTAGCCGCATTAGGACAACTCTCTGCCAGTATTGCGCATGAAATTCGCAATCCTTTGGCAGCGATTGTACAAGCCAATAATTTATTTACAGGCAGTGATGCTGCCCAGCAACAATTGCTGTGCGACATGATCAGCAAACAAGCGACACGAATTGATAAAATTATTCATGATACGCTGAGCATGGTTAAAAACAAACAAACTACACCTGTCGCGATTCAGCTCAATCATTTTTTTCCGCAATTCATTCAGGAAGATTTACCTGATGCAGCGAGTCAAATTCAACTTACACTGACCGAACCACTGAGCATTATGTTTGATGAATCACAATTTCGCCAAGTGCTGATTAACCTGATTCGTAATGCTATTCGACACAATACTGCACACCAACCTATTGAGATTACGGTCTATCCGCAAGCAACTTATATTTATATAGATGTGCGGGATTTTGGTGCGGGTGTCGCCAGTCAAGATATCCTCTATCTGTTCCAGCCATTTTTCAGTACCGAAATCAATGGAACTGGTTTAGGATTGTATTTATCGCATAGTTTTTGCGAGGCCAATCAAGCCAAGCTGAGCTATGTAGAACAAGAACAAGGCGCATGTTTCAGGATGAAATGTCTACGCGCCATTGAATAAACACGATTGATATTGGATCAATCTTGTTGCTGTGGTTTTGATTTAATTTTGTGTGGTTTTGGGGAAAATATGCACGCTGTTCAACCTTTGGTTTTATTGGTCGATGACGAAGAAGACCTTTGTACCCTCATGCAGATGACTTTGGCACGCATGGGGATTCAAACCCATGTCGCGTATCGTTTAGCAAAAGCCAAGCAGTTATTGGCAGAACATCAGTATGATGCTTGCTTAACCGACTTAAACCTGCCCGATGGCAATGGCTTACAACTGGTTGAATGGATTACCGAACAATATCCAAATGTGCCTGTTGCCGTGTTGACCGCATACGGCAATATGGATATTGCAATTGCTGCTTTAAAAGCGGGTGCATTTGACTTTGTCAGTAAGCCTGTCAATCAAATACATTTACAGCAACTCCTTGAAAAAGCACTGAACAAACCGTTCGACACCACCGATCATCACAGCCAAGATCAGCTCGAATATAAAATGTTGATTGGGCAGTCTTTGCCTATTCAGCAATTACGCAGTACCATCAAAAAAATTGCGCGCTCGCAAGCGCCTGTGTTTATTACAGGCGAATCGGGTACGGGAAAGGAAGTTGTAGCCAATTTGGTTCACCGCTTAAGCAACCGCAACGAAGGACCATTTATTGCAATTAACTGCGGCGCGATTCCCACCGAACTCATGGAAAGCGAGCTATTTGGACACAAAAAAGGCAGCTTTACAGGCGCGACTCAAGACAAACAAGGTCTAATTCAGTCCGCACATGGGGGCAGCTTATTTTTAGATGAAATTGCCGAACTGCCACTGAGTATGCAAGTCAAACTGCTGCGTGCCGTTCAGGAAAAGCGCATCCGTCCTGTGGGTTCAGATAGCGAAATTGATGTCGATTTTCGAGTGATCAGCGCCAGCCATCAGGACTTAGAAAGTTTGGTTCAGCAAGGACGTTTCCGTCAGGATTTATTCTTCCGAATTCACGTGATGGATTTGGTCTTGCCTGCCCTGCGTGAACGTGGACAAGATATTCTATTATTGGCAGACCACTTCATTCAAAAAGTTGCGCAAGAATGGGGTATTCCTGCCAAACAACTGACGCCACGCGCCCAGCAATTTTTATTAGAGCAATACTATCCGGGCAATGTGCGTGAATTACGCAATATAATTGAACGTGCCATTACCCTGAGTGATGAGGATGTTATTGATCTCAAACATTTACAAACTGCACCCTTACGCCAATTCAGCATAAGCAATATAGCAACCGCTGAACCACAGCCTGTAGCAGAAATCTCGCAGCAGATCGTGACAGATGTATTGCTGACAGGACGTAAACTGCCTGAAGAAGGTTTAGAAGCCTATTTGGAAAAAGTAGAAAAAAACATTTTACTGAACGCACTACACCTCACCCATTGGAACCGTACCTTGGCGGCAAAAAAATTGGGCATGTCTTTCCGTTCTTTACGTTATCGTCTGAAAAAATTTGGATTAGATACTGAAGATGAGTAAACGCTAAACAATGAAGACTGTCTAAAAATGCGTTTTACTCAGATGAAGCTTAACGGCGGCTCAGCAGTAAATCTGCCACGTGCTCAAGATAAGCCTCTTCTTTCATTTCAGGACTTTGAATATATTGCTGATTCGGATGAATCCCGACCCCTTCAATCATCTGTTCACGTGGTGTGTAATAATGCGAAACTGTCATTTGTAAGGCAGCACCATCGCTGAGTGGAAACAGCTTTTGCACCACCCCTTTGCCATAACTTTTTTCGCCCATTACCCACGCTCGTGAATGGTCTTTTAAAGCAGCCGTAAAGACTTCAGCAGCAGATGCAGAGCGATGATTAATCAACACACCGACTTTTAAATTTTGAAATTCAAAACTTGGTAATGCCTGAAATTGTTGATCGCCTTCAGAACGACTTTTGGTCGATACAATCACACCCTGATTTAAAAATAAATCGGCAGATTCCACCGCAGCAGACAGTAAGCCGCCTGGGTTATTGCGCAGGTCAATCAAGACAGCTTTTAAGCGTGGCGTGCTATGTTCTTCAATTAAGCGTTTGATTTCATTGGCGGTATCTTGCTGAAACACACGTACTTTTAACAGCAAGACCTGATTAGAAAGCATCTGTGCCTGAAGATCAGTTTCTACTTTTTTGTTGCGAACCAACATAATTTCAGGCTGATTAACCGCACGTTGTACGCTTACAGTCGATCCCACCGAGCCTGTGAGTAGGTTATTGACCTGATCTGGACTCAGCTTTTTCAGTTCTTGGTTATCAATTTTAAAGAGGCTGTCGCCATTTTTTAGCCCTTGTTTAGCCGAGTCGGCATTGGTACTTAAATTTTGAATCACCCAGTGTTGCTGGGCAACATCATAGCGCAAACTAAAATCAACCGAGGCCAAATCGCCTTCGGTATATTGTAAAAGCTGTTTATATTCTTCGGCAGTTAAATAGCGTGAATAACGATCTAAACCGCTCACCAAGCCACGAATGGCTTGCTGAAACAAGGCATCATCACTTTTTTCAGTCACATAGTTGTCTTTGACAATGCCATAGATTTGCACAAATTCCTGTATTGACTCTACAGGCACATCGACATAGTCCTGTTGTAGTGTAGGGCCATCCAACTCCAAATCTGGCGCAGCCCAAACACTCAAATGACTGGCACACAACACGCTTGCCAACACAACCGCATAAATTTTGTGAGCCGTCATTCCATCACCTACCTGTATCGAGGGTTATGCCTGTAGGCAAATTAAGTTACGACCTTGCATGTCTGCAGGGACAGGCAATTGCATCAAATTCAGTAAAGTTGGCGCAACGTCTGCCAACACACCACCTTCTGCAATACTCGCCTGTGTTGGGCCTACATAAATGAATGGCACCAATTCAGTGGTATGTTGCGTGTGTACCTGACCACTGTCATAGTCTTGCATTTGTTCGACGTTACCATGGTCAGCAGTAATAATCATGTGACCCTGTTTCGCCATCACCGCTTCATAGACACGACCCAAGCAGGTATCCACTGCTTCAACCGCTTTGACTGCTGCATCAAACACACCAGTATGACCTACCATATCGCCATTGGCATAGTTCACCACCAACAAGTCATATTCACCTGAGTTAATGGCTGCAACCAGTTCATCGGTTACTTCATAAGCGCTCATTTCAGGTTTTAAGTCATAGGTTGCCACATTTGGCGATGGGATCAGGATGCGTTTTTCACCTGGAAATTCATCTTCACGACCGCCACTAAAGAAGAATGTCACGTGTGCATATTTTTCAGTTTCGGCAATACGCAATTGCGTTTTGCCCAAGTCTGATAAATATTCACCAATCGAGTTTTTCAAGTCTTCTGGCATATATGCCACTGGCGCAGCAATGCTGGCTTGATAACGGGTCAGCATCACAAATTTAGACAATTGCGGCACAATTTTACGTTCAAAACCTGCAAAATCCTGTTCCACAAAAGCTTTGGTCAGTTCACGCGCACGGTCAGCACGGAAGTTCATAAACACCACGCTGTCGCCATTTTGAATTTTGGCAATTTCACCAATACGAGTGGCTTTAACGAACTCATCGCTTTCATCTGCCGCATAAGCCGCTGCCAAACCTTCAACTGCAGTTGCGGCAGTACGTACGGCCTCACCTTCGGTAAGTAAACGATACGCTTGTTCTACACGATCCCAACGGTTGTCACGATCCATCGCATAGTAACGACCAATCAGACTGACAATACGACCCTGATTTGGATATTGTGCAAATAATGCGTCCAGTTTTTCCAAAGAAGGCTGCGCGCTTTTKGGTGGCGTATCACGGCCATCTAAAAAGGCATGTAGATAAACTTTTGCACCGCGTTTTAATGCCAATTCTGCCATCGCCACGATATGATCTTCATGCGAATGCACACCGCCTTCAGACAATAAACCTAGCAGATGCACTGCACCGTTAGCTGCTTTGGCTTTTTCTACCGCATCGACCAACACTTCATGTTCAAAGAAAGCTCCGGTACGAATGTCTTTGGTAATACGGGTAAAGTCTTGGTACAGAACACGTCCTGCACCCAAGTTCATGTGACCGACTTCAGAGTTCCCCATTTGACCGTCTGGCAAGCCAACATCTTCGCCTGAACCAGAGATCAAACCATGCGGATGCTTTTCCTGCATAGCAGTCAAATTTGGTCGTTTCGCTGCTAAAAAAGCGTTGTCTTCGACCGCTTCGCGATGACCCACACCATCCATAATCACCAATACGTGAGKGATTTTGCCAGCAGTTGCATCCGCCATAATCAATACTCTTTTTCGTCTACAAATTAATCATGCTATCTTAACGAATTTTGCGTCAAGACTCTATGTTCAGAAGATGGGTTCCGTCACTGATTCAGATAGATTTACCCAATCACACGCAAATGTAGCATTATCGGCCGCACTTAACGCGCACGATGCAGTAAATAACCGCCGATGACAAACATTAGAATAATAGGGATAAACACGAACCACGCAGGCGATGGTGCATAGACCAAGCTCGCATAGCCCAAGAAATCTTGCAAATAAAAGAAGGTTAAGCCCACAAATAAGGCAATTACCAATCGAAAACCCATAGATTGCTGACGTAACGGCCCAAAAATAAAGGAGCAAGCAATCACCACCAAAGCAATGAGAGCAAAGGGCGCACCAAGTTTTTGCCAGAACGCCAGTTGATAAGTTTTTGGCACTTGACTGTATTCATGCATATAACTCATGAAACTCACCAATTGACTTGGGGATAAATCTTCAGGGTCAATAGTGACCATGTGCACATATTTAGGTTGCAATGCTAAAGCCAGTGCTTGCTGGCTATTTTTGGCTAAAGTAGCGTTACCCGCCTGCAAAATATCCATCTGTTCAGTTTGATTGAGCAACCAACTGCCATCTTTAACAAACTGTCCCTGATCTGCAGACAATGTGCCGCGCAAGCGATAATGATCATCAAAATCGACCACTTGCACGTTTTTGAGTTGACCTTGGGCATTGGCATAATCAATATAAATAAAACGATTACCTTCACGTGACCAATAACCACGGACTTCACCCAACTCCGCTACGCTTCGATGACTTTTAACACTCTTGGCCTGTTCGTTGGTATACGGGATCACCCACTCACTGAGTACAAACGACAGAACGACCAGCACCAAAGCGGAACGAATGACCCATCCCACAATACGCCACAGGCTAATCCCCGCAGAACGCATCACAATCAATTCACTGTTAGAGGCTAACGTACCCAAACCCAATACAGCACCAATCAGGGCAGAAATAGGCAAAATTTCATAGAGATAATTAGGCGCACCCCACAGTACATACAGCAATGCCTGCCATGCACTATAGTTTTCATTGAGCGAGCCCAGTTCGCCCAAATAGCTAAATAACACCTGCAAACCCGATAAAATTGCGGTAGCACCAAACATCGCCAGTGCAGTGGTCTTGGTAACGTGTTTTGCAACTATTCGACGTGCCAACATCTTAAGACCTCACTCGCTGAATTTGCTGCTTAATTTTAGGTGCCAATTTTTGTTTACGTGAGAACAAGGCTGCGGCAATGGTATAAGCCAACAACACCAACGGATAAGCAAGCATACCCATTTCTTGTTTGCTGATACGGGTTTTAACCGCCATGAGCGCCACAATCAAACTGGCAAAAATTAACAACGCAGGAAACAGTTTTAAATAACGTCCCTGACGCGGGCTAACTTCTGACAATGCCACGGCTAAAAATAACGCCACTACAATCGCAAAAGGCACAAAAATACGCCATCCCAGTTCACTTGCAACCACAGGGTCTGCACGGTTTTTCCACAGTTGCGAGGTGGTTAAGGCTTCTACTTCAGCACTTTCAAATTTGGCTTCTTTGTCATTTTCTAAACGTAAACGATAACTTTGGAATTCTGCCTGTGAATACTTGGCTGTGCCTGGAAAGATTTCATAACGACGCCCTCCAACCAAATCCACCACATTGGCAGGATCATTTTCCAATTCTACCCGTGTCGCTTCTTTTGCCAAAATCATCACATCGGGACGACCTGCTTTTTCTGCACGTTGATAAAAGAAAATATCTTTCAGGTTTTTACGGTCTTCGGATAGATCACCTGCGTAAATGGTATATGGCCCTGAAGAAATAAATTCTTTGGGTCGCACCAAGTCAAAACCTGTGCGTACCGCTTGACTGGTGGTCAGTGCTTCAAACTGACGCAGTCCCCACGGTGATGCCCACAGCATTAAAAAACCTTGGACGATCAAAAATCCTAGCGTCATTGGCACCAATAAACGTGCCAATTGATGCCGACTCACGCCACTGCTGTTGAGCACTGCCATTTCATGGTCGACATATAAACGACCAAATACCAACATCAAGCCAATAAAGAAACCCAAAGGTAAGATCAGCGTCAAAAATTCAGGCAAGCGATAGCCAATGATGCTGAATAAAATACTCGCATCCAAACGCCCTTGTGCCGCCACGCCAAAATACTTGATCAAGCGACCACCCATCATGATCAAAGTCAGTAAGGCAATCACAACCAAGGATGTCGACACAACTTGCTTGACCAAATAACGCCGAATAATCAAATTATTTCTTCCAAAATGTGAGGGAATCCAATTCGCGTTAGTTTACCTGAATGTTGAAAATATAAAACCTATCGCCTTGTTATACATTGAAACTCGACGCATAAAAATGTTTCAATGGTTGCATAGTTTGCACATCTAGATAGGCATAAAATCCAGTGATTAAATTTAGCTTAAGTCCATCATTCCAAGAACACAGCGCGAGTGAATCTTTGTCAATTTTAGTGGCTGCAGAACATGTGCTACAAGCAACTGCTGCTTATCAAATCAAAGATTTAGACAGCATTATTCATGCAACACAATTTAAAGCAGGCTTCAATGAAAGTTTAAGTTTGCTGGCTAGCGTTGCCGAATGTGCCAATAGCAACTTGATCGGTTTGGGCAAAACTGAAGAATTACCAGCCGCAAAGCTGGCAAAAATTGCACAAAGCATTATCAAATCTTCACAAAAAAAATTTAAACAGATCAGCATTGACTTATCTGCTCTGCCTAACGAGCTGCATTATGTATTTGCACTCAGCTTGACCCAAGCAGCTTATGCTTTTGATGAATATAAAAGCAAAAAAAATGAATTTCAGCTTGAACAAATCAACTTAATTGCCAAGGACAGCTCACTGACTGCCGATCAGTTGCAGTTAATTGAAGCCATGCAATCGGGTCAAAACATGGCACGCGACTTGGGCAACCGTCCGGGCAATATTTGTTTCCCTGAATATTTGGCAGAACAAGCTCAAGCACTTGCGGCAGAATACCCAGATCTGCTCAAAGTCACCATTTTAGATGAAGCAGAAATGGCCGAATTGGGCATGGGTGCATTCCTTGCAGTCAGTCAGGGTTCAGACCGTCCTGGGCGCATCATTAGCCTTGAATACCAAGCGCAGCGTGACGAAGCACCTGTGGTCTTAGTCGGTAAAGGGATTACTTTCGATACTGGCGGCATTTCACTCAAGCCTGGCTTAGGCATGGACGAAATGAAATTTGATATGTGTGGTTCTGCTTCAGTTTTGGGTACCATGCGCGCACTGTGCGAAGCACGTTTGCCAATTCATGTGGTCGGTACGATTGCTGCAGCAGAAAACATGCCTTCAGGCAAAGCCACTCGCCCAGGTGATATTGTGACCAGTATGAGCGGTCAAACCATCGAAATTTTAAATACCGATGCCGAAGGTCGTTTGGTGCTGTGCGATACCCTGACCTATGTAAAACGCTTCAACCCTGCTTTGGTAATTGATATTGCGACGTTAACAGGCGCCTGCGTAGTTGCATTGGGTTCGGTACTTACAGGCATGTTTACCCCAGATGACCAACTTGCGGCGGAATTGGAGACTGCGGGACACACCGCATTTGACCGTGTATGGCGCATGCCCGTGATTGACGATTATCAAGAACAACTGGATTCACCATTTGCCGATATTGGCAATATTGGTGGGCCTAAAGCAGGCGCAGTGACTGCAGCATGCTTCTTGCAACGCTTTACCCGTGACTATCGCTGGGCACACCTAGACATTGCAGGCACTGCATGGAATTCAGGCACCAATAAAGGCGCAACAGGTCGTCCTGTACCATTATTGATGCAGTTCCTCGCACAACGTGCAGGCAATAATGGCTAAAGTCAGCTTTTATTTGTTTGAAAAAAGTCCAGAGCGGCAGGTGGAAAGCACTTGCCGCTTATGCCGCAAAATTTTGCGGCAACAGGCCGCCCGCATTTGGCTGCATTGCCCTAACCCAGAGTTACAGCAAACATTGGACGAACATCTGTGGAGTTTTGATGCCAGTAGTTTTATTCCGCATGGTATTAACCAAAAACAGGCTAGCGTATGTATTTCAGCCGAACTACCGCAGCAATCAGACTGGATTGTGTTTAATTTTAACAGTCAGGCACTTGAAGCCTATGCAAAATTTAGTCACATTATTGAGATTATTGAAAATCACGAAGAAGCAAAAGTGCTTGGACGTGAAAAATTCAAACAATATCGACGTTTGGGCATAGAACCACAGACGTTTAAGCTTTAATTTTAAAAATTTTAAAAAAAATATAGCTCGGAATAAGGAGAGATGCAGTGACTTTAAATGTCGGCTCAGATTTTAAACAGCGCTGGTTAACTGCGCCTCAGGCTGTGCGCCAGACATTTATGGATGATCTGCATCGAATTTGTGAGGTCTTGCAACCTGAAACACAATTACACCAGTGGATTGCAGAAGATCAGCGTGCTCAGCAACAATCACAGGAAAAAATTGAACAAGCCTATGCTGACCTAAAAGCACGTTTGATTGAAGAAGCACGCCAACGTCGCCAATTGGCACTTGAACTCAAATTAGAAGAGCGTCGTGCAGAACAAGCCGCTTATGCTGCACAGTTACAACAAGATGAAGTACAACGCTTCGCAGAACAAACTCAAGTACTTGAGCTGATGCGTCAAAGTCTGGATCAGGAAATTTCAAACTATACGGCGCGTTATGAGCAAAATCCTGAATTACCTACAGTGACTTTTAACCAAGCCGCAACTGCAGTAAATGATGATAAAATTACCTCTGAACTTGAAAGTGTACGTTTGCGCTTAGAGCTAGAAGCCGAAACTCAAATTGAGCAGGCGGTCACGGTCTTTCGTGCGCGACTGCATGCCGCAGCTCAAGAAGAAATTGACTATATCTTAAAAAATTCAAGTTTTTCTAAAGAATAAATTTACTTTTACCCCCTATTCGCCCATAGCCTTAAATCAAGTGTCATCAAAATGAAATAATTTTGTCTCATGATTGTCATCCAGAAAAAGTTGAATTCTCAGCTTTTATCTTCTTTAATAACTTTGACAATCTCGGGTTTCAAATGGATATCTTGACGAAAATTTCAGGCAAAATCGACCATCTTAATACGGGCGAACAGTGCAGTATTCGTGCTCAGGATTTATGGATCAGTCGTGCAGATTTCCAATCATTAAGCATTTATTTGTCTAAAGAAGCGGAAAAGGGTAAGTTTTCAATTCAAACAAACGATACTTTTAGCTCGCGCTTAGGTGGTACAGAATTAATTGTCACCAAACACTAAAACTGAACCAGACCAAAAGTCCACACGGTGGGCTTTTTTGTGGTCGTCAATCAGTTTTTTTGAGTTATCGCTGTTGATTTAGAATAAGAAAATAGGAAACATTAGGAATTAAATCCAATCACCCAACCAAGACAAAATATTGCCCAAACCATAACCTATTGCCATTAAAGAAAAAACCCACACGGCAGCACCCACCACATTATAAAAACTAAAAGTCGCCAAAGGCATGTGCCCAGACCCTGCCGCAAATGGTGCAAATGAACGTACAAACGGTATAAAACGCGCCATTAAAATAGTTTTGCCACCATGTTTCATAAAATAATGGTTGGTTTTTACAATATATTCAGGTTTGAAATAACGTGAATGTTGATGGAAATACTTCACACCTAGAATTCGTCCAGTGTAATAGTTGACGCTATACCCCAAGACCGCAGCGACAAAAAGCAAAACCCCCATATAGTGCAAATGCACCACATCGGTGGTGGAACACAAGGCACCAATGGCGATCAGCAAACTATCGCCTGGTAAAAAAAACATAAACACGGAACCTGTTTCTGCAAAAATAATCAGAAACAAAATGGCATAAATCCACAGACCATAATTATCGAGTAATAATGGCAGCCAGTGTTCCAAATTCATTAAAAAATCAATCATCTACATTAAGCCAAAGGGGTGTTTATGATGAAAAAACTATCTATATCTCTTTAATTATCCCTAAAAACAAAAAAACAGTCTAATTTTTCAATCAGACTGTTTAAATTTCATTCGGCTCAGTGCTTATTTTAAAAAGCCATTTTCTGACAAGAATTCCATGCTAATTTTGGACTGCTGCGTTGTTTCTGCCGCTTTATCGCCCAGGAGCAAACGCTCAATATAACGTGCCAAGACATCCACTTCTAAGTTGACCTTGCTACCAACTTTCCATGTGCCAATATTGGTACGCTCTGCCGTGTGCGGAATTAAATTCAGACTAATGACATTACCGCGTAAATGGTTAATGGTCAGGCTAATCCCATCAACTGTCACCGAACCCTTTTCTGCCAAGTATTTGGCAATTTCTGCAGGTGCGGTTACTTCATAGTAAATCGAACGTGCATCTTCACGTACCAATGTAATTTCACCGACTGCATCAACGTGACCACTTACAATATGCCCACCAAAACGTGTGGTCGGCAGCATGGCTTTTTCAACATTCACAGGCTGCCCCACTTTCCATGTGCCTAAAGTGGTACGGTTTAAACTTTCACGGGAAACATCTGCGGCATACCAATTGTCACCCCATTCAATCACAGTCAGGCAAATACCATTGGTGGCGATTGAATCGCCCAAATGCACATCCGACATATCCAAATCGGTCTGAATACGCAAACGTAAATCACCGCCCACACTTTGCAGGCTTTCTACTTTACCTAAACTTTCAATAATGCCTGTAAACATAATCTTCTCTCTCATTCACTGAGGATTTGTGGATTTACCACAACGCCAATTGGGTACTCACGCCTGAGGTATCTACACCACCCAATTCTGCAAAGTGGTAGAGTTGTCCTAATAACTGGCGAATAGGTGGGCCGGACTTGGCATGCGTATCAGTAATCACAATAAATTCTAGTACGCGCGCCCGCTCGGACTGGCGCTGTTTACTCACGCGATAACGCGGAACATCTTGGGTCAATAACGTCACTCGACCGCGTTTTAAATTGGCTTGTAACAAGTCTGTGGCACTAATATTACCATCAGTAGAATAACTGGTTAGAATAAAACGTGCATTAATGGTGTCCAATAAGGTTTCATACGCCTCTTTGGCATGTTTGGATGAGTTGTATGGACTTGGACGTTCTTTGCGCCATGCACGGTCAATACCACTTTTAAAGCCTTTGGTGTCTGGGGTTGGTAAGTCGACCTGATCCCATAAGGTTAAGGCATTTAAGACATGATAGTTGCTGCTATAAGCATGTTGATTATACGGTGGGTCTAAATACGCCACATCCACCTCAAAACCACTCATTTGATTGGCAAGATGCTGTGCATCGACACACCACATTTCTGCAGCAGGTTTATTGGCTTCGCCAATGTCACAAAAACGGCTTGGCGTGAGCCACAATAACGATTCTATTCGTTCGAGCGCAGTTTGAGTTTTGCCGCCCCAGCCATGGTGGAAGCTTTTAAACACGCCACTGGTATTACTGACAAAACTGGCAGAATACAGCAACGGTGCCAATAATGCTGACATTTCGACATCATCAATGGCACCCTGCGCTTGCCACGTGGCAATTTGTTGACGAATCGCATCTATGCGCATGCCGTTTCGACGTTTAAAGAACAAACGGTCACGACTTGGGTCATAAATCTCGTCATTGCGCGGACATAAATTATGCGTCACCCAGCCTTTGACTTCAGGCAAACGGTTCAAATAATCAATGGCTTTTTGATAGCCGCCTAATTCTTTAAATGCAGGTGCTTCAGTGCAGGCCAAAATCGCATGGTTTAAGGCATGGCTGTACGGTTCCCAATCATTGGCAATCACGCGATAACCATTTTGGCGCGCCAAACGTGATACCACTCCTGAACCTGCAAAAAAATCGGCAAAAATTGGGGCACGACCATTTTTAGGATGCAGCGTTCCTGTCTGTTCAAGCGCTTCTAAAATCAGATGCAGCAAACGGCGTTTATTGCCCAAATAAGGCACTAACTGATGAAATAAATACTCATCAGTAGTGCGTGCCGCATGACGGCGTTTATGATAAACCGTTGACTCTGAACTCATAGTGTCTCTTGAGAAGGAATTAACCTAAGGCGCACGTCATCACCCAATTGAGTGACATCGTAAAGTTTAAATCGAAGTTGCTCTGACATCTGCTCAAATTCTGCATTAAACATGGTACGAGCCGAGCTCCCTAACAATGTAGGTGCCACATAGCTGATCACTTCATCTACCCAACCTTCCTGCAAGAAAGCAGTCGATAAGGTTGCTCCCGCTTCAATCAATACATCATAAATTTGATGTTGCTGTACCAATTGGGCAAGTAAGGTTTCTAAAGGCTGTACCGCCAATTGTATCACGCCTAAGGCTGCCAACTCTGCACGATATGGTCCCATCACCATCACCGTTTCAGGCTGCTGCAAAATTTGTGCGCTCAAAGGCAAACGGCCTTGGCGATCTAAAATAATCCGTTTGGGTTGTACCACGCTGTGAGTGTCATCTACACTCGCTAAGTGGCGTACATTAAGCAGACAGTCATCGGCCAGCACTGTGTCGATACCCGTTAATACTGCAGCAGAGATTGCCCGCCAATGCTGCACATCAGCACGGGCAGCTGTGCCAGTAATCCATTTAGATTCACCCGAAGCCATTGCCGTGCGACCATCCAAACTTGAAGCTACTTTTAAACGCACATAGGGCATGCCCGTAGCCATGGCTTTTAAAAAGCCTAAATTTAACTGACGCGCTTCAGCTTCTGCCACACCGACATCAACCTGAATACCCGCATCTTTTAAAATTTGAACGCCCTTACCTGCTACCAATGGATTTGGGTCTGGACAAGCGACTACCACTTTGACCACGCCTGCATCGACCAACGCTTTGGCACAAGGTGGAGTGCGTCCATAGTGCGCACACGGCTCCAAAGTTACATAGGCAGTTGCACCACGTGCCTGTTCACCCGCTTGACGCAAAGCAAACACTTCAGCATGCGGTTGTCCTGCACGCGGATGATGCCCTTCGCCCAATAATTGTGCATCTTTAACGATCACACAGCCGACATTTGGATTAGGTTTGGTGCTGTATTGCCCCAAACGTGCCAACTCAATCGCACGACGCATCCAAAAAAGATCATTGGGAGGTAAATTGGAAGTGAATTCAGTCATATTCAGATGTTGTCTGCTTTTTGCTGACATGAGAATTTATTGCTCACGTAACTGCATTTGTTCAATTTGACGGCGAAACGCTTCGACATCCTGAAAGTCCTGATACACTGAAGCAAAACGCACATACGCCACGTGATCCAATGCAAATAAAGCCTGCATCACAATTTCACCAATGGTACGTGATTTCACATCACGCTCACCCAAACGGCGAATTTGTAATTGAATGTCGCTGAGTACCGTTTCAATTTGCTCTTGGGTCACAGGACGTTTTTGCAAAGCATGCATCAATGAACGACGTAGCTTGGCTTCATCGAAGGGTTCACTTTTCCCATCCGATTTAATCACACGTGGCATGACCACTTCATAACTTTCAAAAGTGGTGAAGCGTTCACCACAGCCAATACACTCACGACGTCGGCGAATTTGACAGCCTTCTGCCGCCAAACGTGAGTCAATCACTTTACTGTCTGCAGCGTTGCAAAATGGACAATGCATAGCGGTTAAATTGCACAAATTTGAATGAAAATGCAGTGTAGCAAAATTTCTCAACTTTGTAGAGTTTTACGCAATATATAGAAAAAAAACAGCCCCAAAGGGCTGTTTTACACAATATATTGATTATGTGCTGTGTGGATTATTCGACACGCTCACCATGTTGGCTTAAGTCGAGTCCCATACGCTCATCTTCTGCAGCCACACGAATACCGATTGTTAGATCAATTACTTTTAAGATGATGAAAGTCAGTACAGCTGAGTAAGCAATAGTCGCTAACACACCTTCAACTTGCACCCAAAGTTGGCTCATTAGGTTGCTTGGTGCAGCATCGCCCATAATAAACTCGCTGGCAAAAAAGGCGGTTAAAATTGCACCAACAATACCACCCACGCCATGAAGACCAAAGGCATCTAAAGAGTCATCGGCTTTCAAGGCGCGTTTTAAGGCAGTAATCCCCCAGAAACATACGACACCACCAATTAAACCCATCGCTAATGCACCACCGACAGTCACAAAGCCTGCTGCTGGTGTAATCACGACCAAACCTGCAATAGCACCCGATGCAGCACCTAATACAGAACCTTTACCACGTACCAGTTTTTCAACCACAAGCCATGCAATTGCTGCGGCTGCGGCTGCCACTTGAGTCACAACTAAGGCATAACCCGCTGCACCATTCGCGCCTAATGCAGAACCACCATTGAAACCGAACCAGCCCACCCAAAGTAAACTCGCACCCAGTACAGTCAAAGTCAGGTTGTGCGGAGCCATAGATTCACGGCCCAAGCCCATACGTTTACCCAACATGTATGCAGCCACCAAACCTGCCACGCCTGAGTTGATGTGAACGACTGTACCGCCAGCAAAGTCGAGTGCACCATCATTGCCTAACCAGCCACCACCCCATACCCAGTGGGTAATTGGTGCATAGACCACGACCACCCAAATCGCAATAAAGGCAACAAAGGCACCAAACTTCATTCTTTCTGCAATTGAACCACTGATAATGGCCACAGTAATAATGGCAAAAGTCATTTGGAAAATCACAAATAGAATTTCAGGAATACTGCCGCTTAAAGCATCTGTACCAATGCCTGCCAGCATGACTTTATCCAGGCTGCCAATAAAGGCATTGCCTTCGCCAAAAGCCAAACTATAGCCCACTGCCACCCAGGCAATACTGACCACGGCTGCTGCTACAAAGCTATAAGCCATAGTATTGAGTACATTTTTCTTACGTACCATACCGCCATAAAACAGTGCCAAACCAGGAATGGTCATGAGTAAAACTAAAGCAGTCGAAACTAAAATCCAAGCGGTATCGCCTGTATCTAATACAGCTTCTGGTTCAGCAGATTCAGGCGTGCTGACTTCTGCTACAGCTGCAACTTCTGTTGCATTTGTTGTTTCGATAGGAGATGTTTCGGCAGTTTCAAGCACTGCAACATCTGAAGTTGGTGCGGTGGCTGTTGCGGCTTCTTCAGCCCAAGCAACAGAACCACCAAGAAGTGCGCCCGATAGACTCAGCGCGAGTAGCATTTTTTTCATTTGTGTCCCCCGACCTTTGTTTTTGTGAGTTATTAGGTACTCAGCAAACTTCATGCCATCTTTTAAACAGCATCTGCACCCGTTTCACCTGTACGAATACGGATGACTTGTTCGAGGTTAGTTACAAAGATTTTGCCATCACCAATCTTGCCTGTACTAGCAACACGAGTGATTGACTCAATCACCGAATCGACCATTTCATCGCTAATTGCGATTTCGATTTTAACTTTAGGCAAGAAGTCAACGACGTACTCGGCGCCACGATAAAGTTCGGTGTGACCTTTTTGGCGACCGAAGCCTTTGACTTCTGTTACGGTGATCCCTTGAACACCAATTTCAGATAATGCTTCACGCACATCATCTAATTTAAAGGGTTTTACAATTGCAGTTACGAGCTTCATGTTTGTTTTCCTTCGGCTTAATTCACCAGTAAGGTTTTATGTTCAAATTCCATGCCAAAGTTCTAAGGTCGGGGGAAATTAGAAACCGTGACATGAGTTTTCTTTATACCTTATTTTATACATTTATATGGTTTTGATCTTCAAAAAATAGACATATTTACTAGAAGATTTACGATTTTACTCATCGAATAAATCCATATTTCGTCTGAAATGCTATAGTCTATTCAAGACCAGTGCTACACTGCCTACCTTTGTCCATCTGTGTGGAAACAACAATGATTGAAACTTTATTACAAGCCATTTTGGAACAAATTGAACAACCCAAAAAAGATTTAGAACATAATTTACGTGCTTTGCTGAATGAAGCCGTGACAAAAATGGATTTGGTCTCGCAAGATGAGCTAGACCGCCAACGTACTGCGCTCAATAATGCCAACTTACGTTTAAATGAGTTGTTAAAACAGGTTGAAGTACTAGAACAGAAAATCCAACTCAAAAAATAAGCACCAATTGAGTGCTTAAGTACAAAAACCAAACATTATAAAAATAACGCACCAAAACGGATCATAATAAAAATGTCTTTTGCCAAAGTGTATACGCGGGGGCTGCTCGGCTTGCACGCCCCTGCAATTGAAGTTGAAGTCCATCTAAGTCAAGGTTTACCATCTTTAACCATAGTTGGTCTAGCCGAAGCTGCCGTACGTGAAAGTAAAGATCGGGTACGCTCTGCCATTATTAATAGTGGTTTTCAATTTCCGACCAAACGTCTGACCATTAATTTAGCGCCTGCCGACTTGCCCAAAGATGGGTCGCGTTTAGACTTAGCCATCGCCTTAGGTATTTTAATTGCATCGGGACAATTGCCCGAACAGAGTACTGACGGTTTAGAATTTATTGGAGAATTGGCTTTAGATGGTCAATTACGCCCCACTACAGGCACACTCAGTATTGCGATTGCCTGCCAACAGGCACAGCATCGTTTGGTTTTACCTGAACAAAACGCACAAGAAGCTGCACAACTGCCAGACTTTGAAGTCTTTGCCGCCGCACATTTAAAACAAGTTTGCGAACATTTGGCACAAAGCCAGCTTTTAGATAAAGTCATCGCGACTGCACAGCCACAGTTATCACACTCCGCATTTGATTTAGTCGATGTGAAAGGCCAATTGCGCCCACGACGCGCTTTGGAAATTGCAGCAGCAGGTGGACATTCACTGCTATTTAAAGGCCCACCCGGTACAGGTAAAACCTTATTGGCATCTCGGCTTTCCAGTATTTTACCGCCATTKAATATGCAGGAAAATTTAGAAGTTGCCAGCATCTATTCTGTGGCGAATAGCCCGCATACGTTTGGACAGCGTCCCTTTCGTGCACCGCACCATACCGCTTCTGCTGTGGCATTGGTCGGTGGAGGCTCATATCCCAAACCAGGTGAAATTACCTTGGCACATTTAGGTGTTTTATTTTTAGATGAACTGCCTGAATTTGATAAAAAAGTGTTAGAAGTACTGCGCCAACCTTTAGAGTCCAAAGAAATTGTGATTTCCCGCGCCTCTCGGCAAATTACCTTCCCAGCCAACTTTCAACTGATTGCTGCCATGAATCCTTGTCCTTGTGGTTATGCTTTTAATCAGGATGTGCGCTGCCAATGTTCAGCAGAAAGTATTAAACGCTATCAAAACCGTATTTCAGGGCCGTTGTTGGATCGTATCGACTTACACATTGATGTACCACCTCTGCAAGCACATGAATTGCAGGACACTCGACCTGTCGAAAATTCTGAAACCGTGCGAAGCCGTGTCATTCAAGCATATACACGACAATTGCAACGTCAAGAGTGTCTCAACATGGCACTCAGCCCCAAACAATTAGAGCAATTTGCAAGCTTAGATAATACTGCCCAAAATATTTTAGCCATTGCACAACAGCGTTTGAATTTATCGGCACGTGCGTATCATAGGGTATTACGAGTGGCGCGTACCATTGCAGATTTAGCCCAAAGTGAACAGATTCAAAGTCCACATTTGAGTGAGGCACTGTCTTATCGTGCCCATGAAACCTGATTGAAAGTCTAAGAAATGAAAAATAGCCCATTGCCATGCCTCTACAATGGGCGAGTTGTTTTTATTGTTTTTAAGTTTCACTCCGTACTGGAGCTTTTATTTATCGTCGTAGCCGTATCTTTAGAAGGCTTTAGTTAACGTGAATACGGCTCCTGTTTCAACGCCACGTTTACGTACATGAGACCAATTTTCAACGGGATCACTGGTCGTATCTAAACCACCTGTATCAATATCAGTTCCTACAGCAGCCAATTCAGCAGATAAGCCTTCAACTGAAGCAAAGTTATAGCTCACACCGACTTTCCAATCTACATAGCTGTCACTATTATCCCCAAAATCAAAGTCATCTGCTTGGGTGTAACCTAATCCGGCAACCCCAGAAAAGCCCGTGCTTCCAATGGGTGCGGTATAAGTGGCATTGAAATACCAGGCATCGGTGTCACCACCTAAGAAATCATTGGAATAGTTGATTGCGGTCAATAAGTTGGCATCTTTAAATAAAACATCGCTAAAACCTAATTTTGCATAGACTTCAAGCCAGTTTAAATCGCTCTCACTTGGGTAGGCGTAATACCACAAACCCACATCCAAAACAGGTTTGCTGGCAAAATAATCTAGGCTTGTGGTATAGCCAATATAAGGGTCAAGCTCTAAATGTGCCGTACCACCAAAATCGACATTGGAACCCCACACACCTGCATACACCCCAGAATCATGGTTCAGTAAGAAACCTGCTTGCACTGCGGGATCATTGAATGTTTGGGTTAAACCACGATAACGATAATCACTGGTCAAGGCTGCTGTCCCGCTAAAGGACATACCTGCTGTATTTTCTGCAGCAAAGCTGAGACTAGATGTAGCTGCGACCATCGCCAAAGAAAGTGTTTGAAGTACGAATTTCATTTTAGATTCCCCCTGCATCGGATAAGATGCGTTGTCTATTTTTTGCTTGACTCATTGAGGGAATTGCAAGCCCTATGCCAACGTTAGAGTTTCGAACAGGGATTAAGCATTAAAACTCAAAAAATTGAGATTAAGCCATTGTTATATATTGATTATTTCTTATAGTTTTTTATTTTAATTACAGTGACTTTGGATGTACATCAACTCTCATCTTATATAAGGACTACACTTTAAACATTGATTTGCACAGCGGTATGATTATTTTTTGCATCCTTGCATAGCAATAAAGCTAAATCACATGCCTAAAAAAGTGCAGTCAAGAATCACAAGCCTATCCTGATCAAACAATCGAAAGTCATGCCTATCCTCTGCTCCTCCTAGCGCTATCAACTATCAAAACTCAGTGAACAGACAGAAATCCTGTCCTAAACTGCACTATATTTCTGCACCAAAATTTGACATCAATATGTGACGTGACACTTAAATCTTCACATCAAAAATAATTCATTGACCAAAACGATAGATCAATTTTAATTTTCGCAAGCCAACGACCATATAAAAGTTATGTATTAAACATCTTCTTAAACAGTTCTGTTTTCATCGTAACGCCCAAAACTAAACACAGATGTTTCACATGAAATCCGTAATAGCCAAAAGCTATTACTCAAAGCTTAAATAAAAATTTAATTTTTATACTCTTAATTCAAATAAAGATTTATAAATTTATTTCTCCACTTATCTCTTGCCCAAAATTCGACTTAAAAGATAACCACATCACTGGAAAAACTTAACCCTATTTAAAGGTTTATGCTGTGTTTTACGCCCTTTCATCATACACTAAGCTGTTGAAAAACTAAACAAACTGTATTTTTAATGTACAATTTACAAATAAAGTTGCAGATGCGCTGTATTTGGCTATGTTTCAGTGATTCAGTAAGTTTAAATATGTTTATGTTTTTACTAAAAAATAAAATATTTATTCAACTTTTGAAAAGTCGATATTTTTAATGACCCCACAGTTTATCGAAAAAATGCTTAACTTTAGTGTCATAAGTGCTTTAAAAGTGATATTTTCGCGCCTAAATAGCGATACAATTCGCCTACGTTTCAACTACACATTTACTGCATGAGGCCATCTCCCAATGCTGCAATCTAAAAAATTAACACTTGCGTTGCTGATCAACGCAGCGCTTGTTTCAACTACATTTGCTAGCGAACAAAGTGAATCTAAAGGCTTTGTAGAAGACGCAAACGGTTCGGTTTTATTCCGTACAGGTTATTTAACTCGTGATTATAAAGATGTAAAACCTGGTACAGATACAAGTTCATTTGCGCAAACTGCAATTGTCAAATTAGATTCCGGCTTTACCAAAGGTGTAGTCGGTTTTGGTGTGGGTGTTGTTGGTGATGCTTCATTTAAATTAGGCAAAAATGGGCATACTGGCAATCAAATGATTCCTGTACATGATCAGTTAAATGCTGATGGCACCAAAGATGCTTACGATCACTGGGCACGTGGTGGTGCTTATGTGAAAGCACGTGTATCAAATACAACAGCTAAATATGGTACGCAAGTATCTGAAATTCCAGTAATTGCAAGCAATACAGCACGCTTAACACCTGAATACTACACTGGTCTTTATATTGAAAGTAACGAAATTAAAGATTTGACGTTAATCGGTGGTAAATTCACTAAAAACCAATGGTCAAATGACATCAGCTCAGACCAACAAAATTTGGACAGTGCTATTTTCTGGGGCGCGAAATACAAGTTTAACGACCAAGTTAATGCCTCTTATTATGGGGTAGACGTTAAAGATAAATTAGATCGTCACTATGGGAATGTGAATTATAGCTTCCCTACAGCAAATGGTGCGAGCGTAACTTTAGATGCAATGGGTTACAATACCAAATGGAAAGTTGGAGCAGAAACAACTGATCCACGCATTGAAACTGAAGAATTGACTAACTCGATTTGGGGTGTATCTGCAAGCTATAACAGGGACGCACACAATTTGATGCTTGCGTACCAAGATAATGCCGGCAACATAGGTTACGACTATGCTTACAACGCAGATGGTCTACAAAGCATTTATGTACCAAACTCATACTTATCCGACTTTAATGGTAACGATGAAAAATCTGTTGGCTTACAGTACAACTATAATTTTAAAAACTATGGTCTCCCAGGTCTAAACTGGACAACAGCATTCGTTTATGGTTGGGATATTGATGTAGCCGAAAAAAATAATCCAGCACAAATTATCGACCAAGCTGAAGAACATGAATTCTTTAACCAAGTGAAATATACGGTTCAATCGGGTGCATTCAAAGATGCAAGCTTACGCTTACGTCACTCTTACTTACGTGCAAGCGATACGTATAACAATGCGAAAGGAAATTACGTCAGTAATGCTATTGGCTCAACCAACGAATGGCGTATCTGGTTAGATATTCCTGTGAAATTATTCTAATTTCTCGGAATAGCAAAACCAATAAAAAACCTGCACAGAATATGTGCAGGTTTTTTTACATTTCAGCTTTCATTTGAATGCTGAACAGGCTACGCAAATTATGGATTTGCAGCTTTGTAGCCTTCAATTGAGTTCAATACTTCTTGTTTCGCAACATCAGCACCTTCCCAACCGCTTAACTTCACCCATTTGCCTGGCTCTAAGTCTTTATAGTGTTGGAAGAAGTGTTCAATTTGGCTGATCAATAATGGTGGAAGATCCGTATATTCTTGAACATCTTTATAAATTGGGGTTAATTTTTCGTGCGGAACTGCAACCAGTTTCGCATCAACACCACCATCATCTTCCATGTTCAGTTTACCCACTGGGCGGCAACGAATCACAGAACCTGGCTCTACTGGGTGTGGAGTCACAACCAATACGTCTAGCGGATCACCATCCAATGAAAGTGTATTTGGTACATAACCGTAGTTCGCTGGGTAGAACATTGCTGTACCCATGAAACGGTCTACAAATAATGCATCAGAATCTTTATCAATTTCGTATTTGATTGGCGCTGCATTGGCAGGAATTTCAATGATCACATAGATGTCATTTGGTGCATCTTTACCCGCAGGGATATTGCTGTAGCTCATAGCATCACTCTTATACAAGTTAAATCTTTTTAAAACCGCGTCAATTATACCGGTTTTCTGTCCTGAATTACTGCGTGATTATACATCTGCAAGGTAAAAATACATATTTTCACACCTGACTTGATCAGGTCAGTTTAATCACCATCAGTAAAATACAAATTGGGCAAAGTAAAGACAACATCCAAACAATTGAACACAGTGTCGCCCAATTGGCTAAATAACAAATTCCATAAATAATGCGCAGCACAATATAAGCAATACCAAACATCATCACCACCACTTGTGGGATGACCATATATTCCGCCATGAGCACTGCAGCAATAAACAAAGGCAGGCTTTCAAAACTGTTTTGTTGTACGGCGTTGGCACGTGCAGCCAAACCTGTAGTTTTAGCTAAAAATTCACGTGGATTTTGGTTATCTTCACGTTTAAAACCGCCTGCCATTTTGGCCACTACGGTAAAAACATAGGGCAATAGGCATGCAATAATAATCAGATAAACAATTCCACTTATGCTTTGCATCAATTTTTTCTCATAAACTGTATTGAGAACTTATCATAACATGGCATATCTGGAATAAATTTTGTTAAATAGCATGTTTTCAGCAATTGTATAAAGGATCCATTATGGTCAGCCCAGATCAAAAGGAAATGCTAGATATACTTGAAAAGCAACGCCAACATCAACTGCGAGTGGATCGTGTTTTAAAAATTGTGTTGCCTATTGTGGCATTTTTATTGACGGTAATTTGTGCCAACATGAACGTATGGTCGACCATTTTTAGCTTTGTTGTGCTTTGGGTGGCGTTTTATGCGGTGGGGATTAAGCGTTTACCGTTATGGCACTGGATTATCGTGATTGTGGTGTACTGCTTAATTGATAATATTTTAAGTTATGGCAGTTTTAATCAATCAGGTTTTAGTCGCCAATTTGGTGCGATGTTTATTTTCTTGGGTATTGTGGGTGTTGGGCGTCGCTACTTTGACCGTTGGTTGATGAAAGAATAAGGTCTGGTGACACTTCGTCTGTATTGAACAAGAAGCTATCTATTTTTATAAGCATATAAAAAACGCCCCTGAGTTTTCAGAGGCGTTTTTGTTTCAAAGCAACATGAATTACGCTGTTTTACGCAAATCTTTACGCAAGATTTTACCTACGTTCGATTTTGGCAATTCTTCCATAAACTCCACATAACGTGGGCGTTTATAGCCAGTTAAGTTCTCTTTAGCGAATGCTAATACTTCTTCAGTGGTCAATGATGGATCTTTTTTCACCACAAATAGTTTTGGCACTTCACCTGATTTTTCATCTGGCACACCAATTGCTGCTACTTCCAAGACTTTCGGATGCTTCGAAATCACTTCTTCAATTTCAGATGGATAAACGTTAAAGCCAGATACCAAAATCATGTCTTTTTTACGGTCTACAATTTTCACATAGCCGCGTGAATCCATGATACCAATGTCACCTGTACGGAAGAAACCATTAATCATCACTTTATCGGTTTCATCTGGACGGTTCCAATAGCCTTTCATGACTTGTGGACCACGGATTGAAATTTCACCTTGCTCACCCAGCGCAACTTCATTGCCGTCATCATCCAAAATAGCCACTTCAGTTAATGGCAATGGAATACCAATCGTACCACTAAATTCGTCAGATGTAGGTGGGTTAGCCGTTGCAACGGGTGAAGTTTCAGACAAGCCATAACCTTCAATAATGTTGGTGCCTGTGACTTTTTTCCATGCTTCAGCAGTTGAAGGCAATACGGCCATACCACCACCCATCGCCATTTTCAATCGGCTGTGATCAAGCTGTTTAAACTCTTCATTGTTCACAAGTGCATTGAATAAGGTATTCACCGCAGGGAAGAAAGTCGGTTGATATTTACGTAATTCTTTCATTACCGCAGGTAAATCACGCGGGTTTGGAATCAATACGTTTGCTTGACCTTTGTACATGCCGTAAAGCGCGCACACCATAAATGCAAAAATGTGATAAAGCGGCAATGCACAGAAAATACGATCATCTGGCTGACCATCTTTCGCACCAAATTTACTTTGGAAAATACCATCACATTGCAGCATGTTTGCCACAAGGTTGCGATGCGTTAATTCTGCACCTTTAGATACACCTGTTGTACCACCTGTGTATTGCAACACAGCAGTATCACTTAAAGTTAAGTTAGGACGTTTGTAGTTGCTTGGGCTCACTTTAGATATTGCCGCATTAAATTTAATGTGACCCGGAATGTTCCATGCTGGAATCTGCTTACGCACTGAACGTAAAACAAAATTCACCAACGTACCTTTTAATGCGCCTAGCATATCGCCCACAGAAGCAACAACCACATGCTTCACAGGAGTTTTACCAATAATTGCCTGATAAACCGATGCAAAGTTTTCGATAATCACTAAAACTTCAGAACCAGAGTCATTTAATTGGTGCTCTAACTCACGTGAAGTATAAAGTGGGTTCACGTTCACCAATACTAAGCCTGCACGCAACACCCCTAATGCAACTACTGGATATTGAAGTACGTTCGGCATCATCACCGCAACACGCGAGCCTGGTGCCAAACCTAAACTTTGTAAATAAGTTGCAAATTTACGGCTAGCTTCTTCTAGTTCACTAAAGCTTAAAACTTTATCCATAAAGATAAAGGCATCACGTGAACCAAATTTTTGGAAATTACGTTCAAAAATGTCTACGAGTGACGTATTTTCTGCAGGCAGTTCTACAGTTTCTGGAATTCCTGTCTTTTGGTATTCAGCAAACCAAATCTTATCCATAATGCCAATTTCTCCAATCAGTAATCCTTAGTTTTAAACTATTTTTCTCAATACAAGACGTCGTTGTTTGCTTGTTTATGCCCTGTATTGCATCCATTTTCACGAACACAAACCATATATAACGTATTTTGCTTAAAAAACGCTAGTATTATCTTTGAATTAACAGTTTATTTGCTTTTTGGTAACCGCGTGGTAAGAGATGACCTTTCGTGCCGCGCTTCGCCACATACTTCAGCAAATCATCACCTTTGAGTTTGAGTTGTTGCTGTCCTGCAAATACTTGAATTGTTTCATCTAAACTTAAAGGTAACATAGACACCAACTGATCTTTTTCCTCAAGTTGTATCAATTTATTACCTTTACCTTTGTTCAAAATTGGCAATTCTGACAGCTCAATCACCAGTAAACGCCCTGCTGAACTGAGCAGTGCAACATGACTCGCGTGTTCAATCATTTGCAAGTTCATCACGGTCGATTGTTCAGGCAAAGACAGGAATGCTTTACCTGCTTTAGCACTGGTATCTAACTGTTTGGCCTGTGTTTTAAAACCATAACCTTTACTACTGACTGCTAGAATTTCAGCCTCATCATCGGCAATCAGCAATTGTTTAAAGCCAACACCACTGGCAGGAGCAAGTTTTGAACTTAATGGTTCACCCAAACCTCGTGCCGAAGGCAGGCTATTAATTGGCAACGCATAACTACGCCCCGTATCATCTAAAATATAGACGCGCTGATTAGACTTGCCTTGTGCATGACTGAGATATTGATCACCCGCACGGAAATTTAGATTTTCCGCATCAACCTCATGCCCTTTAGCACAGCGAATCCAGCCCGCTTCAGACAATACCACCGTTACAGGGTCGGCAGGTAGCATATCTTGTTCATTAATTGCAGTCGCTTCGGCACGCAATACAATCGGTGAACGACGATCATCACCAAACTTTTTCGCGTCTTCTTTTAACTCACTGATAATTAAATTTTTCAATGATTCAGGATTAGCCAGTTGTTCACGAATAATGGCGGCACGTGCTTCCAATTCTTCTTGTTCACGGCGAATTTCCATTTCTTCAAGCTTGGCCAGATGACGTAGCTTTAATTCCAAAATGGCTTCGGCCTGAATTTCATCAATACCAAAATGTGCCATCAACTCGGCTTTAGGATGATCTTCTTCACGAATAATCCGAATCACGGTATCAATATCTAAATAGGCAATCAGCAAACCTGCCAAAATGTGCAGTCGCTTTTCGATTTTATTAAGATGATATTGCAAACGACGTGTGACGGTATTTTTACGAATCTCAATCCATTCCAGCAAAATACGACGAATCGATTTCACCTGCGGACGACCATCTGCGCCAATCATGTTCATATTGACACGATAGCTCGATTCCAAGTCAGTCGTGGCAAATAAGTGACTCATCACTGCTTCGGCATCAATACGGTTGGAACGCAGTACAATCACCAAACGGGTTGGGTTTTGATGGTCTGATTCATCACGCACATCGCTCACCAACGGCAGTTTTTTCGCCTGCATCTGATCAGCAATTTGGGTAATGATTTTTGAACCCGAAACCTGATACGGCAATTCTGTGATCACGATTTCATTTTTTTCAATGCTGTACACCGCACGCATACGGTAACTACCGCGACCTGTACTTTGCATTTTCAGCAATTCTTCAGGCGGGGTAATAATTTCAGCTTTGGTTGGTAAGTCAGGCGCAGGAATATATTCTGCAACTTTTTCATCGGTTAAATTTGGGTTGCGAATCAGGGCAATTGTGCCTTTCACCACTTCTCGCAAGTTATGCGGTGGAATATCGGTCGCCATCCCTACTGCAATACCGGTGGTGCCATTCAGCAAAATATTCGGTACACGCGCAGGCAAATTGACAGGTTCTTTTAATGAGCCATCAAAGTTATCTTGCCAGTCACAAGTACCTTGCCCCAATTCAGCCAAAAGTACTTCACTATATTGCGATAGTTTGGCTTCGGTATAACGCATCGCCGCAAAGGATTTAGGATCATCGGGCGAACCCCAATTACCCTGTCCTTCAATAAATGGATAACGATAACTGAACGGCTGCGCCATCAACACCATAGCTTCATAACAAGCAGAATCACCATGCGGATGGTATTTACCCAATACATCCCCCACGGTACGTGCCGATTTTTTTGGTTTGCCACTGTGTTTGAGTCCAAGCTMACTMATGGCGTACACAATACGGCGCTGTACAGGTTTTAAACCATCGCTGATATGGGGTAATGCACGATCCATAATCACGTACATGGCATAGTTAAGGTATGCACGTTCAGTAAATTCTGCTACGGAACGGTTTTCTGTTGCATGATGCGCGAGGCTTGTCATAAAACCTGTCGTCCTAAATCACTTGTTTTTGTATCAATCGGCTTATGCTATGCCGCAGCAGCATCCTGCACAAGAGTTAGTAGGAATGCTCTGAGACAATTTGTGTCTTATGCCGTAAAAATATTCATTTTATAAAAAACAGCAATATAAAATTATAACGAGTCATTCTATGAGGGTCTATTGACACGTTACAGATGTTTGAAACAATACTTATTACATAAAAATTCCTTTATTTTTATCAATGTAAATGCTGTTTTTGTGATATAAAACACACTGCAGTTTTTTATTTAAAGTTTAAATTTATTGTAACGGTTCTTTTGGATTTCGCTATGCAGACCTATATTCCTTATCAGCTTCGGGTAAAGTTAAAACAAATTGATCCTATTCTTGATAATAAATGGCAGCAGCAGCTAAACGCAATTCTTTCCGCCACACCTAAAGAACTGCATGAAAAAATAGAAGAACGATACTTAAAACTCAAAAATATTCACTGGAATTATCTTACAGCAACCTTTGAATTTCATGGTTACATCCGTCTGCAAGACATTCCACAGTACACACAGCATCCAGAATTATTACAACTCGCCAAAAACGTACAAAGTAGCTTTGACTATTTAGAAACCTACCAAACCGACTTTCAAATCGCCGATTTTCTAGAAACGGTGATTCATGAAATGAATCAAATTGAATTACATGAGCCACAGGATATTCAAGCCCAACTTTTACTCAAAAAAGCGTTTTTATATGATGCTGCTTTAATTATTCGTGATTTAGACTTCAGCGTTACAACTAACCATCGCAATCTAGATCAAGCACAAATTCGTAGTTTTATCTTTGAAGTGTTTATGAAAAGTGAAATTTTGGGCAATTGGTTTGCTTATATTTTACCAAGTGAATATGCACAACAAAAACCATCAATTTTTCAGGATTACTTTGTTCATGAACTGCATGTTCGTGACTTTGAAATTATCGATGCTACAGATTACTATTTTATTGTGAGTAGTTCCTACGACAGCCGTGTATCTGCTTATTCCATTCGACGCTTTTTAACAGAAGAAAACTTTGGCGTAGAAAATAAATTCTATATTAGTGGTTTAGTTCTTGATCCGAAAAAGTTAGATCAAATTGATTATATTGAAAATTTTAAACAGCAAATGACACAAATTATCGGCATTCAACGTCAAATGAATCCGCATATTGTGGAGTTGATTGAATCTTTACACCTATATAAGCAAGAGCAACTTTTACCACAAATGAAAAAAGTGGTGGATATTCAAGGTTTTTCTACAGATTATTTAGTCAAAGAGCATTTAGATTGCTTAGAAAAAGACCTTTGTTTGCAAGTGCTTGAACCATTTGCAAGAGGTTTAAAACAAAGTGTGCAACAGTCTGATGAATTAGAGTTTTGTTATTTAAATCTGAAACGTTTAATGACTGAACTCTTACATCAGTTTGAAGCTTTATCTCAAGAACCCATGTTGCAATTTAATCCCTACGCCCGCGGCTTTAAATATCGTTTGATTGCATATTTGCATTTATTGGTACAGCGTCGCGCACAAGTTTTTGTGCTCTTTGAAGATGAATATCACTATCAACAACATTTAAATGCGGTAATCGCCCCTGTTCAAAAGATCAGAGAGCATGTGAATGCTGCGATTGAACAGAGCCGCCATATACAACAACAAATACGTAGTCTCGAACGAGAAATTCAAACAAATGAAAAAGCGGGATTTTTTAAACGTTTGCTGAAAAAATCTGAAAATAATCAGGTGAAAATAGAGAAGCTAAAAAAGAGCCTGATTGATATTCAAGATCGCTGTTATATTGGAATTATTAGTATTCAAAAACAGGCAACCCAACAAAGTGTTTATTTAGAAGCCAAGAATCTCATTAGCAGAATTGACCCTAAAATCCGTCACTATGCTTTTGCCAATGGTGAAAATGGTATAACACGCTTACCATTATTGTTACAACTTCCTGAAGATCGGCATAGTTTTAACATGCAAAATATCGCCTTGGCTTTAAATCAGGAATTCGTTCTGACTGCTAAACCTTGGAGCCAGTAAGCGTAAATTCCTCAAACAGGTTTACGCTTACTGTCATTTCAAGTTGGAAGATGGGTTTATTTTAAGCTTACAAACCTATCGACTCTAAAGTTCTGCCTTTAGTTTCTTCACCCAACACCACAATCACCACAGCAACGGCCAATAAAACCGCTGTAAACATCATAAAAACATAACTAAAGCCATTTTGCATGACCATCATGTGGGTGACCACCATTGGGGCGACAATACCACCCATACGTCCAATCGCCGAAGCCCAACCTGAGCCAAAAGCACGAATATTGGTTGGGTACTGTTCAGGGGTATAGGTGTATAGCACACCCCACGCGCCCAAGTTGAAGAACGACATCAAACAGCCCCAGAACATGATCATCGCCACGCTATCCGCCTGACCAAAGAAGTACGCCGATACGGCACACATGCCAATAAAACCTGCTAGTGTGGCTTTGCGCCCTAATTTTTCGACCAACCAAGCGGCTGCAATATAACCAGGTAATTGCGCCAAAATCATGCCCAGCACATATTCAAATGACTGTACGATGCTGTAGCCTTGCTGCACCAACAGACTAGGCAACCAAGTGAAAATGCCATAATAGGAATAGACAATGCCAAACCAAATCAGCCACAGCATTAAACTACGACGCGCAAATGGTCCCGACCACAATTGAGTAAAAGAAATATGCTGTTTGGCGGCAACAGGCTGAACTTCAATTTGTTCAATGACCTCTACCCCACATTGACGCTCAAACTTTTGTACCAGTGCATGTGCTTCGGCAATACGACTACGATTGATCAGATATGGGATAGATTCAGGGACTTTTTTCCAGATAACCAAGGCATATAAGGCAGGCAAACCACCGATTAAAAATGCTGTATGCCAATCAAATTTTGGAATCACAAAATAAGAAACTAATGCCGCACATAACCACCCCAAGCCCCAAAAACTTTCCAGCAATACAATAAAGCGCCCACGCACATGCGCAGGAATGTATTCACTGACCAAAGTCACCGCTACGGGAAGCTGCCCGCCCAAACCTAAACCGACAATAAAGCGAAAGACCAGTAACCAAGTTAAATTCGGTGCAAAGGCACAAGCGGCAGTAGCTAGACTGTAAATCACCAAGGTGGTGGCAAATACAGTTTTACGTCCAATTTTATCGGCCAGACCACCTGAAAAGACTGCCCCAATGGCCATTCCGACAAAACCAATCGACACCACCATGCCTTTTTCGGCAGGGGTCATGCTCCAGTCTTCTGCCATTTTTGCCAAAATAAAGGAGATCAGTCCTGTATCCATGGCATCAAACATCCAGCCCAGACCAATCACCACCAGTAGACTATAGTGGAATTTTCCAATGGGTAGACGTTGCACACGTGAAATTAAATCCATAACACACTCTTTAAGTTGGCTAAAAGGATATGGGCGATGCCACACACAGCTACTGTTGTATTTTTATACTATGAGTTGGCAGAATGTGGATAGCATTAAAAAAACCGATCTGGTGATCGGTTCACTTATGTTCAATACTGTTCTTATAACCAATTAGGTTTCATCTTTAGAGGATGCTGAATGTTCATCATCATCCTGATAAATAAATTTAGGCATTTCTAAGCCAAAATAAATCGCAATCAAACGCAAGGTAAAACCAAAAATAAGTGTTGCGATCACGGTTAATTCAAGCGATAAACCGATTTCGATACACAACCAATAGCAAATTACGGAAACAAAAGAAATACTGGCATATAGCTCACGACGGAACACCAAAGGCACATCGTTACACAGAATATCACGCAGAATCCCGCCTGACACACCTGTTAAAACACCTGCAACGGCAGACACTACAAAACCATGCCCCATTTCCAAAGCAATTTGGCAACCAATAATGGTGAAGCCAATTAAACCTAAAGCATCGAGCACCAAGAAAATGGAACGTAAATGACGCATCCATTTGGCAATTAAAATGGTGATAAAAGCTGCAATACAGGTCAGCACCAAATATTCAGGATGTTTGACCCAAGTCAGTGGATAATGCCCCAACAATACATCTCGCACCGAACCACCGCCCAATGCGGTGACACAAGCAATTAAGGTGACACCAAACCAGTCCATGCTGCGACGCCCTGCAGACAATGCGCCTGTCATCGCTTCTGCGGTAATCGCGATTAAGTAAATGATCAACAACAACATGGACTTGCCCTTCTTTCACTAGGTCAAAAGATGTGCGTTATCATAAGCGAAAAACCAAGATAAAGTTATAAAAATCGCGCACAACATTGCTTAAATTTTTTACCCGAACCACAAATACACGGCTGTTTCATGGTCGGCTGTTGCCCTGTGGTCGGATCCAAAAAATACCAACGTGCCTGATGTTGCACAAAATGGGAAACTTCATGGTGAATTTGCGCCTGCTTAGCATCATGATAATGGGCTTTAAATTCAACTTGGGCGTGGTTTTTATCTAGCTTTTCATTGCTATTCAGCACTTCGAGCTTTAACCATTGATTCGACTTGCTCCAATCTGTAATTGCGTCAACATTCAGACTTGCCTGTTGTCCTAGCGCAGTAGTTTGTACAATATAATCAATTTGTTGCAAGGCAAAAGCACTATAGCGTGAACGCATGAGTTGGCTCGCAGTTTCTGCATGTGCCTGCCCCACGTGTAAAGGTTGGCAGCAGTATTGATAATCGCCTTGCCCGCACGGACATGCCGAGTGATGCATAGAAAATTCCAGAAATTTAAATCAATAATAGGGTCTGTTGACACTTCGTCTATATTTGCAATGGCAACAGCCCCAAAACAGCCTGACAATGCAGGCTATTTTAGCGGAAGCACAAGACTGAAATGCAGTTTGGCGTTCAGTTTATGATGCGCTTGAAGATTCCTGTTGAATCAAATGCACTTTTTCAATTTTATGTCCATCCATGGTCACAATTTCAAAAATATAACCATCGGAAAGTAGCTTCTCACCGTTTTCAGGCAAACGTCCCAAATGGAATAAAATATAGCCAGATAAAGTTGAATATTGCTCGCTTTCATCCACCAAATCACGACCCAATAATAAAGATACGTGGCGAATGTCGATAGAGCCATCTAGCAATAATGTGCCATCTTCCAAACTTTCAGCACTGGCTTCGAGTGCATCTTCATCTGGAAATTCGCCCGCAATTGCTTCCAAAATATCAATAGGTGTGGCAACGCCTTCAATCGAGCCGTATTCGTTCAGCACAATTGCCATTTGCAGCGGTGCTTGACGCAATTGCTCCATCACCATCAAAACTTGGGCATTTTCATGCACAATCACAGGTTCACGCAAATGTGTTTCAAAATCCAGCACCCCTGTTTCAATGTATTGATTCATAACTTTATGGGTCAGGACAATACCCGAAATATTATCCAGTTCACCGCGCGCCACAATCACCCGTGAATGGGTCATGCTTAATAACTGGCTACGAATTGAGGCTTCATCTTCGTCTAAATCAATCCATTCCAATTCAGGGCGTGGCGTCATGACCGACTTTACAGGACGTTCAGATAAACCCAATACCCCTTGCACCATCACACTATGATAGACCCCATTTTCTTCGTCAAAGACTTCATCGGCAAAGGCACGGGTAGCCAAAACATCTTCATTCACATGGCTGCTTTCAGTGGTGTTTTGGCTTTTGCCACCTAACATCCGCATCACAGCCGAAGCAGTACGGTAGCGTAAATCGGTGGTGGTCACGGTTTTTTCCTGATTTCTGCGGATAGTTTGGTTCAAGAATTCAATCATCACCGAGAAACCGATGGCGGCATATAAATAGCCTTTTGGAATGTGATAGCCAAAGCCTTCCACCACCAATGAGAAACCAATCATCATCAGGAAGCACAGGCATAAAATCACCACGGTAGGATGTTTATTGACAAAGTCCATGAGCGCTTTGGAAGCCCACAGCATAATGCCAATTGCGATGATCACCGCAATCATCATGACCGATAAATGCTGCACCATGCCCACAGCGGTAATCACGCTATCGAGTGAGAACACTGCATCTAGCACCACAATCTGCACAATCACCATCCAGAAAGTCGCATGTACAGGATTTTCTTCTTTTAGTGCAGGTTTGCCTTCAATGCGTTCGCGCAGTTCCATCGTGCCTTTAAACAATAGGAATACACCACCAAACAGTAAAATCAGGTCGCGTCCAGAGAAAGGATGTTCAAAAATATGGAACAGTGGTTGGGTCAGGGTGACCACCCATGCGATAGATGCGAGTAATATCAGGCGCATGCCTAAGGCAAGAATCAAGCCCACGACCCGTGCAGTATTGCGTTGTTCTGGCGGTAGTTTTTCTGCCAAAATGGCAATAAACACCAAGTTATCAATACCCAGTACAATTTCAAGCACAATCAGGGTCAATAACCCAACCCACGCAGCGGGGTCAGACATCCATTCAAAGATCATCTGTTCTTCTCCTGAATATCTGAAGCGGAATACGCCAAAAACATATCCTGTATTAAAACCAACTTGGCTGGCCCTTGGAGGCTTAACATTACATTAAAAAATATTCGTTCGGTGCGACAACTGCCACTGTCCATGACGATTCTATAGTTGTAAGACAAGCCTTGAGTATAGGAAAGTTTGCGCTCAGATTCATCCCCTTTTTTAGACATCGTCCACACCCATGCAGCACTTTCACAAATCTTTGCAAATTGAACACTGCATATTGACGGGTTTGTCATATTTGGGCACTAAGCTAGAGCCGACAAAAAGAACATGCTATGGTGAAGAAAATAAATGAATAGCGTATCAAGAATGATTCAATCAACTTCTATTAATCATCCCTCTCCCCTTACCACCCAACCTTTGGTTGCTCTGTATTGTGGTTCGCGCGCTGGCAATAACCCAATTTATCAGGAAAAAGCAGTACAACTGGCAAGAAAACTGGCCGAACAAGGCTTTGGCATGGTTTACGGTGGTGCGAGTATTGGTTTAATGGGTTTGGTTGCCGACACCATGGTGCAACACGGTGGGCAAGCTGTAGGAGTGATACCTGAATTTATGCTCGATTATGAAATTGCCCACAGTAATTTAACTGAATTACACGTAGTCAAAAGTATGCATGAACGTAAAGCGATGATGGCAGAACGTGCTAGCGCCTTTGTCGCTTTACCAGGTGGTTTGGGCACGTTTGAAGAGATTTTGGAGATAGCCACTTGGGGTCAATTAAATCAGCACCAAAAACCCATGATTTTATATAATGTAAATGGCTTTTATGATGCGCTGATTCAGCAGTTAGACCATGCAGTGCACGAAGGTTTTTTACCACCGCAACACCGCGCTAAACTAATTGTGTGTAACCACTCCCATAAAATTATTAATGCTTTAAAGAATTTGGATGCTCCACCTCATTTTGTGGGTTAAACTTTTTTTTGATGCATCAAATAGCAGAGAAAGCGAGTCGGTGACTCACTTTTTTTATTTACTGTTCATTGGTTTTACAGCATAAAAAGAGAGCACCGAAGTGCTCTCTTTAATGGGTCATACGTTTTTAACTTTCATACATTTCCAGTACTTGAAATACTGTTAGTTAAGCTTGATTTGGTACACAGCAGTAGTTCCGCTGACTTCATTACCCACAACCAAAAGTGGCTTGCCGTTAGGCGAGTCTTTGGCTGCAATAAAGATTAAACCTTCAGGGCCGAGATTTGAATTTTCAACAGTCACTACATTACCTTTTGCATCGAACGATGTACGGGTTTCACCAAACTTACGATCATTAAAATACTCAACAAATGATGCTTGTGTCGGCTGGGTAATGTCATACACCATAATGCCACCCATACGCTCCAACCCAATAAAGGCATAGGTTTTTTGACCAATTTTACCTAAAGCGATGCCTTCCGGCTCAGGACCTTTATTGTCACTACGATCATCTGCACTTAATTTTTCATGATTGGTATTAAAGTATTCTGGAAATAATTCAGCAGCTTTACGTTCAAAGTCATTTTTTGAGTCCCAAACAATTTTCTTGGTTTTAGGATCTACAATACTGAACGAGCGGCCACCATAAGCATATAATTTGTCATAAGTCATTAAACCATTGCTGTCTAGCACAGGCTCACCATTTGCATCTTTCTTGTAACCTTGTGTCCAAGTAATCGTCAAACGACCCAATTGTGAATCTTTAATTAAATTATCTGCGCAGACTTCATTGGGATCTGTAGTGGTACATGCTTTAAATATGCTTGAATCAAGTTTTGCACCTTTAACCCCTGACTTTAATAGACGTAAATGCGCAGCATAATCGCCATTGCTACGGAAGCCTTTATTATTAAATAAGTGTTTAACACGAATTTCTTCTGCATAACCTTGAGTTAAATCATCTGTACCAAAATATAAGTCTTCATCAACCAACCATTCACGCGCATCGCCTTCATTGGCAGTGACCAAATAGCTTTGTCCATTGGCTTGATATTGCGCAATTGCATCTGGCATATACATGCCGTATAAACCAGGCCAAGCTTGAATATTAATCAATCCCTCATCTTTAGCGCAGGCTGTAATCGTTTTACCGTTATAATCTTGTTTACCCACAACACAATCACGATCACCAGCATCTAAAGCATTTGCAGCTAAGCCAAAGTCTTTATAACCCAACGGGAAAATATCGACCACTTGGTCTTGGGTCAAATCAATCACAGCAATGGCATTGTTTTCTTGTAGACTTGCCCAAGCAGTTTTACCATCGTCACTCACCGCAATATATTCAGGCTCTAAATCTTGTGCGACAGTCGCATTTGGCCCAAAAATACGCACGCCCGCATCAAGCAATTCCTGCTTACGTATATTCCATGCCTGAAAATCTGCAGTTTTTACAGTAGGCTTGTTAATATCAGTCAGATTAATAATACTGATCGAACCTTCTGGATCAATCGCATAGCCTTCATTTGGCTCACCTTCATTGGCAACCAAAACTTTTTTACCATCTGGGGTAAAAGTCAACATATCAGGCAATGCACCGACTTCAACTTTGCTGATAAAGCTCAGGTCTTTGGCTTTAAAAAATGCCACGATGCCTTTATCAGTTTTAGGTGTTGCCTGAACAGCTAAAGCGACAATACCTTGATGTACCGCAACACTATTGACTTCAGAATTCGCTAAATGAGTCTTGGCATCCAAGCTGTTCAGCTTAACAGGTGCACTTGGGTTGCTTAAATCCAGTACATCGACCACGCCATTTTTCGCATTGACTACAAATAAACGTTTGCTTTCAGCATCATAAGCAGGAATTTCCGCAGCACTCGCACCAAAAACTTGTGCATCGTATTCCCCTAAACGCTCCAAACTAATTGTAGTTGGTGTTGCTTCTACCACTTCTTCTTTTACAGGAATAGGATCATTATCATCATTACATCCCACCATCCCCACAGACAATAAAGCCAACATTAATGCAGAAATTTGCGTTTTCATAAATTACTCATCATTTTTCTAAATGCACCCAACTTACAAACTCAAAGTGAATAATCGGTGACAAATAAATGACAATTTCATGGCATTTTCTTGAATTTTAGAACACTTTTCATGTTTTTTCAGATGCAGTCCGTTAGATTGCAAAATGGTTTAAACTAGACCAAATGTCCATTTTGCCGAGTTATGAACCAAACACCGACCCATCAAGCCCTGCATCCTGAATACCGCCTTTTGGTATTTCTGGTTTCAATTGGCTTTTTTATGCAGGCGCTCGACACCACCATTGTGAATACAGCAATCCCTGCAATGGCACATAGCCTGCAGGAAGACCCGCTGCGGATGCACAGTGTGGTAGTGGCGTATGTGCTCTCGGTGGCAGCGTGTATTCCATTAAGTGGATGGCTGGCAGATCGTTTTGGAGTTCGCAACATCTATTTTGCAGCGATTATTATTTTTACCCTTGCCTCTTTGGGTTGTGCCGCTGCAGCGAGTCTGAATGAATTACTATTTTATCGGGTGATTCAAGGCATCGGTGGTGCATTGCTCTTGCCTGTCGGGCGCTTGGCGATGCTCAAAATTATTCCACGCACCCAGTTTTTATCTGCCATGAGCCTGATGAGTCTGGCAGGGTTGATTGGCCCCTTAATTGGCCCAACGCTGGGCGGTTGGTTGGTCGAAGTCGCCACGTGGCACTGGATTTTCCTCATCAATATTCCGATGGGCATCTTGGGCTGTTGGATTTGTATCAAAGCCATGCCGAATGTGACTGAAACTGAGGTTAAAAACTTTGATTTTCTCGGGTTTATCCTATTAGTTGTGGCGATGGCGGGCTTATCTTTAGGCATCGAAAATTTTGCCAATCCACACCATAATCTGCTTTGGAGTTTAGCGTTAATCCTGGCTGGCGGTATTGCAGCAGCATGCTATGCTCGCCATGCTCACACCCATCAAAATGCCTTATTCCGCAGCGATTTATTTAAAAATCGCTTATATGCCATTGGTATTTTAGGTAACTTTTTTGCCCGTTTCGGGGGCAATGCCATGCCTTTTATCATGCCGATCATGCTGCAAGTGGCTTTTGGTTTTGAACCGTTTATCACGGGCTTGATGATGATCCCGACTGTGCTTGGTTCTTTGGTATCTAAACCGATCATTCGACCTTTAATTCAACGTTTTGGCTATCGGCAGTTTTTGCTGACCAATACTTTATTGGTCGGTGCCTGTATTGCCAGTTTTGCGCTCACCACTGCCGAAACCGCAGTTTGGTTACGTACCTTACATTTCTTTATATTTGGGGTACTCAATTCATTGCAATTTGTAGCTATGAATACCTTTACGCTCAAAGATTTACCTCAACAAGAAGCCAGCAGCGGCAATAGTTTTTTATCCATGATTATGATGCTGTCGATGAGTATTGGCGTGGCATTAGCAGGTACTTTGGTGAATATGTTTAGTGCCTATTACGGTGCAGAACAGTTAGTGAGTGCCTTTCATGCCACTTTAATTTGTTTGGGTGTATTAAATATTTTGGCATTTTTAGTATTTTGGAATATTCCTAAACACACGGCTGTTTAAAACGCCATTACCGAAAGCGCATGGTGCTACACCGCACTGCGCGTTATGATATGACATTGCCCCGCGAAGCTTTTCCAACATGCGCAAACCACCAAATCGAGCTATAAACTCAGCTTTTACACCGCACTATCGTATGATGATTGCAGTACTCGGCAGTACTATTTTGGCGGTTTTATTGTATTTGGGCATATTGCGCCAGCAACCTGCGGTAGCCGAAGAATATCCGATTCAAGGCTTTGATGTGTCACATCATCAAGGCGATGTTCAGTGGAAAAAAATTTCCCCACAAAAATATGCCTTTGTCTATTTAAAAGCCACTGAAGGAGGCGATTTTAAAGACCGTAAATTTCAGGATAACTGGCTCAAAGCCCGTGAACATGGTTTTTTGGTCGGTGCCTATCATTTTTATCGCTTATGCCGTGATGGAACAATCCAAGCAGAAAACTTTATTGCGACTGTTCCAAAAAAATCCGACAGTTTACCACCTGTAATTGACTTGGAATATGACAGCAACTGCATCAACACCTATAGCAAAGAACAGTTACTGCACGAAATTCAAATCATGCATGATGCGCTATATCAACATTATGAAAAACAACCGATTTTTTATGTATCCAAAGCCTTTTACAATATGGTATTGACTGAAAGTTTCAAGCAAACGCCTCTTTGGGTCAGAGAATATCAGGGTAAACCACAACTGGCAGGTCAGCCAAAATGGCTGTTTTGGCAACATACCAATCGGGGTCAAATACAAGGTATTCACACACCAGTTGACCTGAATGTTTTTTATGGAACCCCCCAACAATGGCAGCGTTTTTTAACAGACAACGCGATTCAACCCACAAGATTTGAACCGAACCAGAAAAAATAACATGCTAGCCGTATCACAATAAAAAAATACCATCATGAAATTGCTTAAAGGGCTGCTCTCGCGCTCTGCATTTTTCAGGATTCACGCTGCTTTACCTATTACAACCTGCGAGTAAACTGGAGTAATTTTCCGCATGGCAATATCCAACAAAAACTTTAAGTTCTACTTTGAAGGTACCTTATTTTGGCGTATCTACACTATTGTTTGATGATGGCGAAAACTAGATTCTAATTGATAGATTTTTTAGTCGCCCCTCACTATTTAGACGAAACTGCGGGGACATTGCGTCCTGATGCTGTGATTCCAATCGATTGGGATAATTTTTTCCAGCCTTTAGCGCGCCCTTTAGAGTTTTTGCCCCGCATTGCCGACCATAGCCCACGGAGTTTACAGCGTTTGATCGACTATGCAGAACAGCAATCGACACAGGTGATTTTGCTGAATAGCAACACGCCTTATCCGCTTGCTCCGATGCTACAACCGACTTCCTAAACATGCGATACTGTTGAAATCTAAACGCTTCATCTAGTTTGTGCCATGCGGAAAATCATTCATATTGATATGGATGCCTTTTATGCCTCTGTTGAGCTGCGCAGTCGTCCTGAATTGCAGCATTTACCTGTGGTGATTGCTTCGCATCATCCTCGAGCTGTGATTGCCGCGGCATCCTATCCTGCGCGTGAGTTTGGTTTACGTTCTGCCATGTCGATGGCACAAGCCCGCAAACGCTGCCCGCAGGTGGTGGTACTCGAACCCAATTTTGCACTCTATCGTGAGGTTTCCACACAAATTCATCAGATTTTTCAGCGTTATACACCACTTATTGAACCCTTGTCTTTAGATGAAGCTTATTTAGATGTCACCGAAAATTTACAAGGTATTCCAAGCGCAACTGAAGTCGCAATGCGGATTCGGGCAGATATTTTTCAAAGTACAGGTTTAACGGCCTCGGCAGGTGTCGCACCGAATAAATTTTTAGCCAAAATTGCTTCGGACTGGCATAAACCCAATGGCATTTGCGTGATTAAACCCAGTCAAGTGCAGCAGTTTATTCAGGACTTACCCTTAAAGAAAACTCCAGGCGTAGGTAAAGTCACGCAGGAAAAATTAAAAAGCTTGAATTTAAATACCTTAGGCGATTTGCAACACATTGAAGAAAACCTGTTGATTCATCATTTTGGCAAATATGGAAAACGCCTGTTTTTATTTGCCCAAGGGATTGATGAACGTCCTGTGCAGGCAGAACGTGAGCGCCAGCAAATTTCCAAAGAAATCACCTTTGATGATGACTTAAACTTAGCCGAATGTGCAGCTTACTGGTCTGGCTTGATTGATCAGGTTTGGCATAGTTTAGTAAAAAAACAATATGTTGCACGTGGTATATCGGTCAAATTAAAACTCAAAAATTTTCAGGTCTTACAACACAGCAAAAGTTTTAAACAGCCACTTGAAAGTAAAAATGATCTTGAAAAAGTCCTGCAGCTTTTGCTCAACGAAATGCATATTCCCACACAGGATCAATTCCGTTTAATTGGTGTTGGTCTGTATCAACTCAGCCCTGCCGATGCGCAAGTGCAACTATCTTTACTGTAAATATCACAACTTATAAATATCACGGATATTAAAGCTGTAAACTTGCTGCTCTACATAAAACATAGCAAGCCTATACTTACCAACGGCTACTTAAGCTAATTTTTGTATAAATTTCAGCCAAAAGAATAAAAATTAGACTATTTACCCTTCACAGTTGTGCTTTTTAGAGTAATCTATACGCGCGATATATTTATCCGTATATACGCTGAGATGTCAAAAATCACCATTACTTTTGGCATACTTGTCCTGTGATTGGCGTGACGATCAAATCCGAAGATTACAGGACAACTCTGCGCTTGGCACTTCGCTGCTTTGACACCGCATCTCTCTTTTCCTCGTATTTTCCATTCGATTACTTTTTATTTTTTAGCAGACTACTGCCTGCATATTTTCCACGTGCTTGCCTGCCTCTATAATACCTCACGCTTTTTATACCTAATCGCTTGGCGCGAGGATTACACCCAATGGCTGTTCAACGTCTACATATTCAAAAACGTTATTCTGAAATTGCAATTTCTGGAAATTTAGTCCATTTGGCAGGGCAACTGGCAGAAGACACACAACAAGATATTGTGGGGCAAACCCAACAAACACTTGCCCTGATTGATCGTTTACTGGCAGATGCGGGTACAGATAAAAGTCACATCATGTCGGTGATGATTTTTCTAAAAAACATTGAGCGCGATTATGCCGCAATGAATCAAGTTTGGGATGCTTGGGTGGCAGATATACAAGCTTTACCGCGTACCTGCGTAGAAGCCAAGTTATACCATCCTGACGTTTTGGTTGAGATGACTGTGGTTGCAGTCAAACCTGAATAGCAACCCAACGTAAAATAGACACGATTAAATCAAGAGTCACAGCCAATTAAAAAAATCAGCATGTCATGGCGACATGCTGATTCATATTGTCTATCTAGTGACTTTAGCGGCAAGCGTTTAGCCCAATACCTTCACTTTATGGCGTACAGAATGCGCTATAAAATCATACTTTTTTAACGCAGTATCCAAATCATCTAAATCTGTAAACGATGACTGCCCAAATGCTTCGCGCAATTCGTGATATTCAGGCACCTCTTCATAACGCAGGACTTTATAGCCCGCTAAACGCAACAATTCATCTTGGTATTGTGCATTGCGGCTACGTTTCAACATCAACAGATCATATAAGGTCACAATTGCAACGACCTGATGATTGGCATCCAACACCACAAAATCGGCAATCATATTGCGGTATTTGTGGCGAGTGCGTGAAAATTTCGTGGTCAGCAAGGCATCAAAAGACACATGCGCCAAGATGGTATGTTGAGGTAAAATTTCCTGCAAACGTGTAAACGTCAGCTGTTCATTTAAGCTAAAAATTGCACGTTGCTTTAGCGCACTGTCTTGAGGTTTTTCTCTATTTTCCAAGCCCTTAACCGCCATCAAGAGAAAGGAAATCAGTATCAAAACCCCAATCAAAATATAAATTGTCATTATTCAATCCTTAAAATCATTTTTATAGTTGTTTCGGCTTCATGCCAATTTTTTCATCAAATCAGTATATAACACGCTTTTTTATTTAAGCATTCAATTTATGAAACTACATGCAACACTCACAAAACCATCATAGAAACAGACGTTTTGTTTCACAAGCTAGCCTTTTGTCTAAGCGCTGTAGCATATAGCAGCGTGCTTTTTATCTTTGTATGTCTGTACTGTATAACATGCTTAAAAAACTATGCAATGCTTAAGCATTTCGATTGTCGAACAATTCCGATGAAATGAAAAGCAAACAAAAAAAGGCGCCGCAGCGCCTTTTGATGGACCTTAATTTAAGTACTAAGCTTTCGATTTTGGCTTAGATTTCTTGTGTGAAAATGGACGTTTTTCACCTGTTTCACGTGGCGGCAAGCCTGTGTGCTGGGTCAAAATTTGTCCTTTCTTCGAACGATTACTGTTCTGAGCACGATTGCCACTTTGCCCCGTACGTTTTTGTGAATCACCCGCGACAGTCGAGTTTTTCTTACGTGCCGTTTGATACTGTCCATCTGTGCCTTGCGGCTGATAGGTTGGAATCAAGTGCTGTTTAGAGTTCCCAATTAAATCAGCGCGCCCCATTTCTTTTAAAGCTTCACGCAACAACGGCCAGTTGTTTGGGTCATGGTAACGCAAGAAAGCCTTATGCAAACGACGACGCTTTTCGCCTTTTACAATATCTACGTTTTCAGTATAACGCGCCACTTTAGCCAGTGGGTTTTTACCGGTGTAGTACATGGTTGAAGCCGTCGCCATTGGTGATGGATAGAAAGTTTGCACCTGATCGGCACGGAAACCATTCTTTTTCAGCCATAAGGCCAAATTCATCATGTCGTAGTCGGTGGTACCCGGATGCGCAGCAATAAAGTACGGAATCAAATATTGCTCTTTACCTGCTTCCTTACTGAAACGATCAAACATCTGTTTAAAGCGATCATAAGTTCCGATGCCCGGTTTCATCATCTTAGATAATGGACCTTTTTCGGTATGTTCAGGCGCAATTTTCAAATAACCGCCCACGTGATGCGTCACCAACTCACGAACATATTCAGGGTTCAACACCGCCAAGTCATAACGCAAGCCTGAACCAATCAGAATTTTCTTAATGCCTTTCAACTCACGCGCTTTGCGATACAACTGAGTTAATGGCGCATGGTCGGTATGTAAATTTTGGCATACGCCTGGGAATACACAGGATGGTTTACGGCAATTCTTTTCAATTTCTGGGTCTTTACAGTGCAAACGATACATATTGGCCGTTGGACCGCCCAAGTCTGAAATAATGCCTGTGAACCCAGGGGCAGTAYCACGAATTTTTTCGACTTCACGCAAAATCGATTCTTCAGAACGGTTTTGAATAATCCGTCCCTCATGTTCGGTAATTGAACAGAATGTACAACCACCAAAACAACCACGCATGATATTGACCGAAAACTTGATCATGTCAAAGGCTGGGAAACGTGCATTACCATAAGCTGGATGCGGCAAACGTGCATACGGTAAATCGAACACATAGTCCATTTCTTCAGTGGTCAATGGAATAGGTGGTGCATTCAACCACACATCACGTTCACCATGCTTTTGTACCAACGCTCGGGCATTACCTGGGTTGGTTTCTAAATGCAGAATACGGTTAGCATGCGCATACAGCACAGGATCATTCACCACCTCCTCAAAAGATGGTAAACGAATCACTGCCAATTCACGTGGTGGCAATTTGTGTTTAATTGCTTTAGAAGCAGGCTGTAATTGAACAATCTGTGTATCTGCATCTAGCTGATCGCCTTCACGAACAATTGGATTGCTGACCAGATCTTTCTGGAAATTTTGATATTGCGCAAGATTGTTACCCTTATCTTTTTCAATCTCACAACCGTCTAAATCTTCGGTCATCACATAAGGGTTAATGATTGGATCGACGCGGCCTACGCTGTCTACATCATTAGATGCAATTTCAACAAATTGAGCTTTAGACGCACGGTTATGTTTATTGATAATAAATGCTGTACCACGTACATCTGTAATTTCGTGGATTTTTTCACCTTTAGCCAAACGGTGCATCACTTCAATAATCGAACGCTCACCATTGCCGTACATCAATAAGTCGGCTTTAGAATCCATTAAAATTGAGCGACGAACTTTATCCGACCAATAGTCATAATGTGCAATACGACGCAACGAGCCTTCAATCCCGCCCAGTAAAACAGGCACATCTGGAAAGGCTTCACGACAACGCTGACAGTACACCGTAGCCGCACGGTCAGGACGTTTATTCGGCTGATTGTCTGGTGAATAAGCATCATCAGAACGGATTTTACGGTCTGCGGTATAGCGGTTGATCATCGAGTCCATATTGCCTGCGGTGACACCCCAAGCAATGGTCGGCTTCCCTAAAACCCGAAAAGATTCCACATTGGTCCAGTCTGGTTGGGCAATAATCCCAACACGAAAGCCCTGCGCCTCAAGCACACGACCAATCACGCCCGATACAAAAGAGGGATGATCAATATAAGCATCACCACAAACTAAAATAAAATCACAGGCATCCCAACCCAGCTGATCCATTTCTTCGCGTGACATCGGCAAAAATGGCGCAGGCTCAAAACATGACGCCCAATATTTGTCATAATCAAACAACGCTTTGGGTGCGGTCTGAGCAGTATAAGCAGTAGACATGGCTGGCAATTCTCGGCTGGGAAATGGAAGATCAGAAGTCGATCAAAGATGAAAGCCGACTATTTTAGCATGAATTCCATTCATCTTGCTTGATTAAAAAACACACAAAATCAGCAAACTATTTTTATATCCTAAGTTTGTATCTAAATAAGAAAAGCATAAACGGCTACGCCGAAAGCAATAATCCTGAATGCTTATCGCAGCGCTGTTGGTTTAAGCTTTAAACGCCACGCACCATAAAGCGCCACACCCAAGACTGCAGTCATCACCCATGTCAGACCAGACCATCCCCATTGTTCCCAAATCAATCCGCTACCACTGCCGAGCAAACTCGAACCCATGTAGTAGCTAAATAAATATAATGATGATCCCACTGCACGATACTGCAGGGCTTGAATCGACACCCAACTACTGGCAGTAGAATGTGCAGCAAAAAAGGCAAAGGTAAATAACACTAAGGCAGCCAATACAACAGCTAAATGTGCAATCGACATCAACCACAATGCAATCAACATGAGGACAATCACCATAGGCAACACACGTTCACGCCCCATACGATTGCCCCAGCTTGCTGCACGCGGCGAACTATAAATACCCGCCAAATAGGCAATTGAAATCACCCCAATCCAAACTTGGGAAAGCTCAAATGGTTTAGCTAGTAAATAATAGCTGATGTAATTGAAAATACTAACGAAACAACCCATCAGCAAAAAGCCCTGTAAAAAAAGGATTCTTAATTTACGGTCTGCTAAATTGGCAACAAAAGCGTCTCTAAACCGCGAGAAGCGAATCGGATACGCTGTAAAGTTTTTCGATGAGGGCAGTAACATATAAAAGGTGATTGCAATCAGTAAATTCAAACCACCAATAATTAAGGTTGCCGCTTGCCAAGAAATAAAATCGACCAAGACCCCAGCAATTAGACGTCCACCCATGCCGCCAATGGCCGTACCCGAAATATACAACCCCATGGCAAAACCAATGTCTTGCTGTCGAATTTCTTCACCAATATAAGTCATAGCTACTGCAGCAACACCGCTCACAGCAATGCCAATAAAAATTCGTGTGGTTAAAAAGAATGACCAGATTGGAAGTAAAGCACTCAGAATTACTAAAATGGCAGCTAAAAATAAAGCCAAAACCATAATGGGTTTACGCCCAAAACGATCTGAAATAAAACCTGTGAAAAGCAAACCGATTGCCAAAGCTACAGTAGAAAATGACAATGGAAAACTACTTTGGGTCGGCGTAACCATAAAAAAATCGGCCAAAATTGGCATCATCGGTTGCACACAGTACAAAGTCGAAAAAGAAGCGAAACCCGCTAGAAACAACGAAAAAAGAATGGCTTTAAATGGCTTGGTACCATACTGAACATGAGATGCTACAGCTAAATCAGACATATTTACTCCAATCACGCGATCAGTATACGCCTGTTTATGCACAAAAATAAGCTCGGTATTTTATCGTTTGCTCAAAAACAGCGTCAGTATCATTCATCACTTTGTCAGTTTTTGCTTACATGCACTGAAGCAAAATGAGGCTAGGCAGTATTTTGAGCTTACGGTATTCTTTAAAGCATAAGGAGACAGGATGTTTCCCAAACAGAAAACAACAATAATAGGTTTGAGCACCAGGATCGTGAGGTACGACAGGAGTTATACCTAAACACGAAATACAAAGAAACCCCGTCAGGATGATGGGGTTTCTTTTTATCTGTGTCTTGAGTATATAACTTTATCTATCATCACTTTCTATTTACACACCCCATAATCAAAAAGTCCCCAAACAAGGTTGAGGACTTTTGAACTTAGCACATTACAAGTTTAAGCTTTGGCAGCAACTGCTTTGCCTGCTTTAATTTGCTCAGCTTCATCTTCACTCATAATCAAGGCAACCGCAATTGCAGTGATCAAAACTGGCAAACCTACTGCCATAAAGTTGAAGTGTGCAGGTAAATTCATACCCAATAAGCCGCCAATTAAAATTGGACCCACAATCGCACCCATACGACCAATGGCAGATGACCAGCCAATACCTGTTGAGCGTACCGCAAGTGGGTAATATTGTGCCACATAGCTATACAACAACATTTGTGAACCAATAGATGCTGCACCCGCCAAGAATACTAAGATGTAAAGTAAGAATTGATTAGATTGGAAGCCCATGAGGCTCATCACCAATGCACCCATGATTCCCAAGAACATCAATACAGGTTTTAAGTGGAAACGGTCTGCTAAAATACCACCACCCACGATACCAACGACTGCACCTACGTTCATCACCATCATGAACATTAAGCTGTTGTCCATAGAATAGCCTGCCGCCATCATCAGTTTTGGCAACCAGCTGCTGAGTGCATACATGGTTAATAGACAAGTAAAGAACGCTAACCAGAACAATAAAGTATTCACTGCACGACCGCGTTTGAACAAGCTCACCACGTTAGCAGCTTCAGGCACACCAACCTGATACAATTCAAAAGTGGTGTCTTGGGTAATTTTTAAATCTGGTGCTAAACGCGCTACGATTGGACGGGCTTGATCTTGCTTATTTTCTTTGACAATAAAGGTTAAAGATTCTGGCAAGAATTTCCAAATCACAGGCAATAAAAACAATGGGATACCTGCAATAAAGAACATGATTTCCCAGCCAAAACTTGGGGTAAACCATGAGCCAAGTAAGGCTGCCATTACACCACCTACAGCATAACCACTAAACATAGTAGTCACTAAGGTGCTACGCATGGTTTTAGGTGCATATTCAGAAGTTAAGGCCACAAGGTTTGGCATTACACCACCAATGCCTAAACCCGCCAAGAAACGTAAAATCGCAAACTCAGTTGGATTAGAGGCGAAGCCACCTGCAAAGGTTAAACCACTAAACAGAACGATACAGATCATGATGACTTTCTTACGACCAATTTTATCGGCTAAAGAACCAAAAATCATCGCGCCAAACATCATACCTGCCAATGCAGTACTCGCGAGCATCCCCGCCTGAACAGCACTCAAGCCCCACTCATCCATCAATAAGGGTAAAACGACCCCATTAATTGCCAAGTCATAGCCATCAAATAAAATGATCAATAGACACCATGCCACGACATTGAAATGAAATGGTTTGAATTTTGCGTGATCAATGACATCATTCACGTTAATTGCTTGATGTGTCATTCCTCACCTCCTGTGAGTTTGTGTTTCAGTAAGCTTAAATAGCAATTTTTACAGTGAAGACTTTCATTTTTATCAGTCATCCATGCCCACTTTTGCTATTTAAGTAGATTGTGTAACTTTCACACAAAACAAGAAAAATAAAAATTCAACATTAGTCTAAAACCTTTTATTAATTATGGATTTATTATTATTTTAAAAACAATAAAATGTGATTATTCCTCTTAATATTTTCTTTCCTGCATAAAAAAACACCCTCAACGYTASTTGAGGGTGTTTGAATAATGAGCTGGCGATGACTTACTCTCACATGGGTAACCCCACACTACCATCAGCGCGAAGAGGTTTCACTTCTGAGTTCGGGAAGGGATCAGGTGGTTCACTCTTGCTATTGTCGCCAGCACAACTGTTATGGACTTGTTCGGGTCTTAGTTACATTGCTTTTGCTTGATGCTTTTGCATGTAATGCCTTACTTKGTTCCAAATGAGTTATTAACAGGTTGGCTATTGGGTCTGAATTTTATTGTTTAGCCTTAACTAAATCAAGTTTTYGTYTGATCGTTAGATCAATATGAAATCRATTGATGCTTTATATACAACTGTTTGGGTGTTGTATAGTCAAGCCTCACGAGCAATTAGTATTGGTCAGCTTCACATATCGCTATGCTTCCACATCCAACCTATCAACGTCGTAGTCTTCAACGGCTCTTTAGGAGGCATAAAGCCTCGGGGAAATCTTATCTTGAGGTAGGCTTCCCGCTTAGATGCTTTCAGCGGTTATCCCTTCCGAACATAGCTACCCGGCGATGCGACTGGCGTCACAACCGGTACACCAGAGGTTCGTCCACTCTGGTCCTCTCGTACTAGGAGCAGATCCTC
>NZ_MKQS01000016.1 GCF_001758345.1 Acinetobacter towneri
CATGAATTACATTCAAGTCATTGGAAAATAGAACAATATCACCGAGTGATTAAACAGGTTTGTCATATTGAAAAGTTTCAAGTAAGACGATCTAAACTGATTTTGAATCATATTTTTTCAGCCTTGATGGCCTACGTCGAGATACAAAAGAACCAGTTTGAGGGGATCTTTGAAAATGTATATCGTTGGCAGAAGAAATTATTTAGACCAATCATCAAAGACTTCATTGATGACTTTATTCTCGATAAAAATCATCTGCTACCACAGAGAATCTATAAATGATAGTGCGTAAGTCCTAGTACTTTAATCTCCTAATTTGCTGAAATTCAAAGTTTATTCAATATTGCGTGAAATAGCGCGTATAGATGGTTTTTTGTGAGAAATACCTAAAATGAAGAAGCTTGCTAAGGATTGCGTTTCAATAATTCTAACGATATCTCAAGCGAGTGAATGATTAAAAAATGTTTTTTTATAAGAGTTATGGAGAAATGACATGTCTAAATTTATTAAAACAGCTGCAGCTGTGGTGGTTTTCGGCGCTTTTTCAACGGTAACAATGGCAGGTGGTGGCGGCAATCACGGTCCTAAACCAGACCCTAAGCCAACCCCAGTATGTAACGAAGGGCCTTGCACAGGAAGTATTCCAATTCAAGTGACTGTACCTAAGCGTTGTGAGCTGAAAGTACTAACATCAAGTATCTCATTAAAAGATGGTGCTGAAACTTCAGGTCAATTTATGGTTGGGGCGAATGCAAAATACAATCTACTGGTAAATACCGCTAACCGCGTGGGGGATAAATCAACAAAATCTAAAGCAAAATTAGGTGTTGGTGATAATGCACCTGCAGTGGGTCTCACAGTTGAAACCAAGCTTGAGAATTCATCGTCTGTTATTCTGTTAAATGATGAGAAAACCAATATTGCGCCAGGCAGCAATGGCTGGAACACTTACAATGTCTTTGTTAAAAGTGACAGCGTAGGTATTTCTAAACCAGCGGGTACTTATACTGATAAATACGACATTCGAGTGTCATTCTAATACGTTTGAACTCAATCTGAATGAGTTGGCTTTGCCGATGGGTGGAGTCAACTTTTTAGTCTAAATAAATACAAAATAAGACATTGCTGGGGGAAGCATGGAACGATTATTGAAATATATGCTGATTGCAAGTTGCTTATGTGTAGATGCAGTTTATGCAAATTTGGTGATTTCACCTACACAAATGTATTTGGGCGATAAAGCACGACAACGCAGTGCAACGGTTGTGATGGAAGCCACTGATCTTACCGAACCGAAAAGCTTTGAAATGTTTGCCTATAAATGGTCGCAAAATGCTCAGGGTGAAGATGTACTAGAGCCAGATCAAGACCTTTTAATTAATCCAAAAAACTTTGTTTTACAACCTAATACACAAYAAATTATTCGTGTAGGTTTTAGCCGACCACTTTTGAAGGAAGAAATGGCGCAAGAAAAAACTTGGCGCATTGTTTTTAAAGAAATTGCTCCTGTAGTGGAAGAAGACGCCTTACAATTTTTATTCACAATTTCTGTTCCTTTATTTGTGGGTAAGCAAGAAGCCATTCAGGTAACAGCAACTCCGCGTTATCAAAATGATCATTTATTTTTAGAGATAGAAAATCATGCTGCATCGCATGTGCAAATTTCTTCAATCAGTATTTTAAATCAACAAAAACAACCTGTCGCAACCACACGTGAAATGAAATATTTGTTGAATCAACAAAAGCACAGCTTTGATATGGGGCAAATCAAACTCAGTGATTTGAAAAATTACATACTCAAACTTGAAACAGATAAAAGTGAGCAAGCCATTGAGTTAAAAATGAAGGGCTAAATCATGCATAGAACTCGACTGTTTTTTGCGCTGCAAAGTGTCCTGTGGGGGATACCATTGCAAGCCGCTGCTGCTCAGCCTGAAATGGTATTAAATAGTGTCTGGCTAAATGGCGTAGATCGTGTCATTGAAAGTCTGGTGTTGCAACAGGATGGGCAACGCTATATGGAATGTGAGGTCTTGCAACAACTCGGTTTACAGCAAGACCGTTTGCAAAAACACAGCGCACAAACTCAGTTTTGTTCTGTAACCACCAATGAAATTCAGTCTGAGCAAGACTTTGCGTTGCAAGCGATTAAATTGACCGTACCTGCCAGCTATTTTATTGATGCACAATTTACCCAAACGCATGCGATTCCCTCAAAAGCGGACTTGGGTGGCTTTTTAAATTATGATGTGCTGTATGCACGTTATGATAATTACAATGAAATAAATGGCTTGGCGGAGCTTGGTGTTTTTAAAGATTACTGGATTTTTAAAAATGCCATGATGTATCGCAAAGAGGTAGAACAAGATCAAGATAAGCTACTGCGTTTGAATACCAGTTTTGAAATAGAGTTTCCATCACGTTATCAGCGTTTAACCTTGGGTGATAACACCAGCGTTTATAATCCATTATTAGATACATTTAGATTTGGCGGTGTATCTTTTGGTTCGAATTTTAGTAGTTATCCAGATTTTATTTATTGGAATGTACCCACCTTAAGAGGCAGTGCTGTACTGCCATCCACAGTCGATTTATACATTAATGGCATCAATTTATATCAACAATAGGTTACGCCTGGACACTATAGCTTAAATACAGGTGCCAATATTCAGCAGTCGGGTGAGGCACAGGTCGTGGTGGAAGATGTATTGGGTAACCGTACCGTACAATCCTTTCCTGTCTATGTCACCACGCAATTACTCAAACCTGGGTTAAATGAATATAACTTTTCTGCAGGCAAGCTGCGTTATGACTATGACTACGTATCGGATGATTATCGTGAGTTTTTTGGCAACTTATATTTCAGACGCGGGATTACCGACAGCACGACCTTAGGCACTAATTTAAATTATAGCAAGGATGTGCAAAATGTTGGTTTGTTATGGACACAAGCTATCAACAAATATGCCTTGTTAGATACGCATGCAGCTTCTAGTCACAGTGATTGGGGCGATGGCTATACCTTTGGCGCTTCGCTAAGCCGAAGTGGAAGTAGGATTGCGCTTGGTGCAAGTCATAAATACTACAGTCCTGAATATCGCGGTTTGGGATATAGCAATACGACGCAAACAGTAGAATACGACAATTTAGCTTATGTCAGTATTTTCAATATTCCTTTAATCAATACCTTAAATGTGAACTATCTAGAGCGCCGTTATCATCCCAATGCAAATAATAGCTTTGCAGATAGTCAAATGCTTACAGTCGGTTTTTCTCGTATGTTTGGGCGTCAGACTTCACTGTCGTTTTCTTATTATAGAGATTTGAAAATGCAGGATAGCGACGGAGCCTATTTAACGCTGAATTATCAATTTGACCAACGCCGCAGTGCGCAGCTTTCACATAATTTTGAAGAACAAACCCAGTTACGTTATGCGCAAAGCAGCCTAACTCAAAATGGTGTGGATTACACGCTTGCTGTGCGCCATCAGCAAGCTGAAGGAGATATTGGTGTAAATGCTTATACCGCCCTGAAAATGCCGATGGGCAATTTATATTTAAGCCACGATGAAAGCGAGCGCTTTAGCTACAGTCAAGCCAATTATCAGGGTGCATTAGTGTGGTTAGACCGTAAATGGGCCATGACCAAATATGTAGACAATGCTTTTGCTTTGGTGAATGTTGGTGATATTCCAAATGTGGAAGTACTGCGTGCGTTAAGGCCTGTTGGTAAAACCAATCAACACGGCTATGCGTTTGTGCATGACATTGTCCCTTACGTCAATTACGACGTGTCTTTTGATCAAGACCAGTTAGATATGTATGACAGCTTTGAATATTCAAGCCAAAAAGTGATTGGCATGAATCAACGTGGCTATAAAGTGAATTTCCCTGTTCAGCGTACAGGTTTGATTATATTGCGTTTACTTACGCCCGATCAGCAGACCTTTGTGCAGGGCAGTGAAGTGTATTTAAGTGATGATGCAACTGAGTTTGTACCTGTTGGCAGCGATGGAAAAGTACATTTATATGGTGTGAAAGCAGGCAGTTATATGCTTAAGGTTAAAACCAAAGGTGGTAAAGTTTGCCATAGCCAGCTTGAATTACCTCAAGTTAAAGCTGGCACTGTTCCACAAACCAGACAATTAGATTTGATTTGTCAGTAATTATATCAGCAGCATGATTGAGGATGAGAACATGAAAAGATTAGGGATCTTAAAAAAAATAAGTTTGTTGTTGTGTGGTTGTTGGGTCTGTGTTCCTACACAGGCCTGCACTATTGGTTCGGTGAGTGAGTCTTTATTGCAAATTAGCGCTCAATACCGTAGTCAGACGGCAACCAGTTTTAATGTGCACTGTGATCGGGGTTATAGCATTCAGTTTAGTAGTCGTAATTTACGGGACAAGCACGGCAGCAGTTTTGTAAGCAATGGTACACACCGTTTACGTACCAGTATGAGCATTATGGGTGCAAAAAATAATCTGTGGAACACACCAATTGAAGGGCAGACTTCTGCATCAGGGCATAAATACAGTGTAGCGGTACAGTTAGATGAACAGCCGAGTTTGACAACGCCAGCAGGACGCTATACCGATGAGTTATATGTTAACTTACTGTTTTAGATGTTTTGATTTATAACAGACTCAAGATGATGTATTGAGCAGGTTGGTATTGAATATCTGCTTTTTTCATCTGTTATTAGGCTAAATGACAGCAAATTATGGGGGTTGCTAGCTTTTTAAAATTGAAAAAAATGACAAACGTGTCACCAAAGCATCATATTACTGCAATGCAGCTGCTCTATGCTAGCAAGCATAAAATAAGAATTGAGCAGAAAGGCGATGAGCAATGTATTGGCAAAGCAGAGCAGTAAGTTAGAGCGTTACAGCGATGCGTTTAAATTTTATTTCAAACAAGATCAAAAACAAAAAAGCAGCCAGCCTACCTCTGAACTCTCAGACCTTGTCCGCCCACGTTTAAAAATTGCCCTTGTAACAGAAACTTGGCCACCTGAAATTAATGGTGTGGCACGTTCACTGTTGCAGCTTTGCAAAGGATTGCAGGAACTTGGACACAAAATTTTATTGATTCGCCCTGAACAAAAACAAGCCTGCACTCAATTCCAACCGTATCAAGAATGTCTGGTAAAAGCACAAGCCATTCCTAAATATCATAATTTACAATTTGGCTGGCCGCAGTGGTCTAAACTTTCGCAGGCTTTAGATGAGTTTCAACCTGATGTGGTGCATATCGTCACTGAAGGCCCTTTAGGGCTTGCCAGTTTACATATTGCAAAATCAAAAAATATTCCAGTATCAAGTGGTTTTCACTCCGCATTTCAAGATTTTAGCCGTTTTTTCGATTTGGCATTTTTACTCAAGCCAATTCAGCACTATCTAAAATGGTTTCATAACAATACCTCGCTGACGTGTGTGCCAAGTAGCCATACTGAAAAATCATTGCGTCAGTTTGGTGTGCAAGGGCCTTTGGTGGTGGTTGGGCGTGGTGTCGATGTTGAATATTTTTCACCAGATTTTCGTTCTGCCCAACTGCGAGCAAGCTGGGGTGCGAGTGAAAATACGCGGGTGATGTTGTATGTAGGGCGTTTATCACCTGAAAAAGAAGTCAATCTTATTATTAATGCCTATCAGCGTATGCCAAAAAATACCGAACAGCCTGTGAAATTGGTGATTGTTGGAGATGGGCCAGACCGTGAGCGTTTAGAAGCCCTGAACACTCAGGGAGATATCATTTTTACAGGTAGTTTAAGTGGCACAGCACTTGCACAAGCCTATGCCAGTGCCGATGTGTTTGCTTTTGCCAGTCAGGTTGAAACCTTTGGCAATGTCGTGTTAGAAGCTATGGCCAGTGGCTTGCCTGTCATTGCTTATGACTATGCTTGCGCACGTTTAAACCTAAAACCGAATGAAACAGGTTGGTTGAGTCCACTCGGTCAGCCAGAAGATTTGGTCGGTCATATCCACCGACTTCCCGATCTTACAACCCTTAGACACATGGGCGAACATGCCCGCAAAGCGACTTTAAATATTGGCTGGCAGTATCCAGTCCAACAATTTGAGCAGGCGTTATATCAGGTGGCGAAGGAGCTACACATGCCATCTTAGCTATACGCCAAAGAGGAGAGAACTGATGAAGTTTAAAAATGCAAAAATAAGAATGCTGGATCTCGACTTAAAAGGCTGTTTGTATCTTAACCATTTTTCCCACTCTCAGCGGGTGGCACAATTTTTTAAAGTCATTAGCCGTTTGGGCGACGGTATTTTCTGGTATGTCATGCTCGCAAGTGCTTGGGTGATGCAGGGCATTGGCTATAGTTTACAAATTATTTATCTGTTGTTAGGCGGTTCTGTCGGTACAGGTATTTATAAATATTTAAAACAGAAAACCGTCCGTCCACGTCCGTATCAGGTACACCAAGTGATCCGTTTGGGTGAACGTCCCTTAGATCATTTTAGCTTCCCATCAGGTCACACTTTGCATGCAGTCATGACCACAACGGTTTTGGGTTATATCCAGCCAGTATTGTTGATGTTGATGTTGCCCTTTACGATTTTGGTGGCCGTTTCCCGTATGATTTTAGGCTTGCACTATCCGAGTGATGTGGCAGTCGGGGCGATGATTGGCGGGGCTGTAGCGAGTGCGATTATTTTGGCTGCACCTTATGTAAATATTGTTTTATAAGTCTGGATAAAACCAAATCGAAAATTCAGTGCAGTAATGGCAGGCAGCCCATGCGAAATTTGTTAAAGTAGGCGCTGTCTTGACTAGAATAGGGAATACAAATGGGTTTACGTTGGACGGACAGCATCGACATTGCCATTGAGTTATATGAGGCGCATCCCGATGTCGATCCGCAATGGATTCGTTTTACCGATTTACACGCTTGGGTTTGTGCTTTGCCAGAATTTGAAGACGATCCTGAAAAATCGACTGAAGGTTTGTTAGAAGCCATTCAAATGGCATGGATTGATGAAGCACGTTAAAAATAGTGCTGTGAAGCCAGACGGATTTATCCGATGTCGATCTGCATAATTTGCTTCATATCGAAAAAAGCAATTTTTTTACACATCAAAAGCAGAAAACAGCCCATTATTCGGTATAATGCGGCAAAATTTTCGCGTCAACATTGACTTAAGGAGCCAATCATGGCTATTGAACGTACTTTATCTATCGTAAAACCAGATGCAGTTGCTAAAAACCACATCGGTGACATCTTTGCTCGTTTCGAAAAAGCTGGTCTTAAAATCGTTGCGACTAAAATGAAACACCTTTCTCAAGCTGAAGCTGAAGGCTTCTACGCTGAGCACAAAGAACGTGGTTTCTTTGGTGACCTAGTTGCGTTCATGACTTCTGGTCCAGTTGTTGTTTCAGTTCTTGAAGGTGAAAACGCAGTTCTTGCTCACCGTGAAATTTTAGGTGCGACAAACCCTAAAGAAGCTGCTCCTGGTACAATCCGTGCAGATTTCGCTGTAAGCATCGACGAAAACGCTGCTCACGGTTCAGACTCAGTTGCATCTGCAGAGCGTGAAGTAAACTACTTCTTTGCTCAAACTGAAGTTTGCCCACGTACTCGTTAATACGCAGTATTCAAACCAGATAAGTGTTATTATGCTTATCTGGTTTTTTATTCTCTGAATTTTATTTTCTGAATAAACCTTCGCTCACCTCTTGAGCTTCTCCTTTCATCTTTAGACATGGTTTAGGTATACACACATGAGTACAGAAGTCCTCGCTGCATCTTCAACAGAGGTTCAGCAAGCATCTGCGTCCGCTCTTGCACAGTCTGTGACTGCAGAGAAAGTGAATCTACTTGGCATGTCACGTCCACAAATGGAAAAATTCTTTGAAGATTTAGGCGAAAAGAAATTCCGTGCAGGACAGGTGATGAAATGGATTCACCAGTTTTTTGTCACAGATTTTGCCGAAATGACCAATATTTCTGGCAAGTTACGTGAAAAACTGGAAAAGATTTGTGAAATTAAAGCGCCTGAAGTGGTGCATAAAAATTATTCTAAAGACGGTACCCGTAAGTGGGTGTTCCGTGTGGGTGAAGGCGAAGGCTCATTGGTCGAAACAGTTCTGATTCCTGCAGAAGATAAAACGGGCTCACGTAAAACCCTGTGTATTTCATCGCAAGTGGGTTGTGCGCTGGATTGTTCATTTTGTTCTACGGGCAAACAAGGTTTTCAGCGAGACCTGACCCAAGCCGAAATTATTGGTCAGTTGTGGATGGCAAACTACTCCTACATGGAAGATGTGCCTGTGATTGAGCGTGAGCGTTCAGTGACCAACGTGGTGATGATGGGTATGGGCGAGCCGTTGCTGAATTACGATGCCGTCTTGAATTCCATGCGCATCATGCTGGACGATTTTGCTTATGGTATGTCTAAGCGTCGTGTGACTTTATCTACTTCGGGTGTTGTACCTAAAATTGACCAATTAGCACAAGACATTGATGTGGCTTTGGCAATTTCTTTACATGCCACCAATAACCAACTACGTGATGAACTGGTTCCAATCAATAAAAAATATCCGTTGGAACAATTAATCGCAGCCTGTCAGCGTTATATTGGTAAAGATGGTAACGAAAGCGCACGTAAACACGTGACCATTGAATATGTGATGTTAGATGGTGTAAATGACCATCCCGAACATGCGCAGCAAATGATTAAGCTACTCAAGAACCTGCCAAGCAAAATTAATTTGATTCCATTTAACCCATTTCCGCATGCGCCGTATGGACGTTCAAGCAGAAATCGAATAATTTCTTTCCAAAAAACTTTGTCTGATGCAGGTTTTGTGTGTACGATTCGTCAGACACGTGGTGATGATATTGATGCTGCGTGTGGGCAATTGGTCGGACAAGTGGCAGACCGCACCCGTCGTGCCGAACAGTGGAAAAAGAAAGTTGCAGCGCAAAATGAAATTATACGCTCGCAAGGATAATGACTTGTATAGATAAGTAACTTGCATCGAACGAAGACGTAAAGGGGATGTCCATTGAATAAGCCTGTATTTAAAATCGCACAAATTACAACTGTTTGTATTTCGGCAATTTTTGCTGCAGCTTGTCAAACCACAGCTCCAACCTTAGGGCAAAAAGACCCTGAAAAAGCGGTGCAAGTACGTACGCAGTTGGCAGCAGAATACTTAAAAAATGGTGATTTAGATTCAGCCAAACGCGCACTTGATCAAGCTTTGGAAAACGATTCACGTGATTCCACTGCCAATATGATGATGGGCGTGTTGCTGCAACAAGAAGGCAGCAAGCTGAATTTAGAAAAAGCCGATGCTTATTTTAAACGTGCGATTGCTGCTGACCCTCAAAATGCACAAGCGCGTAACAACTATGGTACGTATTTATATCAAGTAGAACGTTATAATGAGGCGATTGAACAGCTCAGTATTGCTGGTGCAACACTGGGTTATGATCAGCGTTTTAGAGCATTAGAAAACGTAGGGCGTATTTATTTAAAGTTGGGTGATGTCGCGAATGCCGAAAAATCATTCAAACAAGCCTTGCAAGCCAACCGCGATTCTTATGTTTCAATGTTAGAGTTGTCTGAAATTTTATATTTAAGACAACAATTTGCACCCGCTCGACAATTGTATGAACAGTTTGTACGTGCGGTCGGGCAAAAAAATCAGGGTGCGCGTGCCTTATGGATTGGGATTCGTTTAGCACGTGCCAATGGCGATCAATTGGGAACTCAGGTTTTAGTGAACCAGCTGCGTGCATTATTTCCCAATAGCCAAGAATACCAACGTTATTTGCAATTACAGTACAGTACTGAGGCCGTATGGAAGTAAATCCTAATTCACCGCAACCATCACAGGGGAGCAATCAGGTACCCCATGCATTAGGAAATGTTCAACGTCCAGGTGAGTACCTTCGTCAAATTCGTGTGAATCAAAAACGCGATCTGGCTGATGTTTCAAAAGATTTGAAAATTCCATTGAAAACACTGACTGCACTTGAGCAGGATGAATATACCGCCTTGCCAGAAGCGACCTTTATTAAAGGTTATTATCGTACCTATGCCAAATATTTGCAGGTCGATGCTTCTGCGATTATTCAGCGTTTTGATGAAATTTATGCCAACGATACAGGTTTGTTACCGAACCATGCCTTGAACAATTCACCCATCAAAATTATGGGGAAACTGCCTGGCTCTAACCGTGAGCGCAATAAAAAGTGGCTTACTCGTATCGCCATAATTGTGGCGGTATTACTGTTGTTGTGGGCATTGGTCTCGCTAATTCAAAACTGGATGTCATCTGGTCAAGAGGGGGCTGAACCTGAAATCGCAGTGCTGCAATCCGATGTGCAAATTATTTCAGACAATGCAACAGGCAGCACGCCTGTAATTGCTTCAGGCGATCAGCTGAATTTGCAATTTGCTCGTCCAACTTCAGTGCATATTGTTGACGCTACTGGCAAGGTTTTGGCAACAGGACGTCAAGCTTCTACTTTAAATTTACAAGGCGAAGCCCCGTTTCAAATTCGCTTAGATGATGCGACTGCTGTGTCATTAAGTTTGAACAATGAGTCGATTTCATTATCGCCATACACGGTGAACGGAAAAGCAGAATTCCGTTTATCTCGATAATACAGTAAGGTAAAGCGATATCATGATTGTAAATCCAATTCAACGCCGACCGACCCGTAAAATTCGTGTGGGTTCTGTTTATGTGGGTGGTGATGCGCCCATCAGCATCCAAAGTATGACCAATACAGAAACCTGCGATGTTGCTGCAACTGTGGCACAAATTCAGCGTTGTGTAGATGCGGGGGTAGACATCATGCGTGTTTCTGTACCCACAATGGAATCTGCCGCTGCATTTGGTGAAATTCGTAAGCAAGTCTCTGTGCCGTTGGTGGCAGACATTCACTTTGACTATAAAATTGCGTTGGCGGTTGCCGATGCGGGTGCGGACTGTTTACGGATTAACCCAGGCAATATTGGGTCGGAAGCCAAGATTCGTGAAGTGGTGGCTGCTGCTAAACATCATGATATTTCTATGCGAATTGGTGTGAACGCGGGATCGCTAGAAAAAGATATTCAGAAAAAATATGGTGAGCCAACAGGCGCAGCATTGCTGGAGTCAGCTATGCGTCACATTGATATATTAGACCGTCTAGATTTTCAGGAATTTAAAGTTTCAGTCAAAGCATCGAACGTGTTTTTAACGATGGATGCTTATCGTTTGTTGTCACAAGAAATTGATAATCCATTACATTTGGGCGTGACTGAAGCAGGTATTTACCGTACAGGTACCGTTAAATCTGCAATAGCCTTGGGTGGTCTGCTCATGGAAGGCATTGGTGATACCATGCGTATTTCGCTTGCGGCAGAACCTGAAGATGAAGTTAAAATCGGTTTTGATATTCTAAAATCTTTAGGTTTACGTTCTAACGGGATTAACTTTATTGCCTGCCCGAGCTGTTCGCGTCAGGAATTTAACGTCATTGCTGTAATGCAGGCGTTAGAAGAGCGTTTGGAAGATATTCGTACTCCAATGGATGTGTCGGTCATTGGTTGTAAGGTAAATGGTCCAGGTGAAGCCAAAGAAGCTGATATTGGTGTGGTGGGCGCAAGTCCGCGTTCATTGGTCTATCGTAATGGTGAAAAGAGCCACTTAATTGATACCAATCAACTTGTTGATGAAATCGAAAGTATGGTTCGTCAGCGTGTTACAGAGCTTGAAAAAGCTAAATCTAAAGAGATTATTCGTACAAATTTTTCTGAGTAAGACATGAGTTCAATTGTTGCAATTAAAGGTTTTAATGACATTCTTCCAACGCAAACACCAGCGTGGAGACGTCTAGAGCAACATTTAGCATCTTTAATGGATGCTTATGGTTATCAACAAATTCGTTTGCCAATGGTCGAGCAAACCAATTTGTTTAAGCGTTCAATTGGTGATGCGACCGATATTGTTGAAAAAGAAATGTACACCTTTTTGGACAAAGGCAATCCGCCAGAGTCTTTGACTTTGCGTCCTGAAGGTACTGCGGGCTGTGTACGTGCCATGTTAGAGCACAATTTACTACGTGGCGCGACCCCGCGTGTGTGGTATATCGGCCCGATGTTCCGCTATGAAAAGCCGCAAAAAGGCCGTTACCGCCAATTTCATCAGTTTGGTGTAGAAACCTTTGGGGTTGCAACGCCAGACATGGATGCCGAACTGATTTTAATGACCGCACGGTTATGGAAGCGCATGGGCGTTGCCGATAAAGTTCGCTTAGAGTTGAATACTTTGGGTGAGTCGGATGAGCGTGCTGCGTATCGTGCTGCTTTGGTTGAGTTTTTAGAAGCTCACAAGGCCGATTTAGATGAAGATTCTCAGCGTCGTTTAAGTACTAATCCACTGCGTATTTTGGACTCTAAAGATGCTAAAACACAAAGCATCTTAGAAAATGCACCGAAATTACATGATTTTATGGGTGAAGATACCCTAAATCACTTTGCCCAGTTACAGCAATATTTAACAGATGCAGGCATTGATTTTGTAATTAATCAAAAATTGGTACGTGGTCTAGATTATTACAACAAAACAGTATTTGAATGGACAACCACGCATTTAGGTTCGCAAGGCACAGTTTGTGCAGGTGGACGCTACGATGGTTTGGTTGGGCAATTGAAAGGTAAGGCAGATCAGTCAGTACCTGCCGTGGGCTTCGCCATGGGCATTGAGCGTTTATTGTTGTTGCTTGAACAAGTTGAAGATAATACGCCTGTACGTGATTGTGAAGTGTTCTTGTTGGCAGACCCAACAACTCAAGGCAAAGCGTTGGTTTTAGCTGAGCAAATTCGTGACCAATTGGAGCAAGCAGACAGTCCGATTCGCTTAAAAGTTGGTTCACAAGGCTCAATGAAAAGCCAAATGAAAAAAGCCGATCAATCAGGTGCAATCTATGCCTTGATTTTTGGTGAGCGCGAAGCAGAAGCACAGCAATTGGCAGTCAAAACTTTGGCAACTGCTGAGCAAACGACTGTTGCAGTGACCGAAATTGTGCCTTTCATCATTGAAAAATTTTCTTCACAATAAGCCAAATAACATAAGGAAAAGGGTAATCCAATGAGCGCATTGAGTGATGACGAACAACTTGATAGTTTAAAATCGTTTGCGAAAAAATATGGTTCAGCCATGATTAGCGGGATTTTAATTGCGTTGATTGCCTTTTTCGGATGGCAATATTGGCAGAAAAAAACCTTGGCAGAGCAGCAAATGAATACTGCGAAAGTGCAACAATTGATGGATGATGCACGTACAGCGGAAGGTAATCCAGATGCCTTTAGTCAATTGTCTGCAACTGCCGATAAAATTGTGAAAGAAGCCCCGGATTCTGCGCAAGCCATTCAAACCCAATTCTTAATGGCTAAACTCGCTTACGATCAGCAAGATTTTGCTGCCGCAGAAAAAGCCTTAAAGAAAGTTGAAAACTCTAAAGTAAAAGACCAAGGCTTAGTGCAATTGGTTAAGTTGCGTTTGGCTTATGCACAGTTGGCGCAAAAGAAATACGATGAAGCTATTCAAACTTTGGCCGCGGTGACTGATCCTGCATTTAAAGCGACTGCAGATGAAGCGCGTGGCGATGTTTATGTCGCGAAAAATGACCGTGAAAATGCCAAAAAAGCCTATCAAAGTGCATGGGATACTTTGGTGGAACGTAAACAAGAACGTCAAATTTTACAAATAAAACTCGAAAGTGTTGGTGTTTTGGTGGATGATCCTGAAATTGAACGCCCAGTATTAGAAACACAAGTGGATGAGAGCTAATGAATAGAAAGTATAAAATACCGTTTGCACTGACCGTTTTAACCCTCGCTTTAGTGGGGTGTTCTACCAATAAAATTAAAGTTGCAGAAGTTAAGCCAAATCCACTGCCAAAACTTGAGCAAGCACAAAGTCTAGTTCCTGTATTTTCACAAAGCGTTGCATCGACTACAGCAGCCRATCCATTGCGCCTGCAATTAGATGCAGAAAATGGAGTGGTTTATACCGTTGATCCTAAAGGTGAAATGGCAGCCTATCAAGGCAAGCAACGTCTTTGGCAAAAACAAGTGTCTAAGCAAGGCTTAACTGCAGGTGTCAATGCTGCTGATGGCATTGTGGTTGCAGGAAATGCCAAAGGTCAATTGTTTGCTTTAGATCAGCAAACAGGTGAACAAAAGTGGGTTGCAAAGTTAACAGGAGCAATTCTTGCACCATCGTTAATTCAGGCAGGTCGTGTGGTGACTGTAAGTAATGACGGCACGGTATATGCACACAATGCCGAAACAGGTCAATTGGTTTGGACTTATAACTTGCCAAACGTGCAATTTAGCTTGCGTGGTATGGCAGCACCTGTTGCGCTCGATTCACGTACTGTGCTGATTGCTTCAGCAAATGCCTATGTCTATGCACTGGATATTGTGACAGGTGTACCACGTATGCAGCGCCGTGTTGCTATAAGTGAAGGACGTTCAGACATTCAACGCTTAAATGACATTGATGGTGACCCTGTGGTTGCAGGTCAATTCTTGGTGACGACAAGCTACCAAGGTCAGGTCACTGTATTGGATTTGGCTTCACAACAAGTGATTTGGAGTGAAGATGCAAGTAGTACCAAACGCCCAGAAGTCGCGGGGAATGGTGTATTTGTCAGCACTGCAGATGGCAAAATTGCAGCTTATGAAATCACATCTGGGCAAGCACTTTGGGAAAATGACATTTTACTGAACCGTCGTTTATCTAATCCTGTATTGTTTGGAAAATATTTGGTGGTCGGTGATTTAGATGGTGTCTTACATCTCATTGATCCAAGCTCAGGGCAACTGGTTGGACGTTCAAAAACCAATGGCGAAGTCCGTTCTTTGCGTGTAATAGACAATCAACTCTATGTCGCAACGCAAAAGGGCGCATTAAGCGTTTGGCAGAACCGCTAATTTTGTTCTGACTTTTATGCTAAAATAGTTGTCCGTATTTTTACGCGGGGTAATTGAATCATCAATGCCCCGTGTTTTTATTTAATAGGGTGGTCGATGTTCTCTTTGTCGTTTGCGTGGTCGCAACGCTGAATCCAACATCCATACTCTGTTCTTTCTTCCACAGTTTCGGATGTACAGACCATTGAAACTGACTGATCTTGAATAAAGGTTAATCTATGAAACCCGTAATTGCGCTCATTGGTCGTCCGAACGTCGGAAAATCAACGCTRTTTAACCAGATTACCAAGAGCCGTGATGCACTTGTTGCCGACTTTGCAGGTCTGACACGTGACCGCAAATATGGTGATGCAAGCTATCAAAATAAATCTTTCATTGTGGTCGATACCGGCGGTATTGGCGAAAGTGAAGGTGGCATCGACTCTTATATGGCTGAACAATCTAAAACAGCCATCCACGAAGCCGATATCATCATTTTTGTGGTCGATGCACGTGCAGGCTTGTTAGCATCGGATGAGCAAATTGCGCGTGAATTGCGTACTTTGGGCAAAAAAGTATTCTTGGTGGCGAACAAAGTAGATGGCGTACATGCCGAAGCCGCTTTGGTTGAATTCTTTAAATTGGGAATGGGGGAGCCATTGCAAGTGGCTGCTAGTCATGGTCGAGGCGTTCAGCAAATGCTGGAAGACGTTTTGGCAGATGTTCCTGAAGATGAAAATCCAGATGCACATGATCAAGATACAGGTTTGCGTTTAGCCATTATTGGACGTCCAAACGTGGGTAAATCGACACTAGTTAACCGTTTATTGGGCGAAGAACGTGTGGTGGCATACGATCAGCCAGGAACGACCCGTGACTCTGTCTATATTCCGTTTGAGCGCAATGAACGTAAATACACCTTGATTGATACTGCAGGTGTGCGTCGTAAAGGTAAGGTCGATGAAATGATCGAGAAGTTCTCGATTGTGAAAACCTTGCAAGCCATGAAAGATGCACACGTGGTGGTGATTGTGGTGGATGCACGTGATGGCATTGTCGAGCAAGATTTGCACTTAATTGGTTACGCGCTTGAAGCAGGGCGTGCCATGGTGATTGCGATTAACAAATGGGACAATATGTCCGAATATGATCGCAAACAATGTAAATTAGATGTTGAGCGTCGTTTTGACTTTATTCCATGGGCAAAAATTCACCTAATTTCTGCCTTGCATGGTACAGGTGTGGGCGATTTATATCCTTCTATTCACCGTGCCTATGAATCATCGCACTTAAAAGTGTCACCTGCGAAACTGACCCAGATTTTGAATGATGCAACAGATGCACACCATCCACCTAAGGTGCAAGGTCGTGCCATCAAAATGCGTTATGCACACATGGGTGGACAGAACCCGCCAACCATCGTGATTCATGGGAATAAGGTAGATAAAACCCCTGCAGATTACCGCCGCTATTTGGAAAATGTGTTCCGTAAAGTCTATAAGCTAGAAGGTACACCTGTAAAAATTGAATTCAAAACCTCTGAAAACCCATTTGAAGGACGTAAGTCACAAGTAGATGAGCGCACAGCGGCACGTCGTCGTCGTTATGTGCAGAAGTTTAAGAAAGCCGAGAAGAAGTTTAAGCGAGGTTAAGGCTTAAACTTTGATGAGTTTGATTAAAAAATCCCGAATTCACATTCGGGATTTTTTTGAGCGACTTAATTTAAAAACGATAGATGTAGAATTAATGACGCTTCGCCAACAAGCTATTGGATAGACGATTTAACCATTGCGGACTAATACTTGAAAGTTGCATCAGGGTTTTGGCTTTTAAACCAACTGCACGATGCGTATTGGTAAGAATTGAATCTTTAACCGTCGCTTGCTGATATACCACCTGAGCAACATCTTCTGTTGATAAATGCACACCCATGTTTTGAATGGTGGCTGCATCCATATCTTTAACCATTGCAGTTTGTACAAATAGCGGCATGACATCTAAGACCCGAATGCCGTATTTTTGCCACTCTATATCTAAACCTTCCGTAATGCCACGCACTGCAAACTTGGAAGCAGAATAAGAAATTAAATCGGCTTGTCCATAAATCGCTGATGCTGAAGATAAGTTAATCACTCGCGCAAAACTCGCTTGTTTTAAATAAGGCAAAGCCGCATGACAGCCATTCAACACACCATTTACATTCACCGCCATAGTTCGATGATGCGCTTCTATAGGGGTGTTCTCAAATGCGCCTGAGTAGAGAATTCCTGCATTATTCACCAAAATATTCAGCTCACCTGCCCATTGGCAAAAATCAGATAATGCAGTTTGCCAACTCGCATAGTCCGCTACATCAAGTAAACCTGCATGTGCACGCTCACCCAATTGGTCTGCCAATTGCTGCGCTTGTGCGAGATGAATATCATAAATACCAACACGGTAACTTTGTTGATAAAACAATTGTGCGATTGCCGCACCAATGCCTTGTGCAGCGCCACTAATCAAGATACTGTGCATTTGAACTTGCTCCCTGATGTTATTTTTGTTGTGCATATCGTCTTTGCTGTCTGAGCATAACAAAAAATAGCTACATTCATGCAATAAATTGAAATAAGGAACAACCCATGAAGCAATTGCTTTCAATCATGCAACAGTTACGTCAACAATGCCCGTGGGATCAAAAACAAACCCCAGAAAGTTTGACTAAATACGCGATTGAAGAAGCTTATGAAGTTGAAGCGGCAGTGCGTTCAGGCAAGGTAGATGATGTACGTGATGAGCTAGGTGATTTGTTGTTGCAAGTGGTGTTTCAGGCACAAATGTATAGCGAGCAGGGCGCATTTGATTTTCATGATGTGGTACAAGCCATTTGTGATAAATTGATGCGTCGGCATCCACATGTGTTTCAGGCAGAACAGTTTGCACAGCTTAGCGCAGAAGATGTTGCTGCCTTATGGAAAACCATCAAACAACAAGAAAAACAGGGTAAAGCAAAGTCCCGTTTAGATGAGGTGAAACATGCACCCGCATTGGTGCAAGCACAGCAAATTCAAGAGCATGCAGCTCAGTTGGGCTTTGACTTTCATACTGTGCAAGATGCCTATGGTAAGTTAGAAGAAGAATTGCAAGAACTACAACAGGCGATTCAGCAGCAACAATCCGACGAAATACTGGATGAATTTGGGGATTGTTTGTTTTCTTTAATCAATGTTGGACGTAAACTTGGCGTGTCCGGTGAGATGGGCTTATTGGGCACGATTCATAAATTTAGAACACGCTTTGCTTACATTGAAGATCAGGCCGAATTACAACAAAAAACAATAGAAGATATGACATTAGAAGAAATGGATCAACTTTGGGAGCAGGCAAAACAACAATTAAAATGACAGGTTTTGCAGCAACATGAATATATCGCAGCAATTAAAAGTTTCTTTTCGCTTTTTTTCTTTCGGATGGCAGTGCTGGCTTGCATTGCTGTTATGCAGTATCAGCGTATGGAGTACAGCACAAAATGTGCAGTCCAAGCCTGCTCAGGTGGATGGGCACAGCTATGATCAAAACTATTTAAAATGGAAAGCACAGCAAGCCGTGCAAGATCAGCGTTTAAGCGCGACTCAAGCCACATCATCAACCACCGAACATTATTTAGCGCGTCCTACCCAGCAAAGTGCTCATTCAAATCAGGTGCGTTTAAATAGTGCTTCGCTTGAACAATTGCAGCAATTGTCTGGGGTGGGTGTAAAAAAAGCACAAGCGATTGTGGAATATCGAAAACAAAATGGAAAATTCCAAAGTATTGAAGAACTTCAGCAAGTCAAAGGGATTGGGCCTGCCTTATTTGCCAAGAATAAACATAAGTTGGCATTGTAGCTGCAAGCAGAATTTTAGCACTGCACATTGCAAAATTAGCGTGTGAATCAAATTGCCCTTTGATTGTGTTAGGGATATGATTAGCGACATCTTATCTGTTTTACGTTCAGACGTAGGAGACAGCGTCTTTTGCAAACTTTGCGCGCGTCAAAATGTGGTTTATCTACCGCTCAATTACCTTCTTCCATTTTAGATGTTCTAGATGCTTTAACCAAAGCAGGCTATGAAGCCTATATCGTCGGTGGGGGAGTTCGTGACTTAATGTTAGGGCTAAATCCGAAGGATTTTGATGCCGTAACCAATGCCACACCCTCACAAGTGAAAGAAGTTTTCGGACGACGTTGCCGAATTATAGGACGACGTTTTGAGCTGGCGCATGTCTATGTAGGGCGTGAACTGATTGAGGTGGCCACTTTCCGTGCGCCACCGAAAAAAGCTGTGACGTCTGCGGCTGGGATGATTCTGCGCGATAATAACTGGGGCACAATCGAGCAAGATTCTGCCCGTCGTGACTTTTCAATCAATTCGTTGTATTACCAGCCACGTAAAGGCATCGTGCTCGATTTTTGCAATGCGGTAGATGATATTAAGCACAGAAACTTGCGCTTATTGGGCGATCCAACCATACGTTTTGAAGAAGACCCAGTGCGTATGCTGCGTACTTTGCGTTTTGCTGCTAAATTAAATTTCAATATTGATCCAAAAATTCTTAAAATTTTTACGCCTGAAATGACGCAGTTATTGCGTGATGTTTCGCCACACCGTTTATATGATGAGTCGCAAAAACTCTTTACGATGGGACATCTAAACAAAGTCCTGCCGATGTTGATTGAGTTTGGTATTTGGCGTCAGTTATTTGCTGATATCAAACCAGACATCAACTCATTTATTGAACGTGCAGCAAAAAATACCGATCAACGAATTGCGATTGGTAAAACCATCAACCCTGCATTTTTCTATGCGGTGCTGTTGTGGCAACCGTTTTTAGAGCGTTGTGACTTTTATCTTTCTAAAGGTGTGGTGGCCGCCGAAGCGCGAGCACAAGCTGGTTTAGATGTACTAAAACGTCAGGCGACACGTACCATTATTCCGCGCTTTGCTGAAACTTTTATTCGTGAAGTTTGGGAAATGCAAACCCGTTTATTGCAACCGAAACCACAGCAAATTGAAGCATTGTCTGGGCATGCACGTTTCCGTGCAGGATTTGACTTTTTATTACTGCGTGAAAAAGCAGGTGATAGCTCGACTTTAGGGATGGGGCAGTGGTGGGATGCATACCAACTCATGAGCACCGATGAAAAAGAACGTGCGATTGCTCAGTACAATCGATTACGAGCCAAGAGCCGCCGTAAAACAGCGCAAGAACCTGTTGATGTGACACCAGCAACACATGCTCGTGATATGCAGATTGAACCCTTGGTGAATGAGCCTGAGCCTCGTAGTCGTCGGGCCCGTAAAGCCAAACAGTATGAAGAAAATCGAGCACAATTGACTGCGACAGCAAGCAGTTCAGGTATTGGTGCAGATCATCCAATTTTAAAACGTAAACGTGTGCAACGTGATTTAAGCCAAGTGATTTTTGGGCCAACACAATGAGCAACATCACCTATATTGGTTTAGGCAGTAATTTGGGCGATTCGCGTCAAATTTTGACTGAAGCGGTGCAAAAACTGGCAACACTGGGGCAAGTGCAGACATCTAAACTGTATCAAAGCCCACCCATGGGACCACAAGATCAGCCGAATTATTTTAATGCTGTGGTGCGTTTAGATACCGAGCTTGAAGCGTTGGCATTGTTAGATAAATTACAGCGTTTTGAACAAGAGTCAGGTCGGGTGCGTTTACGTCATTGGGGTGAGCGTACGTTAGATTTAGACTTGTTGATTTATGCTGATGCCAATATTCAAAATGAACGTCTGACTGTACCACATGTAGGGGTATTAGAACGTGATTTTGTCGTCATCCCGCTGTTAGATTTAGATGCTAACTTAAGCGTCAAAGGACAATTATTAAAACACTCGCCATTGCTTGAACATCCGAGCTTAATTGTTGTGGATGCAGGCAATTGGGCAGGGCTATAAAGTTTTAAATTAAGCATGCGTGATGCTTTTTCCATAGAGGAATATTTTCATGATTAGTTTAAGTGACCTCAGAAAATTTAAAGCGGAAGGTCGAAAATTCTCCTGCCTGACTTGCTATGATGCAAGCATGGCGAAAGCAATGGAAATTGCTGAAATTGATACGATTTTAATTGGTGATTCTTTGGGTATGTCTATTCAGGGACGTGACTCAACCTTGCCTGTCAGCGTGGCGGATATGGCTTATCACACTGCGGCGGTGCGTCGTGGTAATCAACACGCTTTTATTTTGACTGACTTACCATTTATGAGTTATGCCACCTTAAATGATGCATTGCAAAGCTCCAAAGAAGTGATGCAAGCGGGTGCGCAAATGGTCAAAATGGAAGGTGGTGCATGGCTCAGTGAAACCGTTGCAACACTGACTCGTAATGGTATTCCTGTCTGTGTGCACTTAGGTTTAACGCCACAATCGGTGCATGTATTTGGGGGTTATAAATTACAGGCACGTACCCGGGAAGCTGCAGACAAACTAATTGCTGACTGTAAAGCTGTTGTAGAAACTGGTGCGGCGATTCTATTATTAGAATGTGTGCCAGCTCAGCTAGGTCAAGAAATTTCTGCCTTGTTCCCTGAAATTCCAGTAATTGGAATTGGCGCGGGCGCAGATACTGACGGTCAGGTATTGGTGGTGCAAGACATGCTGGGGCTGACTTTTGGTCGTGTCGCAAAATTCGTGCGTAACTTCATGAAAGAACAAGCGGGTGAAACTGCCATTTTAGATGCGTTTAAAGCCTATCATGCTGCAGTTCAAGATGGTTCTTTCCCAGCACGTGAACAAACTTTCCAAGTCGAGTTGTAATATGAAAACTGAAACCACAATTCAAGGCTTAGCGGCTTCATTACAGCCTGCACGCGCTGCACGAAAAACCATTGGTTTTGTTCCGACCATGGGCAATTTGCACGAAGGGCATTTAACCTTAGTGCGCGAAGCGAAAAAAATATGTGATGTGGTGGTGGTCAGTATTTTTGTCAATCCAATTCAATTTGGGCCTAATGAAGATTTTGATAGTTATCCACGAACTTTAGACCAAGACAGTCAATTGTTGGCAGAGGTTGGTTGCGACATTATTTTTGCACCTTCAGTTGAGCAAATGTATGGCAACAAACCACGTTTGACCAATATTTCAGTGAGCGAGATTACGGCAGACTTATGTGGTTTGCAGCGTCCTGGACACTTTGATGGTGTTGCGGTGGTCGTGACCAAATTATTCAATATGGTACAGCCAAACTATGCTTTCTTTGGTGAAAAAGACTATCAACAATTGGCAGTCATTCGCCAGTTTGTACGCGACTTGAATATTCCGCTAGAGTTGATTGGTGTGCCAATTGTTCGTGCGGCAGATGGTTTGGCACTCAGTTCACGCAATGGTTATTTGAGCGCAGAACAGCGTCAAATTGCACCGACAATCTATCAAAGTTTAAAGGCTGCTGCACAAGCATTACAACAAGGTGAAACTTTGTCACAAGTGTTAGCGAATATTAAAGCAACATTGACAGCAGCAGGCTTTGTTGTGGACTATGTAGAGGCGCGTACAACAGAACTGCAGAAAATTGAAGCATTTAGTGAAGATCTGGTGTTGTTCGTTGCGGCAAAATTGGGCAATACACGTTTAATTGATAATTTGCAGGTCAAACATTCTGCATAGCTGGCAATAGAAGGGTTGCATGCCATGAAACGTATTTTGATCGTAACAGGTCAATCGGGTTCAGGAAAATCTTCGGCATTACAAGTGTTGGAAGATTTGGGTTATTACTGTATTGACAATTTACCTTTGGCATTGCTTCCTGAAATTGTGGATAAACTGGATCAGGAAAATAACTTAGAACAGTTGGCATTGGGGGTAGATGTACGCAGTACCCGTGCCGACTTGCAAGAGTTTGATTTGGTATTTGAACAACTGCAAAAGCATGGTTCAGTCGATATTATTTATCTGACCACGCAAGATCAGGAATTGATTGCACGTTTTAGTGCATCACGCCGTCCGCATCCACTCTCTAATCGTTTTAAAAGCTTAAATGAATGTATTCAAGAAGAAAAAAACTTGTTGATGCCGATTCAGTTTCGCTCTACGGTGCATATTGATACCACTGACAAAAGTGTGCATGATCTAAAACACGTATTATTGTCTAAGCTTGGACAAACCGACAATCTTATTGTAATTTTACAATCCTTTGGCTATAAGCACGGAATTCCCTTAGATGCCGATTATGTGTTTGATGTGCGCCATTTGCCCAATCCACATTGGGATTTGGAGCTCAGGAAATATTCAGGCTTAGATGCCCCTGTGCAGGAATTTTTGCAACAAAGTTCACAAACGCATGAAATGTTTCAGGACATCCAGCAGTTTTTAGAAAAATGGTTGCCAGCCTTTGCCGAAGGGCATCGACACTACATTACCATTTCAATTGGCTGTACGGGTGGGCAACACCGTTCTGTTTATATCGTTGATAGACTAAAAAAAGCACTTGAGGCAAAATGGTCTATTCAAGTCTTACACCGAGAAATGAAGCACTGGTCATGATTGACACAACTGTTGACGTAATTAATAAACTAGGTTTACATGCACGGGCATCTGGGAAACTGATTGAAGTGACCACCAAATTCCGTTCGTCAATCCAAATTGGTAAAGGCGACAAATTGGTTGATGCCAAAAATATTATGTCCTTGCTCATGTTAGGTGCAGGCAAGGGAACTACTTTACGCTTGGTGATTGATGGTGCAGATGAAGAAAAAGCTTTATCTGATATTCAAGCACTGTTTGCAGCAAAATTTTACGAGGCAGATTAATCGTGGCACGTCGACCGCAACGTTTTACCGAAGATGACTTTGAATCTTTAGAAGGGCGTGCAAGTAAAACCGAACAGAAAAAAGCCGTACAACGTATGGCCGCGCTGGGCGAACAATTGGCGCAGTTAAGTACCAAACAAATTCAAAAACTTCCAGTAGAAGAGCGTTTAATTGATGCTTTACTGGAATTGCAAAGTATTACTTCACATGAAGCACGTCGTCGTCAGTGTCAGCGTATTGGTAAATTGTTGCGTAATGAAGATGAAAGCGTAATTTTGTCTTATTTGACGCCGCAGCAAGGTGCGAAAAAAACCGCACAGTTACAGCGTTGGGTAGAGCGAATTATTAAAGACGGCGACCCTGTGATTAATGATTTTAGTAAAACCTATAAAGCAGCTGAGCGTCATACGCTGCGTCAGCATGTATTGCGTATCCATCGTGATATGAAGCAGGAAATTTCTGCAGAAGAACTTGAAGCATCTAAACTTAAGTTGTTTAACTATGTGCAGCAAGTTGCTTTATTGTCAGAAAGCTAGATTAGCATTACTTATCTAAGAAGATAGATAGTGTGAGCTGATGATTGCACAATAAAACGACTCATGACGAGTCGTTTTTCATTGGGTCTTTTATGTGTATGGATTTTTCAAACTTTAGCTAAACTCACCAACTGAACGCTCTTTGGCCCATTCGCGGAGTACAAATTTTTGTAGTTTACCTGTCGACGTTTTGGGAATTTCAGTAATGACCACCTCCTTTGGCACTTTAAAACGCGCCAAATGTTGACTGCAATAAGCAATAATTTCTTCAGGGCTGACCTGTTTACCTTCTTTTAGTTCAATAAAGGCACACGGGACTTCTTGCCAACGTGGATCTGGTTTTGCCACCACTGCGGCGGTCAAAACTGCAGGATGTTGATACAACACTTCTTCGACTTCGAGTGAAGAAATATTTTCACCACCTGAAATAATTACATCTTTAGAACGGTCAGTAATTTTGGCGTAGCCATCAGGTTGGCAGACAGCTAAATCGCCCGTATGGAACCAGCCACCTGCAAAAGCTTCTGCGGTAGCTTCTGGGTTTTTCAAATAGCCTTTCATCACGATATTACCACGGAACATAATTTCGCCCATGGTTTTGCCATCTTTCGGCACAGGTTGCATGGTTTCAGGGTCTAAAACTTTCATGCCATCTTGCAGCGGATAAGGCACGCCTTGTCGCGAATGTAACTGTGCCTGTTCCTGAATGGATAGGTCGCTCCATCCTGCTTGAGAAGCACACAAAGCAGATGGGCCATAGGTTTCAGTTAAGCCATAAACGTGAGTCACATTAATGCCAATATTGCGCATGCCCTCAATAATTGCTGCTGGCGGCGCAGCACCCGCAACCATCACTTCGACACGGTGATCAAACTGGGTCTTTTTCTGTTCTGGGGTGTTAATAAGCATCGACAAAACAATTGGCGCACCGCAGAAATAATCGACTTTGTGCTCTGCGATTAATTTAAAAATCAGTTCAGGGTCGACTTTACGTAAGCAGATATTGGTGCCACCGTTGGCTGCCATCGTCCATGCAAAACACCAGCCATTACAGTGGAATAGGGGCAGTGTCCATAAGTAGGTCGCACGGGGTGTCATCCCGCAGGCAATAATATTGCTGGCTGCATTAATGTAAGCACCACGATGATGATAGACCACGCCCTTCGGGTTGCCTGTCGTGCCAGACGTATAGTTCAGGCTAATTGCATCCCATTCATCTTGAGGTAAATGCCATTCAAAATTCGGGTCACCAGCAGCCAGCCAAGTTTCATATTCAATCTGTCCGATGCTAAGGGCGTTGGCGGCATGTTCATATTCTGTATCGCTGACATCAATCACATAAACTTCATGATTAACCATCTCTAACGCTTCTTGTGCTAAAGCTGCAAATTCAGGGTCCACCAAAAGCACTTTGGATTCTGCGTGATTAAGCATAAATGCCAGTGTTTTAGCATCCAGACGAGTATTTAAGGTATTCAGCACTGCACCTGCCATTGGTACGGCAAAGTGTGCTTCTAGCATGGCGGGAACATTAGGGAGCAGCACTGAAACAGTATCATTTTTGCTGATGCCTAAATTTTGAAGTTGATGCGCAAATTGGCAGCAGCGCAAATAAGTTTCGCGCCAGGTAATTTGACGGGAACCGTGAATAATTGCGTTTTGGTGAGGGTAAATATAAGCTGCCCGTTCTAAGTAACGTAACGGGGACAAGGCGACAAAGTTCGCAGGGGTACGCGGTAGTTCATCGTATGCGCTGACCATTGTTTTCTCCATATGTGTCGTTATTTTATCCTGCCTAAAACGATAGGGACTTTATGGCCGTTATGCAGTTATGCTTTAGTCGAAAATCTGTTGTTTTTATTTTGAATCACTTGTAAGTACGTTTAAAAATTAGTTTAGGTATAACTAGCAGTTTTTTATCTAATAAAAATAATCACTTATTCTATTATTTGTCTTTTATAGCGTAATAGGCGAAGTTCGTCCAATACTAAAATACATGGCTAAATTCACGTAATTCTCTAAAGTCAAGTTGTTGGCTAATTTTAGTCATGTTCAAAGACGAGATATTATGTTTGTTGGTTATTTATAGTCATAAATTTAAGTCCCTGCTTGTTTTAAGTAGGGACTAAATTAAGGCTTATAGAATGAATTCATAAGGTCTATTCAATGGACGCTTACTTTTATTCAACTTCTTGAACAGCTTAATCTACAGCAAAAATGGGTTAATCCATTTTCATTCAGATTTCAACGACTCCAAGTTTGCGTGCAGCGCGATATTCAATAAACAACTCAAGCAATCGCCAAAGTAAGCGCATGGAATAGGGGAGCGTGACATGCACAGAGATTATTTTTAGAAACTACTCAAAGTTTGCAGCATCAGGATACAGGAACACCACAAATGATTATGGATATAGCACGTTTTCAGCATAACTTGGATTATGTTGCAGCGCATTTGCCTGCGCGGGTGTAGCTACGACTGGTGATGAAATCGCTAGCGTGTTTGGAAATATTGCAAAATGCAAGCCAAAATCTGAATACGCAACGTTTTATGGTGGCTATTAGATGGGGAGATTATTTTATTTTGAGGATAGTCATCCACACGCCTTATATGGACGCAGCAGCACTCAAGAGTTGGTTCAAGTACCCAAACAGTATCGCATTCAAATAGAGGATTAGGTGTTTTTACGCCAACAGTAGAGTGAGACGGTGTTACCACACTTTGCCGAGGTGTATACCTATCTGCATCAACAATACACGCCTTGGGCAACACTTAGGGAATAAAAACAGCTGAAATACCGATTCTTTGGCTTTTTTAGGACACAATGGTTTAAACCTGTACGCAAGCCGTGTAAAATTTAAGGCGCTTTTTTATTTATACACCGTTTTTATCTTTTGAGGGTCTCCCTTAATCATAATCTCGCGGTGATATGCTCCATGGTACGGGGCATCACTCCTTAAGGATTTTTATCTATGCCTATTATCACTTTGCCAAATGGCGATCAAAAACAGTTTGATCAAGCCGTATCTGTGATGGAAGTTGCTCAAAGCATCGGTCCAGGTCTTGCCAAAAATACAGTTGCTGGACGCGTCAATGACCGTTTGGTAGATGCTTGTGATTTAATCACCGAAGATGCAACCTTACAAATTATCACGCCAAAAGATGAAGAAGGCGTAGAAATTATCCGTCACTCATGTGCGCACTTGGTAGGGCATGCTGTAAAGCAGCTTTTCCCAGAAGCAAAAATGGTGATTGGTCCTGTTATTGAAGAAGGTTTCTACTACGACATCTGGATGCCACGTCCATTTACCTTAGATGACTTGGCTGCTATCGAAGAGCGCATGAAAAAGCTCATCGACCAAGACTATGATGTCGTGAAAAAAATGACCCCGCGTGATGAAGTGATTGCAGAATTTACCGCACGTGGCGAAGAATATAAATTACGTTTGATTGCAGATATGCCAAACGAAACCCAAATGGGCTTGTACTATCACCAAGACTATTTGGATATGTGTCGTGGTCCACACGTACCGAACACTAAATTCTTAAAATCATTTAAATTGACCAAAATCTCGGGTGCTTACTGGCGCGGAGATGCGAAAAACGAACAGTTACAACGTATTTATGGTACGGCTTGGGCAGACAAAAAGCAGCTCGCGGCGTATATCAAACGTATTGAAGAAGCAGAAAAGCGTGACCACCGTAAAATTGGTAAAGCTTTGGACTTGTTCCACATGCAGGAAGAAGCGCCAGGCATGGTGTTTTGGCATCCAAATGGTTGGACGATTTACCAAGTACTTGAGCAATACATGCGTAAAGTACAACAAGACAATGGTTACTTGGAAATTCGTACCCCGCAAGTGGTCGATTTCACGCTATGGGAAAAATCAGGACATGCTGCCAACTATGCAGACAATATGTTCACGACCCATTCTGAAAACCGTAACTATGCAGTAAAACCAATGAACTGCCCATGTCACGTACAAGTCTTTAACCAAGGGCTAAAGTCGTATCGTGATTTGCCAATTCGTCTGGCAGAATTTGGTTCATGTCACCGTAACGAGCCATCGGGCTCACTGCACGGCATTATGCGCGTACGTGGCTTTACCCAAGATGACGCCCATATTTTCTGTACCAAAGAACAAATTGGGCCAGAAGTTGCAGACTTCATCAGACTGACTTTAGATGTGTATAAAGATTTCGGTTTTGAAGAGGTGCAAATGAAGCTGTCTACACGTCCTGAAAAACGTGTGGGAGATGATGCACTTTGGGATATGGCAGAAAAATCTTTGGCAGATGCTTTGGATGCTGCAGGCTTGGAATGGGAGTTGCAACCAGGCGAAGGCGCGTTCTACGGTCCGAAAATTGAATTCTCACTGAAAGACTGCTTAGGTCGTGTGTGGCAATGTGGTACAATCCAGTGTGACTTTAACTTGCCTGAGCGTTTAGAGGCATCTTATGTCACTGAAGACAATGATCGTGATCAGCCTGTAATGTTGCACCGTGCAATTCTTGGCAGCTTTGAACGATTTATTGGTATACTTATTGAGCACTATGCAGGCTTTATGCCACCATGGTTAGCGCCAGTGCAAGCTTGTGTGATGAATATTACCGATTCACAAGCGGCTGCAAGTGAACAGGTCGTCGCAAAACTTAAAGAAAACGGTATTCGTGCTATTTCTGACTTGAGAAATGAGAAAATCGGCTTTAAGATTCGTGAGCGTACATTAGAGCGTATTCCATACTTATTGGTACTTGGGGACCGTGAAGTGGAAGAGGGAACGGTAAACGTCCGTACTCGCTCAGGAACAAATTTGGGTACTATGTCAATTGATGCTTTCATTGACCTAGTGAAAACAGCCGTCGCAGAACGCGGCCGGTATATTGTGGAGTAACAGCGATTAAACAGCCTGACCGTAATCAACAGGGCGGAAAATCTAACCGTCCTGCTTTGAATGATGAAATTCGTGCAAAAGAAGTCCGTCTTGTAGACGAAAATGGTGAGCAAAAAGGTATTGTAAGCTTGGCTGATGCATTGCGCGCAGCAGAAAGCGTCGACCTTGATTTGGTGGAAATTGTGGCAAATGCCGAACCACCAGTATGTAAAATCATGGACTTTAACAAGCATTTGTTTGATCTAAAGCAAAAGCAGAAAGAAGCGAAGAAAAAACAGCATCAAGTACAGGTGAAAGAAATCAAGCTGCGCCCTGCGACTGATGTTGGCGATTACAACGTAAAATTACGTGCAATTATCAAATTCCTTGAAGAAGGAAACAAGGTAAAAATCACTTTACGCTTCCGTGGTCGTGAAATGGCTCACCAACAGTTAGGTTTGGCTCAATTACAAAAAGTTGAAGCTGACGTAGTTGAATATGGTGTAGTTGAACAAGCACCAAAAATGGAAGGTCGTCAAATGGGAATGCTGCTTGGTCCTAAAAAGAAAAAGTAAGCACTCATTGAGTTTAAAAAGCCCTGCAATCGCAGGGCTTTTTGATGCTGGTTTTATGGGTCTCGATGGAATTTTAACTTCCAGTGGTCTTGAAGCATTTGAACAATGGCATGACGATGCTGTTTGGAAAAACTGAGTAAATATATCAGGCTGAATTTATGTCTCAGCCAATTGATGGGTTGTTGATGAATAAAAACAAACTCTATGGTTACCATTTTTCTGTCAAATGCATCCAGATTACTCGTTGAATCGAAAGTTTTTACTTGCCTTAACATCCAAGTAAGTGGTGCATCAAACTGATGATTAATCCGGCAATCATAAATTTCATGTTTTTGAATGCCGAAAGTAATGGGAATGTTCCAAACACTATAATAAATTCTCTGTGGTGTAATGATTAAACGTAAATTCCATAAGACCACTGCGATGGCAATACAGCCTAGATTGTATAAGTGCATGGTCAGTTCCAGCTCAATGAATAGCGTCCAGATTTCTACATAAGTCCTATTATTGCTCCGCCCGATAAAGAAAATAACTGAAGTTAACAAGAGCGGTAAGAGAACAAAAAATACGGCTGCAAGTTTAAAGATAGCAACCGGATACTGTTTTGTTGAAGGTTGTGCTTTCATCTATGTTTTTATTATGCATGTTTTGAATCTACTATGCTGTTATGTATAAAAAAAAGAAAGACTCCTGTTGGAGTCTTTCTTTGAATAAGCACATTATTCCGTATTCACGGTTTTTTCGGTCACCTTTTCCGGATTTTCTAGCAGTAACTTTTTGCCGATCGGGATTTGTCGCGGCAACTTCTCTTCTGGAATGATACGTTGCAGATCAATCACCAACAGACCATTTTCATAATCGGCTTGTTGTACTTCAATGTGCTCGTCTAAACGCAATGACAGTTTAAAGGAGCGACGGGCAATACCTTTATGCAGATATTCAGTACCTTCAGTTTGCACAACCTCAGGCTTGCCGGAAATGGTCAGTAAACGGTTTTCAAGTGAAATATCCAGCTCGTTTTGGTCGAAACCAGCAGTTGCCACTACAATGCGGTAATGGTTTTCGCCATGTTTTTCAATATTGTAGGGCGGATAGTTGGGTGCATCGCTTTGCATGGCATAATCAATGAAATCATTCAATCGATCAAAACCAATACTGCGACGGAAAAGTGGATGAAGATTGATGTTACTCATTATTAGAACCTCCTGAGGTCAGCAAAGTCTTAAAACAAGAATTTATCTGTCATGATCATCATCGACAGGGCAAAAGATGAAATATCATCCTGATGCAAAAATAAATATGTGTTTGAGTGAAAAAAATTCAAGGAAGAGCGCGAAAATTTTTTATTTTAAGTTTCAAGTAATTGAATAGATAATAAAAATTTATTTTTCGGTGCAATACTTGTTGTTTTTGGTCAGATCTATTATGTTGTTGAAACACCAAAATAAAGGTGCACGGAGCATAGGCACAAATGATTGATTTATATTATTGGGGTACGCCCAACGGTCATAAAATTACAATTGCATTAGAAGAAATGGGCTTGGAATATCAAATTTTCCCCATCAATATTTCAGAAGATGATCAATTTCAGCCAGATTTTTTAAAAATTTCGCCCAATAATAAAATTCCTGCAATTGTCGATCAGAACGGCCCACGTGGTGAGCCAATCTCTGTGTTTGAGTCGGGTGCAATTTTGCAATATCTTGGGCGAAAAACAGGCATGTTCTACCCTAACGATGAGCAAGAACGTGTGGAAGTAGAGCAGTGGCTCATGTGGCAAATGGGTGGTTTTGGTCCAATGTTAGGACAGAATCATCATTTTAGCCGTTATGCACCAGAGAAAATTCCTTATGCGATTGAACGCTATATCAATGAATCCAAGCGTTTGTATGGTGTGTTAAATAAGCAGTTGATGGGGCAAAAATACGTGGCAGGTGAGTATTCAATCGCTGATATGGCTATTTTGCCATGGGCACTACGTCATGACTGGCAAAATATTTCGCTAGAAGATTATCCTTATGTACAAGACTATATTACACGTCTGACTGCGCGCCCTGCGGTGCAGAAAGCACTCGCGATTCAATTTTAAATCTACTTTTATGCTAATATGCCAGCCACCTGATACCTCACTTTTTCAGGTGGCTTTTTTATTGGATGGGCTATGCAAGAATTTTTTTTAAACTTTACCAAGATTGTTGAAAAAAATGCCAAAGTGTATTGGAGCATTATTTTAGGCATTGTGTCTTGCTTGATCTTATTTGTGGTTGAAGCATTTCATGTGCAGAATATGATTGCGGCTTTAAATAGCACAGATCAGCAGGTTTTACGTGCTGCGATTGAGCCTGTTACCCAGCGTTATACATGGGCACGTGCGGCACTTATTTTGCTCAGTATTGTTTGGGCGAACTGGGAATATCGTAAAACCAAACGGGCTTTAGGGCTTTAAAATAGTCTATGCTTTGGACGCTATTTGGTTTATTTTTATCTGCATTTGGTGCGGCCACTTTATTGCCTTTACAGTCCGAAGCCGTGTTGTTGGGGCTGTTATATGAAGGCAGTTATGCCCCCATTTGGCTGATTAGCATTGCCAGTCTAGGTAATATTTTAGGTTCTTGTGTGAACTGGTATTTGGGACTCAAGCTCGAACATTATAAAGATAAAAAATGGTTTCCTGTTTCGGCTACACAATTAGAAAAAGCGCAGCACACCTACGCCAAATATGGGTTTTGGTCTTTATTACTCAGTTGGGTGCCGATTATTGGTGATCCAATTACGTTGATTGCAGGTTTAATGAAAGAGCATTTTGCCCGTTTTGTGTTGATGGTGAGTCTTGCCAAAATCGGGCGTTATCTGTTTATTTATTTTGTTTATACGTGGGTTTAAGCAAACAACCCCCTATATCTATCTACACTTATGACTGTTCTTGAACATCACACGTGTCTAAATCAAAATAAATTTCATCTTTTAATTTTGACTTTTTATACAGCCAAAATTGACGCGGTACATCTACTTGAGCAGCTTTCACTGCAGCTAAAATTTGTTGATCAAGCGCATATTGTCCCGAACCATGTGTCAATTTCACACGTTTCACTTCCCCATGCTTATTCACTTTGAATTGAAACTTTAACTTGCGTGAGTGGTTTTTTAAATCTTCGGCACTTAAGTTTAATTGTGGTTGATGACGATACTTAAATTGAACTTTTTGCTGTTGTTGCTGTGCTAACCATTGTTTAGATTGAAAATCAAACTGGCAATTTTCGTGTTGATTATCCTGAAATCTTAAATTAAAGCTTTGAAAACCAATGGTCGGAACAGCAGTATCTTCGACATAGGTCGGTTGAATTTCAGCAGTGCGAACCGCTTGTAATAAGGCGTCATCTAAATTTTTCAGCCCTGTACTTTCTTGAATGCTGGCTTGACTAATTTTGCCCGTTTCATCTGCATAAATGCGCACAATTGCAGCTCGGTTTTGTTGATTTAAATCTTCATTTTTATATTTGGGTTGTGGAAACTTGCGCCATGTTAAGCGTGTGGTGAGATGAGCAGGCAAGGCAGCACTTTTTTGTACCTCGAGTGTGGCTTTTGGTGTTGGTTTCTGCTGCGTTTGTTTTGCATATAAATGCGTCACGCTAAGTCCAAGCAATACAGTTATATATAAAGATGTTTTGATCATGTTACGGTCTTTTTTATCTCACACAAGCCGAGACGAAGTATTGATGGAATTGAGGATAATCGCAAGAGTAATCCGTAACTTATTGCAAGTTTTTAGGATGTTGATCTGCACAATTTTTGACAGAGCTTTAGCTTTGTTTTGAATTGAAGTGGGTGTTCGCAATTCCAGTATTTTTCCTGAGTTGAATTACGGCAAACGAGTGATGAAACGCTCATTTTTATTTAGCTAATATGCTTTTGTTTTAAGCAAAGATGCTTTAGAATACTTCCTCCCTTACCTGCAGGTCGTTTTTGCAATGGTGCAGACGTGCCGAACAGGTGTTTAAAGAGGTTGTTATGGCTAAGTTAAAAACTCGCCGTGGTGCAGCTAAACGTTTCAAAGCGACTGCTAACGGTTTCAAGCGTAAACAAGCGTTCAAACGCCACATTTTGACCAAAAAATCTGCTAAACGTATCCGTCAATTGCGCGGCTGTGTAATGGTTCACGTGAGTGACGTTGCTGCTGTTCGTGCTATGTGCCCATACATCTAAGGAGATTATAAATGGCTCGTGTAAAACGTGGTGTACAGGCTCATCGCCGTCATAAAAAAATTCTTGCTCGTGCTAAAGGTTACTATGGCGCTCGTTCACGCGTATATCGCGTAGCGTTCCAAGCGGTAATCAAAGCAGGTCAATACGCTTACCGTGACCGTCGTCAAAAGAAACGTCAATTCCGTGCTTTATGGATTGCGCGTATCAATGCGGGCGCTCGTCAAAATGGTTTATCGTACAGCCGTATGATCGCTGGCTTGAAAAAAGCTCAAGTGATTATCGACCGTCGCGTACTTGCTGACATCGCTATGCATGACGCAGTTGCATTTGCTGCTTTAGCTACAAAAGCTAAAGATGCATTAGCTGCATAAGTCTTTTATGACTTAAAAGAAAGACCGCATTTGCGGTCTTTTTTATGCCTGAAATTTGGGGGCTGTTGCCATTTCATAAATGGCTTGCGCTGTAGGCTAAAACTGAGCAGATCAGGCACCAAACGCAGGGAATAGTGGGTCTATTGCCAAGTTTCATAACGCAATCTTAGAAAGTTTTAGCCACAGCCTTTCAGGGCGAGCATATTTTTTGCTGCTATTGCGTTATGTGCCAGTCATTTAGAATGACTAAATTTCCTGTCCCATGCCTTATATCAGCTAAAAAATATGCATCGCCGCAAACATAGACGAATTGTCAACAGACCCTAAGCTTATAAACCAAAATAATAGGCAGCCGCACAAATAACCACAGTCATTAAAATCAGTTTAATTACGGCAGATGTGCCCACCTTATGCGTAGCTGCAGGTGTGGTTATTTGGGGTGAAGCGATGCTTTGTACTTGACTAGGCGTTGATTCAAAAGGATTAGGCGTTTGCACTGGCGTGAGCTGCGCGGTCTGATAATGGTTTGCCACCTTTGTGATAAATTTGGCGTGTAAATCCTCAACTTTCTGAGAAAAATGACGTAAATTGAGTTGCTCACTCGGTTCGAGTTCTGTGCCATCTGCATGATAAGGATGCTGGATTTTACTCCGGATGAATTGATCCAGTGCATCTAAACGATACAGCATCTGATGTGCATAGGCAGCAGGGTAGTCTGCGGGAATTAACGCCAAAGTTGGGTACATGCTTTCAGTTGCGTTTTGAGTAAGATCTACACCGAAATAAGGTTTAGCGCTTTGCTCTGGTTCAACAAACTCTGTAGCACAAGGATTTAAAAATAACTCGGAGCGAATAAAGCGATCAATTGCATCCCAGTTTGGAGAGGCAAAATCTGTATCGAGCTGTCTGGCAAGTTTGTGATTTAATTGATAACGCCACATCACTTCCTGACGTAGCTCGCTCTGTTGCGAAACGGGCGCCATATAATCTTGTTCCGCGGTATACCATTCCGCAAGTTCTTTTCCAAAAATCCAGGCAGATTTGTGCTTTGCCTCGTGGCTTACAATAAAGTGTGCAAAAGGTAATAACTCTACATTGGGATTGGGGTTTTTCTCATCATTTAAAATACTTGCCTGATGTAGGCTTAAACGTCGTACACCTTGTTGTTTAAGATGCTCTAACCAAATTTGAAAATGTTGTGCCAGTAAATGTTGTGACAATAAATCACGAAATTGAATTTGATGCTGGTTAAAGACTTGATGCTTGAGCCAATGATTAAAACTTAAATCTTGAGCTAAATATTCATTGCCATAAGTCACAAGGGCAAGTTGCTGTTTCCAAATCTGATCGAGCGCCATAATATTGAGATCTCGTGGTGATTGGCTTTATCTTATACTTTTTGTATTTCAAGATGCTAATCTAATTTTCATTACATCGAAGCTTCATCATAGCGACTAAAAACTGTTAGAATACGGGGTTTTTAAATTATTTCTAAATTGTTGCTTTTGAGAGTTACTATGTCACTGGAAGCCCTGACCAATGAAGCGCTCGCTGCAATTGCAGCAGCAGAGGACCTTGCTACACTCGACCAGGTGCGAGTGCAATTTACGGGGAAAAAAAGCCAGCTTGCGGAACAATCCAAAGCACTGGGTAAAATGGACCCTGAACAGCGTAAAGAGTTTGGTGCACAAATTCACACTGTGCGTGAAGCAATCAATGCGGCATTAACTGCGCGTCAATCTGAATTACAACAAGCGGCTTTGGCGCAAAAACTAGCCAATGAAACCGTTGATATTACTTTGCCAGGTCGTGGTCAAAGCATTGGCAGTATTCACCCAGTTACGCAGGTACAGGAACGTATTTGCCAATTCTTTACCAAAGCAGGTTTTACCGTTGCAACGGGGCCAGAAGTTGAAGATGACTATCACAACTTTGAAGCGTTGAATATTCCAGGACATCACCCTGCGCGTGCCATGCACGATACTTTCTATTTTGATGTGAATCATTTATTGCGTACACATACGTCTGGCGTACAGATTCGCACCATGGAAAATCAGCAGCCGCCTATTCGTATTGTTTGTCCAGGTCGTGTTTATCGCTGTGACTCAGACCAAACACACTCGCCGATGTTCCATCAAATTGAAGGCTTATACGTCGCAGAAAATACCAGTTTTGCAGAACTCAAAGGTTTGTTGATTAACCTATTGAATGAATTCTTTGAAAAAGACTTAAAAGTACGTTTCCGCCCATCTTATTTCCCATTCACAGAGCCAAGTGCCGAAGTGGATATTATGGATGAACGTGGTCGCTGGCTGGAAGTTTTGGGCTGCGGCATGGTGCATCCAAACGTGTTACGCGCTTCGGGCATCGACCCAGAAAAATATAAAGGTTTTGCCTTTGGTTTAGGGGTAGAGCGTTTTGCGATGTTGCGTTATGGCATCAATGACTTGCGGATGTTCTACCAAAATGATGTGCGTTTCTTGCGCCAGTTTGCTTAAAACTTTTTTAAACAACCTTTCCTACAATTAGGAGAGGAGAAAAGAGATTATTATTAGATTTTAAAATCCCTCTAAATCCCTCTTGTAAAGGGGGCTTACGCGAAATAAATAGAAGTGTGGGAATTCCCCTTTTTGTTAAAGAGGGGTTAGGGGAGATTCAGGAAATGAATGTATGAAAATTAGCGAAAATTGGTTACGCACTTGGGTCAACCCAGCCATTGATAGTGAAACCTTATCGAATCAACTCACGATGCTGGGGCTAGAAGTCGATGATATGTCACCAGCAGCAAAGCCATTTACAGGCGTTGTGGTAGGTGAAGTCTTAACGGTTGAACAGCATCCAGATGCTGATCGTTTACGTGTCACTACGGTAAACATTGGTTCAGGTGAGCCATTGCAGATTGTATGCGGTGCGCCAAACGTACGTGCAGGTATGAAAGCACCTGTGGCAACCATTGGTGCGGTATTGCCAGGCGATTTTAAAATCAAAAAAGGCAAATTGCGTGGTGTGGAATCGCAAGGGATGCTGTGCGGTGCGTCAGAAATTGACCTTGAAGATAAACTTGATGGTTTATTGGAACTGCCTGCAGATGCACCTGTAGGCGTGAATGTACGTGAGTATCTTGATTTAGATGACCATGTCATTGATATCAGCATTACTCCAAACCGTGGTGACTGCTTCAGTATTCGTGGCATCGCCCGTGAAATTGCGGTAATTAACCAATTGGCTGTAAACACTCCTGAAATTCAGGCTGTGGCAGCAACCATTAGCGATGAAAAAACCGTGCAAAGCCTTACCGAAGGTTGCCCACGTTATTTAGGTCGTGTAATTAAAAATGTGAATACCAAAGCGGCTACACCAGAATGGATGGAACGTGCATTAGCGCGCTCAGGGATTCGTCAGCACAGCATTTTGGTGGATATTACCAACTATGTGCTGATTGAACTGGGTCAGCCTATGCATGCGTTTGATGGTGCGAAAGTGCAAGGTGCTATTCAGGTTCGTATGGCGAATGCTGCAGAAAAACTGGTGCTTTTAAACGAGCAAGAAGTAGAGCTACAAGAAGATGTGATGGTGATTGCCGATGACGAAAAAGTCTTGGCGATGGCTGGCATTATGGGCGGCTTATCTTCTGCAGTCAGTGATGAAACCACAGAAATTTTCCTTGAATCTGCTTTCTTTGCACCGTTGCATATTGCAGGTCGCGCACGTCGTTTTGGTTTACATACTGACGCATCACAGCGTTATGAACGTGGTGTAGATTTTGAATTGCCATTATTGGCCATGCATCGTGCATCACAGCTTATTGCTGAATTGGCTGGTGGTGAGTTTGGCCCTATTACAGTGGCAGAACAAGCATCTCAATTGCCTACACGCTCTGCAATTGAATTAAATCAGGCGCAGGTAKATCAATTGCTTGGTTATAGTGTCGATGCTGCATTCATTGCCGATGCCTTAAAATGTTTAGGCTGTGAAGTAACTGTTCAGGCAGAAGGTCAGTGGAGCGTCGTACCGCCATCACACCGTTTCGACATGGCGATTTATCAAGACCTGATTGAAGAAATCGCACGTATTCACGGTTATGACAATATCCAAATTAGTTTGCCTGTGATTGATGTGCAATTGGCGAAATATCAAGACCAATTTGAGGTTGGTCAATTACGTCAAACTGCAGTGACTTTGGGTTACCAAGAAGCGATTAGTTTTAGCTTTGCTGATGCAAAATTGGAAAAACAGCTCAACCCTGCAGTAAATCCGTTGGCATTGGCAAATCCAATTTCTAGTGATTTAGCTGTGATGCGTTCGACTTTATTGTCTAGTTTGATTCCATGTGTACAGTACAACGTGAATCGTCAGCAAAACCGTGTACGTTTCTTTGAATTAGGTCTACGTTTTGATTTTCAAAATGCCAGCAGCATTCACGATTTAAAACAAATTCCAACTTTGGCATTGATTGCCGTGGGTGCTAAACATGCAGAATCATGGCATGCCAAGGCACAGCCTATGGATTTCTTTGATTTTAAAGGTGATATTGAAGAAATTTTAGCTGCAGGTCGTGTACAGGTTGAGTACGTTCGTTCAGAGCGTACTTGGTTGCATCCTGGGCAATCTGCTGAAATTTTAGTAGATGGTCAGTCTATTGGTTACTTGGGTCGTTTACATCCATCTTTAGAAGACGAGTTAGATCTAGGCACGACTTGGGTAGCAGAACTCGATCAAACAGCAGTTTTGCAAACTTATGTATCTAATTTTACAGAATTATCACGTTTTCCATCGGTTAGACGTGATATTGCGCTTTTAATTAGTGATAAGATAAATGTAAGTGAAATTCAGCAACTTATTGAAAAAACGGGTGGAGCGCTGTTAGACTCAACTTGGTTATTCGATGTGTATACCGGTAAAGGGGTTGAACAAGGCAAACGTTCTTTGGCTTTTGCCTTGTTATGGCAACACCCAACACGTACACTTGAAGATGCTGAAATTAAATCTGGTATGGATAACATTCTGCAAGTGTTGGAAAACACTTACCAAGCGACATTGAGGGCTTCATGACAGCATTAACAAAAGCAGAAATGGCTGATCATTTAAGTGAGCTCACGAGTTTAAACCGCCGTGAAGCGAAACAAATGGTTGAGTTATTTTTTGATGAGATCAGCCAAGCACTGATCTCTGGCGAACAAGTTAAACTTTCAGGGTTTGGGAACTTCGAGTTACGTGATAAACGTCAACGACCTGGTCGCAACCCCAAAACGGGCGAAGAAATTCCAATTTCAGCACGCCGTGTCGTCACATTCCGCGCAGGGCAGAAATTCCGCCAGCGTGTAGGAAATGAGCAGATCGATTGATCTGCTTTTTTTATGCCTTTCTTATGGTCTTCGCTAGTCAAAGTTGTGTAAACATCATAAATAAAACGGATATTGGCATTGTCTTGTTTTTGAACGATATTTGGTTTAGCAAATGTCGAAGATAGCGCTGAATCATGTGCTTCGCAGCTGAATAAAAAGTCGATTTGCTTAGATTGCTTGTGAGGCTAAATAACGGCTAGGTCTTAATAAATAGAAATTAACTGCCTTATTTGGGGTAAATATGAGGGGATTGCATGAAGCCTATTGTGTTGTGTTATTCGAATTAGAGTGGCACGATAAAGATGAAGAAAATAATGTGCGGAAAAGTGGTACTTAGACGGTTTGATTAATAAACAAATATTTTAAATAAGTTTAAATGTAAATAAAAAAGAGAGCCATTGGCTCTCTTTTTGTACTGCATAATCGTATCGATTATTGAGCAGCAGCTTCAGAAGCAGCAGCAGCAGCGTCTACAGCAGCATCAGCAGCATCAGTTGCAGCATCAGCAGCAGTGTCAGCAGCATCAGCAGCAGCGTCTACAGCAACTTCAGCGTCAGAAGCAACTTCAACAGCAGCAGCGTCAGCAGCAGCTTCAGCTTCAGATGCAGCTACAACAGCTTCAGATGCAGCAGCGTTAGCGTCAGCAGCAGCTTCTTCAGTTTTTTTAGCACAACCAACGAAAGCTAAAGTAGTAGCAACTGCAGCAGCAATAGCGATTTTTTTGAATAACATGGCATCACTCTCTAAAATATGAGATTAAAAAAAACCGAAGTTAGTCTGTTGTATGCTTTTATTATTCCTAAATTTTGTTAGGCACTAACAACGCAGGCGCAGTCTAACTGGTCTGCGAATATGCTATCACTGCGCTTTTTGAATTGCTACTAGGTTGATTGAAAAAAAGGCAAAAAACGCGAAAAATACGTGCTTTTTTAACAGAAAATAACAATTAATTTGGCATTTTAGATTGGAGAGTTGCACGTTAACCTGCTAAAAACTAAAAGGTTTTTACTAAATATTTTTTAATAATCATTTACTTAAAAATAAGTTTACACATACCACGTGCAATTGTGTCTTTATGTAAATTTTGTCAACCAAATAAAAAAGCCATCGTTATAAGATGACTTTTTTAGGTGTTCTAATATTTCTAGCAGTTTAATTGGCTGCTTTACGTTTCATTTGATCAAAGAAATCGTCATTGGTTTTGGTTTCTTTCATGCGATCAAGCAAGAATTCCATTGCTGCCAATTCATCTTGAGTATGTAACAATTTACGTAAAATCCAAACCTTACGTAGATTATCTTCACTCATTAAACGCTCTTCACGACGCGTGCCTGATTTCTTGATGTTCATGGCAGGGAAAACACGTTTTTCTGCAATACGACGGTCTAAGGTAATCTCTTGGTTGCCTGTACCTTTAAACTCTTCGTAAATCACTTCATCCATTTTACTGCCTGTTTCAATCAGTGCAGTTGAAATAATGGTTAGAGAACCACCTTCTTCAATATTACGTGCAGCACCAAAGAAACGTTTTGGACGTTCTAGAGCATGTGCATCCACACCACCCGTTAAAACTTTGCCTGAAGATGGTACAACGGTGTTATAGGCACGAGCCAAACGGGTAATCGAATCCAGTAAAATCACGACATCTTTTTTGTGCTCAACCAAACGTTTGGCTTTTTCAATCACCATTTCAGCCACTTGAACGTGACGTGCAGGTGATTCATCAAAGGTTGATGCAATCACTTCACCGCGCACGGTGCGTTCCATTTCCGTCACTTCTTCAGGGCGTTCGTCAATCAGAAGGACGATTAAGAAAACCTCAGGATTGTTGCGCACAATCGACTGGGCGATGTTTTGCAGCAACATGGTTTTACCCGCTTTAGGCGGAGCGACAATAATTGAACGCTGACCTTTACCAATTGGGGCAACCAAATCTACTACACGAGCAGTTAAGTCTTCAGTTGTTCCGTTCCCCAATTCCATTACCAATTGTTCTGTTGGGAAAAGTGGAGTCAAGTTTTCAAATAAAATTTTATTACGTGAATTTTCAGGGGTGTCGTAGTTAATTTGGTTTACTTTAAGTAAAGCAAAATAACGTTCACCTTCTTTAGGTGGGCGAATGGTCCCTGTAATTGTGTCACCTGTTCGTAGGTTAAAGCGACGAATTTGTGAAGGGCTGACATAAATGTCATCTGGGCCAGCTAGGTATGAACCAGCAGCAGAGCGTAGGAAACCAAAACCATCAGAGAGAATTTCTAGAACGCCATCACCAAAAATCTCTTCACCATTCATGGCATGGCGCTTTAAGATGGCAAAAATAATGTCTTGCTTGCGGTTACGCGCCATTCCTTCAAGGCCCATAAACTCGGCAATCTTGATGAGTTCGCCAATCGGTTTTTTCTTGAGTTCGGTTAAATTCATAGAGGTTCTGATAGAATTAAAATTCTGGGGTACAGGTTAGAGAGGGAGCAACATTTAGCCGCATTCATACAATAAAATGAAAGCAATTGTATTTGCACAATAACGATTCAGAGCACTGATTCATTGTTTGATTGAAAAATGTGAAAAACAATTTCTGTTGCCGAGCGGCATTTTTGTGTTGTGTCTTTTCAGAAAGAGGATGAAAGATCCTGCGTTTCCTGAGCATGCAATATAAGAGAGAAACGTCTACTTGTCAATTTGTAGGCAAAAAAAATACGCCAGTGTGTGGCGTATTTTTTTTCATCATCTCTATAAATAGACGATGGATCAATCGACTTAGATATTTTCTTCAATAAATGCAGTCAATTTAGATTTAGGCGCTGCACCAACTTGCTGTGCAACCACTTCACCATTTTTGAACATCAATAAAGCTGGAATATTGCGGATGTTATAGTTCACTGCAGTTTGTTCGCAAGAAGTCACATCAACCTTTACAATTTTAACTTTGCCTTCGTATTCGTTTGCAAGTACTTCAAGTACAGGTGCAATTGCTTTACATGGCGCACACCAGCCAGCCCAAAAGTCAACCAATACAGGAGTATCCGATTGAAGAACATCTGCTTCGAAGTTTGCATCAGTGGTGTTTACGATGTTGCCAGACATGGATTACGCTCCAAATAATTTATAAGATAGCTTTAATTAGTATTACATAGCCATCTTGAACAAAGTAGGGGAATGTGTCGATTTTCCATTCAAAATATAAATTTGTCTAATTGATCGTGACGATAACGCTAAACGAAAATGCTAATTCTGTAACACAATTGTCATATATGCAGAAAATTTAAAGAGTCATTAAATTGTGTTGATAAATGGCTTTTAAATTAGGTTTATGTGAATTACTCTAGGCACAATTCTGTCTAGGTTTGTTTGAAGAATGTCTGATTTTTTAATTGATGAAGAGTTACTCGCAGCCATCGATATGGGGTCGAATAGTTTCCACTTGGCGATTGCACGGGTGGATCATGGTGAAGTAAAAAAAGTGGCATCAATGTCAGAAAAAGTACAGTTGGCTGCAGGTTTAGATGAAAATAAGAATTTGACCGAAGCAGCTCAACAACGAGGTTTGGCTTGTTTGGCGCGTTTTGTGGGGCGTTTAACTGCAGTACAGTCAAACCGTTTGCGTATTGTGGCAACCAACGCATTGCGTCAGGCCAAAAATGGACATGAGTTTATTCAAAAAGCCGCAGAAATTTTGCCTAAACCTATTGAAATTATTGCAGGGCGTGAAGAAGCCCGTTTAATTTATTTAGGTGTATCGCACACGATGGCGAATAGTGGACGTCGTTTGGTGATTGATATTGGCGGCGGTTCGACAGAACTAATTATTGGCGAAGAGTTTGAGCCAATTTATACTGAATCTTTACAAATGGGTTGTGTGGCCTATACCCAAGCCTATTTTGCCGATGGTGAAATTAGCAAGAGTAGTTTTGAAAAAGCAGTAGTCGCAGCGCGTAAAGAGCTGTATTCGATTGCTAACACTTATAAAGAAGCAGGCTGGGATACGGTTGTAGGTTCTAGCGGTACCATTAAAGCCTGTCGTCAAATTACGGTAAATATGGGCTGGAGCAATGAGCAGGAAAATCTGACTCGTGAAGGTTTAGAAAAACTCAAAGACCGTTTGCTCAAGTTTAAACACGTATCAGAAATGGAATTTGATGGTCTAAAAGAAGACCGCCGAGCAGTTTTGCCAGCAGGTTTGGCCATTTTATATGCCGTATTTGATGTATTAGATATCGATAAACTGGTGTATTCCGATGGTGCCTTGCGTGAAGGCGTAATGTATGACTTGTTGGGACGTTTCCAGCATGAAGACATTCGTGATCGCAGTGTACAGGCCTTAATGGGGCGTTATAACTCAGATCCGAAACAGGCTGGACGCGTGGTCAAAACTGCGCAACATTTGTTTGATAGTGTGGCAGAACCATTAAAATTAAATAATGAAGATAGTGACTTATTGCGTCGTGCTGCGTACCTGCATGAAATTGGTTTAGCCATCAGTCACAGCAGTTATCATCGTCATGGTGCATATTTATTGCAACATTCGGACATTCCTGGTTTTTCACAAATTGACCAAAACTATCTCTCGCATTTGGTCGGCAACCATCGTCGAAAGTTACGCCAAGACGCGAAAACAGAAGCACTGAAAGCGGGTGGCAATAAAMTTGTTTACTTAAGTTTGTTGCTTCGCCTTGCAGTTTTGGTCAACGCAAGTCGTAGCGATGCGATGCTTCCTGCCATTGAATTAAGCATACGCAATGCGCAACAATGGCAGCTCAGCGTGTCGGGTGATGCCAAACAGTGGCCATTGCTTGTCGCTGAATTGCACGATGAACAAGTGCAATTCAAGAATTGGGACATTGAATTGAATATTCAGTCGGAACAATTTGTCGATTAAGATTTGGTTAATTTAGGGATAACAGTCGACTTATGAAAAAAGCTGCTCAATCTAAAGCATGGAAAACCGTGCAAATTGCACGTCATCCTGAACGTCCGCAATTTCTAGACTATGTGAGTGAAATTTTCACTGAATTTGATGCCTTGCATGGTGATCGTTTATTTGGTGATGATGGGGCAATGATCGGTGGATTGGCACGCTTTGATGGTCAACCTGTCATGGTTATAGGTCAACATCGTGGTCGCAGTACCCGCGAAAAATTACAACACAACTTCGGGATGTGTAACCCAGAAGGCTACCGTAAGGCGCAGCGTCTTATGGATATGGCAGAGCGTTTTAATCTGCCAGTTTTCACTTTTGTTGATACCATGGGTGCCTACCCGGGTGTAGGTGCAGAAGAACGTGGTCAGGCAGAAGCGATTGCGACTAGCTTGGCACAACTGTCGAACTTAAAAGTACCTGTAATTGCTACAGTATTGGGCGAAGGTGGTTCAGGCGGTGCGTTGGGTATTKGGGTGGCAGATCGTGTGGTGATGTTGTCACATAGTATTTATTCTGTTATTTCACCAGAAGGTTGTGCGTCTATTCTCTGGAAAACTGCAGAAAAAGCCGAACAAGCCAGTGAAGCATTAGCATTGACCGCAGAAAAACTGCAAAAGATTGGTATTGTAGAATACGTGGTTGATGAAGGTGAGGGTGCACATTTAAACCCTGAACACGTCATGCACAGTCTGAAAAATGTGTTAAAAGAAGCTTTGAATGAATTGCAAGCGATGGATGCAACACAACGATGCGAAGAACGTTACCAACGTTTAATGAAGTTTGGCAGCGACAATTTAGGTCTAGCGTCTTAAGTCAATTACAGGCTTTTCCTGCACAGACAAAATTTTTAATAGGATGTAGTGGCGGCATGGATTCCATGTTGCTACTGCATCTTTTGGCATTTTTGTGCCCTGAAAAAGTACGCGCGATTTACATTGATCACCAATTGCAAAGTCCAAGCGCAGCGTGGGGCGCGTTGGTGCAAGCCACCTGTCAGGATTTAAATGTACCGTGTGTACTGCAAAAAGTCAGGGTGACTGAGGGCAATCTAGAAAATCAGGCACGTCAGGCGCGCTATCAGGCCTATATGCAGCACTTGGATAGCAACGAAGTTCTAGTATTGGCGCATCATCAGCAAGATCAGGCAGAAACCGTATTGCTGCGTTTGTTTTCAGGCGCAGGTGTGCAAGGACTTGCTGCCATGCAAGCTGTCGATGTGCGTGATGACATCAGTATTTGGCGTCCGTTATTGGATATTTCGCGTGAGCAGATTTGCCAATGGAGTGCTGAATTAAAGCTCGATTATGTGCAAGACCCAAGCAATCAGGATGTGCATTATGACCGAGCTTGGGCAAGAGAAATATTGTGGCCTGTCGTGCAACAGCGTTTTCCTAAAATGCAGCAAGCTGTGACGCGTACTGCAAACTTGATGCAAGATACTGAAAACATTTTGGCAGAAGTTTTGGCGCAGGATTTAGCTGCATGTGGCACAGACTCGCAGTTGAATTTAATTCAGTTACAACAATTGTCTTTGTCACGGCAACGTCAGCTATTATCGGCATGGATGAAAGGACAGGCACAATATCGCCCAAGTTTTGATATGGTCGAACGCTTGCAACGTGAGGTGATTCAAGCCAAAGCCGATGCACAAGCGGCATTACATTGTCAGGATTATTATTATTTGCGTTATCAGCAACAATTATTTCGTTTGCCGAAAGCGGAGTATTTAGCTGCAGAACATTTTGAGGCAGAAGAACAAGTGTTATGTTTGCAGGCAGATCAGACTTTTCAAGTGTGGTCTGGCTGTTATCAACTGCAACAAGCCAAAGTTGGTTTATCTGCAACTTTGCTGAATCGTCCGTTAACTTTACGGCCACGTTTGGGTGGTGAAAAAATTCATTTGTATGGTCGGGTGGGCACATGGCCACTGAAAAAAGCCATTCAGGAAGCACAAATTTTTCCGTGGACGCGTCATACAATTCAAATATTAAGCCTAGATAATGTTATGCTAGGCGTTTTTAGCCCCAAAGGCTTTTGGCTTGCACAGTCGGACTATTGTGTCGCAGATGGATGGCAACCGAATTTAGTCTCTTAACGACAAAGAACTCAACGAAGAGCGTGGATCATGAGTGCAGTATTGAATTGTAATATTAGTTTCATTGGCGGTGGCAACATGGCGCAAGCCTTGATTGGTGGTTTGATTGCCAGAGGTTTGCCGCCTACCCGTATTACAGTTTCAGATCCTGTAGAACAAGTACGTGATTTATTGAAAGAAAAAGATGTGCATGTCACTGAGGATAATTTGGCTGCAATCGCACAGGCAGATATTGTCGTATTTGCAGTCAAGCCTCAGGTTTTGGCACAAGTGTTGCGTCCATTGTACGGTCAGTTTGATGATAAACTGGTGATTTCGATTGTTGCAGGCGCAGAAATTGCCACGATTTCTGAGTTATTGGGTACAGAACGTGTGGTGCGTGTAATGCCAAATACACCTGCTTTGGTGCAAACAGGTGCGCATGGTTTGTATGCAACCAAACAGGTCAATAGCACAGACCGTGAATTAGCAAGTCAGGTTTTGGCGGCAACAGGTTTAACCATTTGGGTAAACTCTGAAGCACAAATTGATGCCGTAACTGCTGTATCGGGTTCAGGGCCAGCATATTTTTTCTATTTGATGGAAAGCATGATTCGTGCAGGCAAGAACTTAGGTTTAGATGAAAAAGTTGCGACAGCATTGACCTTGCAAACTGCTTTGGGTGCTGCGCAAATGGCAATTACTAGCTCGAATACACCTGCAGAATTACGCAAAAATGTGACTTCACCAAATGGCACGACCCAAGCTGCGATTGAAGTGTTTGATCATGCACAAATTTCACAAAATATTCAGGCGGCGTTGGCTGCTGCTAAAACGCGTAGTCAAGAATTAGCGCAAGAGTTGAGTGATAGTATTTAATTATTGAAAAACAACGAATTTAAATTTTAGGAAAGTTTAAGTATGGGTGCAAATTCTGCGCTAATTTTTGGCATTATCATTAACGTAGCGATTTTGCTCGTATTCTTCCGTTTCTTAATGCAATTGGCAGCGGTGAGTCCTTATAACCCTGTGGTGCTTTCAACCATTAAAGCCACCAAAATTGTAGATGTATTTGGACGTATTTTTCCAACGGTGGGCAAAGGTCGAGTTAACTCTGCAGCCTTGGCTTTGTTGGTGGTGTTGTATCTACTCAAAATTTTTGGTGTTATGTATCTCAATGGTGCGATGCCGAATAGTCCAATTCACTTACTGATTCTGACTTTTGTGACCATGATTCAGGATTTAATCCGTTTCTGTCGTTATTTGATTTTTGCCACCATTATTTTGAGTTGGGTGGTGATGTTTACTCAATCTCGTGGCCCGTATATTGAGGTGATTCAAGAGTTGGCAGAGCCGTTATTAGCACCATTTCGTCGTTTATTGCCGAACATGGGCATGATTGATTTGACGCCAATTATTGCATTTTTGGCTTTATATATCGCTGAAATTATTATGAATCAGGTAGCGATTGTATTGCTGACTGGCTTATAAGTCGCATTATCCTAAAACATTAAAAAGGACTCAAATCGAGTCCTTTTTTTGTAGTTTAAGTTTGGGCTGACGACCTTAATGAGTCTTCAGAAATACAAATAACCTGCATCCTGACCTCCTTCTAGGCGAAGGAAGGTGCTGAAAAAAGAGAGCGCAACGACTTTAGTGCGCTTCATCCCAGTTATTGCCTTTTCCGACTTCCACCACCAATGGTACAGAAATTTCCACCACAGATTGCATGACTTCTGCCAACTTCGGCGCGAGTTCATCTGCCGCATCTACATCGACTTCAAATACCAATTCATCGTGTACTTGCAGCAACATTTTGGCTTGCGCTTGCGGTAACATTTTGTCGACTTCAATCATCGCCATTTTAATAATATCAGCTGCAGAGCCTTGTAATGGCGCGTTAATTGCTGCACGTTCTGCCGCTTTACGTACCATCATATTACGTGCAGCAATATCTGGCGTATAGAGGCGACGACCTAAAATAGTTTCTACAAAACCTTGTTCTAGCGCGACTTGGCGGGTACGTTGCATATATTCATAAATGCCCGGATAACGCTGGAAGTATTGCTTGATGTAGTTTTGTGATTCTTCACGGGTAAACCCAAGCTGACGAATTAAGCCAAATTCCGACATGCCGTAGAGCAGACCGAAGTTTACAGCTTTGGCCTGACGACGCTGATCTGAGGTTACGTCTTCTAAGGCAATACCCAAGACTTCTGCCGCAGTACGGCGGTGCACGTCTTGTCCATGGTTAAAGGCATCGAGTAGGGCATCATCTTGTGAAAAATGTGCCATTAAACGCAATTCGATTTGCGAGTAGTCGGCTGCCAACAACACGCGACCTTCAGGTGCGACAAAGGCTTTACGAATTTGACGACCAATTTCGGTACGAATTGGAATGTTTTGTAAGTTTGGATCAGTAGAAGATAAACGCCCTGTTGCAGTCAAAGCTTGGTGATAACTGGTATGCACTCGATGCGTATCGTTGTTGGCTTGTTTCAGTAAGCCATCGGTATAGGTGCTTTTGAGTTTAGATAAACCACGGTAGTCTAAAATTAAACTACTGATCGGATGCTCAATTTTTTCCAAAACACTTTCACTGGTACTGTATTGACCTGTTGCGGTTTTCTTGCCGCCTTTGAGTCCGAGTTTATCAAACAGGATTTCGCCCACTTGTTTCGGTGAGCTGACATTAAAGTTTTCACCTGCCAATTCTACAATTTGGTTTTCCAAATCTTGCATGGTTTGGGAAAAATCGACACCCAATTGATCTAAAAATTTCAGATCAAGCTGAATGCCATTTTCTTCCATACTGGTCAGCACACGCGCCACAGGCATTTCAATGTTGTGCAAAATATTGACCAATTCAGGATGCTTTTGTAGCTTCGCAGACAGCACTTCATATAAACGATACGTAACATGCGCATCTTCTGCAGCGTAGTGCGCAGCCGTTTCAATTTCAATTTGATTGAAAGTTTTTTGCTTGACGCCTTTGCCTGCAATTTGCTCATAAGATGTGGTCAGGTGGCTTAAATATAAGCGTGCCACATCATCCATGCCGTGACGGGTTGCGACCGAATTGAGTACATAAGAGGCCAACATGGTATCGAAATACCAACCTTGTAAATGAATACCGTGATTTTCAAGCACGTGCGCATCATATTTTAAATGATGCCCAATTTTCTCCACCGCATTATTTTCTAAAATAGGTTTGATTTGCGCTAAGATTTGATCACGGTTGAGCTGCTGTGGCGCGCCCGCATAATCATGCGCCAAAGGTACGTAATAGGCATCTTTGGCATCAAATGCGACAGAGAAACCAACAATTTCTGCGATGCGATAATCCAGACTGGTGGTTTCGGTATCAAAGGCGAAACGCTGTGCAGTTTGCAAGCGTTGCAGTAAAGCATCCCAATGTGCCTGATCTAAAATGGTGTGGTATGTTGCTGCACCGAGTTGATCATCGACACTGCTTTGCGTGGATTGATCTTCAGTTGCAATTTCATTGGCTGTCGGTGCGGCGACTGTTTGTGCAGCTTGTTGATAATTGCTGTTGTTGGGATTATTGGGATGATCGAGCGATTGTAATTGATTACGGAATTCTAGCTCGGTATATAAATTGCGTAAGGCTTCGACATTTGGGTCTTGCAGTTTTAGATCGGCATAGCCAATGTTCAGATCAAGATCACAAACAATGCWGGCGAGTTGATGATCTAGCGCGATGCCATCGGCATTATCTTTAATATTTTGCCCGACTTTGCCTTTAATATGGTCGACATTTTCTAAAATTCCACCAATCGAGCCATATTCGGTCAGTAGTTTTGCAGCAGTTTTGGCGCCAATGCCGGGCACGCCCATAATACCATCGGAAGCATCACCCATGAGGGTCAGATAATCAATAATTTGATGCGGCCATACGCCAAACTTGTCAAATACAGCCTGAATATCCATTGGCTTTTCTTTGAAGCTGTCTTCAAGGGTAACTTTTTCAGTCACCAACTGCGCCATGTCTTTATCGCCCGTAGAAATCAGTACCTGCTGTCCTTCGGCTTCGGCACGTTTGGCTAAAGTTCCAATAATATCATCGGCTTCTGCGCCTGGTAGCATGTAAAGTGGAATACCCAAAGCACGAATTAAAGCATGTAAGTATGGAATTTGCTGAGAAAGTTCCTCAGGCATACTTGGGCGGTCACCTTTATAAATTGGCGATAGTTCGTGACGGAAAGTCGGCTCAGGCGTATCAAAAATTACCGCCATGTGAGTAGGCTGAGTACGACGCATCAACTTTTGAATCGCAGAGATCGCGCCACGAATAGCATTGGTATGTAAACCAGTTGACGTGGTTAATGGTGGTAGTGCGTGAAAGGCACGAAATAGAAAATATGAGCCATCGACCAAGACAAATGGTGGCATGGATTGATTCCTTCTGCAAATAAGCAGTTTATTGTACGTGATTTTTGCAGTTGTCGCAGAAACTGATTTTAAGTCAAGTGCTGCCCACGAGCAGTTACCGAATTGCTGATGAATACTGATTCAGATTCGTGCTGGCTGTTGTATGATCGGAGCCATGACAATATCAATAAAATGAAGAGCAATGCAGACAGGGCAGAGAGCAATGCAGACAGGGCAGAATGAAATTCGAATCATTTGGTTCATGCTATTAATCATAATTGCAATTGGCGCATGGTGGCTCGATGTGCCGATGCTGAGTTATATCTGTGCAGTTGCTGCGGTGATCAGCGTGATGTTTTTTGTGGGACGAGTGCAGAACTCACTGGAACAGGTTGCAGGGGCACAGTCACAAGTACAACGCCAAAGCTCTAGAACTCCTTTATATATTGCGGCTTTAATTGCTTTTTTAGCGATATTGGTGGATTGGTATTTATTGGCAGCTGTTGCTTTAAGTGTGTGGGTTTTTATGTTACTGCGATGGTTGCATCGTTTGGAACAAGGCCTCTATCAATTACAGCAATTACAAAGTGCTGCTGCCCATACGCATGTCCAAAAGACGAAGACTCAAACACACTTAGTAGAGCATGTTTTAGCTAATACATCTGAGCTTGATGCAGATCTTTCATCGGTTAAGGCAAAGGTGGATGAGACTGTTATATCAACCACTTCTCAACCTGAAATCATCGCTATTCAATCTGATTCCACATTGTCGAGTGCGCCGAACTCGGTTCAGGAACAACCAGCTCATGTTTCTTATCCATCTCAAGATCAAGAATATCCACATCAAGAACATCTTCATCAAGAATATTCCGCTTCCGATTTAGCCAATTCCTCAAGGTCTGCCACACCTTTTGCAACACAGGCACGTGCATCAACTAATAGCTTATTGCAACAAGTTCAATCCTGGCTGTTACATGGCAATCCTGTGTTAAAAGTGGCAATTTCAGTCTTACTCATTGGCGTGGTGTTGCTGTTACGTTTTGCTACTGAGCATTGGCAATTTAGTTTGGCAGTGAAACTTTTGTTCGTTGCTGGTGTGAGTGCTGCAGTGACAGTTTTCGGTTATTTGTTACGCAACAAAAATCGCAGCTTTGCTTTGGGTGTGCAAGGTTTGGGGTTGGCTGGGCTGTGTCTGACCTTATTTTTTGCCTATTACAATTTGGTCATTCCAAATTTAGCTATCGCCAGTCTGTGTTTTATTGTGGTGATGTTGCTCACGCTCTGGCTGAGTTTAAAACAACAATCAGTCGAACTTGCCCTCATGGCAATGCTAATTGCGTATTTCGCACCGTTTACTTTACCTGTTCGTAATGCAACAGCCATTGAATTTATTGCCTATTATTTGCTGATTAATATTTCGGTTGCCATTTTAAGTAGTTTACGTCCGTGGAAATATTTAAATCAAATTGCGTTTTTAATGACGGTTGTGGTGGGTGGCAGCTATGCCTTTTATCATGGTTATATCTTTGAACGGCAGGTGCTAACGCTTTTAGTTTTGGCGCATGCGGCTATTTTTATTTGGTTGGGTTTTCGCTTTAGTCAGCTTTTGGCACAGGAAGATGTCGCCACGTTTCAGCTGAAACCTATTTTAGACCTTGCCTTGATTTTTGGCGCACCCATTGTCGGTTATGCCTGTTTATATCTGATGTATTTTGAAGAAACAGCAGGGCAGGCAGCTTTTAGTTTGTTGTTTGCTGTAATTTTTGCTGGTTTGTATTGGCTGACCAAACAGCATCGGCAGACCAAATTTATTGCACAAAGTTATTTCAGTTTGATGCTGATTTTTAGTGTGTTGATTCCACCTATTTTACTGCCTGAACAATGGAGTGTCATTGGTTGGGCATTACAAGGCGTGGCTGTGTTTATTTTTGCCTTTATTCAATATTCTAAAATTAGCCGTTATTTGGCACTCGGTTTGTTTGCCGTAGCGGGCTTATCTGGGCTGTATTATTTAGTCGAGTTGCCTTATTTCGAGCGCAGTATTTATTGGGTGCTGAGCCTAAGTTATGCCACGGTTGTGGTGTTTTCCAACAGCCGTGCAGCTTTCAGACAACAACTGAGCACAGCAACTACCAGTGTACTGTGTTTGATGATGTTGTCTGCAACCAGTTTATGGCTATGGTTAGGCTTAGATTACTTCGATGGAGAGCTTGCAACCGTACAGACGCTTTTGGCGGTGGTGGTGATCTATTTAATCATCAATGAAGTACTACTTTCTCGTCAAGCGACATGGACATGGCTATTGCCCAAATGGTTAGGTCTAACGCCAGTTTCGCTCACTGCAGCAGGTTTATTATTCAGCCGTAGCTATGATGGAGCGGTGCATTGGGTTTCGGGCACTGAACGTCTGCTATTTGCCTTGTTTACAGGCGTGCTCAGTGTGTTGTGGTTGCGTCCTTTATGGACTGTCCGTAGCGACAAAGAATGGCTGAGTTTAGGGCTGTTACCCATTTTGGCGATGGCAAGTTTAACGCTGTTACCACAGCATCCATATAGTAGTGTGGTGATTTTACCATTGCTCTTTGCGGCGTGGTGTTGGTGGCAACAACCAGATTCAGATTGGCGCAAGTTTTGGTATGCGCGTAGCAATTTAATCTTCATGTTGATGTGGATGCTATGTTCACAATTTTTGACTGAACAAGCATTTTACGGCTATGTACTGCCTATTTTGAATCCATTTGATTTGGTCAGTATAGCCATGTTGGTGGCTATTTTGTGGATGCTGAATCTGCAACGCAAAACCCATTTAGATCAAGGCTTGGCTGCGGTAATTATGGTCTTGAGTTTACTGTGGCTAAGTAGTTATGTGCTGTTACGCGCCTTGCATCTGTATTTGKGAACTCCAATCAACCAGATTGCTGTTTGGCAAGACGCCACTGTGCAGCTCAGTTTGACCATGCTTTGGGTGAGCTTGGCTTGTATCGCTATGTGGATTGCCAGTCTGAAACAATTACGTGCCTTGTGGATTTTAGGCAGCAGTATTTTAGTGATTGTGACCTTAAAATTAGTACTTTTAGATTTATCTAATATTGGTACGCTCATGCGCGTGTTGTCATTCTTTGCTGCAGGTTTAGGCATGCTGCTGATTGCATATATTGCCCCAATTCCTGAGCCAGATCTCGTAAAAAACAACACTTCGCCTTCTTCTAAAGCTTGAACTGACCATCAAGTTTAATGAAAGGCAAAGTGTCTAAGTCTGCAACGATTACTTTAAGTCAGGTTCTCGTTTCAGTGCTTGAGCATTGGCATATTGATCAAGGTCTTCATTGTTTAAAGGGTGCGATAAAGGATGATCAACAAAACCCATTTTGGGTACAGGGATTTCGATTTGGTTGTCTAAGAAACCATTACGGATACGTTCCTGCATTTCATCACGTACTTTTAAGAAGTTTTCTTGCTGACACCATATTGCAAATAACAATTCAATTGAAGATTCACGGAAAGCTGTAACCGTCACTGCTGGTTTTGGGTCAGATAAAACCAGTGGATATTGATTGGCGACGCTGAGCAACACTTCACGTACTTTAATAATATCTTCATGGAAGTTAATCGCGAGGGTAATGGGCACACGTCGGATTGGAAACTTAGACAAGTTGTGTACGGGCGCACGAATCAATTGTTCATTGGGCAAACGCACATAAATATTGTCTTGGGTTAGCAATTTGACTGAAAGTAAGTCAATTGAGATCACTTCGCCTTCTATGGTATGTCCACGAATCAGGGTAATTTGAATGGTATCACCTACTTCAAAAGAACCTTCACCAATCAGGAACATACCACTAATTAAATTGGATGCTGATGTCTGTGAGGCAAAACCCAAAGCCACGGTTAAAATACCTGCCGCACCTAAAAACACGCTGAGTTTAAAGCCTGCTTCTTTTAGGCTCGCCATCACAAACAGTAGGAAAATAAAGTAAAAAATCCCGCGTCGCCAAACCAAGCGTTGATGCGCATTAAAACGCGCACCGATTGTACGTACAAAGGTATTGGAAACAAAACGTGCAATTAAAAAACCAATCAAAGACAGTACAATTGCGACCAAAATTTCGATCAAGCGATCTGTATTGACACTGGTAAATATTCCTTTGAGGCTGTTGGTGATTTCTTTGGAAATATTGGAATCTGCCATAACATCCTCTTAGAAAAATGAATCAAACATATTAAATAAAGCACCTGCCGTTTCACGTGGCGGTTGCAAATAGGTCACCTCACCTGCATGTGGCGGGGTACGATTTTCAATCCGAATCCGTGGTGGACGGTCTAAACCTTCGTGGATCACTTTAATTTGTGAAGTCCATAAACGACCTGTGCTTTCACTGAAAAATAAAGGCAGCGCAGGCACAGGCACATTCATTCGGTCAAAACGCAATTGTTGATTGCTGGTGTTGTGAAATTCAATAGGCGTGACGGCACGAAATGCACGTGGTTTGAGTTGATGTAATTCGGTACGGCCATCGACTGCTGTGGCATAACAAACTTCACCTGTACGATGATTTGGGCCAAACCAAGTATCTTTCGGGCGAATAATCGGCAAATCAAAAATGGGTTCACGTTGTCCATTTACAAAGGCAGACATCCACAACGGTGTGCTGATATACAATGTGCCACGTTGCCCTGCAGGAATATAAATTGGATCGACAGGTTTAATCACCACAGAACGGTCTGCCAAACGTGGCATGAGCTGTAATTTACTTTGTGTAGATTTGAACATATAACGTTCAATTTTTATAGGTTGTGGAAAGGCAAACTCAGGATCATCAATTTTATGCCATTGCTGTTCATAATCGTATTGAATTTGCGGACGATAGTATTCCAAACGCCATTCTTGCATGCCACGTGTCAAACGTACTAAGAGTGAGCCAAATTGCCATGCTTTAGGATGATTGAGCTCAACCTCATAGTCACCCCACCATTTTAATTTAGCTGAATCAGTTTCTGAAATCTCATGATTTTGTGACAATGGCCTATCCCTTTCTTGATAAATCAGCGAAAACAGACTTCACGCTGTCATACGCTTAGAGTACACTCAAATTAAATTTTTTCATCATTATTATAATCGCTGATGTTAGTACTGAAACAATTACAAATACCGTATAGCTTTGCCAAACGCCATGGGGTGTTAATTTGTTATGAGGGCGATCATGCCTTTATTGTACGTCGTGAAAACACGCCGATGCTTGCTATTCAGGAAGCACGTCGTTTTTTGGGGCATCCTGCAAAGCATCAACTTTGTACTGATCAGGAATTTCACCAATTATTAAGCAGCAGTTTTGCTGGTGATACGGGTGAGTCGCAGCAAGTCGCTGCGGGACTGGAAGATCATCCTGACTTGCTCAGTTTAGCAGATTCAGTTCCAGAAGCAGAAGATCTGATGGATCAGGAAGATGATGCACCTATTGTACGCTTAATCAATGCCTTACTATCTGAAGCGATTCGGGTCGGTGCATCCGATATTCATATCGAATCTTTTGAGAAAAAATTGTCAGTCCGTTTACGGGTCGATGGTCAGCTACGTGAAATTGTACAACCTCGTCGTGAATTGGCGCCATTGTTGGTGTCACGTATTAAAGTCATGGCCAAGCTTGATATTGCAGAAAAACGTATCCCGCAAGATGGTCGCATTTCGCTTAGATTAGCGGGCCGTGAGGTTGATGTGCGTGTTTCAACGCTACCATCTTCACATGGTGAGCGAGTGGTGATGCGTTTGCTAGATAAGCAGGCTGGTCGTTTAAACATGACGCATTTAGGGTTGATGCAAAATGATTATGATCGCTTAAAGCAACTGGTACATCGACCACACGGGATTATTTTGGTTACAGGGCCGACAGGTTCCGGTAAAACCACGACCTTATATGCTGCCTTGTCCGACCTAAATGACGGTTCTAAAAATATTTTGACTGCAGAAGACCCGATTGAATATCAACTAGAAGGGATTGGGCAAACACAGGTCAACACCAAAGTGGATATGACCTTTGCACGTGCTTTAAAAGCCATGCTGCGCCAAGACCCCGATGTGGTGATGGTCGGGGAAATTCGTGACTTGGAAACTGCCGAAATTGCGGTGCAGGCCTCTTTAACGGGTCACTTGGTGTTATCTACACTGCATACTAATACAGCTATTGGTGCAGTCACCCGTTTAAAAGATATGGGTATTGAGCCATTCTTGCTGTCAAGTTCTTTAATTGGCGTAATTGCACAGCGTTTAGTGCGTACCTTATGTTCACACTGTGCCACCTGGCATGAAGCAGATGACTTTGAAAAAGAACTGTTTAAAAGTGTGACCGATGCAAGCGATTTAAAACTTCCGCAACCCAAAGGCTGTGAACATTGCTCACATACAGGTTTTACGGGGCGTACTGCAATTTATGAAATTGTCCCGGTAGATGAAGCGATGCGCCGTTTGATTCATGGTAATGCTGCAGAATATGAACTAGAAGATTATGCACGACAGCAATCGGGTTCTATTCGTGAAGATGGATTGCGTAAGGTATTGGCAGGTAAAACGACCTTGGAAGAAGTGCTACGCGTGACCAATGAGGCGGCTGAATAGCTAAAAAGTAAGACGTGAAATAAAAAGGGTTGATCACTATATTGCAGATCAACCCTTTTTTATTGAAATTCGATTTTAAAATTGAAATAAACGACGATGCTGCATTAATGGCATCGACTCTCGAATTTTGCTTTGTTCATCTAGGTCAAAAGGCACTGTAATCAGTTGCGTACCTTCGTCTTGCACCATTGACAATAACTGCCCGCGTGAATTGGTAGCGCCTGAATGTCCCCAAGTCTGACGCTTTTCACCATGCCAGCCTTGTTGGGCTGCACCTAAAACCTGACATTGACTGTCCATGCCACGTGCCTGCAAGAGCAATTGCCAGTGCATTTGACCTGTGGTGTAAGTAAAAGCCGATGGCGCAGTTAAAATATTTGCGTCTTGCGCACGTAAAGTTAAGGTCAATTCAGGAAAGCGCAAGTCATAACACACCATTAAGCCAATATTGCCAAATGGTGTTTTCGCAACAACGACTTCAGAACCAGGTTCAAAAAACTTAGATTCCTGATAACCGCCAACAGAGTCACCAACTTGCACATCAAACAAATGAATTTTGTCATATCGTGCTTCAGTTTTTTCTGGGCTAATACATAAACTGACCGTACGCACACGACCATCTGCAATTGTTGAGCCATCAGGGCGATACGGGCAGGGCAATGTACCCGCCACAATCCAGATTTGATATTGATGCGCAAGCTGTTCCAAACGCTGTTGAATACTTTCAAACTGTGCCGCGGTTTCACGTTGTTTACCTGCGGCAAAACATACAAAGTTTTCTGGAAAAACGATCAGTTCAGCGCCATCAGCTTTACTCTGTTGAATCAATGTTTCAATGATTTTGAAGTTTTCTTCAATATCATTTTGCGAGTTCATTTGAGCAACAGAAAGTAAAGTCATCAAAGCATTCCTGAGTGAAGATCAAGCGTTCTGCTGATTTTTCTCAGCACACTGATCAAGATTATCTTGTTCTTTTTGTAGCTGTTTCACCAAAGGTTCGAACATATTTTGGTTGTTTTCATTCAGCTTCATGAGGGTTTTATGGGCATCTAATACTGTGGTGAGCATATTGCTATGCGTGACGTGTTCTTCTACCAGCTCACGCGTGCAGACTGTCGGATCGCCACAGTAATTTAAAATCACAAACACCTGTCCTAAGCCCATGCTATTTGCGAGCGTAGTAATGTCTGGATTAGTAGATAGCATAACTGCCTGAATTTGATGGATTTGTTTTAGTTTTAAGCCTAGCTTAGCCAATATACCTAAAACTGTACTGTCAATAAATGTAGTTTGGGTTAAATCTACAATTGCACCCACCACATTGGATTGCTGTTCAATTTTACTGAGTAGTTTGTCTAGACTAATACAAGATTGGGCACGCACTTCGCCAAAAAGCTTAAAGATATGCGTTCCATTCAAACTTGCATATTCAACATGACCTGTTGACATATAAATGCCATTTGCAGAGAAGGATTAGATAATTATCCCATAGCGACTATATAGACTCAAGTAGCTTACAGTCGTATATCTAGGGTTAAGAAGTTAACTGGCTGATTTGTTAGTTATTTTGTTCGACACAAACTCAAGATTGCAATGTCATCGGCTACATGATCGGGTGCTTGGAATGATTGATTTTGCAAGTGAAAGACCAATTGTTCAAACTGTTCATTCAAACCACCGCTATAAGGTTCTAACGCACCATCAGAGCAGATAATAAACCGTGCCTGTTTATTTAATACGCACTCAAATTCCTCGACTTCTAAATCTTCAGTCAGTCCTAAAGGAAAACTACTGGTATTTAAAATCCTAGGTGCTTGATTGGGTTCAATAATAATGGCAGGTGGATAATGCCCCGCACTCGACCAGCGCAGCTCATGAGTTTCAATATTTAAAATCCCACTAATCATGGTGATATGCTTTTCAATATTTTCTTGAACCAGCATACCGTTCAGCTTTTTAATCAGTTCGCGCGGGGTTTTGGAGCGACCATGAAATGCAGCCATCCAAGATGTCAGTAAACTACTGGTTACGCCATGCCCAGACACATCGGCCAAATAGAACATGATTTCTTTGTCACTGATTTTCCAGTAATCAAACCAATCGCCCGACAAATAAGCAGAAGGTTTAAATAATGTATCTACACGGTAGTTGCACAGTTCGATAGGATTCGGTAGTAATTTTTTTTGTAGTTCCGCCGCAGAAGGTAAGTCGCGGCTGTCTTGATTGCGTTTATATTGTGCGTCAATTTTGCGTAAAGCTTGCGTTGGATTTTCTGGTAATCGATTCCACAACCAACCTGCTAAAGCGCCTTGCTCCCATGCTTGAACCAATGCTGTGCCTTCATCTTCAAAGGCCAATACAATCGTGGGTAAATTCCATTGATGAGTTAAATAATCTTGCACATCAGCAATTGCAATAATGGTTGGGTCATACAAGCTGATGTCATCTATGTGAATCATTTGCACACTAGGAAGTGTGTCGAGCACCTGTTCTAGATATGGAATATCACGTGTGGGTTGAATGAAATACATAGAGTTTTGTGTTGACCCTGAACCTAAACAAAGCGTTACTATAACAATGCCTGAATACTCAAGGAAAGTAAAAACTCACCTTGAGTAAAATGTTTTACAAATTATTCTGTGCTTTCTTCAGGCAGGTTTATTTCTTCTTGATCATCAAAAAGTTCTTCGCTTTCATCATCTACAAACGACATACTGTCGGCATCAAGTCCTTTCTTTTCCGCAATTTCAAAGTTTTTACGTTGCAAGTAAATATCCCGAATCGCGGCATATTTGTCACCCTGTAACACTTGCTCTACATCTAAGAGTTGCGAGCGAGTATCTACGCCGCGCATAACTTGCTCCGACCAATATAAACGGTCATTGTCATCTAAAATGTATTTTTGCGGACGCGCCTGACCATCTACAAGTGTGCCAAAACCATCACGGAAAGTACTTGGACCGTAAATTGGTAACATAACATAAGGCCCTGAAGGGACACCGAAGTAGCCCAAGGTTGTACCAAAATTTTCTTCTTCTGTATCTAAACCTAAACGACGTGCAGGATCAGCCATTCCTAAAGTAGTAATCGTATTTAAGCTAAAACGACCTAAAGTTTTTGCGGCACGTAAAGGGCGACCTTGAATCAATTGGTTAACCGCATTCCAAGGTTCACCCAAGTTTTTTCGGAACTGACGATATGAGCCACGCACTTCACCAGGAACTTTCTTTGTATATTGCACCGCAAGTGGACGGGCGACATTACGATCTAGCATGTCGTTGAATGCATAAATCTGACGGTTCAAAGGTTGTAGTGGATCTTTGACTTCATCGGGTTGTGCAGCATTTGCATTCACTTTTAAATCTTTGGCTTTGACACTTTTTAATTCTTTAAGCGCATCCAAACGACTACTTTTAGTTTTAGAAGATGAATCTGCCACAATAACTTCAGCGGTTTCTTCTTGAGCAGCTTCTTTAGTAGAAGGTGTTGCTGCATGTGTTGAGGTGATGAATCCTAAAGAAACAAGGCACACCCAAAGATATTTTTGTTGATACATAAAGAATCCTAGCGCTTAAATCTGAGTAAGCAAAAGCTGTTATATCGCCGATGGGTATATATTAACAGTTAATTGAAACAATGTATTAAAGCAAATTTGCTCAAAATGTGTGTAAAAAAAGAAAAAATGAACAAAAAATAAACACCCGATATATTTCTTTTGAAAAAAGTGTTGCACGTTAAAATAATTGTCCTATAATGCACATCCATCGGCGGTGATGTTGATAAAAACTTGTTGATAAACAAGGATTTAGCTAAAATGGTTAAGTTCTGGTTTAAGTGGTGAGTTTGGAGATAAAATCAACATTGCATGTTGACTTTCTAAAAATAGAGAGTAATATAGCCGACCTAGCTTGATGCTGACGAAGCGTTGAGAAGATCATTAAGAGATTATGAAGAACAACTTGTGTGGATTTTTACTGATTGATTGATCGAAAATATTTCATTGATTAATTGGTTTAAATTACTCGAAGTTTATTTGAGCGAAATTTAAGTCAGAAAATTGATGAGCCAGATTTGGAAGTTTAGATTAAAACTTCAAAATGATTTTAACTGAAGAGTTTGATCATGGCTCAGATTGAACGCTGGCGGCAGGCTTAACACATGCAAGTCGAGCGGGCGAGGTTGCTTCGGTAACTGAGCTAGCGGCGGACGGGTGAGTAAAGCTTAGGAATCTGCCTATTAGTGGGGGACAACATTCCGAAAGGGATGCTAATACCGCATACGTCCTACGGGAGAAAGCAGGGGATCA
>NZ_MKQS01000017.1 GCF_001758345.1 Acinetobacter towneri
AAGCATCAATCGATTTCATATTGATCTAACGATCAAACAAAAACTTGATTTAGTTAAGGCTAAACAATAAAATTCAGACCCAATAGCCAACCTGTTAATAACTCATTTGGAACCAAGTAAGGCATTACATGCAAAAGCAAAGTAACTAAGACCCGAACAAGTCCATAAACAGTTGTGCTGGCGACAATAGCAAGAGTGAACCACCTGATCCCTTCCCGAACTCAGAAGTGAAACCTCTTCGCGCTGATGGTAGTGTGGGGTTACCCATGTGAGAGTAAGTCATCGCCAGCTCATTATTCTAAGTCCCCTTTCTTAATCAGATCGGGGACTTTTTTGCATATAGAAAATATTAAGAAGAATAAAAAGCCTTAAACATAATTTAAGGCTTTTAAAATTATTGAATATCAAATACTTAGAAATGTGCTTCTAAGCCTAAATATGGACCTTTAAACTCTAATTGAGTTTCCTGATTGGAATCTTGATTGAGCTTAATATCTAAAATGCGATAGCCCGCTTTTAAACCCACATCGACCAAAACGGTATCGACAAAGTTATATTTAATTTCTGCCTGAGCATCACGAACTTCATTGTCGCTATTTTTGGCGTAATTAGCTTCAGCTTTGGCACTTAAACCCGTAAACGGTAATTTGACTGCTGCTTCTGCATACAGCATAGGTAAAGTTTCACTGACGTCTTGTGTCGAAAACAAATTCGATCTTAAGTCGCCTTCAAGTACTTTGGCACCAAATCCAACATCTGCTGCAACAATGTTATCTAAAATTTCATAATATAAAATGAAGTCTGAGTAATCTAAATCCAGCTGATTGATTTTTACACCAGCAGCGCTTTGCTCGCTTTCGGCCTGCAAATTGGCATGCTTAATTTTGGCATTGGGTAAAAAAGGAACAGGATGTTCTACTGCCAGACTGAAGGGTAAGGCAAAATCGTTATCTAAGTTTGGTGATAACTGGACCTGATTCCAGTCTGCGCTATATTTCCAATAATCTACACTGGCTTTTACCCCAATAATATCGGCATGCACCGCTGAACAACCAATTAAACTGCATGCTAAAGCAAAACGTTGTAATGTAAGCATATAAACCCTAAGTATTTTTCATCATCATTTGGGATGAATAGTTTGGTGTTGTGATGTTCTCGTGACAAAAAATCATGTGAAATATTGTCCAACTTAGCGCATCATACATTTTCTTGAATTAAAATTCTTGTAAAAATATAGCCTAATTCGCGCCAAAAATAGAGGATTTCAGTATGCAAAATGTCCATCCACCTGTCGATTACCCGCTCTATCTTGCCAATAAAGCAGTAGAAACAGGGCAATGGTTAGCCGTTCAGCATAAATATTCTCAAAAAGTATATGCGCGTGTTGCACTTGCCGATACGAAAAGTATTGAAAAAGCTATTCGTGCAGCAGTAAAAGCTGAAGCAGAAATGGCAAAATTACAGCCCTTTCAAAAACAAAAAATTCTCTTGCATTGTGTGCAGCGTTTTCAAAACATGCGTGAAGAATTAGTCGAAATTTTAATTGCCGAAGGTGGAAAACCACGTTTGGCTGCGATGGCAGAAGTCGAGCGTTTAATTAATACCTTCCAAATTGCGGCAGATGCTGTGTCTCAACTAGATGAAGGACGAATTTTACCGTTGGCGGTGACGGCTGCTGCTGCGAATTATCAAGGGATGGTTAAGCATGTACCGATTGGTGCTGTGTCTTTGATTAGCCCTTTTAATTTTCCGTTGAATTTAACTGCACATAAAATTGCGCCCGCGATTGCTGCAGGTTGCCCTTTTGTATTAAAACCTGCCAGCGCCACGCCTATTTCAGCATTGAAAATTGCAGAAGTGTTGGCTGAAACAGATTTACCTCAAGGTGCGTTTTCAGTATTACCTTGTGAGCGTGAGCAAGCCGATGTTTTAGTGACTGATGACCGTTTTAAACTGCTCAGTTTTACTGGTTCAGATGTGGTGGGTTGGGATATGAAAGCCCGCGCAGGACGAAAAAAAGTAACCCTAGAGTTGGGCGGCAATGCAGCGGTGATGATTGAACCCGATACTGAACTGAATGATGCATTGATTCATCGCTTAATTAGTGGGGCGTATAATCATGCAGGGCAGGTGTGTATTAGTGTGCAACGTATTTTGGCGCATGACGACGTGTATGCTGAACTGAAAAAGAAACTTGTGAGTCAGCTTAAGAAAATTAAAGCAGCAGATCCTGATTTGGACAGTACTTTAGTCGGGCCAATGATTAAGGAAGCTGAAGCGCAGCGCTTGAAAAAGTGGATTGATAAAGCGGTGAAAAAAGGTGCAAAAATATTGGCAGGTGGTGAGCTGAAAGGTGTGATGTTTGAGCCGACTTTATTAGAACAAGTCGATCCAAATTTGGAGGTTTATAAAGATGAAGTTTTTGGCCCTGTTGCCATTTTGGAAAAATATTCATCTTTTGAGCAAGGAATTGCACGTATCAACCAAAGTCGTTTTGGTTTACAGGCGGGTATTTATACACAAAGCTTGGAAAAAATGCTTTACGCATGGGATCAGTTACAGGTCGGAGGGGTGATTATTAATGATATCCCTTCTTTCCGCGTGGATAATATGCCTTATGGTGGCGTGAAAGATTCGGGTTTAGGGCGTGAGGGAATTCAATCTGCTATTCGGGATATGCAGGAAGAGCGTTTATTAGTGATTAAGCGTTAAATATTTAATATGATGATGTATTGGCATAAACAGAGATAAAGGTGGAGTTAACTCTGAATTTTGAGATGATTCACGAAAGCGCTGGAGTTCGGTGAATAATCAGCTACAGCGCTAGTGTAAAATAGATGAAAAGTAAAATAACTCAAATAGCATCACAATTTCATTCCAAATAGTTATAGAACGTATAACTAAAAAATCAAGTCAAAATGGAGTGTAATTTGAACGTTTGATTAAAATAAGCATGCAAAAAGCATCTTTCTAAGCAGAATTTACAGAAAAATTGTTCAAAAATGAGTATTGTTAAGCCATACAAAAGTGAATATTAGGCAAAGACTTTAAGCAAGATTTTCCGAATATTTTGCTGTTTGACCTTTAGATTTTGATGCTCAAAAGGTGTGACTCTAAAGCAAACACCCAGATTATTATTTTTTGCTGGATATTTTTTGCGTGCGCTAAAGTACCGTTATATAAAGTAAATTTAAGCTAATGAAAAAGCAAATTATTTATATAAAAGGTCAGAATTAAAAAACAAGCAGCAAAAAATAGCCTGAAGTTTAGGTGTTCTATGACAGATTCTCGTGAGAGTTGGTCCGCGCGATCAGGCTTTATTATCGCAGCCATTGGTTCTGCGGTCGGGTTGGGTAATATTTGGCGTTTCCCTTATGTTGCCTATGAAAATGGCGGCGGCGCATTTTTAATCCCTTATTTAATTGCGATCTTTGCCGCAGGTTTGCCATTGCTGTTTTTGGACTATGCAGTCGGGCATAAATACCGTAAAGCACCACCAACCGCTTATAAAAAGCTCATGAACAGTGAAGCATTGGGCTGGTGGCAGGTGATGGTGACTTTGCTGATTGGTATTTATTATGCTAGCGTATTGTCTTGGGCAGGCAGTTATATGTTCTATTCCATTGGTCAGCAATGGGGAACAGACACTGAAAAATTCTTTTTCACAAGCTACTTACAAAATGGTGAAGGTTTAGCCTTTGGTTTTGTACCAACCTTATTTATTGGCTTAGTCATCGTGTGGGCGGTGGTGATGTTCATTTTATATGGTGGGGTAAAAAAAGGCGTTGAGCTGTCAAATAAAATTTTTATACCACTTTTGCTGATTTTATTCTCTATTCTCGTGGTTCAAGCGTTACGTTTACCGGGTGCAGTCGATGGCTTAAATGCTTTCTTTACGCCTAACTGGGAAGCGATGACGAATTATAAAGTATGGTTAGCTGCCTTTGGTCATATCTTCTTCTCGCTTTCAGTTGGGTTTGGGATTATGTTGACCTACTCATCATACCTAAAACGTAAAACTAACTTGACTGGTTCAGGCTTGGTGGTTGCACTTGCAAACTCATCTTTTGAAATTTTAGCGGGTATTGGTATTTTTGCCGCACTTGGTTTTATGGCGTACAGCGCAGGTTCATCGGTAGATGAAGTGGTTTCGGGTGGTATTGGTTTAGCTTTTATTGCATTCCCAAAAATCATATCTAGCTTGGGTGCTGGTGGCGATTTATTTGGTTTCTTATTCTTCGCTTCATTGACGGTTGCAGGGGTGACTTCAATGGTGAGTATTCTGCAAGTGCCTATTGCTGCGTTCCAAGACAAACTGGGTTGGTCGCGTAAGCGTGCAGTAACCATTATTGCAGGTGGTTCAGCAATTGTTTCAACTATTTTATTCTCTACCCACAGTGCGATTACTTTTGTCGACATCATTGATTACTTTGCCAACAACATTGGTATTGTTGGTGGTGGTTTATTGTCGATTATTTTGGTGACTTGGTTCCGTCGTCCATTGCTCAAAGAATTGCAGCAACACGTTAACCAATACTCAAGTATTAAATTGGGTTTGGGCTGGAATATCCTATTAACCATCGTGACTCCGCTTTCATTGCTAGTCGCTTTAGCTTTAACCCTTAAATCTATTTTTGCAGAAGGCTATGGGGGTTATCCATTACACATTTTACTCACCGTGGGTGGTGGTACCGTGGCGCTCTTTATTATTGGTGCGGTATTGTTTAGTCGTTTAAAAGATCAAGACACAGCGGAGAAATAACATGAATACATCTGCATTGGTGATGTTGATTATTTCAACAGTGGTACTTTGGGGTGGTTTGGTTTTGGCGATGATTCACCTGATCAAAAACCCAGATGAACTTGAAGACTAAGCATTTTGCTGAATGGGTGCGATGCTGTAAAGCATTGCACCGACTAAATAAAATAACCCTTGATTGATTCAAGGGTTATTTTTTTGGAAAGGCTATTAAATGAGAAGGATCGTTAAAACAAAAACACCTTAGGCGGTTTTTTCAATACGACAATAATAAAAACCATCACCGCGTCCTTCTTGCGGTAATAATTGGCGTCCATATAATTGTGGAATACCCCAATCTGCATTTAGTTTGACTTCTTTGGCATTTTGATGCTCGGCAAAGAATAGCTGCATTTGCTGTTCATTTTCGGCTTTTAAAACCGAGCAGGTAATGTAAAGCAAGGTGCCGCCAACTTTGAGTTGCTGCCACATCTGCTGCAAAATCTGTTGCTGTAAAGCCACTGTTTGCTGAATATCACTAGATTGGCGCAGCAAACGAATATCTGGATGACGACGCAAGACCCCAATGGCAGAGCATGGCGCATCCAATACAATACAGTCCACCGCTTCACTGGCATTCCATGTGGTTGCATCGGCAGCCAAAATTTCGACTTGCGCTTCTTGATTCAGTTGCAGACGTTCTAGGTTTTCGCTGACACGTAACAGACGTTTGGCATCCTGATCTAAGGCAATCAATTTTTTAGGCTGAAACTTTTCAAGCAGATGTGCTGTTTTACCCCCAGGTGCTGCGCAGGCATCCACCACCACTTTGCCATCTAAATTTGGCAAGAGCGTTGCACACAGTTGGGCATGTTCGTCCTGTACTGAAAAAATACCTTCATCAAAACCAGGCAAGTCTGGAATGTGCACATTTTGCAGCATCACAATACCAACTTCAGACACGGTGCAAGCTTCTGCAGCAATCTCTTGTTCCTGCAAAATTTCTAAATAGTCTTCACGGCTAATTTGGCGTGTATTGACTCTTAAGGTTAGCGGGGCCGTTTGCTTTAACGTTTGCGTCAGTTGTTCTAGTTGTTCGGGCCAATCTTTTTTTAGGCGTTTATACAACCAACTTGGCAAACCATGTGCTTTCGCCAAAGCCGTTTGAAATTCCGATGTTTCACGTGAAACACGACGCAGAATCGCATTGACCACACCACTGAGCGGCTGATAGCCCAATTGTTTGGCTGCAGTTACGGTTTCGGAAATTGCGGCATGACTGGCTACACGGGTACACAGCACTTGATATAAGCCAACATATAAACAGGTTTCAACGGTTTCATTGTTGAGTGGTTTTACCAACAGCGGCAAAGTAATGCTTTTTAGGGCATACCATTGACGCAAGGTGCCCAAAACCAGCTCATGAAACAAGGCGCGGTCACGTTCTGATACTTTGTTTAAATGTACAGGTAAAATGMTCGCCAATGATTGCCCTTGTTGTACAGCAAGTAGCGTACGAATAACTTGGGCACGCAAGTTCAAATGTGAGTTGCCTGATTCAGAATGGCTCATGCGAGAACTTGTCCTGTTTGAAGTTTTTGGGTTTGAATGATTTGTACAGGATTCAGCGGTTTAGCACCTGGCCATTGCAACGAGCTTAAGCACACTGCTTGTTGATCACCACAAGCGACGTGTACACCTTGTTTGTCCAGTTTTAATATTGTGCCAGGCACTTGACCTTGTGCAGATTCATCTGATAATGCTGAACCCCACACGCGTAAGTTTTTAGTGTCGTCTAAAGGGATAAATGCCACCGGCCACGGGTTAAAAGCACGGATATTACGGTCAATTTCGGCTGCAGTTTGTGACCAGTTAATTTGCGCTTCGGCTTTGGTCAGTTTGTGTGCATAGACTGTTAAGGCTTCATCTTGTACTTCACGCGCAGCCAAATAGTCTTGTAATTTTTGTTCTGAAGCCAATACTTCAACAATTGCTTCGGCGCCTTGCTGCGCCAGTTTGTCATGTAAAGTGGCAGAGGTGTCTGTTTTAGTAATTGGGCATCGGGTTTTATACATCATATCGCCCGTATCTAAGCCCGCAGCCATTTTCATAATGGTGATGCCTGTTTCAGTATCCCCTGTGGCAATAGCACGCTGAATCGGTGCTGCACCACGCCAACGTGGCAATAAAGAACCGTGAATATTCAAGCAGCCATATTTAGGTGTATCTAAAACCACTTGCGGCAAAATTAAACCATAGGCCGCAACCACCATCACATCGGCATTCAATGCAGCTAATTCTTGTTGAGCCGCCAGACCTTCTTCAGTAGATGATTTAAAATGCAAAGGTTGATAGACAGGAAGATCGTGTTGAAGTGCCAATTGCTTCACCGCAGATGCTGTGAGTTTTTGTCCGCGTCCTGCTCTACGATCAGGCTGAGTGTAAACTGCGACAATCTCATGTTCGGTGTTCAGGAGTGCTGCCAAAGCGCTTGCAGCAAATTCAGGCGTACCTGCAAAAACGATTTTCAATGGAAATCAACCCATAGTTTTAGATGACGCGGCAATTATAACAAATTGCGGCCCAAAGGTCGGAACGGGTTGTAATAAATCCACCTTGTCGCTGTGCTGCGCTAAAAATCATTATGATAAAAATTAGTAATGCAAAATTTAAAAATTATTCATGAAAGTTTTGTATTGAATTCAGTATGATCAACAAAGTGCTGTGGGTTTTCGTCACTTTTTATCCATCATAAAGTCGCTAAAGCAGCAGCCTTACTACCTCAAGCTGTAGTAAAATAGAAAGATTCTTAAACTGTTTTGCAGTGATACAGATCTTGCAAACAGTATTATTTCGCCAGAATGAATTTCAGATTCATTTCAGCACAACCCAGTTGGAACTTTATAATGCCTGACTATCGTTCAAAAACATCGACACACGGAAGAAATATGGCGGGTGCACGCGGCTTATGGCGTGCAACGGGTATGAAAGACGAAGATTTCGGTAAGCCGATTATTGCGGTGGTCAACTCATTTACCCAATTTGTACCTGGCCATGTGCATTTAAAAGACCTCGGTCAAATGGTGGCAGAACAAATTCAGGCGGCAGGTGGTGTGGCTAAAGAATTTAACACCATTGCCGTAGATGACGGGATTGCCATGGGCCATGACGGCATGTTGTATTCATTGCCATCACGTGACTTGATTGCCGACTCGGTAGAATACATGGTCAACGCGCACTGTGCCGATGCTATGGTCTGTATCTCCAACTGTGACAAAATTACCCCAGGGATGCTGATGGCTGCCATGCGCCTAAACATTCCAGTGGTGTTTGTATCTGGCGGCCCAATGGAAGCAGGTAAAGTCAAAATTCGTGGCAATGAACACGCGATTGACTTGATTGATGCGATGATTGTAGCGGCAGATGATAACTATACCGATGAAGAAGTCGCTGAATACGAGCGCTCAGCATGTCCAACGTGTGGTTCATGCTCAGGGATGTTCACTGCCAACTCAATGAACTGCTTAACAGAAGCCTTAGGTTTATCTCTACCTGGCAACGGCTCAATTCTAGCAACTCACGCCAACCGTAAAAAACTGTTTGATAAAGCAGGTCAGTTGATTGTGGAATTGGCCAAACGCCATTATGAACAAGACGATTACAGCGTATTGCCACGTTCAATTGCAACCAAAGCATCTTATGAAAATGCTATGACGTTGGACATTGCCATGGGCGGTTCAACCAACACCGTATTGCACTTGTTGGCGGCTGCCAATGAAGCAGGTGTAGATTTCACCATGGATGATATTGACCGTTTATCACGTAAAGTACCTGTATTGTGTAAAGTTGCACCTGCCAAACAAGACGTTCACATGGAAGATGTACACCGTGCGGGCGGTATCATGTCTATTTTAGGTGAGCTGGATCGCGCAGGTTTATTGGACACTTCAGTAGGCACAGTTCACGAAGCGACTTTAAAAGATGCTTTGGATAAATGGGACATCATCCGTACCGAAAATGAAGACGTTTACCAGTTCTTCCGTTCTGCACCGGGCGGCGTACCCACCCAAACTGCATTCTCACAAGACCGTTACTATTCACGTTTAGATGGTGACCGTGACAATGGTGTGATTCGTAATGCAGAACACGCCTTCTCTAAAGATGGTGGTTTGGCGGTACTTTACGGCAACATCGCTTTGGATGGTTGTATTGTCAAAACTGCAGGTGTGGATGATTCCATTTTGAAATTTAACGGCACAGCACGTGTTTTTGAAAGTCAGGATGCTGCAGTAGACGCGATTTTGGGCGGTAAAATCACAGCGGGTGATGTAGTGGTGATTCGCTACGAAGGTCCACGTGGTGGCCCAGGTATGCAAGAAATGCTCTATCCAACCAGCTATTTGAAATCGAAAGGTTTAGGCAAAGAATGTGCCTTACTGACCGATGGTCGTTTCTCGGGCGGTTCTTCAGGTCTTTCAATTGGTCACGTTTCTCCAGAAGCGGCTGAAGGTGGTGCGATTGGTTTGGTTGAAGATGGTGACCGTATCGAAATTGATATTCCAAACCGCAGCATTCACTTGGCAGTAGATGACGCCACTATGGCGGCACGTCGTGAAGCGCAAGAAGCCAAAGGTTGGCATCCTGCAGAAGAACGTCCACGTAAAATTTCTAAAGCGTTGAAAGCCTATGCCATGCACACCACCAGTGCGGCAAAAGGTGCGGTACGTGAAATCTAAGCAGTACTTGGCAATTTAAGCTGCCATAAAAAGCACTCCAAAATCGGGGTGCTTTTTTTATGAGTCTGCAATGAGCGATGTCAGTAGTGCAACAAATTCGATCAATAAAATTAGACAGGCATTTTCGTTTACATCCTGCCTGCTTTCGATACAATGAAAAATAAAATAAATCGTCATAATGAACACGACATTTCACCCATCTCGCTAAGGAATCAGCCATGAGTAAACAGAATATCCGCGAACATTCAGCCGAAGTCTATGAAGGCATTGAAAATGCACCTGCACGCTCCATGATGCGTGCGGTGGGTTTTAAGGATGAAGATTTTACTCGTCCATTTATTGGCATTGCATCGACTTGGGCCAATGTCACACCATGTAATATGCATATCGATGGCTTGGCGCGTGAAGCAGAAACAGGCGTGAATCAGGCAGGTGGTAAAGGCATTATTTTCAATACCATCACCATTTCAGACGGGATTTCAAACGGCACTGAGGGTATGAAATACTCATTGGTTTCACGTGAAATCATTGCCGATTCAATTGAAGCTGTGGTGGGCTGTCAGGCCTATGATGGTGTGATTGCCATTGGTGGCTGTGATAAAAACATGCCAGGTTGCATTATGGGATTGGCGCGTTTAAACCGTCCGGGCTTGTTTGTTTATGGCGGCACGATTAAACCGGGTGCAGGACATACCGATATTATTTCGGTGTTTGAAGCCGTGGGTCAGCACGCCAAAGGGGAAATTAACGAAATTCAGGTCAAGCAGATCGAAGAAGTGGCTTTGCCGGGTGCAGGCTCGTGTGGTGGCATGTACACCGCGAACTCTATGGCATCGGCGATTGAAGCACTGGGCATGAGTTTGCCGGGGTCTTCAGCACAAGAAGCTGTTTCTCAAGACAAAATGGATGACTGCCAACGTGCAGGCGAAGCAGTCATGAATTTGTTACGTTTGGATATTAAACCACGTGACATTATGACCAAATCTGCCTTTGAAAATGCCATTAAAGTGCTGATTGCTTTGGGTGGATCGACGAATGGCGTGTTGCATTTAATTGCCATGGCACATTCTGCAGGGGTTGAACTCACACTCGATGATTTCGTGCGTATTGGTCAGGAAACTCCAGTGGTGGCCGATGTACGTCCATCTGGTAAATATTTAATGTCGGAGCTGATTGCCATTGGCGGAATCAAACCATTGATGAAACGCATGCTAGATGCTGGCATGCTCGATGGTTCTTGCTTAACGGTTACAGGTAAAACTTTGGCAGAAAACTTGGCCGATGTTGCCGATTATCCTGAAGGTCAGCAGATTATTTTACCGTTTGATGCACCAATCAAAAAAGATTCGCACTTGGTGGTTTTAAAAGGCAACTTATCGCCTACGGGTGCAGTGGCAAAAATTACAGGCAAAGAAGGCTTGTATTTTGAGGGCCCTGCGCGTGTCTTTGAAGGTGAAATTGGTGCGATGCGCGGCATTTTAGATGGTGAAGTGCAAGAAGGTGAAGTAGTTGTGATTCGTGGTGAAGGCCCTAAAGGTGGCCCAGGTATGCCAGAAATGCTGAAACCGACATCTGCAATTATTGGCAAGGGCTTGGGTAATTCAGTCGCGTTAATTACCGATGGACGTTTTTCGGGTGGCAGTCACGGTTTTGTGATTGGACATGTGACCCCAGAAGCGTATGAAGGTGGGCCAATTGGTTTGGTGAAAAATGGCGATAAAATTTCGATTAATGCTGAAACCCGTGAAATGACTTGGCATGTGTCGGAAGAGGAAATGGCAGCGCGTAAATCGGCATGGGTCAAACCAAAGCCAAACTATACCCATGGTGCATTGGCGAAATTTGCTAAATTGGCATCGGGTGCAGAAAAAGGTGCAGTGACTGATCTGAATTTAGAGGTTTAATTGCTCATTTTTATATGAATTGATATAAATCCTTGTGTACTATTGAAGGACGAGCGCACATGATTTGCATGTGGCTTGTCCCCAAACCACAAGGATTTTCTTTTTAGAGGCTGATCTCATGTCACTGTTACGCCGTTGGTTCGATCCGATCCGATCCAGATGGTTTTATCAAAAACCATCTCGGCAAGCGGTGTTGTCCACGGAACACGGACTGAGTGTGTATTTACGTCTAGATGATGTATATAGCTATTTGGCTGTACAGCAATTGCCGCAATTAGAAGATATTCTGGCCGATGAATTAAAACCTTTAACCGTGGTGATTTCGCGGCAAAGTGGCGATGCACCGAACCAAATGTCGGCTGTAGAATGGCAAAATTATTGTATCCAAGATGCACAAATTCTTGCCAAACAGCATCGTTTTAGTTTTCACGATACCCCTGAACCGCCAACTGCAGAGGCCTTAATGCAGGCAGAAGCCATTTTGCGGCATACGCCGTTACGTGGTCAGGATTTCTTGTATTTACTCGAAGATGTGTTCCACATGCTGTGGCAAAAGCAGTCGGGTAAATTACGCACCTTATATGCCATGGCCAGTCGTCATCATCAAATTCAGGATTTTTCTGAACGGGTTTTTGATGATGTACCTGTATTGGCCAGTTATTTTGAATTTGGTGGACGTAAATATCATGCCGTAGATGATTTATTGCGTTTGACTCGCCGTTTAAAACAACAAAAATTACTCACCGATAATCCTATTTTCTTGATCAATCATATTGAATGGTGTGAGCATTTAATTAGTGATGCCGAAGAACTCAATGAAATTCAGGCACTCGACCCTGAATTGGATTTATATATCGCGCTGGAAGACCCAATTTCTTGGTTGTTATTGGCGTATATCAAAGAAGAATTGGCTGCCTATTACAATATTCATTTGAATGTGTATCCTTTGTCCTATCATGGGCGTGACTGCTTTGACTGGAGTTTGGCGACGCGATTATCTAAACGTACTGATGTTGCATTTACGCCGTTTTGCCGCCCGACCGAGCAGGCGACTTATCAAATGGCTCAACTGTATTACAGTGTGCCTGAAGAACAGCGTGTCGATGCCATATATCGTATTTTGCAGGCAGTGTGGACGAGGGGACAGGATTTATCCTTTAAAGCGCATTTTGAGCGTATGCAGCGTGAACTCGAGTTAGATCAACTGACCACAGCGGATGTGACTGAGTTGCTCAAAGAAAATGATATGCTGTGTGAAATGAAATCTCAGCCTGATTTTCCTGTGTTGGAATTGCGTATAGATGGACAAAGCTACGTGTTTAATAGCTTATATCGGGTGTGGATGATTGAAAGTATTTTCAGTAATGTGTTAGAAGAAAAGTATAAGAGTGAAACCGAAACTGAAAGTGTAGCCCAAGCCCATGAACAATGAAAAAGTAAAATCATTACAACAAGCACGTGACAAAATAGACCAAATTGATGTGGCTTTAATTGAACTGATTGCATCGCGTCAGTTTTATGTCGATCAGGCGATGCGCCATAAACAGACTGTGGATGATGTACAGTCGCCACAGCGCGTGAAAGAAGTGATTGAAAAAGTCCGTGCTTTGGCTGTGCAGCATGCAGTCGATCCTGACATGGTCGAGCGTTTGTATCACGATATGATTCAGCATTTTATTCAGCGTGAATTAAAAGAATTTCGTCCTTAACTGATCTATCTCTAAGTTTGGGCGATGCTTCAAACGCAGCCCAAACTTTGCATTTATGCGGTAAAACCGCGTATTTATATGCCATCTTGGTATTCAAAGCATAATTTTTAAAAATTATTTGCTTGTTTTTTCTGCAGGTGGCTTTGAGCGCTAAGCCTTGCCTGTCTTGGCTTTGCTGGGTTTTTAAAAAGAATTGGTAAAAAAAAGAATATGATTTTATTACATTTTTTAACATTGTAAGTTTGCTTTATTTTAAAAAGTATATATATTGTATATACATCTTTTGCAAAGCAGTCTTTATCTTGGAGAGATCAGCAATGAACGAGCAAATCAAAAAAATAAAGACAGGCAAGAAAGATGGACAACTTTTAATTCGTATTAATAGTACTGAACGTGATGAATTTATTCGTTTATGTGAAGAACTTGATACTAGTGCTGCTCGTGAATTAAGAAAATTTATTCGTAGTTTTGTGAAACAACACAATGGCAACGAATAGCCTTACTAAGGAGTAATACCATGGCTAAGCAAGTTAAATCTTTGAAGCAACAAATCAAAGCACGTTTGAAAAAGATTTCAAAACATAAAGGCAAATTGAAGCAACTTAAGCAAGAGCTTAAAAAACAGAAATAAGCCAAGTAAAAGCATTATCTCTTAAAAACGGTTCATTCTAGACAGACCGTTTGAGGTAAAAAAAGACCGAACAATCACTGTTGTTCGGTCTTTTTGCATTGTTTCGGCATTTGCTTAGGTTCAAGCAAATGACCGCAAGTTCTGATTAAGAGGGATCACGCAAACTAAAGAACCAGTTCAGGAACAAGGCTGCAAAAGTTGCTGTCCCAATCCCGCCCAAGTTAAAGCTGCCCAATTGCAACGCAAAGTCACCCGTTCCTAAAATAATGGTCACGGCAGCCACCATCAGATTTTTGTTTTTAGAAAAATCGACTTTGTTTTCAATCCAGATTTTCGCGCCAGCAATGGTAATCAAACCAAATACCACAATCGAAGCGCCCGTTAAAATGGCGGTAGGAATGGTATGGATGATTGCCCCAAATTTGGGTGAAAGCCCAAGGAAAATTGCAAAGACCCCCGCCACCACAAAAATAATCGTGGAATACACGCGGGTAACAGCCATCACCCCAATGTTTTCACCATAGGTAGTCATACCCGGTGCACCGACACCACCTGCAAGGGTTGTGGCAACACCATCGGCTACAAAGGCTTTACCAATGTGTGGATCKAGGTTTTCACCAGTCATGGCACCTACTGMTTTAATGTGTCCCAAGTTCTCTGCCACCAAAATGAAGGCAATTGGGGCGATAATTAGCATGGCATTCACGTCAAATACAGGCGCGTGAAAGTCTGGAACACCAAACCACGCGGCTTGCTGAATTGGTGTGAAGTTAATTGGCGTACCCCAACCCATGACATTGGTGACCATAAAATAGATCAGATATGACATGAGTAAGCCGATTAGCAGTAAAAGACGTTGCAATAAACCTTTGGTAAATACAGCAATCATGCCCATACACAGCACAGTTACCAATGCCATCCACATATTAAATGGATTGCCAGCAACGGCTTTGACTGTGACTGGGGCAAGGTTTAAACCAATGATCATCACCACTGCACCTGTCACCACAGGTGGCATCAATTTTTCAATCCAACGGGTGCCTGTAGCCATGACCAAAAAGCCAATCAGGGCATATAAAATACCGCAGGCAATAATCCCGCCTGCCGCAACCCCAATATTGGCATTTAAACCGCCTGCTGCGCCTGCATAGCCTGTGGCAGCAATCACCACCCCAATAAAGGCAAAGCTCGAACCTAAATAACTTGGCACGCGCCCACCTGTCATGAAAAAGAACAGGATGGTACAAATCCCTGACATTAAAATGGCAAGGTTCGGATCAAAGCCCATTAAGAAAGGTGCAAGTACCGTAGCACCAAACATGGCAAACGCGTGTTGTATCCCCAATATAACGGTTTGTGCAGGCGGTAGATACTCATTGGTCCCTACAGGACGTGCATCAATGCTGCCCCCATAGGGGCGCCATTTGGGAAACCAATTGGACATAAAGTGAGCACTCAAAAGCTAAATTGAGCACATCATACTCTTGTATTGCATAAATTTTTTAAAAATTTTGCGAGGAAACTGACCAGCTGCTTATTTTTAGGATTAAATTTTACTATTTGTTAAAAATTGCATTTAATATAAATAAGTAATTTTATTTATAAATTTAAAGAATGTATTGCCGCATTAGTGGGATGAAAGCAGACTAAGAATAAATTTAATTGCACATAATTTAGACTGATTTTTAGCCCCGCAACGCATGTCTTAGTCCATGTTTGCTTTCACGTTATTATGTCCACTGTGTTTGGTTTTATGAAGCATGAGCCTAAGTCATTTCTAAGAGAGAGCAGTAGCCACAAGCAGAGTACAGACTCTGCTTGTTGTACTATCTATTCGTAGAGGCTTAACCTGTATTGCGTAAGCCTGCTGCAATCCCTGCAATGCTTACCATGAGGGCATGATCGACAGGGGTATGTTCGGCATTCTGTTCTGCCAAATATAAACGACGACGTTTCATCAACTCTGCCTGTAGCAAATGCAGCGGCAATAAATACGGTTTACGCACCCGCATCGATTGATCTAGCACATCATTGCTGCTGAGCAATTGCGATTCCCCTTTGAGAGTCAGTAACGTTGTTACGGCATCCCGCAGGCGTTGACGCAGTTGCTCACCGAGTTCTTTCAGGTCTTCGTCATCGGTCAGGTGTGACTCATAATACAATGCAATATTGCTGTCGGCTTTAGACAACACCATTTCCAACATATCAATTAAAGTCTGGAAATAAGGCCAATCGCTGAGCATTTCATCTAAAGTGGCTTTTTGTCCCTGATCGATTGTTTGGTTAATTGCCGCGCCTGTCCCTAACCAAGCAGGTAGCATCAGACGGATTTGCGTCCATGCAAACACCCAAGGAATGGCACGTAAGGATTCAATTCCACCGCTGACTTTACGTTTTGCAGGACGTGAACCGAGCGGCAACATCTGCAATTCTAGCTCTGGCGTAACGGTGCGTAAATATTTCACAAAATGGGGATTTTCACGCACAGTTTGACGGTAGACCTGTACCGAAAGTTCGGTCATGTTATGCATGAGCTCGCGCCATTCTGCCTTCGGCACAGGTGGTGGCATCAGCGTCGCTTCTAAGGTAGCAGCGGTATAGACTTCCAGATTTTGCAATGCAACCCCTTCAAGTCCAAATTTAAAACGAATCATTTCGCCTTGTTCGGTCACGCGAATTGCACCTGAAATAGACCCTGGTGGCTGTGAGAACAGTGCTTGTTGAGTCGGTGCACCACCACGGCTGATGGAACCACCACGACCATGAAATAAGGTCAGCTGCACAACATGTTGCTGCGCTACCGCAGTCAGTTCTTCCTGAGCGCGGTACTGTGCCCAGTTGGCAGACATAAAACCTGCATCTTTGGCGGAGTCTGAGTAGCCAATCATGACCTCATGTTTACCCTGAATATGCTGTTTGTACCAATGCATATTAAATAGGGTATTCATGGTCTGGGCAGCCCCATCCAAATCTTTCAGGGTTTCAAACAGCGGCACCACACGTAAAGGATGCTGAATGCCTGCTTCTTTTTGTAGCAATAACACCGCCAACACATCACTTGGATATTCCGCCATGGAAATAATATAAGCGCCCAAGCTTTCTTGCGGCTGTGCAGCCAACGTGCGCATGGTAGCAAACACTTCTTGCACATCGGGATGTTGAATCAGGCTTTCTGCAGGTTCCTGCATGAATTTTGGCAATAATGGACGTTTGCTTTGCAATTCTTGAAGTAGGAAGTTCTGACGCGCTTGTTCAGTCCAAGTTTCAAAATTGCCCAAACCTAAATATTCGGTAATGGCAGAAATGGCTTGGCGATGACGTCCAGACTCCTGACGAATATCCAGTTTCAGTAATTCAATACCAAAACAGTTGACCCGATGAATCAGATCCAACAATTTGCCATTGGCAATCTCTGATAGCTGGCAAGCGGTGAGTGAGCGATAACATAGCAATAAAGGCTGTAACAGTTCATCTTTGCTTTTAATCACCAAGCTGTCATCGCCATCTTTGCCTTGTAATTTGGCAGCCAACCAATCACGGGTGGCTTTTAGGCGTTCACGAGTGTCACGTAAATATTCACGATACGGCTCTGCATGGAAATGTCCTAAAGCATCGGCCAGTTCAGGGCTGCATTGCTGAATCGAGAGTTCCCAACGCAAGTTTTCAATATCGCGTAAATATAATTCTGCTGCTTTCCAGCGCGACAACCACAATACTTCTTGGGTGACTTTATGGGTGACATTAGGGTTACCATCACGGTCACCACCCATCCATGAAGCAAAACGCACAGGGGCAACGGTTAGCGGCAAGTTTTGCCCACAATGTTCTTGCACAATGCCGTCTAATTCACGCATGAATTTAGGCACGGCATTCCATAAGGTCTGCTCAATGGTGGTAAAACCCCATTTGGCTTCATCGACTGGGGTTGGGCGATGCTGACGAATTTCATCGGTTTGCCAAGCTGAGCTGATGAGCTGTTTTAAATCTGCCAAAACTGCCTGACGTTCACGTGGCGTCAGTTTTTGTTGATCCATTTTAGATAGGCAGTCATTAATATCGTCATATTTTTGAATCAGGGTACGACGGCTGACTTCAGTCGGATGCGCAGTTAAAACCAATTCAATTTTCAGTTCGCAGACTTGTTGAAAGAGGGTTTCTGCAGAAATTTGGTTGTCTTTAAACTTGAGGAATAAGCGATCGAGAGGGTTTGGAGAAACAGCATGTTCATCAAATTCGCTTTGGCGACGACTCCGCACCACATGATATTGCTCGGCGATGTTGGCAAAGTTCAAAAAGTGGGTAAAGGCACGGGTGAGCGGTAAGATTTCGTCATCTTCTAGACTTAAAAACAGTTGTTCGAGTTGTTTTTCAGCTTCGGCTTGTCCATCGCGCGCGCCTTTAGATAAAGCACGAATTTGTTCGACCTGATTAAACAAATCTTGTCCTGCGTGTAACTTGAGGGTCTCACCCAATAAGTTGCCAAGTAAGCGTACGTCATCGCGTAGAGGAGCATCAATTTGTTGAATCATTCGTTGTTCTCCATGTTCTGTGTTTTTTACTCTGTTAAGACTATACCCCGATTTAGAAACAATCCAAGCGGGCTATCTACAAAAGTTGCATGGAATTTGCGCATCTGAAGTTATAGAGCCAAGCGGCAGTATTTAGGAGAGAAATACAGGGCGGAGTGGAATGCTATTTGGTAAAAGAAACTCCGATTTAGATCAACCTTTATTAGCCTGTTCAGCCATAACGCAGCATAAAAATACCAATCGCATCTTCAATAATTTTTTGAGATTGTGCAGCATCGGGCACGGCACGTACACCGAGTAAAACTTCGTGGTGACGTAAACCATGCAGTAAGGAAACGATCAATTCTGTTTGTGTTTTAGGTTCATCTGCCTGAATAAATTTTAGTTCTGCAGCTTGACGAAAGAAGCTTTCCCACATCGCGCGAAGTTTGGCATGTGAGGCATTGTAAAACTGCAATGCCAACGGATTTTGCTCCGAGGCCAGCTCCATCAGCAAGTGCTCTAATTTAATCGCTTCAGGCATATTGACCAAGTTCAAGGACAGTTCACAGGCTTGGTATAAAGCCTGCTTAAAATTGCGATGTGCAGTCAAGTCCAAAGGCTGTGCTTTGAGCAGACTTTCACAGGTTTCTTCAATGGCACAGGAAAATAAGGTGGCTTTGTCTTGAAAGTGATTATACACCGTTAATTTGGTCACGCCTGCTTCACGTGCAATCTGATTCATACTTGAACCATGAAAGCCCAACTTTAAAAACAAGTGTTTTGCCGACATTAAAATACGTTGGCGTTTTTCTAAATCTTTGGGTCTTCCGACATGAATCTGCACACGCTCCTCCTAATTTGCATCAGTACAACTAGAAAATGACGCTTCAGTTTTAATTAATGTACCTAGTGGTATATTAATTAAAAAATAATCAATTTAATATACTGCGTATTCTGCCCTAATAAAAACGTTTAAATAAGAGCACGCGAGATGAAAACGACTCAGAATCTCATTGGTAGCCTGATGCTGCTGTGCTGTATCACCCTAATGGGATGCAGCAAGCAAAAAACCGAGGTTGAACAGGAAGTTCCTTTGGTGATGGTGACCCAGCCCAGCAGTTTACATCTTGAGCAAAAAAGCTATGCAGGCGAGGTACAAGCACGTCAGCAAACTGCTTTGGCATTTCGGGTTGCAGGGCAAGTTACACAGCGTTTTGCCGATGTGGGAGATCAGGTTAAGGTTGGGCAAGTCTTAGCAACTCTGGATGTGCAAGATGCAGCATTACAGCTCAATGCCGCACGTGCGCAACTGGAAAGTGCGCAATCTGCTGCAAAAGTTGCCAGTGATGAATTGCAGCGTTTTCAGCAATTGTTACCCATGAATGCAGTCAGCCGCTCGCAATATGATGCAGTCAAAAACCAGTATCAACATGCCATGGCACAGTTGAAACAGGCACAGTCCAATTATGCGGTTAGCAGTAATCAAACCGACTATAACCAGTTGCGTGCCACAAAAAATGGCGTGATTACTGAACGCAATATTGAAGTTGGGCAGGTTTTAGCGGCAGGGCAGGTCGCTTATCAATTGGCGATTGATGGAGAACGTGAAGTCGTGATTGGCGTGCCTGAACAAGCAGTTGCTGATATTCGGGTCGGGCAAGAGGCAACTGTCAGTTTATGGTCACAACCTGATAGTCGTTTTACAGGTAAGGTTCGAGAAATTTCCCCTGCGGCAGATCAGTCGCGTACTTTTAAAGTCAAAGTGGCTTTACGCGAAGGCAATGCACAGATTCAATTGGGGCAAAGTGCGCGGGTATTTCTGACTCGCCAAGCCAATCAGGGTTTATATGTACCTTTATCTAGCGTATCGGCAACGGGGCAACAAGCTTTTGTTTTGGTTTTACAGCCTGATTCAACCGTGCGCCAAGTTCCTGTTACCTTGGGCGCTTATGGACGGGACAGCGTGCCTGTACTCAGTGGCTTGCAGCCGCAAGATTATGTGGTGATGGGTGGGGTACATTTACTGCGTGATCGACAAAAAATCCGCCCAATTAACCGTGACAATCAAACTGTACAGGCGGTCAATACTAAAGCTCAGGCAGCTCCTGCTGCTACACAGACGGAGCGTTAAAATATGAATTTTAACTTATCCGAATGGGCATTAAAAAATAAGGGTTTAGTGGTCTACTTGATGCTGTTGTTGGGCATTGTTGGTATTTTTTCCTATTCCAAATTGGCACAAAGTGAAGATCCACCGTTTACCTTTAAAGTGATGGTGATTCAAACCTATTGGCCAGGAGCGAGTGCCAAAGAGGTTTCCTTACAAGTCACTGACCGTATTGAAAAAGAATTGATGAGCACGGGCGATTATGAACGCATCATGGCTTATTCGCGTCCGGGCGAGTCCATGGTGACTTTTATTGCCAAAGATTCCATGCGTTCCAGCCAAATTCCAGATGTCTGGTATAAGGTGCGTAAAAAGGTCAATGACATTCGCCATGAATTGCCACAAGGGGTACAAGGCCCATTTTTTAATGATGAATTTGGCGACACTTTTGGTAATATTTATGTGCTGACAGGCGCAGACTATGATTACGCTACCCTCAAAGAATATGCCGACCGTTTGCAGCTACAATTGCAGCGGGTCAAAGATGTGGCCAAAGTCAATTTGGTCGGTTTGCAAGACCAAAAAATCTGGATTGAGTTGTCTAATACCAAAGCCGCACAACTCGGAATTCCTGTTAGCGCGATTCAGCAAGCCTTACAACAACAAAACAGCATGGCAAGCGCAGGTTTTTTTGAAACCAATTCAGACCGTATTCAGGTACGTGTGAGTGGTGCATTGAACAGTGTTGATGAGCTGAAACAAATGCCACTGTTGGTGAATGGCACCACCATTCAACTGGGCGATGTTGCTGAGGTCTATCGTGGGTTTAGCGAACCGGCCCAACCACGTATGCGCTTTATGGGCGAAAACGGCATTGGCATTGCGGTGTCGATGCGTAAAGGCGGAGATATTTTGGCTTTGGGGAAAAATCTGGAAACAGAATTTGCTCGTTTGCAAAAAACTTTGCCTTTAGGCATGCAACTGCAAAAAGTGTCTGATCAACCTGTAGCGGTAAAACACAGCGTCAATGAATTTATGAAAGTCTTGGCTGAGGCGGTGATTATCGTGCTTTTGGTCAGCTTCTTTTCATTGGGTTTTCGTACTGGCTTGGTGGTGGCATTTTCCATTCCACTGGTTTTGGCGATGACTTTTGCAGGTATGCATTTGTTTGATGTCGGGCTGCACAAAATTTCACTCGGTGCGCTTATTCTAGCGCTCGGATTATTGGTGGATGATGCCATTATCGCCATTGAAATGATGGCAATTAAGATGGAGCAAGGCTATAGCCGCTTGCAAGCGGCAGGCCATGCCTGGCGAACGACTGCTTTCCCTATGCTGACTGGGACATTGATTACCGCAGCAGGTTTTTTACCCATTGCTACAGCAGCCTCAAGTACAGGGGAATATACCCGTTCAATCTTCCAAGTGGTCACCATAGCTTTGGTGGTGTCCTGGTTTGCTGCCGTGCTATTTGTGCCCTATCTGGGCGATAAATTATTGCCAGATTTTCAGCGTCATGCACAGCGAGCGCCTTGGTATCAACTTCTTTGGGCGCGTGTACGCAAACAAGCTGAGCCGCAGCCTGTGGTGCATCAGGCTGGTGAGGTGCATGACCCGTATCAAACCCGTTTCTATCAGGTATTTCGGTCATGGGTAAACACCTGTGTGCGCTATCGTAAAACCGTAAYTGTGGCCACTATTGCGATTTTTGTGTTATCGATTGCAATGTTTAAATTGGTACCTCAACAATTTTTCCCGCCTTCCAATCGGGCAGAAATTTTGGTCGATTTAAAACTAGAAGAAGGTGCATCGCTCAAAGCCACCGAGGCCGCAGTCAAAAAAGTTGAAAAGTTTTTAGCACAACAACAAGGTATCGACAATTATGTGGCTTATGTAGGTACAGGTTCGCCACGTTTTTATTTGCCGCTAGATCAGCAATTGCCGCAAGCCAGTTTTGCTCAATTTGTGGTGTTGGCATCCTCCTTAGAAGACCGCAATGAAATTCGTCGTAATTTATCAGAGCAAATTCGCTTGTTATTGCCAGAGGTACGTACTCGCGTGTCGTTATTGGAAAATGGTCCGCCTGTGGGTTATCCATTGCAATTTCGCGTGTCAGGGGAAGACTTGGCACAAGTACGGCAATGGGCGCAGCAAGTCGCAGCCACCATCAGTGCCAACCCAAACAGCACCAATGTGCATTTAGATTGGGGTGAGCCGAGCAAAGTCATTCAATTGCAAATCGATCAAGACCGTGCCCGTCAAATGGGAGTGTCGAGTCTAGATTTGGCTAACTTCCTCAATAGCTCTATCAGTGGTGCCGCAATCAACCAGTATCGTGAAAAACGTGAACTGATTGAAATTCGTTTACGTGGAGATCAAAGTGAGCGCCTAGATGTTGCATCCTTAAGCAGTTTGGCTGTACCGACTACACGTGGAACATCGGTGCCATTGGCACAAATTGCACAAATTGAATACCGTTTTGAAGAAGGTTTAATTTGGCATCGTAATCGTTTGCCAACCATTACTGTTCGTGCGGACATTAGTACAGGTTTACAACCTGCAACGGTGGTGAATCAGATTCAGCCTGAGCTTGAAAGCTATAAAGGTACTTTGCCAAGTGGCTATTTAATTGAAGTGGGCGGCACGGTTGAAGAGTCGGCACGTGGGCAAAAGTCAGTCAATGCAGGCATGCCAGTTTTCCTTGCAGTGGTGATGACCTTGTTAATGATTCAGCTGCGTAGCATGTCTCGTGCGTTCATTGTATTTTTGACTGCACCGCTTGGCATTATTGGTGTGGTATTGTTCCTGTTGCTGTTTAACAAACCCTTTGGTTTTGTGGCGATGCTCGGCACAATTGCCTTGTCGGGTATGATCATGCGCAACTCCCTGATTTTAATTGATCAGATTGAACAAGACATTCTTGCAGGAGAGTCACAGTGGGATGCAATCATTAATGCCACGGTACGCCGTTGTCGTCCAATTGTCCTTACAGCATTAGCGGCTGTTTTGGCGATGATTCCACTTTCTCGCAGTATTTTCTTTGGCCCGATGGCTGTGGCAATTATGGGCGGATTAATTGTCGCGACCTTATTAACTCTGTTCTTTTTACCTGCGTTATACGCCCAGTGGTTTAAAGTGAAAAAAAATCCACATAATCTGTAAAAGTGACATAATAACGGGTGCGAAACTTGGAAAATTTCAATATAGTAGCACCTTATATTTTTCAGCCTTTGCATACGTTACAGCATGCGCCAGATTAAAAAATAAAGCATGGCACAGATGGGGTTTAATCACATTATGAAGCAAGATAACTTGTTAAAGTTTCGCCGTTCGGTTGCGATCTCTTACGTGTTTATGTTTTTTGCTTTATTTACTGTGGTGAGCGGCGCGTTAGCTTATTGGTATGCCCGTAAAGTGATTGTGGTCGATAGCACTGAAGTCTGGTTACAGGCGCAGGCTTTATGGGTTATGCGCAATGTGCTGATTTATACGGTATTGGCAATGTTTGCTGCATTGTGGTTTATTCCATTGGCTTTCTTTCCTTGGGATGCTTTTTTATGGGTTAAAGCCTGCACCGTAGCAGGTGTCGTCTTTGCCGTGATTGCCTTCTTGTTTTTAATCAATGCTTGGATTAAAGGGCTATCCAAATTTTTGAAAAATAAAGCCGTATTCTAAGGACTTTTCGCGTGTATTCAGCAGGCAGCTAAAATTTTTAGCAGTCTTCCCTTGTAAAACTCAGTTTTACCCCAATTTCAAAAATCAGTTCAGTTTTAATTAGAATTCCGTGAGGAGCATCGCCAGACATGGCTAAACGTGATTATTATGAGGTTTTGGGTGTCGCTAAAACCGCTAGTGATGATGAAATAAAAAAAGCCTACCGTAAGTTGGCGATGAAATATCATCCTGACCGCAACCCAGACAACACCGAAGCCGAAGAGAAATTTAAAGAAGCTGCAGAAGCTTATGAAGTTTTATCGGATGCCGAAAAACGCAGCATGTATGATCGTATGGGGCATAATGCCTTTGAAGGTGGTATGGGCGGCGGTGGTGGCTTCGGTGGTTTTAGTGCAGAAGACATCTTTAGTCAGTTCGGTGATATTTTCGGTGGTGCATTCGGTGGCGGTGGGCGTGGTCAGCAACGTGCGCGTCGTGGTTCAGACTTACGCTATGTGATGGAACTCACGCTTGAAGAAGCAGTCAAAGGCGTTAAGAAAACCATCACCTTTACAGCACCTGCGCCATGTGACGCTTGTGATGGTAAAGGCTCAGAAAATCCAAATGATGTTGAAACCTGTCCAACCTGTCATGGTGCGGGTCAAGTACGCATGCAGCAAGGATTCTTCTCGGTACAGCAAACCTGTAGTACCTGTCGTGGTCAGGGCAAAATCATCAAGAATCCATGTAAAAAATGTCATGGTTCGGGGGTGTCAGACCGTCAACAAACTCTTGAAGTGACCATTCCTGCAGGGGTGGACAATGGCGACCGCGTACGCTTAACGGGTAAAGGTGAAGCGATTCGTGATGGTCAATCAGGAGATTTATACGTAGAAGTAGTGGTGCGCGAGCATGAAATCTTCCAGCGTGATGGTGCCGACCTATATATGGATGTACCTGTCAGCATTGCCGATGCTGCTTTAGGTAAGGAAATTGAAATTCCGACTCTAGATGGCCGCGTGAGCCTGAAAGTGCCTGAGGGAACACAGACTGGTAAATTATTCCGTTTGCGTGGTAAAGGGGTAAAACCTGTGCGTAGCAGTATGCAGGGCGATTTGCTCTGCCGTATTGTGGTGGAAACACCTGTGAATTTAACGGCACGTCAGCGTGAACTGTTAAAAGAGTTACAGACGACGATGGAAGGTGAGGGCAGTCAGTCATCACCAAAGAAGAAGTCTTTCTTTGATCGTTTGTTTGATTAAGGAAACTTAGATTAGGTATGTCGAAGCACAACCTGATCTAAACTCAAAAAATAAAGGCGATCTTATGGATCGCCTTTGTTGTATCTGCTGCACGCTTATTCGATTTCAGGCACATCAATCTCTAAAACATCCACCATTTCAGCCGTTGCTGTTTTAACGACAGTTTGTGGTTGAGCGCTTGTAACAACCCCATGTTCTGTTGCAGCTTCTTCTAGTTCAGGTGTATCAACTTCAACAGCAAGCGGTTCTTGTAGTGTCACGCTAATACGGACTTTGGACAGGCTTTCTAGCGTATCCCCTTCTTGAAGTACAGGCTCTGCAAATACGGATGCTGTGCTCATGCCTAACAATAATGCCAATACCATGTTCTTCGAATGCATGTAAATCCCCTTTAATTTGTGCAGTTGTTATCATTCGTGCAGGCTAGTCTGCGCATACAAGTTTGCAAATTTGTGAAATAAAAATAAAAAATGAGCATTTTCAGATAAATTTTTAGCATCGCTTCGTTAAAAGTTTACCTGAGGGGTGTAAAGTGACCATCAGTAGTACAGCTCGGCTTGCTTTCGGATAAAAATAAACCCAGAAACTTGGCAGACAAACTTAGTCTAGGCAGCGAGTTTTGCTATAGTAAGCACAATTTAGAATCTATTTTAGGAATATGCTATGTCAGCAACTCCACGCATTGGTGTATTAGGCGCAGGCGGCCGTATGGGGCGCATCTTAATTCAAGCTGTTCAAGAAGCAGGCTACCAATTGGCTGCCGCAGTAGAGCGTCCAGAAAGCAGTTTATTGGGTGCAGATGCAGGAGAGTTGGCAGGTGTAGGTACACTGGGCGTGAAAGTGGTGGGTAGCCTAGAGCAAGTATTAGCTGACTGCGATGTCGTGATCGACTTTACCGCACCAGCCGCCACTGCACAGCACTTAAAGCTTTGTCGTGAAGCAGGCGTGGCGATTGTGATTGGCACCACAGGCATGAATGATGAACAAAAAGCACTCTTAGAAGAATCGGCTCAACAGACCCCAGTAGTGTATGCTGCCAACTATTCAGTAGGGGTAAACGTATCTATTAAACTGTTGGAATTGGCAGCCAAAGTCTTTGGTGATAGTGTAGATATTGAAGTGATTGAAGCGCATCATCGTCATAAAGTCGATGCACCATCAGGCACGGCATTGATGATGGGCGAGGCGATTGCAGCAACCTTAGGTCGTGATTTAAAACACGACGCTGTTTACTGCCGCGAAGGACATACAGGACCACGTGAACGTAAAAGTATTGGTTTCCAAACCATTCGTGGTGGCGACATTGTGGGTGAACATACTGCGATGTTTATTGCCGATGGCGAGCGTGTGGAAATTACCCACAAAGCCACCAACCGCATGAACTTTGCTGCAGGTGCCGTGCGTGCTGCAGCGTGGGTAGTGGGACGCGAAGCGCGTAAATACGATATGAAAGATGTTCTTGGATTTAACGATATTCAGGTTTAAAAACTGCGCAGGGATCCGAAATAGATAAAAATGACTTGAATAATTGTCAATCTGCCGCTAAAACTAGGGTCTGATGTCATGGATGATGACGCATCAGACCCGATCTAAAACTAGGGTCTGTTGACATTTCATAAATGGCTTGCGCTGTAGGCTAAAACTGAGCAGATCAGGCATGAAACGCAGGGAATAGCGAGACTATTGCCAAGTTTCATAACGCAAACTGAGAAAGTTTTAGCCACAGCCTTTCAGGACAAGCATATTTTTTACTGCTATTGCGTTATGAGTCAGTCATTTAGAATAACTAAATTTCCTGCCTCATGCCTTATATCAGCTAAAAAATATGCGTTGTCGCAAACATAGACGAATTGTCAACAGACCCAAATAAGATGCAAAATAAAATGAAAAAATCTCTGCTGATGCTTGGGTTAAGCACCTGTATTTGTGCGGCCTCTGCACAAAATATTGAACATGCCAAACTGAGCATACATAAAAACAATATTAAAGTCTGGACCTTTCAACAGCAGTCTAGCCCTGTGTTTGTGTATAAGGCTGAAACCACCTTCAATGTACCTTTAGAAAAAGCTGCTGCCTTAATTTTAGATGTTGATCATGCCGTGAAATGGGTGCCTTATGTGGGCAGTGTCAAAGTCTTATCACGAGATGACCAAAAAGGTGAGTTCTTGCTGTATATGGTGCTGGATTTTCCTTTTCCGCTAAAAGATCGTGATTTAGTGGTCAAAGGTAAAATGAGTAAAGATGTGCAAGGTATAGTTAGTATTCAAAATAAAGCTATTGAGGGGGGCTATCCCTTGAACCCAGATTATGTGCGTATTCAGGATTACGAAGGCGACTGGACCTTTCAGAAACTGGGCAATCACAAAGTCAAAGTCAGTACCTATGGCTATGCTAACCCTGAGGGCTCGATTCCTTTAAGTTTTGTGAATATGTTTGTGCAGCAGCAACCATATCAAATGCTGCAAAAAATGAAAATTGAATTAAGCAAAAGCGGTAGTTATAAGGCGTTGCCTGAAATTTTGCGTTAAATAATGGAGTGGCGCTGAATTTTTAATCTTAGAAAAATGGATGAAATCGGTGTCGATCTCATCCACGAAGTATTTCGGTCTAGCGGGTAGACTTAATAAGAAAATAGCCCTTTTTCTAAAGGAAATTCAATGCCAATCGATGCACCACCATCATTACCATGGACATCTGAATCGCTAATCCAGCCATTCAGTTTAAGTGGAATATCTGGGCGTAAATAGTGTGTCCAAGTCAAATCCAAAGCTTTTAACTGATCTTTTTCTGGGAAAGCTTGGTTGGTTGCTCGGTTTGATTCATTCAATTTGGCAAACAACATACGTGCATTCACGCGGTTCATACGATCAAAACGAATATCACCACCGACTGAAATCATTTGTCCATCACCACCCATGGCATGCGCTAAAGGATAGCCATGTTGATAGAAACCATCAGTGTAGACATGGTGGTTATAGGTAATACCTTGTGCTTTACCGTTAGTACGGGTATCTGCCCATTCGGTATAGAGTTGGAACGGCATATTTTGATAGCTTGATGAATAATCGACCCCAGCCAGATACATTTTTTTTGAAGGTAAGCCACCAGCTTCATCTTCACCTGCGTATTGTGCATAGATACCCATTGGCACTTGTAGCAATGGCTGTAGGTTTAAGCGTGCATCAAAACCTGCAACTTGGTTAGATTTATCATCATCACTGTTATTAAAGTTATCGTTGCCTTTGATTGCATTCCAAAGTGTGGATAGACTTTCTGAACGATCACCCCCACCCCACTGCATCATACGTGATGCCCCAAGTTCGAAATAAGGTAGCGGTTGTGCAGTGACACGTAAACCAATCAATTTGGCATCGGGTACATCATCATAATCATGCAATTGACCAGCAAAGGCTTGATATTGCCATGGACCAATCCAAGACAGCCATTTGTTGCTGAAAGCTTGTTGTTCAGCACGCTGCATGGTTACGCCGTAAACTGGGCGGCTAGCATCACCACGAATTAAACTGCCGTCATGTGCAGGCCCCCAGTAGGTTGGAATTTGCCCAGCAATGAGCCATTGATTCCAAAGCTTGGCTGCAATATAGGAACCTTCAACATTGACATCTTGATCGTTATCAATTTGTGGGTCTTTTTCTGCATTGACTCGAATTTTAGCATCCCAGTTTTGATTGCCTGCATTGAGTTCCAAACCTGCTTGATATTGCGTTTTTTGTTGGTCGCCAAAGGCCTGTGGAATATTTTTTTGATCAGTTTCTGCAAAAAGAGAGGCTTTGAGCAGTTGGTTATTGGCATTTAAATGTGCCACTACCGCATCTATTACTTTTTGTTGATTGTTGTTGCTGATTTTGGCTTGAGAAAGTGCACGTTGAATTTCATCACTACTCATAGGCCAAGTTGAAGTACTAATTTGAATCACGCCTTGCTGATTTAGCCAGTTTAAATCGGTACGTAAGTTTTGGTCATTTAAGACAATGCCTTGGGCAAAGGTGAAGGAGGAGCTTAATGCCAGTGTCGCCAACAGCGCTTTGGGTGGAAACATGCTTATATATTCTCAGCGTTTATAAACTGTAAACAAGATAGGTTTTTGAGTGGATTTTTGCAATGTGAATTGTTGAGTATTGTTGTAAATTTCAACAGAAAACTCTTTTGTAAAAAGGGTGAGATGCACAAGTGGAACTTTGTAATGAATGTTCCTCCCTTTTTAAAGGGAGGTTAGGAGGGATTATCAGCGTGTTGACTTAAAATCACATTTTCAATGGTTTGGATGACTGCATCGAGTTCATGCAAAATTTGTAAATTGTTAAGTCTTAACACCGTTAAATTTAACTGTGTTAAAGCCTGATCACGTACTAAATCATACTGTAAGCCTTTTTCGTTCAAATGTTGGCTGCCATCGCATTCAATAATTAAACTTGCCGCAGGACAGTAAAAATCTACAATAAAATTCAGAATAGGCTTTTGCCGATAAAACTGTAAGCCCAAGATTTGTTTTTGACGCAGTCGTAACCAGAGTTTTTGTTCTGCTTCAGTCATATTGTTTCTTAACTGTCGTGCGTTATATTTTAAATTTTTGTTATAGGGTTGCATGGTTTTTATTCTTTGTTTTTAAAAGTGGTTTATTTTTAATTAGCTTTCTTGTGACATACATAGCTCATCTTTTTAGATTTTTTTAATCCCCCTCCATCCCCCTTTTTCAAAGGGGGGAGCTTAGCACGAGCATAAACTTTGTAATGGAGCTCATCCCTGAGCAAGAGTTTAAGCACAGCTTTAAACTCTTGCGTAAGAAAGGAAGCTTAGGAGGGATTTTAACGTTGGTGGCTTTTGCTATATAGCTCATCTTTGACAAAGAGGGAAGCCTAGCAAAAGGGCGGTTGAGTAAATAGTTTAATCCTCATCCTTATTAGCTTTATAGGCATAGGCATAGTTATAACCATAGCCATAACCACCCGCTTCACGTTGAATATCATTCAAAATAAAGCCGTTTACTTTAACACCAGCTTGTTCAAAGCGGTTGACAGTCATTTCAAGCTCTTTCATTTGAGTTTTGCCGTAACGTGCCACAACCAAATTAACACCCGCATATTGTGAAATAATAATCCCATCGGTGACCGCAAGAACTGGCGGGGTATCAATCAGAATATGGTCAAACTGACTCGACAAGTGCGTGAGCATATCTGCAAATTTTTGCGTACTTAACAATTCTGACGGATTAGCAGGGCTTTTGCCGCGACTGATGATGCTTAAATTTTCAACTTCAGTACTGCGTACAATATTGCCTAACTCGTGTTGACCATTTAAATATTCAGCCAAACCAGGTTGCACATCATAGTTAAAATATTTGTGCATATAACCGCGACGTAAATCGGCATCAATCAATAATACGCGCTTATCACTTTGCGCCAAAATAGTCGCTAAGTTAGTTGAAATAAACGATTTACCCAACTCTGGTGCAGGGCCAGAAATCATAATGATATTGTTTTTGGCACTGCTTAAAGCAAAGTGAATAGCAGTACGCATGCTGCGCAGGCTTTCAATGGCAATATCATCACTGTGTTTCACCGCAAGAATAGGAATATTCTTTTTCTTTTTCAGAATATTAATACGGCTTTCTTGCACAGGTGATCGTGGCACAGTGGCATAAACAGGTAAATCAAGTTCATTTTCAATTTTATTGGAGTCTTTAATACCTGAGCGCAACATATTACGCAGTAAGGCTAATAATGTGCCCAAGAAGCCACCTACAAAAATAGCAAGTACTAATATGATGAGCTTTTTAGGTTTAATTGGTTTTACAGGTTCAATTGCAGTATCAATAATGCGTACATTACCAATTTCACCTGCATTGGCAATTTTGAGTTGTTGATAGCTATTCAATAACGCAGTGTATAACTCAGCATTTACTTTAACATCCCGGTGCAGTTGTAAGTACAGTCGCTGGGTTTCAGGTAAACGCTTAATGGATTGAGTCATTTCTGAAGTTTTTTTGTTAATTTCAGAAAGTTGAGCGTTAATTGCTGACATTAATGGGTGGTCAGGCGTATATTTTGAAGAGAGTTCTGCTTGTTGCTGTTGTAGTTGGATTTTTAATTTTTCAAGCTCAACATTCTGCTTTAGCATTAACTCCGCTTCTTGTGTTACATCAATTGTGTTATATTGTTCTCGGAAACGGTTAAATTTAATTTCAGAGTCTTCGAGTTGTTGTTTTAACTCAGGCAGTTGCTTTTCAAGGAAGCTCAATGTTTGAGCCGATTCCAGTGATTTACGTTCAATATTTTGTGCTTGGTAAATATTTAAGATGTGGTTAAGTACTTGTGTGATATGTTCTTTATCTTCACCATTGTAGTTAAGACCAATCACACCAGAGTTTTTACCTCTTTCCGCTACTCCGTAATCTTTTTTAATCCATTTTACGGCTGAAGGCATAGATAATTTAGTGACTGAAAAATCATGCGATATAGGGTTTTTCGCATAAATTTGAATTTTCCATAAACCTTTCTGATCTAGGCTTTGATTGATCGCGTTTAACTTACCTTTAAACACTACATCTTTTTTATAAGACAGGCTAAACTCTTGTCCATTGATAAAGTTTAGTGTGAGTTTTTTATCTAGATAAAAATTAGGCACATCAAAAGATTGAATAACAAATACATTTTTTTTATCTTGCCAAGTCACAACATTATTTTTATAGATCACTTTACTTTGAACTGTGTTGAGCAAACGATACGTCAAGCTACTTTGTTCATCGGTGATACGAATATCTAGCTTTAAGTCTTGTATGGTTTGTCCGAGCACTTTGCGTGAGTTTAAGATTTCAATTTCCGCATCTGCAGCTGACTTTCCACCCAATCCTCCAGGCATTGCGCTTCCTAAATCCCCTAAAAGCGCTGCGGCACCAGCACCTTTAGCGTCCTCAACCTGAATCATAGCATCCGTTGAGTAGACATTTGGCGTTACTTTTAAGTAAAGCAGAGCAAAAACGAGGCTAAGGAGTGTACATAGAGCAATGAGCTTCCATTGAGATAGCAAAGAAAAGAATAATTCTTTTAAGTCAATGGTATCGTCTTGAGGTGTGCTATTCGAATTCATGAAATAAAACTGCTAAAAATTAAAAATGGGATTGCCAGTCAGAAACGTATTTTTGAATGTTGCGACAAGTTTCATCAAAAAAAGCTTGATCATGTTGATAAGGATCGGGCACATTTTGATTTTGCCAATGCCCCAAACGAAAAACCTTTCCTTTGGCAAAAGACCAAGTTTGCTCAAGATGTTTTTTTTGATTATTACTCATGACTAAAATTAAATCGGATTTTTTAATCATTTCGGCAGTAATTTGTCTAGCAATGTGTGGACGCATATCAATATTCAGCTGATCCATACAGTGAATAGCTTTTGCATCTGCCGAATGCCCAGACATTGCAGAGAGACCTGCAGACTCAATATTTAAATTGGGATGATTGTTTTTTAGAAAATATTCAGCCATGGGACTACGACATATATTTCCAATGCATACAACTAAAACATTTTGAATTTGCATGCTATTTACCTAACTGGTCAAATGTGTAAAGTGCACTCGAGAAAGGCACAATTTGATTCATGATACGTTGCCAACGTGTAAGCCCCGTTGCATCGATATATACAATATCATTTTTTTGCATCTGAAATTGATTGGCTAAAGCCAAATTGCCTAAGCTGCTTAAGTTCAAATGATAAATTGTAGAGGTTTTAGTATTTAAATCTGTACGCATCACAAAAATACGTGCAGCACTTGCAGAATAAGGGTTAATACCTTCACTTTCACCCAATACATCACTTAAGGTCATGCCCTGATCACGTAAAGTAAGTGCCTGGCTTTTATTTGATTCACCCATAACATACAGCTTTTGATTTTGTTTTGCATTTACAAAAATTGTGTCATTGGGCTGAATAAGTAAGTTGTGCAAAGACAACCCTTGCTTTTCTAGTTCTACAGCATTTAAGTGATAGGTTTGCCCTTGTCGGATCAGTTGAATATTGGTGTTATCACCTGTTTCAGTATTTACGCCACCTGCTTGTCCCAAAGCTGTATAAACACTGATAGGTTGGTCATTTAATGTGTACTGACCGCTACGCATAACTTGACCATTTACAAAATAGCGGCGTCCTTCGTAAGAAAGAACCCGCACAACAACATCTGGGTGTTTTAAATAGCGCGAAAATTGTGAGCGTAAATATTGGTTGATTTCAGCCAGCGTTTTGCCAGCAACTTTGACTTGTCCAAGCAGAGGTAAATATACATTGCCATTTGGGTCAATTGGATAGCCAGCCGCTTTGATATTACTAATATCTTGGATAGGTGGCGTGATTTCGGGATAAGCCCAAAGCTGAATTGAAAGTACATCACCTGCGGTTAAACGGTAAATGTGTTGCTTATTCTTAAATAAATGATAGATAGAATTTGTGCTCTGAATGTTGTTAAGCAAGTGGCTAGGTAAATTGTCCTGTGTTAGCTGAACGACCGTTAGTTGGGCGCCTTGGTCTGTTTTGTACGCACCTTGTGTAGGTAGGTCATAAGTTTGTAAGCCAGAGGTCACAGCACAGCCAGTGGCGGCAATGCCACATGCCATTAAAACAGCCAGTTGAAAGTGTCGCACGCGAGATTCCATTTTTAATTTATTAAAATATTTAAATCAATTCCCGCCATTTTACCGAACTTGTCAAATAGGTACATAGCAATTTGTAATCATTTTGCAGATTCTGTCAAATTCCTTGCGAAAAAATGATAAAAATCGCAAATAGTGAATTTAATCTAAATTAAAAAGTTGAATAGTCACAAAAACTATACACTGATGCATCTTTCAACTAATTTGAGCACAAATCATAATAGAAATTTAATAAATTTCTGCTAGTATTCTCGCCGAAAGATTCATTCTTCATAAAATACAGATATAAATTTAAAGGCGCTCAAATGCTACAGCTTTCAGACCTAAAAATTGCCATTATTGGTTTAGGCTATGTCGGGTTACCTCTAGCGGTTGAATTCGGTAAGCAGTTGCCTGTGGTGGGTTTTGATATTCAGCAAAAACGCATACAAGAATTACAAAGTGGGCAAGATCATACCTTAGAAGTGTCGTCAGAAGAACTTAAACAAGCGACGCAATTGACTTATTCTGCTCATTTAGATGACCTACGAAGCTGCAATTTTTTTATTGTGACTGTACCAACCCCAATTGATGAGTTTAAACAACCCGATTTAACCCCGCTCATTAAAGCCTCTACCAGTATTGGGAAAGTACTTAAAAAAGGCGATGTAGTGGTGTATGAGTCTACCGTTTACCCCGGTGCTACCGAAGAAGCCTGTATTCCAGTTTTGGAACGAGTGTCTGGATTAAAATTCAATCAGGATTTTTTTGCAGGCTATAGCCCAGAACGGATTAACCCAGGCGATAAGCTACACCGTGTGACCAATATTTTAAAAGTGACTTCGGGTTCTACTCCAGAAGTTGCAGACTTTGTCGATGCAGTCTATAAACTGATTGTGACTGCAGGTACACATAAAGCACCGAGTATAAAAGTGGCTGAAGCCGCCAAGGTCATTGAAAATACCCAACGTGATGTGAACATCGCTTTAATTAATGAATTAGCCGTGATCTTTAATAAGTTGGGTATTGATACTGAAGCGGTTTTACAGGCTGCGGGAACCAAGTGGAATTTTTTACCTTTCCGTCCAGGTTTAGTCGGTGGGCACTGTATTGGGGTAGACCCGTATTATTTAACCCATAAAGCACAGTCTTTAGGATTGCATCCAGAAATTATTTTAGCGGCACGTCGTTTAAATGACCGTATGGGTGAATATGTTGCAACACAATTGATTAAAGAGATGGTGAAGCAGCGTATACAAGTGGTGGGTTCAAAAATTTTAGTGATGGGCTTAAGTTTTAAAGAAAACTGTCCAGATATTCGCAATACTAAAATTGTAGATATGGTCAAAGCTTTAAAAGAATATGATTTAGATTTAGATATTTATGACCCGTGGGTAGATCCGTTAGACGCTGCAAAGGAATATGGTATAGACCCTGTTTCTAGTTTGGCGAACGCTAAATATGATGCCATTGTTTTAGCAGTTGCGCATGATCAGTTTAAACAGATGTCTATAGATGAATTTAAAGCAGTGGCAAAAGAAAAATATGTTTTATATGATTTAAAATATATTTTAAATCATACAGATGTAGATATTCGCTTATAATAAAAGGAAACTATGAAAATTTTAGTTACTGGCGGTGCGGGATTTATTGGTTCTGCTGTCATCCGCCATATTATTCAAAATACCAACAACCAAGTTCTAAATATCGATAAACTGACTTATGCGGGCAATTTAGAATCGTTAAAAGAAATTGATCAACACTCGAACTATGAGTTCAAACAAATTGATATTTGTGATACAGAACAAATTACAGCTGTAATAGATGCATTTCAGCCTCATGCAATTATGCATTTAGCTGCAGAGTCGCATGTAGATCGCTCAATTGATGGTCCTGCAGCATTTATTCAAACTAATATTGTGGGAACTTATACTTTATTAGAAGCTGCTCGAAAGTATTGGATGGGGCTTGACGCTGAAGCGCAACAAAACTTTCGTTTTCATCATATTTCAACTGATGAAGTTTATGGTGACTTAGAAGGCACGACAGATTTATTTACTGAAACGACTTCATATGCGCCAAGCTCTCCCTATTCTGCCTCTAAAGCCAGTTCAGACCATTTAGTCCGTGCTTGGCACAGAACTTATGGTTTGCCTGTAATTGTGACCAATTGCTCGAATAATTATGGTCCTTATCATTTTCCTGAAAAGTTAATTCCCTTGGTGATTCTAAATGCACTAGATGCTAAACCTTTACCTGTATATGGTAATGGTCAGCAAATTCGGGATTGGTTATTTGTAGAAGATCATGCACGTGCTTTATATAAAGTGGTGACCGAAGGTGTAGTGGGTGAAACCTATAATATCGGTGGTCATAATGAAAAGCAGAATATTGAAGTGGTTAAAACCATTTGTAAAATTTTGGATGAGTTAAAACCACAAGCCAACGGTCAAACTTATGAATCACTGATTACGTTTGTAAAAGACCGCCCTGGGCATGACTTACGCTATGCAATTGATGCCACAAAAATTCAAAATGAATTAGGTTGGACACCTACGGAAACATTTGAAACTGGAATCCGTAAAACGGTAGAGTGGTATTTGAATAACTTAGACTGGTGTCATCGAGTGCAAGATGGCAGTTACCAACGCGAAAGATTAGGTGTAAATTCATAATGTCAAATACAACAAAAGGTATTATTTTAGCTGGCGGTTCAGGTACACGTTTATATCCGATTACCAAAGGGGTATCTAAGCAATTATTGCCTATTTATGACAAACCAATGGTGTATTACCCACTTTCAGTGCTGATGCTTGCAGGTATTCGTGACGTACTCATTATTAGTACTCCTGAAGATATTGATGGATTTAAGCGTTTATTGGGTGATGGTGCTCAATTTGGTATTCAGCTTGAATATGCAGTCCAACCTAGTCCAGACGGTTTAGCACAAGCATTTATAATTGGTGAAAGCTTTATTGGAAACAGTAATGTTTGTTTAGTGCTTGGCGACAATATTTTTTACGGTCAAGGTTTTACCCCAATGCTCCGTCAAGCCGTCGCACGTCAAAAAGGTGCAACGGTATTTGGCTACCAAGTGAAAGACCCTGAGCGTTTTGGCGTGGTTGAATTTGATGAGCAGAAACGTGCAATTTCTCTAGAAGAAAAACCTAAACAACCTAAATCTCACTTTGCAGTCACAGGTCTATATTTTTATGACAATGATGTAATTGAAATTGCGAAACAAGTGAAGCCATCTGAGCGTGGAGAATTAGAAATTACCACAGTTAATCAGATGTATTTAGAGCGTGGTGATCTAAATGTGGAATTGCTGGGACGTGGTTTTGCATGGTTGGACACAGGTACACATGCGAGCTTACTTGAGGCAGCGCAGTTTGTAGAGACTATTGAAAAACGTCAGGGCTATAAAGTTGCGTGTTTAGAAGAAATTGCCCTGAATAATGGCTGGCTGAGTAAAGAACAAGTTTTAGAAATTGGTCAGAGCATGAGTAAAAATGATTATGGTCAATATCTAATTTCATTGGTGAATGAATTAATATGAGTTTAATAAAACTAATTGATTTGCCGAGTTTGGGAGATCAGCGAGGGGGATTGGTTGCAATAGAGTCTAATCAATCTATTCCTTTTGAGATTAAGCGTTTGTATTATATTTTTAATACAACAAATCAGTCTCGTGGCTTTCATGCACACATCGATTTAAAGCAAGTTGCGGTATGTGTCAAAGGGAGTTGTTGTTTTATTTTGGACAATGGTCATGCTAGGGAAGAGGTGACTCTTAACTCACCAACACAAGGCTTGTATATTGAAGCTTTGACTTGGCGAGAAATGCATGACTTTTCGGATGATTGTGTTTTATTGGTATTGGCAAGTGAACATTATGATGAAAGCGACTATATTCGTGATTATCAAGATTTTCTGAATAAGGTGATTAAATGAAAATACATCCTACAGCAATAATCTCACCTAAAGCAAAACTTGGTAATAATGTAGAGATCGGCCCCTCCACTATTGTTTATGACAACGTTGTTATAGGTGATAATTCAATTATTGGCGCATTTTGTGAAATTGGTGTTGCTAATCATTTATCAAAAGGTGAGCCTCTTGTAATTGGTGCAAACGCTAACATTCGATCTCATAGTATTTTTTATGAAGGCTCGTACTTTGGTGAGGGTTTGACTACAGGGCATCGAGTCACTGTGAGAGAGTTAGTTAAAGCTGGAAAAAACTTGCAAATAGGAACACTATCAGATTTGCAAGGGCATTGTGAAATTGGAGACTATGTTCGTTTTCATAGTAATGTACATATTGGGCAGAAAAGCAAAATTGGAAATTTTGTTTGGATTTTTCCATATGTAGTTCTTACAAACGACCCACATCCGCCTAGTGACACGCTAATAGGTGTAACTGTTGAGGATTTTGCTGTAATCGCAACTATGTCTGTAATTTTACCTGGTACAACTGTTGCTGAAGGCGTTTTAGTTGGTGCTCACTCTTCACTAAAAGGTGAAACAGAGGCAAATATGGTTTATGTAGGGTCGCCAGCAAAAAAAATATGTACAACTTCTAAAATAAAACTACAAGACAGTAAAGAGAATGCATATCCATGGCGAAAACATTTTCATCGCGGCTATCCTATTGAAATTGTTAAAGAGTGGGTTGCTGAATAATGCAAATAAAAAAATCATTTACAATTACAGAAATTCAAATTGGTATGACTGCATCATATTCACAAACTATAACAGATGCAGATATCAAGGGGTTTTCTGGGCTATCAGGTGATCATAATCCTGTACATGTCAATGAGGAGTATGCGAAAAGTTCAAGGTATAAAGGTCGCATAGCACATGGTTTACTAACGGCAAGTTTTTTTTCTGCGATTTTTGGAACAAAACTTCCTGGCGAAGGTTGTGTTTATGTTAGTCAGAATTTGCAATTTAAAAGGCCTGTTTATTTAGGAGATACAGTGGAGGCAAAAGTAACCGTTATAGCTGTGAATATCTCTACGAAACGAGTAACTTTCGAAACAGTATGCTCAGTAAGTGGAAAAGTTGTAACGATAGGTACAGCAGAAATATTTATTCCTTAGGTGTTTTTTTATGATCCCCTTCTTAGATCTCCAAGCTATAAATGCTCAATATCGTGCTGAACTTGTAGAGGCTTGTAATCGTGTTATTGATTCAGGTTGGTATATTGGTGGTAAAGAGCTAGAAAGTTTTGAAAGTAACTTTGCTGAATATTGTGGTACACAATTTGCAATTGGTGTTGCAAACGGCTTAGATGCATTGATTCTGACACTACGTGCATGGAAAGAGTTAGGCAAACTTAAAGATGGAGATGAAGTAATTGTTCCATCGAATACGTATATTGCTAGCATTCTTGCCATTACAGCAAATAACTTGACGCCAGTTTTAGTTGAGCCAAACATTTCTACCTACAATATTGATCTTATAAAAATAAAAGAAGCACTAACGGCTAAAACCAAAGTGATTTTACCTGTCCATTTATATGGTCAATTGGCTGCAATGCCAGAAATTATGCAAATTGCCAAACAACACAATTTATTGGTTTTAGAAGACTCCGCACAAAGTCACGGGGCACAAATACAAGGTAAAAAAGCAGGAAACTGGGGCGATGCTTCAGGTTTTAGTTTTTATCCTGGAAAAAATTTAGGTGCATTGGGTGATGCAGGTGCAGTTACAACGAATGATGCAGAATTAGCGACCATGTTAAAAGCATTGCGTAACTATGGTTCGCATGAAAAGTATAAAAATTTAGTTCCGGGTGTGAATAGTCGATTAGACGAAATTCAGGCAGCGTTGCTAAATGTTAAACTCAAATACTTGGATCAGGAAACTCAGCATAGACGTTTTATTGCGAATTTATATTTAGATGGAATCAAAAATCCTCTAATTCAACTCCCATTGAAGGAAGTTAATGCAGAAACTTATGAGCAGCATGTTTGGCATTTATTTGTAATTCGTACAGAGCATCGTGAAGCTTTACACCAGTATCTATTAAATCATGGTGTTCAAACATTAATCCATTATCCGATTCCACCACATAAACAACAAGCATATAAAGAATGGAATAATTTAACTTATCCAATTTCTGAACAGATACATGATGAAGTACTAAGTTTACCTATGGGGCCGACACTGTCTGCAGTAGATGCAGAAAGAATTATCGCTTTATGTAATCAATTTCAAGCTTAAAAGTAATGAATCTGCTAAAGACGAGCGCATTAAACGGGGTGGCTGTTTTAATCAAAACAGCCACGATGTTTTTATTGAATAAAATACTCGCAGTATATGTCGGACCTGCTGGTTATGCTGCTATTGGTCAATTCCAAAACTTTATTCAAATGATCACGACTTTTGCTGGGAGTGCGGTGAATACAGCAGTGGTCAAGTACACAGCTGAATATTATGCTGATGAAAAAAAACAAAGAACAGTGTGGCAAACAGCTGGAAGTATTGTTTCAATCTTTAGTTTTATTTTTACTTTTTTGGTCTTAATCTTTCATCAGGAATTATCATTTTGGATATTTAAAACAGGAGAGTATGGTTCTATCTTAATTTGGTTTGCAGTATTTCTTATTTTCTTCAATTTAAATGCACTTTTGCTAGCCATCTTAAATGGTAAAAAAGAAATATTGAAACTTGTTTTTGCAAATATTGCAGGCAGTTTATTTTCTCTAATCGTGACGGGATTACTTGCAGTCAAGTTGGGCTTGTATGGCGCACTAGTTGCATTATGTATTTATCAATCCTTAAACTTTATTGTCACTTTGTATTTAAGCTATAGGTCAGAGTGGTTTAATTTTTCATATATTTTTGGAAAAGTTGATCCAGATATTGCAAGAAAGTTTTTGGCATTTGCTGCTATGGCCTTGGTGAGTGCCATTTGTGTACCCTTATCTCAAATGGTGATACGTAGTTATTTGGTTCATGAATACAATGCTACATATGCGGGTTACTGGGAAGCGATGATTCGCTTAAGTGCTGCATATTTGATGTTGGTGACGACCACCTTAAGTGTATATTATTTACCAAGGTTATCTGAGCTTTCAAATATCAAAAAAATAAAAAATGAAGTTTATTTAGGTTATAAATTTATTTTCCCTATAGCTGCACTTGGCGGTACTGTAGTATATCTGCTAAAGGATTGGATTATCCCGCTGCTTTTTAGTGCTGCATTTTTGCCAATGCGAGAGCTATTTTTATGGCAGATGATTGGTGATTCACTTAAGATTGGTAGTTGGATTTTAGCTTACCTGATGCTGGGTAAAGCAATGACAAAGTTATTTATAAGCACTGAAATTATTTTTGCGTGTAGTTCTATTGTTTTAACTTATTTATGTACACAATTTTTTGGATTTAAAGGTGTTTCCATTGCACATTTGGTCAATTATGCCTTGTACTGGAGCGTAATGGGTTATTTTGTGTTTGCGGTATTAAAAGATCGAGAGAGTAGAGTTGAAAGAGAATAATCAATCTTTAGTGTCAGTGGTTATCCCTTGTTATAACCATGAAAAATTTGTTCAAGATTGCATTAAAAGTATTGTTGATCAAACGTATCAAAATATTGAGCTAATTATTATCGATGATGGTTCAAAGGATAGCTCGGTAGAAAAAATACAAGGAATGATCCCAGCTTGCCAAGAAAGGTTTGTTCGGTTTGAATTTCGATATAGACCTAATAAAGGTTTAACTCATACTTTAAATGAATCTTTAGATTGGGTTAAGGGGGAGTATTTGATATTAATAGCCTCTGATGACTATATGACTAGTGATAGAGTTAAGCTACAAGTTGAAATATTACATAATCATCCAGAATATTATGCATGTTCAGGTAGTCAATTAAAAATTGATGAAAATGGATGTAAACTTGAAGATAAATTTCAGAATAACTTAATCAAAAAAAATATAGTTAAAGATAGAAAAAATATTTTTAAATCTAGTAATAATATTTATTCTCCAACAACTATGTTTAGGACATCAGTTATAAAGGATCTAGGTGGTTATAATCCAAATATCTTAATTGAGGATTTATATATATTTTATAAAGCTGCATTAAATGATTTTAAGCACCTGCAAGTCACAAATGTTTTTACTTACTATAGAGTTCACGGTTCAAATAATCATAAAAGATATATTTGGATGCATGAAAATAAAATGAAAATTTTAGAAGAATTTAAGTTTTTTGATGAGTATGATGATATAAAGAAATTGTTTGTATCTGAAGGTTTTTATTCTATCTCTAGATATTCTAGTAATAAATATGCATACAATATATTTAAACAATATAAAAAATTTATATTTTTTAAATATTTAATTGTAGGTTTTTTTTATTTCTTGAAAAGAGGTGGTGTGAATGAATCCTTATGATTTAATATTGTATATATATGAAAATTATTTTCTTTATATTTTAATATCAATACTATTCTTTTTTTTATTATATTTTCTGTTTAAAAGTCAAATATTGAGTTTTTATGATCCTATAATCTTTTTCATATGTTTTACTTTTGGTACTTCTTATGCTGTGGTTGTATTGTTATTTATTGGTGGAATAATTGCAACTAAATATTTTGTTTTAATTTTTTCTTCCTTTATTTTTTTATTGCTAGGGTCTTATTTAGGTTTTTATTCAAAAAAAATAAATTTCGGTATGAGGAGATTGGATTTATATTTAAATGAAATTTCAATAAAAATTTTATTAAACTTTCTTATTATTTTTTATTTTTTATTGTTGCTGTATTATATATATAATGTAAATTTCACTTTGTTTTTTATTTCTAGGTTTGAGGCTAATAAGGGGTTTGGTCATTTAGTAAGGATAATGGAGGTAATAAGATGTTTTGTGATAGCATCTTTAACAATTTTTTTATTTAAAGGTGGTAATAAAATATTAAAATCTATCACGCTTTTAATTTTTATTTTGGTGTCATCTTTAGTAACTGGTGCAAAGTTTGCAATTTTAGAGTCAATTTATTTAGCAATAATCACTTATATGTTGTTCTATGGTAAGTTTATTAAATTACAATTGAAAAGTATTTTAAGTGGATTAGTTATTTTACTACTTGTAGTTTTTTCATCTTTGTTTTTTTCTAATAGGCTAGCAGAAAGTATGGATTACTCTTCACAGTATACCAAATATAATCCTGCTGTAGAGATGTTGTTGTCGAGGGTAATTGCAAATGGTGATATGTATTACTTAGGATTGTCTAATCTAGTTTTAGATAAGGTTGTTGATAAAGACTCTAGTTTTATAGAGCTTATAGCTAGACCCTATTTGGGAAGCGGAGTAACTGATAACATTTTTAATAATAATGGCCGTGAAACAATAACAATAGGTAGAGCTATATGGGAATATTGGTATCCAAATAGCTTGAGTGGTGGTAGCACCGATCATTTTGATCTAGCTGCGTATAGTTATTTTGGTTATATAGGAGGAAGTTTTTTTGTTTTTTATTTAGGATTTATCTTAGGTAGAATTAATAAAATGAAAATAAATTTATATAATACTAATAAGCAAAACTTTACTTCAATTGTTTTTTTTGCTTTGATATATAGTAAAATTTATCAATTGTTACTTTCTCCTGTGGTTGGAGTAGTCGCATTAATAGATATTTTTTTAATTTTCTTAATTTTAATAGTTTTTTCAAAATTATTCAGACATGAGGCATAGAATTTTGAAAATTTTTGATGTGTGTTGGACTATGTTTAAATCAAATACTACTTTTGATTTTATAAAATATGTATACAAAGTTGAAGGCGTTTATAGTTTTAAGCTGATTTTTTTAAATTCCTTAATTGGTAGATTTTTAATTTTATTACTCGGGAAATTGTTTGGTCGAGATATCTATAGAGAGTTATTTGTAAATTTATTAAAGGGTTTTAATAAAGAAAGTTTAGAAAAATTATCTGAAAGATTTTATAATGAATTTTTAATTGAGAAGAAAATAGATTATACCTTTAATTTAATAAATAGTATGCCTTTAGATTCTATAATACTTTGTTCTGCTAGCTTAGATATTGTAGTTGAACATATTGCAAAAATGTTAAATGCTGATTTTTTTGCTTCTAAATTAGAGTTTAAAAATGGAATTTGTACTGGGAGGATTAGTAATGACTTATTAGGGGTAAAAAATAAAATTTTTGAATATGAAAACATAGATCTAGTTGTGACAGATAACCTCTCCGATTTAGAACTGGTAAAAAAATCTTCAAAATCAATTATATTATCTACCCCAAAGAATATTGGATTTTGGGAAAGAAATGGTTTAACAGTTGATTATATTTTAGAGGATTAATTCTAAATGATGTTTTTGTATTTACCTTTTGTTTATACCTTTCATACACGACTATTATCATTAAGTTCTAAAATTTCGTGGTTTACAACCTATGTGATTCCTGTACTTATAGCTTGTTTTTATTTTAATTTAGATTATGGTTTTTCTTTTTTATTAATTTTTTCAATATATGCTGCATATGAAATTGGATATATTGTTAATGATTGCGAGTTGATAAAGAAGGAAGAAAACCCTACAATTAGATTAAATTCTAAAGAACTAAAATATTATGAATCTAAGAAAACTCTTGTTTTTTTTACAAGATTTTTAATTTTATTATTATCAATTTTTCTTGTATATGTATTTTATGTGAATTTATTTTTTCCATTGCTAATATCAGTTTTTTTAATTTTAATTACATATACTATTTACAATAATATTCGAAACAATTTTAATCTTCCATTGTACTCACTACTTGTTTATTTTCGCTATTTTATTATCTTTATTTTGATTGAGAAAAGTCTAATTTTAGCATTTTTTTTATATTTAATTTATCCTTTCTGTGTGACTTTAGAATTTTCTACAAAAAAACGTTTTAAAACTAGCTATTTTATGAAATTTAAAAATTTTGATAGATTCCGATCATTTTATTACTTTTTATTATTAATTTTAGCTGTGTTTTTATACTTTTTTTCAAATTTGGTATATGTGGATTTATTTATATATTTATCTTTTTACTTTTTTATTTATCGACTATTATCATATGTTTTTTTATCTAAGTTAATTCGAAGTGAAGAGTAATGAGCGCCTTAGGTTTTTCTGTTTTATTATCTTTATATCATAAAGAAAATTTTCTAGCTTTGGATCAATGCTTTCAAAGTATTTGGAAAGATCAGACCATTCAACCAGATGAAATTATTTTGGTTTTAGATGGACCGATTGGTGAGGAACTAAGTCAATGTGTCCAAAAATGGCAACGAATCATTGGTAAGTCTTTAAGGGTGATTCCATTAAGCCAAAATGTTGGGCTGGGAAAAGCATTAAATAAAGGATTAGAACACTGCTCAAATGAGTGGGTTCTCCGCATGGATACAGATGATATCTGTAAAGCGGATCGTTTCGAAAAACAAATCCAATTTATTAAAGAAAATCCTGACATCGTACTTTTTGGTGGTCAAATACTTGAGTTTGATCAGACGCCAAATGATTCAACAGTAATTAAAAGTGTACCCTCTACGCATGTAGACATAAAAAAATTTGCCCAGAAAAGATGTCCTTTTAACCATATGACTGTGGCGTATAAAAAAAGCATTATTTTGGCTTTGGGAGGATATCGGCACCATTTATTTATGGAAGACTACAATCTTTGGCTTCGAGTGATTGGTGCAGGATATACCGTAGCAAATTTACCTGATGTGATTTTATATGCACGTGTAGGAAACGGTATGCATAAACGTCGTAAAGGCTTCAAATATATTAAAAGTGAAAAACAGTTACTAGACTTAAAAAAACAGCTAAAAATTCAATCACCTTTTTATGCTAATATATACTTTATTGTACGATCTGCTTTTAGACTAATGCCAGCAAACCTGCTAGGTAAACTTTATAATACGTTTTTACGTAAGAAAGTTCAAAAATAGAGTAAGTTAGCAATGAAACGACTAATGGATATTTTTATATCATTGATTGCACTAATATTATTGTCTCCGATTTTCCTTATTGTTTGTTATAAGGTTCGCAAAAATTTAGGCTCCCCTATTTTTTTCTATCAAGAGCGTCCAGGTAAAGATGGCAAGCTATTTAAAATGATGAAGTTCCGCTCTATGAGGGATGCAAATGACGCACAAGGCAATCCTTTGCCAGATGAGCAACGTATCACGCCATTTGGACAAAAATTACGTGCCACAAGTTTGGATGAAATGCCACAACTCATCAATGTCTTAAAAGGAGATATGAGTGTGGTGGGCCCACGACCAATGTTAAAAGAATTTGTTGAACTGTATTCTCCCGAGCAGGCACGTCGTTTAGAGGTAAAGCCAGGTATGACTGGACTGGCGCAAGTGAGTGGGCGTAATGAGCTAGATTACGAGCAGCGTTTTGAGTGCGATGTATGGTATGTCGATCATCATAATATTTGGGTGGACTTCAAAATTATGCTTAAGACAGTCAGCGTTATGCTTAAGCGAGAAGGTATTAACGCACCTGGGCATGTGGGTCCTTCCTTGTTTACAGGAAATAATCCTAGCAATGATGAAAAAAAGCAAACATAACTCAATAATAGTTAGTAGAACATTCACAATGATTAAAAAAGCCATTTTACCCGTTGCAGGTTTAGGCACCCGTTTTCTGCCAGCCAGTAAAGCCATTCCCAAAGAAATGGTGACTGTGGTCGATCGTCCTGCGATTGAATATGTAGTACGGGAGGCAGTTGCAGCAGGGATTGAGCAAATTATTTTGGTGACCCATTCCTCTAAAGCCTCCATTGAAAACTACTTTGACCGTAACTTTGAGCTAGAAACCACTTTGGAACAAAAACAAAAAATGGATTTGCTCAAAGAAATTACCGAAATTTTACCTGCACATGTCAGTGTCGTGAGTGTACGTCAGCCACAACCTTTAGGCTTAGGGCATGCGGTTTTATGTGCTAAATCTGTAGTGGGCAATGACGCCTTTGCAGTGCTGTTACCCGATGTTTTGGTAAAGGATGATGCTGCACAAAATGACTTGGCACGCATGATTCAGCGCTTTGAGCAAAGCCATGCCGCACAGATTATGGTCGAAGCAGTGCCAGCGCATTTGGTTGATCAATACGGTATTGTCGATGTAGTTGCAGCACCTGCTGAAGGTGAAAGTACCGTGATGCAGGGCATTGTCGAAAAACCTGCAGTAGGCACGGCACCTTCTAATTTATCGGTGGTGGGGCGTTATGTCTTGCCTGCAGAAATTATGACTTTGCTCGAAAACACCCCTAAAGGGGCAGGTAATGAAATTCAATTGACCGATGCCATTGCCATGTTGCAAAAAAACAGTGTGGTGGAAGCTTACCGTATGCAAGGTCAGACTTTTGACTGTGGCAGCAAGTTGGGTTACTTAAAAGCAGTATTGCATTATGGGCTCGATCATCCAAAATTAGGCGATGATTTTAAAGCCTTGATTCAAGAGTTAAAGCTTGAATCTTAAAGGTGATTAAGGGGGGGAAAGATTAGAAAATCTCTCCTAGCCTCCCTTCTTACGCAAGAATTTAAAGCAGTGCTTAAACTCTGGCTCAGGGAGGCACATCTATTATAAAGCTTTTGCTAGTGCGAACTTCCCCCTTTGAAAAAGGGGGATTGAGGGGGATTAAAAAAAGGAGAGCCAAATATGGTGAAAACTTCCAATGTTGAAAATCTCTCCCAACCTCTCTTTAAAAAAGAGAGGGGTGCTCATTATAAAATTGATTTTATGTGCGAAAATTTAAAGCAGTGCTTAAATTCTTGCTCATGGTGGAACATCCATTATAAAGCCCTTGCTTGTGCGAACTTCCCCCTTTTCAAAGGGGGATTGAGGGGGATTAAAAAAAGGAGAGCCAAATATGGTGAAAACTTTCAATGTTGAAAATCCCTCCTAGCCTCCCTTTAAAAAGGGAGGAACAGTAGGAAAGGATGAAATGTAAAAATCTTTCCTAATCTCTCTTGAATCAAGAGAGTAACCCCATGAAATAAACAGCATCAACCAATACACAGGAACACATTTTGAAAGTCGCAGTCTTTGGAAAAACCCTCTATGCAGGCGTGATGTCTGCACTCTTGGCAGAATGTGGGCATCAAGTCTATTGGTGCGATATCTTTCAGGATGCTGCCCATCCACTAGAACAGCAACATCTCAGCTTTCAAGACCAAGCCTTGAGCCAGTTATTACAACAACAATGCAGCAAGGACTTTTTACACTATTGTGATTTTGCTGCATTGCCTTTAGATGTGGATGTCTATCTACTCAGTTTGAACCCGACTGAAGAAGCTCACGCCTTAACCGTTTTGGGGCAGTTGCAAAAACGTCCGATCATTCACCCTAAATTGATGATCAATGCCTCGACTTTGGGCTTAAATGGCACACAGCGCCTGCAAAAAATCTTGCCACAAGATGACTGGATATATTTGCCCGACATGATTCAAGAGGGCAATGCCATTCAAAGTATGACCCGTGCACAGCAACTCACGGTGGGTTGTGAAAATGAACGTGCGCAAGTCAAACTCAAAGAATTACTTCGCCCCTTATTCCCACGTGCGCAGCAATATCTGTTTATGCCTGTGTTGGATGCAGAATTTACCAAACTGAGTATTTCAGGCATGTTGGCGACTCGTATCAGTTATATCAATGACTTGGCAGTGGTGGCAGAAAAACTAGGGATTGATATTGAACATGTGCGACAGGGTATGGCAGCAGATAGCCGTATTGGTGCATCGTATATGTACCCCGGTGCAGGGTTTGGTGGTGAAAACTTTAGTCATGATATTCAGACTCTGGCCAGTACCGTATCCACCACAGGGGTGAAAAGTCAGCTGTTGGCGCAGGTCTGGGACATTAACGAACAACAAAAAGAACTCTTGTTTAGAAAGTTGTGGAATTATTATCAGGGCGATTTAAACGGCAAAACTGTGGCTATTTGGGGCGCAGCCTTTAAAGAAAATACCGCAAGGGTGCAACATTCGCCCATTCATGTGATGTTGCCTGCGTTGTGGGCGCAGGGTGTGACKGTCAAATTGCACGACCCACAAGCCTTGCCTGAAATTGTGGCACAGTATGGTCAGCGCGATGATCTAATTTTATGTACAGACCAATATCAAGCCGTCGAAGGTGCATCGGCATTATGTGTGCTGACCGCGTGGAAACAATATTGGAGTTTGGATTATCCAACTTTGTTGCAGCAGATGCTGCATCCGCTGATTTTGGATGGTCGTAATATTTATGATCCTGAATTTGTGAAGGCACAAGGTTTTGCTTATATGGGAGTCGGTCGCTAATGATTCGTAGCACAATGCCACAGACGCAAAGCTCGATCTCTCCAAATGACAATGCCTTGCCGCAGTTACAACAATTGCAGCATCAGTTTCAGCAACTGCATTTAAATCAGCTGTTTGCTCAAGATCCGCAGCGTTTTCAGCGTTTCTCGGTGGCTTTGGACAGTGTGCTGTTTGACTATAGCAAGCATCGGATTGATGCCAAGGTGTTGCAGACCTTGGTTCAGTTTGCCAAGCAGAGTCAGCTTGCTGAATGGATTGGACGTTTATTTTCAACGGCAACAGGCTCAGAGAAAATCAACTATACCGAACAGCGCGATGCGATGCATTGGGCCTTGCGTTTGCCTGCGACCAGCCCAGCATCAAGTGCTTCCGAACAGACCGATGCCTACGCTGCATTGACTGAGCAAGTCCATACCCAGCTTGAGCGTATGTATGCCTTGGTGGAAAAAATCCATGCAGGCCAATACCGTGGTGCCACGGGTGAAGTGATTCAGGATGTGGTCAATATTGGTGTGGGTGGCTCAGATTTAGGCCCATTGATGGTGACCCAAGCCTTATCTGATTTTAAAGTGGCAACTGAAAAACCACTGAATGTACATTTTGTGTCTACCATGGATGGCAGCCAGCTATCTGAATTGCTGCATCGTCTGCGTCCTGAAACTACTTTATTTATTATTTCGTCCAAGTCTTTTGGCACCATTGATACCTTATCCAATGCGCAAACGGTGAAACAATGGCTAGAAAAGGCCTTGGGTACACATGCGCAAATTCTGAAACATCACTTTATTGGGGTATCCACCAAAGCTGATAAAATGACCGCTTGGGGCATTTGTCCTGAAAATCAGCTCTTGCTTTGGGATTGGGTGGGTGGTCGCTATTCGTTATGGTCGTGTATTGGCTTACCGATTGCCCTGACCATTGGCGTTGCGGGTTTCCAGCGGTTTTTAGCAGGTGCACATGCGGTTGATCAGCATTTTCAAACGGCTGCATTTGATCAGAACATCCCAGTGCTGATGGGCTTGCTGGGGGTGTGGAATAATAATTTCCTGAATATTCAGACTCATGCGGTCTTGCCTTATGATGGACGTTTAAAATACTTCGCTTCGTATTTACAGCAATTAGAAATGGAATCGAATGGCAAGTCGATTCAGCGTAATGGCGAGGCGRTGAGCGTCGATACTTGCCCGATTGTTTGGGGTGAGGTTGGGCCGAATGCACAGCATGCGTTCTATCAATTGTTGCACCAAGGGACACATGCGGTCAGCTGTGATTTTATTGCCCCTGTGCAGCGTTATAATGCCAATCAATTTACCTATGCGGAAACTGCTGAGGCTTTGGTAGAGCAGCATCATTTGGCCTTGTCCAACTGCTTGGCGCAGTCGCGGCTTTTGGCCTTTGGTAATCAGGCATTAGATCAGCGGGAATTAGAGGGCTTAGCGGCGTATAAGCAGTACAGTGGTAATCAGCCAAGTAGCAGTATTTTATTGCAAGAACTCAATCCGCATAGCTTAGGCATGTTGATTGCCCTGTATGAACATAAAGTCTTTGTACAATCGGTGCTGTGGAATATCAATCCCTTTGACCAATGGGGCGTAGAAAAAGGCAAGGAAATTGCCAATCAGCTCTTGCCTATTTTAAATGGGCAGCAACAGGATTTATCGGCACTCGATACATCGACTCAAGGTTTATTAAAAATTTTATTAGGAAAAATAGATGGCTAATGTTTTAGTAACAGGCGGTGCGGGCTATATTGGTTCACATACCTGTGTCGAGTTGCTGAATGCAGGGCACAGCGTGGTGGTGCTAGATAATTTGTCCAATAGCTCGGCAGAGTCATTGGCGCGGGTGCAGCAACTGACTGGCAAAACCTTGCAGTTTATTCAGGGTGATATTCGTGATGCTGCTGCTTTGGATGCTGTGTTTGCTGCACATCAAATTGATGCAGTGATTCATTTTGCAGGACTCAAAGCAGTGGGAGAAAGCCAACAAATTCCACTGAGCTATTTTGACAACAACATTGCAGGTTCAATTAGTCTGGTTCAGGCGATGCAACGTGCGCATGTGTTTAAACTGGTGTTTAGTTCATCGGCTACAGTATATGATGAAGCCAATATTTCGCCGTTGAATGAAGAGATGCCAACGGGGATGCCAAGTAATAACTATGGCTATACCAAGCTGATTGTGGAACAGCTTTTACAAAAAGCAGCCCTTGCCGATGCACGTTGGTCGATTGCGCTATTGCGTTATTTTAATCCTGTGGGGGCGCATAAAAGTGGCTGCATTGGCGAAGACCCACAAGGTATTCCTAATAATTTAATGCCTTATGTCACCCAAGTGGCGGTGGGACGTCGTGAAAAACTGTCAATTTTTGGGCAGGATTATGCCACGCCAGATGGTACAGGCGTGCGCGATTATATTCATGTGGTCGATTTGGCCAATGCGCATTTATGTGCCTTGAATAACCGTTTGACTGCACAGGGTTGCCGTGCTTGGAATATTGGTACGGGTAATGGAATTTCGGTGCTGCAAGTGAAGAATACTTTTGAACAGGTCAATGGTGTGCAGATTCCATTTGAGTTTGCACCACGTCGTGAAGGCGATGTGGCGACCTCTTTTGCAGATAACAGTCGTGCTGTGCAAGAACTAGGCTGGACACCACAATATGGCTTAGAAGATATGTTAGCCGATAGTTGGAACTGGCAAAAGCAGAATCCGAATGGTTATCGTCAAGATTAATCATCCTATAGACTCAGCCACAAAGTTTAGGGCATAAACAATGGGAGTCAGTTTTGACTCCCATTTTTTATATTGCTTTGATTTTTCAGATTAGGGTAAGCGTCCGCTGAATCCCATACCAATTTTAATTCGATTTAGGTTTCCAGCAGTGTGGCAGTAACTCTTCAATCTGGGTCACTTTATGTGTCGGCAGCCTTTTCAGCACATCACTTAAATAGGCATACGGATCCAAGCCATTCAGCTTTGCTGACTGGATTAACGTCATGATGTTTGCCGCTCGCTGACCACTGCGCAGCGAACCTGCAAACAGCCAGTTCTTGCGCCCCAACGCCCAGGGACGCATCTGATTCTCGACCCAATTATTGCAAATAGGTAGATTGCCATCATCCAGAT
>NZ_MKQS01000018.1 GCF_001758345.1 Acinetobacter towneri
TCTCCCGTAGGACGTATGCGGTATTAGCATCCCTTTCGGAATGTTGTCCCCCACTAATAGGCAGATTCCTAAGCTTTACTCACCCGTCCGCCGCTAGCTCAGTTACCGAAGCAACCTCGCCCGCTCGACTTGCATGTGTTAAGCCTGCCGCCAGCGTTCAATCTGAGCCATGATCAAACTCTTCAGTTAAAATCATTTCGAGTTTTATAAGTAAAACTCTTAAACTTGGCTCATCAATTTTCTGACTTAAATTTCGCTCAAATAAACTTCGAGTAATTTAAACCAATCAATCAATGAAATAATTTCGATCAATCAATCAGTAAAAATCCACACAAGTTGTTCTTCATAATCTCTTAATGATCTTAATTTCTACCTCGTCAGCAGAAATTTTAACGCAAAACACTTCTAACAACTTAACCCTGTAAGCTAAGTTCGTAGGCTGTTTCGCGTCGGGATGAGTGCATTCTAGGGGATTTCAAAATCTTTGCAAGCCCCAAATTAGAATATTTTTCACGTATGTATTTTTTTTCTACAAAAATGCTTGGTTTTTTAATTTTTTAGCTATTTTTTCATCAAATTTAAATAAAAACTCCAATCTACAAAGTAAACAGAACTTTTTCATCCATACTTTTGTGGACTCAAATCGGTCAAGTTTTGCAGGCTGTAATCAACGATTGCCAATGTATACAATTCTTTTTGTCTTGTGACATCTAAAAATTTTACATTTAAGTGGCTTTGTTGCACAAAGATTTCATAATTATATGATTTTAAAAGTTTTGATTATTTTTGATCCAGAATTAAATTTATTTAAATCATATGCTTACACATTTATGCAACAAAGCCCATTTCAGTTAAAAGTGCTTTTTGCATGATCCCCAATCATATTGATACATACGGCGTGCATTTATCATTTATTTTATACCTATGTAGTGGTTTTACCGCGAATTAAAAGTTGGTGCTCAGCATTTGAATTAGCGGGTTCTAGTTGACCAGCCTACTTCTCTATTCAACAAATATGGTTCGATGCATCTATATGCACCACTTACAAGAGGGTTTTTCTTATAAAAGTAGCCTTAAAATTCAAATCAGGTTTTAAAAACTTCAATAGACTTCTTGCGTTCGTTAAATTTTTAAATAGCTGAAAGCCATATTTTATGAGGTTTAGGCAATTCAAAAAATTAGATAAATCTATACTTTCGAAAAATTTCTTAATAATGTCTTTATAAAACAAAGAGAAGGAACTTTATATTTTACCTTTAGATATAAACTACCACAAAACCAAAGGCAAAAAAAAGAAAGAGATCTCTCCCAAAATCTCTCCCTCGGAGTTGAATCTATATGCGATCCATATATCGTTATTATAGTTATACGAAAAAAAAGAGTCCCTTGGGGAAGGGACTTGTAAATTGTGGAGCTATAGTTATAAGTACCCTCTAGATCTGTTTTGTACACTGTGTCTAGATGGGTAAATCTTATACATAACTGAGCAAAATTGCAAGATGTTTGGCAAAATTTAAGTGTTGTTTTTATAAGTTTTTTTTTGAATTTACTTATTCATATAATAAATATACCAAACAGAAAATAAAAGCAGACCGAAGCCTGCTTGTATTTCAATCACTTAGAATAGTCCTAGTCCGTGAATGTAACTTTGGCAATTGCTTTTTTACCTGCCTGAATAATATGCGTTGCATTTTCTTTGATCGAAAAACTTGCATCGACTACATTCCAATCTACTTTCACTGCGCCACGCGCCACAGCATCTTTGGCTTGTGCAGCATTTTTAGTTAAACCCGCAGCACGTACAATAGAAGCAATAAATAATTCACCGCCAAATTCAGCACGCGAAATCGTGACTTCTGGCGTACCTTCAGGTAATTCACCTTCGGTAATGATATTACCCGCACCTTTATGGGCATTGACCGCGGCTTCGCTACCATGGAAACGCTCAACCAATTCGAGTGCCAAAATCTTTTTGATTTCTTGAGGATTCCGACCTTCTGCCATTTCTTTAAGCAACACTTCAATTTCATCCATCGATTTGAAGCTGAGTAATTCAAAATAGCGCTCAATCAGACTATCTGGCATGGACAAGACTTTTTGATACATCGCACCTGGTGCATCAAATACGCCAATATAGTTGCCTAAAGATTTAGACATTTTATTCACGCCATCTAAACCTTCAAGAATTGGCACAGTAATACAAACCTGCGCTTCCTGATCATAACGACCTTGCAAAGTACGTCCCATCAACAAGTTAAAGGTCTGGTCTGTACCACCCAACTCTACATCGGCGTGTAATGCCACTGAGTCATAACCTTGTACCAACGGATACAAAAATTCGTGAATCGCAATCGGTTGCTGGTTGTTATAACGCTTGGTGAAGTCATCACGTTCCAACATACGCGCTACGGTTTGCTGCGATGCCAATTGAATTAAATCAGCTGCAGTTTTCGTTGCAAACCATTCTGAGTTAAACACCACTTTGGTTTTATTTGGATCAAGAATTTTAAAAACTTGTTCCTGATAAGTTTTGGCATTTTCTAAGACTTTTTCACGTGACAACGGCGGACGTGTTGCACTTTTACCCGTTGGGTCACCAATCATGGCGGTGTAATCGCCAATCAAGAAAAAGACTTCGTGACCTAAGTCTTGGAATACTTTTAATTTATTGATTAATACCGTATGCCCCAAGTGTAAATCAGGTGCAGTCGGGTCAAACCCCGCCTTAATTTTTAAAGGACGATTCTCTTTTAATTTCTTTAGAAGATCTTCTTCAGAAATAATTTCATGCGTGCCTCGTTGAATGAGAGCAAGTTGTTCTTCAGCCGGCAGGAAATTTGACATCACGAAATCCAAACACATCAGTTATTCAATTTGTGCGATATACTAACACTTTTTCAGCATATTGCAGGCTATAGAATAACCATGACAGCGATCTATATTGGGGTAATGACGGGCACAAGCATGGATGGTGTCGATCTTGTTGCTGCTTCTTTTGATCCACTGCAACTCCACGCTACCCTGACTTTGCCGTTTGATCCCGATTTACGCGACGAACTTATGGCACTAACATTGCCAGGTGACAATGAAATTGACCGCATGGGTAAGGCAGATGTGGCTTTAGCCACCATGATTGCACATGGTATTAACAGCCTGATTGAAAAAAATAAACTGGATAAATCTCAAATTAAAGCGATTGGTTCGCATGGCCAGACCATTCGTCATCGTCCTGAACATGCTTTTACTTTACAAATTGGCGATCCGAACATCATCACTGAAATTACTCAAATTCCTGTAATTTCTGATTTTCGTCGTCGTGACATGGCTGCAGGTGGACAAGGTGCGCCTTTGGTGCCCGCGTTCCATCAAAATTTATTCCAACATCCCAGTATCCATCGGGTAATTTTAAATTTAGGTGGTATTGCCAATGTCAGTTTGTTGCCCGCAGGACAGCCCGAAGCAGTGTCAGGTTTTGACACTGGACCTGCCAATATTTTAATGGATGCTTGGTGTGAGCGTTACACAGGTCAGCCGTATGATGAAAATGGCAATTGGGCGGCGTATGGTCATCCTATTCGCAGCTTGTTAGACCGTTTGCAAGCCCATGCTTTTTTCTCTAAAGAACCGCCTAAAAGTACAGGTCGCGAAGACTTCAACTTGGAATGGTTAGATGAACAGGTTGCCGATTGGCGCAATGATGTAGAATATGACGAGTTAGAAGATAATCCTGAAAATATCCAAGCCACTTTATTAAAACTCACTACACGAGCAATTAAAAAAGCTATTTATCGTTCAGGCATGGATACAGGCGAAGTCTATGTTTGTGGTGGTGGTGCCTATAATTCTTATTTGCTAGAACAATTGCGTTGGCGTTTGCGTAAACATCAATGGACAGTACAAAGCACAGCCGATTTAGGATTAAACCCGACATGGGTCGAAGCCACCGCCTTTGCTTGGTTGGCAATGCGTTTTTGTCAGCAAGTAAGTGGCAATTTACCTGCGGTCACAGGGGCAAAAGGTGATCGTATTTTAGGTACTATGACTTTGGTTTAAGGATGCACTTTTCAACCAAGCCATGAACAAAAAAGCCTTTCCTATTCTATATAGGAAAGGCTTTGATCATTTTGAGTGCATCAATCTACTTTTTCAGATGCTGATACTCAAAAATATTTAAATCACACTTAGATTGAGAATGAAGACCCACACCCACAAGTGGTGGTTGCATTCGGGTTTTGTACCACAAAACGCGAACCTTCCAAGCCTTCAATATAGTCCACTACTGAGCCAACTAAATATTGATAGCTGAGAGAATCGACCAGCATTTTTACATCGCCATTCACAAATTCTGCATCATCTTCATTTTGGCTTTCTGCAAAGTTAAAGCCATAAGAAAAGCCTGAACAACCGCCACCTGTCACATATACACGTAGCATTAAGTCTTGATTACCTTCACTGTCACGCAATTGGCGAACTTTTTTAGCAGCGTTGTCGGTGAGCTCAAGTGCTTGGGCATTCATGATGGATTTTCCTCAGGTACAATTCAGATGTCTTTTCTGCAAAAAGACCACTTATCAAGTATAGCATACTCAATATTGGGACGGTGATGCAGAATTAAAGTGAATTCTGAGTAATTACCTCAAGATTCTCCAATTATTTGTAATTTTCGTCCTGCAAACCACATTCAAAATTGGTTGGCGCTTGTTTACAACGGAATTGCCATAATAATTTCATCATGCGTTTGTCATAAACACCACGTTTGGTTAAGTCAATACGCGATTCACGCATCATTTTCTGATAACCTGGCTGATCTGCTGCAGGCACTTGCATCCAATATTTTGCAGGAATATCAGCTTTCATTTTACCAAGAATACCAAAGGCACGTGGTAACTGCCCTTTGACCCAATCACGTGATTTCTGACCAAATCCTGCAGGGAATTTATCTGGGCGGATAATAATATTACCCGTGACTTGTAAAATTGGATAATTCACAATCGCACCTTTAGTACCTAAACCTTTATGGAGTTCCAAAGGGCGGAATACCGCAGCGGGCGCACCTATAATATCAACCTGACCATTGTTAAATTTACTGCCAAAATTGGTGACATCGGCACTGACTGCTTGCGCACCAATTTGCTGTACCATAATTTTTTGAGCTTGGTCATAATCTAAAACCGCAATTTTTTTTCCTGCAGCTTTGGCGACACTATTAATACTGCGGTCATTCACCATCAAAAAGGCATCACCCACAGGAATGACACCTGCAACTTCATACTGACCATTGCGCATATATTTGGCAAAAGCAGGACTTGCCAAACCTTGCATGACTTTGACTGCCAGTTTTAAATCTGGAATTGYGCCAATTGCATCCAATGAGCCTGTAAAATGGTTAAACTGACGACCACGCATGCCCGTCACACTAATACCATCACATTTTCCTGCTTTAAAATCTTMTGCAATCACGCCTTCGTTTTGACCTACGCGTAACTCAATCTCTGCACCCCAGTTTTTGGCCGCCAATTGATAGTCTTGCATTAAGTTATAGACATCACCGTTTTTACCGACCAAATCGAATACACAGACCACTTGTTTGGCCTGCGCTGCACTAGCGGCTAAAGACAAGCCTGCACCGAATAATAAAGCTTGCGTCCATTGTTTCATTTTATAGTTCCTTCCATTTTTTATTTTTCTGGGCAAAATTGATGCAAACCTTCAATTTTGCATCACTGTTCTTTTATCAAGCTCAGATTAGCGAATTTTAATCTCTGACTGATAGGACTCAATTGACGAATCTTTCAATATAAAAAAACCTAGAAATCTAGGCTTTTTTATTAAAAATCAATCTATTCACCACCTAGTGAACATTCAAAATTGGTTTTTTCGACAGAACAACGAGCGCGTTTTAACACACTCATCATGGCAGGGTCATAAATGCCGCGTTTAGTCATATCCATACGGCCATCACGTAGCATTTTTTGATATTTGGTTTTATCTTCTGCGCTTAAGTTCATTTTATATTTGGCTGGAATTTCACCTTCTAAACGATTAATCATACTCATCGCCTTAGGTAAGTTTTTTACAAACCAATCTCGTGATTTTTGCCCAAAGCCCGCAGGGAATTGTTCAGGACGAATTACAAAGTCTGCGCTCACTTGTAATACAGGGAAATTAAACATTGCCCCGTGATTACCTAAACCTTTGTAGATTTCTAAAGGTTTGTACGCATAGGCAGGTGCACCGACCATATCGACCTGCCCATTGTTAAATTTCGCCACAAAGTTAGAAACATCAGAAATGACGGCTTGCGCACCGACACGCTGCACCATAATTTTTTGTGCATCATCATAGCCTAATACCGCAAACTTTTTTCCTGCTGCTTTTTCAATCGAATTGATATTCTTGTCGCGCACAAAAATGAATGCCGAACCTAAAGGTGAAATACCTGCAACTTCATATTTCTTGCCACCTAAAGTGGTGACCATTTTCGCTGCATTGCGTTTGTCTAAAGCAAAACTGATGGCACGTTGTGCAATCGCATTACTTGGTGCACCACCTAAAGCATCAATTGACCCTGCAAACTTATTGTATTGACGGGCACGCATGGCAGTCATAAATACCCCATCACATTTGCCTGCTTTAAAGTCATTGTCTGCGACAGCTTCATCCTGACGTGGAATTAAATTGACTTCTGCACCCCAGCCTTTTGCTGCTAGCGCCCACTCTTGTGCCATCTGAAAAGATTCACCTGACTTACCCAGTAAGTCAAAGACACATACATCTACTTTTGCTGCTTGCGCCTGAGCACTGAAACCGATCGCTGCGAATGCACTCAATGTTGCGCTGACCCATATTTTTTTCATTGTTTCGATCCTTCTACAGATTTTTTTATTTTTGAGTGTCCGTACACGAAACAAATATTAAGCAAGTTCAAATTAAAAAAATAGAGCATTTACTCGAATTTCATCTGTCAATTCTGCCAAAACCTTATACTGCCTTATTTAAGCGATCATTTTTATTTCATAATTCACTTATATTTTATAGATTTAGATCAAAATAAAGATCATTTCCAACATGCACGTATTTTGTGCTTGTTTACAAAGTCATAAAAAAAGCCTGTTGCTGGATTATAATTTTTAAGCATTACAAAAGAGATTTTTCGCAAATCGCAAATAAAACTAGGCTTATTTTTGTTTTCTGCTGGGCTTCCATTAGAATATGCCCAACTTTTGTTGTGACCAGTAAACACCATGATTCAACTTGACCAAGTTTCTTTACGCCGCGGTGGACGTGTTTTATTTCAAAAAGCGTCTATGCAAATCCATCCAGGCTGGAAAGTCGGTCTTACAGGCGTTAATGGTGCAGGAAAATCCAGTTTATTTGCTGCGCTTTTGGGCAGCTTAACCCCAGACGAAGGTACGCTAAGCCGTCCGCAAGGCTGGACTGTGGCGCACATGGCACAGGAAGTTAAAGCATTGGATTTGCCTGCGATTGATTTTGTGCTGTCGGGTGATGAAGAATACTGGAACATTCAACAACAACTACAACATCCTGAACAATTAAATAATGATCAACTTGCGCATTTGCATGGTCGTTTTGATGAAATTCATGGCTATACCGCACCTGCCAAAGCCGCACAACTCATGGCAGGTTTAGGTTTTATGGCACATCAAAACAGCTTAGCGGTCAGTAGTTTTTCAGGTGGATGGCGCATGCGTTTAAATTTGGCGCGCACCTTAATGAGTCGCTCCGAATTATTATTACTGGACGAACCCACCAACCACTTAGACTTAGATGCAATTTTATGGTTAGAAGACTGGCTCAAAGCCTATGCGGGAACGTTGGTACTGATTTCCCATGACCGTGATTTTTTAGATGCCATTACCGATCATATTTTACATATTGAAAATAGCGAATTGACTTTATATACAGGCAATTATTCAACCTTTGAAACCACCCGCTGTGAACGTTTGGCACAACATCAACAAGCGTATGAAAAACAATTAGAAACTCGTGCACATTTACAAAAATATATTGATCGCTTTAAAGCCAAAGCCACCAAAGCACGGCAGGCACAAAGCCGTATCAAGCAATTGGAACGCATGCAATTGCTTGCCCCTGCGCATGTAGATACCCCGTTTACCTTCAGTTTCCGTGAACCCACCAAAATGAGTTCTCCATTACTGACCTTGGAACACGTCAGCATTGGTTATGCCGATAAAGTGATTGCCAGCAAAATTAACTTACAAATTACTCCGATCAGCCGTATTGGTTTATTGGGGATGAACGGCGCAGGTAAATCCACTTTAATTAAATCCTTAGTGGGAGAATTGGCGTTATTGTCAGGTACTCGCAAAGCCTCAGAGTTGCTCAATATTGGCTATTTTGCGCAGCATCAAATGGATGCTTTGGATGATACTGCCAGCCCGATGCTACAACTATCACGCATTGCCGATAAAAAAATCAGCGAAGCCACTTTACGCGCCTTTTTAGGCAGTTTTGGCTTTAGTGGTGAACGTATGGACACACCTTGTGAAAGTTTTTCAGGAGGTGAGCGTGCACGTTTGGCTTTGGCTTTAATTGTCTGGCAACGCCCTAACGTACTGATTTTGGATGAACCGACCAACCATTTAGATTTAGATATGCGACATGCCCTCACCATGGCTTTACAGGATTATGAAGGTGCAGTGGTATTGGTGTCACACGAACGTCAATTAATTGCCAGTGTCTGTGATGACTTACTCTTGGTTCATGCAGGACAATGCACAGAATTTGAAGGCGATTTACAAGATTATGCCCAATGGTTACGTCAAGCCCGTGCAGACATGCTTAAACAAGGCTCATCTAACACAGCTCCATCCAATCCAAGTCCAGTGATTGAAAACAAAACTAACCTTGCCAAAGTAGATAAAGAAGCGCAACGTAAACTGGCAGCACAACGCCGTGAACACACTCGCCCTATTCGTAAAAATATTGAAAAACACGAAGCGCAAATTGAAAAAATCCAACCGCGTCTGACTGAAATTGAAACCGAACTGGCAGATCCTGCCCTATACGATGCCAACCGTAAAGATGATTTGCTCAAACTCATGAATGAACAAAATGATCTGAAAACCAAATTGGCACAGGCAGAAGAACACATGCTTGAATTGATGATGGAATTGGAAGAACTCGAAAGCAGTTTTGAATAACCATATCGATGAGATTTAACCCTATACAAAATAGGGTTAAATCTCATCATATTGGATAGAAGATACATTGTGTATGTTGCATAGTCATAAACCACATTCGTAACAGCTTTAATCTTTAGTTTAGCTTCACAATCACCATACCAAAAAAACCCTAGTCATTATTTTCACATGCTGAAATCTTTACTCGCCCTGTACTTGTTAAAAACTTCGATAACTCGCTAAGTTAGAGCTTATTGTAGATGCACAAATTGCAGCAGCCGCAGCCATAAAGACTTGTTGCGCGGCACGACTGGAGTATCAGATCCCTCAATCAAACGAGTTTCAGTAGAAACGATTTCCGAAAAATTTAATGATTTTGGTAGCTGAATCGTAGTCTTAGTATTAGCACCTTTATTCACTTCGGCTAACTTAATCTTGAGGTTATTACTTCACTTGATATAAGGGTATATATCAAGCATTGGAAATTTCTTACCTACGTTATGCTCAGCAATAGTGAATAGTTGAGGTTGAGCCAAGAATTTAGATGGAAAAGTAATGGTACTTTTACTATTCAAATTAATTGACTGATTAAACTTTGGATCAATTAGATAATATTTTAGTTCAGGGTTAAAAGGTAACGAAGTACTTGCTACTGGAAAATAGCGCAATACACCATTTCCTTTATTAGTTTTATCTAAAACAATATATAAATTTTKTCCTTGATATTCAGGATCAATTTTTACTGCTTCTTTAAACTTTAAATCACCTTCAATTGACTGTTTAGCTGTAGTCGGTTCAAAGAAAACTTCTCTAATTTTTTCATTCTTTGGAATGAATACATCTGCTATTAGGTGCCCTCTAGTGGTACTGCTATTTACAACAGGTACATCCTTATTAACCTCAGCTTTCCAACAAGCAGTTGCTGAACATAAAGTGAAATTAGAAATACTAATCTCTCCAGCATCATTATTACTAGAAACTGTTAGGTTAACCCTCAAGCGAGACATACTATCTTTTTGAACACCTTTAAATCCTTCTAGGTTTTGGGGTGTAAACGTAGGTGAAACAGCAAAAACAGACATCGATGATACAAGTAAACTCAATGCGAATCGTTTTTTCATTTTTTTCAATTAGTTAATTTAAAAATTAAATATTAACGTTTTTTATTTAATATTTCCTTTAGTGAATGTAATTTAGATCGTTAGCTGCCAATTCTCATTCCATAACTCTTTTTAGGCTCATTTATTTCTTGAATTTGGACACTTGCATTTCTAGTGCTTGCAATTGCTTGGTCAAGGTTGCGTTGTGACATGAAGTCCTGTAACTGATCGCTCAAGATGTTTACATGCCGTCTCTGTGTTTGTTTATTTTTACTTATCAATCCCGCAACATACTACAGTTGTATGAAACTACCTACCCATAATAAAAATATGCCCACATAGCCACCAAGCAAGAAGTTTTGAATTTAAAACTCAGCACAACTTTTAAATTCAAAAATCTGAAATTTAAATTTAAAAGCAAAAACTCGGTTATCCACAGCTCAAACCAACAGTTATTTTAAATTCAAAACCCAAATTAAAGCCAAATCAGCTCATTCTTTCATGGTTATTTTGAGTCATTGAATCTCACTGATTCACAGAAAATCGCTGCTATTCAGCAGCCACTTTTTCCTTACTGATACATAATTCTTGTATTTTCCAGCCCTGAAGATATCGCCAGATTTCTTGAATATACCCTTGATCATCCGCCAAACCAATTTGAATCCGACAGTTAAGTTGCTCACGATCGAACTCATATTCTTCTGATTCAACATTCGGTTTGATCGGTTTCCAGACGCCATTGTTTACTGCATGCTGAATATTGGCATAACGTGTTTCACGATTTTCCACGCGTGATTCTGCTGTATAAACAACTTTAAAATCTTCATCTTCATAGTGTGCTAACAGCTCCACATTGCCAGTAAAAAAGGCATTCACCCACGCATCACGTGCTTGTTCTAATTGATTATCCATCTTAATGATTCCCCTGTATTTTTGGCTTAATGTGGCTCAGCATGACAGAACAATAAGTCAGTTTTATAAAAGTTATTTGGATGAATCATGACAACAACAAAAGCCAAACACAAAAAAGCACTCCGTAGAGTGCTTTTGGTTATGCGGATGATTTTGACGAATTAAGCATCAATATCTGCATTTAAGGCATTTTCTTCAATAAAGGCACGACGTGGTTCTACATCATCGCCCATTAAGCAAGAGAACATGCGGTCTGCTTCAATGGCATCATCAATGGTGACTTGCAACATATTGCGGTTTTCTGGGTCCATGGTGGTTTCCCAAAGCTGTTCCGCGTTCATCTCACCTAGACCTTTATAGCGCTGAATCATCATGCCGCGACGCGAGTCTTGTAAAATGTGTTGCCACACTTGATGGAAATTGTTGACAGTAATTTTACGTTCACCTTTTTCCAAGTATGCACCTTCTTCAAGCAGCGTAAACCAGCTTTTTGAATTCTTCAGCAAACGTGCATATTCAGCTGAACCTAGCAAACCTGTGTCTAGCAAATAAGTATGTGGCAAGTTGTGCACATATACCGTGATTCGTGGCCAATACGTTGCAGATTTTTGACCATCCGCATCTTCTTTTTCAAACTGTTCGATGCTTAATTCAGGACGCAAACTTGGCTGTAATCGTTCAATGCTTTGACGTAATTGCTCGCCCCATTGTTGCACATAGGCCTGATCTGCTGCTTGATCAATTTTAAAGGCATCTAGCTCCAATAAACCATCCAACAGACTTGCAGGATAACGCAGCGTTAAACGACTCAAACTCTTTTGTGATGTTTGATAATCAGCAATCACTTTGGCTAAAGCCTCGCCACGAATTGCAGGTGCATCAGCACTCACATGCAACTCCAGTTCATCAATCGCATTAGAAATTAAATAGGTTTCTAAAGCATCGTTATCTTTGATGTACTGTTCCTGCTTGCCTTTTTTCAGCTTATACAATGGTGGCTGTGCGATATAAATATGACCGCGCTCGACCAATTCTGGCATTTGACGGAAGAAGAAGGTCAAGAGCAAGGTACGAATATGTGAACCATCTACGTCAGCATCGGTCATGATGATGATTTTGTGATAACGCAGTTTGTCTGGGTTATATTCTTCACGACCAATACCACAGCCCAAAGCAGTAATTAAAGTACCTACTTCTGCCGATGAAATCATCTTGTCAAAACGGGCACGTTCCACGTTGAGGATTTTACCTTTCAGTGGCAAAATCGCCTGCATTTTACGGTTACGACCTTGTTTAGCCGAACCACCTGCCGAGTCACCCTCGACTAAATATAATTCAGATAATGCTGGGTCTTTTTCCTGACAGTCGGCCAATTTACCTGGCAAACCTGCAATATCTAGAGCACTCTTACGACGCGTCATTTCGCGGGCTTTACGCGCTGCATCACGGGCACGTGCTGCATCAATAATTTTACCCGCGATAGATTTTGCAGCTTGTGGATTTTCCAACAAATATTCGGAGAAAGATTTATTCATGGCCTGCTCAACAGCAGGTTTCACTTCACTCGACACCAATTTTTCTTTGGTTTGTGATGAGAATTTTGGATCTGGCACTTTGACCGACACAATCGCGGTTAAACCTTCACGTGCATCATCGCCTGACACCACAACTTTTTCTTTTTTCAGGATATTTTCGCTTTCCATGTAGTTGTTTAACCCACGGGTTAGCGCAGCACGGAAGCCTGCCAAGTGCGTTCCACCATCTTTTTGTGGAATGTTATTGGTAAAGCAACGTACGTTTTCCTGATAGGAATCATTCCACTGTAAAGCAACTTCTACGGTAATTCCGTTTTCAGCCTGTGTCGTGAAATGAAAAATCTCATTCAGATGGGTTTTGCCTGCATTGATATATTTCACAAATTCAGACAAACCGCCTTCATAGTCAAAAATGTGTTCTAAATTGACACGTTCATCACGCAGTACAATACGCACGCCCGCGTTTAAGAAAGACAATTCACGCAAGCGACGCGCCAAAATATCCACATTAAAAATGGTTTGGCTAAAAGTTTCAGCACTTGGCCAAAAACGCACAGTCGTGCCTGATTGATCAGTTTCGCCGACCACTGTCAGAGGATATTGCGGATCACCATGACGATATTCCTGTTGGTGAATTTGACCCGCGCGTTTAATCGTTAATTCAAGTTTACTCGATAAAGCGTTGACCACTGACACACCCACACCGTGCAAACCGCCCGACACTTTATAGCTGTTGTCATCGAACTTACCACCTGCGTGCAGAATCGTCAGAATAACCTGTGCCGCAGAAACACCTTCTTCTGGGTGAATATCAGTTGGAATACCACGACCATTGTCAGATACACTAACAGATTCATCTTCATGGATAGTCACCAAGATTTCATCACAATGACCCGCCAAAGCTTCATCAATAGCGTTATCGACTACTTCGAACACCATGTGATGCAAACCTGTACCATCATCTGTATCACCGATATACATGCCTGGGCGTTTACGAACAGCATCTAGGCCACGCAATACTTTGATACTAGAGGAATCATAAGCCTTTTCAATGGTTTGTTCTGTAGTAGAGGCAGATTGATCTTCTGAACTCATGGTTTCTCCCTAGTGAAAAATAGGTCTATCCAAAGATAAAAAAAATTATTGCTCAACAGCCTGCACCGTTCCGTGATCGACCTGAAATAAGCGATAAGGAATCGACAACGCTTGTAAGTGTTGTTGCACGGATTGATGATCTAAAGTGGTAATAAAAACTTGACTACCCAATTGGCTTAATCGTTCAATTAAACGTTGTTGTGCGCTTAAATCTAATTCTGCTGTCAGATCATCTAATAATACCACAGTTTCCTTATTAGACGCATGCAGCATTGCAATCTGTGACAGTTTTAATGCCATAATCAATAGCTTTTTCTGCCCACGTGACAGCACCACATCAGCATCGCCTATTGGGGTTTTTAAGCGTAAATCGGCACGGTGTGGCCCATATTCGGTATAGCGACGTTCCACATCTTTTTGATGATAATTGCACAAATCATTCAGCAAACCTGTTTCGGTATGAAAGCCCGCGCTGTATTCCAAACTAATGTGTAAATCAGGCAGTAAATACTGTAAATCTTGCGCAAAAAATTGCTGCCATTGTTCCACCGCTCCTAAGCGCTGCTGATGCAAAATCTCACCATAATCACTGAGCATTTTATTCCACGGTTCTAAGTCTGACAGACTTAAATGTCGCTGTGATTTAAGCAGACTATTACGCTGTTTTAAGGCACGTGAATAATATTGCCAAGCGTGATAAAACTCTGGTTCCACGTGGAACATCAACCAGTCCAGTAGTTGTCGTCGTGGTTTTGCACCATGATCAATAATATCGGTACTGAGTGGATCAATATGCTGTAAAGGCAAAATTTTAGCCAATTGCCCTTGGGTTGCAACAGGGTCACCATTGACCTTAATCAACTGCTCACCCGATGCCATTTTTTGCATACCAATTTTTTCAGTCAAAGACTGGGCAAATACAATCGCATCTTGGCTGCTGTTCTGAATGTAATTTTTAGGAATATGGGTGCGAAAAGAACGCCCTGTCGCCAATAAATGAATCGCTTCTAAAATCGAGGTTTTACCTGAACCATTTGGCCCATAAAAGACGTTAAACGGCTGCAACTCATGAAGTGCAACCGCTTTTAAGTTCCGAACACGCTCGATATGTAAACGCGTAATATGCATGATTCAGCTAGATTTAATCTTGAAATAAACTGCTCACTTAAACACGCATTGGCATCACAACATAGGTTTGATCTTGATGTGCTGGATCTTGTACCAATACCGATTGGTTGGCTTCGGTCATGGTCATCAATACATCATCGCCATCCAATGCCCCTAAGACGTCCAATAAATACTGTGCATTAAATGACATTTCCAACGGTGAATCGGCATATTGAATCGCTAAATCTTCAATTGCTTCATCTTGTTCCGGGTTATTGGCACGTAATTGTAAGGTGTCCGCACTAAAATTCAGGAATACGCCACGCAATTTTTCATTACTTAAAATCGCCACACGCTGTAAAGATTGTTTAAATACATCATGCGCGATCAGCACGTTTTTATCACCACCACGTGGAATCACACGGCGATAATCTGGGAACTTACCATCAATTAATTTAGTGGTAAAACGCACGGTAATTTCTGCTTGTTCTTTGTCACGGCTTGGGGTGCGAATGGTCACATTCAACAATTCACGCCCAATTAAAAGTGCMAGTTGTTCATCTTCAATGCTCAGCAAACGCTGTAATTCAGCCACAGCTTTACGCGGCACAATGGCTTGAATTAATTGTGTGGCGGTCGAAGAAGCCGCTGTTTCACACAAGGCCAAACGGTGACCGTCTGTGGTCACAGCGCGCAATTGATTTTCATCAATTTCTAGCAAAGTACCAGTTAAATAAAAGCGTACATCCTGCACTGCCATAGCAAACGCGGTTTTTTCAAACAAACGCTTCAACTCACGCTCAGTGACGGTCACTTGCGTGCCTTGAGCATTTTCTGTGGCCAATAATGGATAATCTTCTGCAGGCAAAGTGCCTAACACAAAGCGGCTATTGCCTGATTTTAAAATACAACGTTGATCTTCAGTGATTTGCAAATCAATCAAAGCTGCGCTTGGCAAAGATTTACAAATATCCATCAGTTTACGTGCAGGCACTGTGGTTTCCCCTGCCTGTAAACATGCCCCTTCAGTCAGATTCGTACTCGCAACCAACTCCACTTCCAAGTCAGAACCAGTAATGGTTAAGGCTTGCTCAGTCACCTGAACTTTGACATTGGATAAAATATTTAAGGTATGGCGACGTTCAACCGCTCCTACGACATGTGACAGAACATTCAGTAAGCTTTCTTTCGCGATTTTTAAACGCACGGTGCATTCCTCTAACAACTGAAGATTGGAGTATAAAATAGGTTTTTTAGCAGTGTACTATGCGGCAAAAGCCGCTGCATGGCAAGAACAGAATTTGAGCAAATTCGGTCAACTTTGCAACAATCGTTGTAGGTTTTTATAGTCTTCGTTAAAGATCGGATCTTCTTCACGCAGGCTTTGTACTTTTTCACAGGCATGCATCACGGTACTGTGATCACGCCCACCGAACGCCATACCAATTTCAGGGAAACTGTCACCTGTCAGCTCACGTGCCAAGCCCATTGCCAACTGACGTGGACGCGCATAAATACGGGTACGTTTTGGCCCCACCAATTCTTTGAGTGGAATGCGGAAATATTCACTCACTACCCGCTGAATATTTTCGGTACTGATGGTACGCGCGCGAATTGCCAAGACATCTTTTAGAGATTCACGCACCACATCTAGATCAATTGGGGTGCCTTTAAAACGGGAAATTGCCACCACTTTATTGAGTGCGCCTTCAAGTTCACGCACATTAGCCACCACTTGCTGGGCAATAAATAAAGCACAGTTACGTGGTAAATCCACGGCGCTGCTTTCGGCTTTTTTTAATAAAATTTCAATTCGGGTTTCAATATCTGGCGGTTCCACCCCGACTGATAAACCCCAAGAAAAACGTGACACCAAACGTGCATCCAATTCGGTTAATTCCTTAGGATAACGGTCTGAAGTCAATATGATTTGTTTAGATTCGTCCAATAAAGCGTTAAAGGTGTAGAAAAACTCGACCAAACTGGCTTCTTTACCCGCCAATAAGTGAATGTCATCCACCAATAACAAATCTAAAGAGCGGCAGTTTTTCTTAAATTCTTCGACTTTCCCCTGTTGCAAAGAGCTAACAAAATCCTGCACAAAACTTTCTGCTGTCATATACATGACCCGTGCATTCGGTTTGGCTTGCAACAACGCATTGCCCACTGCTTGCATCAAGTGAGTTTTACCCAAACCTGTTGGGCCATACAAAAATAAAGGGTTGTGCTGTGAAGCCCCCAATTGGGTCAATACCTTGCGACAGGTTTCCGCAGCCATTTGGTTAGAACGACCTTCCACAAATAAGGAAAAGGTAAATAACGGATTGAGTAGGCGTTTACGGCTTTTTGCAGAACTTTCTTCTTTTTCACGTTTAGGCTTGGCCAAAGGCGCAGGGCTAGATTCCAGCGCAGCAGTGGTGGTCGCAGGTTGTTCACTGGCCGATAAAATCGCACCTGGGCGCGAATCGACTAAAATTTCGACCTTACGCACGCGCCCCTCAGACAACTGCTCTGCCAAAATGGTAATCAATTCCAGATGATGTTCTTGAATGTAACGCGTCCAATAAGGATTAGGCGCATAAAGTTTTAGTGTATCTTCAACTTCTTCTGCCACCAATGGGCGAATCCACATTGTAAAGACATTTCCAGAGAGCTCTTGTCGCAAGCGATTTAAGCAGTCCGTCCAAAGCATGTGAAACCCCTATCTAATCCATTTTTAAATTTAAAACGTCTCTCGACCGCCTGAGCGGGTCGCCATTCTAACCAAGTTATCCACATCTGTCATGACAAAATCAGCAAAATCGCTCAAAAAAGGAATCATCAAACCTGAATTTAAATTTAAAACGCGGTGTGGATAAGTTTATCCGCAAGGTGTGGATAAAATATAGCACAAAGTTATCCGCAAAGTATTAAAATCATAGAAACATAGATATCCACAATTCAAAAATTTGTTTTATAAGAGAAAAAGTGAGTTTTCAACAGAAAAATGCGTCTCTAATAGTAATAAATTTAAATTTATAAATTTGAATTTATTTATAAGATCCGTTGCAACTGTGGATAATTCAATCTGAGTTTAAATTTAAATTCAAAACAGGATTTTTAAAATTAAACAGAATGAGCTTGTGGATAATTGTGTGAATAATACTGTTAATAACTTATTAGTCAAGCATAAACAATCATTTATCTTGTGTATACTTTAATTTGTATGGTCAACCAGTCAATTGAGCGAAAACTTGTTAAAAAGAAAAATTTAGGCTTATTTTGCAAGAAACCGTGTTTTTCATTGACAGCTCAAGCAATGAGCACTAAAATCGCGGACCTTTATAGAAAGATCATTTTTGGAGTTTCGATATGAAACGTACATTTCAACCATCTGAATTAAAGCGTAAGCGCGTTCATGGTTTCCGTGCTCGTATGGCTACTAAAGCTGGTCGTCAAGTATTGGCTCGCCGTCGTGCAAAAGGTCGTCACAGCTTAACTGKTTAATACAGTCACGCTGAATCGACTCTTGGGTGTTATGACAACACTTTATGGCTTCAGCACAGAGTTGAGATTACGCTGTGCTGCCGATTATAAAGGTGTGTTTGATGGTGCGCTTTTTAAAGTGCATCAACCCCATTTCTTATTTCTTGCAAAACATTCCGAACTGCCGAATAGCCGTTTGGGTCTTGTCGTTGCAAAAAAGAAAGTGCGTCGTGCACACGAACGAAATCGAGTAAAACGACTTGCTCGCGAAAGTTTTCGCTTACACCAACGGCAATTAAATGACTTAGATATTGTGGTAATGCCCAAAGTTGGGGTAGATACGGTATCTAATGCGGAATTGCATCAGCAATTACAATTTGCTTGGCAGAAGTTACAACGTCTAGCCAAAAAGCATTCAAAAATAGCTCCCTCCCCACAAAAGTAGAGATGGCCAATGGTACGTTTACTGCATTGGTTGATACGTTTCTATCAGATCGCGATTAGTCCTTTATTGGGACCGCGCTGTCGCTATATTCCAACATGTTCTCATTATTCTTTGGAAGCAGTGCATACGCATGGTGCTGTTCGTGGTGTGTGGCTGGCTACAAAACGTATTTGTCGTTGTCATCCGTGGGGTGGTTCGGGCTATGATCCAGTCCCGCCAAAAGTCATTCGTTTTATTTCATTTCAGCAAATAGATTCTCAAACGCATCACATTACTGTACCCTTTCGTGATCGTTTATTGAACCAAAATCACTCTAACCACTTGGGGTAATAGATATGCAACAATGGGCCAGGTTTGCAATTCTCGGGGCCATGTTTGTCGTCGCATATTTGCTCATTTTGGCGTGGCAAAAAGATTATGGAAATGCTGAAACAGCACCGCAGCAAAAAACTGCCGTTGTTTCTCATGAAGTATCTGCAGATTTGCCGAATGGCCAAACGGCTACAGCAGCTTCTGATGTACCGCAAGCAAATATTCCTGCACAGCAAACAACCGATGCCACAGCWCCTGTAAGTCAGCAGCTTATTTCAGTACAAACTGACCTTTATCATCTTTGGATCAATCCAAAAGGTGGTGATATTGTTCGTGTTGAATTACTCAATCATGACAAAAATAAAGACAGTGACGATCCTTTCGTCATGCTGGAAAGCGATGCTAAGCGCACCTATGTCGCGCAATCTGGGTTAATCGGGCTGAATGGTCCAGACAGTAGCCGTAATGGCCGCCCAAGCTATGAAATTGAAAAATCAACTTATAGCTTAGCCGATGCCAAAGAAAGCAAAAATAAAGCGGGTGAAACAGTTAAAACTTTAACTGTCCCAATGGTATATAAAACTGCCGATGGTGTAGAAATCATCAAAACCTTTAGTTTTACTGAAGGTGAATATCCTGTGGTGGTGAATCACAAAGTGATTAACCGCAGCAGCCAAAACTGGCAAGGTCAGATGTTTGGTCAGCTGAAACGGGATAATTCAGACGATCCTGGCAAGTCAGATCAAGGTATTTTTACCTTGGGTACTTTCCTTGGCGGCGCATGGGGGACACCTGAAGAACACTACAACAAGTTGAAATTTGACAATTTTAATGATGAAAAATTGAATGTTGAAGCAACTGGCGGTTGGGTGGCAATGGTTCAGCATTACTTCGTGAGTGCTTGGGTTCCGGGTCAGTTAAAATTGACCCAGGCCGATGGTCAACCGTATGCAGCGAAGTTGGAATCACGTAAATCTAGCGATGAAATGAACATCATTGGCTTTACCTCACCAACCATTAATGTGCCTGCAGGTACCGTGGCAGAAGTTGATGCGACTTTCTACTCGGGTCCAAAAATTCAGTCTGAATTGAAAGACTTAGCGACAGGTTTGAACCAAACTGTGGATTATGGCTGGTTATGGCCAATTGCAAAATTATTGTTTATTGGTTTGCAATTCTTCCATGGCTTAGTGGGCAACTGGGGTTGGTCAATCATCTTATTAACCGTTCTTGTCAAACTTATTCTTTGGCCGTTATCGTCTAAGAGCTATCGTTCAATGGCGAAAATGCGTGTGATTGCGCCAGAAATGCAGCGCATGAAAGAAGAATTTGGCGAAGACCGTATGCGTTTCTCGCAAGAAATGATGGCACTTTATAAACGTGAACAAGTGAATCCACTGTCAGGTTGTTTGCCATTGTTACTACAAATGCCAATTTTCCTTGCCTTGTACTGGGTATTGATGGAATCGGTAGAGTTACGCCATGCACCGTGGTTAGGTTGGATTCAAGACTTATCGGCAATGGACCCTTGGTTTATCTTGCCATTATTGATGGGTGTGACCATGTATGTTCAACAAATGTTGAACCCACAGCCAACAGATCCAATGCAGGCAAAAATCTTCCGCATTATGCCTGTGGTATTTACCGTATTCTTATTGTTCTTCCCTGCAGGTCTAGTTCTGTACTGGATTGTCAACAACTTGATTACGATTTTGCAGCAAAGCTTGATCAACAAAAGTGTTGAAAAAGACCGCGCTAAACGAGAAGAGGCAACTCCAGTCAATTAAGTATGGCTGAGCTGCTGAATAAATCCGCTTAAGATGGTAATCTTAGGCGGATTTTTCTTTGCATATATTTTGAAAGTTTTAGGTGAATTTTATGTATAACCGCAGCACCATTGCCGCAATCGCGACTCCACCTGGCCGTGGTGGTGTGGGGGTGATTCGCCTGTCGGGACCAAAAGCCTATGCGATTGCCGCAGCATTGACCCAAAAAGACTTACCCAAAGCGCGTTATGCAGGTTTTCGCCAATTTTACGATGCTGCCAATGAAGTCATGGATGAAGGGTTGGTGATTTGTTTCCCAAATCCTAATTCATTTACTGGCGAAGATGTGGTGGAACTACAAGGGCATGGCGGCCCAGTGATTCAAAATGCCTTATTGGCTCGTTTACTGGAACTCGGTGCAACGGCTGCCAAAGCAGGTGAATTTTCGATGCGCGCCTTTGAAAATGGCAAGCTAGATTTGGTACAGGCCGAAGCCATTGCCGATTTAATTGATGCCACCTCACAAGCCGCTGCGCGTTCTGCTGTACGTTCCCTGCAAGGGGCTTTTTCTACTAAAGTGAATACTGTGTTAGAGCAGTTAATTCACTTACGTTTGCATGTTGAAGCTGCCATTGATTTTCCTGAAGAAGAAATTGACTTTTTGGCCGATGGGAAAATCCTCAATTTGCTAGATGAAGTTGCTGCTTCGGTGACTGCTGTGCAACAATCTGCGCGTCAGGGACAATTGTTGCGTGAAGGTTTACAAGTGGTGATTGCAGGCAAACCCAATGCAGGTAAATCTTCCCTACTTAATGCCTTGGCGGGCATTGAACGTGCGATTGTGACCGATATTGCGGGTACTACACGTGACGTATTGCATGAAAAAATTACCCTAAATGGATTACCAATTACCCTGACCGATACCGCAGGTTTACGTGAAACAGGTGATATTGTGGAGCAGGAAGGGATTCGCCGCGCGATCAAAGAAATTGAACAAGCAGATTTATTGTTATTGGTTTATGACTTGAGTCAAAACGAAGATCCATTGCAATTGGCACAGCATTATTTTGCTGAATATATTGAACCGAAGCGCTTAATGTTGATTGGCAACAAATGTGATTTAACGGGTGTAGAAGCTGCAATTTCAGATTTTAATGGTTTTAGACATATTACGGTGTCGGCCAAGCAAGAAACAGGTGTTCAATCGCTCATAGAGGCGATTACAGCGCATGCAGGCTTTCAACCTGAAGAAGATACCTTTATTGCACGTACTCGTCATTTAGACGCAATGAAGCGCACGCAGCAGTATTTAGCTGAGGCACGTGAGCAATTGGTGGTCTATCATGCGGGGGAATTGGTGGCCGAGTCGTTACGTCTTGCGCAGAATGCTTTGGGTGAAATCACTGGCGACTTCTCTGCAGATGATTTGTTGGGAAAAATTTTTGGATCCTTCTGCATAGGAAAGTAATCTAAGATTGAGCCAATATTCCAATAAGTTCTAATAAGTTCCAGTGAGAATTAAATAGCATTAAGTTTTAATAACTTAGTGCTTTTTTATTTTTCTGGTATTTACTATATATTGTTAAAAAACATCACTTTGCATATTGTTTTAGTCTCCTTTTCATCATAAGCGCTTGTTCAAATCACCTAAGTCTTTTTAAACCGCAGCATTTAAAGCTATGATGAGAAAATAATCAAAGATTGGCGCTCAATAAAATCCTAAAAGCATGAGATGAAATCTCTGATGGAGATTTTTGGATGTTTGAACTGGTTTTTTTACGTGAAATACTTATTTCTTCGGTTCATTTTCTGCAATTGTCACTTGAAACCATTTCTGTGATGATTGGTCTACTTAAAACTTTATTGGTGCTGGTTTAGTTAAAATCAGGGCGTACTGCACGTTATTGTTTTGGGGATTGGCTTGCGACGGCGCTTGAATTTCAGTTGGCTGCAGACATTTTAGCCACTAACTTAGATCCAGATTTAGATAGCCTGATTAAATTGGCGATCATTGCTGTCATTCGGACTTTTTTGAATTATTTTTTGATCAAAGAGGTAGAGCATCAAACCATCAACGAAAAATAATGGTTGCTAAGTTTGAGATCAAAACAAAAGAATAGTTCCATTTCTCTACAAGGTTTGAATAAGCTCGGTTGATCCAAACCATATCCTGATTTTAGTTTGTCGTTTAGATGAAACTTGATCCTAAAATAGGTTTGTTCTGCAACTGTCGATACCAAATAATGATGTAGCCACACAATAAGCAGATGGCTGTACAAAAGCTAAGTACAGCAGTGGTTAACCCAAAATGATCAGCCAGATAACCCACTGCAATAATTGGCAGAATTGTGCCTAAATAGCCCACAAATAAATAGGTTGACATCACTGCAGCGCGATTCTGTAGATTGGTCATGCTATGGATTAAGCCAAAAGCGCCAATCAATGCTAACCCGTGTCCTATTCCTAGCAGTAGATCACTGACAAAAAATAGAAAACTCCAGTGTAAATACATACATAAACCGAGTACCAATAAACTGAATAACAGTAAATACAGCCCAAAATTTAGGCATTTTTGTGCAGGAATGGCTTTGGAAAAATACTGTACTAATGCTGAAATTAGCAAAATACAGGTGATAGCCAAACCACTGACCAAAGGCCCGTGCCATGGAATAATCATTTGCACAAAAGATGGAGAGAGTGAAGCAAATAAACTAAATGCAGCAAAAACACAGAATGCGGTTAAACCCGTAATGTAAAATTCTGCATGAAAGCGTGGTTCTGGGCGTTCTAATTTTGGGGCAATCGAGAAGGCTTGTGGCGTAAATTCAGGTGGTGCTAAACCTAACAATCCAATAAAACATAGTACTGCACCCAAAATGACTGGAATATATGGACTAAACAAAGGCGCTGCTGAAAATTGCGCCACACCGCCACCGAGCAAAGGACCTAAGCCAAATCCAATTGCGGTAATGACTGAACTGAGCTGTGGTGCATGCGCTTTATGTGATTTAGGGATACTCCACATTAAGCCAATTAACGCCGATGTGGTCATTAGACCTGAAGCAATCCCAATCACAAAACGCCCCAAAGCAAGCCAAAGCGGATTGGTGGCAAACATCGACAGAATCAGTCCGAGAGTGATGATTATTAAACCCAGTTCTAGGGTTTTTAAAAAGCCGATACTGTTGCTGGTACGCCCTAAAAAGAGCAAGGTGGCCAAACAACCGAGCATATAAGACACAAAAATAAAGGTGATATGGCTTGGTAAAAGCTGCCACACTTCCTGATAAATTGGGTACAGGGGGGCTTGCAAGTGCTGTGCCCATCGTGCCAATAATCAGAGCAAGACCGATCATCACAAAAGGATGCCAAGGATGAGAATGAGTCATAAAAAACTCGATTGATGGCTAAACTGTTGAGCTTAGCTCTCAAAAAGTGAGAAATATCACTCAGTGTAAAGACAAGTCTTGAATGTGGTCAAGCCTATTTGTGGTTAAGCATAGCGTTTCTGTAACTTCATAAACTCTATCTTGGCATTGGAAACTGTATACGATTTAGACGCAGATCAAGTCTGCACCGCCCTCGCCATTCATGAAGAAATCGTCCTTATTTCTTTAGAAATTAATCCACCATCAGGCTTGAATGTTCCACGTGAAACCTAAAGCGATGCGTGACTCAATGAGTTGTAGCAATTGGGTAATTTGGGCTTAGAAATACTGAATTCTGTACAACTATTAGCTTAGAATCAGGCTAAATTTATTTTATTTAGATGAAACATATGATTAGACAATTGAGTTTAGCTGTCTTCATGGGATTGTGCAGTGCGGTGAGCATGGCAGATGTTGCAACGGTTAGTAAAAATGTCAAACAACAGCATCCGCAACTGAAATTAGACAATATTCAAGCCACAGAAATGAAAGGTATTTATAGTGCCTCTATGGATGGTCAAGTGGTGTATTTGAATGAAGATGCGCAACATATTTTGGCGGGTTCAATGATTCGTTTAAAGGATCAGCATAACCTGACCAAAGATTTATTAATCCAACAAAATAGTGTCGATTGGAAAAAGTTACCGTTACAAGATGCAATCAAAAGTGTGCGAGGTACTGGAAAACGACAGATTGCGATCTTTTCTGACCCAAATTGCCCATATTGTAAACAGCTTGAGGCTGAATTAAAAAAGCTGAATAATATTACTATTTATACCTTTATTTTGCCGTTAAAAGCGCATTCTGTTGCGCCGTCTAAACAGGTATATTGTGAGAAAAACCCTGCTCTTGCTTGGGAAAACCTGATCACAAAAGCGCAATTGCCTACCAGTCAAAGCAGTTGTGCCAACCCTGTGGAACGCAACATGGCTTTAGCGCATCGTTTAGGTGTAAGCGGTACGCCTGCGATTATTTTCTCGAATGGCTTTAAAGTCATGGGCGCATATCCTGCGGCACAAATTGAACAGATTTTTAAAGAATTCGATCTTTAAGAACGGCTATTTTGATCTGATATTGGCAAATACAGTTATAACATGTATCTCAGAGCAAACCTGAAATTCGTGATTGCAAAGTAGATCTAAAAAACCGCCTCAAATTTGGGCGGTTTTTTATTGAGAGAAGATATTTGTCTGAAAAAATTACAGGAGTTAATATAGGATTTAAGCACGAGATTTTTTCGTAAAAATATTATAAATAAACAGAATAATCAGCGCACCAATGATGGAAGCAATAAAACCTGCGGCAGAACCATCACCATATAATCCCATCATACGACCTGCATAGGTTGCTAATAAAGATCCTGCAATCCCAAGTAAGGTGGTGACAATAAACCCTGCTTTATCATCTCCAGGATGAATTGCACGGGCGATTAAACCTGCAATAAAACCCACCACAATTGCGACTATTAATGACCACATGAGCAGCTCCTTGTTATCTTTGTTTATGTTTTACATCATGTTTCAGACTTATCTTTGCCGAAAAATCGCAAGGAAAATAGTCGAATAATGCTACAGCATGTTGTGTTTTTGTCCTGTTAGATAGATGAAGTGCAAATTGTAGCCATAAAAAAAGTGATCTGAAACGATCACTTTTTAAAGCGTGGCGTGTTTGCTTTATAAGCCAATTTCGCCAATAAATGGAATATGACGATATTTTTGGTCATAATCTAAGCCATAACCGACAATGAATCTATCTTCAATTTCAAAGCCCATAAATTTAACTTCAAGCTCAATTTCACGGCGTGATGGCTTGCTAATTAAGGTACATAGCTCAATTGAATTTGGTTCACGGGTTTGCAAAATTTCCATGACTTTATTTAGGGTGTTGCCCGAGTCGATAATATCTTCAACTACCAAGACATCTTTACCGCGAATTTCACCATCTAAATCTTTTAAAATTTTCACATCACGTGATGATACAGTGCCCCCGCCGTAGCTAGATACAGTCATAAAATCTAGTTCATGCGGCTTGTGAATGGTGCGGCATAAATCTGCCATGAACAAGACAGAGCCACGTAATAAGCCAATTAAAACCAACTCTTTGTCGCTATTGGCATAGTGAGCATTAATTTTTTGACCAAGTTCCTGAACTTTTGTTTGGATTTCTTGTGCAGAAATCAAAACCTGCATTTCAACTGTCATGGGTAGATACCTAAAAAGCAAAAATAAAAAAGGTGTTGACCTGCAACACCTCAAAATATGCTTAATTTTAATATATCTTGCGTGATGTTGCACGTGCTTGCATGGTTAAAATAGCATCATTTTTGTGCAGAATGAGAATCTGAGCGTAACAACAAGGTACAACCGAGTATCAGCATTGCCCATCCTATAGCTTTCATATACGTGGGTTGTGCAGGTTTAGCCACCTGTTGCTGAGTTTTGATCGGGTTGGTAGTAGGCACGTTGTCCATAAATATAGGTCGCATGAATATTACGGTCATCTGCTAAAGTAATGAGGGCAAATAGTGCATCTTCAAGATGTTTGGCACGTTGTTGTCGTAAGCGTTGTAAAGCTGTGGCATTTAAATCGAGCACTACAAAATCGGCTTCTTTGCCTACTTTAAAATTACCTAGTTTATCGTCTAAGTCCAAAGCTTTGGCAGCACCTAATGTGGCGTGATACAACGCTTCAAAAGCAGAGAGTTTTGCCCCTTGCAGTTGTTGCACTTTATAGGCTTCATTGAGGATATGCAGTACATTAAAAGAAGTGCCTGCGCCAATATCTGTACCTAAACCGACCTTCACCTGTCGCTCCCAAGTTTTATGTAATGGGAATAAACCGCTGCCTAAAAATAAATTGGAGCTTGGGCAAAAGGCAATTGCAGAATCGGTATGATGCAAACATTGCCACTCATGCTCTTCTAAATGCACACAATGCGCAAAAACCGAACGTGAACCTGTTAAACCATAGTGATGATAAACATCTAAATATCCATTTTGCTCTGGAAATAATTGTTTGACCCATGCAATTTCATTGTGATTTTCACTTAAATGGGTATGCACATAAACATCGGGATATTCGGCTTTAAGTTGCCCCGCCCGTACGAGTTGTTCAGGGCTAGAAGTGGGTGCAAAACGTGGGGTAATCGCGTAGAGGTTACGTCCTTTTCCATGCCATTTTTCAATCAAGGCTTTAGAGTCTTTATAGCCTGTGTCTGCGCTATCACACAATGCTTCGGGCGCATGCCGATCCATCAGCACTTTGCCTGCAATTAAGCGCATTTGATGTTGTGTAGCCGCCTCGAATAACGCATCTACCGATTCAGGATGTACCGTACAAAACACCAAGGCTGTGGTGGTGCCATTTTTAAGTAATTCCTGCACAAAAAATTGTGCAATCTGATCGGCATAGGCTTTATCTGCAAATTGCAGTTCAGTCGGAAAAGTATAAGTATTCAGCCATTCCAGTAATTGTTCACCATACGCGCCAATCATTTCGGTCTGTGGAAAATGAATATGAGTGTCGATGAAGCCAGGCACTATGAGATGGCCAGGATAGTGCTGGAACTCTGTGTTGGCGTTTAGCTGTGCCTGCCCTTCTTGCCATGAACCAAACCACTGAATTTTGCCTTGTTCACAAATTAACAAGCCATCCCCTATATAACGGACTTGTTCTGAAATTTGATCGGCTTGGCTGACGCAGTTTTTGAAATCAAGAAAGCGACCACGAATTGCGGTGCGTTGTACAGGAGATGGCATAAATAACCTACATTTTTCATTTTTTCAAGAGATTGTACCTTAAATGTAGCTTGCAGCAGTACGATAAAATTTATCGTACGGTAAATTAAAACTTAGCGTAATGAATACAAAAAGCCTTCTCGAAAGAAGGCTTGCAACGATGATGAGGAATGTTAAATTTTATAATGTGGTTTCATGGTGTTTACGACTATGTCGAATTGATAACCACGCAGTGATTGTCAGTACAAGTACAATAAAGCCGAGTGAAATCCAGATAGGCATGTGGAACACATCTAACATCAGCATTTTAAAGCCAATAAATAGCAGAATTAAACCCAGTCCATACGGCAAATAATGCATTTTAGTGGCTGCTCCTGAGAGCAAGAAAAACATGGCACGTAAGCCCAAAATAGCCATAAGATTTGCGGTGAGTACAATAAACGGATCGGTAGTCACCGCAAAAATTGCAGGGATGGAATCCACGGCAAAAATAACGTCAGATGCTTCGACCAAAATTAAAACTAAAAATAATGGCGTTGCCCAAAGTACACCATTTTGGCGAACAAAGAATTTGTCTTGTTGTAGTGTTGGGGTGATCCGCATGTGTTTGCGTAACCATTTCAATAATGCCATATCTTCAATATTGCTGGCTTCTTGTTCTGGGCCTTTTAAGAATTTAAAGCCTGTATACACCAAAAATGCGCCAAAAATATACAAAATCCAAGAGAATTCTTGTATGAACCAAGCCCCAATAAAAATAAAAATGGTTCTGAGAATAATTGCGCCCAGTACGCCGTAGAGTAAAATTTTACGCTGTAAGCCCGGTGGAATGGCGAATGCGGCGAAGATCATCATCCACACGAATACATTATCTATCGCCAGTGATTTTTCCAGTAAATAACCCGCAAAGTATTCCATGACTTTGGTATTGGCGACTTCTAGCCCAACGCTGTGTTTAAGATAAAGCCATAAACCGCCACCAAATAAAGCTGCCACACTGACCCAGGCGATACTCCAATACGCAGCGGTTTTGACTTTGACCGATTCGCCTGCTTTTTGTTTAAAGCCTAAGAGGTCGATAGCGAGCATGACTGCAACAATTGCAAAAAAGACTAGGTATAGCCATAAATTGCCGATAGATTCCATAAAATCTCCCCCATCAGACAACTGGCCACAAAAAAACCTTGACCTATTGTCAGATGATTTCAAACATCTGTAACAACATGATCAAGGTCTTGCCTACATAGCGCGCACTTGAATCAACAAGTAGGTCACTATGCTCAGCGTCCGACTTTTTGCAAAGTGTAATGACGAAACGCTGACACGTTAAAATTATATTTTAACGCTTGGAGGAGGCTACTCCCCTTGTTCAACATAATTTGGGATTAGGACGTTGCCTAAATCTGCGTAAAGCATTACATAATTTTAAATGTTGTGCAATTTATTTTGCACGGTAAATCACTTTAATTTGTATTGTACAAATTCAGCACAATACTTCGTCAAGATTGTGGCAAATTGAAAAAAATAGATTTAGTTTGATAGGTGGACTTATGCAAATTCAACATCAACAAACCCAACGTGGTGGCGAGTTTTTTATTGAGCGAGATGGTCGGCATATCGCTGAAATTACTTATCAATATCAAGATGATCACACTATTTTAGCAGATCACACTTGGGTCGATTCGACATTACGTGGTCAAGGGGTTGCCCGTCAACTATTAGATATTTTGGTCGCCTTTGCACGTGAAAAGCAGCTAAAAATTGTGCCTGTTTGCTCTTATGTTGAGACGGCATTTGAAACGGATACACAATATGCCGATGTTGTGGCTTAAAAAATTATTTTTTAATCGCTATGGTTGAGCTGACCTGTTTTTCTACAAACACTTTTTTAAAGTAGATCAACAGGTAAGGTATTGCATACATTCCAATCAGCATGCTGAATAAGAAGAATTTCAGCATCACCGAATCATTCAGTGCAATACATAAACCACTGATAAGCGCAATACAAAACCAGTGGAAAAAAAATGAGCTCACCCACTGCTTTAAACTTAGCCCTAATACAAAAGATGAAATGAGTATATTTGTTTCTTCATTCAGACCTAAACGGTGAAAGCCAATCAGCATGCAAAAATAAACAATTAATAAAAATGATGTGGTAAGCACGTGTTTGAGCATGACTTTCTCCAAAACTAAACCAAAACCGTACTTTCAATGCAATGTATGTTAAAAGATGCTACACATACACCATAGTGGTAAACGTAGGGTTGAATTGTCAGTCATAAATTACAATTGATTAAAAAATAATCAAAACCACAAAATAATGAGTGATTATTTGAGTCTATTATCTTAATTTCATGACTACTTTTACATTAACAAGAGTGTGATATGTTAATCAGGTTGTGTTACGCGAGTACCCGATCAGAGCATCAAAATGATTTACTCCAAGAAATCAGTGATATTTTGGCAACAGCTCGTCAATTTAATGCTGCACAACACATTAATGGGGTACTTTATTATGCTGAGGGTCATTTTTTTCAGTGTTTAGAAGGTGAACAACAGCAGCTCGAGCAATTATTTGAGCGTATTCAACAGGACCCGCGCCACCGTGATGTCTTTCGCTTCCCTGACCAAATACTTGAGCATGTCCATTTTTCAGAATGGTCTATGAAATATGTGCATAGACATAGTCAAATTTCGAGTTTATTTAAAAAGCTCGGCTTTGATGTTTTTCTACCACATCGTTTGGATGAAAAGACGGTACAGCAATTTTTAGCTTTACTTTTGGATTTAGAACAAACCATCTTGCCTGAAAAATCTCAACGGGGTTATAAAAATAGAGATTATTCAAACTTTTTCTGAATTTAGTTTGTAGGGCATTAGGGTCATTTGCCTCTATCTATTGAAAACGGTTTAAATGTTAAAAAGCCAATCTACAGCATGCAGATTGGCTTTTTTATCATGCAATAAAGTCAAGATTATTTGTCATTAATTATCACTTTCAGGGCTTTTTCATTTGAACTATGTTTAAACATATCATAGGCTTTTTCAAATTCTGAAAATTAAAATGGTCTGTTGCTTATTTTTCTCAAGGCAATTTAGCTGAACAGCAATTTTTTTAGCAGCATGGCTGTCGTATATTGGCATTCACCTAACCCGTGGTGATGGTCAAGATTTTAATCCAGAGTTTGTTTAACTCAAAATTTACGACTTGCCCTTTGTGCGCCACATTGGCAATATGTCTGCCTGCTTTGACGACATTTTGTCAAATATTCCAAGTTGCTTCGGCACTGATAGTTCCATGGCGCAGTCTACTCCACGACCACCTGTAATTTCTAAAATACGTTAAACCGCATCTTCTTCTGCCTAGGTATCATCAATGTTATATCCCATGATCTATCCACCTTCATTTTGGAGTGTGCATAGAGGTGTTTTTGACAGTTTTCACATGTACTACAACGGCTGGCACAAGAAATGACGCCCCATGTCGCCTTTTTTTGAAATTTTTGATTGCTGAACCAACTTCTTCAACCATCCCGATGCCTTCGGGACCTAAAACATAGCCATCAAATTGCCTCACTTGGCAATTACAGTGTCTTGAAATTCTGGGTTTTACCTTGCCAAATGCCTCAGTCAGTACTGCAAATTGTAGTTTTGGTTAGCAATCAAGTCATCTATTGATTGTAAAATTTCTGGACATAGGTGTTCTTCAAAATCAATATGATGGGCGCCGTGGTAGACCGTGGCATTCATTGTATTTGAGATGGTGACTATATTTGTTAGTAATGGTGATGAAAGACATCCAGCAGCCAAGCTGTTGCAATTGCGATACTCGCAGGAAGTTATCTTTCTAAAGTAATAGATCAAGATAATAAGTTACTGAGCAGTATATTTATTTTTAAAAATTATAATATATAAATTTATAATTAATATAGGAATCCCCTAATTTTTGCTAAAAACAGGGGATTTTGAAAGAGATTTCACGTGGTTGAAGCGACTTTAAGCCGTGTGTTGCAAAGCTTGAATGAGTTTTTGATGTAAACCACCAAATCCACCATTTGACATAATCACCACTGCATCGCCCTCACCTGCTTGGCTCACGATTTTTTGAATAATTTCATCCAACGTATTGGCCACCACTGCATGATTGCGAGCAGCCGCAACCACAGGCTGTAAATCCCAGTCTAGACCTTCAGGTTGATACCAAATCACAGCATCCGCCAAACGTGCCGAATCCGCCAAGCCTTCTTTATGACTGCCCATGCGCATGGTGTTGGAACGTGGCTCAATAATCGCCCAAAGCTTACGTTCACCCAAACGCTTACGTGCGCCGTCCAGTGTGGTTTCAATTGCGGTTGGATGGTGGGCAAAGTCATCATAGACTTCAATGCCGCGTATGGTGCTTAATAACTCCATACGGCGTTTCACCCCACCAAAATTGGACAGTGCTGTACATGCGGTTTCGATTGCAACCCCAACATGCTCTGCTGCGGCGATGGTTGCTAAGGCATTGGCGACACTGTGCTGTCCGGTCATATTCCAGCGCACTTCACCTTGTAGCACACCATTTTTCAGGACTTTAAAATGTGAACCATCTGCTGCAAGTTGTTCTGCATACAGTTCCGCTTGTGAATCTGCATTGAGCGAAGTACGTAGCACAGGTGTCCAACAGCCCATTTCTAACACTTCATCAATATGGGTTTCTGTAATTGGGGCAATAATGCGCCCTTCACTTGGGATGGTACGCACCAAATGATGGAATTGTTTTTGAATTGCGGCCAAATCATCAAAAATATCGGCATGGTCAAATTCAAGGTTATTTAAAATGGCGGTTTTAGGGTGGTAATGTACGAACTTAGAGCGTTTATCAAAAAATGCAGAGTCGTATTCATCAGCTTCGACACAGAAATATTTACCTGCACCCAAACGTGCACTTTCACTAAAGCCTAAAGGAACGCCACCAATTAAAAAGCCTGGTTCCAAGCCTGCCTGATCCAAGACCCACGCCAACATGGTGGTGGTGGTGGTTTTGCCATGCGTACCTGCAACGCCCAGTACGTGCTTGCCTTGCAAGACATGATCGGCCAAAAATTGCGGGCCAGAAATATACGGTAAACCTGCATTCAGCATATATTCAACCGCATCAATCCCACGTTTCATGGCATTGCCCACAATCACCAAATCTGGATGCGGCTGTAAATGACTGCGGTCATAACCTTGCATTAAAGTAATGCCTGCATTTTCCAGTTGAGTCGACATTGGTGGATAGACGTTTTGGTCTGAACCTGTGACGGTATGTCCTAAATCGCGGGCCAAAAGTGCCAAAGAGCCCATAAATGTGCCACAAATACCCAAAATATGCAGATGCATTCCGCCTTACTCCACTGCTTTTATAGACACATCACGTATTTTTGTGCTGTTGTCGTGATTAATTTGATTTGAAGCAACGATAGCAAGGGTTTTGGCGAAAAGATAGTGATTCTTGTATCTCATTTCAGAGATTTTTCAGTGCTGAATTTGCGCCAAAGGATGTAAAAAATTTCTGCTTTTGCATTTTTCATGGCAAATAGCTCGTAAAATAAAACTGAATTTTTAAGTTAGTACGACACAATGTCTTCAGCACTTTTACTTTTGGTGATTGCAAACTGTTTTATGACCTTGGCGTGGTATGGCCATCTCAAGTTTTTACCGCATGATGCTCCGCTGTGGCAGGCAATTTTATTCAGTTGGGTGATTGCCCTGTTTGAATACAGTTTGATGATTCCAGCTACCCGTTTGCTGGCGCAACATGGCTGGGCAGTTGGTCAAATGAAAATTACCCAAGAAGTTGTGACTTTATTGGTGTTTGTACCGTTTATGATTTTTCTATTTAAGCAACCTTTTAAACTGGATTATTTATGGGCAGCTTTATGTTTATGTGGCTGCGTGTATTTTGTGTTTCGTGCACCTTAAAGATGAGTTTTACTTCACTTGAATAGCTTTAGGTTCCCCTATTTTGTTTGACTGTTTTCAATTCTTTAAAAATAACCTGATAAAAATAATCAAAAAAGTCGCTTGAGTCGCCGTGTTCAATTTTAACAAGTCGAAAAATCAGTCTATAATGTGGAGTTCTTATTCAAGCTTGGCTTTCTCGCCTGAATTTCTCTTTCCTTAGTTTCGTTTCTGGAATATTTGTAATGAACGCGGCCGCTGCACAAGACGCTCCTCTCGTTGGAATTATCATGGGTTCTCAATCGGATTGGGCAACTCTCGAACACACTGCCAATATGCTGAAGCAGCTTGGTGTCCCATTTGAAGCGGAAGTCGTTTCTGCACACCGTACCCCAGATCGCTTATTTGAATATGCTGAACAAGCGCGTGATCGTGGCATTCAGGTGATTATTGCAGGCGCTGGTGGTGCCGCACACTTACCAGGTATGTGTGCAGCTAAAACTGATTTACCTGTTTTAGGTGTGCCAGTGAAATCTTCAATTTTAAATGGTGTCGATTCATTACTTTCAATTGTGCAAATGCCTGCGGGTATTGCGGTAGGTACATTGGCGATTGGTCCTGCGGGAGCAACCAATGCGGCAATTATGGCAGCCCAAATTTTAGGTTTAACCCGTCCAGAGATTGCACAAAATGTTGTCAATTTCCGTGCCGCGCAAACTGAGAAAGTTTCAAGCAACAATATTCCAGGTCAGGCTTAAGCGGGACAATTACTATGGATAAGACCATCGGTATTTTTGGTGGCGGTCAATTGGGTCGCATGATGGCACAAGCGGCTTTACCCTTGAATATTCAATGTACCTTTTTTGAAGCCAGTCCAGATTGCCCAGCGGCAACCTTGGGTCAGGTTTTTGCCAGCAAAAGCGAAAATAGCCTACAAGATTTTATACAGAGTGCCGATATATTCAGCCTTGAGTTTGAAAATACTCCGTTGGCTGATGTTGATGTATTGATTAAGCACAAAGACTTGCATCCACCACGTCAGGCTTTGGCAATTGCCCAAAACCGCTTGCTGGAAAAAGGCTTATTTGATGAATTGGCGATTCCTGTTGCGCCGTATCAAGCGGTCAACTCGCTGGAAAGTTTACAGGCTGCTGTAGCTGAACTCGGTCTGCCAATTGTGCTAAAAACCGCAACAGGCGGCTATGATGGCAAAGGTCAGTTTGTACTGCGCAGTGCAGATCAGATTGAACAAGCTTGGGCTGAATTAGGCCCTGCAGGCAGCTTGATTGCAGAAAGTTTTGTAACTTTTTCACGTGAAGTATCTATTATTGCGGTGCGTGGTCAAAATGGTGAAGTTAAAACTTGGCCCTTGGCAGAAAACCATCATCACAACGGTATTTTATCGCACTCGATTGTACCAGCACCAAACAGCGCAGACTTACAGCCTGTGGCGCAAGACTACATCACTCGCCTGCTCAATCACTTAAATTATGTTGGTGTATTAACGCTAGAGCTATTTGTCACTGACAAAGGCTTGTRTGCMAAYGAGATGGCACCWCGTGTGCATAACTCAGGTCACTGGTCAATTGAAGGYGCKGTRTGTTCRCAGTTTGARAACCATATWCGWGCTGTWGCAGGKTTACCGTTAGGCTCAACTGAAGTGGTACGTCCAACGGTGATGGTCAATATTATTGGTCAGCATCCCAAAACTGAAGATGTGTTGGCATTGAATGGCGCACATTTGCATTTGTACAATAAAACTGAGCGTGAAGGCCGTAAAATTGGGCATATTACTTTAATGCCGAATGATGCCGCTGAATTGACAGATTTATGCCGCCAATTGGCAAAAATTTTACCAAATCCATTGGCGCTCAGTGCTGATATGAGCTTGTAAATTTAAAAATGACACCAAAGCGCTCATCACGATGAGCGCTTTTTTATACTTTCACGTTTTTATTCTGCCTATTTTTAAGGTGTTCTACCGTTAATCTGTCTAGGATTGACGCTGCACTTTTAGGTTGATTAAGATAGATCAGGCTGAATAAGCAACCATCACCGTAGCAAAGCAATACTTAAAATAAAAATGCGCACAAGTCTGATGGGAAACAGATGATAATTATGAATTCAAAACTTTAAATTCAAATAGCGCGTTTTAAATTTAAAGCGATGCTTCAACTTTGAATTTAAATATCAGAAATGAATTTAAAGATAGATCTGCAGTTTTGAATTTAAATAAAGTAGCGGCTCTTTTGATCTTTAAATTTAAAAAGCTACTTTTAAATTCAAAGTAATACATCATAAATATGCAGTGAATGTCGTGTTTTGTGGATAACTTGGGTTGGTTTAATTTGAATTTAAACTTTTAAATTTAAAAGTCTTATCATGTGTTGTGATTTTGAATTTAAAAATGTGAGATGCCGTACTTGTGGATAAGTGTTTTAAATTTAAAATGAGAAAATGAATTTAAAACTGTGTAAATGAATTTAAAGTTACAGATTTTCATCTGATCTCTGTGGCTGAAGGTGTTATGGTAAAGCCAAGATTTAAATTCAAAACACATCAAAGGGTATTATGCATCGTTTCGCTGTGATTTTTGCGACAGCTGCCATGGCAGCTACTCAGGTTCAGGCAGAACTGATTATCAATGGAAAATCTGTCACCGTAACACCAACGGTCAGTACATCTGCAAATTTTCAACCACAAAACCATTTTCAAAGTTGTTTGGCCAATTTACGCAGCCAAGCCATTGCCAAAGGGGTGAGTGGCAGCAGTTATGATCGCTATACTCAAAATCTCAGCCCAGATTATTCCGTCATTGAGCGTTTAAATTACCAACCTGAATTTTCTACGCCAATCTGGGATTATCTCTCAGGCTTGGTCGATGATGAGCGCGTGCAGGCAGGACAGCAGAAATTGGCACAGCACCGTGATGTGCTCAATCGTGTTGCAGCAGCCTATGGCGTACCTGCAGAAACCGTAGTGGCGGTTTGGGGTGTAGAAAGTAACTTTGGTGCGATTTCAGGATCCTATCCATTATTGCAAGCGCTAGGTACCTTGAGCTGTGAAGGACGMCGTCAAAGCTATTTCCGAGGTGAGTTTTTTACCACCATGCGTTTATTGCAACGTGGTGATGTCACTGAATCACAATTAAAAGGCTCATGGGCAGGGGCGTTTGGGCATACTCAGTTTATGCCATCGACCTATGATGAGTTGGCGGTCGATTTTGATGGTGATGGTCGCCGTGACTTAGTATCTAGTATTCCAGATGCTTTGGCTTCCACTGCTAACTTTTTAAAACGCCGTGGCTGGCAAACAGGGCATCCGTGGGGCTTTGAGGTGAATGTTCCTGCCGGCATGTCGTTAAGTGGAGAAGGGCGACGTAATAAAAAATCCCTCAGTAGTTGGGTCAACTGTGGATTAACTCGTGCAGATGGCTCAGCTTTAATTCAGGGCAATTTGTCGGGCAGTAGTCAGGCTGGTTTAATGGCACCTGCAGGTGCGAATGGCCCTGTATTCTTAGTGTTTAGAAACTTCGATGCCATTTATAGCTATAACGCAGCAGAAAGTTATGCCTTAGCGATTGCGCATTTATCAGATCGTTTAATGGGGCAGTCTGCATTCCGCACCGCTTGGCCAACCGATGATGCAGGTACATCCCGCGCAGAACGCCGTGAAATTCAACGCTTTTTGTTAAGTCGTGGTTRTGACATTGGTGAAGTGGATGGTTTAATTGGCGACAAAACCCGTCAAGCGATTCGTCAGGAACAGATTCGACTCGGCTTAGCTGCAACAGGTCGGGCAGGGCAGCAAATTTTAAGAGCGTTTCGTAATGAAGCGGCCAAACAAATGATGCAATAAGTGGTTGCGATTGCATAAAAAAGGTCTGCGAATATGCAGACCTTTTTAATTTCTGTCTTAAAACAGGTGTTTAAGGTTCAATTTTCACCGCTTCAAGTAAATCAAAAATCACAGTTGTGACATCTTGGCTTAATTCTTTGTTATTAAAAATTTCATAAGCTGAAATGGTGATGTCGGTATCACTTGGCAGCAAACGCTGTTCTTCTTCAATCAGGTGTTCAATTGGTAATAAGGTCTGTCTAACCTCAAGATGCAAAATATCTTTATATTCAATATTTTCATCTTCAAGTTCAATCACTTGCTCATTAAAATACGGCAATAAAATCGAGTGGAGACAAGGTTGAAGCTCAACAATATCAAAAATTTCGATATCACGGCTTTGTTCAATCGTGCTGATGTGGTCATTTACTTCAATCAGGATATGGTAGTAACTCACATGAATCTCCACAGATCGTTCGGGGTTATACAGAGCCTTCACAATAACATGAAATGAGTAAATTTGCTGCCTTTGCACGTGTAAGGGATATGCAACTATCGTACAGGGTGAGGGGAGTTTTGTGTTTTAGTCACTTCAGTTTGCCAAATTGCTTAACGCCGTGCATGGAGTAAATCGAGATCCGCAGGACGCAGTTGGAAATTCTGTAACTGCTGATCTTTTAGCATTGGATACATTAAGGCATAAGGGTCGTTATGGTGTGCTAAACCTAAAGCATGGCCGAATTCATGCGCCAAAGTTAAGCGTAAATCATCTTTAGATTGAAACTCATAAATCCGAATGGCTTGACCATCAAAACTGCCTTTATCAAATAAACGTGGCTGAAAGCGTGCATTAAATTGCTGGATGGATACATCAATGTCCTGATTAAGTTGATTGAGGGCATCGACTTGTTGGTTAAGTTGGTTAATTTGTTGATTAAATTGCGCTATTTCGTATTCTAAACTCCACATGCGTTGCTGGATTTCTTGTTTTTTGGCTGCAAAAATTTCCTGCTGTGAGGAATGTAGCCCACCATTTTGGTTAATCTGTTGTACTTGACGATTGTATTGTTCAAGTTGTTGTTCAAATTGCATTTTTTTGGCATCAAGCTGTTGATTTTTAACTTCAATTTCTTGTTTTAGTGCTTGAATATTTTGGTTTTGATTGTTCCAGTATTGTTGGCGTTGTTGAATGACTGTAAGTTGCTGTTGGCGTTGGTTGGATTCATCTTGACGTTGATCATAAATCAAGTGAATGGCGAGCTTGGCATTTGGATCATATACAAAATAATCCTGTCCCGTCCCTTGTGACCAGATCTGGGTGGCTTCCTGACTCAATTGCAGTACATCGGCATGGCTTAAGCCAAAACGCGGGTCGACTTCAGCAATACGATAACGTAAGCGAGTATCTAAAGGGTGTTGTAAACGATCCAGTGCAGTATTGTGCCGTGTATGCGGATGCTGAATATTTTGATAAATCATCAAGATAGAAAATAGTATGATTGCACCAAACAGAAACAAACGCATTGCTAGCGACATCCTCTTTTGCATTAACTGTAGCCGAAAATAGGGCAGTAACTCAATCGATTTGCGGTTGGCGCATCATTTTGTCTGCTGTATTTGGTTGGGTTTGTAGTTGTCTGTTCTCTTTCATTTAAATCTGCGTCTTAAAGTCAGTGTAACGAGCATTGAAAAGAAAAACCGCGCTGCAATTGCTTGCAGCGCGGTTTCTGATGTGCGTTAAAGCGACAAATTATTTTTTGTCATCTTTGACTTCTGTGAATTCAGCATCTACAACGCCATCATCGGCTTTTTGTTGACCTGCGTCACCGCCAAAGGCATTCTGATCAAAACCTTGTGCACCGCCTTGACCTTGTGCAGCTTCATACGCACGTTGCGTAATTGGCATGATGATGTTTTGCAATGCTTCAGTTTTCGCTTTGATTGCATCTACATCATTTTCTTTGGTTGTCGCTTCAAGCTCAGTGACTGCAGTTTCAATCGCAGTTTTCTCATCAGCAGTCACTTGTTCACCAAGATCTTTGACTGCTTTTTGAGCAGAAGAAACTAAAGCATCCGCTTCGTTACGTGCTTTTGCAAGTTCTTCAAACTTACGATCTTCTTCAGCATTCGCTTCAGCATCTTTAATCATCGCTTCAATTTCGGCATCGCTCAAGCCAGAGTTTGCTTTAATTTGAATTGATTGTTCTTTGCCTGTGCTCTTGTCTTTAGCAGACACTTTCAAGATACCGTCAGCGTTAATGTCGAACGAAACTTCAATTTGTGGCACACCGCGTGGCGCAGGTGGAATGTCACCTAATTGGAAGTTACCCAACAATTTGTTTTGTTGAGCCATTTTACGCTCACCTTGGTAAACTGAAATGTCTACCGCAGGCTGGTTGTCTGCCGCTGTTGAGAACACTTGAGATTTCTTCGCAGGAATCGTCGTGTTTTTCTCAATGATTGGCGTCAACACACCGCCCATGGTTTCAATACCAAGCGTTAATGGCGTTACGTCTAAAAGTAATACGTCAGTTTTGTCACCAGACAATACCGCACCCTGAATTGCTGCACCAATCGCAACAGCTTCATCTGGGTTTACGTCTTTACGTGGCTCTTTACCAAAGAATTCTTGTACTTTTTGTTGTACAAGTGGCATACGTGATTGACCACCCACCAAAATGACGTCAGAGATGTCAGAAGTTGAAAGTCCTGCATCTTGTAGCGCAATTTTACATGGCTCAATGGTACGAGCGACTAAATCAGCAACCAAGCCTTCAAGTTTGGCACGAGTCACGTTCATTACCAAGTGCTTCGGACCTGTTGCATCTGCAGTGATGTACGGTAAGTTAATTTCAGTCGCGTTAGAAGAAGAAAGCTCGATTTTTGCTTTCTCAGCTGCTTCTTTTAGACGTTGTAGTGCCAATGGATCTTGTTTTAAGTTGAAGTTTTGCTCTTTTTTGAACTCTTCAACCAAGTATTCGATCAAGGCATTGTCAAAGTCTTCACCACCAAGGAAGGTATCACCGTTGGTGGATAGCACTTCAATTTGTTGGTCGCCATCAAGGTCTGCAATTTCAATGATCGATACGTCAAAAGTACCACCACCCAAGTCATATACAGCAACTTTACGGTCGCCTTCTTTCTTGTCCATACCAAATGCAAGTGCAGCAGCAGTTGGCTCGTTGATGATACGTTTAACTTCTAAGCCTGCAATTTTACCCGCATCTTTGGTTGCTTGACGCTGCGCATCGTTAAAGTACGCAGGTACAGTAATAACAGCTTCAGTAACTGTTTCGCCCAAATAATCTTCGGCAGTCTTTTTCATCTTTTTCAAAATTTCAGCAGAAATTTGCTGTGGCGCAAGTTTCTTGTCATTCACTTCAACCCAAGCATCACCATTGTCTGCTTTGATGATTTTGTAAGGTACAAGACCAATGTCTTTTTGTACCGCTTGGTCTTCATAACGACGACCAATCAAACGCTTAATTGCGAATAATGTGTTTTTCGGGTTAGTTACAGCCTGACGTTTTGCAGATTGACCTACAAGAATTTCGCCATCTTTGTAAGCAATAATAGATGGAGTTGTACGTGCACCTTCTGCGTTTTCAATTACTTTAACTTTGTCGCCTTCAAGTACCGCTACACATGAGTTAGTTGTACCTAAGTCAATTCCAATAATTTTAGCCATTTGGATGTTTCCTCAAAAATTCTTTTTCAATGTTTTCACTTGTTATTCGATATGAGAGCCAATCAAAATTTTTCAAGTTGTTTGGATGAAAATTTTTTATCAACTCTCGATTTTATAAGGCTTAAGCGCCAACCATCACCATTGCAGGGCGGAGTAAGCGACCATGTAAGGTGTAGCCTTTTTGTAATACGTTGCCAATTTCGTTGGCTTTTGCATTTGGATCAATCCCCACAGCTTGATGCAGGTCTGCATTGAAACCATTAGCTGTATCAATCACCACTACACCATACTTTTCTAAAGTGGTCAGTAGGGATTTTAGGGTCAGCTCCACACCTTCAGACAAAGCCGTTTTTTCATCACCATTGGCGGCAATGGCACGTTCAAGGTTGTCTACAGAATCCAACAATTCTTTCGCAAACTTTTCTAAAGCAAACTTTTTAGCGGTATCTGCTTCACGTTCCAAACGCTCTTTGGTTTTTTCTGCTTCGTAAACTGCATTGGCAGTACGTGCTTTTTCCAATTTTAGGTTTTCTTCAAGTTCGCTCAGTTGTTCTTGTAAAGACTCAACGGAAACTTCTGCTTGCTCAGTATCTTGCGCTGTTTGTTGTTCCGTTTGCGCTTGCTCAAGGTCTTGAGTTTGCTCGTTCTGCTCAGTTGCCATTGATTTACTCCGTTTAAATGGGTTTTTAAACATGTACAGTCCTTTGGCGTCAGTGCTAATGCAAACTGCGTTATTGCTGAACTGCCATGGTTTGAGAAGTTCGTAATTAGCTAAGAAATCGGGGCAGGGCAGATAAAATTCAAGCGTCTTTGCAGATTAATTTTAATTTTGCATTGAACTTTAACTAAAAATAACGTCTTTGCTGCACTTTAATATTGCAAGTGAGGGATAGTTTAAAGCAAAAAGATGCAGCATTATGGTGCTAAAAAGAAGATTTAAATCCTAAAAAGTATTTGATTTATATGGAAATTAATCTATAGCCTATGATTTTTATTTTAGCTTTGATCAAATAACCGTGCTATGGACGTGTTATGTAAGAGCTAAACCAATTATTTTAGAGAAATTAATAATTTATACGCTGCTTATTCTTTGTGCATAGATGCTATATCGCTGTAGATTCTAGTTTATTGTTAGAACTTTTTTTCGGGGCTTATCTAACTTCTGGATAAGCCCTTTTTTTCCTCATTTGTTTAGCTTTACTGCAAGACTTAATCACGATCACGTCTTTGTTCACGGTCTTTACGGTTTTCCTGCCAGCGCTTTTGTTGAGCATCGCGTTGTTGTTGCCAGCGTTTACGTGCTTCCTCACGCTTTTTTTGTTCAGCTTCAAGTTGCTGCTTACGCTTTTGCTCTAGTTGTTTGCGCTGCTGTTCCGATAAGCGTTTACGTTGTTCGGCTAAGCGTTTTCGCTCTTGTTCATAGCGTTGTTGCTGTAATTGCTGTTGTCGTTTTTGTTCCCATTCACGACGCTCAATTTCACGCTTACGACGTTCTAATTCTACCCGTTGTTGACGCTGTTGATATTCCCAACGCTGACGATCATAGTCATAACGTCGATCATCATAATCATGGCAACGTTCATAACGAGGATCATAACGGCCATCGTAGTAACCATCTTCAGGAAATGCGACACAACCTACAGCTAAAAAAGCAGTCGCACATGAAAGTAAGATTAATTTTTTAGTCATGCTCTGCCTCCTGAGCTAATTAGGTGAATTTGTCTGAAACATCAAACATAGACAGCAAGAGTGTCAATGACAATGTCATAAAAGCAGGGTAGCGTATAGCTAATGTGTATGTGTATAACGATTGAAGCACTTTTATAACAAAATGGTCACTTTGCTGTTGATCATGAAGAAATTATGAAGCATGAGGTAAATCATGCAGATATATAAAAAGGAATAGGCATGCAAATTTTGAATTCATCTCTCAAAAATAAATTGTACAAAGGACAAGGTGCTGCTGCACGTGCATTAAATAAGTTACCAAGTCGAGTTCATCATACTTTGGCTCAAGCCTTGGGTTATCCGTATCATTACCCAGACCTTGATCCATTTATTAAATGCATGATGGCGGCACAATTAAAACAAGGAAAAATTGGTTTTATTGGTGCTGACCCTGTGCAGTCTAGACAGGCATTTGATCGACAAATGCAATCTATTCTGAGCACTCCAACTGCGGTCAAACGAGTTGAAGAAATTCGTTTAAACTTGGCCAGTGGCAATATCGCAGCGCGTTATTATCATCCTGCACCCCATAAAAAACTGCCCTTAATTGTGTTTTATCATGGTGGTGGGTTTGTAGTGGGTGGTTTAGACAGCCATGACGAATTTTGTCGCTTAATGGCGGTACATGCCCATGCACAAGTGTTGAGTGTGGAATATCCACTCGCGCCTGAAGCCAGCCCACAGCAGATTATTCAAGTCTGTGAAGATGCTTTGGCATGGGCATATCAACATCGTCGAGAAATGAAAATTTTAAAAAATCGCATAGCGGTGGCAGGCGATAGCGCAGGTGGCAATATTGCTGCGGTAGTTGCACAGCGTAGTGCTCAATCAGCTTATGCACCTAACGCCCAATTTTTAATTTATCCCGCCTTAGACTTTAAGAGCCGCCATCCTTCATTCTTTGCTTATAAAGATGGTTTAGTATTGACGGGACAAGATATTGATTTTGTCACCCAGCACTATGCCACACAGCATCAGGTCGCTTTGGATGATCCAATCATTTCGCCAATTTTTGGCAAATTGAAAAAACTGGCACCTGCTTTTGTGGTCACAGCAGGACATGATGTTTTGCATGATGAAGCTGAAATTTATGCGCATAAATTGCGTCAAAATCAGGTGACGGTTAAATATGTAGAATATTTAGATCAAACACATGGTTTTATTAGTATGACCTTTGTGTCGCGTCGTGCCAAAAAAATTAGCATTGAAATGTGCAAAAATTTTAGAAAATTTTGGGATCGACCACGTAGCTAAATCTTGGGATGTCTTTACTAACCTGTTTCACGTGGAATAATTAAACGACAGTAACGATTTTTGCTTTGGGAAAAGTCAGCTCTAACTCGGGCACGTAAAAACCATAAAAGCTTACCAGTTTTTTTAAATGTCCTAAGGCTGTTGTTCTGTTGCACAGAAGACTCGGTTGAAACGAAATTTTACGAATAGTAGATAAACGACGCTGCGTAAATAAAGGATGATTTAAAATCAGCAGCTCACCATAAGCACCAATAGGGTGAGGGCGATAACCTCCCACATGACTTGAACAAAACGTCCTAAAAAAGAAGGTGTCAAGCCAAAAATAGAGTTTATTTTAAAAATTCTGGATTGAGCCAATAATTTTAAAATATAGGCTTCACCTTGAAGTTGCTACGGTGCTGGACACAGTCGGATCTGATCTGAATTATTTTTATACATAAGTTTTCCAGCGCGATAAAAAATAACCACTGATTTATTCGCATAATCTTATTAATATAGATGCAATGCAAATACAACACAGATGGATTGGTCAGCAAATGTTAAAACAAAGTGTGTTTACCATGGCAGCAATGCTTATCAGCTTCAATACGATGGCAGCCAACACCGTGGTAGAAATGACAACCAGCATGGGCAATATTGAAATCGAACTGTTTAATGATAAAGCCCCAATTTCTGCAAAGAACTTTGAAAATTATGCTAAGTCAAACTTCTATAACGGTACGATCTTCCATCGTGTCATTCCAGGCTTTATGGTGCAGGGCGGTGGTATGGATGCCAATATGCAAGAAAAGCCAACCAAAGCTACCATTCGTAATGAATCAAACAATGGTTTGAAAAATACCCGTGGAACCTTGGCGATGGCACGTATGAATCATCCGGATTCTGCCAGCAGCCAATTCTTTATTAATGTGGTAGATAACGATTTCTTAAATCGAAGTCCACGTAACGCAGGTTATGCGGTATTTGGTCAAGTCACTAAAGGGATGGATGTTGTCGATAAAATTGTGAAAGTACCCACTGGAAACTATGGCATGCACCAGAATGTACCTAAACAAGCGGTAAAAATACTCAGTGTGAAAGTAAAAGAGGCTAGCTCTACAAAATAAGCGGATTTAGATTACAAAAATATGAAAAACATATTTTTAATTTAAAATTATAGGGTTAGTGCGATTTTTGAGTATTTTTGAACCAAAATGGTGCATAAAAATCCAACATTCGTGAAAACAAGCAGTTAAAAGCGCTTGCACGTGTAGGAAATTGCCCTATAATGCACTCATCCCGACGCGAAACAGCCTACGAACTTAGCTTACAGGGTTAAGTTGTTAGAAGTGTTTTGCGTTAAAATTTCTGCTGACGAGGTAGAAATTAAGATCATTAAGAGATTATGAAGAACAACTTGTGTGGATTTTTACTGATTGATTAATCGAAATTATTTCATTGATTGATTGGTTTAAATTACTCGAAGTTTATTTGAGCGAAATTTAAGTCAGAAAATTGATGAGCCAGATTTGGAAGTTTAGATTAAAACTTCAAAATGATTTTAACTGAAGAGTTTGATCATGGCTCAGATTGAACGCTGGCGGCAGGCTTAACACATGCAAGTCGAGCGGGCGAGGTTGCTTCGGTAACTGAGCTAGCGGCGGACGGGTGAGTAAAGCTTAGGAATCTGCCTATTAGTGGGGGACAACATTCCGAAAGGGATGCTAATACCGCATACGTCCTACGGGAGAAAGCAGGGGATCA
>NZ_MKQS01000019.1 GCF_001758345.1 Acinetobacter towneri
TGAGTAGGATCCTGCACGGCACCCTCATGATGGCTGAAGATCCTGATCCAACGACTGACAAGGTTGGCATTAATACTATGTTGCAGTGCGACCGAAGCGATCGAGGTATTAGGATTTTTACAGGCATTGACAATACTGAGTTTGAATTCTTTGCTGTATGTTCTGCGTTTTTTAGCAACAGGAGGTGTTGCTGAATATATATCCATGTTCATGGATTAAGTCCCCACTTGTTTTTAGGTGGGAACTAAATTAAGGCTTATAGGATCGCTTGGTAAGGCTGTGTTAGCCGGATGCTTACAGATTAGGCTTGAATGAGTTGCGTCAACTCATCCACATAGTCCTGCATTGGGCGTGGGTTTTGATCACGACGGCTTTCAATATTTAAGCGTAATAAAGGCTCGGTATTTGACGCACGCACATTAAAACGCCATGCCCCAAAGTCTAGACTCACGCCATCGGTTTGATCAATCGTTGGGTTTTGGCTGGCATAATGCTCAAAGATTTTTTGGATGGTGGCTTGAGTATCGGCCACTTTAAAGTTAATTTCGCCCGAACATGGGAACTTGGCAATCATTTCTTCGACCAGACTGGATAGTGATTGTCCTGTTTCAGACAATACCGAAACTACCAATAACCATGGAATCATGCCGCTGTCACAATAGGCAAAATCACGGAAATAGTGGTGTGCACTCATTTCACCGCCGTAAACAGCATTGTGTTCACGCATTACATCTTTAATAAATGCATGCCCAGATTTAGATTGAATTGCTTCACCTTGATATTGCGCGACCACATCAAAAGTATTCCAGACCAAACGCGGGTCATGCACAATTTTTTCGCCTGCTTGTTTGAGCAAAAACGCCTGTGCCAATAAGCCAACAATATAATAACCTTCAATAAACTGGCCTTTTTCATCGAATAGGAAACAGCGGTCAAAGTCACCATCCCAAGCAATGCCCATGTCGGCTTGATGCTGCAATACGGCATCGCGGGTGCTATCACGGTTTTCCACTAAAATTGGGTTCGGGATACCATTGGGGAAAGTACCATCGGCATCATTGTGAATTTTGACAAACTCAACAGGAATATTCAGAGCTTTGAATTTTTGCTCAATCGCATCGACCACATGTCCTGCAGCGCCATTGCCTGCATTCATGACCAGTTTCATTGGGCGAATTTTGCTAGGCTCGATATACGTCATTAAATGTTCAATAAATTCAGGCAAAATATTGTAGTTTTGGGTGCTGCCTTTGTGTTCAACAGGGGTGAATTTGCCTGATTCTGCCAAAGCCTGAATGTCTTTTAGACCAGTATCGGCACTAATCGGACGTGCATTCTCACGTACCAGTTTCATGCCGTTGTAGTCCATGGGGTTATGGCTGGCAGTTATTTCAATGCCCCCTTGCACGTCTAAATGAAAAGCCGCGAAATAAACTTCTTCTGTGCCTGTCATTCCCAAGTCGAGCACATTGACCCCTGCATCATTTAAACCACGAATGGTGGCCTGCTTTAAGCCTTCGCTGCTAAGGCGAATATCGCAGCCAATCGCAACGGTTTTGGGTTGGTAAATTTGTCCGTAAGCACGACCAATTTTATAGGCAATCTCTTCATTGAGTTCTGTGCCCAATTTTCCGCGAATGTCATAGGCTTTAAAACAGGTTAATGTGCTCATGTATTGTCCTAAATATTTGGAGAAATCGTATTGCTGCCTATGATAATCGAACTATGTGCAATGTGCTGTAAAGAATAGAAAATCAATTGCTTGAAGATGTTTCGGTGGGTAGGTTTTAGAGATGAGAAAATATAAATCAATAAAAAAAGCCCCAGTCATTTAACTGAGGCTTTTAGAATCTGGAGCGGGAAACGAGACTCGAACTCGCGACCCCAACCTTGGCAAGGTTGTGCTCTACCAACTGAGCTATTCCCGCATGCGGTGTATAATACATGATGAAAAAATAGGGTCAATCATTTTTTGCATGTCATTGTACTGACTGAATAAATAAACAACATTTTTAGAAAAAATAGCAGTCATCAGCCCAAATTTTTTTAAAGAAACTGCTCAAATCCTAAATTGAAGAATCCTCATGGCAAGATGCTGCGAATCTCACAGAAAACGTTATACTTCTGAGAGTTTTTAAAAACCACGCGGGGAAATACAATCATGAGTTTAGAACAACAGTTGCTACAACGCTTAGCCGTTTTCAATCCAATCCATTTGGAAGTGGTGAATGAATCTGCAGGTCATGGCGGTTATTTCCCAGGCAAAGAATCCCATTTTAAAGTGGTGATAGTCAGCGATGCTTTTCAGGGCTTACGTTCGGTACAACGTCATCAAAAAATTTATGCTGCTGTAGGTGATTTACTCGCGCCAAGTAAAATTCATGCCTTGGCAATTCATGCCTTTGTCTCGTCTGAATGGCAGGGACAAGACACTACTAGCCCAGAATGTGCTCATGCACCAAAAACATCGTAATGGAATGAAATACATGGAAAATTTAGGAATGCTGAACACCATTCACGTTGCTGCAGCTGCTTTATTATTATTGGTGCTGTTTGTACGGGGCATGACTTTGTTTAAAGGCACACAAAATAACTCGCCTAATCCTAAAGCGCGGACAGTCTTTGTGGCGTTGCAACATTCAGCACTCACGCTGATTGTGGTGACAGGTGTTATTGCTTTGTTTTTAAAAGACTTTCAAGTCGAACCGTGGTTTTATGCCAAAATTATTTTGTTTTTGGTGATGCTGTCATCTTTAATCAAAGCGTATAAAAAAGATGACCGTATTTTGTTGATTCAACGTCGTGTGGGTTGGGGCTTAGCGCTAGTCGCATTTTTTGCCATTTTAGGTTTGGTGATGTTAAAGCCAAGCTTTGGCTAATTCAGCAGGTCATATTGTAGATGTTGCTTGTGGCTGCAAACTCACGGGCATTGAGTGTATGCAAATATTGGCAAGAGATCGTTTGCATATTTGAGCATTGGCGAATTGTTAGACATAATTTGGCAAGAATATTGACAGCTCAGTTAAACTGAAGTGATGTCACAACAAAAATTGAAAAGAGGGGCGGCAATGCGCACACGTGTGGTGTTTAATCAGAAAGGTGGTGTTGGAAAATCCAGTATTACCGTCAATTTGGCTGCAATCAGTGCGCATCAGGGTTTAAAAACCTTGGTGATAGACCTCGACCCGCAAGCCAACTCTAGCCAATATTTATTGGGTGATGATGCTACTTATTCTGCCGATAAGCCTGCGCTTGAACCTAACATCGAAAATTATTTTGAAGAAGTGTTGGGTGCAAATCAATCCAAAGGTTTATTGGGCAATGCCTTAGGTTCAATTTTAAAAAACCGCAGCAAAGGTTTAGAAGCCTATGTGCATCAGTCGCCATTTAAAAATTTGGATGTGATTCCTGCGAGTCCGCAATTGGGTGGCTTGGCACATGCACTTGAATCGAAACATAAAATTTACAAGCTGCGCGATGCCTTGCAACAATTGTCCGATCAATATGACCGTGTATTTATTGATACTCCGCCTGCGTTTAACTTTTTTACGCTCTCTGCCTTAATTGCGGCAGATCGGGTGCTTATTCCGTTTGACTGTGATGTGTTTTCTAAACGCGCCTTACAAAGCCTGATTGAAAATGTGCTGGAAACGCAAGATGATCACAATGCAAACTTGCAAATTGAAGGAATTGTGGTGAATCAATACCAAGCACAGGCCAAGTTACCGCGTGAAGTGGTGCAGCAACTCAAAGATGAAGGTTTGCCTGTTTTGAATAGCATGTTACCGCCTTCGGTATTGATGAAAGAATCACATCATAAAAATTTGCCATTAATTCATTTGGCAACAGATCATAAATTGACGCAGGCCTATCAATCGTTGTTCAATGAAATTGAGCAAGCGTGATACAGAGGTAGACATGAAAACATTTGCAATTGGTCTTGTCGCGGCAAGTAGTTTATTGCTGGGGGCTTGTGCGACTACAGTGAAACCTAGTTACGTGTCGCCTACACATTATCAGGCTTTGAATTGCCAACAATTACAAAGTGAATATAACCGTATTCAGCAATATATTGAAAGCGGTGTCGAAACGCCGAAACGTACAGGCGTTGGTGTGGGCGTGGGCTTAGGTGGTGGCTGGGGCAGCCGAGGTGGTTGGGGCGTTGCACCGAGTGTTTCGGTCAATATGGGACAGTCATCCAACACCAAAAGAACAGAGTTGGCACGTCTTTTAGGTGAGCAAGAAGCCATTGTGCAAGCAGCAAAATTTAAAGCTTGCCCGATTATTGTTAAACTCAAACCCGCAACATCTTAATTTTAGGGTTTGTGAATATTTTGTCTATGGTACTGCCATTTGTGCAGCACCATTGCTTAAAAAAAATGTAGCAATATAATTCAAGATTGATTTCTATCTAATATTTTATAAAACAAAAACTTAATTTTATTTTTGTTTTATTTATGCACTTGGGTCAGCCCTGACAGATAGAAAAACTTGTCATTTTTAATGGCTTTCATATAAGGTGTGCTCCTATTTTTTGATTTGCATGCTCTGGTGTTTATGATTGAAAGTTGGCTCTTTGTCCTAGCAATGATTGCGGTCTTGATGATTCCTGGCCCGACCAATGCACTATTGGCAAGCTCAGCCCACCAACAAGGCATTGCCAAAACCAGTTTGCTGATTCCCGCAGAGTTTTTTGGTTATATGTACGCCATTAGTTTTTGGGCATTATTCATTCATTTGAGTGCGCCTATTTGGCCTTACTTGATTGATATTCTGCATGTTTTAAGTGCAGGCTATGTATTTTGGATGGCTTTTCATTTATGGAAGCAGTCACATTTAGAGCAACATTGTCAAAAACACTCTACCATTCGCCCCGCACGATTATTTTTTTCGACTTTTAAAAACCCGAAGGCCTTGTTATTTGCTGCAGGTATTTTTCCTACAGAAACTTGGGATAACCCGACCAATTTTGCCATGGTCTATCTCTTATTCGGTCTGGTTTTATTGCCGACAGCGTTATTTTGGATGTCTTTTGGGCGGGCTGTTTTGGCGCTAGAAACCAATAAAGTAACGGCAGATTTATTATATAAAGGCTCGGCTTTGCTGTTGGTGGTATGCATGCTGCCTGTCGTAGCACGTTTTTTCTAAAGATTTAGAGCTCAATTTGCTGAGCTGAACAATCATCTCACTTGTTTTGAATAGATGAGGGCAGCGCTGTTAAATAGGCTTGCCCACAGAGTTATACAACTTAAGCAGGTTTTTTCTTGAGTTTTTGGCGAATAAAACCAATCACCCCAGGCAAAACACTTAAAATAATAATGCCGAAAATTAAATAGGTGAAATTGTCTTTCACAATTGGCATATTGCCAAACAAATAACCGAGTGTAATAAACGACGCGATCCAGCAAAAAGCGCCAACCACGTTATAGGTCAGGAAGTATTTATAATTCATGCTGCCCGCACCTGCTACAAAGGGTGCAAAGGTACGCGCAAAAGGCACAAAACGCGCAAAAATAATGGTTTTTCCGCCGTGTCGCTCAAAAAACTTTTGGGTTTCGATCAAATGTTTTTTATTGATAAAACGTGATTCCAGTTCAAAAACCCGTGGTCCGATATATTTACCAATGTGATAATTTAGTGTGTCACCCAGTACCGCAGCAGTAAACAATAAAATACCCAAAATCCAAGGATCCATCACTCCTGTCGATGAAGCTAGTGCGCCTGCCGCAAACAATAAACTATCGCCAGGTAAAAACGGCATAACCACCAAGCCTGTTTCCACAAAAATAATCAGGAATAAAATAGCGTAAATCCATACCCCATATTGGGTGATGAATTCGAGCAAATGCTCATCGACGTGCAAGATAAAATCAATCAGTTCCATGGGAAAAAACAAGCGAAAGTGTGCTCAAATCCTAGCAGTCTAGACGTTGAAAGTCAGTATAAAAAGTAAATAATTATTAGAGGAATTTAGGAGTAATTAATTACACTCTTGAATATGTTCTAAAAATGCAACAGTTTATCTCACTTGGGCGGATCATCTATAAAAAAAATATCCAGATTCTGCATTGTCTGAATAGTGTGCGCAAGGCGTGGAAAAATGCTAGAATAGCGCGCTTAATTCGTTTGCCTTTCATAGTTGTTTGTCATGACTACCAATACTCAAATTACTGAAGATCGTATCCTGATTCTGGATTTCGGTTCGCAATATAGTCAGCTCATCGCACGTCGTGTGCGTGAAGCGGGCGTATATTCTGAAATGTATGCCTACGATATGTCGGAAGCAGACATTCGGGCATTTAATCCAAACGGTATTATCTTATCGGGTGGACCTGAAAGTGTTCACCAAGCGGGTAGTCCACGTGCACCTGAAATTGTATTTAACTTAGGCGTACCTGTATTGGGGATCTGCTATGGTTTACAGACCATGTCAGAACAATTGGGCGGTAAAGTTGAAGCGGGTGCAGTGCATGAATTCGGTTATGCCGAAGTCGATATTTTGGTACGTGACAAACTGATTGGTAACTTGCAAGACCGTGAAAACCAATTACACGTTTGGATGAGCCATGGCGATAAAGTGGCACGCATTCCAGAAGGCTTCCAAATTACTGCAAGCACGCCAAGCTGCCCAGTGGCGATGATTTCTGATGAAACCCGCCGTTTCTATGGCATTCAGTTCCATCCAGAAGTGACACACACTGCTAAGGGTGCAGAGTTATTGTCTAACTTTGTACATCAAATTTGTGGATGTCGCGGTTTATGGACACCAGAACACATCATCGATCTGCGTGTAGAACAATTACGTCAGCAAATTGGCGATGAAAAAGTATTGCTAGGTTTATCAGGTGGCGTAGACTCTTCTGTGGTTGCTGCATTGTTACATAAAGCCATTGGCGATCAATTAACATGTGTGTTTGTAGACAACGGCTTATTACGCTTGAACGAAGGCGATCAAGTGATGCAAATGTTTGCAGAAAACATGGGTATTCGCGTGATTCGTGCCGATGCAGAACAACGTTTCCTAAGCGCGTTGGCAGGTGAAGTCGATCCTGAGAAAAAACGTAAAATTATTGGTCGTGAATTTATTGAAGTCTTTGCCGAAGAAGCGCGTAAACTCGATGGCGTGAAATTCTTGGCACAAGGTACGATTTACCCAGACGTGATTGAATCTGCAGCCAGCAAACAAGGTAAAGCGCACGTGATTAAATCACACCACAACGTGGGTGGTTTACCGGATGATTTGGCTTTTGAACTGGTTGAACCTTTGCGTGATTTGTTTAAAGACGAAGTGCGTAAACTCGGCACGACTTTAGGCTTGCCACACAGCATGATTTACCGTCATCCATTCCCAGGTCCAGGTTTGGGCGTGCGTATTTTGGGTGAAGTGAAAAAAGAATATGCTGACATTTTACGTCTTGCAGATGACATTTTCATGCAGGAATTGCGTGCAAGTGGTTGGTATGACAAAACAGCACAAGCGTTTGCGGTATTCCAACCTGTGAAATCTGTGGGTGTCGTGGGTGATGGTCGTCGTTATGCATGGGTGATTGCACTTCGTGCCGTAGAAACAGTGGACTTTATGACAGCACGTTTCGCACACTTACCGTACGATTTAGTTGACAAAATCTCTACCCGTATCATGAATGAAATTGCAGACGTTTCACGTGTGACTTACGACGTATCGTCTAAACCGCCTGCAACAATTGAATGGGAGTAATTCAGGGATTTCGGACAGCACTGCTGTCCGCCTGAATTACGCCAAGCGCTATGCGCGCGGCAGTCGGGGTTTAAAGCAGCACTGCTGCTTGCCAGTTTTACGCCATGAACCCATTTTAAAGCACGGCTTTTTAAATGGGTGCAAGATGCCCGCGACAGTTGGGATTTCACGAAGCACTGCTTTTAAAATAGGTGCAAGATACATGTGATAACAGGTTAAGCACCGATTTTAAACGCACTCTAGCCAAAAACCCAATAAATGAGCACTTAATGTGCTCATTTTTTATATCAATTAGATCATTCAGGATTTAACTTCTTTTTTAAAATCGGTTCGGGTGGCTCAGACATTCCTACATCATAACTGATCACGCAATTACGTCCGCTTTGTTTGGCTTGGTAAAGTGCGAGGTCGGCTTCCTTAATCAACAGTTGTAAGTCAGTTTGTTGTGGTTTTAAACTCGATACACCAATCGACACGGTGAAATTAAAGCACTTATTGCCTATACATATTTGATGCTGTGCAATTTTTTGTCTTAAACGCTCAGAAATCATCATTGCTTCATCTAAACTGGTTTCGCTGAGCAGAGCAATAAACTCTTCGCCACCAAAGCGTGCCAAAATATCTTTACGACGCATTTCTTTACGTGCAATTTCAGCAATATTTTGCAGCACCCGATCTCCAACATCATGCCCATAGGTATCATTAATATGTTTAAAGAAATCTACATCAAACATCAATAAACAGCTCGAATTCGATTTAGGCCATTTGTGAATTTTATGTTCCGCCATGTGCACAAATTGCCGACGGTTATTCAGTTGTGTCAGTTCATCGGTATGGGCTAAGGCTTGCAGGGTATGGAAATTCCAGTCATCCAGCAAACTGCGTAAAAAGTGGTGACGCGCATTGAGGGTATTGCTCCAGCTAATATACAAACTGAGTAGCCACATGGGGATATAGACCACCATAAAAATGAGTGCATCTTGTAGGGTTGTTAAGGAGACAGCACTTAGAAAAATCAGCACACTCATGAGCAATGAGTTATACAGTGCAGGTCGGAAACGTACCTGAATACACAGATTGGCCATCACCACAAAAATAACCGCAGCATAAAGATAGTAGCCGACCCATGGACTGTGTGATTGCGACAAAATATAAAACCAGACACCGCAACACAGTGTGGCGCTGATGGGTAAGATTAAATCTAAAAGCTGAATGTCTTTGACATATTTAAAACAAAAATAATTACCTACCAATGCAAGAGTTACGGCAAACACACGAATAATGCCTGAAAGCAGACTGACGTCTGGAATCACAAAATAATCGACAAAGAAATACAGTAAGAAAACCATTTGCCCAATGTAATTGACCTGACGTAAATAACGACGTTGATGTAAATATTGGTATTGGTCAAAGTGGGCTTCAAATTTTGGTGGGAGAGGCGCAGTCGGATGCTGCAATGCTGTTTCAATTGCCTGTCGGTTTTCCAGATCGCATTCAGTCACTTTTAATAATTTAGCTGAAGCTTCTTGGTCGCTTAAAACTTTCGAATGAAACTGTTGCCCCATTCGAGCTTTCACAGACATTACGATATTTACCCAAAATAACAACTTGCACCCAAATTATGCCCAAAATGTTGAAAAATTGACCTCCCTAAATTTGGGTATTTTCTGCATTTTTTTAAATTATTGGTCAAAACTGACAATTCAGTCATCTATTTGATTAGCACGTACTTGTGCAACAAATAGGGTCTTGCTCTTGAGTATCAATTTAGCGTATTTAATAGTAAAAGAATCAAAAGCTTTAGCTTTAAGGAGCACAGGATGAGCAATAGCAACTATACCGAGCTCTCCAATTCAGACGATTGCGACAAGTACGTAAAGCAATTTATACAGGAATATCCGCTGCGTAATGCTGAAATTGGACAGGGGACTTTAATTAAACGTGCCCTACCGAGTCGACATAAACGCATGATTGGCGCATGGTGTTTTCTAGATCATGCAGGCCCTGTGAGTTTTCCGCAAGGTGAAGGTTTAGATATTGGTCCACATCCACATATTGGTTTGCAAACTTTTACTTGGATGATTGAAGGGACAATCATGCACACCGATAGTTTGGGCACCAAGCAGCTGATTCGTCCGAAACAGGTCAATTTAATGACCGCAGGTTATGGCATTTCGCATACCGAAGTTGCACCTGAAACTGAAACCCATATGCATACTGCTCAGTTGTGGATTGCATTACCTGATGATCAGCGCAATATGGCACCGCGCTTTGACCATTACCCTGACTTGCCTGTGGTACACCAAGATGGTTTGGAATTTACTATTTTGGTGGGTGAATTTTTAAAAACGACATCACCTGTACGCGTGCATAGTGACTTGCTCGGGGTGGATATTAGCGCAAGCACATCGAGTAAAACCCGTTTAGCACTCAATCCTAAATTTGAATATGGTTTGATGATGTTAGCCGGAACAGCAACATTGCATGGGCATGAACTGACCGATGAAAATATGTTACTGCTTGAACCTGGGCTGACTGAAATTGAATTGCATGTGCATGCAGGTGCACGGCTATTACTTTTAGGTGGTTTGCCGTTTGAATCGCCCATTTTGTTATGGTGGAATTTGGTCGGAAGAACCCATGAAGAATTAGAACTGGCTCGGGAGCAGTGGGTCAATCAAGATCCGCGTTTTGGTTCAATTCCAGATTATGACGGACCACGTTTAGAAGCACCGACTTTTCCCGCAAGAATTCGGGCATCGAGTTGACATACTCCCCGACCTAAAGGACGGAGATTCCTACTGCTAGACGCTCATGTCCGAGCGCAAGAATATTCAGTGCGGAATTTACATCCCGATCATGGAGCGTACCGCACTCCACACACTGCCATTCTCTTATTCCAAGTCCTGCTCTACCTTTCGGACTACTATAGCGTGAGCCACAGCACGAGCAAGTCTGGGTGGTATAGGCTTCATTGACCTCTTCATACCATACCCCTGCGTTCTCGCATTTATACTTGAGCATGGTTTTTAGCGCAGAAAACCCTGTATCCAAAACAGACTTTGCCATCTTGGTTTTTACAAGTTTTTTTGCACTCAAGTCACCTACAACAATCAGTGCATTGTCTTTGACAAGCATAGTGCTTGCCTTATGCAAATGATCTTTACGACAGTTTGCAATCTTAGCGTGTAATGCACGTACACGCTTTTTATTTTTTGCTCGTTGAGCAGCAGCTAATTTCTGTTCGTACTTGCGATAGAACTTAGGATTTGAAATGACTGTACCATCAGAACAGGTAGCAATATCTTTTAAACCTAGATCAATACCTATGGCTTTGCTTGACGTTGGCTTAGCTTGCTTTGGTGAATCTATAACAAGACAAACATACCAACGTCCACGACTATCTTCTACGAATGAGCCTGTTTTGATATTGTATTTACTTAATCCGTAACTATCCCATAGTTTAAATTGATGTTTACCATATTGAACATAGCCATCAGCATATTTGATTGCAACCTTTTTAAACGGTATCCAACCTAATGAACGTCTAGCTGATTTTTTATTACTGACACGCCATTTTAGTTTTGCTTTTTTGAATTGCTTGCGTCTTGTGACCAATTCTTCTGTCACTGCCTGAATAGTTTGACTGTGCAAGTTGCATTCTTTCGATGTGCCTTTGGTGTATTTTGCAATATCGTATGCTGAAAAGAATTGTTGTTTTCTTTGAAGATGTTTAAAACACAAATCATTGACATAATTCCAGACAAAATTTACTTCGGATGCTAACTGATTTAGCACCTTGCAATGTTTGTCTTTTATGCGTAATTTGAGTGTCTTCATCCAATTATTTTAACAATATTTTTCTTAATAGTGACTATAGTACAAGTATTTAAAAAGACATTTCGTGTCGTTAATATGGTTTACTCCAGTCGCTTATATCCTCGTGCTGAACCACGAGGTTTTACGCTCCAGTGGATAAATTTTAGTAAAGTAGTTTGAAAGAGGGAAAGCAGCTGACAAAGATTGGAAAAGTACAGCTACACAGTTTAGAGACAGCCTAGCAAAGTCAACTACTGTAAAGCGGACAGCATCAATTTATTGTGGATGGGCCTGAGTCTTTGGGTGATCCTGATATAGGTCCCGCTGCTATGATTTGCTTTGTAGAGCTCTACTCACCTGCACTATGATTACCTTGCGTATGTAATCACAGCATAAGAGATTAGATGTTAGCAAATTTCAAGTTGAGGCTCATTTACGCAGTATGGAGACTCGTACTGAGTTTGGTTAAACATAGGTTGAATCCATCTCTTACAAATAGCCCTCTAGGACAGATCTTTTTTTATAATGTTGATTCAAATATAAGCGTACAATCACTCAAAAACATAGGCAATAAAACAAAATAGGACGTTTTATGATTACTTTACACCACCTTGATCAATCCCGCTCTTTCCGCATTTTGTGGGCCCTTGAAGAGCTGGGCTTAGACTATGATATCAAGTTTTATCACCGTCAGCCCAATTTTAGTGCGCCCGATGAATTGAAGCTGATTCACCCATTGGGTAAAGCGCCAATTTTAACTGATGCAGAGCAGACCATTGCAGAATCTGCAGTAATTTTGGAATACTTGCAGCAGCATTATGATTTGCAAGCGCAGTTTCAACCGCAGCAGACTTCTGCACAGCAAGCCTATCAATACTGGATGCATTATGCCGAAGGTTCATTGATGCCATTGTTAGTAATGCAGTTGGTATTGACCAAAGTGCCACAGCAAGTGCCATGGTTAGTTCGACCAGTGGCAAACAAAATTAGTGCAGGTATTAAAGCAGGATTTATTCAACCTCGTTTAAAAGATCATATTGCCTATTTGGAAGCTTATTTGTCCGAACATGATTATTTTGCAGGCAATTTTTCTTTTGCTGATATTCAAATGAGTTTCCCGCTTCAGGCACTGCAAAGTCGTACAGGGCACCGTTATCCAAAGATTGCGGCTTATTTGGCACGTGTAGAACAGCGTCCTGCATTTCAATCTGCACGCGAACGTGAGCAGCAATTATTGTAACAACACTCGTGATGTTTCTTATGCGTATAAGATTCCGTTCCTTTAAAAAAGATGCCGTGGCATCTTTTTTAAGTGATTTTAATCTATTGATAACCTCACCAGGCTTAGCGTTTCACTACAATCGAATCAATGCCACTATGCTGCAGAGTCTGCTGGGCAATCACTGCCGCTTCTGCTGAGTCATAAGGCCCTGAAATCACACGATACCATGTTTCGCCGCCGTCGGTACTTTTCACTACATCAGCAGATAAACCATTCAAAATAATTTCAGCACGACGTGCATCGGCAGCATCTGGATCGGTATAACTGCGTACTTGCAAAATATAGCTGGCTTTGACCACAGGAGCAGGCATTTCGGTTAAACCGACATCGGCTTCACTGGCAGCTGTTGCTTCTACCGCAGCAGGTGCTTCAACAATAACTACGCTATTTTGTTGCTGTGTTTCAGGAACCGCTTGCTCAGGAATAGGCGTGACCTGTTGCTGTGGTAGCAAATCATAAAAACGATAGTCTTTATTGGTATCTTCTTGATAATGCTCTGAACTGATTTGACCTTTAGGTTGCACAGGTGCCCACGGTCTCCAAAGCATTAAACCCACCGCAAAACACAACAGTACTAAAACGACCACGAGCGTGCCTAACCACGCAGGAATCAGTGGTTTTTTGGGCTTATTGGGGCGCTCAGATACACCGCGTTGCGTTTTTCCAAACACGAGGAAACCTCTTTATTGTCATCAATAGCAGAAACTTATTTTGGGTCACTTTATTTTGTATGTTGCCTGAATAAATTTAAGCAACATACGATCAAGATAAAGAATCGCTTTGCAAAGTTCAAGCATTGCAAAGCGAGAAACACATCAGTGTTGAGATCACGATCTCAAGCATTAATTTTCAGTCTTGCGACCCCTCAACGCGTTGCTCAGTGAATTACATCGTTTCAGGTGCAGAAACACCCAATAACTCTAAGCCATTGCGCAAGACTTGTTGCACGTTAACTGAAAGCAATAAACGCGCCTGAGTCAAGGCTGTATCATCATTCAGCACTTTATGCTCGTTGTACCAACCATGGAACAAGGCAGCTAATTCTTTCAAGTAGTTACCTACCTGATGCGGTTCGTGGCTGTTGGCAGCACGCACTAAAATTTCAGGGTAGGCTGCCAATTTGGCTAAAATTTCAGTTTCAGCATCTAGCTCAAGTTTTGCAGCAAATTGACGTGCCTCGGCAGCATCAAAATTGAGCTGTAATGCTGTCGCTTTTTCGAGCATACGACAAATACGCGCATGTGCATATTGAATATAGTACACCGCATTGTCTTTACTTTGCGAAACGGCTAAGTCTAGGTCAAAGTCAATATGTTGTTCAGATTTACGCATCACATAATAGAAACGCGCAGCATCATTCCCCACTTCTTTACGCAAGTCGCGTAAGGTCACGTATTGACCCGAGCGAGATGACATTTGCACCATTTCACCGCCACGCCATAGGCTCACAAACTGCACCAACAGCACGATGAGTTTTTTCGAGTCATAGCCGAGCGCGTCAATCGCCGCTTTTACACGTGAAATATAACCGTGGTGATCTGACCCCCAAATATCAATTAGGTCCGTATAGCCACGTTGTAATTTATTTAGGTGATAAGCAATGTCTGAAGCAAAGTAAGTGGTTTGACCATTACGGCGTTTCACTACACGGTCTTTTTCATCGCCAAATTCAGTTGATTTAAACCAGATATTGCCGTCTTGTTCATACAGATAACCACGTTGATCTAGGGTTTGTAGGGCTTCATCAATTTTTTCAGTCAATGATGCTTCACTAAACCATTGATTAAAGGTCACGCCAAATTCGCCCAAGTCATCTTTAATGTCGGCCAAAATTGCGTTCAAGGCCGCTTGGTGGAATACGCGATAGTCATTGCCCAAAAGGTTTTGTGAATTGAAGATCAAACCATCAATGTGTTTTTCTTTATCGCCCGATAGCACTACTTTGTTGCCATCGGCATCGGGTTCTGCCGCATATTGCACATCTTCAGGTACATTGTGATATACATCTGCAACAGGGCGAACGTGGCGTTCACCATCTTGTTTTAAAATGCTTTGTGCAATGTCTTTGACATAGTCACCTTGATACGCATTTTTCGGGAAAACTAGAGTTTGTCCAGCCAGTTCCAAATAACGTAAATAAGTCGAAGTCGCCAAAATATCCATTTGACGGCCTGCGTCGTTGACATAGTATTCACGCTCAACTTTGGCACCTGTCGCTTCAAGTAAGTTAGCAACGGTCATGCCATAAGCCGCACCACGACCATGTCCTACGTGCAGGCTTGAAGTTGGGTTGGCAGAAACGAATTCGACCTGAATACGTTTTTGCGCATTGATTTGGCTGCGACCAAAATTTTGTTGTTGTGCTTGAATTTGATCTAAAACGCTAAAACGTTGATCGGCATTTAAAAAGAAGTTAATAAAACCTGGTCCTGCAATTTCTGCTTTGCTGATATCTGCCACTTCAGGCAGAGCAGCAAGAATTTTTTCGGCTAAATCGCGCGGCTTCATACCCGCAGCTTTAGAGGCAATCATGGCAATATTCGATGCGAAATCGCCGTGGCTGCGGTCTTTGGTACGAGTTAAATTACTCGTATTGTTCCAGTCAGATGGGAGTACACCTTCAGCTTGAAGGGATTGCACTGCATGCTCGAGCGCTGCTTGTATTGCCGTATTCATATTGAGTCGAAAAATAGATGTGCAGAAAAACGCTAAATATAGCAAATTTCAAGGGCTTTAGGGGAATGCAATTGTATGCTTTATCGAATTTTGCGGTGGGTGGATCTAAAGCAATACATTGCCTGAAAAATCATCCTTTCTCTAAGCAATTCATGGCATAGTATCCGCCAATAACGTCAGGCAAAAGGCGATGGCATGAAACAACGTGCAATGATTTTTGGCAATGTACCCAAGTTACCTATGAAATGGGCCACCGTGGTGATTCCTTTCTTTTTATCGTGTTTGATGAGTGGCATCATTTCCTTTATCAATATGATTCGTAATTTAGGCTGGATTGATGGTTTTTTTGCACTCTGGTTCAATAACTGGATGATTTCTTGGGCTTTTGCTTTTCCAGTGGTGCTGTTTGTTTTGCCAATGGTACGTAAATTCACTAGCCTGATTGTCGATATGTCACCTTTACAGCCACCGAAATAATCGTGATCTGTTCTCTGTTTAGGTTGATTCAAAGAACGTCGTACTCAAAAACATACGGTTATCAGAAATAAAAATCATTCAGATTTGGTTATCAAACTTCTAAATGCCTCCTTTACTGCAAAAGGAGCTAAGCTAGTCAGATGTCTGATGGCGTATCTCAATCCATGCGCCATTCGCAACTGATTTAGAATGAGATGAACAATGACCACCGCAAATCTGCAGCAAAAACGTCCTTTATATATTCCCTATGCTGGCAACAGCCTTTTAGAACTGCCTTTATTAAACAAAGGTTCTGCATTTTCTGAAGAAGAACGTACTCGTTTTAACCTGCATGGTTTAATTCCGCATGTAATTGAAAATATTGAAGAGCAAACCCAGCGTTCTTATCAGCAATATTGTGCTTTTAGTGATGCCATCAACAAACATATTTATTTACGCAATATTCAAGACACCAATGAAACCCTGTTTTATCACTTAATCGAGCAGCATTTGAGTGAGATGATGCCGATTATTTATACCCCAACGGTGGGTGAGGCATGTCAGCGTTTTTCCGATATTTATCGCCGTCATCGTGGTATTTTTATTTCGTACCCTGACCGCGCCCACATTGACGATATTGTGCAAAACATCAATAAAAAGAATGTCAAAGTGATTGTGATTACCGATGGAGAACGTATTTTAGGTCTGGGTGATCAGGGCATTGGTGGCATGGGCATTCCAATTGGGAAACTGTCTTTATATACCGCTTGTGGTGGTATTAGCCCTGCCTATACCTTGCCCATTACCCTCGATGTTGGTACCAATAACCCGCAATTGCTGAATGACCCAATTTATATGGGCTGGAATCAGCCGCGTATCAATGGTGAGGAATATTATCAATTTGTTGATCAAGTACTAAATGCGGTGAAACGTCGATGGCCAAAGGCATTAATTCAATTTGAAGATTTTGCTCAGAAAAATGCCATGCCGTTATTAAACAAATATCGTGATCAAATTTGCTGTTTTAATGATGATATTCAGGGTACGGCAGCAGTTTCTGTGGGCAGTTTAATTGCAGCATCACGGGCTGCGGGCAAACAATTGAAAGATCAAACCATTGCCTTCTTGGGCGCAGGTTCGGCAGGTTGTGGTATTGCCGAGCAAATTGTGGCGCAAATGGTGGTCGAAGGTCTAAGCGATGCTGAAGCGCGCGCTCGCATATTTATGGTAGACCGTTATGGCTTGTTTACCGATAATCAGCCGAACTTACTCGACTTCCAAAGCAAACTGGCACAAAGCACGGAACGTGTCACAGGTTGGGGCAATGCAGAAGGCATTATTTCATTATTGGATGTGATTCAGCATGCCAAACCAACCGTACTCATAGGCGTGTCAGGTCAACCGGGTTTATTTACTGAAGAGGTGATTAAAGCCTTGGCTGCCAACTGCGAGCGTCCAATTGTATTGCCACTTTCGAATCCAACCTCACAAGTCGAAGCGTTTCCTGCCGATATTTTGGAATGGACGGAAGGTAAGGCACTGATTGCCACAGGCAGTCCATTTGAGCCAGTGAATTATCAGGGCAAAATTTATAATATTTCGCAGTGCAATAACTCTTATATTTTCCCGGGCATTGGTTTAGGCGTGATTGCTGCAGGTGCAACGCGGGTGACTGATAGCATGCTCATTGCATCAAGTAATGCTTTGGCAGATTGTTCGCCATTGTTGAAAGACCCGAATGCAGATTTGTTGCCAGATTTAAATGAAATTCAGCAAGTTTCTAAGTTTATTGCTTTTAAGGTGGCAAAAGCTGCAATGGATGCAGGCGTCGCACCTGTGTTAGATGACGAAGCTTTACAACAGGCAATTGAAGCGAATTTCTGGAAGCCTGAATATCGTGATTATAAGCGTGTGACGTTTTAAGCAAAAATCTAGTGGTATTGTTAATCAAAGAAAACAAGGCGTGCCAATTGCACGCCTTGTTTTTATTTGAAAAGGTGTTGGTGATGTGATCACTTGGAATCTAAGTCTTCAACTGACCCTAAGCAATATAGTTCTGCTTTGGATTTAAATCGGCACAATTCAAAGGATTTAAGGCACATTGCAACTCATCAATTTGTTGCTCACTGACATAGCCTTGTCTAATCAGGTATTTCGCAACGTGGTCATCTCTCAGGCTTAAAAATGCAGCGTCATACACGCCTAAATCGACAAATAAGGCTGCAGTTTCAAGACTGTTAAAACGGTCTAAATACACGTCATTGCCATACAGTAGAAAAATATGTTCAGTGGGTGCATGCGCATCGACCTTTAAGCGTTCTGCCAATTCAAAAGGTGAGGTTTTAATGAACAGTAAATCGGACAATTCATCAAATTGAGCTGTATCGAGTTGTGCTTCATCTGTTTTGACTTTACCTAACCATGCTTTAAAGACCAATACAGCACCACCACGTAATAACATACTCCAAATATGTTGGCGCGTGCTTTGATCCAAGCCTTGCGCTTCTTGTTCCAAAACATCCAGTAATGGCTGCTCTTGTGCTGCAAGCTTGTCAAACAGACCTAAACCTTGTGGTTGATATGCGGCAGGACGAAACACATCAAAATTGAGTTCCTCAAAAACTTGCAGGGCTAAGGGCACTGCGGTTTGATACAGGGTATTTAGTGCTTGTAGGTGGGGAGCTTGGAGCTTGCTGTTTTGAAACAGACGATCCCAATGAATTTCGGGCAAAATCGCATTCACGCCATATTGACGATGGAGTTGCTGTGTTTGTTCTGCAAGCTGCTGTTCAGAGTTCACGGTATTCATGAGATTCTTCCTAAAACGTGAAAATAGGTCGATCAACGCTGATGGGGCGAGCATTTTATTTGGATGTGGTTTAGAGATGAACGCGCTGATCATTTCTTGTACTTAGTTATGCGCGTAGATCATCAACGAGTGTATAAGACTAAAGTCTAATAAGAGCGAGTCCGCTTGGAAAAGCCTTTATAAAATCGCCAATTAAAAAAATTGTAAGCAAGTTTGGGTGTATTTGCTTACAACTTCGTAAGGCTTTGCCATAGTGAATCTGATCATGATATTTAATGTGAATTGTATCGAATTAGAACCGAGTGTTTTTTGAAAGCTTTGGTCAATTGATGTGCCGGATCAGGTCAATTACTGTCAATATTCACAGCACATGTGTTGGATTTTCACTGTACCTATATTTCACTATGTAAAGTGAAGTCTTGTCATCAGACTGCTAAATGTAACCAAACCAGAAAATGTAACTAGGTTAGTGCTCTCATCGCAGTTTTATCTCTGAGAGATGAACGCCAAAATTAACCAAAGCCAGATAGCTGAATCAAGTGGCTGAAATTTTCAGACCCGATAACCAAGAGCGCAGTGATGCTGGTTTTAACGGTTTTTTCAGCAGGATGATATTGAGGTCTTTTAAACGCTGTGGCAATTCTGGATCAGAGTCTGCTGTAATTAACGCCACAGGAACATCAGCCTGACGATGTTCCAAAATGAAATCTAAACCGATTTTATCGTCATTTAAGTGCTGATCGATTAACCAAACTTGAATATGCTCACGTTGAATCAACTCAATTGCTTGTTCAGGTTCGGTGGCTTTAAATACATGATAGCCCCATTTACTTAGTAGAGTCGCCATACCTTCCAAAATGGTTTCATCATTGTCTAAACATAAAATCTTGTAGGCTTTGGATTTCAATGGCACCACTTGCACAGGTGCCGCCACCACTTTTGGTGCTTCGACAATCGGCACTTCAATCATAAAGCATGAGCCTTTGCCCAATTCTGAATAGACATGCACAGGGTAGTTCAATAAACGGGTCATACGATGCACAATCGCCAATCCAAGACCTAGACCTTGCTCACCCCAAGGTGAAGTATGTCCACAACGCTCAAATTCCTGAAACAGTTTAATACGTTGTTCTTCGGCAATACCTGGACCTGTATCCCACACCCCAATCCGAATATGTTGTAGTTGTTCTGCAGAACGTAATACCCCAACCACCACACGCCCTTTGGCGGTATAGCGCAGCGCATTGCTGACAAAGTTTTGAATAATACGACGAATCCATTGCGGGTCAGTGTCAATCCAGAACGGTACATCATGCACACGAAATTCAATGCCACGTTGTGCCGCAATAGATTTAAATTGCAGGCTTAAATCACTCAGTAAGTCATGTAATGGATAAGCCTGACGTTTCGGCTGAATTGTACCGCCTTCCAAACGGGCAATATCCAGCAAGGCCGAAATCATACTTTCTGCACCATGCAAGGCACGATCCAGTTGCTGTAAGGTTTTACGGTCTTCATCGGACTGAATGCTTTGTTCTAAAGCCGTACTGAACAAGCGTGCCGCATGCATCGGCTGTAATAAGTCATGACTGGCAGCGGCAATAAAGCGGCTTTTGGACATATTGGCTTTGTCGGCTTGTTCACGTGCCAATTGCTGCTCGGCCAAAGCATCGGCCAATTGTTGCGTGCGATCTTGTACCCGTGCTTCAAGTACCGCTTCGTTTTCACGGAAGGAGGTAATATCGGCAAAGGTGGTCACGAAACCACCGCCTTCAATTGGATTACCACGCATTTGAATCACACGACCATCTTTACGAATGCGTTCAAATTCATGTGCGCTGCCCAGTTTCATCCAGTGAATACGCTTACGCACGTGTTCTTCAATCGAGCCCGGGCCACATTCACCCCGTTCTGCGTTATAGCGAATCAAGTCGGCAATTGGGCAACCGACGTAGACAATATCTTTAGGATAATCAAATAGTTTAAGGTATTGATTATTCCATGCCACCAAACACATATTTTCATCGACCACACTCACGCCTTGGGTCATGTGGTCTATCATGGTCATGATTAGGTTTTGGTTAAAGCGTTGCCATTGCGAGGCTTGGTCAAGAATGTTCGCAACTTGCCCTAAAGCGAGTCCATTATTGACCATGGCGGTGGTGAGTAAGGTACGCGCAGATGCTGCACCAATAGTACCTGCCAAATATTGTTCGGTAAAACGCCACCACATGCCGTTGGCGTTTGCGTTTTCATTCAGCACCACATTATTTTGCTGACTAAACTGCTCAAAGGCTTGTCGGGCTGGAGATTCGCCTGTAATGCGTTTTGCAAGTGTGATTAAATCGCCTACTTTTAAACGTGCCACATCCTGATGTGAATAGCTGACCTCATTACTCATGTTCTGAGTTGGCAAAGGTTTGGTCTCATAATAAAAGAAACTTTCGGCCTGAATTTGTTCTGCCACACTTGGGCGAAAAATACGTGACACCCAAATGTATAACAATATATTTAAACCGAGCGCCCAAACGACCCCGTGTGTGAGCGGTGCAAAAGATTCAAAGCCAAGCAAGGATTCAGGGCGTAACCAGTTGATGCCCAAAGGCCCAAGCAATAAAAACTCACGGGTAAACTCGCTGAACTGACTTGGCAGGCTGCGTAAAATAGTCGGAAGTAGCAGGGTATAGGCCCACATCGCAAAACCAACAATTAAGCCTGCATAAACGCCCTGTTTACTGCCACCACGCCAATATAACCCCCCAATCAGGGCAGGGGAGAATTGCGCCACTGCACTAAAGGCCAACAAGCCAAACACAGAAAGCTGATCAATATCGTTAAAGAAATTGAAGAACAGGAAGCCAAGCAGCATCACCGCTAAAATACAAATGCGTCGGGTGACTTTCAACACCAAAGGCAAACGCTTGTCATGGCGTGAAAAAATGCCCATGCGCCACAAGGCAGGCATGATCAGATCATTACTCAACATGATTGACAGTGCTACCGAAGATACCAACAGCATGCCTGTCGAGGCCGAGAATCCCCCTAAGAACGCTAACAGCGTCAGCCAGTCCTGGTTATAGCTAAGTGGTAAAGACAATACCGCCACATCGGGGATGGCTAAATATTGCGGAGCTGCATGCAAAGCCCAACTGGCAATGGGAACAATCGCAATGGTGGTTAAAATCAGATAAACGGCAAACCAACGACGCGCACCTCGAATATGTTTTTCATCGCGCAGTTCGACCACAGCAACGTGAAACTGACGCGGCAAACAAATTATTGCTAAGGCCGCCAATAAGGTTTGAACCCAGAAGGTTTCAGGCACCCCAAACAGCTGCACTTCATGAAAGGTAATAGAGACATCGTTGGCAATTTGGTGAATATTGTCGGGGGCTTCAAATATAAAGAAGAAAGCCACAGCAAGCAGGGCAAATAATTTAACAAAGGATTCAAAGGCAACCGCGAGCATTAAGCCGCCGTGTTGTTCGGTATTGGCAATTTGTCGGGTACCAAATAGCATAGCTAAAATAGCCAATAAACCTGTGAGGAATAACACCGCATTGGTGGTACTTTCGACATTATTGCTTTGATCCAAAATCACTGCGGCACTAAGCGCAATTGCACGTAATTGCAGAGCCAAATAAGGAATAATTGCAATCACTGCCAAAATTGTGACCAGTGATGCCAGAGGTCCACTTTTCCCATAACGTGCGGCAACAAAGTCAGCAATAGATGAAATGGCGTGGTGTTGTCGTACGCGACCTAAACGTCGCCAAATATCATAACCAACAGCGACAAACAGTAATGGTCCTAAATAAATTGGTAAAAAAATGATCCCTTCACGAACGGCTGCGCCCGTTGCGCCATAAAAAGTCCATGATGAACAATACACCCCTAAAGTTAAGCTGAACATGAGCATGCGCCCACGTGAGCTTAAACGACTGGCATGTTTTTCCCCATAGAAAGCACAAATAAAAAGTAATGCGATATAGAGGGCTAAAACCCCCATAATGAGCCAGCTGTTCATGATGCCTTAAAAGTATCGACAATAGGGCTATGATAGCCTATTCCATAGCCTTTGCGATGAGGTTGATCATTTTTTTAGCGACCAAAGTCTAAATTGCAAATGAGGCTCAACATTGTTAATTTTAAGTTCGAAATAATTCGAATTAAAAATTTGCGCCTAAGGCAGGGCGCTTTAAGGAGCAGGTTATGGATGAGGTACAAGTAGATCGTATTCTACAAAACCCAAAATTCAAAGAAATGGTTCGCAGAAAAAGTAACCTAAGCTGGACATTAACAGCAATCATGTTGTTTGTGTACGTAGGTTTTATGCTTTTAGTGGGCTATAACAAAGAATTTTTATTGAGTTCAATTTCTGGCGGTGTGACGACTTGGGGTATTCCACTGGGTCTGGGCATTATCGTTTTATCTTTCATTTTATGTGCGGTTTACGCATCAATTGCGAATAGCAAACTTGACCAATTGAATGAAGAAGCGATGCGTGAAGTTGAAGCAATTACACATGAGAAAGGACCGCACTAAGATGAAATGGAATTCATTGAAAGCACTGGCTGCGTCTACTGTATTAATGTCAGGTATGGCATTTGCAGGACCAGATTTAGGTGCAGCAGAACAGCAGCCAACCAACTGGCCAGCAATTATTATGTTCTTGATTTTCGTTGGCGCAACTTTGTTCATTACTAAATGGGCAGCGAAGCAAACTACGAGCACTAAGGACTTCTATACCGCAGGCGGTGGTATTTCTGGTTTCCAAAATGGTCTAGCGATTGCAGGTGACTATATGTCAGCAGCATCGTTCCTCGGTATTTCCGCAATGGTGTTTATGTCAGGCTTTGATGGCTTGCTATATTCACTGGGCTTCATGGTGGGCTGGCCAATTGTATTGTTCTTGATTGCTGAACGTTTACGTAACTTAGGTAAATATAACCTTTCTGACGTGGTATCGTTCCGTCTAGCTGAAAAGCCGGTACGTACCCTTGCAGCATTCAGTTCACTTGTTGTGGTTGCGTTCTATCTGATTGCACAGATGGTAGGTGCGGGCCAGTTAATCAAACTACTCTTTGGTTTGAACTACAACCTTGCGGTAGTAATCGTGGGTCTACTCATGATGGCTTACGTAATGTTCGGTGGTATGTTGGCAACAACTTGGGTACAGATCATCAAAGCGGTGATGTTACTTTCAGGTGCAACTTTCATGGCCTTCATGGTAATGAAAGGTGTGGGCTTCAGTTTCACTAACATGTTCGAGCAATCGATCCAAGTATTCTCTAAAGTACATGACTTGAGCTTGGCAGATGCTGCAAACATTATGGGTCCTGGTAATTTAGCGTCTAACCCAATTGATGCAATCTCACTTGGTCTTGCGTTAATGTTCGGTACTGCAGGTTTACCACATATCTTGATGCGTTTCTTCACAGTAAAAGACGCGAAAGAAGCACGTAAATCAGTAGTTGTAGCAACAGGTTTCATTGGTTACTTCTACTTATTAACCTTCATCATTGGTTTTGGTGCGATCCTTTATGTATCAAACAACCCACAATTCCTTGATGTTGCGAAAATGGCAGTGACTGGCAAGTTAGAACTTGTTGGTGGTAACAACATGGCTGCGGTGCACTTGTCTGACGCAGTTGGCGGTGACTTGTTCATGGGCTTCATTTCAGCGGTAGCATTCGCAACAATTCTTGCGGTTGTAGCTGGTTTGACATTGTCTGGTGCTTCAGCAATCTCTCACGACTTGTATGCTAACGTATTCAAGAAAGGTCAAACGACTCCTGAATCTGAACTTCGCATGTCTAAAATTGCAACTTTAGGCTTAGCTATCTTCGCAATGATCTTGGGTATTCTTTTCGAGAAACAAAACGTTGCGTTTATGGTCGGTTTAGCATTCTCTGTAGCAGCATGTGCAAACTTCCCAGTACTTGTATTGTCTATGTACTGGAAAGGCTTAACGACTCGCGGTGCAGTGATTGGTGGGGTAGCAGGCTTAGTTTCAGCAGTCACCTTGATTGTATTGTCTAAAGCAGTTTGGGTAGATACGCTGCAAATTTCTGACACACCAATCAATCCATTCAATGGTCCTGCGATCTTTGCAATGCCACTTTCATTCTTCTGCTGCTGGTTGTTCTCTATCACTGACAACTCTGCGCAAGCACAAGCTGAACGTAAAGCATTCGATGCACAGTTCGTACGCTCACAAACTGGTATTGGTATCTCAGGTGCATCTGACCACTAAGGTCTGAAACACCCCAAAAAAAAGTCCCAGTCATGGGACTTTTTTTATGTCTGCCTGTTGGCTTGGGTAAGCATGCCGATAAATATTTTGAGTATTTATGGATACGGTTATTGAGATATGCAATTTTGATACAGAGTGATTGCATTACATGACTAAATAAGCTGCTATGTTGGATGCAATATAAAAAGAATAGGCAGCAGATATATGTACATATTAGACAATGTCTGGAAAAGGTTTCAGGTCTTGCCTTCGGCATGGCTGTTGTTTTTGCAGTTTGTGATTTTGCTACTTTCACTCTTTTCACAGCACAACATGCCCTATAAAGTCATAACATGGATGGTCGGCGTACTGGTCTTGTTATTGATTGCTAAAGTTATTCGTCAGACTCCTATGCTGAGTGTGCTGGGACTAAGTTTTGTATATGCTGCACTATTTTTTTCAGTATTGATTTTATTGGGGGTGCGGCATCCGCTGGTATTGGTACTGAGTCATGCCTGCGAAGCGGCTGCATATTTTAGTGCTGCTTATGGTTTATTGCGCTATATGTTTCATGATCGCTATTTAACCAAAGATGAGTTGTTTGCTGCGGCAGCAGTCTTTACTTTAATTGCTTGGGGATTTGCCTTTTTATATAGCATTTGCCAGATATTGATTCCACAGAGTTTTCAGAATCCAAATGTTATAGGCATGCAAAGCTGGCTAGACTTGCTGTTTCTGAGTTTTAGTTTGCAGTCTGCGACAGGCTTATCTGATCTTATACCGATCAGCCCAGAAGCACGGGTGATTGCCATGTTGCAAATGTTCTGTGGCGTGATGTATTTGGCATTGATCGTGTCACGTTTAATCGCATTGCAATACATTCGCCACTTACCGCATCATCACCATGATGATTCATCTGAGTGAAATAGCAGTTCAATTTTTTCATGAAATATTTCAGGCATAAAAAAAGACGCTCAGATGAGCGTCTTTTTTAACCTCAGTATCTAATGTGAAATTAGAAACGGAATTTAGCGTTTACACCAACAGTTTGAGTGTCACGAGCTACACCAACAGCATTCGCATTTACATAGCTAGCACCTACAGCAACTGCAGGAGTGATGAAGTAGTTTACGTTCGCGCCCCAAGCAGAATCGACATCAGTATTAGCACTTGTTTCTGCATAAGAAGCACCCACGCTAAGTGCTGGTGTTAAGTAAAGATCAGTTTTTAAGTTGTACATAGTATCTTCACCATATACAAGACCTGCTTCAAAACCAACAGCCATATTGGTGCCGTCAATTGCGCCTACATATTTTGTACGTGCAGTGATTGCGTCTTGGTCTTGATCGATTGTGTCTGACTCAAGCGCTGCTTTAGCAACACCATTAGCAAGGATATTGAAAGCATCTAAAGAATATTGATCGGCAACGCTTGTATAACCTACAGCAACCAAGAAGTTAGGCGCTACTACTGCACCAAGTTCTAAAGCATAACGGTCACCTTGGTCATCAGATTTAAGGTTATTTTTGCTGTCATTAATTGTATGGCTATATGCTGCACTTGCATAAACAGGTACAAGCTTAGTTGGTACATACGCTTCAGCTTTAGCACCATAAACATGAGATACGAAATCTTCATCTACAGCATCTACATCGTATTCACCATAGTTGTATGCTAAAGAGAAGTTAGAAGCTTGGTTTAAGAACGCAGCTTCAGCCAATGGACCTTTAGTCGCATCAACATTTTTGAAGTAGTAAGTACCTTGAACAGCGCCAGTGAAATTCTTATCATTTACTGTATTGTCGATGTATTCAGATTGACCTTGAACTTCGAATTGGTACGCTTGAGCACCGGTCATGGCTAATAATAATGCAGTGGCTAAACCGAGTTTTTTCATGATAGTTACCAGTTTTGTTAAAAATGGATGAAACATTGATCATTTTAGTGTAACAAATTATTAAGTCAATGAACTAAAAGGACTTTATTTAAGAATTAAGTCCAATTGACTTTGTTGTTTAAAAAATATTCAAATAAAATTTTTGCTGTCAACCTAAAAACTGTATGGTTAACAAGTCGATATGTTCGTTTTTGCAACAAAAGTAGAAATAATAAGCAAAGCATTAATTGGATTAATCGATCAGTTTTATTGAAATTATCTTTAATAATAATTCTTGGAATGTGAAGAATAACGGAAAAATTCACCTGTTTTAGGGTGAAATCATGATATTTGGGTAAAAAACAAGCAATAAAGAAGGCTTGTTTAGACTGAATTTGAGTGGAATATTTGAATTAATGTGAGTTTAGTCACATTAAATTTTAATATTTGTATAAAAATAAATCAGACTAGTTAGCTAAGCTTTACAATAACTGTGATTTATTTCATAATTGCAGCTTGAAGACCTACTACTCAAGTCAGGTTTGAAAATTATGTAACTTATCTCGTAATTTATCTTTCAAATCTTGAGCTTGCTTGATCTCGTAGTATGATCTAATTCTCCATAAATGTTTCGTTTTATCTGCCCAACTTTCCCCAAGGTTGGGTTTTTTTTGCAACTAAAAAAGCAGTGTCATTTTATTACCGCACCAATACAGTGCAATATATCTGTGTAAAAAATTAAACCCCATAAAAAAATCCCAGTTTTCTTTCAAAAACTGGGATTTTGCGCCAAATATGCGGGTAAATTTAGTTTTCTGCTGAGTAAAAACTAAATTCGCCCTAATGAGGTGCATTATGCACCTAAATGTTGCATCTGTAAAATATTTTTTGCATGTTGAACCATTATTTTGTATTTGTCGTTTTAAGCAAATGGCTCATGGGTATGCGCTTGGAAGTTTTCTTGAGTGAGCTGATCGAGTCAGACAGGTCTGAAATATTAGCCCAATTTAGCTGCCATATTTGCCGTTTAAACTAAAATCTAACTGAATTAATTATCTTTTTGGTAAGTATTTTAAGGGGTATTCATGTAATATAGGCGCCGATTTGGTGATCAAGTTCACGATTTTGCACAGTAATAATGACGTAGGTGAAACTTAGCATGATGATGAAGTTGCGCTCAGAACATATCAGTCAGCGATTGTGCATTTCGATGATCATTATTATCGTGTCATTACTTTTTATTTCTGTTCCTTCAATTGTGAATAGTTATCAAAGTTATAAAAGAGCTGAGCGAGCTTTAATCGAAGTTTCTGTTTTGCGTAATGTAGCTGAGCTGACCAATAATATTTCACGTGAGCGTGCGCCAGCCAATCAAGTCATGTCGAGTACGCCCGAGAAAAGAGCAGAATATATTGAAGAATTAAAACGCTATCGGGCTAATGTTGATCAGCAAATCGAAGAAACTACTCAACTACTCAAAAGCAAGGGTTTTATTCCGCATGCGCAGCATTTGTCACTTCAATTAAAATCTTCGTTAAAAGAGGGACGTGATGCGGTAGATGCTTATGCTGCAACTCCTCAGTCTTCTCGCAGTTCAGCTCAATTGGATCATGCGATTCAGAAAATGTTTGCTGCTTGGGATAGTTCTCAGTATGTATTGAAGCATGTGATGCTAGATTCTGTGGGCAAAGATTCGCGTGCATCAACTTATTATAGTGTGATTTTTATTTTATCGGAATTGCGTGATCAAGCTGGGCGAGTCGCATCGAATATTATGGCTGCCATCACTTTTGGTGAAAAAATTCCCGCGGAAAACTTAGCTAACTCCTTACAAAACCAGCGTCAAGCTTATCATTTATGGGACTTGGTGCATACGATTTTGCCTGAAGCACATAAAGTGCCTGAATATACAGCTTTACATCATCGCTTAAAGACTGAGTTTTTAGATCAAGGGATTCCAATCGTAAAGCAGCTGATGGAGCAGAGCTTACAGGATGAAGCTTATTCTTTGACAGGCACACAATTGACCGAAGTTATGGTGAATAAATTTAGCACCGTGGTCGACTTACAAAATTACTTGTTAGATTATAGTTTGAACTTAGCTAAAAAAGATTATATCAAAGCGCAGCAAAAACTTGTTTTAACTTTGGTGGTCGCATTAATTTCTTTGATGGCTGCTATTTTTACCATGGTCTATGCGCGTTCGAAGGTATTTATTCCTTTAATTCAGGCACGCAACCAAATTTTGCGCTTGGCAGCTTATGATCATGAAGCTCATGGTACGCAAAATCCAGACAAAGTAACACTTTTGGAGGCCATTCAAAAACTAAAACAACGCCTAGAGCAACGTGATATTTTAGAATTTCAGCTGCGTAATATTGCCAATACCGATGTTTTAACGGGTGTTTCCAACCGTTTGGCACTTGAAGAATACATCAAATATTTGGAACATCGACCTGAAAAATTGACCAAAACTGGTCTGATTATTTTGGATGTGGATAAATTCAAGCATATTAACGATACCTACGGGCATGTGGTGGGTGACCAAGCTATAAAATGTATTGCCGATACGCTCAAGGCGCATGTCCGTGCTTCAGACTTGGTGGTGCGTTATGGTGGCGATGAGTTTTTGGTTTTGATTGAGCAAATAGAATTCACTGAGGCGCTACATTTGGCAGATAAATTGCGCTGTCATATTGTGAATCAGGAATTTTTTATTCCAGAACTAAATGATTATATTCAAATATCAGTCAGTGCGGGCGTGGCGGTGGGTGCTGTATCATGGAGTAGCTTGTTCAAAAAGGCCGATAAACATTTATTTAGAGCCAAAGCACTTGGGCGCAATGCTGTTGCTGGTGACTAAGTCACAATCACAGGCTTTCTGGTATTTCCGAAATGAAAAAAGCCTCGCTTGAAAGATTCAGCGCAACCTTACGCTGAATATGGGTTCAAATTTGAATGAGCCAAAAACTGCAATCATCTATTTTAGCCTTTCAGCATTGGTTTTAAGAATTTTGCCGTGTGCGAAACTTTAGATTTTGCGACAGTTTCAGGTGTGCCTTCGGCAATGATTTGTCCACCGCCTGCACCGCCTTCAGGACCTAAATCGACAATCCAGTCTGCAGTTTTAATCACATCTAGATTGTGTTCAATCACCACAATGGTATTACCCTTATTGCGTAGCTCATGCAAGATATCGAGCAATTTGGCAATGTCATGGAAATGCAAACCAGTGGTCGGCTCATCCAGTACATACAAGGTTTTGCCTGTATCTCGCTTGGCCAGTTCACGCGCAAGTTTCACGCGCTGTGCTTCTCCACCAGATAACGTCGTGGCAGATTGTCCAAGGCGAATATAACCCAAGCCCACCTGATTTAAGGTTTCCAAACGACGATGAATCACAGGAATGGCATCAAAAAAATGCATGGCATCTTCAACGGTCATTTCCAACACATCAGAAATATTGCGACCTTTATAACTGACTTCCAAAGTTTCACGGTTATAGCGTTTACCATGACAGGCATCGCAAGGCACATACATATCTGGCAAGAAGTGCATGGCAACTTTAATCATACCATCGCCCTCACACGCCTCGCAGCGTCCCCCTTTGACGTTAAAGGAGAAGCGACCTGCTGCATACCCACGTGCTTTGGCTTCAGGGGTTTGCGCAAACAGTTCACGAATTGGAGTGAACAAGCCTGTATAGGTCGCAGGGTTCGAGCGTGGCGTTCGCCCAATTGGGCTTTGGTCAATATCCACAACTTTATCTAAATATTGTAGACCATCAATCGAGTCGAATTTTTCTGCGTTTAAGGTGGTGGCACCATTTAATTGAGTTGCAGCCAAAGGCAATAAAGTGCGGTTAATTAAGGTGGATTTTCCTGAACCCGACACGCCTGTGACACAAGTCATTACCCCTAAAGGCAAAGTGAGATCCACTTTTTTCAGGTTATGTCCTGCTGCGCCCATTAGCTTAATTTGTTGTTCGGGATATGGCGGTTGGGTGCGCGTTTTCGGCACTTCAATTTTTAATTTGCCCGATAGATATTGCCCTGTTAGGGAGTCTGCATGTTCGGCCAGTTCTGCATAGGTGCCTTCGGCAATAATATGTCCACCATGCACACCTGCACCTGGGCCAATATCAATAATATGGTCGGCAGCGCGAATCGCATCTTCATCGTGTTCTACCACTAACACCGTGTTACCCAAGTCACGTAAACGAATCAGGGTTTCCAACAGGCGATCATTGTCACGCTGGTGCAAGCCAATTGAAGGTTCATCTAGCACATACATCACGCCCATAAGCCCCGCACCAATTTGAGATGCCAAGCGGATACGTTGTGCTTCACCGCCTGAAAGAGTTTCGGCGGAGCGTGACAGACTTAAATAATTCAAACCCACCGACACTAAAAAGTGCAGACGTTCACGAATTTCTTTAAAGATTTTATCTGCGACTTCACCTTTGGCCCCTTCAAGATTTAAGCCTTGATAGTAGTCTTCGGCATCGCCAATCGACATTTGGGTAATTTGAGCAATGGTTTTGTCTTTCACGCGGACATTACGAGAGATTTCATTTAAACGTGAACCACCGCAGGCATCACAGGCAGCATTAGATAAATACTGCGCCAAATCATCACGTACATAATTACTTTCGGTTTCACGGTAACGACGTTCTAAATGCGGTAACACGCCTTCAAACGCAATCACACGTTTATGGTGGCGTCCACGTTCATCAGTATAGCTCAGGTCAATTTTGTCTTTACCTGTGCCATACAGGAATTTCTTTTGTGTCACGCTGTCCAGCTGATTCCATGCCGTATCGAGTGAGAGTTCATAATGTGCCGCGACTTTTTCCAGCATGCTGTAATAATACGGACGCTGTCTGTCCCAGCCGCGAATTGCGCCCTGACTAATCGACAGTTCAGGGTTTGGAATCAATTTTTCCGCACTGAAATGGCTACGTGTCCCCAAACCATCACAAGTTGGACAAGCGCCAAAAGGGTTGTTAAATGAGAACAGGCGCGGTTCAAGTTCTGCCACGGCACGGTCACATTGCGGGCAAGAGTGCTTGGCCGAAAAAATACGATCAGGTTGTTCCGCATTCATCCACGATAAAATGGCTAAATCGCCACCTAAACGCAGTGCAGTTTCAAAGCTTTCGGCAATACGGTTGCCCAAATCATCTCGGACTTTAAAACGGTCTACCACCACTTCAATGGTATGTTTTTTCTTTTTATCGAGTTCTGGTGGTGGGTCAATGTCCATGACTTCGCCATCCACTCGGGCGCGTACAAAACCCTGACTTTGTAGTTGCTCAAACAGATGCACATATTCGCCTTTACGCTCACGAATTACTGGCGCGAGGAGCATTAAGGCAGTGCCTTCTTCTAGTGCTTTTACAGCATCGACCATTTCTGAAACGGTTTGCGCGACCATCGGTAAATCATGTTCAGGGCAGTACGGTGTACCAACACGTGCATACAGTAAACGCAAATAGTCGTAAATTTCGGTAATGGTCCCCACGGTTGAACGCGGGTTATGACTGGTCGACTTTTGTTCAATAGCAATTGCAGGGCTTAGACCTTCAATTGAATCGACTTCGGGTTTTTCCATTTGCGATAAAAACTGGCGTGCGTAGGCAGAAAGAGATTCGACATAACGACGTTGCCCTTCGGCATAGAGGGTATCAAATGCCAGTGAAGATTTTCCTGAACCAGATAAACCCGTAATTACCACAAATTTATCGCGTGGAATATCAAGGTTCACGTTTTTTAGGTTATGGGTACGTGCACCTCGAATACGGATATGACTTTGGCTCATAAAAACTTCTCGATATTTTGCAAATGAAAAACCTATATATGATAGCGCATGAAAAGTGTTCAAGTGTTATTTTTCATGCTTTATCGGTTATGGCTTGTCGCAGTGTATGGGGTGATCGCCATACAGTGTGTGAGGGCGGCAGTTAAGCTTGATCTAAACCTGGCCACTGACGTTGATGGTAGGCACTGTCCCAAAATAACCATTCCAGTTCTGCGGCTTTGGTGTAAGCGTGGTGCATTTTTTCAAGGGTGTCGGCATCACAGCGCGCAGCAACACGGTCAATGGTTTGAATCACATTATTGACTGCAGTGTGGAACTCCTCGCCTGAATAGGTATCGACCCATGCCTGATACGGATTATTCGGTGCAGAATTATTGACGATATCTTTACCAACTTCGGCATAAATCCAGAAACATGGCAGTAGTGATGCCAATACCACAGGATAGCTTTCTGACCATGCGGTTGCGACTAAATAAGAGGTGTAATGATGGCAGGCAAGAGTCAGCGGAGTGTTTTCAAATTCCTGTTTGGAAATATCAAACTCCTGCATAAAGCTGTCATGTAAGGTACGTTCCACCACAATTGCAATTTTGGCTGCATCTGCGAACTGAATAATATCATCTGTATCAAAAGCTTTGGCTGCACAGACGGCCAGCGCGCGCCCGTAGGCAATTAAGTAATGTGAATCTTGAATCACATAATGCGCAAAGGCAGCTTTACTCAAGGTGCCTTGAGCCAATTCCTGATTAAACGGTAACGCGAGCGTCTTGTGATAAAGGGCAAGGTTACGTTGCCAAGCATCTTGAGAAAAGCGCATCCTAAATTCCTATATGTCGTTGCATTTCACTATAGCAGTTTGGGAACGGAAAGTACGGTTGTCGCTGTATCTGATCGGGAAACCAAAAATCATACGAAGAATTTTGCCGAAGTTGAGAAAAAAGCGTCATAATTGCAGCATAAAATTTTACATTCTCAGTTTTTGTCCGATTTAAAACTCGGGCAATTCAACTTTCAGAATTTTTACATCTGTTAAAGCTTAATAAAACTGTACTTTGTGTTGATCGTACAAATTCGGCAGATGAAAAGTTCAGATCAAAATATAGTGATAGGTCGTTTCTCATGATGAAACATTTTGGTTTCTCAATCGTATTTTCGATTGTGTGTCTTGCGCTATCTGCATACTGGGGCTATACCCATGGCCCAGAAGCAGGTGTGCAAACCATGCTTACCGCACTAACCATTACCGCAATTTTGGCGATTATGGAAGTGTCGTTGTCGTTTGATAACGCGGTGGTGAATGCGTCAGTGCTGCGCGGTTGGGATCATTTCTGGAAAATGCTGTTTTTAACCGTGGGGATTATCATTGCAGTTTTTGGTATGCGTTTAATTTTCCCTGTGGTCATTGTGGCGGTCACTGCCGATATGGGCATGATGGAAGTGGTGCAACTGGCATTGAATGATCCGAAGCAATATTCGGCTAAACTGATGGCACATCACCCTGAAATTGCTGCTTTTGGTGGCGCATTCTTGTTGATGGTTTTCCTAAACTTTTTCTTGGATGATGAAAAAGACACGCACTGGTTTAGATGGTTTGAGCGTCGTTTGAGCAATCTGGCAAGCGTGCCTGCCATGTCGGTATTTTTGGCCTTAGTGACTTTGTTAATCATGGCGGCCAATGTGGTGGAAGATAAGCGCCTTGTGGTGACGATGGCGGGTATTTGGGGCATCGTGATTTATATTGGCGTACAAGTGCTGAGTCACATGCTGGGCGGTGAACCAGAGGTCGATGAACAGGGCAATGCTGTGCGTCATGACGAAAATGGCGTACCGACAGGCGTGGTGAAAGCAGGTATTGGCGGCTTTTTATATCTAGAAGTGCTAGATGCCTCGTTCAGTTTTGATGGTGTCATTGGTGCATTTGCAATCACCTCTGACGTGGTGATCATCATGTTAGGCTTGGCGATTGGTGCAATTTTCGTGCGTTCGATGACGATTTATTTGGTCGATAAAGGCACCTTGGATGCCTATATTTACCTTGAACACGGTGCGCACTACGCGATTGGTGCTTTAGCCTTTATTATGATTGCCAGCGGTACAGGCTTGCATGTGCCAGAAGTGGTGACAGGTTTAATTGGTGTAGCCTTTATTGTTTGGGCGGTGATTGCATCTATTCAATTTAAAAAGCGTCAGGCAAAAGCGGGTTAAGTCTATGCTGATGTCCGTTACTATATTGTTGCGAAATCATAGAGTAATACAGTGACGAAGACTGTATAAAATATAAATTTGGGTGCACAGCGTTGCGCCCTTTTTTATTGAAATCGAAAGCTTGTTGAATAAACATCTGGAAAAATCAGCATCCTTAAGCTGAATGTTGTAGGATATCTGCAAATTCAAAATTATTTAGTTTTAGTCGATTGATATGATGAATGCCTTAGAACGCCGCTCGACCTTTGCTTTAAGCAGTATTTTTGCATTGCGCATGTTGGGTCTGTTCATGATTATTCCTGTATTTTCAGTGGCAGGGCAGTCATATCAATACGCAACTCCTGCACTCATTGGTCTTGCTGTTGGTGTTTATGGGCTTACCCAAGCCATTTTGCAAATTCCATTTAGCTTGATTGCAGACCGTTATAGTCGTAAGCCATTGGTGGTTTTGGGCTTATTGCTGTTTGCCTTAGGCGGTGCAATTGCAGCCATGTCCGACACCATTTATGGCGTGATTATTGGCCGTGCCATTGCTGGTGGTGGTGCGGTATCTGCTGTGGTGATGGCATTATTGGCCGATGTGACCCGTGAAGAAAACCGCATGAAAGCCATGGCGGTGATGGGTATGAGTATCGGTATGTCCTTTGTGGTGGCCTTTAGTTTAGGACCGTGGCTGACAGGTCTAGTTGGTATTTCAGGGCTGTTTTGGGTGACTACAGTAATGGGACTAGCAGCAATTCTCATGCTGTTATTGGTGCCTAAAGTCACGCGTCATCATCGCAATTTTCAGCAAGGCTATATCACTCAGTTAAAGCAAGTCCTGAAAATGGGCGATTTAAACCGTCTGCATGTATCGGTATTTACCCTACATTTATTACTTACTGCCATGTTTATTTATGTGCCTTCGCAATTAATCCAATTTGCCGATATTCCTTTGCAGCATCATGGTTGGGTGTATTTGCCATTGTTGTTGGTCAGTCTGTTCGTAGCATTTCCAAGCATTGTTTTGGCAGAAAAATATCGCAAAATGCGTGGCATTTTCCTGACTGCAATTGCAGGTATTATTTTAGGTCTGTTGGTGCTGATTTTTGGGTTTGAATCGAAGTACATCCTTTTATTGGGTTTGGGCTTATTCTTTATTGCTTTTAACGTTATGGAAGCGTTATTACCTTCGTGGTTGTCAAAGGCTGCACCAATTCAATCTAAAGCCACCGCGATGGGTGTGAATGCGAGCAGTCAGTTTTTGGGCGCATTTTTTGGTGGGATGATTGGTGGGCAATTGTTGATGCTCAACCACACCGCAATGGGTTGGAGTATTTTGACTGCGATTGCTATAATTTGGCTGCTTGTTAGTTTTGGATTGGCGCAGCCGCGCTATCTTTCGTCTTTGGTGTTGCGCTTGCCTGAGAATAGAGAAACAGATGAATGGACTTCTCAGTTATTGGCAATTCGTGGTATTGAAGAGGTTGTGGTGATGTCTGACCAACAAGTGGCGTATGTAAAGGTTGATAAACAGCATATTGATGATGCTGCGCGACAACAATTAACGCACTTGTTTGGGAAAGAGGTAGCCATTTAAGCATAACTCTTATAAAGTAAATAATAGAAACAAATAGGAAGAAAACATCTAATGCGTGGTGTAAATAAAGTCATCTTAGTGGGTACTTTAGGTCGTGATCCTGAAACAAAAACTTTCCCAAATGGGGGTTCTCTCACTCAATTTTCTATCGCAACCAGTGATGTCTGGACAGACAAAAATACAGGTGAGCGTAAAGAGCAAACAGAGTGGCATCGCATTGTTTTACATAACCGTTTAGGCGAGATTGCACAGCAATATTTACGCAAAGGTTCTAAAGTATATATTGAAGGTTCATTGCGTACACGTCAGTGGACCGATCAAAATGGTCAAGAGCGTTACACCACTGAAATTCGTGGTGATCAAATGCAAATGCTCGATTCTTCGAACCGTGGACAATCTGACCAGCAAGATGGTGGGTTTGCTCAACCACGTTTTAACAATAACCAAGCTCCAGCCACAGGTTATGCGAATCAAAATCAAGGCGGTTTTAACCAAAATCAGGGTGGCGGCTATGCCAACAATAACCCGAGTGGTTTTGCACCGAAGCCACAAGCTGCGCCTGCAACTGCACCAGCAGATTTAGATGATGATCTACCGTTCTAACTTAAGTTAAAACGGCAAATCATCCTCCAAACCCTTTGTTTCGACAAAGGGTTTTTTTATGCAGATATACAGCAAATATCTATTTTCTCGATTAAATTTCAAACTATGATAGGATTATTAATTCATAAATCCGATTATTTTTATAAAAAAACACTGTTTTACCGATTCTTTGGTTTTTCGTATTCTAGCTACACAAGATAAGCAATCTCTGAAATGAAATGAGGAATTATCCATGAGTTTAATCAATACCCAAGTCAAAGCATTTAACGCAACTGCTTACCATAATGGTCAATTTATTGACGTATCTGAGCAAGACTTTATTGGCAAATGGTCAGTGGTGTTTTTCTACCCTGCAGATTTCACTTTTGTGTGCCCAACTGAACTTGCAGATTTAGCCGATCAATATGCTGAATTCCAAAAAATGGGTGTGGAAATTTACTCAGTTTCTACAGACACGCATTTTACCCATAAAGCGTGGCACGACACTTCAGAAGAAATCAAAAAAATTCAATATCCAATGATTGGCGACCCAACTTGGACCTTGGCTAAAAACTTTGAAGTGCTGATTGAAGCAGAAGGTTTGGCAGATCGTGGTACATTCGTGATTGACCCTGAAGGGAAAATCCAGATTGTAGAAATCAATGCAGGCGGTATTGGTCGTGACGCGCAAGAATTGTTGCGTAAAGTGAAAGCAGCGCAATATGTGCATGCACACCCTGGCGAAGTTTGCCCTGCCAAGTGGAAAGAAAGCGATGCAACCCTAGCACCATCTATTGATTTGGTCGGTAAAATCTAATCGAATCATTACACTCAATTTTAAAAATCCAGAACTTCGTTTCTGGATTTTTTTATGCTCATGATTTGTTTAACCATGTATAAGTTTCAACAAGATTATTCCATTCTTGCAATGCTGTATGCCAAATTTGCACTAGGTTGTGGCACGTTAGCAGAATAAGATTAAAGTATCTATTCTCCTAGCAATAGGTGTAACACATGAAAAAAATAATCGGTTTATATCGCAACCAAAACATGCATTGGGTGGGCGATGGTTTTCCCGTTAAAAATCTATTTTCTTATGACCGTTTAGGTCAGGCGATCAGTCCATTTTTACTCTTGGATTATGCAGCGCCGTATCATTTTGATGCAACTACGGCACAGCATGGTGTGGGTTCACATCCACACCGTGGTTTTGAAACGGTGACGATTGCCTATCAAGGCGAAGTGACGCATAAAGATTCAGCAGGCGGTGGTGGCACCATCAAAACAGGTGATGTGCAGTGGATGACAGCAGGTGCAGGTGTGGTGCATGAGGAGTTTCATTCCAAAGAATATGCAGCACAAGGCGGGTTGTTCGAAATGGTACAGCTTTGGGTCAATTTGCCTGCCGCAGATAAAATGACAACACCACGCTATCAAGCCATTGAATCTCAAAATATTCCGAAAATTGAGTTTGAAAATCAGGCGGGGCATTTACGCATTATTGCAGGTCAGTACGCCGAGCAATCTGGACCTGCTAGCACCTTTAGCCCTGTTAATGTTTGGGATGGGCAACTGAAAGCCGCACAGACCCAAGCGCTGCATGTACCTGTAGACCACAATACTTTATTGGTGGTATTGGCAGGTGAAGTGCGGGTCAATGGCAGTCAGCTTGTGCAAGATCATTCAGTGGTCTTGTTTGCTCAAGATGGCGAAGCGTTAATTCAGCTTGAAGCACTGCAAGATACGCAATTTTTAGTGCTGACAGGCAAGCCACTAAATGAACCTATTCAAGGCTATGGTCCATTTGTCATGAATACCAAGCAGGAAATCATTCAAGCTTTTGAAGATTTTAATCAAGGTAAGTTCGGTGAAATTCCCGTTCAACATCAAGCGGGTTAAGTTTTAAAAAATCTTAGCCAAAAAAAAGCCTCATGTCGATGTTCCGACAGAGGCTTTTGTTATTTTGGCGCTGTCAAATTTCTAGTTTTAGCGGATTGATCATATTCTTTATGATAATTATCTGTGATTTAGTTATTAATTATGTGCCTACTATCATAGCGTTTAGAGATTTATTTGTAAAACAAAAATTATAAAAATGGTTAATTTATCTATATGGTTTAGAACACTATTTATGGAATTAAAGAAATAATATGAATAAATTCTAAGGCTTATTTAAGCATCTTCTGATTGTTAGAAAATGTAATCATATTGCCAATACTCTTTGTGTTGTTTCTCTGTGAAAAGTACTCAATCTGGTAGTTTTTAATAGCTCATTTTCCTTAGGCATGGTTCATAATTTCATAAAGTATGTAAAAAGATGGATGATCGGTTTGGATATCGCAGTGATCGGTAGTGGTATGGCTGGACTGGCTACCGCAAGAATTCTTAAAGATGCAGGGCATAACATTACAATTTTTGAGGCGCTGCCTGGTCGTGGAATGGACAGTCATAGCATCGAATTTGAAGATGGTTTAATTGATGCGCCGTTACGGGTCATGAATCCACATTTGTGGAAAAACACCCTCAGCTTGGCCACACATTTAGGCATTAAAACTTATCCTGTGCGTACTTATATGGCGTGCAGTTGGTTATTTGAAGATCGTACCGAAACTTGGCTGACCACAAGCCGTACCCGTATTGGTAATTTTCCCATCATTAACAACCGTAAAGGAATCCAGCAATACGGTTGGCGTTTAGTGAAAGGCATGTTGCAGTTAAAAACGGCCATTGCTAAATTTTTTAAATCCAAGAACCAAGACATCACCCTTGCGGAATTTATCAACCGCAACGAGATTGAAGAAGTGTTTTGGCATGGTGCAGTGATGCCAGTGCTTTATACCATTTGTACTTGTGATCCTAAGACCATTGGCGAATGGCCAGCAAAACCATTATTGGTGTTTTTACGCCAATTAACTGATGGTGATGCGTTATTGCGTTTACAAGGTGGCACGCCCGCATTAGTTGATAAGTTGATTGAAGGCATTAATATTGAAAGTGGTGCAGCGATCACTCGCGTTCATCAAAAAGAAGATGGTGTGGTTGTTGAAAATTCTGCAGGTCAGTCGCAAACATTTGACCGTGTGGTAATTGCAACGCCAACCACTAAAGTTCAAGAATTCTTAGATAATCAACAATTTTCTGAAGATATTGAATTGCTTAAACAATTTAAATTCGAGCAGGGTGATTTGGTGATTCACACCGATCAAACGGTGATGCCGCCAAAACGTAAAGACTGGTCAGTTTTAAGTTATATGATGGATCGTAAATTTACCCGTCAGCAATTTACGGTATGGCTTAACTCGATTGAACCAACGTTGGTCGGCAAATCTCCAGTGTTCCAAACATGGCGTCCAGTCACACCAATTGATCCGAAAAAGATCATTTCAACGGTGACTTTAACCCGCGCTGTAGTGGATTCAAAGACAGTGGCATTAAACAAAGAGTTGCAGCAACGGCATCATCAAGACAATCGTAAAGTGTTCTTCTGTGGTTCATGGTCGTGTGATGGTTTGCCTATTTTAGAATCTGCAGTGACCTCAGCCATGCATATTGCAGAAATTTTTGGTGCGCCATTACCGTTTATTGATTTAAAACCACAAGTTGAGGTTGCGCCACAATTAGGTTATTAAGTCTATTCATCTTTACTGAATTAGACTGAGTCAGCATGAAATGGCAACAGGTGATACGCTCGCACTTTCCAAAACATAAATATGCCATTCATGCGGCATATTTGGGAGATGATTCTGCGTTGCCGTGGAGCAATCTAGGTTATTGGTCAGATGCAGTGGGATATGATTATCCTGCTGCATGTCAAAATTTAGCCGCGCATTTGGCCGCAGCAGTCCGTTTAAATTCAAAAGACGCTGTGTTGGATTTAGGCTGTGGGCAAGGTGCTAGTCTTAAATACTGGTTAGAACACTATCAAGTACAACAGCTTGAGGCTATTGAGCTACAAGATCATCATGTGCAGTGGATTCGACAACATTTAAATTCAAATATTAAAATTCACGCTGCTTCATTTTTAAATTTACAAGCACTTTTTCCACAACCCCGTTTTGATGTGGTGTTTTGTATCGATGCGGCATATCACAGTCATTTGAATTCCTTTTTAAGTCAGGTGAGTGCAGTTTTGAATTCAAATGGACGCATGGGCTTTCATTATTTAATTTGGGCAGAGCAAGCGCCAACGCATGTATTCAAACAGCTGCAATATCGTGCCTTATTAAAATCTGCCGATGTCAATTTTAAAGATCTAATGTCTGAAAGTCAGCTTCGGGCAGTCTTAGCACAGTTTGAATTTAAACAGATTCAAGTGGAAGATTTATCGGCCCAGGTGCTAGCAGGTTTTGCTGATTATGTGAATCAGCATCTCAGGCATCGAGTGCAAAGGCGAGATGTAGACTGGTTTAAAATTGCTATGACCGCACGTTTATGTGCCAAGCTCTATACAGATGGCTGGATTAAATATGTTCAGGTGAGTGCGGAAAAATCTTAATCAATCGTAATCGGCTGATAGATGATGAAGTTTTCGGTGTTTGGGTTTCTATGATTGGTTTTAAATCTCAGCTACCACACGAAACTGCTTTAGTAAAATTTTTTCGCCAAAAGTCAATTGATCTCTGACATAAGCCACGGCTTTGTCATCAAAAAAGAATATGATCGTGACTTTTTATAATTGTGGACGGATTTGTTGTACAAACAACTAACACTATGATTAATTATATTTATTTTAACTTAAATTTATATAAAAATTTAAAAATCAATATTTTATGCAACAAAGTCAATTATAAAATACATTTTACAAGCTAAAAATCACAATCCTGTATTGCGGTTTAAGTTTTGCAGATAGATCGATGTCCTGAATAATTTTGGCTATTCGGGCAGAATGAGTGAGATAAAATATACGTATATAAACAAAAAACCTCATAAATTAGAAACTTATGAGGTTGAATATGGTGCCGGCACACGGATTCGAACTGTGGACCTACTGATTACAAGTCAGTTGCTCTACCAACTGAGCTATGCCGGCGTTGTGTAAAGAATTTTACAGAATTTTTACCTGTGCGCAAGCCAAAAAGTAACCGTTTAATGCAAGGCATAGCGTTTTTGCAGAGTTTATATGCAGTGTTTTGCATATTACAAATGAGGAAATTACACAGAAGGTTTAGGAAATGAGCCCAGCGAGTGGGCTCAAGGAAGAAAATAACTTGAAGTAAAGTGTGAAAAAGCGATTATTTACTTCTTAAGATGCGGTCTAAATCTTGTGCACATTCCTCTAAGGTAAAGGCCATATCCAGTTGCATTTGTGGTTTAAGTTCATTTGCGAGCGTTCTCCATTGTTCAATTAGGCGAATGGCTTTTTGAATCTTATGTTTGTTGATGTCTTTGGCGATGGTAGGCGTGTATCCTCCACGTTTAGCATTTTTAATTTGTTTGACATAATTTTGGCTGTTATTCATGTTCGCTCCCGAATAGCAGTTATATATGTAAGGCATTTGCATGCTTTTATTATGCTAAAACTTAATGATGACCCTTTTATGTAGAAAGCAGAGATGACCAAGTAAAATAAAAAAAGTTTGATAAAAAACAATAAATTTCTTCACATCCCCTTTTTTGACGTTACAACTCAGTTGTAGCATAGTGGTTAAAGATTGTCTTTATTGCAGAGTAACGTAATGTGTCATGTTTGTTGATTTATCATCAATAGTTAGAGAGAGGATCATCAAAATCACTGCTTAACAAGCTGATAAATGCAAATTCCATTTATTGCTTTATTCATTTTACGCTCTAGATAATTGCCAAGTTAGATAGCGCCACGATAAAAATAGCAACGAGCATAACCATGCAAAGTTCACTCTTTGCTGTATTGGCTTGGGTGCACAAAGATTGGAAAGGCAAAGCACCCCGAATTCAGAGTCTGTAAATAATTTTGTGTAATTGCTTTTCATAAATTTAAAGGCGATTGCTTAAGCGGTCACCGAATTCAATAATAAAGCGGCTCATGGCTAAACGCCAGTCGCGAATAGGCATATTCCACTTTTTAGACGCTGCATCAATTGCCAGGTAAATCACTTTACGTACAGAATCATCCGTTGGAAAGACTTTACGCTTTTTGATCGCCTGACGTATTACGCTGTTTAATGATTCGATCGCATTGGTGGTATAGATGGCTTTGCGTATCTCGGCTGGATAAGCAAAGAAGGTATTTAGA
>NZ_MKQS01000020.1 GCF_001758345.1 Acinetobacter towneri
TGACAAGTACCCACAGATCAGCAAAAGCTGGCGTACACACTGGGAGAATCTAAATACCTTCTTTGCTTATCCAGCCGAGATACGCAAAGCCATCTATACCACCAATGCGATCGAATCATTAAACAGCGTAATACGTCAGGCGATCAAAAAGCGTAAAGTCTTTCCAACGGATGATTCTGTACGTAAAGTGATTTACCTGGCAATTGATGCAGCGTCTAAAAAGTGGAATATGCCTATTCGCGACTGGCGTTTAGCCATGAGCCGCTTTATTATTGAATTCGGTGACCGCTTAAGCAATCACCTTTAAATTTATGAAAAGCAATTACACAAAATTATTTACAGGCTCGTCATTTCTAGGTCGAAGCCGTAATGCCATACAAACTCAAATTTGGATCGCGTTAATCGCCTATTTGCTGGTGAGTTTCGCTCAACATCTGGGGAAAGAAGGCTGGACAGTGCAGCGCTTACTCAGAATCATTCAAGTGAATTTGTTTGAAAGAAAAACGTTAAAAGCTTTATTCTCACCCGATAAAATCCCATTAAACAAGAGGAAGCTTATTTAAGCTTCCTCTTGTGAAAAATTGTGGGACAGCAGTGGCGAAAATGCCTCTTTTCTGATCATGAAAATATTTAAAACTAACGCTTTAAGTTCGATAACAATGCAGACGTAATTGACGTATTTGCAGCAACCGTTTTGGCTTTTTTCGCTTTCTTAGATTTATCTTCTACAGGTTCAATATTAATGGCTTTGTAACGATCTCGATTTTGGACCACATTAAATTTAACCCGATCATTGCGCTTTGGTTCGCCTACTGCCGCAGGAAAATCTGAGATATGGAAAAACACTTCACCTTCAGGTGCGGCAATAAATCCATAGCCTTTTTCGGCATTGTATTGTTTGATTTTCCCTTGATATTGTTCAGATTTCATGGCTTAACCTTTTACGAGCTGCACTATATGTGAGTATATAAAAAAGAGGCAGTTAATGCCTCTTTTTTACCAATATTCGTCTTAATCTTTTTGGACTGAACCAAAAATTTTATCGCCTGCATCCCCCAAGCCTGGCACAATATAACCATCTTGATTTAAACCTTCATCAATCGATGCAGTAAAGATCACCACATCTGGGTGCGCTGCTTCTACACGTTGAATGCCTTCTGGCGCTGCAACCAAAACCATCACACGAATGTCTTTACAACCACTGGCTTTGAGCAAATCAATCGCTGCCACCAAAGATGAACCTGTGGCAAGCATAGGGTCAATAATCATCGCGATACGATTTTGTACATCTGGTACTAATTTTTTGTAGTAAGTACGCGCTTCTAAAGTTTCTTCATCGCGTTCCAGGCCAAGTACAGACACTTTAGCACTTGGAATTAGGTTCAAGAAACCATCTAACATGCCAATACCTGCACGTAAAATTGGCACAACCGTAATTTTTTTACCCGCAATACGGTCTACGGTGACTGCGCCATTCCAACCCGCAATTTCGTGTTCGACCACTGGCAAATCTTTAGTCGCCTCATATGTCAGCAACATGGTCACTTCTTGTGCTAATTCACGGAAGTTTTTGGTGCTGATGTCTGCACGACGTAATAACCCCAATTTATGACGAATAAGTGGATGACGGATTTCATGAATAGCCACGGGAGAACACCTAAAAGGAAAGAAAAGCAAATATCCTTTTATTATATGCTGTTTTTATTGTGTATATAAACCAAAAAGCCTTCAATTTATGAAGGCTTTTTGACTGAAAGTTAAACTTCTTTCAAATTATTGCTGTGACAGCATGAAATGGATGGGTGACAAAATTTCAGCTTCCAGTGCCATTTTGATAATTGGGTCTGGATAAACACCAATCACCAATACCGCTAAAGCTGCAACCAATACCATAATACCACCCACTTTTTGCCCCCAATGATCAACAGCGTCCATTTTTGGATCATCTGGCGGTGTCATATACATCACCACCATAACGCGCAAGTAGTAGTACAAACCAATACCTGAACCTACGATGATCATCGCAGCTAAGAACCAGTGCTGAGTCGTGACCGCAGCCATCACCACCAAGAACTTACCAATGAAGCCTGCAGTGAGTGGAATACCCGCAAGAGAAAGCATCATCACGGTCAATACAGCAGTCAATACTGGACGACGCCAAAACAAACCACGGTAGTCAGCCAAGCTTTCTGCTTCAGCTACATTGTTATACGGGCTAGACATTAATGCCACTGCACCAAACGCACCAATCGTGGTTAAGACATAAGTAATCACATAAACGCTGACATTGCCCAAGCTTGCATAAGTCATGCTGATTAAACCAATCATCAAATAACCAAAGTGTGCAATTGATGAGTAAGCCAAAATACGTTTCAAGTTAACTTGACGTACAGCAAGGAAGTTACCCACCAAAATTGAAAGCACAGCAATAATGGTCATGATGGTTACAATTGAGTCAATCAGGATTGCACCTGAACCCAAAATGTAACGTACAAACAAACCAATGGTTGCTACTTTTGCCGCAGTCGCAAGGAAGGTTGCGATTGGTGCAGGCGCACCGTCATAAACGTCTGGCGTCCATTTGTGGAATGGTGCCAAAGACAATTTAAATGCAACAGCAAAGACAATTAAGCCTAGACCTAAAACGACTAATGGCTGTTGGATATTTTGCATTAATGCTTGTACAGAGTCATAGAAAGACAATGAACCTGTGTATGCATAAATGTACGCCATACCCATGAGCAACATTGCAGATGCAGTTGCAGACAAGACTAAGTACTTCACGCCTGCTTCTAAAGATTTAGAACGCTGGTGAGTGTATGCCAATAAGCCATAAACAGGAATTGACATTAACTCAAGGCTAATGAAGAACGACGCATAGTGCGAGCTTGACACCATTAACATAGCACCCGTAACCGAACACAACATTAAGATGTAAAGTTCTTCACGGTTGTCTTTATAGGTCTCAATATAAGCATGAGATAAAGTCGAACATGCCAATGCTGCAATCAGAATCACCAGTTGATACAACAAGGTGAACGGATCAATCATAAACATACCCATCACGCTGGCAGGCGCAAAATTCCCACCAAACATCATGAGTAAAAGGTAAGCAGCAGCAATGTTCAAGCCCACAACTGATGCCGTTGCAATTAAGTTATGATTACGCTTAATTGCAGTAAGAATCATCACGACAATCGCAGTTAAGGCCACGATCATCACAGGAGCTAAAGGCATAAGCTCAGAAAATGACATTGTGAAGTTCATGGCTTATTGGATCTCCACATTTTCGAGTTGAGTTGTTACTTCATGAGTAACTTCAACTACTTCTTGAACTGGGATGTAGCTATTCGCTAACCACGCCATACTTGAGTTTGAAATATCAAGGAAGGTTTGTGGATAAAGACCAAGCCATACTAGACCCAGCGCACAGATTAAAAGAATCACAACTTCACGTGCATTTAAATCTTTTAACGGATTTGCATAGTGCTGTTTTTGCTCTTCGTTTGGTACACCAAACAAAGCTTTGTGAATCAGGATTAAACCGTAAACACCTGCAAAGACCAAGCTCACTGCCGCAATAATTGTGAAGGCTGGGAACTGCTCGAATGAACCCATCAGAATCAGGAATTCACCAATAAAGTTACCTAAACCAGGAATACCGACTAACGCTGCCACAAAGAACATAAGGAAGAATGAAAGGTATTGGAATTGACCACGAATACCGCCCATTAAACGCATGTCACGTGTGTGTACGCGCTCATAAATTTGACCACACATAATGAACAGTGCTGCAGATGACAAGCCATGTGCCAACATCATGATCATTAAGCCTTGGTAAGTCAGGATATTACCTGCATAAATTGCAAGTAATACGAAGCCCATGTGCGAAATAGAGGTATAAGCTAGTAAACGCTTCATGTCGGTTTGCTGGAAAGCACACCACGCACCGTAGAACACACCTATTAAACCCAAAATAATGGCAATGTCTGCGAACTGAGCAGATGCCGCTGKGAAGAATGGAATTACGAAACGTAGTAAACCGTACGCTGCAGTTTTAATCAAAATACCTGCAAGGTCAACAGAACCCGCTGTAGGCGCTTGTGCGTGCGCATCTGGTAACCAACCGTGTAATGGGAAAACAGGCAGTTTTACCGCAAAACCGATAAATAAGCAGATCATAAATGCATAAGCGACTGCTGGTAACTGTGCATCAAGCGTATTCGCTACAGCCAATAAATAGTTGTAGTTGAACGAAATCGTACCTGACATCATGTATCCGTAGATCACTAGACCTAAGATACCCACCAACATGATTAAACCAGCAACTTGCGTGTAGATGAAGAATTTGGTTGCAGCATAAACACGTGAACGACCATTTGAACCTTTATGACCCCATAACGCAATCAGGAAGTAGATTGGTACAAGCATCATCTCCCAGAAGAAGAAGAACAGGAACAAGTCAATCGCAAGGAATACACCAATTACCCCACCCAAAGACCATAAAAGGTTAAGGTGGAAGAAACCAACGTTCTTTTGAATCTCACCAAATGAACAGCCTACTGCTAAAACACCCAGTAATGCAGTTAAGCCGACCATAAGTAAAGATAAGCCATCCACCGCTAAGTGAATGTTGATGCCTAGGGTTTGAATCCAAGGCAACATAAATTCAGCCGACCAAGTTGGAACTTGAGCGCCTAATTCGTAGTTATAGCTGGCACCTTGCCACAATGCGATAGTTAAGCCCAAAGTTACGAGCATACCCACTAAAGCAATGTAACGCGGTAATTTATCGTCGAGTTTATCGACCAACCAGCAAATAAAACCTGCAATGAACGGAACAAGGATCAGCGCGGGTAGAATTAAATTGTTTGGAGCGTCCATCTTATTTCCCCACGACCTGAATCACGATCAAGATCATTAGTAAGACCACAACACCAAGTGCCATACTCGATGCGTACTCACGTAATGAACCTGTTTGACGTGAACTTGTGAAGCTATGACCACCTTTCACCAGTGCAGGCAGTACTAACCACATGCCATCAACTGGATCACGACCTAATAGTTTGGCAATCAGCAAGAATGGTTTTACAAATACGATGTCATACAACGCATCGAAACCAAGTGCATTACGGCAAATGTTGGCAAGGCCCGCACCCAATGAAGTTTGCGCAAAACCTTTTACAGCATTATAAGCGAAGGCAAATAACACCACGCCTACGGCTAAACCAGCCAAAGCCACACCAATTGCAACATACTCTGCACCATGTGCGCCTGCTTCTAATGCTTCAGGAATCACAAATGCTGGGATTTTTGCAGCATCAAGAATGCTCATCACTGGCGCTTTTAATACAATCGCTAAACCAGTTGAAAGTACTGCAAGCACTGCCAATGGGAACCAGTAAGTTGCGCCTTTGATTTCGTGATATGGCGTGTTTTCTTTACCAAAGAATACAACCCAAATTAAACGGAATGTATAAATTGAAGTTAAGAATGCACCAGCTACACCCACCCAATATAAGGTGTTATATAACGGAATACCTGCAATATGACTTTGCGTCCAAACTGCTGCCAAAATAGCGTCTTTTGAGAAGAAACCAATGGTCAAGAATGGAATCGCTGCCAATGCACCGCCACCAATTCCGAAACATGCAAATAGGAATTTGTTCTTGTAGAACAAGCCGCCCATTTTGAAAATGTTTTGTTCGTGATGGTAAGCCAAAATCACCGCACCAGAAGACAAGAATAATAATGCCTTGAAGAATGCGTGAGTTAGCATGTGGAATAGACCAGCCTGATACGCTTCAGCACCTACCGCCATAAACATATAACCGAGCTGACTCATAGTTGAGTAAGCCAAAATACGTTTGATGTCGGTTTGAACCAATGCAGCAAAACCAGCAACTAGTAAGGTCACCGCACCTGTAATAGAAATGAACAACATCACTTCTGGTGCTAGTTCAAATACGCTGAACATACGACAGCATAAGTAAACACCTGCAGTTACCATGGTTGCAGCGTGGATTAATGCAGATACAGGTGTAGGACCTGCCATCGCATCGGCTAACCAAGTTTGCAACGGAATTTGTGCAGATTTACCCGCAGCACCCAAGAACAACATTAACGCTGTCCAAATAGTGATAGACGAGCTTTGAGTCATTACATTGGCAGCATTTTCTACGATGTATTGTGTATTTAAAGTACCGAATTGTTGATATAACAAGAACAACGCAATCAGTAGGAAAACGTCACCCACACGTGTTACGGTAAATGCTTTGATTGCCGCAAAACCATTTGCAGGGTTTTGGTAGTAATAACCAATCAGCAAGTAAGAGCACAGACCTACACCTTCCCAACCTAAGAACAATAACGCTAAGTTATCGCCTAAAACCAACAGCAACATGCTCGCAACGAACAGGTTGAAGTAAGAGAAGAAACGTGCAAAGTCTTCTTCACCACGCATATACCATGATGCAAAGATGTGAATTAAGAAACCCACGCCTGTAATCATGCCCAGCATGAGCAAAGATAAACCATCTAAGTGCAAGCTAAACGCAGGTGCAAAACCACCCACATTGAACCAAGTCCATAAATGTTGAGTCGTTGCAACCGAACCGTTGTTTACAAAGTCCATGCCCGCAATTAACGCAAATAATGCAGACAGACCTACTGAACCTACGCCAATAATCGCAGCAACTTTTTCAGGTAAGTTGTTACGCCCTGCCGCTAAAAGGATAAAACCAATGAGCGGAAACAATACTGTTAGATATAAATAACTCATCCGCGCATCTCACTAGCAGCATCCACATCCAAATGATGGAAGCGATGATAGAACTGAAGGACGATCGCAAGACCGATACACGCCTCTGCCGCAGCAAGTGTCAAGATCAAGATAAACATGATCTGACCATCTGGTTGTACCCATGCACTACCAGCCAAAACAAACGCCAGTGCCGCAGCGTTCATCATGATTTCAAGGCCCATTAAAATAAATAGTAGGTTGCGTCGCACCATCACACCGTAAAAACCGAGTGCAAAAAGAATGGTCGCGACAATCAAACCATGTTCTAAAGGGATGTTGCCCATTATTCTTTTTCCTCTTCTGCACTTGGTTCACGTTTACCGATGTGGAAGCCTGCAACTAAAGCTGCAAGTAATAACATTGCGGCAACTTCAACCAATAATAAGTACTGAGTAAAGAGTGCTTGACCAACCGCTTTTGGACCAACCATTTCAGTGCCCATTAAAGCGCTTGGTGTGGTGTAGTCTGAGCTTAATGACCACACTAAAACCAAACCAATTAGGAAGCTCATCAAAGCTGGATATGCCCAAGCCGATGAAGTCAACCATTTACGCTCTTGTTCAACGGTTTGCTGACCAAGGTTCAGCATCATTACTACGAATACGAACAAGACCATGATCGCACCCGCATAAACAATGATTTCCAATGCGCCAGCAAATGGAGCACCCACGATCATGAACATGCCTGCAACTGCAAGCAATGACACGATCAAGCTTAATAAAGCATGTACTGGGTTCGCGTTAGTGACTACACGAACCGTAGAGACAATGGCCACGAGTGCCATCAAATAAAACGGCCACATCATGGTAATAAACTCCGTACATCAACAGGTGCGCTTTCACGTTGCGCTTGACCTTTGTCTTTACCTGTAACAGCCATACCCGTTACACGGTAGAAGTTGTAGTCAGGATATTTACCAGGACCTGAAATGAGTAAATGTTCTTTCTCATACACCAAGTCTTGACGCACATATTCACCTAACTCAAAGTCAGGTGTTAATTGAATTGCAGTCGTTGGACATGCTTCTTCGCACATACCGCAGAAAATACAGCGTGAGAAGTTGATACGGAAAAACTCTGGATACCAACGACCATCTTCCTGTTCTGCTTTTTGCAGTGAAATACAACCTACTGGACAAGCAACTGCACAGAGGTTACATGCAACACAACGCTCTTCGCCATCTGGATCGCGTGTTAACACAATACGACCACGGAAGCGTGGAGGTACAATTTCTTCGGCTGGTACTTCCGGATACAAAATGGTGTCACGTTTACGTGTCACGTGTGAGAAAACCATCCACAGTGAACGTACAATTGACCCAAACCCAGCTAGAAACTTAAACATATTGTTCTCCCTGCTGTCTTAGGCCGAATGATTCATAAGAATCACAGCACCAGTTACCAAAAGGTTAACAAGCGCCAATGGCAAGCAAATTTTCCAACCAAAGTTCATCACTTGGTCATAACGTGGACGCATTAAAGAACCACGTGCCAAGACAAACATCATCACAAAGAATGCTGTTTTGATAATGAACCAGAAAGCTGCTGGAATGAATGGAATTTCAAGGTTAAACGGCGCAAGCCATCCACCGAAGAATAAAGTCACGATAAGCGCAGAGATCAGAACTACGTTGACATATTCTGCAACGAAGAACATCCCCCACTTCATACCGCCATATTCTACGTGATAACCTTCAGCCAATTCTTGTTCTGCTTCTGGTTGGTCAAATGGGTGACGGTGAGTTACCGCAACACCTGCAACCACGAAAATCAAGAAACCTAAGAATTGTGGAATCACAAACCAAACATCACGTTGCGCTTCAACAATTTCACGCATGTTGAATGAGCCTGCAATAGCAACCACACCCATGAGTGAAATACCCAAGAACACTTCATAAGAAATGGTTTGCGCGGCTGAACGTAAACCACCAAGCAAGGCGTATTTGTTATTTGATGACCAACCACCAAATAACACCGCATACACTGCGATACCTGCCATTGCCATAAAGAACAACAGGCCAATGCTCATGTCTGCCACACCTAAATAAGGTGACACAGGAATAACCATGAACGACAGTACCGCAGTTGCCATTGCAACTGCTGGTGCCATACGGAAGGTAAGTTTGTCGGCAAATTTTGGTGTCCAGTCTTCTTTGAACATGATTTTCAGCATGTCGGCAACAATCTGGAACATACCGCCTGGACCTACACGGTTCGGACCATAACGGTCTTGCCATAAGCCCAGTAAACGACGCTCAATAAAAGACATGAGTGCAGCAATCAATACCACAACCAGTAAAATGACAATCGCTTGAATGACTGAATAGGCAATTGGCCAGTTCTCAGCCCAAAGCGGCGTCTGACGGATTAATTCTTGTTGCATGAATTACACTCCTACCGCGACTGAAACAGGCTCAGCAAGAGATACCGTTGGTGCGAGACCAATTGGGTAACCAATATAACCTGTAGGTAAATATTCAATCACTTGTACTGGCAATACGATAGATGTCTCGCCTGTTTGTACAGTAATTGTTTGACCATCTTGTAGATTCAAACGCTGCGCATCTTGAGTGCCTACAGCAAATACAGCTTCAGGAATACGCGTTTCCATTGCAGGTGTTTTCACCGTAAATTCACCCGATGCAAAAATGTGATGCATTGGAATTAAACGGAAGCTTTCAGGATTAGCTAGCACAGGTGCTGGTGCCACATAGCTACGTGCAGGACGTTTTGCTAAGCGATCGAATAAACGAATGCCTGAATCACCACCTTTTAAGTGACCGCCCACATTGTCTTGGAATTTGTTCCAAGCTTGTGGTGAGTTCCAACCTGCAGACCATGCAAATGGTACAAGTGCCGATGGTGTTTGGTTACCAACATAACCTTCCATAGAGAAAGTTAATGCAGAATCGACATCGGTCGGTTGTTTTGGCTCGTGAATAGATAACGGCGCACGCATTGCAGTACGACCTGAGTAACGACGTGGTTCACGCGCAACTTTCAAGCCATGTACACGGAAACCTGCATCTGGTGCAACATCCTGAATTGCTTCAAGTGCTGGAATATTTTTCGCAACAGATTCAATCACGTCATCTAAAACAGTCCAAGAAATTGCTTTACCTTTTAAGCCTGTTTCAAGTGCGTGTAACCAGCGCCAAGATTCTTTGATTGCTAGTTCAGGTTTGTAGTAGCTTGGGTCATAAACTTGGAAGAAGCGTTGAGCACGACCTTCTTGGCTCACTACAGTACCATCCCCCTCAGCAAAGCTTGCTGCAGAAAGTACGATGTTGGCTTTTTGCACTGTTGCTGTTTCAGCATGATCAAGCACGATTACATCTTGTGCTTTTGCCAAAGCGGCATCAACTTGTGCCGCAGGTAAACGACGGTATAAGTCATTTTCAACCACAATCACAGCATCATAATCTTGTGCAAATGCTTGCTCTAAGCTTTGACCACCTAAAATTGCCAAGCCCATTGAGTTCACTTCTGGCACAGTTAGGGTTAAACCTGCGTTCTCACCCAAGTTTTGTGCCACTTGTGCAGCCGCTTCCATAATGGCAGCTTCTTGTAAACTTGTACCTGAAATCACCAATGGCTTTTTCGCAGCTTTTAACGTGTCGGCAATAGTTTGTGCAAATGCTTTGGCATCGTCATCTAAACCAGTGATTACATCGCCTGCTACTGCAGCTGCAATCGCAAAACCTAAACGTGCGATGTCGTTTGGAGATGCAACCACTTCACCGGTTGCTACATCGGCTAAACGCGTTTGCGTTGCAGCCAAAATGTAAATTGGTGATTTTGCATCTTGTGCGATACGTTGCACAGGTTCAGCCAGCCAGTCTGGGGTACGACGCTCTGCAGCCATTTCTTTGGCTTTGTTTTTCGCCGCTTGACGGACAGATAAGGCCATACGTGGTGCAGTTTGGGTTAAATCTTCACCCAAAATTAACACAGCATCGTAATCTTCAATTTCACGCATACCTGGGTTGTAAATACCTTCGGTTTGCATGATTGAAGCTGCAAGCTCTACCAAGTTTTGCTCTTTTTGCGATAAGCCTGTTGAGTAGTTGTCTTGACCCACTAACTCACGCAAAGCAAAGTTTGATTCAAGCGATGCACGTGGCGAACCAATACCCAAAACTTTTTTGCCTTGAACTTTGGCAATAATCGTATCAAGTGCAGTATCTACAGAAATGGTTTCTACACTCGCACCATTACGGAACTGTGGCTGACGCGGACGATCTTCACGGTTCACATAACCTGTACCGAAACGACCTTTGTCGCACAGGAAGTATTGGTTAACTTCACCGTTAAAGCGGTTTTCTACACGACGTAATTCGCCATAACGCTCACCTGGAGAGATGTTACAGCCTGAAGAACAGCCTTGGCATACGCTAGGTGCATACTGCATGTCCCACTTACGGTTATAACGAGCAGAGTGAGTTTTGTCGGTGAATACACCAGTTGGACATACTTCAGTCAAGTTACCAGAGAATTCAGATTCTAAAGTACCCGATTCAGGACGACCAAAGTAAACACGCGATGCGTTGGCRTAGACACCAAAGTCAGTACCGCCTGCATAGTCTTTGTAATAACGCACACAGCGATAACATGCGATACAACGGTTCATTTCATGTGCAATGAACGAACCAAGCTCTTGGTTATAGTGCGTACGTTTGGTAAAGCGGTAACGACGACGATCGTGCTGCGTCATTACTGTCATATCTTGTAAATGACAGTGACCACCTTCTTCACAGACTGGGCAGTCGTGTGGGTGGTTGGTCATTAAAAACTCTACAATTGAAGCACGGAACTCCGTCGCTTCTTTGTCTTCAATCGAGATATAGGTATTGTCAGCAGCAGGTGTCATACATGACATCACCAAGCGACCACGAGTATCTTCAGGGTTCGCATATTGGGTCACGGCACATTGACGGCAAGAACCGACAGAACCTAAGGATGGATGCCAACAAAAGTACGGAATGTCGATCCCAAGGCTCAAACATGCTTGCAGCAAGTTTTCCGAGCCATTGACTTCGTAMGATTTTCCATCGACATGAATTGTAGCCATAGTCGAATTCCTTAAGCTTGTTCTACGTTGCTAGCTTGAGCAGCAGGACGGCTATTTACCACTTTTGCTTCAAACTCGCTACGGAAATATTTGAGTGCGCCCATTAATGGCTCCATCGCACCTGGTGCGTGAGCACAGAAGGTCTTACCAATCCACAATTTTTTGGTGAGTTCCTGAAGATGTTGAATGTCTTCTTCTTTCCCTTCGCCATTTTCAATTGCTTTGAGTGCTTTTACAGCCCATGGTAAGCCATCACGACATGGGGTACAGAAACCACATGATTCGCGCGCAAAGAATTCTTCTAAGTTACGGGTTGCAGAAACCATACACTGGGTTTCATCGACCACCATAAGCAAACACGTACCTAAACGTGAACCTGCCTTCATGATGCTTTCTGCATCCATTGGCAAGTCAATGTGTTCTGCTGCCAAGAAGTCGGTAGATGCACCACCTGGTAACCATGCTTTTAGCTTCAAGCCATCACGCATACCACCCGCATAGTCTTCAATTACTTCACGAGCAGTCGTACCAAATGGAAGCTCCCATAGACCTGGGAATTTTACCTTACCAGAAGCACCGTAAATTTTTGTGCCTGGGTCTTTCGATTTGCCTGCAGATAAACCGATATACCACTCTGCACCACGCAACATGATTGCAGGTAAGTTGTTATAGGTTTCTACGTTGTTGACAATTGTTGGACGACCCCATGCCCCTGCAACTTGCGGGAATGGTGGCTTAGTACGTGGGTTTGCACGACGACCTTCAAGCGAGTTAATCAATGCGGTTTCTTCACCACAGATATAACGACCTGCGCCTGTGTGCACGTATAGCTCAAAGCCCCAGTTAGTACCTAAAATGTTTTCGCCCAAATAACCTTTGGCACGAATTTGCTCAATCGCTTCATTTAAGTACTGTGCGGCTTCGATGTATTCACCACGAATAAAGATATACCCGTGTGTTGCTTCAAGCGTGTACGCAGCAATCAGCATACCTTCAATCAGTTGGTGGGGAAGTTTTTCCATCAACAAACGGTCTTTAAAAGTACCCGGCTCCATCTCATCGGCATTACAAATCAGGTAACGTGGACCTGAATTGTCGTTTGGCGCCATCAGTGACCATTTGATCCCTGCTGGGAAGCCTGCACCACCACGACCTTTAACAGTCGCAGCTTTAATGACTTCAAGCACATCTTTAGGCGGCATAGAAATCGCTTTCTTAAAGCCTGCATAGCCTTCTAGCGCTTCGTAATCATCTGCATTACGCACGTGCTCTTGCTTGCTTAAACGCCAAGTTAATGGATGTGTTTCTGGGTTACCGTCACCATAAATTGGTCTTGGTTCGGTATTCATACATACTTCTCCAATAACTGTTGCACCGATGTCACCTCAACTAAACCGTGAGTATCTTCATCAATCATCAAGGTTGGCCCCTTATCGCAATTACCTAAACAGCAAATTGGCAATAAGGTGAAACGACCATCTGCAGTCGTTTGACCAAACTGAATGCCTAATTCACGCTGGAATGCTTCTGCCAGTGTTTCTGCACCCATCAAAAAGCATGCAATCGAGTCACACAATAAAATCACGTGACGACCTACAGGCTGGCGATAAATACGGTTATAGAATGTTGCGACACCTTCTAAATCAGCAACGCTGATGGTGAGAAGCTGTGCAATCGCATTGAGCTGCGCATCATCTACCCAGCCATTACGGCGCTGTACACACTTCAGGGCATCTAAAGATGCTGCACGTGGGTACGGATAATGACCAATGTGATGTTCAATTTCATGGATTTCTTCCGCAGTCAAAATCCCTTCAACATTCACACGTGGCTTTTTATCAGTCAAAATCATCATAATGCGTTTACCCCTTAGCGATCCACGTCTGCCATTACGACGTCAATGGTCGCTAAATAAATGATTAAGTCAGATACCAGACTGCCGTTAATCACAGAAGGCATTTGCTGTAAATGCGTGAAAGTTGGTGTACGAATACGGGTACGGTAACTCATCGTCGACTTATCTGAAGTCAAGTAATAGTTAGATGCACCTTTCACCACTTCTGCCATTACAGATGCTTCACCAGCAGGCATTACAGGACCCCAAGACACGCTTAAGAAGTGCGTAATCAGGGTTTCAATATCTTGTAATGTCTTGTCTTTTGGTGGTGGAACAGCCAATGGATGATCCGCTTTATATGGACCAGAAGGCATGTTATCTAGACATTGTTTGATGATTTTCAATGACTCTTCGATTTCACGGAAGTGTACCAATACACGTGCGTAAGCATCGCCTTCGTACTCTACTGGCACGTCAAAGTCATAGTTTTCATAACCACTGTATGGACGGTATTTACGCACATCAAAGTCGATACCTGTTGCACGTAGACCAGTACCTGTTACACCCCACGCCAAAGCAGATTTCGCATCATACTGTGCAACGCCTTGCGTACGACCCATGAATACAGAGTTGCGTAATGCCGCAGTGTAGTATTCGTTCATACGCTTTGGCATCCACTCCAAGATTTCACGAATCAGGTGCTGCCAGTTGTTTGGTAGGTCGTGTGCGGTACCACCAATACGGAACCATGCTGGGTGCATACGGTAACCGGTAATGGCTTCAATCGCATCGTAGATTTTTTGACGGTCTGCGAACATATAGAATACAGGGGTCATACCGCCCGCATCCTGAATTGCAGTACCAATGAACAATAAGTGGTTATTGATACGGAATAATTCCGACATCATGACACGAATACATTGTGCGCGGTCTGGCACCGTAATGCCTGCCAGTTGTTCCACACCCATTACATACGGCATGTTTTGGGCACAACCACCTAAGTAGTCCACACGGTCGGTGTAAGGAATGAATGAATGCCAAGTTTGACGTTCAGCCATCTTTTCCACACCACGGTGGTGATAGCCGATATCTGGCACACAGTCTTTCACTTCTTCACCATCCAACTGCAAAATTACACGGAACGCACCGTGTGCAGATGGGTGGTTAGGACCCAAGTTCAAGAACATGAAGTCTTCGTCTTTATTACCGCGCTTTAAGCCCCAATCTTCAGGCACAAAGCGTAGGTGTTCCTGCTCGAAGTCTTGTTTGGCTTGGTTTTGCATGTACGGGGTATATTCCGTAGCACGTGCAGAATACTCTTTCCGTAACGGGTGACCTTCCCAGTATGTTGGCAACAAAATACGACGGAGCATTGGATGCCCTTCGAAGTTGATACCAAACATATCGTAAGCTTCACGTTCGTACCAGTTGGCATTTGGCCAAATGTTGGTTGCTGTAGGAATATTGAGATCACTCTCATTCAAGGCAACTTTAATACGAATGTCCGTGTTACGCTCAAGCGATAACAAGTGATAGAACACTGTAAAGTCAGACGCAGGTAGACCGTCGCGGTGAGTACGTAAACGCTCATCTACCGCAGACAAGTCGAACAACATCACGTATGGACGTGACACTGTACGCAAGAACATTAAAACTTCTTGTACACGTGCGCGCTCAACCCAGACTGTTGGAAAATCTTCAAAAGTCGTTTGCACGTAGAAGTTCTCACCAAATTTGGTTTTAAGCTCTTCTACAATTGCAAATGCTGGGCGTGAATCAACTGCTGTCGATTCTGGCATAGCAATGTCAGTTTCAGCCATTGGCTTGGCTTCCTATTTAATACAAATTCAGTCAACCTAAACGACAACTACACCCTTCGGGTGCATCAATATTTGTACGTTTAAATTATTTAATTTCATCCATAGAGCGTAAGTTTTTCACCGCAATACGCTGTGCATTCTTACGGTCACGTTCTGGCATCATCTTCGGCTTATACACTGGCTTAAGATCATCACCAATCACCGCAGACAACGGACGACGCTCTAATTGAATTTGGTCTTGTAATAACATTAATGCTTGAATTAATGCTTCAGGACGCGGTGGGCAACCTGGAATGTACACATCCACAGGAATGATTTTATCCACACCTTGTACAACTGAATAAATGTCGTACATACCACCTGAGTTTGCGCATGCGCCCATTGAGATAACCCATTTAGGCTCAAGCATTTGCTCGTACAAACGCTGAATTACAGGTGCCATTTTTACGAAACACGTACCTGCAACAATCATCAAGTCTGCCTGACGCGGTGAAGCACGAATAACCTCGGCACCAAAACGTGACAAGTCATGCACACCTGTTAAGGTCGTTGCATACTCTACGTAGCAGCATGATGTACCAAAGTTGAACGGCCAAACTGAGTTCTTACGCCCCCAGTTTACTGCTGTATGTGCCAAGTCCTCTAAACGAGTCATGAACACATTTTTATTCACTTCTTCTTCAAGCGGATCTGTAACGATTTGACGCTCTTGAAGTGGATATTGATCAGCATCGGGATTCGCACGGGTCAAGGTATATTTCATCCCGAGTTACTCCTTGTCAGATGAGGTAGTCGCAGATTTTTTTACACGACCAGAGGATTGAGCTGGAATTTGACCGGTAGGGTCCGTTACCAATTCTTCAATTGAGTTAAAGCGTGTGATTTCTGCAAGATCCATATTTGGCGAACCAATTTTAGGTTTAATCCCTGCTGCTTTACGCTTATCAGATGGCGCCCAGTTCAGCGCACCGGTTGATAATTCATAAATTAAGCCAACGAGTAAAACTAAAATAAATACAGCAGCAGTTGCAAAGCCCACCCAACCTACTTCACGAACAGAAGCTGCCCATGCGTATAGATAAAGTGCTTCTAAGTCGAAAACAACGAAGAAAATTGCAACCAAATAGAACTTTGCAGATAAGCGGATACGTGCTCCACCAGCACCTACAACACCCGACTCAAACTGCTCTTGCTTCGCACGCCCCCATGATTTACCCCCAAGGAGTAAAGGAACAGTCAGCATAAAGACGCATAAAAATGTAACGCCGATCACGAAGGCAATAATTGCCCATTCGTATGGAGTAATGGCACTCATGCGGGGATAACTCCTGGCAGGCCTATTTATTAACAAAGAATGTATGTATTGGCCTTCAAATACACCAAACACAAAATTAATCACGCCAATTGTACCTGATTTATGATTTCACTTGCTAGTTCATAAGTCTTAGTCTTTCGGATGATTTTTTATTCAAATACTTGATATTTTAGAATTCCACTACTCCGCAGGGCTCTTAATCGCTTTAATAAATAGATAAATCAGTTGTGATTATTTTTTCCATAACACCAATTAAGCGCTTCGTTGCAAAGTTTTTAAATTTATCGAGAGATCATCGCAACTTCAGGTTTCAGCTTAGTTTAAGCCACACAAAAGTTTGTGTATTTTTTGCAACTTAAACCCTGAGTTTCTTTAATTTTTCGCCCAGAGTGTGCTATTCCTAGTAAGCATTAAAAATCTGAATAATAAGGAGTAAACACATGAGCTTAGACTATACCCACAAACCAAATTACTTTATGTTTGCGCAATTATTTATTCGTCATTTGCAAAATTATTTTGAAAAGCATCCTGATGCACAAAATGCAATTTTTGACCTGCGTGATATTTATGAATTATTTCGCCAAGACAAAGCATCTGCCACCATTAATTTAGACGGCATTATGAATATTGCAGATGAATACCGCCTTGAAACCTTACAGGGCGATCAAAAATTAATTAGTCGTTATGCGATTGATCCACAAAACAATTCTTTGTTGGTCGATTTTAACCGTGAGGCTTTAGACAGCTTAAAACAAGGCAAAGCAATTTTGGCACCCGATGCAACCCTGCAAGAATAAATCCGTATAGAATCTGCATTAAAGTGTGTTTTAAACAGCTAACACTTTCATAAAGCACAAAAAAGCGAGCATCTGCTCGCTTTTAAGTATTTATTACCACAAGAATCACATCTAAAATAATTTAGCTTTTACGTGACAATAAAAACTCTGAAATCTGCTGTAACTCTAAGACGTTGTCGTTTTTAAAATATGCTAGTGCTGCAAAGGCTTGATCGTGTAATTCTTGTGCATAAGCTTGTGCTTTTTCTAAGCCCATAAGTGCAGGATAAGTCGATTTTTCAACTTCTTGATCTTTCCCTGCAGTTTTACCCAATACTTCTGTATCAGAAATAATATCTAAAATATCGTCTTGTACCTGAAAGGCTAAACCAATCGCCTGCGCATATTCACGTAATTGCGGAATCGCTTTATCACGTCCATCGAACACGGTCACAGCGGCCATCATCACGGCTGCAGAAATTAACGCACCTGTTTTATTACGGTGGATATTTTCCAAAGTCGCCTGATCCACCTGTTTACCTTCAGACTGCAAATCCAAAACCTGACCACACACCATTTTTGAAGAAGCAGTGGCTAAAATTTGCATCTGTTTGAGCACAATGCCTTGATCTACCGCAGCAGACTGATCAAACAATCGGCTGCCTAAGATTTCAAATGCCATCGACTGCAAAATATCGCCTGCAAGCAACGCAGTATCTTCACCAAACGCTGCATGACATGTCGGTTGCCCACGACGCAATAAATCATTATCCATACATGGCAGATCATCATGAGCCAATGAGTAGCAATGAATGAGTTCAATCGCAACCGCAGCACGGCGTACCGCAGCAGAGTTTTGATTCGGTCTTAATGCTGCAGTGGCATAACACAAGGCAGGACGAACACGTTTTCCACCCAACATGACTGCATGATGCACAGCAGATTTTAACGGTTCTGGCAATGCAAAAGCCTCTAAAGCGGTAAGCAAGTCTGGCTGAATACGTTGTTGGGCTGCGGTTAATGCATGCGCCTGTAAATCATGAAGAGATGACACATTCGCCTCGAGTTGTTGATTCATGTCTAATAAGCAGTAAGCTACCTGTGTAGCTGCATTGTACCTATAATTCAAAGTTTTTTAAGCCTTAACTGAACTGATATAACATTCCAGCCATAAAAAAGCCCCTATTGAAATAGAGGCTATATATCGCTAGCTATTATTTGTTCAAAGCAAAACTTATTCTAATGTTTCCGCAGGTACACGCACCCAACCTTCCATTAATACACGCGCACTCCGGCTCATCACGGCTTTTTTCACTTGCCATTGTCCATTTTCCTGTACAGCTTGCGCACCCACACGAAGCGTACCTGATGGATGTCCAAAACGTACAGCTTCACGCTCGCCCCCGCCTGCAGCCAAGTTAACCAAAGTTCCTGGAATAGCTGCAGCTGTACCAATTGCGACAGCTGCAGTGCCCATCATGGCATGGTGTAATTTACCCATCGACAATGCACGGACCAACAAATCAGTGTCTTCAGCCTGAATCTGTTTGCCACTTGAAGTTACATAACTTTTTGGCGCAGAAACAAAGGCAATTTTTGGCGTATGCTGGCGTTTTTCAGCTTCAGTGATTTCCTGAATCAACCCCATTTGTTTAGCCCCATAAGCGCGAATAGTTTCAAAACGAGCCAAAGCTTGTGCATCACCATTGATTGCATCTTGCAGTTCTGTGCCTGTATAACCAATTTCTTCTGCATTGAGGAAAATTGTTGGGATACCCGCATTAATAAAAGTCGCTTGAAATGTTCCAATATCTGGCACATGCAAAGTATCCACCACATTTCCAGTGGGGAACATTGCCCCACCTTCTTCGCCATCATCGGCAGGGTCTAAAAATTCAATTTGTACTTCTGCGGCAGGAAAAGTCACGCCATCCAACTCAAAATCACCCGTTTCTTGCACCTGACCATTCATGATTGGCACATGCGCGATTATGGTTTTTTCAATATTTTTTTGCCAAATGCGTACGGTACAAATGCCGTTTTCTGGAATTTTACTGGCATCGACTAAGCCATTGCTGATTGCAAACGCCCCGACTGCAGCTGTTAAGTTACCGCAGTTACCACTCCAATCTACAAATGGCTGATCAATCGAAACTTGTCCAAACAAATAATCAACATCGTGATCGGGTTGAGCACTTTTGGCTAAAATCACGGTTTTACTGGTACTCGAGCTCGCACCACCCATTCCATCAATTTGCTTGGCATAGGGGTCTGGACTGCCAATCACACGTAATAAAATTTGATCTCGAATTTTCCCTGGCTGCTGCGCTGCTGCAGGTAAATCATCAAGTTTAAAAAATACGCCTTTACTGGTACCGCCACGCATATATGTTGCTGGAATTTTAACTTGTGGTGCAAAACGCATGAATTTTATTCCCTTGTTTTTTGATTGTTATGGCCATATAAAAAGACCTTTTTGCATCATAACGGTTTTTATTCAAAAGGTATCGCTGTCTTGACTTAAGTATAAAAAAACAACATTTGGTAAATTTTACCCTAACCAGTCATCTTGATTTATATGGTAAAAATAAAATTAATATATTGATTCACTTATTTTTTATACAAATAAAAACGATAAAGTATTTTAATATTTATCATAAATTTATTTCATTATTGTCTAGCTACTAGGCTAATGAAATTTGATCTATTACAATCTTGTCACTTTTTCCTTGTCGGGCTGAATACTTTGAACAACGAGTCTTCACAACTTCAGCGTGGCTTAAAGAACCGCCATATTCAATTGATTGCCATGGGTGGCGCAATTGGTACAGGCTTATTCTTAGGTTCCGCGCAGGTCATCCAATCTGCTGGCCCCTCTATTATTTTGGGTTATGCCATTGGTGGTCTTATTGCATTTTTAATTATGCGCCAATTGGGGGAAATGATTGTTCATGAGCCCGTTGCAGGATCATTCAGTCACTTTGCCTATAAATATGCAGGTAAATTCCCTGGCTTTTTAGCAGGTTGGAATTACTGGATTTTGTATATTTTGGTGGCAATGGCAGAACTCACCGCAGTTGCCAAATATATTAACTATTGGTGGCCGCATATTCCTGCTTGGACTTCGGCACTGTTCTTTTTCATTGTAATTACCATTATTAACTTGGGCAATGTAAAGTTCTACGGTGAATCAGAGTTCTGGCTAGCAATCATTAAAGTAGCAGCTGTGGTTTCGATGATTGTGTTTGGTTTATATCTCTTACTTTCTGCAGATGCCAATTCAACCGCATCATTCAGCAACCTTTGGACGCATGGTGGCTTCTTCCCGAATGGCTTTGAAGGTCTGTTCTTTATGTTGGCTTTCCTCATGTTTGCTTTTGGTGGCATTGAGTTAATTGGTATGGCAGCCGCAGAAGCGCAAGATCCTGAAAAAACCATTCCAAAAGCCATTAATCAAGTAGTGTTCCGTATTCTGGTTTTCTATATCGGTTCACTCACCATTCTATTATCATTAGTGCCTTGGAATCAGTTAGATTTAGGTGGGTTAGATAAAAGTCCATTCGTGATGATCTTTAGTCAAATGGGCATTGAATGGGCAGCACACTTACTGAATTTCGTGATTTTGACTGCGGCACTTTCTGTATATAACAGTGGGATGTATGCCAACAGCCGTATGCTGTTTGGTTTAGCCAAACAAGGCAACGCACCAAAGATTTTCCTGAAAGTGAATAAACAAGGTGTGCCAATTCCAGCAGTATTATTCTCTGCAGTATTAATTTTCGGCTGTGTATTGTTGAATTACTTTGTACCTGAAGAAGCTTTAAGCCACCTCATGTATATTGTCGTGGGTGCATTGGTTTTAAACTGGGCGATGATCAGTTTGACTCACCTTAAATTTACCAGCACACTGAAAAAATTAGCGATTCCAACCAAGTTCCCTGCGCTATGGTCACCATTTAGCAACTATTTGGTTTTAGCGTTTATTGCAGTGGTACTTTATATTATGTGGACACAAGGCTTTAAAGAATCAGTCATTATGATTCCTGTATGGGTGGTCTTGATGTACATTTTATTTAGAGTGCTTAATGCGAAAAAACCTTAATTTGCATAGTACGCATAGTACAGATTTCTAAAAATTAAAAAGTTATTGCTTCGGCAGTAACTTTTTGCTTTTAAGCCCCCCTTTTAATAGCCCATAAATAAAGTGCTGCACTTAAAATAATTTAAATTCCAACCCATTCTTTTCAGTTGATATTTCAACTTTTTTGTAGCAAAAGCCACATCATTTACATTCTAAATGATAAAAAGACTCTACATGAGAAGAATTCTTAGTTATCATTTGAGCACAAAATTTGTCGTGTGAATAAACTATGAATGCGTACGCTGCTCAACCTGCCAATGTCTTGACGATCCAACAGCTCAGTAAAAAGTTTGGTTCGCGTTTTGCAGTGCAACAAGCAACATGGTCAGCGATGAGTGGACAAATTGTGTGTTTATTAGGTCATTCAGGCTGCGGCAAAACCACAATGCTACGTCTGATTGCAGGCTTGGAAACACCAAGCAGCGGCACAATCCAACTGGAACAAAATACCTTGTGGAGTGAGCAAGCACAGATTCCTGCGGAAGCACGCCATATTGGTTTAGTGTTTCAGGATTACGCACTTTTCCCACATTTAAGTGTGTTAGACAATGTTATGTTTGGCTTAAAGAAATTTCCCAAAGCGCAGCGGGAAACCATTGCCAAACAAGCTTTAGCGCATGTTTCCATGTTGCATCATCAAGACAGCTATCCATATACACTTTCAGGCGGCGAACAACAACGCGTTGCCTTAGCACGTGCCTTAGCACCAGAACCGCAAGTTTTGTTGATGGATGAACCTTTTTCAAATTTGGATCATCGTCTGCGTGATCAAATTCGTCAAAATACCATTCAACTGCTCAAACAAACTGTAACGACTACGGTTATCGTGACACATGACCCAGAAGAAGCATTGCAAATTGCCGATCAAATTATTTTGATGCATCAAGGGCAAATTATTCAAATTGGTTCACCGAAACAACTTTATTTACAGCCTAAAACCTTGTTTGCTGCACGCTATTTTTCTTCGTTGAATGAAATTCCAACGCGCATCAAGCAGCAAGAAATTCACACTGTATTTGGCAAGATTGATTTACCAGAACATACCACCGCTCAAGATTCACTGGTTTGCTGCTTCCGTCCGCATCAATTGCGCCTCAGTCAAACAAAAAGTGAAAATGCATTACCAGCAAGCATTGTGTCATCCAGTTTTATGGGGCATGCGCAACAACTGCATCTAAAACTACGCGATCATGATCTCACGCTTTTAGCACAAGTGAACCACCTTCAAGATATTCAACCTACTGACCAGGTCTATGTTTCTGTCGATTTAAACAGCTGTTATTACTTGGCTTCTGATGAGCAATCAGCCACCACACCGCCTTCTGCTCAGGCCGCGATTCAGGTTTAGATTTTCAATTTAAATTTTTTAATTAGGAATACTGTATGAAACCATTGTCGAAACTCTCATTGCTTGTTACAGGTTTACTTGCATTTGGTGCAAGTGTCGCACAAGCAGCGGAAGTCAATTTATACACCACACGTGAACCTGTGCTGATTCAAACTTTATTAACTGAATTTACCCAAAAAACTGGGGTAAAAGTGAATACGGTTTTTATTAAAGATGGTTTATTAGAACGTGTGAAAGCAGAAGGCCGTCGCTCGCCTGCCGACGTTATGTTGACTGTAGATTTTGGGAACTTGGTTGATTTGGTTGAAAGTGGTCTAACTCAACGCGTGAGTTCTAAAACCTTAAATAGTGCAATTCCTGCCAATTTACGTGCTGCCAATGGTCATTGGTATACCTTGTCGATGCGTGCACGTGCCGTCTATGCCTCTAAAGACCGTACACCGCTTAATGCGATTACTTATGAAGATTTAGCCAATCCAAAATGGAAAAATAAAATCTGTATTCGCTCAGGCAACCATCCATATAACACTGCTTTAATTGCGGCTTATATCGCTCATCATGGTGAAAAACAAGCCGAAACTTGGTTGCGTGGTGTGAAAGCCAATTTAGCTCGCCCAGCCAGCGGTGGTGACCGTGATGTAGCACGTGATATTTTAGGTAAAATTTGTGATATTGGCGTTGCCAACACCTATTATGTCGGCACAATGCGTACAGGTGATGCGGAACAAAAGCGCTGGGGCAATGCGATTAATGTTGTGTTACCACGCTTTAAAAATGGTGGAACGCATGTAAACGTATCGGGTGCAGTGGTTTCTAAACATGCACCAAACCGTAAAGAAGCTGTACAACTGCTCGAGTTTTTAGCTTCAGATCATGCGCAAGCCATCTACGCACAAAACGGCTTTGAATACCCTGTTAAACCTGGGGTAAAAATTGACCCGATTATCGCTAGTTTTGGCAAACTGAATATTGATTCAATTCGTTTAAGCGATATTGCACGTCACCGCAAAGCCGCCAACTTATTGGTCGATAAAGTCCAGTTTAACCGCTAAAATTTTCTGCTTTTGTCTTACAGTGCAGCGCTTTGCACTGTAAGATGCTCAGCTGTTCCCTCCCCCTTATTTAATACCTCTATTGCAATGCTTAAAAATAAATTTAATTTTTTATTTTCGCTCAGTGGGTTATTGACGCTACTCGCCTGTTTACCTGTGCTCGCTTTAATTTGGACGGCATTACAAGGTGATAGCGAAATTTGGGGGCATCTGCTGCGTTATGTTATTCCACACACGTTGGCAGAAACAGCGATTTTATTGTTGGGTGTGGGAATTCTCACCATCCTGATTGGTACAGGCAGCGCATGGATTGTAACAGCGTATCAATTCCGAGGTCGTGCATTTTTAGATTGGGCCTTACTGCTGCCTTTAGCTGTACCAACTTATATTATTGCGTATAGTTATATCGACATTTTGCATCCTATTGGTCCTGTGCAAAGCATTCTGCGTGATTGGTTTAATTTAGAATTACAACAGTTTTGGTTTCCCAATATTCGTAGCGTTTGGGGCGGCATTTTCTTGCTTAGCTTTGTGCTGTATCCGTATGTGTATTTAAGTACCCGTGCAATGTTTCTGATGCAATCGGCCAGTTTAATTGAGGTCGCACGTACATTAGGATTAAAACCCGATCAAGTGTTTTTACGTGTTGCAATTCCACTGGCACGTCCTGCGATTGCTGTGGGTACCAGTCTGGTTTTAATGGAAACCATTAATGATATCGGTGCAACAGAATTTTTAGGCATTAAAACCTTAACTTTGTCGATTTATTCAACCTGGACCAATCAGTCCGATTTAGCCAGCGCCGCACAAATTGCCATTTTCATGTTGATGATTATTACCTTATTGGTGTTAGTAGAGCGTTTAGGTCGGCGTAAACAGCGCTATATGAACTCGGCTCAACGCAGCCGTTTAATGCCTGCACAATCGGTCAAAGGGCTTAAAGCGCTTGTGTTACTAGGTTTGTGCTTAATTCCTGTTTGTATTGGCTTTTTAATTCCAACCAGTCACTTACTTGTAGAATCTTATAAACGCATTCAATATGCAGGGTTCTCAGATTATCTGATCCAAGCATCCATCAACACACTGACACTTGCCAGTCTTGCAACTGTGGTAACTATTTTGATTGGCTTCTTTATTGTCAGTGCAGCACGTTTTAGCAAACACACTTGGTTTAGCCGCATTTCGAGCTTAGGCTATGCCATTCCAGGAACGGTTTTGGCAATTGGTCTCATGCTGGCTTTGGGTAAAATTGATCATACTATTGCCGACTTTTTAGAATTTAAATTAGGGATACACACAGGTTTATTATTCCTCGGCACCAGTTTTACCCTTATTTATGCTTATGCTGTGCGTTTTTTAGCTATTTCAGTAGGTGGCATTGAGTCAGGCTATAACCGTATTCATGGTGTTTTTGATGATGCTGCACGTAATTTAGGACAAAACAGCTTTGCGATTTTATGGCGTGTGCACTTGCCATTATTGCGTCCTGCCATTATTTCTGCAGCTTTATTAATCTTTGTAGACTGCATGAAAGAGCTACCTGCCACTTTGTTGCTCCGTCCCTTAAATATGGAAACACTCGCTACCCAGCTATATGCAGAAGCCTCTAGGGGCACTTATGAAGATGGTGCCGTAGCAGCTTTACTAATTGTATTGGTTGGGCTGATTCCTGTCATTCTTTTGGCAAAGCTTGGAAAAACCACACGTTAATGCACCCCATTTTGTTGCAAGATATGCCTAGCAACAAAATGAGTTTTGATAAAAAAGTATTTTTTTTAACCAATTAAAAACATTTAAACAAGAGATTGGTTTTTATATTTTATTCTTTAGTTTCAATCACTAACAAGCCAAAATCCCACACTAATTAGAACAAATACTCTATTCAGCGTGTTTTTTATACTGATTAGTTTTTTCTAGAGCATTTACTCTTATTTTAATTGTGATATTTTTGTCACATGGAGTAATAAATGGTCTCGGTGAGTACAAGCCGAAATCATCCTAGATGAAAGCTTAAAGCATCAACAAAAACTGTCATAAAAGACTTTATAGCCCAAGGGAAATGTATAATGAAATTAAAAGCACTAAGCACAGCAATGATTTTAGCAACTGTACCAATGACAGGTGCTTTTGCTGCAGCTCTAGATCGTTCTGGTCAATCTATGGCTGCGTTCTTACAACCGGGTAACTATTTTGAAGCAGGAATTTCTGTATTAGATCCAAGTGTTTCTGGTAAGGAAGCAGGTGAAACCCCTACTCGCCGTAATATTGGCGATATGGCGGGCGATTATTATTTCCCAAGTGCAGCCCTAAAACTTCAACCAACAAAAAACTTCTCATTTGGTATTTTATACGATCAACCATACGGTGCTGATGCTGAATATACTGGTAGCAATGTTTTCGTTTCAGATGCGACCAATACAATTCTAGCGCCTGCAGCTTTGGCTGGGATTCGTCAAAACACTATCACTTCAACTTTTGAAGGATTAACTGCAGAGCAAAGAGTTGGTGCTGCCCTGCAAGCCCAAGGTGTCAACTTAACAACTGCTGCTGGACAACTTCAATACCAAGGTACTTTAGCGGCATACAAAACTGTAGATGCAGTTAAGCAACAAATCGACGCTGGCGTTCTTGCTGGTGTTACAGCTCGTGTAGATGCTGGTCTAGCTAGTGTTAATAGTCTATTAGGCACAGGAAATACGAGCGTAGAAGTTGATACACAAAACCTTTCTTTTATTGCTGGTTTCCAGCCTACTGAAAATTGGAATATTTATGGTGGTGCCGTTTACCAAACCATTAAAGGTAATGTAGCACTTCGTGGACAAGCATATAGCCTATTCAATGGTTATGATGCATCAATCCCTGAAGATAGTGCAATGGGCTGGTTAGCTGGGGTTTCATACCAAATTCCTGAAATTGCCTTAAAAGCATCTTTGACATATCGTTCAGAAATCGATCACGATATTAATGTGCGAGAAACACTACCAACGCTTGGGGCATTAGCATTACTGCCAAATGGTGCGGCAGCAGCAGGTGCTATCGCAACTTCAGAAGGTAAAACCACAATTACCACACCACAGTCTGTAAATTTAGATTTCCAAACTGGAATCATGGCAAATACTGTGGCATTTGCAAACTTACGCTGGGTAGAATGGTCTAAATTCTCTATCCGCCCACATAAATTTGGTCTTGTAAGTGAGGCTGTAGGTCCTCTAGTTCAACGTCCTAATGGCTTTAATCTAGTTGAATATGAAGATGACCAAATTTCTGCAACTGTGGGTGTTGGTCGTAAATTAAATGATCAATGGGCTGGTAACGTTTCTGTAGGTTGGGACTCTGGTGCAGGTAACCCTGTATCAACTCTTGGTCCTACTGAAGGTTATTGGAACGTGGGTCTAGGGGTTCAATACTCACCTGCACCAAACTACTTTATTGCAGGTGGTGTAAAATACTTCATGTTGGGTGATGTTAAAGCCCAAACAGGTGCTCAAGCAGGTGGTTCTGATTATGTTGCAGAGTTTGAAGACAACGATGCATGGGCATACGGCTTAAAAATTGGTTACCGCTTCTAATCTCTTAGTTTTCAAAGGAGCCACCCTTCGGGGTGGTTTTTTTGCACTTAAAACCCACTCGTTTTTATACAAGTGTTAACCAAATGTTTAAATTTAAAGCAATTACACTCATATTTACTCAAACATTACCCTTAAAAATTATTTAATAAAATTCATTTACTTAAGACCTAAAAATAGTACTTTTACTCTAATCAACTGCTATTTATAACTTATTCAGTTCATTTATTCTGCGAAGTTGAGCATTTACTCTTTTTTTTAATATGTTACCTTTCCTGCACTTTTTGTTACATAAAGCATCAGGGAACGACCATGAAGCTCAATAAAATCTATTCAGCTATTTTACTTAGCACTCTCCCACTTACACCTGCGCTTGCTGCTGGTTTAGACCGTTCTGGTCAGTCTATTGCTGCATTTTTACAACCGGGTAATTATGCAGAAGCAGGTATTTCAATTTTAGATCCAAATGTATCTGGTCAAGACAAAGATAAACACCAAGCAGATGACATGGCAGGTGATTATTACTTCCCACACGCTGCATTAAAAGTTCAAGCAACTGACAAAGTTTCGATTGGTTTAATTTACGATCAGCCTTTTGGCGCCGATGCTGAATATTTTGGCAACAATAATTTTGTTGAAAGTAGACCTGTACCATTTCAAGGCAGTACTTCTGTTGTGGTTGATACCCAAAATTTAAACCTGTTAGTGGGTTATCAACCTAATGAAAATTGGAATCTATATGCAGGTGCTGTATATCAGACAGTAGATGGTACTGTTATTTTACGCGGTACTGCATACTCAGCCTTTAATGGTTATGATTTTAAAACAGGTGAAGATGAGTCTGTGGGTTGGTTAGCGGGTGTTGCGTATCAAATCCCTGAAATCGCGCTTAGAGCTTCTGTTACTTACCGCTCTGAAATTGAGCATGAAATGACTGCTTATGAAAACTTTGGTGCAATAGGATTTACCAAAAACCCTACACTAGATGCAACTATGACGCAAATTAGTTCTATAACAGGTAAAACCCAATTAACAACACCACAATCTGTCAATCTAGATTTCCAAACAGGAGTTATGGCGAACACCGTTGCATTTGCCAACCTTCGCTGGGTGGACTGGTCAAACTTTAAAGTACAACCATACAAATTTGGCAAGCTTACTCAAATATTAGGCCAAGCTGGTTATGTACCAACCAAACCTAATGGATTTAACCTTATTGACTATAAAGATGACCAAATTTCTGCAGCTGTTGGTGTAGGACGTAAGTTCAATGATCGTTGGGGTGGCAATGTATCTGTAGGCTGGGATTCTGGTGCCGGCAACCCTGTTACGACCTTAGGTCCAACTGAGGGCTACTGGAGTGTAGGTATAGGTGTTCGCTACTCACCTACCGAAAATTATTTCATTGGTGCAGGATTTAAATACTTCTGGTTAGGTGATGCTGATGCCGTCACAGGTGCACATACGGAAGCAGGCAAGTTTGAAAATAATTATGCAGTTGCATATGGATTAAGTATTGGCTACCGCTTCTAAATCAATACACAGTTAAAACCGCATAAAAAAACAAAGGGCATCAAATGATGCCCTTTATTGTATTCAGCTTCAGATTAAGCAGGAATATCACGTACCGAAGCACCACGAATTGCTTCTTTTAATGCTGCATAACCATGAATTGCAGGGAATTGTGGGAATTCTGCAATCACATTTTCAGGTGCATCAAATAAAAAACCTTTGTCCGCTTCACCCAACATCGTTGTATCGTTATATGAATCGCCCGCAGCAATTACGCGGAAATTTAAACCGTGTAAGGCTTTAACCGCCTGGCGCTTTTGGTCAGGTTGACGCAATTTATACGCGGTAATCATGCCATTTTCATCTGTTTCTAATTTATGGCAGAAAATGGTTGGCCAGCCCAATTGCTTCATCAACGGGTGTGCAAACTCATAGAACGTGTCTGAAAGAATAATCAATTGGAAGTGTGTGCTCACCCACTCTACAAACTCTTTCGCGCCCGGGAATGGCCCCATGTCTGCAATCACCGCTTGAATATCATTTAAGCCCAAGCCATGCTGTTTTAGAATATTTAAACGCTGAGTCATCAACACATCGTAGTCTGGAATATCACGTGTAGTTGCTTCTAGTTCTTTAATTCCAGTTTTTTTAGCAAAGTTAATCCAAATTTCTGGAACTAACACACCTTCAAGATCAAGACATACGATTTCCATGAGTTCTCCCAAAATACCAATAAAAATTTTCACTATCATAGCCGAAGATTCGGTTTTTGCCTTGTTCTTTTTTAAATCTATTTAGTTCATAAGCATTTATTTTTTAGTGATAATAGAGTTTTGACAATTCTATTAAAATAAGCGCTTAATTCAGTAAGATTAGCTTCTCCAAGCCGAATGCTAGGAACATATTATGACCACCATTCCAACTATAGATATCGTTGATGCACTCGCAACCGAATATGCTGACAAATCGCCTAGCGAAATTTTAAAACTTGCTTTGAACCAGCAGGGTGAAGTTGCAATTTCTTTTTCTGGTGCAGAGGATGTGGTACTGATTGATATGGCGTCTAATTTAGGTTTGCCATTTCGTGTATTTAGTTTAGATACAGGACGTTTGCATCCTGAAACCTATCAATTTTTAGAAACTGTACGCAAATATTATAATATTGAGATCGAAATTTGCTTTCCTGAAACCGAAGCAGTCCAACAATTAGTACAAGAAAAAGGTTTGTTTAGCTTTTTTGAAGATGGACATCAGGAATGTTGCGGAATTCGCAAAGTTCAACCTTTACGAAAAAAACTGGCAACTTTAGATGGCTGGATTACAGGACAACGTAAAGACCAAAGCCCGGGTACACGCCAAGATATTCCAGTGGTACAAGCCGATGCAGGTTTTGCTGGTCCAAATAAACAACTAATTAAATACAATCCACTGGCAAACTGGTCAAGCAGTGACGTGTGGAACTACATTCGCATGATGGAAATCCCATACAATCGTTTGCATGAAAAAGGTTTTATTTCAATTGGCTGTGAACCTTGCACCCGCCCTGTGCTCCCAAACCAACATGAACGCGAAGGTCGTTGGTGGTGGGAAGAAGCAACGCACAAAGAATGTGGTCTGCATGCAGGAAATCTCAAATAATCTCCACCCTATTACCCTATTAAGGTCAATAAAAATCACCCACCTACTGTGATTTTTATTGACGGATGATGGCGCAAAAACCACTATATTTGTTTGATAAAAAAGATATACTGAAATTAAATCTTATATAACTCTAAAAAGCCCGTTCAGCAAAGAACAGGCGTAGAAATTGCAGTGAGGCAATCCACAATATGCGACCATTACACCCTATTGATTTTATTTTCCTGTCACTCGAAAAACGTCAACAGCCCATGCATGTGGGTGGATTATTCCTATTCCAAATTCCGGAACATGCGCCAGACACATTTATTCAAGACTTGGTTGCCGATATTCGCAATTCAAAGTCAATGCCTATTGCACCATTTAACAATAAGCTCAATGGTCTATTTTGGGATGAAGATGAAGAATTCGATCTCGATCATCACTTCCGTCATATCGCCTTGCCAAAGCCAGGCCGTATTCGTGAATTATTAACTTATATTTCACAAGAACACAGCTCGTTGATTGATCGCGCCAAACCACTCTGGACTTGCCATATTATTGAAGGTATTGAAGATAATCGTTTTGCGATGTTCTTTAAAATTCATCATGCCATGGTAGATGGTATTGCTGGCATGCGTTTGGTGGAAAAATCCCTTTCGCACGACGAAAATGCAAAAAGAATTGTACCACCTTGGTGTGTAGAAGGCCCACGTGCTAAACGTCTAAAAGAACCGAAAGTCAGCCGTTTAAAGAAAATTTTTGGTGGACTTAAAGGTCAGTTTGAAGCAACCCCTCGCGCAGTTTATGAAGTATCACAAACTGTTGCCAAAGATATGGGACGTAACCCTGATTATGTCTCCAGCTTCCAAGCACCAAGCACCATCTTAAACCAACGTGTGAGCGCCTCACGTCGTTTTGCCGCTCAATCTTTTGAGTTTGCACGTTTGCACCGTATTGCCAAAGCTTTAGGCGTAACCATTAATGATGTGGTGCTGGCAATTTGCTCAGGCGCATTACGTGAGTATTTACTCAGCCAATATGCCTTACCTAAAAAACCGCTCATTGCGATGGTGCCTGCCTCTATTCGTGATGACGATTCTGAAGTATCCAATCGAATCACCATGATTTTAGCCAACTTAGGTACACACAAAGAAGATCCGCTTGAGCGTTTAAGAATTGTGCGCCGCAGTGTGCAAAATTCTAAGCAGCGTTTTAAGCGCATGAATCCTAATCAGATTATGAACTATAGTGCTTTTGTTTACGGCGCTGCAGGTTTAAATATTTTGTCAGGTATTATGCCAAAGCGTCAGGCCTTTAACTTGGTGATTTCTAATGTACCTGGTCCGCGTGAACCTTTGTATTGGAATGGTGCAAAACTAGATGCGCTTTATCCTGCTTCAATTGTGTTAGATGGGCAAGCTTTAAACATTACCATGACTAGCTATTTAGACAAATTGGAAGTTGGTTTAACCGCTTGTCGTCAAGCCTTACCCAAAATGCAAAACTTATTGCAGCACTTGGAAGATGAAATTCAGCGTTTTGAACAGATTATTGATGCACCTGAAGGGGTCAATAAAATCGTGGATTGATAGGCCAATCCATCAAAACAATTAAGGGGCAATTGCTGCCCCTTATTTTTGAATAGTACGACACTGTTTTAATAATTGCTGACAAACTGCGTTAATCATTGCAGTGGTAATTTGAGTTTCTTTACCTTGCTCATCCACAATATAACCGTTATGTGTCACTTTACGATCTAACACTTTAAAACTCTTTTGAATTACTACTTCACTCATACCCATGACATACCTCATTTGCTAAACCGAAGGAGATATTCGGCTTTGGCTACGCTGTATCCTTAGTATTGAGAATTCGCTCAAAAAAGTAAAATTTCAGATGTAACAACTGTTTAGCGATATCCTGTTACATTTCAACTCAGAATGATATCGTATTGCTCTTGCGTATATAAATTTTCCACCTGAAATTTAATTACACGGCTAATAAAGTGCTCTAAATCTGCCACTGCTGGCGCTTCTGCAGTTAACAAACGGTCAATCACTGATGGATGCGCAACGACAGTAAAGCCACGTTGTGATTCAAATGCACGTGCATATCTCAAAATTTCTCGAAAAATTTCGTAACACACTGTCTCTGCTGTTTTAACATATCCCCGCCCCTGACAAGTTGGGCAGGCTTCACAAAGTAAATGTTCTAAAGATTCACGGGTACGTTTACGGGTCATCTCGACCAAGCCTAGCTCAGACACTTGGGTAATTTTGGTCTTGGCATGATCTCGTTCAAGCATACGCTCAAACTGACTCAAAACTTCATCCCGATGCTGCACTTCTTGCATATCGATGAAGTCAATAATGATAATACCGCCCAAATTACGCAAACGTAATTGGCGAGCAATGACCTGTGTGGCTTCCATATTGGTTTTAAATACAGTGTCTTCTAAAGTGCGACCACCGACATAAGAACCCGTATTTACATCAATAGTAGTCATGGCTTCGGTTTGATCAATCATCAAATAACCACCCGACTTTAATGCCACACGGGTTTGCAATGCTTTTTGAATATCTTCTTCGACATTGTATAAATCGAACAGTGGGCGCTCACCTGGGTAATGAATCAGGCGATTGTGCATATTGGGCACAAACTCATCCACAAATTCTTTTAACTTGGCGTGAATTTCACGTGAATCGACATAAATTTTAGCGGTGTTATCATTCGCTAAATCACGGATTACGCGTTGTGGCAATGGTAATTCTTCAAAAATCAAAGAAGGCACAGCAATACTTTTTTGTTTACGCTGAATGTATTCCCAGAGTTTAGCCAAGTAACACATATCTTGCATTAAGGCGGCCTCATCGACGCCTTCGGCTGCTGTGCGTACAATCACTGAACCTGGCAGTTTATGCTCGGCCTGAATGGTTTCAATGATCCCGCGTAGACGCTCACGCTCTTCACTCGATTCAATACGTTGTGATACGCCAATATGGCTACCATAGGGCATTAACACCAAATAACGTGAAGGAATAGAAAGATCAGTGCTTAGTCGTGCACCTTTAGTACCAAGCATATCTTTCATCACTTGAACGGTCAGAATTTGCCCAGGCTGCAATAATTCAAAGACATTCGGTGTAGGTTGGCTGCGCGGCCAAATCATGTCATTGATATGCAAAAAAGCAGTACGTGATAAGCCAATATCGACAAAAGCGGCTTGCATACCTGGCAGCACGCGCACGACTTTGCCTTTATAAATATTACCCACCAAACCACGCTTGGCGGTACGCTCAACGAATAATTCATTGACCGTGCCGTTTTGAATTAACGCCACCCGACACTCCATCGGTGTGACATTAATCAACAACTCGTCAGACATAATAAAACTCAAAACATTATAAAAATTTTTGTGCAGCAGTTAATTTAGTGCCTTAACTGTCTGTAATAACTGTACGGTTTCATAGAGTGGCAAGCCAACAACGTTACTATAACTGCCCTCAATACGCGGAATATAACGTGCTGCGATGCCTTGAATTGCATAAGCACCCGCTTTTCCAATCGGCTCACCTGTTGCCCAGTAACTTTCCATATCATCTAGGCTAAGCGATTGAAATTCAACCTGTGTACGTACCACTATACTGGATTTTTTCTGTTTTGTACGCACACAAACGCCTGAAAAAACATCATGTTYTCGACCAGAAAGTTGTGACCAAATGGCAAAGGCATGTACTTTGGATTCCGGCTTTCCCAAAATCTGCCCATCTACGCCCAAACTGGTATCGGCAGCAATCACCATAGCATCAGGAAATAGCTGCAAAACGGCATCGGCTTTGGCACACGCCAAACGCTCAACATATGTGGCAACATCTTCGCCCGCTAAAATAGATTCATCAATATCTGGACTGTAAATTTCAAATTCCAGTCCGAGCTGTTGTAGGAGTTCACGACGACGCGGTGAACTTGAAGCGAGAATTAAATGCGCCATTTTCGCAAGAAATAATACAGCACAGGCCAGTGTAAAATACTACTTAGTAAAGGTTGCCAATGACGCGCAAATGGGAACTGAATCCCACCCATGACTTGCATCACCCAAATCAAAGCGAGGTGTGCCAAAATTGCGATTGCACTGATGACCCATAAATTCGCAAACGTCATAATACGGCGTTCACGAGTCAGGAAACGCGCCACAAAAGTAATCACCACAAAACTCAGGGCATTCATCCCCAAAGGAGCATCGAGAAGTAAGTCTGCAAACAATCCTGTACCAAAGGCGAACCAGATGCCACACCACGTTGGCTGCCCAAGCACCCAAAACAAAGTCACCATCAACATAAACAATGGTCGCCAACCCGAGGCTGTATAAGACAATGGATACACCATAAGTACGGATGCAGCAATGACAGAAAAAATAATCGGCAACAGTGGATCTTTATTCTTGTTTTGTCCCAGTCGAGTTTGTCCAATTTTAGCGATTGGCATTTGGCTGCTCCTTCGCTAAAGATTCTGAGAAAAGCACCACTACATGATGACCACCCGCCAATTGTGCTGCAGGCATCACATCAATTTGTGCAAACTCACCAGAATTATGTCGGCTGATTTTGGTAATGCTGCCAACCAAATATCCTGCGGGAAAATGCTCGCCCAAGCCTGAGCTATAAACCTTTTCTCCAACTTGAATATTGGCACTGGTCGGCACATATTCCATTTTTAAACGTCCCAAATCGCCAGTACCTGACACAATCGCACGCATGCCTGTATGCTCTAAACGCACCGAAAGCGAATGTTCCTTATCAGAAAGCAACATGACACGGCTACTGTGTGGATACACAGCGATAATCTGCCCCATAATGCCTTTATCATCCAAAACGGTTTGCCCGACTTTGAGCTGATTTTGTGAACCACGGTTAATCACAATAATGTGACGCAAAGGATCGGCATCTGTGCCAATCACTTCGGCAATTTCCATGCGTCCATCAATGATTAGAGGAGTATCGAGTAGACCACGCAGGCGGGTATTTTCTGCAGAGAGTTCAGATAATTTTTGCAAACGGACTTGAGCCTGTAATAGCTCTGCCTGCATCGCGGTATTTTCACGACGCAATTGAGCCTCAGACTTGCTTTGTTGACTTAGCCATTCTCGCGACAATACAGGATAGCTTGCAAGGGCATAAATTGGATTATATGCCGCATACAAGACATCACGTGCAGGTTGAATTACATGAGGAACACGCCAGTTAAAAAACAGGATGACCAAACAAGTAATGACCGCAATGATAAAAGAGCGAAAAGATGGCGGTTGTCTGGAAAACAGATTTGTTTGCACCGCCGAATCCTATGTATTAGCCAACAAATAACATATCGTGGTTTGGATTATCAAAGAATTCCAAGACCTTACCGCCACCACGGGTCACGCAAGTTAATGGTTCTTCAGCAACCACCACAGGTAAGCCTGTTTCTTGTGCCAAAAGCTTGTCTAGGTTACGCAATAACGCACCACCACCAGTCAGCACAATTCCACGCTCTGCAATATCTGAAGAAAGTTCAGGTGGAGTTTGCTCAAGTGCAGATTTTACTGCCGATACAATACTTTGTAATGGATCAGAAATAGCTTGGGTAATTTCATCAGAAGTTACCGTAATGGCACGTGGCACACCTTCTGCCAAGTTACGGCCACGCACTTCAATTTCCAGTGGTTTAGCACCTTCATCTGGCAAAGCCATACCGACTTCTTTCTTAATGGTTTCTGCTGTGGTTTCACCAATCACACAACCATGTGCCTTGCGCACGTAGTTAATGATTTGCTCATCAAACACATCGCCCCCAATACGCAATGAATCTGAATAAACACAACCTTGTAATGAAATGATCGCGATTTCTGTCGTGCCCCCACCAACATCTACCACCATTGAACCACAAGCTTGCTCGACTGGCATACCTGCACCAATTGCTGCTGCCATTGGCTCTTCAATTAAACGTACATCACGTGCACCCGCATTAAATACGGCTTCACGAATTGCACGGCGCTCGACCAAAGTCGATTTGCATGGTACACACACCACTACACGCGGTGCAGGTGGGAATAAACGCTTTTCATGCACTTTGCCTATAAATTGGTTCAGCATGGTTTCAGTCACTTCAAAATCAGCGATGACACCATCTTTCATTGGGCGAATTGCAGAAATGTTTGCAGGGGTACGACCCAACATTTGTTTGGCATCAAGACCGACTGCGGCAACAATTTTCTGTGAACCGCTGTGACGAATTGCCACAACCGTCGGTTCATTTAATATAATGCCTCGTCCTGGCGCATAAATAAGTGTATTTGCTGTACCTAAATCAATGGCTAGGTCTGGCGAAAACAAGCCAATTAGTCGTTTTAGAATCACGGAGTCGTTCTCGATTAAACTTTATGTGGACGCAAGTTGGCAACTTTAACTAAATGTGGTGCGTTGAACAAGTCAATCGCTTATTATAACGCACGATATTTTGAAATTTTTTATTAATACTGATTTTAGGTGATGTTATGTCTACCTCGGATGCTCAGCATTCTGCAGATTTAAATGCACAAACAGTTTCAGCAATTGCCCATCTTGCTCGTCTTAAACTCAATGATACGCAATCTACTGAGTATGCTCAAAGTCTAAATAAAATTTTAGGCATGATGGAAAGCTTAAAAGGCATAAATACCGATAACGTTGAGCCTTTAAAAAGCCCATTTGACCACCCGCAACCATTACGTGAAGACGTGGTAACCGAACACAATCATCGTGAGCAATATCAAGCTGTTGCCCCTGCAGTTGAGGATGGCTTGTACCTTGTTCCACGTGTGATTGAATAATTTATTCGGCTGTTACATTTTGACTTCATAAAAAGGTAAAAGAATTTTTCTCATGACAGATTTACATCGCTTATCGATTCGTGAAATCTCTGAGGGTTTAGCGGCAGCCAAATTCTCCTCTCGCGAACTAACAGAACATTATTTAAAACGTATTGCCAAAATTGATCCGCAAGTAGGCTCTTATGTCACCGTGACCAATGACGTAGCACTGGCACAGGCGGATGCAGCCGATGCATTACGTCAGGCGGGTCAAGCGACAGCTTTAACAGGTGTTCCTGTTGCGCATAAAGATATTTTTTGTACCCAAGGCATTAAAACCACTGCGGGTTCCAAAATGCTGGACAATTTTATCTCACCTTATGATGCAACTGTGGTGGCACAAGGTAAAAACGCAGGTTTGGTCACTTTAGGTAAAGTGAACATGGACGAATTCGCAATGGGCTCAACCTCTGAAAGCTCATTCTACGGTGCAACAAAAAATCCGTGGGCACTTGACCATGTACCGGGTGGCTCATCCGGTGGTTCGGCTGCGGTGGTCGCGGCTGATCTTGCGCCATTTGCTACAGGTACCGATACCGGCGGTTCAATTCGTCAGCCTGCGTCTTTCTGTGGCTTAACTGGTCTAAAACCCACTTACGGACGTGTTTCACGTTACGGCATCATTGCTTATGCATCATCTTTAGATCAGGCAGGCCCAATGGCACGCTCTGCAGAAGACTGCGCATATTTAATGAATGTGATGGCAGGTCATGACGCCAAAGACTCAACCTCTGTGGATAAAGCGGTTGAAGATTATGTCGCGAACCTGAATGCAACAACGCTAAAAGGCTTACGCATTGGTATCCCGAAACAATACTTCAATGTGGCAGGCTTAGATGCTGCAGTGAAAGCACGTGTTGAAGAATCACTAAAAAAATTAGAAGAATTGGGCGCAGTATTGGTTGAGATTGATCTCAACATGACTGAAAGCTACGTGCCAACTTACTATCTGATTGCCCCTGCAGAAGCTTCGTCTAACCTTTCTCGTTATGATGGTGTGCGTTATGGCTACCGCGCAGAAAATCCTCAAGATATTTTAGACCTTTACAAACGCTCACGTTCTGAAGGTTTTGGTGCAGAAGTGCAACGTCGTATCTTGATTGGTACTTATGCTCTTTCTGCGGGTTATTACGACGCTTACTATGTGAAAGCGCAAAAAGTGCGTCGTTTAATTCAGCAAGACTTCTTAAAAGCTTTTGAACAGGTCGATGTAATTGCAGCACCAACTGCACCAACAACTGCCTACAAAATTGGCGCGTCTTTAGACCCTGTTGAAATGTATTTGGGTGATATTTACACCATCGCGGTGAACTTGGCGGGCTTACCTGCAATTAGTGCGCCTGTTGGTTTTGACCAAGATCACTTGCCTGTGGGTTTACAATTAATTGGCAATTACTGGTCTGAATCACAACTGCTATCTGTGGTACATCAGTATCAACAAGCGACCGATTGGCATACTCAACGCGCTGCAATTGCTGAGGAGAACGCGTAATGGCGAAGAATACTGCTAAACCAAAATCAAACCTGATTGATGGTTGGGAAGTCGTGATTGGTATTGAGATTCACACTCAGCTTGCAACCCATTCTAAAATTTTCTCAGGTTCATCAACCGAATTTGGTCAAGACCCAAATACGCAAGCCAGCCTTGTTGATTTAGCTATGCCGGGCGTCTTGCCTGTATTGAATAAAGAAGTGGTGGATTTGGCAATCCGTTTTGGTTTGGGCATTGATGCTTACATTGACCAAGCTTCTGTGTTTGCGCGCAAAAACTACTTCTACCCTGACTCGCCTAAAGGCTACCAAATTAGCCAGATGGATAACCCGATTGTGGGCTTGGGTCATATCGACATTCAACTTGAAGATGGCACGGTGAAACGCATTGGCGTAACTCGTGCGCACCTTGAGGAAGATGCGGGTAAATCCATCCATGACCAATTTGAAGGTATGTCAGGCATTGACTTAAACCGTGCAGGCACGCCTTTATTAGAAATCGTATCTGAACCCGATATGCGTTCGGTTGAAGAAGCGGTTGCTTATATTAAAGCAATTCACACTTTGGTACGCTGGTTAGGCATTTCTGACGGTAACATGGCAGAAGGTTCATTCCGTGCGGACTGTAACGTGTCGCTACGTCGTCCGGGTCAGCCATTCGGTACACGTTGTGAGCTTAAAAACTTGAACTCATTCCGTTTCATTGAACAAGCGATTAATGTTGAAATTGAACGTCAAATGGAAATTTTGGAATGGGATGGTACCATTGATCAGGAAACTCGTTTGTTCGACCCTGTGAAGATGGAAACGCGTTCAATGCGTTCGAAGGAAGAAGCCAATGACTACCGCTACTTCCCTGACCCAGACTTGTTGCCTGTGATTATTCCTGATGCGCAAATTGAAGCCATTAAAGCAACTATGCCTGAGCTTCCTGCGGCACGTCGTGCGCGTTTCGTGGCGGACTTTGGTGTGACTGAGTACGATGCTCACGTACTTACATTGACTCGTGAAATGTCAGAATTTTACGAAGCTGTAGTTGCTGCGGCTGGTGGTGCGGCACAAGGTAAGATTGCTGCAAACTGGGTAATGGGTGAATTCTCTGGTGCTTTAAACAAAGCAGGCTTGGAATTGGCGGACTCTCCTGTATCTGCTGAGAAACTTGGCGGTATGATCGCGCGTATTGTGGACAACACGATTAACGGTAAGATCGCGAAGCAAGTATTCGGCTTTATGTGGGGCGAAGGCAAATCTGCGGACGAGATTATTGCGGAAAAAGGCTTGAAACAGGAAACTGACACAGGCGCGATTGAAGCAATCATCAAAGACGTGCTTGCTGCGAACGAGAAGATGGTTGAAGAGTATAAATCTGGTAAAGAGAAAGCTTTCAACGGTCTTGTTGGTCAAGTGATGAAAGCTGCGAAAGGCAAAGCTAACCCTGCGCAAGTAAATGAATTGATGAAGAAATTGATTGGTTGATTAATTGACTAATTCGTTGTTTTTATGAGATAAAAACCCTACATTATGTAGGGTTTTTTTACGGTTAATAAAATGAAAATAGAAAAATTCAGTCCAGAAGGCTGTGAAAATCTTAAATGGTATGTTTATCGATTAGTCGATCCAAGAGATGGTTCGACCTTTTACATCGGTCGTGGACTTAACAATCGTATATTTGATCATGTAAATGGGCTACTAACTGATAAAGATGCAGAAGAAGATCTTCTTAGTTTAAAAATGAAACAGATCAGAGATATTCAATTATCGGGTTTAGATGTTATCCATATTATTCATCGCCATGCTTTAGAAAGCAAAAATATGGCTGAAGTTGTTGAGGCTTCATTAATTGATGCTTATTCAGGTCTAACAAATATTATGAATGGCAAAGGTAGTAATGAATATGGAGTAGCTAATATTCATGAAATTGTTACAGCATATCAAACTGAAACCGTAGAAATTACAGATGATGCTCTATTGATTTCAATTAATAGAACTGCTTTAGAACGTGGCGTATATGATGCAGTTAGATTTGCATGGAAACTTACTCCTTCAGAAGCCAATAAAGCAAAAATAATTTTAGCCACGGTACAAGGTGTGATCAAAGGCGTATTTGTGGCTGAACAATGGTTAGAAGCCACACAAGAAAACTTCCCGAACTTTATGCTGTTGGGTGAGGATGTCTATAATCACGAAACACGCTCAAAAAGATACGGGTTCACTGGGAAAAATGCACCTCCAGAATTTCAGACCAAGTATTTAGGCAAAAGAATTCCTGAAAAGTTCAGAAAAAAAGGGGCTAGTAACCCTATAAAGTACTCATGGAAAGCCAAAGATTAAGTTTGTCGGATTCCCCTACACAGGTGAATAAATTGATGAAGAATATGATTGGTTGATTAATTGACTAATTCTTTGTTTTTATGAGATAAAGACCCTACCTTGTGTAGGGTTTTATTTTTAGAGAAAATAATGGTTTTAAAGACGATCTTTAATGTTTCAGAAGAAAAAACAGCAAAATTAGCAGTATTAATTGATGCAGATAATGCTTCTGCAAAAGATATTGAAAATATTTTAAATGAGATCACTCAATACGGTGAGGCAACGGTAAAACGTATTTATGGTAACTTTGTCAGTCAAAATGGTAGTTGGAAGCAAGCTATTAATAATTTAGCGATTAAACCTATGCAGCAATTTGCTTATACAACAGGTAAAAATGCAACCGATGGTTTTATGATTATTGATGCAATGGATTTACTTTATACAGACCGTTTTGATGGCTTCTGCCTTGTATCAAGTGACAGTGACTTTACAGCCTTAGCAATACGCATTAAAGAGCAAGGGGCCACCGTTTATGGATTTGGCAAGAAACAAAGAGTCTGTAAATAATTTTGTGTAATTGCTTTTCATAAATTTAAAGGCGATTGCTTAAGCGGTCACCGAATTCAATAATAAAGCGGCTCATGGCTAAACGCCAGTCGCGAATAGGCATATTCCACTTTTTAGACGCTGCATCAATTGCCAGGTAAATCACTTTACGTACAGAATCATCCGTTGGAAAGACTTTACGCTTTTTGATCGCCTGACGTATTACGCTGTTTAATGATTCGATCGCATTGGTGGTATAGATGGCTTTGCGTATCTCGGCTGGATAAGCAAAGAAGGTATTTAGA
>NZ_MKQS01000021.1 GCF_001758345.1 Acinetobacter towneri
CAGCACCGTACTAGTAATGAATTACGCAAGAAGGGTGTATTCGTTTCAGGGAGTGGGGTTCGCTCTATATGGCTTCGTCATGATTTAGAAAACTTTAAGAAGCGTTTAAAAGCACTTGAGGCTAAAGTGGCACAGGATGGTATTGAATTAAATGATCAGCAGATTGCGGCACTTGAACGTAAGCATGAGGATGACGTTGCTTGTGGTGAAATCGAAACAGCTCATCCAGGCTATTTAGGCGCGCAAGACACCTTTTATGTCGGGAATCTCAAAGGTGTTGGACGAATCTACCAACAAACATTCATCGACACTTATAGTAAGGTCGTTCATTGCAAGCTCTATACAACAAAAACACCGATTACAGCGGCTGATTTACTCAATGATCGTGTGTTGCCATTCTATCAATCTCAGGACTTACCAATGCTTCGCATCCTCACAGACAGAGGTACTGAGTATTGCGGTAAGGTAGAACAACATGACTATGAGTTGTATCTGGCAGTTAATGATATTGATCACACGAAGACAAAAGCAGCTTCCCCGCAAACAAATGGTATATGTGAGCGTTTCCATAAGACGATTTTGCAGGAGTTCTATCAAATTACGTTTAGGAAGAAGCTTTATAGCTCATTGGAAGAATTACAAGTTGATCTAGACGATTGGCTGAAATTCTATAATACTGAACGGACTCATCAAGGAAAAATGTGCTGTGGTCGTACACCACTTGAAACTTTACTTGATGCCGCAAACAAATGGTATATGTGAGCGTTTCCATAAGACGATTTTGCAGGAGTTCTATCAAATTACGTTTAGGAAGAAGCTTTATAGCTCATTGGAAGAATTACAAGTTGATCTAGACGATTGGCTGAAATTCTATAATACTGAACGGACTCATCAAGGAAAAATGTGCTGTGGTCGTACACCACTTGAAACTTTACTTGATGGAAAACGGATTTGGGCTGAGAAAAATTTAGCTCAAATTTAACCTGACAGGCACAATAAAAAATGGGTAACTGTCAGATCAGGTTTGAGCTAGTACAAATTAAAGACCCATTTCTTGCTCTTTGAGTAAGTTCAGGCGCAATTTCTTGCATGGCTAAATAATGTGACAAATAAACTTTTCCATTTAAATGCTGTAAAAGTTTTGAATGCTGTAATTTGTCCATTACAGGGCCTTTAATTTCTGAAAAATGCAGACAGATATTTAATTTTTCGAGTTCAAGATTTAAATCTTCCAGCATTTCGAGTGCGCTTAAATCAATACTGCTAATACTCGAACAATTCACCACAACATGCTTTAACTCAGGGTTTTGACTGACTTGATTAATAAAAAAGCCTTTTAAAGTATTGGCATTTAAAAAAGTTAGATTTTCGTCAATTCGCATAGAAAGCACATGTGGCGCGGTACGTACTTGATGTCGCTCAATATTACGAAAATGTTGTGTGCCTTCAAGTAAACCGATTACTGCTATATGTGGTCGGCTAATACGCCACAACATTAGAATAAAGGTAGAAATTATACCCATAATTAAACCTGTCGAAATATCAATTAACACAACACTAAAGAACGTAACCCACATGGCTAGACCATCGGCTTTGGAATAACGCCAAGTTTCTATAAAAGATTGGAACTCAACCAGTTTCCAAATTGAAACAATAATGGTTGCAGCCAAAACAGCCAGTGGTAAGTCCTGGAAAAATCCCGTGAAGTATAAACTGACAATAACAATCAGGATGGAGGTGAATATACCTGCCATTGGTGTTTTTGCACCTGCATCGGCATTGACAACGGTACGTGACAAACTACCCGTGACGGGAAAAGAGGAACTGACACCTGCACCAAGATTGGCTAATCCGAGTGCAATGAGTTCCTGATTGCTATTTAAGTGACTGCGTTGCTGTAAGGCAGTGGCTTGCGCAATAGACAATGACTCTACAAAACTAATCATCGAAATCATGGCTGCGCCTGGCATAAGTTGGAGAACGAGTTGTGTATTCCATTCAGGGAGTTGAATAGGCGGGAATCCTGAAGGAATTTCTCCTACTGTTTTAATGCCGACCTGTTGCAAATGCAGTGAATAAACCAAAGCAATTGAACCGATCACCAATACCAATGGCAAGGCTTTTAAGAGAAAACCACTACCTCGAACACGTTCACGAATGGCATTACTGTTGATGATTTTAGGCGCACAAATTAGAAATAAAATGGCAGCAACACCCAAGAGCACGCTATAAAGATGGGTTTTTCCCACATATTGCCAAAAGCTGTGTAAGAATTCAGGTAAGTTATTGGCTTTAAGGGGGATGTCTAAAACAAATTTAAGCTGTCCAATGGCAATCATTAATGCAGAGGCAATAATGAAGCTTTTAATGACAGGATGGCTAATGAGTTGAATTAAAAAACCGAAACGAAAAACACCTAAAAGTAGTGAAATAATGCCGACCAACAGGGCAAGTAAACAGGCTGCTTGAATATAAGCCGCCGAACCAACTTCAAACAATGGATTGAGCGTCGCAAAGGTCATCATGGAAATAATGGCGACTGGGCCAATGGACAAGGTTGGGCTGCCACCAAACAAGGCGTACATGATCATGGGGATCACGCTTGCATATAAACCCATGACAGGAGGTAAACCTGCAAGCATTGCATAAGCCATTCCTTGAGGTACCAATATGGCTATGACGATAAACGCAGACAACAGGTCAGTTTTAAATGTTTCTGCATTGTATTTTCGCAGCCATTGCCAAGCAGGTAGCACCCGTGCCAATAGTGAATTGAAATCTGACATAGTAAAATCTAAATCATAAATTTAGATATATTATGAACAAAAAATGCTAAGAAGTCTTTGAGATAGGAGGGGGAATTAAATTTTATGGATATGCCTGATATATAGGCATCATTATTTAGTCCTGTGGGCAATAAAGTGAGTATAGGATATTAAGAATCTGCACCATTTTGTCATCTTTAATTGAATAAAAAATTTGCTTGCCATCACGACGGGTATTCACTACATCACTTTTACGCAGCATCATTAATTGTTGCGATAACGTAGGTTGATGAATTTGGGTTAACTCTTCAATTTGAGAAACATTTAATTCTTGCTGAGATAAATGACAAAGAATTAAAAGGCGGTCAGTATTCGCCAAAGATTTTAAAATTCCAACAACCGTATCCGCAGATTCGCGCATTGATGTGATTTCAAGCCCATCGTTCATTGTTTATTCTCTTAATTTACAGCTAACCCAATATATTAGGCGGGAGTGGAAGATAAATGATATAACATAAATCATTGGTTATATATGAGAACAATTATGCTTTTTTAAATCATATCAGCCCATCATAAATATAGGGCTGATATTCTAATAAAAAAGTTGATCAAAATGTGGTTGAGTTACAATTAAACCTATTTTTTTATCTGTTCAAAATTTTTTAATTCTTTCTCACTAAATTCACTAGACGCAGTTAACAATTCCTGAATTTCTGGGTTGTACCAAGCAAAACATTCTGACATTTTGGTTCTAAAAGTATCATCTAGGATTATATGTGTAGCATTGTGTTGTAAGATGCCTTGTTGATCTAAACTGCTAACAAAACTTTTTAAGGTTGCACTATCAAAATAATAACCAGACTTAAATTGTGCAGAATCTGCAGCGCGTTGTAATACTGTTTTGGCCATTTTTTCCAAAACTTTTAGATTTAAAGGAATGTGTTGGCTATAATGCAGCAAAAGTCCTTGAATCAATACGAAATTATTTAAACTTGGTTTTGCCAGTTCCGCTAAGGCATAGAATTCATGCTGGGTAATTAGGTTCGGCAGTAGTTGTTGATTTGTTTCTGTCATCCAGTTTTGTTGGATAAAATACGCCACAATTTTTTCTATTTCTTGAGCAAGGTCCTGTGGTGCCCATGCCAAGAAAAACTCTTGTTTCAAATATGGATAAATCGCCTGCATTTTTTGCATTAATTCTGCGCGGGATAATACTAAGTTTTGTTCATTAAACTGCTGCACAATTAATGCGACACACGCCGGTAAAATAAAGCAATGTAAAATATTATTGCTAAAATAGCTCAATAAGATTTTTTGGCTTTCAGCGACTCGAATTCGTTCTATATCATCTTCTTTAAAATGCTGCACTTGTTTAAGTTTTAGTGCATATTCAATAATTTCTTGTGGATTTAATTCCGTAATAATCATACGGGGGTCATAACATAATTGTTTGAGCAAATAGCGATATTGTTCAATTCGTCTGAGTAGCTCATCTTGTGTCAAGGCATGCTGATCGACATTTAATAAAATCAGTGAGATGAGTGCAATTGGATTAATCACTACGGCTTTATTGATATTTTCCAAAATCGCATGCGCAGTATGATCTACCGTATGAATTACAGAGCTCGGTAGTTCGTCATTGATATTCAGTTTTACATTGTGTGCTTGGTTGGCTACTAAAACATCATCTAAAAATACAGGTTCACCAAAGTTGACATAGACCTTACCAAAGACTTTTTCAATTTTACGGGCAGAGTTTAAAATGCCCCATAAAGATTCGGCTTCTTTGGGTTTGCCGTTTAATTCATTTAAATAAGATGTACCCTCAATCAGTTTTTCATAACCAAAATACGTCGGAATAAATGCAATAGGTTTGGTTGCTCCGCGTAAATGACTTTGAATAGTCATCGACAACATGCCTTTTTTCGGTGGTAACAATAAACCTGTGCGTGATCGTCCACCTTCAATAAAGTATTCAAGTGGGGTGTTGCGTGACAATAAGCTGTGTAAATATTCTTTAAATACTGAGGTGTATAATTCATTGCCGCTAAAAGTACGGCGAATAAAATACGCACCACCACCACGCATGAGTTGACCTACAATCGGTAAATTTAAATTAATACCTGCTGCAATATGCGGTACCATCAATCCACGATTGAAAATTACATAAGACAGCAATAAATAGTCGATGTGGCTACGATGACAAGGGGTATAGACAATTTCATAATCTTTGGCGAGTTCACGTACTGTGTCAAAGTGATGCACTTCAATGCCATCATAGAGCTGTGTCCAAAGCTTGGTCAGTGCCAATTCAGCAAAACGCAAAGTCGAATAAGAAAAGTCCGATACAATTTCAGTTAAATAGTTTTTAGCGCGCTTTTCTGCCTCAAACATACTCACTTTTTGTTCGATACTTTCTTTGCGAATAGCTTGTTGTACAGCTTCAGTTTTCATCAAAGTATGAATTAGATTACGGCGGTCAGATAAGTCTGGACCCAAAATTGCTTCTTTGTATTGATTAAAATTATGTTCTAGATGTTTCTCAATAAAGTGTGCAGGAGATAAGTGTGGCTGTTGTAGCGTGGCTTGTGTAATGAGCTGACGTAAAGAAATCGCTTTATGAAACTCGATATAGTTATCACGTGAATAGAGTGAAATATTAAGAATTTGTTTGAGCTTGTTTGGCGTAGACCACGCATCGGCAAATAATGCTTTAAACCAAGAGTCTTCGTATTCGGGTGAGCGCCCCCAAAGTACTGTCACGGGAACGAACAGCACATCATGTTCAGGATGTTGCTTTAGGGTTTCAATTAAACGAATCAATTTGGCAGAGTAGTGATAAGCACTGTGCTGTGGGTTTTTCTCATGCAAGACCAAAATGGAATCATCTTCCTGGTGCCCTGCAATGATCAAAGGCGCATATACGGAAGGTAAACCCCGAGATTGCGTCTGCTGATCAATCAAGGCGATATTGCTGAGAGAGGCATCTTGCAGCACATAACAAAATTGTGTTTTTTCAGAGCTTTGAGCAATACGATGTTCTAATTCTGCAGTCGTGCCTAATACTTGTGGCGTCACAATCTTATTTAAGATTTTTTTAGTGAAATTACGATAAAGCTGACTGTAACGTTTATTAGACATTGCATTCCCTACATTTTGTTATGTGTTGCTATTGTCAAAAAATAAATAGCGAATTTCAAACCCAAGTGCCGATAAAATCGACAGTTAAACTGAGGTTGTCATTGCTTTATTCTAATTCGTGTTTTGTTGAAAGCTAATCATATTTTGTATAAAACAATTTTAACGAAACATCGGCAACAAAATTATAAAAAGGTATGATAATTTAAAATTTGTTTATATAGATATAACGTAGGAAATTATCATGACCACAGATGCAGCTTTTCCAACACCAGCAAACTTAGGCATTGCCGTATATAGTAATAACGCCGAAGCGATTGGTAACACGCCATTGGTACGCATTAACCGTTTAATTTCTGGCGGTGCAACGGTTTTAGCCAAGGTGGAAAGCCGCAACCCTGCATTTTCTGTGAAATGCCGTATTGGAGCAGCTTTAATTGCCGATGCAGAAAAACGTGGCGTGTTAAAAGCGGGCATGCATATTGTCGAACCGACCAGCGGTAATACAGGAATCGCTTTGGCATTTGTAGCTGCAGCAAAAGGTTATGAAATTACACTAACTATGCCTGCAAGCATGAGTATCGAGCGCCGTAAGGTTTTGAAAGCTTTGGGTGCAAATTTGGTGTTGACTGAGCCTGCAAAAGGCATGAAAGGCGCGGTGGATGAAGCAGAGCGTTTAGCAACTGAACATCCAGAAACTTATTTTTTGCCGCAGCAGTTTAATAACCCTGCCAATCCACAAATTCATGAAGAAACCACAGGTCCCGAAATTTGGGCAGCAACAGGTGGGAAGGTAGATATTCTTGTTGCCGGTGTAGGTACAGGCGGTACCATTTCTGGTATTTCACGTTATTTCAAAAAGGTAAAAGGTCAGGCATTGCATAGTGTTGCAGTTGAGCCTGCAGAATCTCCAATTATTGGTCAAACAAAGCGTGGCGAAGCCCTTACACCTGCACCACATAAAATTCAGGGGATTGGCGCCAACTTTATTCCAAAAAATCTAGATTTAGATTTGGTGGATGAAGTGATTAGCATTGAAAGTGCTGAAGCAATTGATTGGGCGCGTAGAACAGCAACTCATGAAGGTATTTTAGTCGGTATTTCTAGTGGTGCAGCAATGGCTGCAGCAGCTAAATTGGCTGCACGTCCTGAAAATGCAGGTAAAAATATTGTGGTGATTTTACCTGATAGTGGTGAGCGTTATTTATCATCAGTGTTGTTTGAAGATATTAGTGCAGAATAATGTGTCTTCAGATTGACAGAATCCTTTAAAAAATCCCAAAGTTATGACTTTGGGATTTTTTTGGAGAATAAATTGATGAGGTGGATAAAGAGACATTCTGCAAATCAACTTTCTTTGTACTGAGACTCTAATCTTTAGTAGGTTCAGCAATGAATCAAACTCAAATAATGGAAGATACTTTATCTAGCATCATCAGAGCTACCATTATTATATAACTTGATTAATCGTTCACGTCATCCATGGCTTTTTGAGAATTTATGGAGTGGAGTAATAATGAGGCACAATAATTCACTTTGTAAATATAATATAGATAATTACTCATCGACATGGTGCTGTAAATCATGACTACTTTATGTATAGGTGGGGTGAAGTAACCGCAATTGCTGTGGAGCGAATTTAAGCCCAGTTTGATTCATTGTTGATTCATCTATAAAAAAGAGCTCTCGAAAGAGCTCTTTTTTTAACTTTTTTAACAATAAAGTTTTATGCTTGGATAAATTGCTTCACCGCTTGGTTAAATTCGTTTGACAATTCTACGTTAGAAATGTGCGATGCATTGATTTCAAACAATTGGCTATTGGCAATACGTTCAACCATAAATTGAGCATCGGCAACAGTTGTTATAGGGTCTTGCTGACCTGCAACTACTAAAACAGGCACACTGATGTCTTTAAGTTGTTCACGTACATCCGCTTTAGCCAAAGCTTCGCAACAGCTCGCATAACCTTCGGCGCTGCCAGCTGCCAAGTCGTTTTGAAGATTGTTGACCACTGTCGCGTTGCTCTGGATAAAGGGTTCAGTAAACCAGCGTGATGCTGCAGTCGAAGCAATCGGCTGTAAACCTTGTTCGCGTACCAATGCGGCACGGTCATTCCAAGCCTGTTCTTGACCAATTTTTGCTGCGGTATTACATACCACCACCTGATTAAAACGTTCAGGGCGATGAATCGCTAACCATTGACCTGTTAAACCACCCATAGAAATACCACAGAATGCCGCTTTTTCAACATTCAAGTGATCGAGTAGATTTACAAGATCTTGACCCAATTGATCAATGCTATATGGGCCTTGCGGAGCTGATGATGCACCGTGACCACGTGTGTCGTAGCAAATGACAAAAAAATCTTGCTGGAAAAAATCAATCTGTGCTTGCCACATTTTGAAATTTGTACCAAGCGAGTTTGAAAAAATCAGTGCAGGTTTTGCAGCATCACCAAAAGTTTGGTAATTGATTTGCGCATCATTTGAGGTAAAAGTTGGCATTTTTTTAAAATCCTTAATCTTATAGATCCACCTAAATCCCTCTTATGAAAGGGGGCTTTTAATGAGGATTAAACACGTTCAATGATCAAAGCAATACCTTGACCGACACCAATACACATTGAACATAAACCGTATTTTCCGCCAGTTTGTTCAAGTTGGTTCAGTGCTGTAGTGACTAAACGTGCACCAGATGCACCAAGTGGGTGACCCAAAGCAATTGCACCACCGTTTGGATTGACTTTCTCTGAACCATCTTCGATGCCTAAGTCGCGAGTACATGCTAACGCTTGAGCAGCAAAGGCTTCGTTCAGTTCAATCACGTCCATTTGTTCAATGGTTAAACCTGTTTGTGCCAACAATTTTTTGATCGCAGGCGCAGGACCAAAGCCCATAATACGTGGTTCAACACCAACAACAGTTGAAGCAATGATTTTGGCACGTGGTTTTAAGCCGTGTTGTGCAACCGCTTCTTCAGAAGCAATCAGTAGGGCAGCCGCACCATCGTTAATACCTGACGCGTTACCTGCAGTCACAGTACCGTCTGCTTTTACCACTGGCTTTAATTTTGCCAATGCTTCTGCTGTGGTTGATGCACGTGGATGTTCGTCTGCAGCAACAACGACAGGCTCGCCTTTACGTTGTGGAATTTCCACTGCAATAATTTCTTTGTCAAAGAAACCGCGTGCTTGTGCAGCAGCAGTACGTTGTTGGCTGGTTAGAGCAAACAAGTCTTGATCGGCGCGGTTAATATTGAACTGTTCCGCTACATTTTCAGCAGTTTGCGGCATAGTTTCTACGCCGTACATTTCTTTGAGTTTCGGGTTAATGAAACGCCAGCCCATTGTGGTGTCTTCAATTTTTTGACTACGACCATAAGCAGATTCTGATTTACCCATCACAAATGGAGCGCGGCTCATTGATTCAACACCACCTGCAATAATCAGGTTTGCTTCACCTGCTTTAATTGCACGTGCGGCCATTGCAATTGCGTCTAGCGATGAACCACATAAACGGTTTACAGTGGTTGCTGGCACTTGGTACGGTAAACCTGCTAAAAGTGCAGACATACGACCCACGTTACGGTTGTCTTCACCTGCTTGGTTGGCACAGCCGTAAATCACGTCATCAACTTGTTCCCAGTTTACAGATGGATTGCGTTGCATAAGTGCTTTGATCGGTAATGCGCCTAAGTCATCAGCACGGACTGGAGCTAAACCACCTGCATAACGACCAAATGGGGTACGGATGGCATCGACGATATATGCGTTTTTCATATTTTATTTTCCAAATATCTTAATCTCTCCCAACCTCCCTTTAAAAAAGGGAGGAGATTCCCACCTAAAATTACTTGATGGAAGTCCCCCTTTGAAAAAGGGGGATTTAGGGGGATTAAAAATTATATTTAAAGACGATTAAGCCTGAGTCGCATCAATCAGCTTTGCACCAGTCAATGACTGTAATTCTTCAAAGCTCAAGCCTTCAACTTTTTCAAGAACTTTCATACCTTCAGGAGTGACATCAATCACACACAAGTCTGTGTAAATGCGATCTACACACTTTAAGCCTGTAGCGGGATAAGTCAGTTCAGCTACAATTTTAGCTTCGCCTTTTTTGGTGACGTGATCGGTTGTAATAAAGACTTTTTTTGCACCCACGGCCAAGTCCATTGCACCACCAACCGCAGGAATCGCGTCAGGAGCGCCAGTATGCCAATTTGCCAAGTCACCATTTTCAGCCACTTGGAAAGCACCCAATACTGCGATGTCTAAGTGACCGCCACGCATCATGGCAAATGAGTCACCATGGTGGAAGAATGAACCGCCTGTAAGCATGGTTACGAACTCTTTACCGGCATTGATTAATTCAGGGTCTTCTTCTCCTGCAGAAGGTGGTGGGCCAAAAGCCAATAAACCATTTTCAGAATGTAAGAATACGTCTTTTTCTGAAGACAGGTAGTTAGAAATTTTAGTTGGTAAGCCTATGCCAAGGTTAACATAAGCACCGTCTGGAATGTCTTGTGCCACACGTTCAGCGATTTGATCACGTGTTAATTTGGTATAGCGCATGATGTTCTCCTTCATGTGACAGTTATGCAGATTGTTCAGGTTGTTTTGCGCCAACGGCAACAACGTGCTGAACGAAAATACCCGGAGTGATGATGTGTTCAGGATCTAACGCGCCTAACTCAACCACTTCAGAAACCTGTGCAATCGTCACATCGGCAGCCATCGCCATGATTGGTCCAAAGTTACGTGCAGATTTACGGTACACCAAGTTACCCCAACGATCACCTTGCTGTGCTTTAATTAAAGCAAAGTCTGCGCGGATTGGATTTTCAAGTACGTAGTCTTTACCTTCATACTTTAGGGTGGGTTTGCCTTCAGCAAGCAAAGTACCAAAACCTGTAGGGGTATAGATTGGACCGAGACCCATACCTGCAGCCTGAATACGGCATGCCAAGTTACCTTGTGGCACAAGTTCAAGCTCGATTTTGCCTGCGCGGTAAAGTTCATCAAATACCCAAGAGTCAGACTGACGTGGGAATGAACAGATGATTTTACGTACTGCGCCAGCTTTTAATAGCTTTGCTAAACCGTAGTCACCATTACCTGCGTTGTTGTTTACAATAATTAAATCTTTGATGCCAAGTTCAATCAAACCATCAATGAGTTCCGCTGGCTGACCTGCGGTACCAAAACCACCAATCATGATGGTTGAACCATCTTTAATTTGCGAAAGGACTTCTGTTAAAGAAGTTTGACTTTTATCAATCATAATGTGTCCTAGACAATTGCCTGTCCATTAACTTTTGGAACTTTGAGTTGAAGGTAGGGGGGGCGGTTGAGCTGTTACGTTTGGTTAATACCCAATGTGCGATCAAACCAATACAGATACCCCAAAATACAGAACTTAGCCCTAAAAACTGCATACCAGAGGCGGTTGCTAAAAAGGTGATGAGGGCCGCATCACGCTGTGATTCTTTACTCATTGCCACTGAAATATTGGTAGCAATTGCACCCAAAAGTGCAAGTCCAGCTAAAGCTGCAATCAGTTCTTTAGGCAATAGGCTAAATAGCATGACAATGCTACCCGCAAATAACCCACCTAAAATATAGAAAATACCGTTGGCAACACCTGCAATGTATCGCTTTTCTTTCAGTTCGTGCGCATCTTTACCTAAGCACAATGCCGCGGTAATAGAGGCTAGTACAATGGTAATGCCTCCCACACATGCAACGGCAAGAGAAGCCATACTGGTCGCACTAATAATAGGCTTAGCAGGCATGTCATAACCGCTAATTTTAATAATTGCCATACCGGGTAAAAACTGCCCAGACAAGCTGACTAAAATTAAAGGTAATGCCAAGTTTAAGGTTGAACTCCACGTCCATTCAGGAGCAATAAACTGTGGAATTGCTAAAGTAAAATTGGTGGTCACTGGGTTAATTTGACCGAGCATTAAGCTCAGTATAATGCCTGCAGCAAGCACCCAAATCATGGCATAACGTGGACTAAAACGCTTTGCCAATAAAAATACCGCCAGCATCCCAAATACAATGTATGGCAGAGTATTGGTTGCACTAAATAGGCCTAAACCAAATTGAACCAAGATACCTGCCATCATGCCTGCTGCGACTTCTTGCGGAATCCACGACAGGAGTTTGTCAAAATATCCTGTGATTCCAACCAAGAAAATCACCACAGCAGAGGTAATGTAGGCTGCAACAGCTTCATTCAGGCTAATATCGGGAAACAGAGTGACCAGCAATGCGGTACCAGGTGCTGACCAAGCGGTAACCACAGGCACTTTGTATTTAATGGATAAAAAGATACCTGCGACAGCAGCACCAATAGAAATTCCCCAAATCCATGAAATCATCATGTCTGGGGAAACGTGGGCTTGCTGTGCTGCTTGGAAAAAGATGATCAATGGTCCTGAATAAGAGATCAGCACTGCTAAAAACCCTGCAACAGTGGCTGAAATTGACCAGTCATTTTTTAAAGTTTGGAACAGGTGACTCATTGACGATTTGCCTCCTTGCGTCAAGCAATGATCCTGTAGAAGTTGGTCATGATCTTGGCTTAACCCTGATCACCACCACCTACAGGTACAACAGTGCCTGTGATGTACGATGATTCATCAGAAGCAAGGAATAGAATCGCATTCACTTGTTCCTGAATGGTGCCGTAGCGACCCATGAATGTACGATCAATTGTTTGATCGACCACTTGCTGCATCCACGCTTTTTCATTTTCAGACAATGGATTGGCATTGCGAGGCACTTTACGTGGTGGTGCTTCTGTACCACCAGTTGCAATGGCATTGACACGAATACCATCTTTGGCATGTTCAAAGGCGAGGGAAGCAGTTAAAGCGTTCACACCACCTTTAGACGCTGAATATGGCACGCGGTGAATACCACGAGTTGCAATAGAAGATACGTTTACGATTGTACCTTTTTGATTTTTAATCATTTCTGGAAGTACTGCACGGCAGCACCACATCGTCGGAAATAATGAGCGGTTCACTTCCTTAATGATTTCTTCTTCAGAAAATTCTTCAAAAGGTTTCATCCAAATTGCACCGCCTACGTTGTTAATCAGCACATCAACACGACCGTAGATTTCAAGTGCTTTAGCAACCACAGATTCTGCATCTGCAAAAGTTTCAAGGTTGGCTTTTACGGTTACTGCATCGCCACCATGTTCTTCAATTTCAGCCAACACTTCTTCTACATAGGGAGAAAGGTCAGCCATAACGACTTGGGCACCTTCACTCGCCACTTGTAAAGCCACACCGCGACCAATGCCTTGAGCGGCACCAGTCACGATTACAACTTTCTTTTCAAATCTTTTTGCACGGTTCATTTGATGCTCCTACAGCGGGTCAACTTAGTTCGCTGAAAATTTTTCGAACAGGAAGTTTGCCGGTTTAACACCTTCTGTATCGAGCCAACCACGAACTGCTTCTACCATTGGGACAGGACCACACAGGTAAATATCAATATTGCCGCCATTCAGCCATTCATTTTCGATATGACCTGTCACATAACCCTTACGCGCATGTGCAGATTCAGGATTTGCAACTACAGTGCGATATTCGAACCAAGAGAATTTTTCTTGGAGTTCATTTAATTTTTCAATTGCCACCAAGTCAAAGTCATTGGTTACACCAAATACTAAACGTACTGGATGTTCTGAACCTTTTTCTTCAAGCACTTGCAGCATAGACATGAATGGTGCAATACCTGTACCGCCTGCTAACATCAGCACTGGACGTGCTACATTACGCAAGTAGAAGCTACCAAATGGGCCAGTAAAAGTCATTTTGTCGCCCGCTTTAGCATTTCGGCTTAAGAATTCGCTCATTTTTCCGTTTGGTACGTTACGTACCACAAAGCTTGTTAAGCGCTTACCAGGCTTAGAGCTAAAAGAATAAGAACGGGTTTCTGTTGTACTAGGAATACCCACATTCACATATTGACCTGCAAGGAAGTGAATATCTGGTTGACCTTCATCTAACTGAATGTCAAAAGTAATGGTTGAGTCAGATAGGTTTTCTACCCCAGCCAAAGTACCTTCAAAAGCATGAATTTCAGTTTTACATACATCAGAAGTGGCTTGAATTTGGAACACTGCGTCAGAAGTTGGTTTACATTGGCATGCAAGAATGTAGCCTTGTTCAGCTTCTTCTGGTGTCAATGCATCTTCAATGTAAGTTTCTTCAGGCATGTCATACGAACCTGATTCACAAAACGCACGGCACGTTCCACATGCACCATCACGGCAGTCCAAAGGAATATTGATCTTTTGACGGTAAGCTGCGTCTGACAGTGTTTCACCATCTGTAACAGAAATAAAACGCGTAACGCCATCTTCAAATTGAAGTGCAACATTGTGGTTTGACATGGCTGAATATCCTTTAGAAATCTTTAAAACTTGACCCCCTCAGCCAAATTCCATCTGGCTGAAAGGTTTTACCTAGCTGTAAATCTATACAGTCTTAGAGGTGATAAATATCGATTACTTGGTTGATATAATCGTTTTTCAGCACCACGTACTTGCTTAAAATTTGTGGTTTGTCGCCAGAAAAATCGATTTCATAGCGTGACATCCCAAAATAGCTGTAGTTAGTTTTGTAACGGAAACTTAAAGTGTTCCAGTTAAAACGTACAGTGACTTTATCGCCTTCACGTTCCACAATTTCAATATTGCTAATGTTGTGGCTGGTACGTGTATCAGGCATGGTCGCAGATGAGCGTTCAGTCTTGATACGGAATACACGGTCTTCTAAACCTTGACGGTCTGGATAGTAAATCAAGGAAATTTCGGACTGTGGATCTTCAGTTAAAGTGTCATTGTCATCCCATGCAGGCATCCAGAAAGATGCATTAGGGGCATAGCACTGTAGCCAGTCATCCCATTGCTCATCATCTAAAAAGCGGGCTTCCTGATACAGGAACTGTGCAATGTTTTCTAAAGTGATGTCGCTCATGCGGTTTCTCCTTCAGTGTTTGCAGCAATTTCTTTTTCAGTCGCAATACCTTTTTTGATTAGATCTAACCAATGTTGGTGCTGTGAAAGATATAAACCTTCGTCTTCAGTTTTAATACCTGAAAGTTTTGGTTTTAAACCGATTTCGTTTGCAGCATCGTCTGGACCTTGGATCCAATGCTTAGAACCACGGCACATATCGTTCCACTCAAGTGCGATACCTGCGTAGCCAACTTGACATGCACGGAATTCTTCAAGATCGTCTGGTGTAGCCATACCTGATGCGTTAAAGAAGTCTTCGTACTGACGAATACGGCGTGCGCGTGCTTCTGGCTCTTCACCGACTGGACCGATACAGTAAATCGTCACTTCAGTCTTATCGACAGAAAGAGGACGTAACACACGAATTTGTGAACCGAACTGATCCATGAAGTACACGTTTGGATAGATACACAAGTTACGTGAACGCTCGATCATCCATTTCGCCATTGCTTCACCGAATTGCTCGGTGTATTCGTTTTTCTTGGCAAAGTTAGGACGGTCTTCTGGGTTAGCCCATTGCGTCCAAAGGAGCATGTGACCATTTTCAAAGCCGTAAGAACCACCGCCTTGTTTGCCCCATGAACCTGCGCTCATAGCACGAATATTGTCGCCAGCTTCTTTTTCTTTACGTTGCTGAGTCGTTGCAGCGTAGTTCCAGTGTACTGCAGACACGTGGTAACCATCGGCACCGTTTTCAGCAGTTAACTTCCAGTTACCTTCATAAGTGTAAGTAGAAGAACCACGTAAAACTTCAAGACCTTGTTGTGATTGCCCCACAATCATGTCAATGATTTTAGTTGCTTCACCTAAGTATTCTTCTAAAGAAGGAACATCTGGGTTCAAGCTACCAAACAAGAAACCTTTATAGCTTTCAAAACGGGCAACTTTTTTCAAGTCGTGTGAACCGTCTTTGTTGAAGCAATCTGAATAACCTGCATCTGCTGGGTCTTTCACTTTTAACAACTTACCAGAGTTGTTAAAAGTCCAACCGTGGAATGGGCAAGTATAAGTTGCTTTGTTACCACGCTTGTAACGACATAACTGTGCACCACGGTGTGAACACGCATTGATCATGGCATTCAATTCTCCATTGCGGTTACGCGCAATGATGATTGGCTGACGACCAATATAAGTGGTGTAGTAGTCATTGTTGTTTGGAATTTGGCTTTCGTGTGCCAAATAAACCCAGTTGCCTTCAAAAATGTATTTCATTTCTAGGTCAAACAAGGCTTGGTCTGTGAATACTGAGCGGTGTAGTTTAAATTCACCAGATTCAAAATCATCAACCAATAGCTCATCAATGCGGTCTAAGTGGCTGGTGTTAATTACAGGAATACGAGGCATGTCCTTTCTCCGGCTGTCCAATGAGGGGCAGTCAATCGGGAAGTGCCTGATTTATATTCAAGACACGTCCCGCTTTCCTTTTTGGGAATTAAGCGCTTGCGCGACGACGGTCGACTTCAGTGCTAGGCGCGTTTTCTTTTTCTTTCACAAGTTCAATATTGAACTGGATGTGTTTGAAAGGACCCTTTAGGCCACGGCGTGCAATTTCAGCTTCATCAGTTACATCAACAGCGGTTGCAACAAGGCCTTCTCGTGTAGCGAATGCAAAGTCATCCCACAGGTATTTATCACCCTCAATGTTGAATTGAGTAGTCAGTTTGCGGTAACCCGGTGCAGATACGAAATAGTGCACATGAGATGGGCGGTTACCATGACGGCCTAATTTGTCCAATACGAACTGAGTAGTACCTTCTGGTGGGCATCCATAACCAACTGGCATTGTAGTCAGTGCAACATATTTACCATCTTGGTCAGTGAAAATAGAGCGACGCAGATTGAAGTCAGACTGTGACTTATCAAAGAATGAGTAGTTACCCAAGCTGTTGGCGTGCCAAACTTCAACTTTAGCGCCTTCAATAATATTGCCTTCGGTATCAGTTACAGTACCTTCGATGATTAGAGTCGGGATTTTACCTTCTTCAGAACCATCATCCATACGTGCAAAGCCAACTGATTCAGGTGCGCCTGCTACATAAAGTGGACCTTCAATAGTCCGTGGTGTGCCACCGGTGATACCTGCTTTAGCATCAGCTTCATCTGCACGCAAGTCCAAGTAGTGCTCTAGCCCTAAGCCTGCAGCTAATAGACCTAACTCATTTGCTTGGCCCGCATCCGTAAAGTATTCCAAACCTTTCCAAAGCTCAGTTTGAGAAATATCAAGATCTTCAATCGCCTGGAACAGGTCACCTAACAAGCGCACAACAATCTGTTGTACTCGCTCATCTACAGGACCAGTCGCAGTATCGACGTTAATTTTCTTAACTAATACATCAATTTCTTGGCGGTTCATACTATTGCTCCTAAAACTATGTTTTTCATATTTTAGTGGCGCATCTTTAGCTTTATTAGCTGGCTAAATTTGGCTGGCCACAATCCCTTGTTGCAGTACTTTCTGTTTGGCTTTTGGATGAGAAATCTTGCGATTCCTCATCCGGTAATCAATTAACTGTCATCCTCTCGAACTGAAGATGGATGACGGTTTAATGGCATCACTTCAATATTCATGTATGGGTAGAGCGGTAGACCTTGTAAAATGTTGTGAAGTTCTTCGTTGCTCTCAACATCAAAAATACTGATGTTTGAATACTGGCCAGTAATACGCCAAATATGACGCCATTTACCTTGACGCTGTAATTCCTGTGAATATGCTTTTTCAACGACTTTAATTTCGTTTGCAGTTTCTGCTGGCATATCCAATGGAATGTTTACATCCATACGTACATGGAAAAGCATAAGTTTCTCCTAATTACTGACGACGCAAGTTGTCAATTTTGTCTTCATCCAACTCAACGCCTAAACCCGCACCTGATGGAAGGTGTAACTCAAAGTCTTGGTATTGAAGTGGGGTTTTTAAAATTTCTTCGGTCAGTAGTAATGGACCAAATAATTCTGTGCCATAAGTTAAATTCTGGAAGGTCGAGAACACATGCGCAGATGCAATCGTGCCTACAGGACCCTCAAGCATGGTGCCGCCATAAAGGTCAATACCTGCCAATTGTGCAACTGTGGCTACTTCACAGCCTTCAAGCAGACCAGCAGATTGGGCAACTTTGACTGCAAATACAGATGCAGCATGACGTTTTGCCAACTGATAAGCACTTTGTGGGCCTGTTAACGATTCATCTGCCATGATGGCAATATCAAATTTGCGCGTTAGACGCTCCATGGCATCAATGTTGTCAATTGCGCATGGTTGTTCAATTAAGTCGACACCGCCATCTTGTAAAAGCTGGATGCCTTTAATTGCGTCAAGCTCTGACCAAGCACGGTTTACGTCTACACGAATAGAAACGTCTTTACCTAAAGCTTGTTTAATAGCTAATACGTGTTCTACATCTTGCTCTACTGGGCGTGAACCGATTTTGAGCTTGAAGGTGTGGTGACGTTTTGCTGTAATCATTTTTTGTGCTTCAGCAATGTCTTTTTCTGTATCGCCAGATGCAAGTACCCATAAAACAGGAACCGAGTTGCGTAAGCGACCACCTAAAATTTCGCTTAAAGGTTGGTTTAAGCGCTGTGCTTGAATATCTAATAAAGCAGTTTGAATGGCACACTTCGCGAAACGGTTACCATTAATATTCTTTTTAATGACCTGTAAAGTTTGCGCAACATTTAAGCCAGCTAAAGTTTTTAGCAATGGTGCGAAATATGTTTCAATATTGGTTTTCACACTTTCTGGGCTTTCTTCACCATAGCCCAAGCCACCAATCGTGGTTGCTTCGCCCCAGCCAACAAAACCATCTTCAGTGGTGATTTTGACTAATACCAGAGTTTGGGTTTGCATGGTTGCAACAGCCATCTTGTGTGGACGGATGGTTGGTATTTCCAGCAGCAAAGTTTCTACTGACTTATACATGGTTTGCCCTTCATGTCATTGCTTTATTACATCTTGTGATATACCTTAAAAGAATAAATTGAATTGGTCTAAGATCAAATTTGCATTTTTTTATACTTTAAAGGTATTCTTAGCCATGGAACTCAGACATTTACGTTATTTTGTTGCTGTTGTAGAAGAGCAAAGTTTCACCAAGGCAGCAGAAAAACTCTTTATTGCTCAACCACCTTTGAGCAGACAGATTCAAAATTTAGAACAAGAGCTTGGAATTCAACTATTCGAGCGTGGAAGCAGGCCGCTTAAGACCACTGAGGCAGGGCAATTCTTTTATCAACATGCCGTTAAACTTTTGTCTAATGCGGAAGAAATTAAGTCGATGACAAAACGAGTCGGTATGACCGATCGTACCGTGACTATTGGCTTTGTTGGTTCTTTATTGTTCGGATTATTATCAAGAATTGTGTATTTGTTTAAGCAGCAGCACCCGCATTTAAAAATAGAAATGGTGGAAATGAGCACCAATGACCAAATTCAAGCACTTAAAGAAGGGCGTATAGATGTTGGTTTTGGACGTTTAAGAATTTCTGATCCTGCAATTAAACGTATTTTATTACGTGAGGAACGCTTGATGGTTGCAGTCCATTCTAGCCACCCGTTCGCGACACAAAAAGAAGGTGTATATTTAGCAGATGTTGTTGATCAACATCTATTTTTATATCCAAACCACACTAAGCCAAATTTTTCTACTCAAATTCGTGGCGTGTTTTCTGAGCATGGTTTAGAACCTCGAAAAATTCGTGAAGTACGTGAATTACAATTGGCATTGGGTTTTGTTGCTGCAGGAGAGGGTGTGTGTATCGTGCCAGAAAGCGCTCAAAACATTCATTTGGCGCATTTGCATTTTATACCTTTATTAGATAACACGGCTGTAAGTCCTATATTTATGGCAATCCGTAATATGGATGAAAGTGAAGATATTCGATCTTTGTTTGACTGTATTTATCAAGTCTATGATTTGGAAGCTGTCACTTATGACCGCAATGTATTCTAGTAAAACTATATAAAACAAACATTTATAAATATTTTTCTTGAGAAGAGCACAGATATTTTAAAAAAATACTGTTGTGTGAATTGCCCTGAAAAACTTGTTTAAGCATCACATCGCAGTATTTTTTTTCGCCTTATTATTTTTATTCAATTAAAAATCAATATATTACAATGTTGTAGACTTTTTAGGTATGTATTCATGCCTATTCAGTTTTGGACAAATTTTAACTTTTTATCCATTGTGTGCATCTGAGTTGGAGTAACGGACTTCACAATTAGGAGGTGGAGCAAGATGCAAAGCAATAAAATTAATATTAATACCTTGATTGACGAGGCCAAGTTCACGCCATTTCATTGGGGTGTATTGTTTTGGTGTCTGATGATCATTATTTTTGACGGTTATGATTTGGTCATTTATGGGGTTGCATTGCCGCTGCTCATGCAAGAGTGGGGTTTAAGTGCAGTTCAAGCTGGCTTACTGGCCAGTACCGCATTATTTGGAATGATGTTTGGTGCCATGACCTTTGGTACGTTATCGGACAAGTTAGGCCGAAAAAAAACCATTATGATTTGTGTGGCTATTTTCAGTGGCTTTACATTCTTAGGTGCATTTGCAAGCAATCCAGTGGAATTTGGTATTTTACGTTTCCTTGCAGGGCTTGGTATTGGTGGTGTCATGCCAAACGTTGTGGCATTAATGACTGAATATGCACCAAAACGTATTCGTAGTACTTTGGTTGCGCTCATGTTTAGTGGTTATGCAATTGGCGGTATGACATCAGCATTATTGGGAGCATGGTTAGTGCCACAATTTGGGTGGAAAATCATGTTCTACATCGCGATTATTCCTTTAGTCGCTTTACCGCTCATTTGGAAATTCTTGCCTGAGTCACTCATGTATTTGACCAACAAGAAAGAAATTGAGCAAACCCGTACAATCGTGCAAAAAATTTCACCAAGCCATCAATTAAATGGTGACACTGAGTTTGTACTAAATGAGGTGACTAAAGGCGATGAAGCACCTGTAAAAGCATTGTTCCAACAAGGTCGTATGTTCAGTACTTTCATGTTCTGGATCGCATTTTTCATGTGCTTGTTGATGGTGTATGCATTGGGCAGTTGGTTACCAAAATTAATGATCCAAGCGGGTTACTCACTTGGTGCAAGTATGATCTTCTTATTTGCCTTGAACATTGGCGGCATGATTGGCGCAATTGGAGGGGGTGCATTGGCTGACCGCTTCCATATCAAAAAAGTAGTGACCATTATGTTTATCTGTGGTGCAGCAGCATTAATTTTGCTTGGCTTTAACAGTCCACAAATTGTGTTGTATACCTTAATTGCAGTTGCAGGTGCAGCAACCATTGGTTCACAAATCCTGCTTTATACTTTTGTCGCACAATATTACCCATCTACTGTACGTTCTACAGGTATGGGCTGGGCGTCAGGTATTGGTCGCATCGGTGCAATCGTTGGGCCAGTACTCACAGGTGCACTATTAACCATGAATTTACCGCACCAAATGAACTTCTTTGCTATTGCGATTCCAGGTGTAATTGCTGCCTTAGCAATCTTCATGGTGAATTTAAAAACATCTGTAGAAGCTAAAGCCGCTGTGGAACCTGTTTTAAACAGCAATCCAGTCACACAAAAAGCAACCCAATAATTTTTTATCTTTTCTTTAATCTCAAGTCATCAACGATATAGATCGCCATCGTAAGCGATGGTGATCTGTTGCTAGATTTTGATGGCACAATAATAAGTGAGTTTAGGATGAACACGAAAACATTAACCCAATCCACACATTTTCAACCTACAACGGTTCGACCAACAATGCAGCGCACGCTCATGATGAGCATGATTGCATTGAGCATGGGCGGTATAAGTGTTGTAGCACAAGCGCAAACTGATCAGCAAAAAGAAATTGAACAACTTAGACAAGAAGTTCAGGCTTTACGTGGTTTGATTGAGCAGCAAAAAGTACAAAATGCACAAACAGCAACGGCAATTGCCAATGTTCAACGTACTGCAGCAGCACCAGTTGCTAATCCTGTGTTAAAAACTGCCAAAGGTGCCGAATTTAATTTATATGGTAACGTGCGTTTAGATGCTTCTTATCAGGTAGAAGGCGGCGCTAAAGATATGCCGTATAACCAAATTAACGGTGTACCACTTGAAGGAAATAATGAACAAAGTGATCGTTTAAGATCAACACTTTCAGCAACCCGTATAGGTTTAGATTTTAAAAGCCCAGTGGGTGATCAAGACGTAAAAGGTAAAATCGAAGTTGACTTCTTAGGTGGAGCAAACCTTGATAATTTACGTATTCGCCATGCTTATTTGAACTACGGAAATTGGTTGATTGGTCAAACTTGGTCAAACTTTGCGATTCCAGACTATATGCCTGAAACCATTGATGCTTTGGCGTATGTTGGTGGCGCGGTAAAACGTACACCTCAAGTACGTTATACAACAAAGTTTAGCCCACAAACCAATTTAGTGGTTGCAGCTGAAGACCCTAAAGACAGTTCAATCAACCAGCGTTTACCTGCATTAACTGCGCGTTTAAATCATCAGTTTGCAGATAATTTAAATGTCAGCCTACGTGCGATGGGACATGAAAAACGTGTCAATTCTGATGAAGAAATGGCTTGGGGCGTCGGTGTCGGTGCAAAATATGATGTTGTACCAGGCACGACTTTAAAAGCCGATTATTACCATGTAAAAGGGGATAGCAGCTTTGTGTCATTCACGAATAAAGGCGTGGTTGCTCAGACAAATGGTAGTCTTATTCAAAGCGAGTTTGACTCAATCATGGTTGGTATTACACAAAAGTTTGGTGACAACGTGCATGGTACTTTAGGTTATGGTTATATGAATTTTGACAAAGACCCTAACTATATTGCAGCTACACCAGACAAAACTACGATTAACAAAGATTTATGGCAAACTTGGGCAAACGTATTCTATAGCCCTCGTAAACCGTTAAGCTTTGGTCTTGAATATGTTTATGGTGAGCGTGAAGCATTCGGTGAAGCTGCGAATGGCAATAAAACAGGTGAAGATAATCGTTTAAATCTCGTGGCGATTTATAACTTCTAAAAATGCACTTTAAACTACAAAAGAGCTGAGTCAAAAACTCAGCTTTTTTTATTGTCGGGTGATCGGCTCTGTAATTCTAGGCATGAGTATATTGCGTGATGTGCTGTTGTATCACCTCAGACAAAACATCTAGTGCAGCAGCAATATTACTGTTCCAAGCAAAAGAGCAATTTAAACGAATAAAGTTTTGGCTGACTTGTTCAGAACGGAACAGTTGGCTTGGCGCAATGCCAATATTATTTTGAATCAATTGCTCATAAATTGTATAGCCATCTAAATATGCAGGCAGTTCAATCCATAAAAAATAACCACTAGAATAGTAGTGAATTTTGCAAGCTGGATTTAAGCGCTTTTTCAACTGCTGATAAAACACTTTCTTATGTTTTTCCAGTTCTTTGCGTAATTGGCGCAAATGTTTTTCGTAATGATGGTGTGAAAGAAAATCGACCAAAGTATTTTGGAGTAATGGGCTTGCCGAAACCGTGCTCATTAGCTGAAAATGCTGAATAGCATGGGAAAATTGTCCTGCATAAACCCAACCGACCCGCACAGCAGAACCCAATGTTTTAGAAAAAGAAGCGCAATGCAGTACGCGTTGTTGTCGGTCAAAATACTTCATGGGTAGCGGTTTTTGCGTACCGTAATACAATTCTTGATAGACATCATCTTCAATTAAATACACTTGATATTCTTCAAGCAAACTTGCAATACGTTGCTTAATTTCATCTCTGACACTAAAGCCAATAGGGTTATGAATATTCAACATCAACCAGCAGACTTTAATCGGGTATTGTTTTAAGGCTTGTTCAAATGACTCTAAATCGAAACCTGAAACAGGGTGTTCTGGAATGGTAATCACCTGTAAACCAAGACGTTCAGCTGCTTGCCATGCACCATAGAAAATAGTTTCTTGTAATAAAATAAAATCTCCAGGTTTGGTCAACGCCTGTAATGACAAATTGAGCGCATCTAAAGCACCTGATGTGATGACAATATCATTTGCATGGGTGGGTATGCCTTGCAAACAGTAGCGATTTGCAATGATAGTTCTTAATTCATAATTGCCTGGTGGCATGTGGTCATGGCTCATATAACTGGCTTTTCGCTTGGCATGCTGAGCTAAAATTTGCATGAATTTGGGGTTAAACAGCAATTCTGCATTGGGGAAGGCAGAACCCAAAGGGCTGACATCTGCAGGCTGAATTGATTTTAAATAGCCAAAGACCAAAGAGTTCATTTGAATATGTGCATTTAAACTCAAGCTACTTGGTACAGGTAGCTCCGTTTGATTGAGACGTTCTGCAACATAAAAACCTGACTTTTGTTTGGTATATACCAATCCCTGCGCTTCAAGTTCTTGATAAGCGTTCAGTACGGTCATTAAGCTATAACCACTGATTTGTGATTGTTCTCTTAACGAAGGCAACTTACTATGTGCTTTCCATGCGCCATTTTCAATGAGTTGCCGAATGTTTAACGCCAATTGTTCAGATTTATACATGGTACGACCAATCATTTTTGCATCTGTTAATTATTTTGATCTATTTTTGGATTTAAAACATTAAATAAATGTTATTTTTATAACAGATGAGTATGAATCTAAAATAATCTGTTATAGTTTTTAATGAATATTTTGTATCTATAGTAATAGATTAAAATTTTGCATAATCGCTATATTCCCCAAAATCTGGTTAGATTGGAGTTGATATGCAAGAAGATAACTCACGCAAACCTCAGAAATATGCCGATAGCAGTATTTCAGATAAAGCATTTAAGCACATGATTATTTGGTTTACCGTGTACGTGGCTTTATTTTGTATTGGCGTAGCTGTAGTGATAAATTTAGATAAGTTATAACAGTCTCTTGAATAACAGCATCTCTAAATCGGCTCAAGATATGAAAGCATTCATTTGAATTTTAATGAATGCTTTTTTGTTGATAAAACGATCATAAAGGTATATCTGAAAAGCAATAAAGATCGCAAAAATAATAGAATAGGCGTAAATTAAAGCTTTATTTGTAACGCATTTGTGGTTGTAATGATTTCGAGTTGGGTGCTCTTTACCTTAATGGCTGCATTTATGCAGGCATGGCGCAACGCCTTTCAAAAACAACTCAGCACAAGTGTCGATATTTATGGCGTGACTCTGGCGCGTTTTATTTTTGCCTTGCCTTTTGCACTGGTGTATTTAAGCATTTTACAATGGCAGCAGCCTGTTCAAGCCGAACTACATTTTAGTTCGATGTTTTGGCTGTATATCATCATTGCAGCAGTGTGTCAGATTTTAGCCACGGCTTTAATGGTAAAACTGTTTCAACAAAAAAATTATGCAGTAGGTGTCGGGCTTGCCAAAAGTGAGGCAGTTTTAGCTGCAATTGTAGGCGTGATTTTCCTACAAGAACATTTAAGCGCATTGGCTTGGTTAGGTGTTGCGATTGGTGGGATTGCAGTATTTCTGTTGAGTAAAGGCAGCCAACGTAGTGATTTTTCATTCACGACTTTAGCCATTGGAATCGGAAGTGGATTCAGTTTTGCTGTTACGTCACTTTTAGTACGAGAGGCCAGTTTAGAACTCGATTTCTTACCGTTTATTCACCGCGCTGCATGGGTTTTGGTTTGGGTCATTGGTTTACAATGCTGTATTTTATTGGTGTATTTAGGTATGTTTAGACGACATACCTTGTATGCCATGTGGCAGCGGGTGGGATTAACTTTTAAAGTGAGCGTCTGCAGTTTTTTAGCATCATTAGGTTGGTTTAGTGCCATGAGTATGCAAACTGTAGCGATTGTGAAAACACTCGGACAAATTGAAATATTATTCAGCTTACTAATTTCAGCCTATTTCTTTAAAGAAAAACTTGCTCGTACCGATCATTGGGGATTGGGATTGGTCGTACTTGCGGCAATGTTGGTGATTTGGGCGTAGGGTTATATTTCAAAGCTATGTAATTTCAAATTCATGTTATATCCTTTGCATTTGATTTAAGAATCTCAGAAATATAAAAATAAAGATTCTCTATCCGTACAATCTCGTTAGAATACTCACAGCTTATCTTAGAGAATTGTCATGTCTAAACCACAGCAAAAGCAAAAAAACTCAGCCTTAGCAGAATTGATAGAAGAACAAAAACTGCTCTGTGAAGAGTTTGGTTCAGCCTATATTGCAGTGAGTGGCGATGATGTTGTCGCAATTGCAGTCCAGACCTTAAATAAAGACCCAATTGTGGGATTGCGTAAAGCGCCAGAAGGGGAAGAAAAAGTTGCGTGGTATATTTATGGCGGTGAACTGGGTGAAGATGAAGTGAGCTTTGAAACCATGCCTGTGCGTGAGCTACAAGATATTTTGCCTGATGTGCTTCCATACTTGGCTTTAGAGCAAGGCTACCGCTTTATGATTGATGCAGATGACTATGAAGATGTCTGGAAAGAAGGCGATGCGTCTTAAGTTTATGCGTATGCCAATCATGGCAAAAATATTGGTGAGGATGATGCTTGGACTGCAAAGTCTGAGCGTAATGGCACAAGGTATCCAAGCGCAGCAGTTGGCGCTTGAAGCATCCTATACACCAATTACAATCCAACACGCAGTCAATGGATTGACTCAAACGCAATATCAAGACTTATTAAATCAATACACGCAAATTGTGAATGACAGCAAAAAAGTATTGGATGATCCTGCTAGCCAAGCAACGGCAGAACAACAAAAACAGGCATTTTGTGCACGCTATCACGCCTATAAAAATATTGCTGAAATTTCCGAGCACAATCCAAGTTTGTATCCTGCACCTATGATGTTAATGGTGGCAAAGCGATATCTAGAACAGCAGCACAACAGTTTTACGGCATCAGGGATGACCGAACAAGTTTTTTGTGCGGGTTCTACATCTAAATAGTAATCTGCCTTATAAGTAAATAATAAATCTGAAGATGCCAACATATAAGACTCAAAATTGAGGATTACTTTTATGCAGATTGTCAAGTCATGCATCATTTTTATTCATTTTCATGTAAAACTGACTTTGCAAAGCCTGTAGAATCTTTTAACTTGCATGTAGTGGACTGCGGGATAGGCGACATACATGAAATGGGATGAAATTGGTGAGCAGCCTTGTTCGATTGCACGAACTTTGTCGGTGATTGGTGACCGTTGGACGATGCTGATTATTCGTAATGCCTTTATGGGCATGCATCGTTTTGATGATTTTCAACAACATTTGGGCGTAACGCGGCATGTATTGTCGGATCGTTTAAAGCGTCTGGTGGAACATGAAATTTTAGTCAAAGTGCCTTATGTAGAACGCCAAGAACGTTTTGAATATAAATTGACTGAAAAAGGCTTGGAGCTTTATCCCTTAATGCTGTCTATGGCAAATTGGGCAGATAAATGGATGGATCAAGGTTTAGGTAAGCCTGTGGAATACATCCATAAAAATTGTGCTAAAACGTTTCAGCCTGTCGTGGTATGTTCAGAATGTGGCGAAGAACTTCATGCCAAACAGGTGAAGCCACAATTTACCTCAGTGTATTATCAGTACATCCAAGCACAGCAGAATTTAAAACAAGTCTAAATCAGTGTCGTATTCATCAGGAGCAATTTTTTATAAGCAGTTCGCTGGTTTAGGAATACCCGCTAAACGGCTTAAATGACGCGCCACTAAACCTGTATTAAATTTATCCTGCAAAACAGCATTGTTAATTTCTGGGCTTACAGTTTTCATTAAAAATTTGATTAAAGGGCGGGTTGCAGGTGAGTGTCCAAATTGCTGATAAAATTGGCGTACCGCATGCAGAACTTCAAAATGCCAAGCCGTGAGTTCGAGCGCTAAACTTTGCGCCAGTTCTTGTGCTACTTGTTCATTCCAGACAGTGTAATCCAGCAAATGTCCATCTTGATCTAATTCTAGTGTCATCTCTTGTTTCATTTACCATTAAAATTGCTTTGAGTTTTGTATCATTACGGCGTGTTATTTTAAGCTAATACAGCGCTGATGTGCTAAACACAGCGTTGCAAAAGCTGCATAATCAATCGGATGTACGTTTTTTGCCAAATGACCATTCAATATTTCTGCATCATTTTCCAGTACATATATTTTGTCTAGCTGGGCACAAAGCGGATGGTGTTGATGCAATACCGCATCACCCATCAGTACAACGCTATCTTGCGGAGCGTACATGGCATTTAGCTGGGCTAAACTTGTCGTAGTACTATCAAAACTTGCCTGGATTAAATATAAATTTGCGTCAGTCATGCTTTTCTCTATAGATGTTTAGATGTGGTCAAATGATCAATCAAACTGTTAAAGCGCCGATCAATCTACCAATATAAAACCCGATCAAAGGTTTGAATCAGCTCCCGATTCAGTTCCACCCATTCAATCTCATGTATCGTATTTTTAATAAACGGTGAGTGAGCATGTTTATGTTCAATCAAAATTGGGCTGAGGTCATAAAACTCAAAGCTATCGACCAAGTTGGATGCCACTTTAAAGGCGTGTTTAAATGAATCAAAAGCCAGTTCCGACTGTAATAGGCTTAATGCCGCATCTTGTAATAATACTTTGACTTCACAACCAAAAGTTGCCAGTACCATTGTTGCTGACAAGCTTTCATGTACTTGTAAGCTGTTTAAATTGGCCTGACGTAAAACCACGAGTACAGTTTTCACACAATTTACCTTTTTAATGCAACAGATTTACAAAATGAATCGCTTAAAATTGAATCAGGCGTTCTGTGGTTTGCACTGCATCGGCCAGTTCGCCCAAGCCAACCAATTCAAAGCCTGCAGCTAAATTGTGTTGGCTTAGTTGATGGCGTTTAGCATTGTCTGCATCGCTAATACCACGTGCCAGTGCTGCACTTACACATACCGGTAAACGAATAGACAATTTTTGCCATTCTGTTTTGAGGTTGCGTTGATCATCGGGTACCCATTGCAACTCATTCGCTACAGCAACGCCATCTTGATAAAAAAACACACGAAAAGCCTCATTTTTCTGTTGTAAGGCTTGAGCAAGACCAAGTGCATGCCATGCATGAATAGAGGTTGGTGCGGAGGTTATTAGTAATAAGGTGCTCATCAAAATTCACTAATGCAATGTGCTAAGGCGCATTCAGACTTTGTAAAAAAGGTAGTATAAATGATTTTAGTGACTGGTGGTTTAGGCTTTATAGGCTCACACATTGCATTAAGCCTCATGGCTCAAGGGCAAGAGGTCATTATTGTAGATAATTTATCCAATTCAAGTATGCAGACCTTAGAGCGACTTGAATATATTACAGGACGTTATGTGCCTTTTGCCAAACTAGATGTTAGAAATACGCCCGCGCTGAACAAAGTTTTTGAACAATATTCAATTACTGCAGTGGTGCATTGTGCAGGGTTTAAATCTTTAGAAGAATCAGTACTCAAACCGCTCGAATATTATAACGATAATGTCAGTTCTATTATGAGTTTATTGCGTTCTATGCAACGTACAGGCGTGCGTAGTTTGGTGCATCTTTCAAGTATAGCGGTCTATGGAAAGTCTGGATTAAATCTAGAAGAAAGCCAGAGCTTTAATTACAGCTACGCCAATCCCTATGTAAAATCTCAACAGATGGTTGAAGAAATCATCCGCGATACTTTTAGAACTGATGATGAATGGAACATTGCTATTTTGCGCTTGAGTAATATAGCAGGCGCATTTGAACACGGTATTTTAGGCGAAGTCGTTGCACCATTACCTAAAAATATTGTTCCTTTGGCGATGCAAGTTGCAGTAAAACAGCGTGAAGCAATTGAATTACGTCAGCAAGCCAATACTGCAGATCAAACCGTAGAACGCAGCTTTCTGCATGTACTAGATGTCTGTGAGGCTGTCATCGCAAGCCTGCATTGGTTATTCGAACAAACACATAGCTGCGAAGCCTTTAATATTGCAGGAGAAGTCGTCTCAATTCAGCAGTTACTTGCACGTATCGCTGAAGTCACCGATGCGGAAATTGCTACAGTCCCTGCAATTCATTATGAATATCCTGAGTTAGATCAGTTAGGTGCAGTTATAGATAAGGCACAACAGTATTTACACTGGCAGCCAAAACGTAGTTTAGAAAAAATGCTAGAGGATGAGTGGCGTTTTTATCAAAATACGCTCAAGCATTAAAACTAGTGCTATACAACTCTTTGAAAGTTTATTACGAAGCCTTATAGCTGAAACAAATACAACGCAACGGAACTATTGATAATAATTATCATTTACTTGACCAGCTGGTTTTTATAAGATCAATATATGAATACTTGACATCATAATCTATTCACGAAGGAATGAGGCTGAACATGCAAACACGTATTGAACATGACACCATGGGTGAGGTTCAAGTCCCGAATGATGCACTTTGGGGCGCGCAAACTCAGCGCAGCTTACAAAATTTTAAAATAGGTAATGAGCGTTTACCACGCGCCATGATTCGCGCGATGGGCTTAGTTAAAAAAGCGGCGGCAATCACTAATGCAAACTTAAGGCAAATCCCTCAAGAACTGGCGCAGTACATTGTTGGTGCAGCAGATGAAGTCATTGCAGGGCAGTGGGATAGTCAATTTCCTTTGGTGGTGTGGCAAACCGGTTCGGGGACGCAAAGTAACATGAACTGTAATGAAGTGATTGCCAATATTGCCAATCAGAAACTAGGTCATCCGTTAGGTGCACAGAATCCTGTACATCCGAATGATCATGTCAACCGTGCCCAATCAACCAATGATTCTTTTCCAACTGCAATTCATGTGGCAGCGAGTTTGCAAATTAATGAACTGCTCATTCCTGCAGTAAAGAGTTTGCGCGATACGTTGCATGCGAAAAGTGAAGAATTTTCTGAAATTGTCAAAATTGGACGTACACATTTACAAGATGCGACACCATTAACTTTAGGGCAGGAATTTAGTGGCTATGTATCGCAGCTAGATCATGGTTTAAAACGTCTAGAACAGGCTTTAACAGGCTTGTATGAGTTGCCATTGGGCGGTACAGCAGTCGGTACAGGCTTAAATGCACACCCTGATTATGCGGTAGAAGTAGCTGAAAAATTGGCACAGCTTACAGGCTTAGCTTTTGTGACTGCACCCAATAAGTTTGAGGCTTTGGCTGGGCGTGATGCTGCGGTATTTGCTTCAGGTGCATTAAAAACTTTGGCGGTGAGTTTAAATAAAATTGCCAATGATATTCGTTGGTTAGCCAGCGGCCCCCGTTGTGGTTTGGGTGAATTGCGAATTCCAGAAAATGAACCAGGTTCAAGTATTATGCCGGGCAAGGTTAATCCAACACAAAGCGAAGCAATGACCATGGTAGTTGCACAAGTGTTGGGTAATGACACCACAATTAACGTGGCAGGTGCGTCGGGCAATTTTGAGCTCAATGTATTTATGCCAGTGATCGCATATAACTTATTGCAATCTATTCAACTCTTGGGGGATGCTTGCAATAGCTTTAATGAACATTGCGCCGTGGGCATTCAAGCAAACCGTGAAAAAATAGATCACTTTTTGCATGATTCACTCATGTTAGTCACTGCTTTGAATCCTGTAATTGGTTATGAGAATGCAGCGAAGGTAGCTAAAACGGCTTATAAGGAAAATAAAACCTTAAAGCAAGTTGCAGTAGAGCTGAATTTGGTCACAGCAGAGCAGTTTGATGAAGTGGTACGTCCAGAACAGATGATTGCACCAAACACCAAATAGTCAGTTTAAGCATAGTTAAAGGTCTGTGTTTGTCTGCTTATGATGCGAGATAAACACAGACTTTGTTTATAAAAATCAGCGAAATTGTTGCAGATTAGTAAGGAGTAACCCGAACATTATTGATGTTAAGTCAAATTCATTTTATTTATAAACAGATATCATGAAATAAGGAAATTAATATGAGCAATATCAATTCATCTAATCAAGAATCTAACCCTCAAAAAGAGTCCAATGAGGATAAGGGTAAGCACGATCTTTATAAAAATACCGAGCCACAGAAAAAGCCAAATACAGAACCAGACCATCCGCTTAAGGAGCAAAAGTAAGTAGTTTGGTCTGAGATTTAAAACCAAATGGTAAGATAGTCGCAATTTGGCGGCTCTCTTCTTTGTGGGACTTTAGCTGAAGTACAAGCAACAATACAGCATTGAATAAATTATGATTGTTGATAAAATGCATCTCTCTTGTTGTTTAGGTGTTTGTGTATTACGCCGTAAATAACAATTTTTAGAATTTAAGGTTTTATTCAATGCTCTCAATTTATTTAACAGATGTTCAGCAACACGTGCAATTTAAAGATTACCCTGGTGAGCAGCCTGTTAAATTCATCTTGAATTTTAAAAAGATTTTTCCAAGTGTAATGGAGCTTTTACTCCCTGTATTGCCTGAAAACGAAAATCTGGAAGAAATGACGTGGGAATCGACCACTGCGGATTTAGAATTGTTTAAATTGCTGCTCAGTGGGTGGGGTGTGATTGAATTACGTTTAAATGCGCTCAGTCAGTTCAAGGGCAAGACATTTGCAGATCAGTTAGTGAAACAAGCCCAACAAAAACGTAAAGACTTCGCCAAAGCACAGCAACAATTACAAACTGTAGAGCTAGATTACTTATTTATGCATGAAACACATACTTTAATTGATGCTGAATTGGTAGAAGTAGGTGAGAAATTCTATTTGCAAATTTTGCGTGATTTATGGAAAGGTAAAGTATCTACAAAGGTATTGGAAGCGAAGTTTTAAGAACAATCCCTAATTAAAAAGCTGCCTCGGCAGCTTTTATTTTATAGAGCTTATACAATTAGCAACCATTGCGAATTTAAGATTAACTCAAAATAGCCTAAGCAAAAATTTTAGAAATTTCCTCTCTTAAAAAATAATGCCTTGAATTTTCCTGTAAATCTTTATGCCAAAACATCCCCATATTAATCAAAGGCAGATTTACAGGGACTTGAAAAATATTCAATTTTTGGCTCATATTTAAATGCTTTAAAATCATTTCAGGTATGGTCAATATTGCTTGAGGATACTGCTGTAAAATCTGTAAGGCCGTAGAATAATGCTGACAACGCATAAAAACCTGCCGTGATAATTGCTTTTGATGCAAATAAATATCTTCTAGCAACATACCTGTACGCCGTGATGAAACCCCAATATGTGCAGAAGATAAATACAGTGCGGTATTCATTTCTTGTTGTGAGCTACAAACTACAAAATGGTCTTGCACTAAGGGTTGAAACTGAATTTTATCACCAAAATTTTGTTCTAAATCAATTACAAAATCAATTTGTTGTGCCGCCAAATCTGCCACAACCATTTTACGGTCTAATTTGTGGCTCAGAAATTGAATATCCAAATTCAGCTTTTGAAAATGTGCCACCAATTTAGGAAAAATAATCGGTTCAATTTCATCATGGATGGCAATTTTAAGCGATTGCAACATATTCGGCTCAAATTGCTGCTTCTGTATTGCAATACTCTGAATCGCCAACAGGGCATTTTTAATCGTCGGATAAATTTGCTCGGCAAAAGGCGTAGGCAGCATTTGATTGCCACTTCGTACCAGTAAATCATCTTGTAAATGTTGTCTTAAACGTTGCAAAGCGTGACTGGCAGCAGATTGGCTAATACACAAAATTTGTGCAGCTTTGGAAATACTGCGCTGCTCATAAATTGCAACAAACATCGGGTATAAATTGATGTCTAAACGATGAAAAACGGCAAGATCAACTTTTGCATTGTTATGAACATGATTCATAGTGTTTTATTGAATTAAATCATTTTGTTCATATTAGTTTTCAAGTTAAGGTGTTGTAAAGCATTGAATACAATATTTTAAGGGATTTGAACCATGTTTGAGCTATCTGCACGCGCCAAAGACTATATAGAACGTGCCAAAGCCTTTATTACCAAAGAAATTGAGCCGATTGAAGCTGAATTCTGGCCAGAAGTTCACGAATCAAATCAGGGCGGTGACTGGACAAAATGGCAATGGCCGGCAGAGCTTGAAATATTGAAAGATAAAGCCAAAGCGGCAGGTCTCTGGAATATGTTTTTGCCTTGTCCAGAATTAGGTCAGGGATTATCCGTTCAGGAATATGCACATATCGCTGAACTTTCTGGACGAAGCCTGATTGCACCTACCGTCTTTAACTGTAATGCGCCAGATAGCGGTAATATGGAAGTATTGTGGCGCTATGGTTCTGAAGAACAAAAACAGCAATGGTTGATGCCACTTCTGGAAGGGAAAATCCGTTCAGTGTTCTGTATGACTGAACCTGCTGTGGCTTCAAGTGATGCTACCAATATGCAGGCGACGGCGGTAGTTGAAGGTGATGAAATTGTTTTGAATGGTCGTAAATGGTGGTCTTCAGGTTTGGGTGATCCAAATGCCAAAATCATCATCTTTATGGCACATACACCGGATGAATCCAAAGACCGTCATCATCAGCATTCCATGGTTTTAGTTCCAKTCGATACTGCAGGCGTAAAAATCGAACGGATGCTTCCAGTCTTTGGTGACTATGATGCACCACATGGCCACGGCGAAGTCAGCTTTGATAATGTTCGTGTTCCAGTTTCGAATTTTATTGGGGGTGCAGGTCAAGGCTTTGAAATTGCCCAAGGGCGTTTAGGGCCAGGCCGTATTCACCATTGTATGCGTTGCATCGGTGCTGCTGAAAAATCATTAGAGTTGATGATTGACCGGGGTATGAGCCGTACCGCATTTGGTAAAGAGATTTTAAAACTGGGTGGTAACCTGGAACGTGTGGCAGAAGCTCGCGTTGCCATTGATCAGGCTCGATTATTAACCTTGTATGCTGCCTATAAAATGGATACTTTAGGGAATATGGCAGCACTGACTGAAATTTCTGCAATTAAAGTGGTCGCGCCAAGTGTGCTGGAAAAAGTCGTGGATATGGCGATGCAGATTCATGGCGGCGCAGGCGTGTCTAGAGATACACCGCTGACAGCCTTTTTTGCTCAAGCGCGAAGTTTACGTCTTGCTGATGGGCCAGACGAAGTACACAAAGGCATGATCGCCAAACTTGAGTTGGCAAAACGTGGTTATCGTAGCAGCCGAAAAAAATAAGTCAGTTGCGAATTTTTTATTGTGTCGCTCGATAGTGTATTGGCAATATTTTCTATATTGCCGATACATCACAAGTGAACACCGAAAATCTATGTTAGATTAAAAAAATGGGAAATTAGGGAAAAATAATGTCAGTTATTGATGTAGGCGGCACAGTACGCAAAGGTGAAGAACTCGATATTCAGGCAGTGACAGCATGGTTAAAACAACAAAATGTCGATGTCTTAGAACCTGTAGAAGTCACACAATATTCAGGCGGTGCATCTAACTGGACATATCGCCTCAAGTACAGCAATGCTGATTTAATTTTGCGTCGTCCACCTAAAGGTACTAAAGCTAAATCCGCACACGACATGGCGCGTGAATATCATGTACAAAAGAATTTAGCCCCGTTTTATCCTGTATTACCTGAAATGGTAGCACTATGTCAGGACGAATCTGTCATTGGCAGCGATTTTTACGTGATGCAACGTATTGAAGGTATTATTCCACGTGCAAAATTGCCACCTGAGCTTGATTTTAGCGAAGCGCAAGTGCATGAACTTTGTGTAAATGTCATTGATAAACTCATCGAGCTGCATCAAGTACCTTATGCAGGAACTGAGCTAGAAAAATTAGGGAAAGGTGATGGTTATTGCCGACGTCAGGTAGAAGGTTGGGATGCACGCTATGCCAAAGCGCATACCATTAACGTGCCATCTTTTAAATATGTGCGTAAATGGTTACTAGATCATATTCCTGCAGATTCTAAAACCTGCATTATTCATAATGACTGGCGTTTTGATAATGTGATTTTAGACCCCAAAAATCCAACTCAAGTGATTGGGGTTTTGGATTGGGAAATGGCAACACTGGGCGATCCACTCATGGATTTAGGCTCTGCTTTGGCATATTGGGTGGAAGATAGCGATAACCAAATTTTTAAAGCAACTCGTCGTCAACCAACTCATTTAAAAGGCATGTTCACACGTCAGCAAGTCGTGGATTATTATTTACACAAAACAGGCTTGAGTACCGATAACTGGACATTCTATGAAGTGTTTGGAATTTTCCGTTTAGCAGTAATCGCCCAGCAAATTTATTATCGTTATTTCCACAAGCAAACCAATAATCCTGCATTTAAAGATTTTTGGATTGTCATTCATGCTTTGCATATCCGTGCTTTAAAGTTAATTGGCTTGCAAAAACTAGAAGCAAATGAATTGGCGCAAAAATATATCACCAAATTTAAGGAATTGATGCCGAAATGACCACTATTTATTTAATTCGTCATGGGCAAGCATCTTTCGGGGCAGAAAGTTATGACCAACTTTCGCCCAATGGTGAGTTACAAGCCAAATTGCTCGGACGTTATTTTGATCGCATTTTAAAAGAAGCACCTTATGTGGTGGCTGGTTCAATGCAGCGTCATCAGCAAACTGCTCAATTGGCTTTGTCAGAATGTTTTCCTGAGGTTGAAATTCATACCGATAGTGCATGGAATGAGTTTAATCATCAACAGGTTTTTGCTCAGTATGAACCGCGTTTTAATCAACCTGAATTGATGAAAGAAGATGTCGCGAAAGAGGTCAATCCTCGTGCATATTTGGCAAAAATCTTTGAAGGTGCGATAGAACGCTGGACAGGCGGTGAATATCACCACGAATATGAAGAATCTTGGCCGCATTTTAAACAGCGTGTCGAAAATGCATTGCAGCATTTATGTGATGATTTAGCCCAAAGACAACCACGATATGCTGTGGTATTTACTTCTGGTGGTGTGATTTCGGTGGTGGCAGGTAAAATTTTAGGCTTAACGCCCAATAAAACCTTTGCATTGAACTGGGCAATTACCAACTCAAGTATCACCACTTTGCGTTTGGTCGGCAGTGAACCACAACTGTTGAGCTTGAATGAACATCATTTTATCAAAGCTGAAAACTCAAATTTATTGACTTGGATTTAAGGATCAAACCATGACAAAAACAATTCTAATTACAGGTGCAAGTTCGGGTATTGGTGCGGGTATGGCACGTGAATTTGCTCAAATGGGTTATAACCTTGCGATTTGTGCCCGACGTATAGAGCGTTTAGAAACACTGAAACAAGAACTGGAAAGCCAGTTTGGTGTTCGTGTCATTGCAAAAACGCTGGATGTCACCAATTATGATCAAGTGTTTCTGGTATTTCGTGAATTTAAACAAGACTTTGGACAAATTGACCGCATTATTGTCAATGCAGGCGTAGGCGAAGGGCGCCGCATTGGTAAAGGTAATTTTGCCATTAACAAAGCTACGGTAGAAACCAACTTTATTTCAGCTTTGGCGCAGTGTGAAGCAGCGGTTGAAATTTTCCGTGAGCAAAACTCAGGACATTTGGTGATGATTTCATCTATGAGCGCTATTCGTGGGATGCCAAAACATCTTACTGCTTACGGCGCAAGTAAAGCTGCAGTGGCACATTTGGCAGAAGGGATTCGTGCAGAATTAATTGATACACCTATTCAAGTTACGACTATTTTCCCAGGTTATATTCGTACCGAAATCAACGAAGGTGCAAAAAAACTGCCTTTTGAGGTTGATGAAAAAACAGGTTCTCGCTTACTTGCAGCAGAAATTGAAAAAGCACCCATCAAAGCCTATGTACCTAAATGGCCATGGTTGCCACTAGGATTAGCTATGAAAGTTTTACCATTAAAATTGGTCAATAAGCTCGGATAAATCGCAGTAATCATAGTATTGAATAGCATCCTGAAATTTAAAGCTGATGATGAATGAAAGCACTTTCAATGACACGATGCTATTTTTTTATTTAAGTATCTACTTTTATTTAGGTTTTAAATTTTTTCGGTTTTTACATTTAAGAGCGAAGTGTGATGTGGCTTAGAACAGCAACCCTTGCTTTATTTCCTGCCTTGTTGATTCAGGGAAATCGGGTTAAAAAGAACACGATTCGATTGTCAGAAGCCGAAGGAGCACGTGACGGAATTACAGGGCAAGGGCAAACGCTAACATTATTGATTTTAGGTGATTCTGCCGCTGCAGGCGTTGGGGTAGCACATCAAAATGATGCACTATTGGGCGCGGTGGTTTCTGCCTTGCAACATCAGTATCAAGTACATTGGCGTTTAGAAGCACAGTCTGGAGATACGACCTCACAAGTTATTCAAAAGACCCAAAAAATGGTAAATCAAAAATATGATGTCGTGGTTACTTCTGTGGGTGTCAATGATGTGACTCGCTTAATGTCAGCACGGACTTGGATTAAACAACAGCAACAATTTTATCAGCTTATACAAGCGAAATTCCAACCTGAATTAATCATCGCTACGGGCGTTCCACCGATGCATTTATTTCCTGCATTACCCAATCAATTGTCTTGGTTATTTGGGCAATATGCGAAACAAATGAACTTACAACTAGAAAAAATGGTTTCAAAACAAAAAGATATGCAATGGATTGAATATGATATTCAAAAATATCAATCCATGAATTTAGAAATGGCAAAAGATGGTTTTCACCCAAGTAAAGAAATTTACCAAATTTGGGGCAAAGAAGTCGCGGATAGGATTTTAGAACGGTTTTAGGTAGAATTATTGTGACCTAAGATGTAAAAACTACTTTTGTTCTCCATTCATTTATTTTTTGTAGGCTATTTTGCTAAACGCAGATTCAAATCACTAATGCCCGCAGCATGCCCCAACGAGCTATAGACAGATACGGGGTTAGGATGTGAACCATGATATCGCTCGTTATTTTACTTGGCGAGGTTGTACCCGATTTTGATATTGTACTAAAAGTAGTGCATGCGTTGGGTTAAAATTTCGCTGTAACACATAAAACTACTTCTGCAAGCGCTTGACTCAACTTTAAGAAGTATAGTGAATGTCATATTTTATTTGTAATAGGCTATGGCTCTGTCAAGCACCTAGCTTCATTATTCATCTGTATATTTTGGAAGTAACTTTGTATAGCTATTTTCGAAAACTCCACTGTCAATTAAGTGATAATTTCCAGGCAAAAAAATCATATTGTGAAAATTTTGTGAATTTGATTTTTTAGCTAAATAATTAAACTCAGATCATTGCACTTTCCAGCTAAAATATATGCGATGATATACTTAATTTATATTAAATTCTTAACTTGTAAATGACTGATTCTAAAATAGAAACCCACCCACTCAAACCCTTTTTACCCACCAATGCTCAGCTGTTAATGCTAGGCAGTTTTCCACCACCTAAAAGCCGCTGGAAAATGGATTTTTATTATCCGAATTATCAAAATGATATGTGGCGAATTTTTGGCTTATGTTTTTTTCAGGATAAAAACTACTTTTTAAATGTAGAAGCTAAAAGTTTTCATCTTCATAAAATTATTGATTTTTTAAATACTACAGGTATTGCTATTTCAGATACCGCACAGCAGGTGATTCGCTTAAAAGGCAATGCATCAGACAAATTTTTACAGATTGAAAAACCAATGGATATTGCCGCACTTTTAAGCAATATGCCTTTGTGTCAAAGCATTATGACCACTGGCGACAAGGCAACAGATACACTTATGTTATCCATGCCTGAAACTGCCAAAAAACCTCAAATTGGGCAGGCGACACATTGTTATTTTGCCAACCGTGATTTGCATTTATATCGGATGCCTTCATCTTCACGAGCCTATCCGTTGGCTTTAGAGAAAAAAGCAGAGGCGTATTTTAACTTATTTAAAGAAATAGGCTTACTATAAGAAACATTGAAGTAATTGTAGGGGAAAGAAATATGATTCAATCAACTCATGCATATCCAATGTCATTACATCATCCATTCAATAGGGAATAATGACACTGTTTTCATTATAAACCGTTGAAATGGTGTAGTTTCAGGATCATGGTGATACGTTTGAATACTGCCATTTGCCTGATGATCTAACCAAATAATTTGATCGTTGTTATCTAATTTTAGTTCATACGCAATTTGTGGCAAATAACGATCTAAAGACTTGAAAACATCTTCTTGTAATTGTTCAGATTCTAACACCAAGCCAACCTCGGTATTTAAGTAGGCAGAACGAGGATCAAGGTTAAAAGAGCCTACAAAGACCATACCATCTATATCAAAGAATTTGGCATGTAAACTTGAGGCATTTTTGCCTTTTGCGGGAATTACGTTACCCGTTGCAACTTCATACCAAGTACGTTTTTTTCGCTCAATATAAGGCTTAAACTCATATAAACGAATGCCTGATTTAAGTAAATCTACGCGGTACTGCTGATAAAATGCATGTACTAAAGGCACATCATTGGCTAAAAATGAATTGGTTAATACGCGTATCTGTATTCCTTTTTTAGCCAGTTGAGTAAGTGTTTTTAGCCCATCTTCCGTTGGAACAAAATAGGCAGAAACCAGTTCCAAATGTTGTTTTGGTTCACCCATTAACTTTAACATTTGTTTATAAATCAGTTGCTCGCCTTGTGCTGTACCTCGAATTTTATTTGGCGAATCTGCCACAAAATACGCTCGTACCCACTGTACAGGTCTTCGGTCTAATTTGATGCTAATTTCTTCTTGTGCATTAGCCACACGTTCACGAATTTTATCTTTATATTTGTCATTTAAATCATAGCGATGACGTAATTCACGCAATTGCAACGCGTTTCCTGTGCCTAATAATTGCTTTACCGAATAGCTTAGTTCGTCATTCCAAAACTCTAAAAAAACATCATTAGCTTGGGGAACAGTACTGCCATAGAATAGAATATCCATATCTGTAAATTGAAAATTTTCACTGGCATCGAAATATTCACGGCTAATATTGCGCCCACCTGTCACGGCAATTGCACCATCGGCAATAATTAATTTGTTGTGCATACGGCGATTGATTTGTTTAAAACGAAACAAATAATCCATGACACGAAAATGCCGATATTTGTATGGATTAAAAATTTTTATTTCAAAATTAGGATGTTGGACAAGATGTTTGAATGTTTGATCAAGTTGTGTACCATTTTGATCGTCAATTAATAAACGCACTTTTACACCACGATCTGCAGCTTTAAGCAGTTCAGCCAACATCAACTGACCGATTAAATCATTTTCCCAAATGTAATATTGTAAATCTAAATGATGCTGTGCTTTTTGAATCAAATATAAACGCGAGGCGATGCTACCAAAGGCATCATTTAGCGAAAGATAAGCCGTTAAATTTTTAGCTAAGTGCGCATCAATTTCCTGACCATTCAGCCAATGATCTACATAAGGTTCGACAGGGCTATCCTTGCTCGCTTGATTCATCGGTAAACTGCATCCAGTCAGTAAAATAGCGTAAAAAGCGAACATTCCAAGCCAGTAATAAAATTTTTGGATTTTCATGATTATTCTTATGTCATTCTGTATTTATACATTGAGATCATCCTCATGTTAATGCTTTAAACTCTGAATAGAAAGAGGATATTGTTAGTCCTCTATTAATGTGTTTTTTAGGGATAATTAGCTCTTGAAATCACACGCAGCCGTCGCATTCGGCCTACGTTAGCCGCTTGAAAATGTTGAAATTCATGTTGTACCACCGTACGCTGAAGTAGTGTTGGTCAAAATTACCCACATAGGGCTATGCTATACCGATGCATTTACCTTATCGGGTGAAGCCCCTGAAGGGGATTTTTCCTGCAGTTCTTGGGTATAAAGGTGGAGGTATTATGGTGGAAGTTGGTGAAGGTGTGACCAGTATATTGGTGACAGGTCGTACTTGGAAAGGAACAGCATTTGGTGGTAAAAGGTCGTTCGCAATTGCCAGACATGCTTGAACAGGCTATGAAGGTGTATTAGTTCAGACTTGATCGTACATTCTTCTTGAAAAAGAGAAAGTTACCCGTTTTGATAAAGGTGTCGAAATCTTAATCAAACAAAGGTAACTTTCTTATGTTGCATACTAACAATCAAATCATTAAACACAAAGTAGGTCTGCTCAATTTAGCTGAAGAGCTTCAGAATGTATCCAGAGCATGCAAAGTGATGGGTGTTTCAAGAGATACATTTTATCGCTATCAAGAGTTAGTGAAGTCTGGTGATATTGACGCACTGATCAATAAATCCCGTCGAGTACCAAATTTAAA
>NZ_MKQS01000022.1 GCF_001758345.1 Acinetobacter towneri
TCGCTGAGTTTGGCTTGATAGCGGTAGCAGGTTTCACTAATGCCAAATGCTTTACAAGCCAAACGAATACTAATGGCATGCTGGGCAACTGCCTGTTGTGCCATCTTACGCCGGCAAGATGGCTTTACCCTTGCGCAGCAGTGCTGCTCATTGCCATCGCTTCCTGGATGATTTCGGCCTTTAATCGCTCTTCCGCATACATCTTTTTAAGTCTGGTATTTTCGGCTTCTAGCTCTTTCAGTCGAGCCATTAATGATGTATCCATACCACCATATTTGGCACGCCATTTATAAAAGGTATCATTACTCATGCCGTGTTCACGGCAAAGGGTCGCTACAGGTGTGCCAGATTCTGCCTGTTTCAAGATGGACATGATCTGACTGTCAGTAAATTTAGATGTTTTCATGCAGAATCTCCTGCTCGTATCTTAAGAGAAAATTCTACTTTTAGATCCTATTATTTTTAGGGGGGATTACCCTGCCACATCAGTGGCAACCCGATCAAAATCAAAAAATAGGTTTGAGGTTCAGCACACGCTTACACTTAAGCTTATAAATCATAGTATGTAAATTGACCAGAAAAAGAGTAAGACATAAAAAAAGCCTCTCAAAATGAGAGGCTTTTTGTTCTGAAAATCAATTAACGATTATTCTCGTCTTCTTGAGATTCTTCAAATTTAGAATCGTTGTCAAAGCCACCTGCAGATTGACCACCGAAGCCACCTTGACCACCGAAGCCGCCACCTTGACCACCGAAGCCGCCGCCTTGACCACCGAAGCCACCTTGACCACCGAACCCACCTTGACCACCAAAGCCACCTTGACCGCCGAAGCCACCTTGACCGCCAAAGCCACCACTTTGACCACCGAAGCCACCACCTTGACCACCGAAGCCTGCGCTTTGACCGCCTGCTGGAGCACCCGCTGGACGTGGGTTACGTGCAGGAACAACTGTAGAAATTGCGTGTTTGTAAACCATTTGGCTTACTGTGTTTTTCAATAAAACAACATATTGGTCAAAAGATTCAATGTGACCTTGTAGTTTAATACCGTTCACAAGGAAGATGGAAACAGGAATACGTTCTTTACGGAGAGAATTTAAGAACGGATCTTGTAAAGTTTGACCTTTAGACATGTTATAACTCCAAAAATAATTAAAAATCAGCGCAAAAACTATCTTTATTTTTCAATTAAAAATTATAAAAAAGACAGTGTGTAAATTTTGCTTTATCCGTACCAGTTTCGCAAGTCTTCTTGAGCCTGCTTTATCGTAAAATATGTGTGAAATTTATGCGATTCTTGCAACGATCTGAGCCAAGTATATTGACGTTTCGCGAGTTGTCGTGTTGCGAATAGCGCCTTATCCTCCATTTCCTGCATTTTTTCGCGACTTTCATCACCTTTTTGCAAAAACTCTAAAGCTTGACGATAGCCAACTGAACGCATAGAGGGTAAATTAGCATCTAAATCGTAATTTTCAATAAGATGTCGCACCTCATTCAAAAAACCCATTTCCCACATAATCTCTAAGCGTTTTTGAATACGCTGATGTAATTCTACCCGATCAGGCATCAAAGCGTGGTTATGAAAAGTGTAACGATATGGTACATTTTTGGGTTGTTCTGCCTGAAGCAGGGTAATTGGCGTTCCTGTTAATTTATAAACTTCTAGTGCACGAATAATACGTTGTTTATCTGACMCCTTAAATTTTTCMCCCGCCAGTGCATCTACTGCACATAACTCTGCATAGACCGCTTCCCAACCTTCGCGTGCAGCTTTATCTTCAATTTCTGCACGGACGTCGTAATTGGCACTGGGTAAATTGGAAGATAGTCCTTCAAGCAAAGCTTTAAAATACAGCATAGTTCCACCCACTAAAATTGGGGTTTTGCCACGTGCGTGCATATCATCAATTAAGGCGCAGGCATCTTCCACAAACTGCGCAGCAGAATAAACTTCAAGCGGGCTAATAATATCAATCAAATGATGCGGATAACGCGCCTGTTCCACTTTAGTTGGTTTGGCTGTACCAATGTCCATATCTCGATAAACCAGCGCAGAATCGACTGAAATTAGCTCAAAATGACCTAATTCATAGAGTTCACATGCCAAAGCAGTTTTACCACTTGCAGTTGGTCCCATTAAATTGATGACCGGCAATTGTTTTGACATGTAACACTACTCTCCTCGAGCAAAAAGTTTATCTAATTGAGCCAATGGAAAAGCACGCCATGTTGGACGACCATGATTACATTGGCTGGCAAATTCAGTTTGTTCCATTTGACGTAACAAGGCATTCATTTCAGAAAGACTCAGCATCCGATGTGCACGCACCGCGCTATGACACGCCATACCCGCCAAAATATGATCACGTTTTTGCAGTAATGCCTGCGCTTCATCATTTGGGTCTAAATCATTCAGTAATTCAGGAATCAACTCTGCAAAATCTGCTTTATGCAAAATGGCTGGCACACCGCGCACAATGACTTGCTCATCGCCATATTGGTCAACATCCAAACCTAAACGTGCCAATTGTGGTTTTAAATCATCTACGCGCATGGCCTGCATACGACTAATGCTGATGACTTTGGGAATGAGCAATTGCTGCGAAGTCCAAAACTCTGGTTTATCCCACGCAGCTTTCATCTGCTGTAAAACGATACGTTCATGCGCAGCGTGCATATCTACAATAATCAAGCCTTCACTGTTTTGCGCCAAAATGTAAATACCATGCAGTTGCGCAATTGCGATGCCGAGTGGATGCTCATCCACCGCAGGTGATGTGGTTGTTTGTGCAAGATTAGCTGAGTCTTGATCCAGTTCACGTAAAGGCGCGAGATAGTTTTTTAAAGCATTGTTGAGCTGTTGCGAACCTTGATAATTACTCTGCACAGGTCGGTTATATTGAACTGTCTGCGGTTGGCTCTGATTAAAATCAGTAAGTAGCTCATTTCCCGCTTGTAAGTCAGACTGCGTAATGTGCGCATCAACTGAATATTCTTCGGAATTGTGAGGGTTCGCTTCGGTATGTTTGTGCAGCAAAAATTGTTCCTGATAACGCGGTTGCACTACATAAGGCGCAGCTTGTTCTACAGGATCGACTTTCATGGCTGTGGCTAAATCTGCTGTTGCAGTCTGAAATTGCGCCAAGGTTTCTTTGGCATAATGTCGTACAAATTCATGCACTTCCCGCTGATTTAGAAAGCGAATTTCATGCTTGGTCGGATGCACATTGACATCAATATTTTCAGGCTCAACTTCTAAAAACAGCAAATACGCAGCATGTTGATGTCCATGCAAAATACCTTCGTATGCCATACGCAACGCATGCGAGATAGTCTTGTCTTTTACAATACGTCCATTTACATACACATACTGCAAGTCGGCTTGTGAACGTGCATCGGAAGGGTGTCCCACCCAACCCGATAAGCGCATGGTGACACTGTCAGCATCAATCCAATAAGCATTTTCAACAAAGTTTCGCCCTAAAAGTTGCTGCACGCGCTGAAAACGCAATTCGCCACTATCTGCAATGGGTAGATTCAGTTTGATACTGTCGTTGTGTTCTAGCACAAAACGAATATCAAAATGTGTCAACGCCAAACGACGGACAATTTCTTCAATATGTCCAAATTCTGTACCTGCTTTTTTCAGAAACTTACGTCGTGCAGGCACATTAAAAAATAAATCCTGCACCCGAATATGTGTGCCTTTTGGTGCAGCGACAGCTTGAATTTGTTGGTGATCAAAAGCAGTACCATTGACTTCAACCTGATAGCCTACACCATCTTCAGTTTGGCTACTAACCAAAGTCAAACGCGATACAGCAGCAATTGAAGCCAACGCCTCACCACGAAAGCCTAAACTAACAATAGCGTGTAAATCATCGGCCGTTTGAATTTTACTGGTCGCGTGACGAGTCACCGCCAGAGGTAAATCTTCGGCATGAATTCCACGACCATTATCAATAATTTCAATGAGTGTACTACCGCCTTGAGCCACACGAATAATCAACTCGGTTGCCCCTGCATCTATCGAGTTTTCGAGTAACTCTTTGACCACAGAGGCAGGGCGCTCAATCACTTCACCCGCAGCAATTTGGTTGGCTAAGGCAGGTTCAAGCGTGTGGATCCGACGTAGTAACACATCATTAGGCATGATTAAATTTTTGCTCCAAAGCTTGTTGTAATACAGCCGAAGATGAAGTTAGGGTGGCGGTACGGCTGAATTCATCTTCCGATTTTTTAATTGCAATGATCAGATCTGCAGGTGGAATTTCATCACCACCTTTTGATGGCCATTCAAATAAAAACAAGGCATTTGGGGTTTCTAAATAATCACGGATGCCCATGAGCTCTAATTCATAAGGATCATTTAAGCGATATAAATCAAAATGAAAAATATCTTGTCCTTGTATTTGATAAGGTTCCACCAAGGTGTAAGTTGGGCTTTTAACCGCGCCCTGATGCCCCAAATGCTGTAGAAAATAACGCGATAAAGTGGTTTTTCCTGCGCCTAAATCACCAATTAAATAAATCACACCCGACCGAAAATGCGTTGCCAAAACCTGCGCCAGATTTTGGGTATCTTGCTCATTATTTAAAGCCAAATTAAATGAATACTGCATAACGCTCACGACATGATTCAAAAGACCAATTATGATAGCATCGCACTGCTTTAAAGCCTATGTACTGATGGATAAATCTGTGTAAATGTGGACAATTTATAACAAGTTTAGACAAGGCAATGAATCAATATTGTTAAGCTTAGCACCCGAACTGCTTAGGCTATTTTCAATATGATGAAAAAGAAACTCTCCCACCTGAATATGAGCAATTTGTAGATGACGTTAACTCATTCCAACACCTTTGTTCCACCTATGCTCGATGGTGTGAGCGCCAGCAAATTACATTTACCCAAATTAAGCACACAACCTGACTCAATTTTTCATTATTTATGTACTCAGTTTGCCCATATTTCTATACAGGAATGGCAACAACGCTTTGAGGATGGTTTGGTTTATGATGCAGAAGGTAAGCGTTTAAATTTAGACACACCTTATAGCGCGCATCAGGATATTTATTATTATCGCTTTTTAGCGCATGAATTTGCTGTACCTTTTCAGCATCAAATTTTATTTGAAAATGAACACTTATTGGTTGTAGATAAACCGCATTTTTTGACCATGAGCCCTACGGGACAATATGTGCAAGAAACCTTATTAGTACGCTTAAAAAAACAAACACAGAATGAGCAGCTCACGCCTATTCATCGTTTAGACCGTGAAACTGCAGGTGTAGTACTCTTTTCAAAACAACGTGAAACTCGGGCGGTATATCAGCAATTATTTGCAGAACGTCAGGTGCAAAAAACCTACCATGCCATTGCGCCTTATCAAGCAGATTTATCCCTACCATGTACCGTGCAATTACGCATGGAAAAAGGCAAACCTTTTTATTTGATGCACGTCGTGGCAGGAACACCAAACAGCAAAACAGAAATTCGTTTGCTTGAACATAATCAGACTTGGGCAAAATATGAATTAAAGCCTACAACAGGCAAGCAACACCAACTACGTGTGCATTTAAATAGCTTGGGTATTGCGATTAAAAACGACCCGTTTTATCCCATTTTAAAGCACAAACAAGCAGATGATTTTTCTGCACCGCTACAACTGCTTGCTAAGCATTTAAGTTTTTTTGACCCGATTAGCCAGCAACAATTCCACTTTAGCGCACAGCAAGAACTGACATTGTAATATGTTTGTCATTACAAATTAATGGATTTTCGTTGTAGTCATATTGAAATTACAAATGAATTGTTTACAATATTGCTAAAATTTAAATCTATTTCCTTATATTAAAAATTATGAGAAAAACTGAAGTCTACCAAGTACGCTTGGACTCTCAAGAGAAAAAACAGGCCTTTGCTGTGTTTAAACAGTTGGGGATTACGCCTGCACAAGCAGTACGTTTGTTTTTTAAGCAAGTCGTGCTGACTAAATCAATCCCCTTTTCAATTGAAAATCAGAATATTAATCTGGAACAATTGATTAAGTTACGCAAATTAAAGCAAGAGCAAAAAGCAACGCTAGTAGATGTAAATCCAAATACTGAAGCAGCTGTAACTGGCAATAATAGTGTGGAAGATTTTGAACTCGATGATGAACATTTAGACTTGTTTGATGAACTCAATGCTATTTTGGGTGAAACTGACAAAAATTAACAGTGTTGCATTTTTAAACAATTCTTTAAAAATTTACTTTAAAAACTTAGCTATGCTTCATGCAAGGACAATAAAAAGCATGGAGTATCGTATGATTGTAAAACGCGCCACTTTAGAAGACTTAGACCAACTTGCTGTATTGTTCGATGAGTATCGTCAGTTTTATGGTGCATCCTCGAATCTAAACCTTTCAGCAGCATTCTTAAAACAGCGTTTTGAAAATCAGGAAAGTGTGATTTTCATTCATATCAAAGATCAAAAAATCACTGGATTTGTATTGCTTTATTTAGGCTTTTCTTCAGTTGCCTGTTCGACCTACTATATTTTAGATGATGTTTATGTCACCCCTGTTTTTAGACGACAAGGCTCGGCCAAACAACTCATTGATACTGCAATTTTATTTGCACGACATGAAAATGCGCTGCGCATTAGTCTTGAAACACAAAAAAGTAATTACCAATCCCACCAATTGTATGAAAAGATGGGCTTTGTCAAAGATGATGAATTCCAAACTTACCACTGTTTTTTAAAATAGTCACCTGACCTAACGATTGCGGCTTTAGACAAAAGATTAAATTTAGCCTAGCGCAAGCGATTGATAAAAACTCAGCAGAAATTCATTTATTCCATACGGCTTTTTGCCAACTCGACTTGTTCAGTGCTTAAATACATCCATTCACCTACATCTAAAGCCAAATCATTCAAGTTTAATGTACCGACTTGCTGACGATGTAATTTTTCAACTTTATTGCCCACCGCTGCCAGCATCCGCTTAACTTGGTGATAAATGCCTTGATGAATGGTCATCTGCAATTCATGTTCTGCCAATTGCTGTACCTCTGTTGCAGCAAATATCCCAGATTCATCGCGCAATGCGACGCCCTGCTCAAGTTGCTGAATTTGTGTTGCATTAATCGGGTCTGCGGTGTGCATAGCATATACTTTTGCTACGTGTTTTTTAGGATGGGTCAATGCTTGTAGAAACTGCCCATCATCCGTCAGCAATAACAGCCCTGTTGTATCCTGATCTAAACGTCCGACACACTGCAAACCGCGATTCAGCAATACATAATCAAACAAGTCAAACACACTAAAATGATGGGTCGCCTGATGCGAACACTCATAGCCTTGTGGTTTATGTAAGGCGATATAGACCTTTTCGCGATATTGATAATTTTGCCCATACACCGAAAATTGCAAAACCGTTTCAGGTGCAATTTTTATTGTGAATTTAGGATTGGTTTGGGTTTCGCCCATAATGGTGACTGCACCATTTTTAATGAGTTGCTGGCAATGTTTACGTGATCCAAAGCCTTGTGATTGCAACATTTTTTCCAACAACATGATGAGCGACCTAATGATAAAAAGTATAAGTACATTTGCTGTAGCTATTCTAAACCAAATACACCGTAAATTCTGAGCACATTGCGTACATTGTCCGTTTGCAATTGAAAACCGTTACAATAGCTAAACTTTTCCAGGTTCCCCTTTATAAATCACAATGCTCTCTCAATTAGACCTTAACCTAATGGTGCTGATCGTCCTACTAGCTTGCGGTGTTTTCAGCCAAAATACTGCTGTGACCATTGCTGCAGCAGTATTGATTGTTTTTAGAATTACCCCGCTCAGTGAATTTTTCCCACTCTTGCAACAGCATGGCTTAAATCTGGGCATTATCATTCTAACCATTGGTGTACTGACACCCATTGCCAGTGGCAAGCTTCCAGGTGAAGCAATTCTAAAATCATTCCTGAGTTGGAAGTCTTTACTTGCGATTGTAATTGGTGTTTTTGTGGCATGGTTGGGTGGACGTGGAGTAAAACTCATGACCAATCAACCTGATGTGGTGGCAGGCTTATTGATTGGTACAGTCGCAGGTGTTGCTGTGCTACGAGGTGTGCCTGTTGGCCCACTGATTGCTGCAGGGATTCTCACATTGTTTATTGGCTATTCTTAACATTGATTTGGGTCGCTCGGTTTAGATGATTATATTTAGATTAACCGTCTTATATCACCCAATTTCAATAAATGCAGGGTCACTGAGTGTAGTCAAGAAAAACCTGCTTGAACAAGACTAACTCCGCGCTCAGCACGTAGGTTGGGCACAATCGGTGGCAATTTGCCAATATGCAATGCTGCCATAAAACCCGTAGCAACAATCCAAAATCCTTTGTCAGCCTACATACCAAACTCACTACGCTCTACCATAATTGTCGCAAGGCAAGGTCAGCAAGAACATCTCACTGATTTTAATCAAGATTTAGATGAGCTCTGTGTTTTTAGGGATTCATTCGCAGCCACTTTACAATGCGGATATTAGTACATCTAACTTGAATAATACTGCGTGCGTTTTTGGGAAAATTTCTCTAATTGCTTCAAAAAGCCTTCAAAATAACTCTTTTCTTTTTCTTCGCTACGATAACCCGCATACAAAGTACGACGTAATCCTCCCGCAGCAACACAGTCTAAACGACGTGAAGTCACCCAGCCTTTTTGCTCATATTCATTCACCACCCAATCTGGTAATGCACCAATCCCTCGCCCACTCGCCACCAGTTGAATCAACATTTGGGTTAAATCTGTGGTGCGAATTCCTTTAGGCTGAATATTGGCTGGAATGAATAGCTTAGACATAATATCTAAACGATGTTTATCGACAGGATAAGTAATTAGGGTTTCTTCTGCCAACTCCTGCACAGTAATGCGCTCGGCACGTACTAAAGGATGGGTATTTGACAACACCAAACGCGATTCATATTCAAAAATTGGAAAATATTCGATTCCTTTTAAGGCAATCGGATCTGCAGTAATCAATAAATCAAATTCTGCGGTTTGCAATAATTCATGCGGATTGGCTTCAAAACCTGAAGCAAAATCTAAGTCTACATCTGGGTATTGCTGTCGATATTGATTCAGTAGCGGCATCAACCAGTCAAAACAACTATGACATTCCGAAGAAAAAATAATCCGTCCCGTTTGCCCATGCACAATGCGGGTAATATCGGTTTGGGTAATTTGAATTTGTGGCAAGACGTCATCGGCCAGTTTCAATAAACGCTGCCCGACATTTGAAAATGTCACAGGGCGACTACGGCGATTCACCACTTCTACACCATACCAATGATCTAACTCTTTGAGTTGATGAGAAATGGCAGATGGCGTCAGACATAAATCATTGGCGGCAGCAACCAAAGAACCATGTTCACGCAGGGCTGACAGCGTTTTTAAGTGGCGAATTTCAAGCATTGCTTGTTCCTAGTTTTCAACTTATTGACTACATGTTTAGACCTAGGTCGTATTTTTATTTTGCCAAATAAAAAAACAAAGCCAAACATGATTCAATTTAATAATGAATTAATTTAATCTTAGCATGGAAATAATGAGTTTTCTTCATCTTTATTTTTATTCGATGATATTTACTACGAAATCAATACAATTCCATAAAAATAGTATGGCATTCAGTATGCAGATTAGTGTGTCAAACCGTAAATTTTTAGAGTCATCATTCACATTGTCACAATAGATAAATAAATACTGAAATTAATTCGCTGTTGTATTATTATTTGTATTAAATTTCATTAAAAACAACCAGTAACACGCACTTGGCAGTAAGACCATTAGAATAGTAATGATATCACGATACATCTTCCACCACTCGCTCGAAACCGTACCTGTATGTGCCCATCCCAGTAACATAAAAAAGGGGCTGGCGAAAACAAAAGCACTGATACAAATCGTCAATAAATTCAAAGCGTGGTAACGGTTTAAAAGTAGAGAAAGTAAAAAAGTGAATGGCACAATTAAAATGCAATACACTAAATACACAAGCAAATGCCCAAAAAAAACCACCGAAATAGCGTATAAGCTATATTCACGATTCACCACGATGAAAAACAGCGCTATACAAAAAAGTAATGGCAAAGGGGCAAGAAACAAAGCCTTCGCTATCGTATTTTTTGAATATTGCATACACCCTCCCTTTGCTTGCCTAGTTCAGATATTAGCTTATTCCAACAACTTCTCTCCACAATGTGGGCAGTATTTATAAGGCTCCTGTTCTAAACGCAGCTCTTCTTCACGACGTTCACGAATTAACTGCAATAAAATATCTTGGGTTTGTTCAGTGGTTAAACCGACTTGTTTGCGTAAATCTTCAATTTTTTCCTGATCATTTAACAAATCAATCTCACTATTTTGCAATAGCTCTCTAAATTTCAACCCTAAATGCTGCTTGCGTTGTTCAAGTTCGTTGGCTAAACCTGTGGCTAAAATACCTGCAGGCAATGCTGCCAAACCGACACCCAATACCGTAATTAACGCACCTAAAATTCTGCCCCAAGGCGTAATTGGTGTGACATCGCCATAACCAACAGTGGTTAAGGTCACTACTGCCCACCACATCGAAGCAGGAATCGAGCTAAAGGCTTCAGGTTGTGCCTTACTTTCCACGACATAGACACCTGCTGCAGACATTACGATCATAATAGAGAGAATAAAAATAACTGCCTGAAATGACCCTTTTTCCCGCTCGATCACTCTTAATAGAATTTGCAAAGATACAAAGTAACGTGTCAATTTTAACAAACGCAGCAAACGTAAAATTCTGAGGAAACGTAAATCTAGATGTACGAAGAAGTTAATATAAGCAGGTAAAATTGCCAATAAATCTATAATTGCTCCACCACTGGTCAGCCATTTTCCCCGCTGCTTCCATGGCGAAACAAAGGGATCTTTTTCGGCAATACTCCAAATCCGCAGCAAATATTCAAGCGTAAACACCGCAATGGAAAAGTTTTCAAAATGGTCAAAAAATACCTGATAGGCAAGATAGACATCATTCACTGACTCTAAAATAACCGCACTGGCATTACCTAAAATCAGTAAAATTAAAAAATAGTTAATGCAACGACTAAACCATGTTTCATAATCATCGTCGTGTAAGTTGTTATAGACAAATTTTCGTAAGGTGTACCACGGTGTAAATGCCATACCGAATATTATATTTAAGGCTTACAGTGATGGCAGTTTAACCGAAGTTTTTCGTCAATCGAAATTATTTTATGTACTGTTTTACTGTGCAAAAGACCACTCCGCAAAAGCCTGTAGTCTTTACAGCCATCCTCAACTACTGAATAAACAACAGTGCCAAGCGCACTTGGTCATAGCCCATGCGTGGACTAGTCGCTTCAACAATCGGGCGCAGTTTAATTGCGCCATCATCGCTGAAGTGCTCTGCATTTTGACGTTTCATTAAACGCTTATAAATTTTACGAACTTCTTCCACCACTTCTTCACCTGGATGTGCCACTGAAATATCCAGATTTTGTTCTTTTTGCAAACGTGCCAAATGGTTGATAATGGTTGCAGGAGTTAAACCACGCTCTACTGCAATATCCTGAATATCATAGCCTTCTTCAAATAGAGCACGGGTTTCATCCAATGTAGCAGTTGCATAGTTGGTTTTGCCACCTTTGGCAATTTTCTTTTCATTGCGCAAAATTTCGGTTTCGTTCAACGTGCCACCACAATGTCGAATAAATGCATTATGTTGTGGTGTTAAATCCATCAGCGCATAGTGTGTTTCAGCTTCTTCAGACAATTCCTGAAAACGGCGGTCTGCCTTAATCGACAAACTGTCGAGTTCCAAAGCTTGGCTATTAAAGCCCAATAAACGCAAACCGCTTAACGATTTTAATCGTGACAACGCCACATAACCCTGCCCTTTTTCAAAAGTATGGCTAAGATTGATTTCTGCCGCTTCTAAGGTCATACCTTGTGATTTGTGGATGGTAATTGCCCATGCCAAACGCAGCGGAATTTGCTGGAAACTGGCAATGGTTTTGCCTGCATCATTATCCACCGACCAAGTTTCAGGCTCGACCAACAATACTGTGCCATCGGTCAATTTTACTTTAGGTAAAATGCCGTGATCATCATCTTCTTCAAAGCCAATCACTTCGCCCAAACTGCCGTTGATATAGCCCATATCGAAGTTGTTTTTAACAAACATCACTTTGGCATGTTTTTTTAGATTTAAAATTTCAGGCGCACGTACGGATGATTTCAGCGTTTCAATCAACTTTTCATTGCCATCACACACGGCATCAAACTGCTTGCTCTCAGTTTCAATTTCATTCAGATGCTTAAAGTTGATATTGTCCACGTCCATATTGTGCGTATATAAACGTGTGAAAGTGTCGCCAATATCTTGATGGCGGGTGTGCTCCAAAGCCTGAATATGTTGATGATCAATACTTTGTGCACGAATTGCATTGAGAATGTCATTTAAATAATCGTCGCCCTGACGGTGCTGCTCAGTTAAATAACAGACTCGAAATTTAGCTTCGACCCACGCCTCTGACATAAAACAGAACTTGTCACGATTGCGCTCATCGTTTTTCCCCACAGGCGGTAACTGGAAAAAATCTCCCGCGACAATCACCTGAATACCACCAAAAACGTCATCACTGTCTTTAAAATATTTTAAAACCTGATTAACCAAATTCAGTTGCTTGGCATGCAACATCGAAATTTCATCAATAATGAGCACTTGCGCATTTTCTAAATGTTCTTTCAGATATTTGCGCTCTTTCATATTTTTCAGGTCAGCATCGGACAAAAAATCTTTAATACCAATGCCTGCCCACGTGTGAATGGTCATGCCATTCATGTGTGTTGCAGCAATGCCAGTAGATGCAGTGATGGCTACAGGTACTTTACGCGCTTTTAAATAATTGATGTATTGATTCAGGGTATAGGTTTTACCCGCACCAGCCGAGCCTGTTAAAAAGACATTTTCGCCTGCTTTTAAAAGTTTAAGTGCAGTTTCCTGTTTCATAAGACCTATACCATTGCTGAACGGCTATAGCCTAACGAGTTTTTGCCCAAAAGTTAAGGCTCAAGTCTGCGAATACGACAACTGTTTTCTTATGCTTTAGCTGGCAATTGTGGATTCAGCCATGCAATAAACTGCTCTGCAATGGTTACCAGCAACTGTTCCGCTTTTTGATTATTCGGATATTCCAACTGATCAAATTCAAGCTGTCCTTGCCGAAAATGACAACCCAAGGTCAATTGCTGCGCATAATGTGGCGATGCCATGTGAAACGCCACATATTGCCCTTCACTCATTAGCTTGGCATAGCTCAGTGCCAAACAGTGTTTAAAGTTTTGTGATTCTTCAATAATACGGTCTAGATGAGTCATTTCTTCAAAGCACCAACCTGAAAACTTCAGCATCGGCATAGGGCTTTTGGCCTGCCATGCACAGCATTGAATTTCCTCTTTTAATTTGGCCATCAGCTCTGCTTTGTAGACCTGTTGATGCCAACGCACCGCCTGATGAAACAGCCCCAACCAACTCAGACTTTTAGGAATATGCGTATGCGCTGCAAAATATTCTAGTAAATAGTCGCGCACATAACTGTCAAACACTGAAACTCGCGTATGCTGCGCCCGTAAATAAAAACGCTGCCGAAAATCATCAGGTTGAAGCTGATAACGCTGTAATACTGTATAAAAGTCACGCTGCTGCTGACTCTCGGGCTGAATATAATCCAACAAAGCGGGTGGTAAATCCTGTGTGATTTGCTGCAAATAAGTCATATAACTTTGCATGACACGACTTAAACGCCGAAATACATGCTTGACCAAATGTTCATCGTGTTGCGCCACGGTTTTAAGTAAATTCATCCATTCATCCAAATACAAAATAGAAGGACTAATCGCAACGCGTGGATCATCTACAGATTGTTTTTCGCCATGTGGCATTAGACTGACATTATGTGCATGCGCAAACCACGCCTGCTGTGTCGCATACACATTACAGCTTTGAATAAACATACGCGCCGCAGAATATTGAAAATATTGAAATGTCGCTAAAATAATCCGTGGATGTACCTGACTACAATCGACAAAACTGAGCGCAGTCACTGCGACCCGCACACTGGTATGATGAATATTTAAACTCAGCCAATCCAACACTTGTGCAGACTGTTTAAACAGCCAATTCACCGCACGTGGATAATCAAATAATGGAAGTTTGGCGACTTTCTTTTGCCAAATTAAAGGGCAAGATTTTAAAAAATGCGATTTCGCCAAAGCATCAGAACGCTGCCACACTTCACGGTGCATTAAACGTGCAAACCCCAGTAAATGACTATGTTCTTCGGCATGTCGATACAACAGCCGAATATCGTCCTGATGATCGATTAAATCCTGCAAATTAAATCGTTCAGGAAATGAAATACTTAAAATACGATGCATGGCTTTAGGTAAAAATTCTGCCGCACTAAAACAAAAATCATCATAACTTTGCATCAGTGCTTGCACTGGCAAAAAGGTTTCACCCTCTACAAATTCCAAAGCGCATAGTGTCGATAAAGCAGTTAAAACATCTTCAGGAATCGGCTGCCCTTGCTGAACAAATTTGGTCAATACGGGCTGATACTGATCGTCTGCCTGCATTAATGCCTGATCTAAAATTTGCGCCTGCATTGCATCTAAATGCAACAACAATTGCTTGACCCGTGCTGCACCATTCACCCACAAATACACTTGCTGCAGAATTAATTGCCGCAAGTGCTGCACCTGATTACGCAAAAACAAGGAATGCTGTGGTTTTAAATCGCCTGTCAAAAAATGCACGTCATGTAAGAAAAAATCTTCTAAGACCTCTTGCTGTTGTCCCGCAAATTCAAACTGAGTTTCTATTAAATGTGTATGCGATTTTGGTGGATAAAATTCAAGACTAAACAGACCATTTAGTAATTCGACACGATGCAGTATAGGATCAATCCGAAACATATTTTGTGAAGTGAAATTCCCGACCAGATCCATTTGATCTTTATAGATTTCTGCGGCCACACTGGAAATACGAACCAATTGCTGTGCAACGGCATGCAACTGGCTATGCTGGCAAATTGGCTGCATATACGCTCCTCATGCTTAAGTGCGGTCTATCTAAGTCTCATCTTATTTTTATTTGATTGCACCGACTAGACCCATCACGTGATACATCCCTATTTTTTGTTTTTTATTTCCATCTGCAAAAAGTGGACAATTCTTCAATCGAGCTTAAGCCACTTATTAATTGAATTACACCTGAAATTTATGTGAACGGTATCTACACCTTAAAATTAGAGATACAAAAACACTATAAACAAGATTTAAGCCCTTGCCTATAGCCTGCGCACAACTTCAGAAAAAATAAAAACCCATTAAAAAACAAATAAATTTCAATTGATTAGTTTGCATTATTTACTCAGAAAATAGGGTTGGTGTTTGGTAGGTAGGATTTCACCACAAAGCATTGAATACTCAAATCACGGTTCAACACCGCGATAACAACACATTATTCCAATACCCAATGCAAGAAGGAATCTGAGCATGGCTTTTAAAAATATTGCAGATCAAACCAACGGTTTTTATATTCCTTGTGTGTCTCTCTTCGGCCCTGGTTGTGCCAAAGAAATTGGCGTAAGAGCGCAAAATTTAGGTGCTAAAAAAGCCCTGATTGTGACAGATGAAGGACTGTTTAAATTTGGCGTAGCCGATACCATTGCAGGCTATCTCACCGAAGCAGGCGTTGCTAGCCATATCTTTGCAGGTGCTGAGCCAAACCCAACCGACATTAACGTACATAAAGGTGTCGATGCCTACAATGCCAATCACTGCGACTTTATTGTGTCCTTAGGTGGTGGTTCTTCCCACGACTGTGCCAAAGGCATTGGCTTAGTGACCGCAGGTGGTGGGCATATTCGTGATTATGAAGGCATTGATAAAAGTACCGTGCCAATGACCCCACTGATTGCCATTAACACCACTGCAGGTACAGCTTCGGAAATGACCCGTTTCTGTATTATTACCAATACAGACACGCACGTTAAAATGGCAATTGTCGATTGGCGCTGTACACCACTTATCGCCATTGATGATCCAAAACTCATGATCGCCAAACCTGCAGGTTTAACCGCAGCAACAGGCATGGATGCCTTAACCCATGCTGTAGAAGCCTACGTTTCAACTGCAGCCAATCCTATTACCGATGCCTGTGCTGAAAAAGCTATTCGTATGATTAGCCAGTGGCTCAGCCCTGCCGTGGCAAATGGTGAAAATATTGAAGCACGTGATGCCATGAGCTATGCGCAATATTTGGCTGGTATGGCATTTAATAATGCCTCATTGGGTTATGTGCATGCCATGGCGCATCAACTCGGTGGTTTCTACAACTTGCCGCACGGCGTCTGTAATGCAATTTTACTGCCGCATGTTTGCGAATTTAACCTGATTGCCTGCCCTGAGCGTTATGCAGATATTGCAGAATTGATGGGAGTCAATACTGACGGATTAACCACCACAGAAGCCGCTTATGCCGCGATTGATGCTATTCGTGAACTATCTAGCTCGATTGGTATTCCAACAGGTTTAGCAGAGTTAGGCGTGAAAGAAGATGACTTGGCGATTATGGCTGAAAATGCACAAAAAGATGCCTGCATGCTCACCAACCCACGTAAAGCCAATCATGCACAAGTGGTCGAAATTTTTAAAGCCGCGATGTAATTTGAATCTCCTGCTGAGTGAATCAAGATTTGCTCAGCATCTCCCATCCTTTTTTTCAATTTTCCTCTTTTGCTGTTTTATTTTTATCCTTCCCTTTGGTAGAACCATCTCAGATGCGTTCTGCTTTTTTTGCTGTTCAGAACAAAATGAACTCTCAGCATAAAACTAAACCGTTATAGATGCAGAGAGTTTGCATAATTCAATTTGACAAATGCGCACAGCTCATCAAGGATATAGACAAAATAAAATGGATGACGAGCACCTTATGCTGTTAAGCAAAAAACAAAAAACAACACCAAGCTATCAACCTGATATTTTGGGTGCAGATTACCAACAAATGACGCTGGATTTTCCATCTGATTATGAAGGCAAAGTGATTGCTACCTTGGTACGCAAAAAAGCTGAACAAGAAACCCGTAAAGCCGTACTTTATATTCATGGTTTTATTGACTATTTCTTTCAAACTGAAATGGCAGACCAGTTTAATCAGTACGGCTACGACTTTTATGCCTTAGATTTGCGCAAATACGGGCGTTCGCATTTGTCACATCAGCATTGGTACAACGTGCGCAGCTTGTCTGAATATGATGCAGAAATTTCCGCTGCACTTGAGCAAATTGCCGCAGAAGAACATGACTCAGTGATTTTGGCGGGACATTCAACAGGTGGATTAATCACCACGTTATATGTGGCACATCATCCCAATCATCCACTGATTCGTGGTTTATGGTGCAACAGCCCTTTTTATGATTTCAATATGAGCGAAATTGAGAAAAAAGTCGGTATTCCGCGCTTAAGCCAATTGGGCAAATTGCTGCCAGAAATGAAATTTCCAAGCCGCCTCAATCCATTTTATGTACCAAGTCTACACAAGCAATATCATGGTGAATGGTTATTTAATTTGGAATGGAAAAAGCCACGCTATCCTAAAGTACGATTAAGTTTTGTACGTGCAATTCATGAAGCGCAAAAAGAAATTCATGCTAGCGTAGTACATTTGGGTGTACCAACCTTAATTATGCATGCGAGTCAAAGTAGTTATCCACGCCAATGGAATGAGATTGCGCAACGCACTGACGTAATTTTGGATGTTGCAGATATGCAAAAATATGGGCATCACATGCATGGTGATATTCAGCTTTGCCAAATTGAAGATGGCGTGCATGATTTGGTGCTTTCTGCGCCAGAAGTCCGCGCGGAAGTGTATCAGTCCTTGTTTKACTGGTTAAACCGCAAGGGGCTATAAAACTAAAAACTAGAACTAAAGGAAGTGAATTAACGGCTAAATGACTTGATTCATCCCTTAAGCTGTGTATTTTAATAAAATTTGATGTGCAGGATGCCCCTTGGGCATCAATTCAATTAAACGCTCCACTGCGTCAATCGCTTCAGGGCTGCGTGCCAAATGTTTTAGCAATACATCGGTATCTTGTGCATTAAAAATGGCATCACTCAGGCGAGATTCTAAGCAATCTCGCCATGCACATAAAAATGGACTTTCAGTTTTCGCCAAAAATACTCCTGCACACGTTTGTAAGGCAGACTGCACATAACCAGCATCTAAAGCCTGCTCGGCTTGTAAAAAATCGGCTTCTATATGCGCCAAAATTCGGTAAGGACGCGAACCAAGCATCCCGCCTAGAATATCACGTAATTGAGACATCTCAGCTTTAAGCGTGCCCATACTGACTTTACGCTCACCATATAGAGCTTGGTGTAAAGTATCTAAACTCATGCCTTGTGGACAAAGTGCTAAAATCACCAATATTTCAATTTGACGCGGTGTCATCACCACCACTTTGCCATTAAATAACACCTGTGGCACGCGAAACGCGCGAATATAAAGCTGCTGTTTTTGCTGATCAAGCAGTGCATTTTGAATCAAAGAAGCACAGCGTTCTGCTGCCAACATCCCCAAACTGTTATGGTTTTTCCAAGTAGTCGATAAATCAATTACACCCAATACTTGTTTGGAATAAGGGTCTAAAATAGGCGCTGCATAACAAACCCAGTCATGTAACGATGACATAAAGTGTTCACTGGAAAACACACAACTTGCTTGCTGAGTTTTAAGTGACAAAGCCAAAGCATTGGTACCCACCAACTCTTCACGCCACTGCCCGCCTTCTACAAAATGCACCTGTTCCGCCACATTACGCATTTGCGCACTCGCTGCCGTCCAAATAATTGTACTGCCCACATCGCCCACGGCTGCCACCATGTCGGACTGCTGTGCGATATGTCTTAAATCTTCTGCACAGTTTTGCACAGCACGTTGTAAGGCCGAACCACCATGTGTATGCGTTAGACTATAATTTAACGGGGCTGCCAACCGATCAACAGGAATTTCAGCAATTTGAGAGCGTTGCCATGATTTTAAAATACTCTGCTGAATTTGCTGCGCATGCAGCGGCGATAAACTGCTGCTTTGTCTAAATTGTTCAATATGCTGTCTTTTTTCCAATAGGTCTTGTTTTTTCATCATTATTGATTCTCACAATCCTGTGGGCATTACATCCATTGTACCGCTTACTTTTGTAAGGATTTGTTCATTGCTTGTAAACCTGCAACTTTCCAACCTTTTTCCAACCTTATATTGGTATGCTAAACAAATAGCGTACCAAAGTACCTTATACCTTAGCCGTAAATTTAACCTGATTTTAGACACAGGATTGTGCTAAAAGGTAAAGATGACGGCAGATTATAAAAAACCATCAAAGGAAGAGAATTATGCGTTACGTAGATCCCAATCAACCCGGTTCAAAAGTTCAATTCAAAGCACAATACGAAAACTTTATTGGTGGCGAGTGGGTCGCCCCTGTAAAAGGTGAATATTTTGAAAATATCTCTCCTGTGGATGGCAAAGTATTTACCAAAGTCCCACGTTCATCGGCAGAAGACATTGAACTGGCTTTAGATGCAGCCCATAAAGCCAAAGCGCAATGGAACAGCTCATCTCCAACAACGCGTTCTAACATTTTGTTAAAAATTGCAGATCGTTTAGAACAAAATCTAGAGTTATTGGCAGTTGCCGAAACTTGGGATAATGGTAAGCCTGTTCGTGAAACATTGGCTGCCGACATTCCATTGGCGATTGACCATTTCCGTTATTTTGCGGGCTGTATTCGTGCCCAAGAAGGCGGAATTTCTGAAATTGATGAAGATACCATTGCCTATCATTTCCATGAGCCATTGGGCGTTGTAGGGCAAATTATTCCATGGAACTTCCCTATTTTAATGGCAACATGGAAACTTGCACCTGCTTTGGCTGCCGGTAACTGTATTGTACTTAAACCTGCAGAGCAAACCCCTGCCAGCATTTTAGTTTTAGTCGAACTGATTCAAGATTTATTGCCTGCTGGCGTACTAAACGTAGTCAATGGTTACGGCGTAGAAGTTGGTCGCCCATTGGCAACCAATCCACGTATTGCCAAAATTGCATTCACAGGTTCGACTCAGGTCGGTCAATTGATCATGCAATACGCCACTGAAAACATCATTCCAGTGACTTTGGAGCTTGGTGGTAAATCTCCAAATCTTTTCTTTGAAGATGTTATGGCGCAAGAAGACGACTACCTAGACAAAGCACTCGAAGGCTTTGCTATGTTTGCGCTGAATCAGGGTGAAATTTGTACTTGTCCATCACGTGCGCTCGTACAGGAAAGTATTGCTGACCGTTTCCTTGAAAAAGCCATCGAACGTGTTAAACGTATTAAAACAGGTCACCCGCTTGATACTGAAACCATGATTGGTGCGCAGGCGTCACAAGAACAACAAGATAAAATCTTGGGTTGTATTGCGACAGGTCGTGCCGAAGGTGCGCAAGTCTTAACGGGTGGCGGTGAACGTCATGAAGTTGGCAGTGGTTTCTATATTGAGCCGACAATTTTCAAAGGCACCAATGACATGAAAATTTTCCAAGAAGAAATTTTCGGCCCAGTGCTTTCTGTGACTACATTTAAAGACTTTGATGAAGCCATTAAAATTGCCAATGACACCATTTACGGTTTAGGTGCAGGTGTTTGGTCACGTTCTGCGCACACTTCTTACCGTGCAGGTCGTGCTATTCAATCTGGTCGCGTTTGGACGAACTGTTACCACATCTACCCTGCGCATGCCGCTTTCGGTGGTTATAAAAAATCAGGTATTGGCCGTGAAAACCACAAGATGATGTTAGAACATTATCAACAAACCAAAAACTTGTTGGTGAGCTACTCAACTAAACCTGCTGGCTTCTTCTAAAGACTTGTCTTTAAGATTCCAACAGCGTTGAAGTTACTGTTTCAAGCTGCGCCCGATGTATTTGCATCGGGCGTTTTTATTGCGACATAAAATGCTATGACTTTCGCAGCACGCTCTTTCAGCGTGGTATAAACCGGAAGATCAAATTAAAAATCTATCCTTTATTAAAGTATTACACTTTAGTTCAGGATTATTTCACGTTACATTAAATCTCCCTTTCAGCCTAAAGTATCTGCCATGTTCGATTTACCCGACACTGTCTATGCCATTCAACATCTTGCATTTGAAGACCTCGGCGCGTGGGAAGATGTCCTGTATGAACAAGGTTTACGGGTACGGTATTTTGAAGCTGGTGTGGAAAATCTAGAAAAGGCGTTTGCACATGAAGGATTAGTGATTATTTTAGGTGGCCCAATTGGCGTTTATGAAATCACAGACTATCCTTTCTTACAACAAGAAATAGACTTACTAAAAGTACGTTTAGAAAAGAAGTTACCCACTATTGGTATTTGTTTGGGTGCACAGCTCATTGCTCATGCCTTGGGTGCCAAAGTCTATGCCGGCCATACCAAAGAAATTGGCTGGAGTACGCTCAGTCTGGCAGATGCCGTCCATCATCCACTGGCGGCATTAGCCAACACACCGGTTTTACATTGGCATGGTGATACTTTTGATTTACCAGTACAGGCTGAATTACTGGCCAGCTCCGACCTGTATCCGAATCAGGCCTTTCGGGTCGGACCACATATTCTGGCATTACAATTTCACGCTGAAGTTGCTGCAGACAGTTTAGAAAAATGGCTGATTGGCCATACCTGTGAATTACGTCAGGCCCAGATTGATATTCCCACCTTACGCGCCAATCATCAGCTATACGCGCCGCAACTGCAACAGGTCAGCGCGACGGTTCTGAGCCAGTTTCTAGCCGGCTTAAAATCTCAAAGCTGACCGGAAGCTTTAGATTGCCCTTACATTTATCATCGTCATAAAAAAAGCACCCTGAAGCGGGTGCTTTTTTAGCTGTTCTTGCGATTATTTTTTCGCAGCAACAGAAGCTTCAGTCGTGATGTTTACAGTAATTTTATCACCTACATTAGGTACAAAACCAGCGATACCAAATGCTGAACGGTCAAATGACGTGGTAGCATTAAAACCAACCGTTGCCGCTTTGGTCATTGGATGTGGACCTTGTTTGTTCAGTACCGCATCCAGAACTACAGGTTTCGTTACACCTTTCACGGTTAAATCACCTGTGATTTTAAAGTTCTTTTTGTCCTGAGTTACAACTTTGGTACTTTTAAAAGTAATGGTTGGATATTTTGCTGCATCAAACCAATCTGCTGCCATTAAGTGCTCATCTAAAGCTTTTACGTTGGTGTTGATGCTGCTTAATGGAATCGTGACATTCACAGATGAGTTCGCTGGTTTTTTCTCATCAATGTTGATGGTACCTTGAATGTTTGAGAAGTTACCTGATGGCGTAGAAAAACCAAAATGATCCCAAGTAAATACAGTAGCCGTATGCGTTGGGTCAATTTGATAAGCCACTGGTTTAGCCATTGTCATGGTTGCTGCAGATGCGATAGCCAAACCTAAAGCAAGTGATTTCATGTTCATATTGTTCATCTCTAATAGTGTTGATAAGTTTCAATGAGGTTTAGTTTATAGATTTTTGCTGCAAATACAGGATTAAAGATAAAACGATATGTTGCATGACTGAAACGATAAATTTTTAAAATATGCGTGTGTATTTTATATCGAATTTAGAAGGCAATGATATTGAATAAAAAAGCTTTACCCTACGCATAGAATAAAGCTATTTTGGATGATACATCCACTAATGTCTCGAATGCATCGCAATAGATTAAAGTTTCTCAATCAAAATGCGGTCAACCTGCTTTAAACCTGATTGCTTTTCATGGTTCTTACGGCGAATTTTGATTTGCTGATCTTCAGCTAAATCCTGTAATAACAACTCTACTGCCACCATAGCTTCAAGTGGTAAGTCTTGTCCAATCCACTTTTGCTCACCCGCATCCATTAAAGTGACTTCATCATTAATTTGCTCGTACAAACTCATTTATCATCTCACTCAATTACACAGAGGTTTATTCACAAACCTGACTTACACTGACAAAATTTGTTGGATCATCGGATTGACCACCCAACAAATTTGCAAAATAAAAGACGTCCCTTTGCAGGAACGCCTTTAGAAACACTTAAATTAAAAAATTAAGCTGTTAATTCTTTTACTGCAGCAACAACCGCTTCAGTGGTAATGCCAAAGTACTGATACAAGTGTTTTGCAGGTGCGGATTCACCATAAGTTGTCATACCAATCACTTTACCGTCTAAGCCGACAAACTTCCACCAGTAGTCTACATGCGCTGCTTCAACCGCAACACGTGCACGAATTTGGGATGGCAATACCGCTTCACGATATGCTGCATCTTGCTTCACAAATTCTTCTGCACACGGCATAGACACGACACGTACACCTTCAAGCTGTGCGTATGCTTCCATTGCCAAGCCCACTTCTGAACCTGTTGCAATAATAATGGCTTTCAATTCACCTTTTTCTTCAGCCAAGACATAACCACCTTTTGCCACGTTCTCAATTTGAGCTTGAGTTCGGGTTTGGAATGGCAAGTTTTGACGTGAGAAAATTAATGCCGTTGGGCCTTCTGAACGCATTAAAGCAGATTTCCAGGAAATAGCCGCTTCAACGGTGTCTGCAGGACGCCATGTATTTAAGTTTGGCGTAGTTCGTAAAGATGCAATTTGCTCAATCGGTTGATGTGTTGGACCATCTTCACCCAAACCAATCGAATCGTGAGTATACACATGAATAACACGTTGCTTCATTAATGCAGACATACGCACAGCATTACGCGCATACTCCATAAACATTAAGAATGTTGCTACGTAAGGAATAAAACCACCGTGAAGTGCTATACCATTTGCAATAGCAGTCATACCAAACTCACGTACACCATAGTGCACATAGTTGCCTGCTGCATTGTCCTGAACGCCTTGGCAACCTTTCCAAAGAGTTAAGTTTGAACCTGCCAAGTCTGCAGAACCACCCAATAACTCAGGCAATAATGGACCAAATGCTTGCAACGTATTTTGGCTGGCTTTACGCGTTGCAATAGTTTCAGCTTTGGCATTGGTTTCAGCAATAAAAGCATCTGCCTGCGCAATAAATTCTGCTGGTAATTCACCACTTAAACGGCGTTTAAGTTCAGCAGCTTCAGTTGGATATTTTGCTGCATAAGCGTCAAAAGTTGTATTCCATGCCGCTTCTACTGCTGCACCTTTCGCTTTACCGTCCCAAGCAGCATATACATCTTCAGGAATAACAAACGCTTCATCTGTCCAGCCTAATGCTTGACGCGTCAAAGCAATTTCGTCATGGCCTAATGGGGCACCGTGACAGTCTTCTTTACCTTGTTTGTTTGGTGAACCTAAACCGATCACAGTTTTACAAATAATAAGGGTTGGTTTTTGTGTTTCAGCTTTTGCTTCGACTGTAGCAGCACGAATTGCATCGGCGTCGTGACCAGCAACTTTCAGGACTTGCCAACCGTAAGATAAGAAACGCTGTTCTGTATCGTCAGAGAACCAGCCTTCTACTTCACCGTCAATAGAAATGCCGTTATCATCATAATAAACAACCAGCTTGCCTAAACCTAAAGTACCTGCCAAAGAACATGCTTCGTGAGAAACACCTTCCATTAAGCAGCCATCACCCAAGAAACAATAAGTGAAATGATCTACAACTTGAATATCTTCTTTATTAAATTGTGCAGCCAATGTTTTTTCTGCTAAAGCAAAACCAACAGCATTGGCAATCCCCTGACCGAGTGGACCAGTGGTGGTTTCAATCCCTGGTGCATAACCTAATTCTGGGTGGCCAGGTGTTTTAGAGTGTAACTGACGGAACGCTTTTAAATCTTCGATTGAAAGATCATAACCTGTTAAATGTAACAACGCATATTGCAACATTGAACCATGACCATTAGACAGTACAAAACGGTCGCGGTTTGCCCATTGTGGATTGGTTGGGTTGTGATTCAAAAATTCACGCCACACCACATCGGCAATATCTGCCATCCCCATCGGTGCACCTGGATGTCCTGAATTTGCTTTTTGCACAGCATCCATTGCCAATACACGAATTGCGTTTGCAATACGACGTTCGTTAAGCGGGGTCGTCATAGGTCAGAGTCCACAAAAAATCGTTAAATAGAAGAAGATGAATAGAATTCAAAACAGCCGCTATTCTCTCAAAAAAACGCCTGAGGGGTAAAGCCTATGCAACAATATTTCCGCATTAATTCCCATTCAGAGTATTTTTCGTGCAAATTCAAAGACGTTTTATCACGTTTATAACAACAAGAAAATAGCTAATTGCCGTGTTAAGCTCTATTCTTGGCAAAATTCTAAAGTATAGATATTTCAATTTATAGACGCAGGATGGAATTGTGATGTCGCTCTTGCAGCAACTCCAATCAAATGCCTAGCAACAAGTTAAAACACAACAGTATTCTGTAGAAATAATAGACAGATTTTAACACACCTTGAATTTTATTCACTTTTCACACAATAAATTGAATCACAGCCATCGTCCAAAATTTTAAAACAGCTTTTGAAAATGCAGCTTGATGCAGATAAAGTCAATTCAAAGTCTTTAAATTACCCATCTACAATATTGTTTTTAAAAATGATTCACCACTTAAAAACAAGGTGCTCCTTAGTTTAAAATTATGACAGCATACTTTAGCCAACATGAATATTTTTGAGTCACAATATAGTCATACCGATACTTTATCTATTTTTTAGCTAAAGATATGCGATAAAAAGTCATTGAATTGAAATAAATTCAGCCAATTTAGTCGTAATGCGCTAGTCCTAAAGTCTAACTCGATGTAACATATTGCGTCTTTTGAATTTAACTGTGATAGGACTTATGCGCGAGTACGCTGTATTTACCTCGGAATCTGTAAGCGAAGGCCATCCAGATAAAATGGCTGACCAAATCAGTGATGCCATTTTGGATGCAATCTTAAAAGAAGACCCTTATGCGCGGGTTGCTTGTGAAACGCTTGTAAAAACGGGTGCGGTTGTACTGGCAGGTGAAATCACAACAACTGCAAATGTCGATTTTGAAGCCGTTGTTCGTCAAACCGTAAATGGCATTGGTTACCATCATTCTGACTTAGGTTTTGATGGTTCAACTTGTGCGATCATTAACATGATTGGTAAACAATCACCTGAAATTGCACAAGGCGTAGACCGTCAAAAGCCTGAAGATCAAGGTGCGGGGGACCAAGGTTTGATGTTTGGTTATGCCAGCCGTGAAACTGATGTGTTAATGCCTGCCCCTATTTCTTATGCACACCGCTTAATGGAAAAGCAAGCTGAGTTACGTCGCAGTGGTGCATTGCCGTGGTTACGCCCAGATGCAAAAAGTCAGGTGACTTTTGCTTATGAAAACGGTGTGCCTGTTCGTTTAGACGCGGTGGTGTTATCTACTCAACACGATCCTGAAATTTCGCAAATTCAGCTTAAAGAAGCTGTAATTGAAGAAATTGTGAAAAAAGTGATTCCTGCAGAAATGTTCCATGCAGACACCAAATTCCACATCAACCCAACAGGTAAGTTTGTGATTGGCGGCCCTGTAGGTGACTGCGGTCTAACAGGTCGTAAAATCATTGTCGATACTTACGGCGGTATGGCGCGTCATGGTGGCGGTGCATTCTCTGGTAAAGACCCATCTAAAGTTGACCGTTCTGCTGCTTATGCAGGGCGTTACGTTGCCAAAAATATTGTCGCAGCGGGTTTGGCAGACAAATGTGAAATTCAGGTGTCTTATGCTATTGGTGTGGCAGAGCCGACTTCAATTTCCATAAATACTTTCAATACTGCAAAAGTAGCAGATGAGTTGATTATTGCTTTGGTGCGTGAACACTTCGATTTACGCCCATACGGCATTACCAACATGCTGAACCTGTTACAGCCGATGTATAAACAAACTGCGGCTTATGGTCACTTTGGTCGTCAAGGTTCTGACACTGCATTTACATGGGAAAAAACCGACAAAGTTGAAGCCTTGAAAGCTTCTGCAGGCCTGTAATGTAAAACTTTTCAGATGTATTAAGCTCACTTCGGTGGGCTTTTTTATATCTAAAATTTAGCTGCCAAACCATAATATCCAATAATAGGTTTTGGTAAATCACTCATGAAATTTTAAAATGCCAATCTAAGATAATGATGTAGGAGCTTAACATGGCGGTTATTCTTCAACTAGATTCCCTTATGGAGGCTCATTTAGCGAGAGCATGAGCGTAGCGTAGCGTGAAATTGCAGAAGGTATTAAGCTAGAAACTGGCATGCTTTGGAAAATTTGGACATTGAATAGTCAAGCTCTGGAAGCAAGCGGAATCTATCTATTGAATAATGTGGCTAATGCTGAACGCTATTTACAAATGCATCGCGCACGTTTAGAAAGTTGTGGCGTGAATAATAGACATGGAAAGATTTTTGAGGTGAATGCTTCCCTGTCTGCCATTAACCAAGTTGACTTTGAAATTCGCTCATTTTTTTTAAATCATTCATCTAGATTGAAGAAAAAAAGGGAATTCTTTTGAATGATGAATCAAAAAAGCAGTTCAATAAATTCTGAGACATTTTAAGACTCAGAATTCTTTAGAATCTTGTATAGACAAAATAAGCGTTAAGTTAGACACATCACTTATTGTGTACGAATCACTTCAAGCACCGTTTGTTGCACAGGCACTTCTTGATAATCTTGCAAATAAATATGCACCACTTTAAAGACAACGGCTGCCGCTAAACATGCCAAAATACACAACAACCAGATACTAGACGGGCTGCGAATATTGTGTGAACCACAAGTACCACATACTTTTTTTGATGATTCCACCGCCCGATTGCAACATGCGCAACGATACTGATGATATTGCATAGGTATTCTCCTACTTCACTGTAATTCTTGTTTTTATTGTTACACTATCTACCCTGATGCAGTGTAATTATGATTAAGCAACTGTGAATTGTAGCCTACATTTTTTTAGATGATTTAGCCGACACAATTGTTTCTAAATTAGAATGTCAAAGTTCTGTTCTTCACGCAAATCGTATTTTTGAATAATCAGTCACTTTATCCATCTAAAATAAGTATGCCATGCTAAAATTATGCATGCTCGATTACTTGAAGTTTAGACTCAAGCTTGGCTTTCAGCACATATTTTTATCACGCGGAGTAAAATTAAAGTGATACAACTCATCAAAAAAGGCGGCTTGAGAGAACGTGCCAACCGTAGCCGTAAATACCATGGTTCAGAAAATACAGAAGCAACTTTGCGATCAAATCGTATTTATCAACCCAATCATTTGGATAAAACTGAAAATACGACTGCCACCGAAATACCGAATGAAAAATCATCAAATTTAGTTTTGGACGATATCAAAGAGTCTGATTAATCGGCATCAAAACTTATTTTTAAAACATACGCAGTGCATCTAAGCACAACCACACAGCAAACAATAAAAATAATGCACCCGACACCATATCAATATAACTACCTGAATGCTGATATAACTTTTTCATTTTTGGTATAGAAAGTAGCAACATAAATAGTGCAAATGTCACAAAGGTTTGGATTGGAATAATCACTGCCAATTGGGCTTTTAAAGATGCACTTGCCGATGAACTGAGCGCCAAGACGAATACACTACTAAAATAAATTAAGGTTTTCGGATTAGATAAATTGGTGAATAGACCCATTAAAAAGTAATTTTTTGCGGCTGGAATTTGTACTTGAGTATCATCAAACTGTTTGCGCTGCTGCCAACTCTGCCAACCACCCGACAACATGCCCCATCCCATTTTGGCAAGAAATAAACCGCCAATCAGCATTAAGACTTGCTGAATCCAAGGAAACTGCTGCACCAAAACCGTAAAACCCAATAGGGTCAGTACCACCCATATTACAATCCCAGATGAAATACCCGCAATAATCTGCAAGGTATTACGACGGGTATTGCTGGCTGCACTTTTGGCAATTAATAAAACATCGGGGCCTGGACTAAGCTGTGCCACAAAATGCAACGCACAAATGGTGAATAACAAAGACATAAATACATCAGGAGAATTGAAATTCCGATTAAACCTTGTGCAGCAAGAGAATGAATAAAGCTTTAAATAGCCTCTCAATATTTGAACATTCATCAAAAAACATACATAAAAAAACCGAATCAGCGCGATTCGGTTTTATCTCAAGCGTCATCCATATTATTTAGGTGGATTAACATCTTTCATTTCAATTTTTTTCGCCTCAGGGGTAATTTCGCGAGCCTCACCATCAATAATACTGGAATCACGGCCACCGCTCTGCTGATTTTGCATGTCTTGCACTTGGCGCATTAGATCTGCAAACGGGTTTTGACCTGCTCTACCCGTGCTATTCATATCGCCCATCATGCCACCCATCATTTGATCCATCATGGCTTGCTGACGTTTCATCATGGCTTTCATCATTGCCGCTTTAAAGGCATTTTGTACGGCAGGAATCATCACCAGCAATGCTAAAACATCGCTAATTAATCCTGGAATCATCAATAAAAAACCCGCAAAAATTTTAGGTAAATTATTGCTCAGCGCAGGATCGGCACTCATCTGCCCCATTTGCATTTGCTGCATTTGCGGCATCACGCCTGCAGAATATTTACGAATCAAGTTCAAACCAATGAAGAAAGCAGCAACAAACCAAAAGAACACGTACCACATGCTCCCCACTAGGTCGCCCACACCAATCCAGACGAAGACTTCAAGAACTAAGCCAATTAGAACAATAAGAAATAATTTCATGAAAATTAATCTAATCTCAATAAAATAAATAAAATGCAGTAATCAAGTGCTTCATCGGGATCAAGCTTTTTTGATTCGCTGTTGTTTCAATATGGGCATTATTGTATTTTTAAAGGTTATGTCTGTCATTAATATTTTCATCATTACCTAATAACAGAGTCAATACGTCTATATATTTGAACGATAAAGATAAAAATACGCGGCATATGCTAACAGTAACCTCAACGCAATAAAAACCGATGCTGCGATATAACTCCTTGGATTTTTGACTGATCGCAACGGTTCGTAAACAACAGCGCTGCATTACTTCGGCAGGCACTAATACCAACATGATGCCCAATTGCACTAAAATCAGGTCATCTAAATAGCCCAAAACAGGTATAAAATCTGGAATCAAATCAATGGGAGAAATGGCATAAGCAGCGACCAACAATGCCAAAAGCTTTACCTTGAAAGGTATTTCAGGATGACGTGCTGCAAAGCAAAACGCATAAACACCTCGTTTAATTTACTTCACACACTATTTAGACTATTGATCCGCTTCATGGCCGCTCTCATTTGCTACCATATATAAGATATACATCTCAAAACTTAAAATAAAATGAAGTCCAAAATTGAAAATGTGGCGAGGTAAACATTCTAATTGTTTAAATGGCATCTTACTGACCGAATGTTTTGAAATTACTCCACACAAAAGAGATTTAAACTCCTATAATTCAACTTGATGTAATTTTTAAGGCTTGGCATGTCACTTATTATTGGAATCGACCCTGGTTCTCGTCTAACGGGCTACGGCATTATTGAACGTGATGGTGCTAAATTACGTTTTGTAGATGCAGGAACCATTCGCACCGAAACCAGTGAAATGCCTGAGCGCTTAAAACGAATTTTTGCAGGGATTGAACGGATTGTGAAATTTCACGGCCCGACTGAAGCTGCAGTTGAACAAGTGTTTATGGCGCAAAACCCAGACTCAGCCTTGAAATTGGGACAGGCTCGTGGTGCAGCGATTGCCGCTTTAGTAAATTTAGATTTACAAGTGGCTGAATATACCGCACGCCAAATTAAACAGTCTGTCGTGGGTTATGGCGCTGCCGATAAAGAACAAGTGCAAATGATGGTCATGAAATTATTAAATCTAACCATCAAACCCCAACAAGATGCTGCCGATGCTTTGGCTGCTGCAATTTGTCATGCTCACGCATCGGGTAGCATGACCAAGTTCGCTGTGCTAAACGCCCTGGGCGGTATGGCACGTGGACGTAGTCGCTCAAATTCCAGACGTCGATAAATCAGTGTCGTCATCGCTTATATTTTACTGATTTACAACCTGATAAATCGCTTGGCTCATGTGCTGTGCCTGCAAACCGCGCATACCCTGCTGTGCCAACATATCCCCTGCCAAGGCATGTAACATGACAATTTCATGTAATTGAATTTGATTGTGAAACTGAGCTTTTAAACTGGCGATCATACCTGCCAACACATCGCCCATACCGCCTGTACCCATACCAGGATTGCCTGCGGTACAAATCCACAATGCGCTAGTTTGCGGTTCTGTAGATGCTGCTTGCAAAGTCAAACTGCCAGAACCTTTTAACACCCATTCGCCTGCATAGCGTTGCTGCAATTGCTGAATCGCAGTAATACGGTCTGCTTCAATGGCTGCAACCGTAGTATTCAGCAAGGTCGCAGCTTCACCTGAATGAGGTGTGGCATAACTATTTAGTTTTAATTGGGCTGGTTGATGCAATGAATGCGCTTGCTTGGCCAAAAACCATAAGGCATCGGCATCGTAAACCACTTCTACCTCGGACTGATTGAGTGCAGCAAACCAGTCTGCATAATGCTGTTCCGCCCAAGCATCTCGTCCTAGTCCCACCCCTAAACTCACGGCATCGACCTGTGAAATTAAATGTTGAATTTCTGCACCTGTCAGTGCATCTATATCCCGCAACATTAAATTTGGCGCACGGCTTAAAATCGCCACATGATGTTTAGCATGACAAACTACGGTCACTTTCCCTGCACCTGCGCTCGATGCGGCTTCTGCAGCCATCATTACCGCACCACCCATTTGTGCATGCCCGCCCACAATCAACACATGCCCATAACTGCCTTTGTGTCCAAAAGCCTGCCGCGCGGGTAGTTGAATCGTCGTTGAAGTGAGTTTTGCCAAAGCTTTGAGTTCTGCATCAACGGGAATCAAATCCAACACATCGACTTGCCCCGTATATTCCTGTGCTTGCCCTGTAAATAGGCCTGCTTTCAAGCCTAAGGCTGTAAAGGTGTAATCAGCTTTAATCGCGCATGGCAATGGCTGCCCCGTGTTGGCATTTAAACCGCTTGGAATATCAACCGCAATTTTTAAGCCTGCTTGTTGATTCATTGTGTGAATAATCGACTGCCATTCATCATTTAAAGGACGATCTAAACCAATACCAAATAATGCATCAATGTAGCAGTCATATTTTTTCTGGAATGCAAAACCTTGAATTATATTAAATTGTTCTGGCTCAGCTTCTAAAAAAGCCTGATGTAAATCTGCCGATGTACCGCGCGTGGCAGCATAAATATCGACTTGAAAACCAGCTTGTTTTAAATATTTTGCAGTTAAATAGCCATCACCTGCGTTATTGCCTTTTCCACAACACACGGCAATTTTTTGTATTGTAGATGGCTGTGCTGCAAAAATTTTGCGAAGTTGTAAATGCAGTGTCCACGCTACTTGCTGCATTAAACCATAAGAACTGTTTTGGCGAGCAAACCAGCGTTGCTCCCACGCTTGAATACTTTGGCTATGATAAACAGGGCTATGGTACACTTGCTGCGGCATTTTCTTCCCTTCTATTTTGTTATGGCAAAATCCACCACTTCAGCACAAATTTCTCTGTATCAAGACGATCCAGTCGCCTTGAAAACGTGGATTAAAGCGCAAGCTTTGGCGCTTGGTTTTGCTGATTGTGTCATTGCCAAACCAGATGCTCAAGCAGAATTAGCACGTTTTCAGGAATATTTAAAACGTGGCTATCATGGCGATATGAAGTTTCTAGAAGAAAATTTAGACAAGCGCGCCAATCCCACACTATTAGTCCCGAATACCAAAAGCATTATTTGTGTGCGCATGAATTATTTGGTGGAAACACCACGTCCACGACATATTCCCGATGCACCTAATTCTGCAATTATAGCCCGTTATGCACGTGGACGCGATTATCACAAAGTCATGCGCGGACGCCTAAAAACCCTTGCGACACGTATTCGTGAAAAAGTGGGCGAGTTTGAATCACGCCCTTTTGCCGACTCAGCCCCAATTTTTGAAAAGTCGCTTGCAGAAAGTGCAGGCATGGGTTGGACAGGCAAACACACCTTACTAATTCATAAAAAATCTGGATCTTTTTTTGTATTGGGTGAGTTGTTTACTTCACTAGATTTACCTTTTGATGCACCTGCAACTTCGCATTGCGGTTCTTGCACAGCCTGCATCGACATTTGCCCAACACAGGCCATTGTTGAACCTTATATGTTGGATGCGCGCAAATGTATCGCTTATTTAACCATTGAATATCAAGGTGTCATTCCTGAAGAATTACGCCGTGGCATTGGTAATCGTGTGTTTGGTTGTGATGATTGCCAACTGATTTGCCCGTGGAATAGCTTTGCCCAAGTCACCACGGTGGATGATTTTCATCCTCGACATGCCTTAGATCAGGTCAGCTTGCTAGATTTATGGCAATGGGATGAAAGTACGTTTTTAGCCAAAACTGAAGGTAGTCCATTGCGTCGCACAGGCTATCAAAGTTTTATGCGTAATATTGCCATCGGGCTTGGAAATGCCCCTTTTTCAGCACAGATTTTGCAAACTTTGCAGCAAACGCGAGCACAGCATGATGAGATTGTGCAAATCCATATGGATTGGGCCATTCAGGAACAATTGCTTAAACAGCCTAAAATTTAAACAAAAATAACAACCAAAATAGTGCGATATTTTGAGTGCAGCTTTCTTGCCAATTTATGCAATTAACTAAATTTTAGCAACCAATTCATAGCAAAATAATAATCCATAAAAATAAATTTTGCAGCGAAATATCAGAAAAATTGCTTAAGTTTGCAACTAAATAGACTGCATGATTTTATTTTTATTCTGTTGAATATTTACTATGAAATTGGGAGATTATGCCTTTCTGATTCAAACTATTTGTGTATGATACAGACTATGAATAATAGGGATCATGGACTTTTACTTATGTCAGTACGCAATGATTGGACTCGAGAAGAAATTCAGCAGTTATACGAACAGCCTTTTCTGGATTTAGTCTTTGAAGCACAGCGTGTGCATCGCCAACATTTTGCTGCCAATACTGTACAAGTCAGTACCTTATTATCGATTAAAACAGGTAAATGCCCTGAGGACTGCAAATATTGCTCGCAGTCTGCACATTATGATTCACAGCTTGAAGCTGAAAAACGCATTGCGGTTGATAAAGTCATTCAAGAGGCTAAAGAAGCTTTAGCATCAGGTTCTTCACGTTTTTGTATGGGCGCTGCATGGCGTAATCCGCATGAACGCGATATGCCGTATGTTTTAGAAATGGTGCGTGAAGTCAAAGCACTCGGCTTAGAAACTTGCATGACTTTGGGGATGTTAAACCAATCTCAGGCAGAACGTTTAAAAGATGCAGGCTTAGATTATTACAACCACAACCTAGACACCTCGCGTGAATATTATCCTAATGTAATCAGTACCCGTAGCTTTGATGACCGCCTAAATACATTGGATATTGTCCGTCAAACAGGCATGAAAGTGTGCAGTGGCGGTATTGTTGGTTTAGGTGAAGACACTCAAGACCGTATTGGTTTATTGCATGAATTGGCAACTTTGCCGTTGCACCCTGAATCTGTGCCAATCAATATGTTGGTTCCAATTGAAGGCACACCACTGGCTAAAGTCGAAAAACTGGATGTCATTGAATGGATTCGTACTATTGCAGTGGCGCGTATTATTATGCCAAACAGTTATATTCGTTTATCTGCAGGACGTGAATCGTTGTCTGACTCAGATCAGGCACTGGCATTTATGGCAGGTGCGAACTCGTTATTCTCAGGTGAAAAGCTGTTGACCACACCAAACGCAGGCGAAGGCAAAGACAAACAATTGTTCCAAAAACTAGGTTTAGTTCCTGAACGTGCCAAGCCAACGGTTTCGGAATTGTCGGTAGATGCGATGGCAATGGCTTAAAGTTCTTGGCTTCCATCCAAATATAAAAGTCCCGTAAAGGGACTTTGTTTTTTGTGTCACATTTAATCTTTATGCAGCAAAATAAGTCTGTTCGGCAATGCTTTTAAGAAGTGATTAAAATTCCGTAACTGGCATTCAAATACTGCCCTGCTTTAATGATATCTACCCCGTTGGCATGTTCTACCGTCAGTTGTTGCTGAATCGCATCATAATAAAACCGATCGTAACAATCCTGATGATGCAGCAACCAAGTCAAAGTATCTGTCAGATTGTCATCTACAATATACGTTTTTTCTTGAAAGTTTTTAGTCATAGATACGGTCGGTGCAATATTTCTGATTACGAGATTTTAAGCGGAATACTTAGTCGGATAAAGTATGCAGAAGATAGAAAATTTAATCACGCTTGCATAAACCAAACCGCACAGGATAAAAAGTATCTCTAGCAAAGCTGCGGGAATGATAAATCTAGTTTTAAGATGAATAAATGCAGGCAAGATTAAACAAAATATTCAAGCTGTTAGCCTAAAATAAAAAAGTGAGCCATAGAGACTCACTGGGTGTTAATACAGATTCAATACTTAACATTATTGTGTCTTAGAATCCCCACACTTGCGACACTCTAAATGCGCCCCGATTTCTTCCATTGCGTCATATTCATAAATATGGATACAGAAAATTTTCTTTAACAGTTTGATCATAAATGACATTCCTTTTGAAATTTATACATCACGTTTGTGATCTCATCCTGAGATACAAATGCCATCAAGGCTGATAGATATAAATTACTATTATCATAATTTAAAAAAATTGCAAATCTAATTTAGAAACTTTCCGACAAATGACAAATTCATCTACATGTTGGCTAAAATTGAGTGCATAAATACATGCAAATTCAATCACTTAATTTATATAAATTTTTAACGCGCTTGAAACAAGAAAAAAATGTTTAAAAGCTAATGTATTAAAAACCAAAGAATCGCAATAGCCAATAACATCATGCTTTCTGTTATTTCAATACTCGCGCCAACGGTATCGCCTGTAATTCCACCTAAACGCTGCATAAATTTATATCGCAAATACAAGGTGCTGAGAATAAAAGTCAGAACGGCCACCAAGCCCATCCATCCCCAAAACACAGTAGCAAACAAGGTCAATGCAATCACAATTTTTGTGCCTATTTTGGGTAAATTCGCCTGAATAGAAGTACCCAAACCGTTGGCACGCAAATAAGGCGTGCTTAAAAATAAAACCAAAGCACTTAATCGTCCTAATACAGGTACAAACAGCAAAAACGCTAAATACTGTTGCTCAAGCAATACATACAGTGCAGACCATTTTAATAAGCAGCAGATCAGCAAACTCAACACCCCAATCGGGCCGCTGCTTGGATCTTTCATGATGTCTAAGCTACGTTCAGGATCGCCAAAACCGCCGACCCATGCATCGGCAGTATCCGCCAGTCCATCTAAATGTAAACCGCCTGTTAGCCAAATCCAGAGCACTAAAATTAAGCTGCTACTGAGCACCAAAGGCAGAAATTGCAATAAATGCGCCATTCCCCAAAGCAAAGCCCCGATTAATAAGCCAACAAGCGGATAAAACAACAATGATTGTGCGTTTTGCGCTGCAGTTGGCATCTGTTTTAAAGAAACAGGGAAAGTACTCAGGAATTGCAAAGCGATCCAAAAAGGTGTCATGTTTGTCCCTGCATAGCAATCGTGCCATTGGGATGTAATTGGAATGAACTCAATTGCCCCAACGCTGCAGACATTTTTAAAATATCATCTAAGGGGTGTTTCTGCGCCAATACTTTGAGCAGTTTAATTACCCCGCCATGCGTGACCAATAGCACACGTTTAGGTTGTTGCTCAAGTTGTTGTAAATATTGGTTTAGATCGGACAAACCTTGCAAAACACGCTGCTGAAAATTGAGTAAAGATTCTGCTTGTGGTGGAGCAAACTGGGTCGGTGTGATCCAAAATTTAGCTAAATCTTCAGGGTATTGTTCATATAAAGCTTGGGTGGAAATTGCTTCCCATTCACCAAAATGCATTTCCTGAAATTGTGCATCAATATACAGTGGTAATTGTTGTGCTTGAGCAACGAACTGGGCAACTTGTAAGCAGCGCTGTAAAGGTGAACTCGCCACCATATCCCATCGTTGCCCTGTAGATATTGCCGTGTCTAAAGTCCGCTGCATGTCTTGCCAACCTTCTAAAGTCAAAGCATCATCGGTTGAACCACGCAAAGTATGTCCCAACTCAGTTTCGCCATGTCTTAACAAATCCAACATGATCATGAAGATACTTTCTCACCTATAACCGCGGCTTCAGCAAAAGTCGCCATTTGATTATGCAAGGCGCAGGCCAGTTGAATGATGCCCAATGCAGCTCCCGCGCCACTCCCCTCACCTAAACGTAAATTTAGATGCAGCAAGGCTTGTGCATCTAAGGCTTCTAATAAGCGACGATGTCCAAATTCAGCCGATTGGTGCCCAAATAACATCCATTCACGGACTTGAGGATTTAAACGCACGGCAACTAATGCAGCAGCACTGCTGATAAAACCATCGACCACCATCGGCAAGCCCAACTGTGCACAGCGAATATACGCACCTACCATTGCAGCGATTTCCAATCCACCCACTGCACATAAAGCTTTAAAAGCATCATGTTGTACATAATTTTGATGCAGAGCTAAAGCAGCATCAATCACCTGTTTTTTATGTTGCAATTGCGCAGTGTCAATTCCTGTGCCTACTCCAGTCAAGGCTTCAGCAGGTTCTTGTAATAAAAAGCAAGATAAAGCTGATGCCGAACAAGTATTTCCGATGCCCATTTCACCTGCGACATAAATCGAGGCCTGCTGTGCAATGGCATCTTCCACACTTTGGCGTCCAAGCGCCATCGCATCTGCACACTCTTGTTCAGTCATGGCACAGGCTTTGGCAAAATTCGCTGTGCCTGCACGAATACAATGCCGTTCGACTCCTGCATATTCGTAGGCATCCCCAACCGTACCGCAATCGACCACTTGCAAATGCGCCTGATATTGTCGGGCGATGACGCTGATACATGCCCAACCCGTAGCAAAATTTTGTAGCATCTGCCTAGTCACCGCTTGTGGATAGGCAGAAATATTTTCCTCCATCACGCCATGATCGCCCGCGAAAATACATATCCACGGACGTTTAATGTGTGGCTGCGTTGTGCCTTGCAAAGCTGCCAATTGAATCGCAATATTTTCCAATATTGCCAGTGAACCTGTGGGTTTGGTCAATTGAAGTTGACGTGCAATTGCCTGCTGTTTCATGTGTTCGTTCGGCTTTTGACACGCTGCAAACCACCAAGTCATTAATTCTCTCCTTTTAAAAGCATTGGAAAACCTGCCACGCAAAACAGGACTTTGTCTGCAATCCCCCCTAATTGCTGATGTAATCGCCCTGTTTCATCAACAAATTTTCGGGTTATCTCCCCCATAGGCACAACGCCCAAACCTGTTTCATTACTCACTAAAATAATATCGGCTTGTAAGTGAGGTAAAACTTCTAGCAATGCTGAAATTTGTTGTTCGGCAAAGTTTTCTGCAGATTGCATCAACAAATTACTCATCCACAAGGTTAGGCAATCCACTAAAATCACAGTATTAGGATGATCCAACACCTTTAATTGCTGCGCTAAATACAAAGGCTCTTCGCACAACTGCCAAGTCTGCGGACGCTGTTGTCGATGATGCTGAATCCGCGCCTGCATTTCTGCATCGCCCGCTTGGGCGGTTGCCACATAAATGACGGTTTTGCCAAGTTGCTGCGCGATTTGTTCAGCCAAACGGCTTTTACCCGAACGTGCACCACCCAAAATAAATTGAATCACATTTGCTCCAAAGGAAATTGATGCGTGCTAAATAACCGACCTTGTAAAGTGTGTGCCTGATAATAACCAAAATTTAAATGCTGGATATCTAAATCGAAATAGTGCACAGGGAGATTTTGAATACGCTGCAAAATCAAATTAGTTGAACACGCTGTTTGATATAAGCCCAAAGTAATATGTGGATGATACTGCAAGGCTGCGATTTCAGCCCCGCCAACGCCAAGTGCCTGACGTATGTGTGCCAGTTGCTGTGATTGGTCCCGCACCTCTACAAATAAAGCACTGTCAAAGCTATTAATGCCGCCCACTTTTAGTTGAAAAGGCTTGAGTTGCATCTGCTGTAAGGCCTGAACTTGTTGTTGAAATTGTGATTCGAGAAAGTCATCTTCCCAATATTTTTTTGCTGCATAAAACCCACAAATATATAAAGTGATATGAAACTGACGTGTGTTTGGGCGAAATAACACGTCTGAAAATTGCTGTTTTAATTCTTGTAAATAGCGCTCTAAATCTAGATTTTGAACAGTCAAATACCAAAGTGCATAACACTCACGCCCACGATGCCATTCAGGATAATCGTGCTGCTGTGTTGGAATAACGTACTGATTGGCTTGAATAAACACGGAATAATTCAATGAATTTAAACGGCTTATGGTAAAACATTCACAACTGAATAGACATGAAAATCATGCAATTTATGGTGAATATTTTTTCAGTTTGGTATTTTTAGCCATCTACGTTGTTTAAATAATTTTAGTTTTAATGAGATGAATAAAATTCAGAAGATAGCTGAAACAGGTCTGCAATGTTATGCTGAGATGTGGATGATATTTACCCATCTATATAAGACCCGAATCAGTATGAAGTTTTACCTCATCAGAATTGGCTCAACTGGAGTTTATGATGCAACAAGAATTGATCTGTTATAAGCAACTTCCAATTTGGAATTATGACTCAATTCCACAAGGGTTCAAAAAACAACACAATACCCAAGTCGGCACATGGGCAAAGTTGACTATTTTAAAAGGCAAATTGCATTTTTCGATGCTGCAAGAATCTGGTGAAGTACAATCTGAGCATATTTTTTCTGTGGAAAATCAACCACCTTTTATTGAACCACAAGTGTGGCATAAAATTGTATCTGCCAGTGATGATATTGAATGTCAGCTCAGTTTTTATTGTTTGCCTCAAGATTATTTTGTTAAAAAATACAAATTAAGCCCAACACATTCTGAAATTTTAGAGGCGCTTCCGCAGTTAAACGCGGGTAAAGCTTTGGATGTTGGCTGTGGTACAGGCCGAAATGCACTGTATTTGAGCCAAAATGGTTTTCAAGTGGATGCTTGGGATGTGAACCCAGTGAGTATCCAAAAATTAAATGAAATTATTGCTGCAGAACAGATTTCATCTATTCAAACTGCTGTTCGGGATTTCAACCAGGATGCCACTATTACTGGTGAATATGACTTCATCAACTGTATAGTAGTAATGATGTTTTTGGCGCCTGAAACTATCCCTCCCCTTATTCAGCATATGCAGCAAGCGACCAAACCTCAAGGCTTTAACTTAGTTGTTTGCGCGATGAATACTGAAGATTACCCTGTGCAACAGGACTTCCCTTTTAGTTTTAAAGCGGGTGAGTTAAGTGCTTTTTATGCTGATTGGGATATTGTGAAATACAATGAAAATGTCGGTGAATTGCACCGTACGGATGCAGATGGTAATCGAATTAAACAGCGTTTTGCGACATTGTTGGCGAGGAAAAAGTAGAATTACAAAAGAAATTTGAAATAAATGATCTTTTTTAGCTGCTTGCAAACGAGGAGTTGTTTGTCCTTGATACTGCCTAGGATCAAGGCTTCATATGTTATTATGTAGTGAGGTATACAAATTATTAAGGTAACCTTATGAAAATAGCGAATACGAAATTACTAGTTGGTGCTTGTATGGCCCTAACTTTAACTATGCTTAGCCCTGCCGTACTTGCAAATGATAACAATGATATACGAAAGACTGTTGTAGTTAAGTTTGCAAAAAAAGCTTACTCTGCAAATTATTACGGAAGGATAGATGGATACAAGTATGATTCCTACAAATTTTATGCTAAAAAGGGCAAAAGTTAAAAGTGACGTTGACTGGAGGAAATGTTGAAACTTGCGTAAGCGTCCGCTGAATCCCATGCCTATTTTTTAATTTTGGTCGGATTTCCAGCGGTGTGGCAGTAATTCTTCTATTTGGGTCACTTTATGCGTCGGCAGCCTTTTCAGCACATCACTTAAATAGGCATACGGATCCAGGCCATTCAGCTTTGCTGACTGGATTAAAGTCATGATATTGGCAGCTCGTTGACCACTGCGCAGCGAGCCTGCAAACAGCCAGTTCTTGCGTCCTAAGGCCCAGGGACGCATCTGATTCTCGACCCAATTATTGCAAATCGGTAGATTGCCATCATCCAA
>NZ_MKQS01000023.1 GCF_001758345.1 Acinetobacter towneri
CCGCAAACAAATGGTATATGTGAGCGTTTCCATAAGACGATTTTGCAGGAGTTCTATCAAATTACGTTTAGGAAGAAGCTTTATAGCTCATTGGAAGAATTACAAGTTGATCTAGACGATTGGCTGAAATTCTATAATACTGAACGGACTCATCAAGGAAAAATGTGCTGTGGTCGTACACCACTTGAAACTTTACTTGATGGAAAACGGATTTGGGCTGAGAAAAATTTAGCTCAAATTTAACCTGACAGGCACAATAAAAAATGGGTAACTGTCAGATCAGGTTTGAGCTAGTACACCTAAAGATATTTAAAGTATGTGGAAAAAAATCCGAATTTTATGCTTATTGCTGGTTTTACTGGTTGTTGCAGTCAATGCTTGGCGTGATCAGAACCAAGACTGGAATAAGCCCATCATCGTATTGTTACATCCAATCAATGCCGATGGACGATCAAATACCCAAAACTATATCAATACATTAAATATCACTAATTTAAATTCTGCTCAAGACTATCTAAAACAAGCTTCTTTGCAGTATCGTAGGCAACCCATTGCGCTTTATTTCAAACAGGGGCGAGAATAAAAGCAGTTGCCACCAAAAGTGCCTGAGCAAGCATCGCTACTGAGCACCGTACTATGGAGTTTAAAGTTCCGTTTTTACGCTTGGCAGCAACGACAAAGCAGTGATGGTGTGGCAACCGTGACGCTGTACCTGAATTATTATGATCCGAGTCAAACTCAAATTTTGAAACATTCCACCGCTTTGCAAAAAGGCAAAATTGGCTCGGTGAATTTATTTGCTTCTGCTGCGCACAGTGAGCGCAATACCATGGTGATGGTGCATGAATTACTGCATACTTTTGGCGCCACAGATAAATATGATTTGAGCACAGGTCAACCGATTTATCCGATTGGTTATGCAGACCCAAATCAGCAACCGTTATATCCACAACGACAGGCTGAACTAATGGCGGGTTATGTGCCACTTTCGCAAAGCAAAAGTAAAATGCCTGAATCGCTACAACAAACACGTATTAACGAAATCACTGCCATAGAGTTGGGTTGGAAATAATGTGGATAAGCATACACTTATCCACATCTCCACAATATAACCTGTGTAAAAGTATGTGCTTGAGCATGACTTGAGTATGAATTGAGCCATTTATATTCATGGGTTTATTCCTAAACCGATCTGTTAAACTATTCATCCACCCAGTACGATGAGTCACTATGAGTTTAGCCAGCCTAATTGATGAATTGAATCCCCAACAAAAACAAGCAGCCACGACAGCACATCAACATAGTCTGGTCTTGGCTGGCGCAGGCTGTGGCAAAACCAAAACCATTGTGGCACGTGCAGCGTACTTGATAGATCAAGGTATTCCAGCCAATCAAATTCAAATTTTGACTTTTACTCGTCGTGCGGCGAGTGAAATTGTCGCTCGGGTGGAGTTGGCATTGGGTGAGCAAGCCAAAGGCTTACGTGCTTCGACCTTTCATACTTTTTGTATGTATCTGTTACGACGTATTCCTAAAGCTTTTGGCTTAGAGCAGTTTTCTATTATTGATCGTGATGATCAGTTGATGATGTTTCGCCTCATTCGCGGAAAAGATGATAAGAAAAATCCAAGTCAGTTACCCAAGCCTCAAGAATTATGTGATTTATATTCTTTTGCGCGGAATACCCGTCAAAAACTGAGTGTGGCTTTAGAAAAACAGCAGCCTGAATATTTGGTATTAAAAGATCAAATTGCTGAAATTATGCAGGAATATGAAAGCCGTAAACGCGCACGAGGCTTTCTCGATTATGACGATATTTTGGCTGTGGTGGCATCGGCATTGGCACAGTCTGAAGGTCTGGTCGATTATGTCGCGTCAATTTGTCAGCATCTTTTGGTCGATGAAATGCAGGACACCAATCCTTTGCAATGGGCTTTGCTTGAACCCTTAAAAGATCGGGTTAGTCTGTTTTGTGTGGGCGATGATGCACAATCTATTTATGGTTTCCGTGGTGCAGATTTTGAAAATATTCGTCATTTTACAGAGCGTGTACCCAACGCCCAAATTTTTAAATTAGAGCAAAATTACCGTTCTACACAGGAAATTTTAGACTTATCTAACTGGTTATTAGATCAAAGTGAAATTCGCTATAACAAGCATTTGCAGGCGCATCGTGGCGATGGCATCAAGCCCAAAATGCATATTTTCCCGAATGAATTTGATGAAGCCAAATGGATTGCGATTGATATTAAAGAGCGACATTTCTTACAAGGCGCGTCGTGGTCAGATCACATGGTTTTGGTGCGTTCGAGTTTTGCAGCACGACATATTGAAGCCGCGTGTATTGCGGCAAGTGTGCCGTATCGTTTTATTGGTGGCATGAAGCTCTTGGAAACCGCGCATGTGAAAGACTTGCTCAGTTTATTGCGGGTTATTGCCAATCCTTTAGATGATATTGCATGGATGCGTTTTCTCACTTTATGGAATGGCGTGGGTGATGTCGGTGCGAGTAAGTTGGCGCAGCAATTGTTAATTGAACCTACCATGGATAAGGTGATTGAAAAGCTGGAAAAATTTGGACGCTTGCCAGAAAAAACGTTATTGATCATGAAGCAAATGGATGTATTACGACATGAGGTTGCGGCTTGTGTCGGATTAGGTATAGAAGCGATTCAGGAACAATTGGCAGAGAACTATAAAAAAGATTGGAACCGTCGTCAGAGTGATTTTCAGTTGGTGCAACAACTGGCGGGTAAGCATGCACAGTTAAGTGAGTTTTTAGAAGAATACGTACTCGATCCTGTGTCTATTTCTGAAATTGAACGCCAGTCTGATACAGATGTGGTCACTCTAATCACCATCCATTCTGCCAAAGGCACCGAGCAAAAAGTCTGTTATGTGGCGAATGTGACTGCAGGACAGTATCCACATGCACGGGCGCAGGGCAGTTTTGATGATATTGAAGAAGAACGTCGAGTGTTGTACGTGGCTTTGACCCGTGCTCAAAATGAACTGATTTTAACCAAGCAAAATTTTAATTTATGGGCGCGTGATACGGTAGATGAACAAGGACGCAAACTGGACAGTTATTTTTTGAATGATCTGACACGACAGTTGTGTACGATGGAAACTCATCACCATACCCGACAGCAAACTGTGAAAAGTGCCTTGGTGGAACGCCAAGTGATTAATTTAGATTTTGGTATAGATCTCGATTAAACTACGTCACATGGTTTCATGCAAAAAGTAGAGTAGGCGAGTGCTTTTTGATGTTTTTTGCCTATTTTAAGGTTGTAAGATGAAAATTTTAGTTCGTAGTTTAGAGCGTACTGTTACTGAAGAAGAATTGTTAAAACTTTTTCAGGAATATGGCACTGTAGAATCTTGTAATTTGGTGTTGGATGCTGCAACAGGAAAATCTAAAGGTTTTGCATTTGTGGAAATGCCACATGCACGTGAAGCAGTTAAAGCCATTAAAGCGTTGAATACTTTGCGTCTGCATGGACATGGAATACGTGTCAAAGCAGCAGAAGATAAGCCTGCATCAAAATAGTTCAAAGGGAGCAAAAATGCTCCTTTTTTATGCGTAAATTTTAGAAAAAACACGAGATTGGCACTGCATCGGTGCGCGATTTTATCGCAGTAAAAATAGTGTATTTTTTATTGGGCGTTGTAGCAAAATCGGTTTAATCTAAGCTTCTTAGAACGCTAAATTGAGGAAAGGCTCATGTCCCGTGTTGCTCGCTTTCATGCAGATCGTACCAATCAGAAATTATATTTCGCCCGTCTTTCATGTCAGCAGGCAGAGCAAACCGAGCATGTTCAGCAAGCGCAGGCACATCGTGAAGCTGCGGTGTTTCATTTAAATGGTGCCGTGTTGGCTTTTTTGCAGGAATTGGTACGGTATTATCGTTTAAATGACAGCAATCCAACTCTTAAATCAATTGAAGAACTGATGGCAGCCAAAGGACAGATTTCCCCTGAAGTGGCGATTTTGCAGCAACTGAGCAAATCGGGCTTTATTGCAGAGTTAAAACGCGCGTATCGTTTATGTCAGTACACACCTGAGCCGAGTGCACCAGAGCCTGAACAGGAAACGTCATCTAATTTAATTATTAAAGTCACACAATCTCCGCAAGCATGGCTACCAGATACGAAAATTTTGCGCGAATGGCATCGTGATTTAACCCAGTTGATTGATGGTTTTCGCAATGAAATGGTGGAATTTTAAGCCGACCAAACGCCCTTGAAAAAAATCTGATCAGCCCGATATAAATATTCTGAACGATGCAAAGAGCAAGCGCCTTTGCCACCATGTCCAGCATGGAGGATATATGTCTATAGAGCAATTGAAAGAATTATTTGGTAATCAGGAAGCAATTTTAGAGTTGGTTCAGCTTGAAGGTGGTGTGTTGGCATTGCGTAATGCAGGCTCAGAGAAAGAGCCATTGGTCAAAATCGAGTTCAATGACGACGTCAAAGCCATATTGGGCGATCAGACGGCGGTTGTTGCACAGCACATGATTCAAGCGGCATTATTTGGCTTATTGGAAAAACAAGTCAATGAATGGCATGCCGAAATTGTAGATGAACAGCCAAAATTTATGAGTTAATCCGAAATAGTCTTTTGGTGATGGGCGCTCTTTGATGAACAGATTGTCTATCTGCTGTGATTAAAATCACATGCAATATAGGTGGTTTCTCATGAATATAGTGAAAGCCAAACTATACATCAACAAAAAAGCGCAGCTCAAATAGTGCGCTTTTCTTGATTTTGTCTATCGGTTTTAGATGATTGATGCTTAATGCGTTGGTGGTTGATGATGGGCAATTTCAATTTGATTTAAAATATAATTGCTCATATTTTTCGCCATTTCTTCTTTGGCAAAATACACTTCACCAATGTTGTCCTTACGAATCACTTCTGCTTCAGCTTTGCTTTCTGCGCACACCAAAACCTGAATTTCAGGGTTTAGGGTTTTGGCAATATCCACAATTTTATGAATATCCAGAATATCCATAGGCGAAAGAACGAGCAGTCGAGCATGTTGAATATGTGCCTGAATCAGTACACCTGCTTCTGTGGCAACCCCGCTGACCGCAGCAATACCTTTTTCACGTAAGTCTTCGACAATTTCACGGTTCTCTTCTGCAATCACGACTCTAATATTTTCAGCCATGAGATTTTTGGTAATGCGGCGTCCGACTTCACCATGTCCAACAATCACCACCTGATCACGTAAATAATCTTGAGAAACCTCATCAGGCAGCATCGCTAAAGGATCATTGCTGCGTTCGAGCAAACGCGCCAAATAAGAGCGTTCCCTGATCCAGTTTTGCACAGGCTCAATCGCAGAAAAAACAAAGGAGTTTAGGGTAATTGAAATGAGTGCACCTGCTAAAATCAGGTTTTGTCCTTCTAGTGACAGCAGTTGTAAAGATACGCCTAGCGTTGCCAAAATAAAGGAAAACTCACCAATTTGTGCCAAGCTCGCGCCTACGGTCAAAGCTGTGTTGAGTGGATAACGGAAAAATAAGACTAATGCCATGGCTGCAATGGTCTTACCCACCATGATGATGCCGACGACCGCCAAAACGTGCAGTGGTTCTTCAATCAGAATAAGCGGGTCRAATAGCATGCCCACAGCAACGAAAAACAGGATGGAGAAAATTTCACGTAAGGGCAGAGTTTCTTCTTCGGCGCGATGACTGAAGTCGGATTCTTTCACTACCATCCCCGCAAAGAAGGCTCCGAGTGCCATCGACACACCAAAGATTTTATAAGCACCGAAGGCAATTGATACCGCAGCAGCGACTACTGTTAGAGTAAACAGTTCCCGCGAGCCTAAGCGTGCCACAATTTGCATAATGAAGGGCACAAGGCGCTTGCCCACAATGAGCATAAAGGCAATAAAGCCTGAAACCTTCAGTAAAGTCAGTCCGAGTGTTAGCCAAATATTTTCATCACTGGCATTGTCGATAGCTTGTCCACCCAGTAACACGGCAGTAGCAGGCAAAAGCACCAATGCCAAGACCATCACCAAGTCTTCAACCAGCAACCAACCTACGGCAATTTTACCGTTCACGGAGTCGAGCAGACCACGATCCCCCAACGCTTTTAACAGCACAACGGTACTGGCACAAGACAAACTCAAGCCAAAAATTAAAGCAGAACCAAAACTCCAGCCCCACATCATCGACACGCCTACACCTAGCAAGGTGGCCACGGCAATTTGCAAAACTGCACCAGGCAAAGCAATGCGTCGTACCTGCATTAAATCATTTAACGAGAAATGCATGCCGACTCCGAACATGAGGAACATGACCCCAAGTTCTGCTAATTGGTTGGCAAGATGAATATCTGCCACAATGCCCGGTGTGTTGGGACTAATGATGACACCTGCAATCAAATAGCCCATAAGTGGTGGAAGACGTAAGCGCGCAGCAATATAGCCAAATACCAGTGCTAAGCTAAAACCAACGGCAAGTAAGATGATGAGTTCTACATCATGAGGCACGAGAAACTCCTAAGCCATGGTGAAGGGGTGGTCATAAGATTGAAGTAAGACAAGCACAAACAGTGCCAAAGAAAGCGAGGAAATTTTAACAAGTCAGGCAAAAAAAGTGCAAAAAAAAAACGACCTGAATAAGGTCGTTTTTTAAAAAAGCTAAAATTATTTGATTTTAGCTTCTTTGAAAACTACATGTTGACGGATTTTTGGATCAAATTTTTTGATTTCCATTTTTTCCGGCATAGTACGTTTGTTTTTAGTCGTGGTATAGAAATAACCTGTACCAGCTGTAGAAACTAAGCGAATCTTATCACGCATTGTCCTGACTCCTTACTTAGATCTTTTGACCTTGAGCACGTAGGTCAGCAACAACCTTTTCAATGCCCAATTTGTCGATAATACGCATACCTTTAGTAGTTAAACGAAGACGTACGAAACGTTTTTCGCTTTCTAACCAGAAGCGGTGGTGGTGCAGGTTCGGCTCGAACCGGCGCTTAGTTTTGTTGTTGGCGTGTGAGACGTTGTTACCAACGACTGGACGCTTGCCGGTAACTTGGCAAACCTTAGACATGGTGTAACTCCATTGATTTAGCCAACAGCAAATCTGTATGGCCAGTCAAAAAAAACGGATGAATTCATTCAAGGGGCGTTTTATATCAAAAATACGCTTAAAAGACAAGCGATTTTCTTCAAAAACAGCATGAGCCTGTTTGATAGCTCATGCCTTGATCAGTTAACGAAGAAGCGTCTTCGAAATCAATCGATGAATCGGCTTATCAAATGGGGGAAGAATGAACTTTAAGCTGTATAGCTTAGGATTAGACATTACCGAACGTTCATGTGACAAGCTGAAAAAACCTTCTGGACCGTGATATTTCCCCATACCAGATGCACCAACACCCCCAAACGGTAAGTCATCTTGAGCAACGTGGGTCAATACAGTATTGAGTCCGAAATGCCCTGAATGGGTTCGCTGTGCGACATAGTCGGCACGCGCCTGATCAAAGTCGAAATAGTATAAAGCAAGAGGACGCGGTCGGCTATTAATAAACTCGATTACATCATCAATTTGTTCATATTCTAAGATTGGCAGGACTGGTCCAAAGATCTCATTTTGCATAATTTGCATGTCGGGACTGACATTAGTGAGTATCGTTGGTGCCATTTTGCGGGTTGCAGCCACATTTTCACTTTGTGGATTAATTTCAATAATATTGGCACCTCGCTCACGTGCATCTTCTAAATAGCCCTGTAAGCGACGATATTGTTTGTCATTAATAATAGATGTGTAATCCTGGTTATCACGAATATGAGGATACATTTCGGTCACAAACTGCTCGAAATGCTCCATAAACTCGGCAGTTTTGCCTTTAGGCAAGAACATATAGTCGGGTGCAACACAGGTTTGTCCTGCATTCCAGAGTTTACCTACAGCAATACGCTGTGCTACATCGACCATATCGCTAGATGGATGCACCAAAACAGGGGATTTTCCACCTAATTCTAAAATGACAGGCACGAGGTTTTGTGACGCAGCGGCCATCACAGTTTTGCCGACTTCGGTAGAGCCTGTAAAAATAATTTTGTCAAAAGGCAAATGACAGAACGCATCGGAAATAATGCCGCCACCATTGATTACCGCTACCAATTCTTGCGGAAATGCTTCACTCATTGCATTTTCCAATACCTTGCCAAAATGCGCAGAAGCACTTGAAATTTTGATCATGGCATGGTTGCCCGCAGCCAAAGCACAGATCAGAGGACCTAAAGACAACAGTAGAGGGTAGTTCCATGGCGTAATAATGCCAATCACCCCTAAAGGCTGATACTGTACCCATGCTTTTGCAGGTTGGTGAATAATTCCGACCTGACGTTTAGAGGGTTTCATCCAGTTGGCCAGGTTTTTGCTGTAATATTTGATATGTTCCAAGCAGGTAAGTACTTCGCCAATTTGGGTTTCAGCAATGGCACGGTTGCCATAGTCACGGTTAATAGCTTCAGCAAATTGATCCTGATATTTCACAATCACACGTTTTAAACGGGCTAAACGTTCAATGCGTTCTTTGGCACTAGGTACTGGATTGCGCTGATAGGCATATTTCTGCAATGCTAAAATATCATCCAGACGTTGTAAATCGGGTGAATGTGGGGTCATTGAAGTTGTTTTTGTCTGACTGTTCATGGCATGTTACCATTCAATAAAAGCAATATAAGTTAGTTTTTAGAGTATTTACTCTAATCAGTCAAGTGACTTTATGTTTTCATGCCCCTCAAATTTAAAGAATGGTTGTTTTTAGGATGTCTCAAACCAAAACGTTGAAAACCAAAGAGCGTATTTTGCAATTGAGTTTGCAATTGTTTAATGAGCGTGGTGAGCGTTCAGTTACAACCAATCATATTGCGGCTGAGTTGGGCATGAGCCCAGGAAATTTGTACTACCATTTTCGCAATAAGAACGAAATCATTAAAGAGTTAATGGAGCAATATCAGCAGGAAACCTTGGAAATGCTAGCCCTGCCTGAGAGCCGTGCTTTGGATGCTAACGATAAAATTCGTTATTTTCAGGTGCTCAGCAGTCAGTTATGGGCCTATCGTTTTTTGCATCGCGATGTCTATCATTTGGTCGAAACCAATGAAGATTTCCGCAAGATGTATCCTCGTTTTGCAGGACAAGTTATGCAGCAGGGACAGAAAATTTATCAGGCTTTTGTGAATGCAGGTCTGATGCAAATGACCGAGTCCGAAATTGAAGCTTTGATTATCAATATTTGGATTGTGCTGACCAACTGGACTAACTTCTTATATATGTCGGGACATATTACCGATTCAAACCACTTGGAAGAAAAATGGATTTGGCAGGCTTTACGTCAAATGCTGTTCCTTGAAGGAGCGTATTTACGTGGTGAAAGTCGTGCAACTTATGAGCGTTTACTTGAAACGCTAGGTACATCTGAACTGTTTGAGAGTTTATCATCCAGTAAAAATACTTAAGCCGGCTAAGTGACTGCGAATACCTATTTAGAATGTCTGAGAAACGCGCTAGAATACTCGGCTTGTTTTTCAATTTAACCAAGTAGTGACTAAAAACAACATGAATATGACGACTGCGAATACTGCACGTTTACTGATTACTTGTGAAGATAAGCCTGGTATTGTGCAGGCTGTATCGAGCTTTTTGTATCATCAAGGAGCCAACATTACCGCGCTTGATCAATACGCAACAGAAGCTCAGGGCGGGCGTTATTTCATGCGGGTTGAGTTTGAACTGGATCACTTGCAAAGTCGTAAAGAAAGCTTATTGCAAACCTTTGCTTCCAACGTAGCAGAGCGTTATGAAATGCAATGGCGTTTGGCTTTGGTCAGCGATGTGAAAAAAGTCGGCATTTTGGTGTCTAAAGTAGATCATGCTTTACTGGAGCTGTTATGGCGTCATGCACGTGGTGGTTTACCCTGTGAAATTACCAAAGTGGTGTCCAATCATGACACCTTGCGTGAAGCGGTAGAAAATTTTGGTATTCCGTTTGAAGTTGTACCTGTGAATAAAGAAAATAAGCGTGAAGCTTACGCTAAAATTGATGAATTGATGCAAGGCAATGATTTATTGGTATTGGCGCGTTATATGCAAATTCTAGATGAAGAGTTTGTATCTAAATGGGAAATGAAAGTGATCAATATTCACCATTCATTCCTGCCTGCTTTTGTCGGTGCAAACCCATATAAACAAGCTTATGAAAAAGGCGTAAAACTGATTGGTGCAACTGCGCACTATGTAACGGCAGACCTAGATCAAGGTCCGATTATTGAACAAGATGTTGAACGTGTAAACCACGACTTTACGGTAGATCAACTGCGTGAATTAGGGCAGGATGTGGAACGTAATGTACTGGCACGTGCAGTTAAATGGCATTTGGAAGACCGTATTATTGTAGATGGCAACAAAACTGTTGTATTTCAATAAGGTAAAGGTCATTTGAAACAATTAAAACATGCCGTCATGGCATGTTTTTTTATGCCATAATTGTAATGCTATAACGTTTGATTCAGCTGTTTCTTAATCGTAAATTTAATGGATAATTCACGGTTGTTATTAAAAAGTAGTTGCAAATGAAAACACTTCTCATTTATTATTGCGTTACTTTAATTGTGCTAACCGATCAGTTTGATCGTATAAGCTGTGATGGTTTGGCAATAGCTTTCCAAGGTCGCTGACTTTAATGAACCAATCTCCCAACGCTATGATGCTTATATCCCACACTAAGAAAAAGAAAGTTGTAACAGCTTTAGTCGTGGTTGCATTGGGGCACCTGGGCGCATTGTGGGCATTGGGACAGATGCAAACCCCAAACTTAAAGCCAATAGAAAAAGAACCTTTAAAAGTCCGCTTTGTAAAAATTCAAGAACAGCCTAAACCGTTACCACCACAACCAAAAGCTGAACCACAACCTGAAAAAAATAAGCCACAGCCTGTAAAAGAAGTGCCTGTGGTAGAAAAACCGTTACCACCGCCACCTAAAAAAGTAGAAAAAGTACAGCAGGTGAAAAAAGCTGAAGTGCCTAAGCCTGTGGCAAAACCCATTGAAAAACCTGTCGAGCGAGTGGTGCAACCTACACCTGTAGCAACGGTGATTGAAACTAAAGTGGTACAGCCTGCACCGAAACCGACAGTTGTACCTGTTGCGCCAGCACCTGCTCCTGTCGCACCTTCTGCTCCTAAAACAGTGTCGATTGGCGGTTCAGGGGTGCAATGGAGTCGTTCACCAAAACCAACGTATAGTAACCGTGATTTACAGGGAGAAACCCGTAACGTGGTGGTTCGGATTGAAGCCAATGAAAAAGGCGTGATTACCGATGCACAAATTACGCGTTCTAGTGGTTTACCTGCTTTAGATCAAAAGATTTTACGCGCAGTGCGTAGTGCAAAATTCAAACCGTACAAAGAAAATGGCGTGGCTTATCCAATTCGTGCTGAGCAGCCTTTTGAATTGACATTGAACCCTAACGGCTAACCTTCAACAGGAGTTCGAGTATGAACTTTTCCGTCTATTGGCAACATGCAGATGCAGTCAGCAAAACGCTGTATTTCGTGTTATTGGCGATGTCGATTGCGACATGGACCATCTTCGCATTGCGTTTGATGGGCACGCGTCAATTGAAGCAACAAGCTTATGCTCAACTGTCACAAGCTTTAAATAAACTGAAAGCAAAATTGGCACACTTAAATTTCGAGCAGCGTAAAGCGGTTGCTGAACAAGCCTTATTGCGTCAAATTTCGGTAGAAAAAGCATCGGCAGAAAAAGGTGTAGCGGTACTGGGTACAATTGCCTCATTAGCACCGTTTGTGGGTTTGTTTGGTACAGTTTGGGGTATTTTCCACGCGCTCGTTGCAGTTGGAAAAAGCGGTCAGGCGGGATTGGCACAAGTGGCAACACCTGTTGGTGAAGCGTTAATTATGACAGGCTTCGGTTTGGCGGTGGCGATTCCTGCCGTGATTGCTTATAACATTTGCTCGCGTGTAAACCGTACCTTATCAACAAACTTGCAAGATCATGCACATAGTTTGCTGATTGACACCATGTTGCAACAAGATTCTTCTGTGCAAAAAACTGAAGTGAATGCGACACAGCAAAGCTTAGTCGGAGGTCAGGTTTAATGGCTTTTCAATTGGGTGAAGACAACGACTCAGGCATGAATGAGATGAACCTAATTCCCCTGATCGACATTATGTTGGTATTGATGATCATCTTTTTGGTGACAGCGACCGTTGCCAACCCATCTATACCATTAACCTTGCCGCAAACGACTGCAGAGATTGTCGATTTACCCCCTGAGCAAATTCAGGTCAGTATTAATGCCAATGGTGACGTGGCGTGGGATGATCAAATTATTAGCTTAGATGAATTGCAAACCCGCTTTAACAACGCTAGTCAGCAAGCACAGCAACCAACAGTGGTATTAAGAGCCGATAAAGAATCGCGTTATGATACTGTAGCGCAAGTGATGTCACGTGCGAGTGAAGCTGGACTCAGTGATATTGCTTTCGCAACAGAAGATTAACTTAATATTTAAAATCAGCGATCTTTTTAGGTCGCTTTTTTTATGCAAAGTCGCGCATAATGCCAACACGCCTCAAGTACAGCAATCTTGACCATCTAAAAGATTTAGATTGAGTCCGCGGCTTACTTTCAACTCTATTTTTATCTCAGATCAGGTTCAGCCATGAGTTCACGCCAAGCACTTGATGCAAAAGCCAGCAGTATGATGCTGATTTTGTGTGTGTTTTGGGGCTGCAACAAGTGGTGCTAAAAGTTGCTGCAGCAGATATTGCACCCTTGATGCAATTGGCACTACGTTCAGGTCTATCAGCTGTGATGGTGTTGCCTTTGTTGTTACTTGCAAGAAATACACAATGGGCTTCGACTGAATATCTGCCTGTAGGCGTATTGGTGGGTATTTTATTTGCTGCAGAATTTTTTATGTTAGGGCAGGCGATTCAATATACATCTGCGTCGCATGTGGTGGTTTTACTGTATACCGCGCCTATTTTTGTGGCTTTAGCACTGCACTGGAAACTCCCTGCAGAGCGTTTATCTTGCTTGCAATGGGGCGGGATTCTGTTGTCTTTTGCTGGCATAGCAGTGACTTTTTTATGGCGTGATACTGCGCAACAAGAGAGCCACCAAAACTTTAGCCACATGCTTTTTGGCGATTTACTTGCGCTGAGTGCAGGCATACTTTGGGCAGCTACAATGGTGGCGGTACGTCTAAGTCGTTTATCAGAAGCACCTGCAACACAAACCTTGTTTTACCAATTAATGGGTGGTTTTTTGATTTTACTGCCGATGGCTTGGTGGATGGGGCAGGCCGAAATTGACTGGACAGCCTTAACCATAGGCAGTTTGATTTTTATGCAGTATTGATTTCGTTTATGAGCTATCTCGCCTGGTTTTGGCTGCTGAAACAATATTTGGCATCCAGTTTAGGTGTGTTTTCATTTTTAACGCCATTATTTGGCGTATTGTTTGGTGTGTGGTTGTTGAATGAAAGCTTGAGCCAAAGCTTTATGATTGGGGCTGTTTTGGTCATGCTTGGTATGTTGATGGTGAATGCTCAAGGTTGGGTTAAAACAAAACGCAGATAAAGCAAAGCAATAAGCTTTGTGGCTTCCGCTTGAGTTTGCTTGGGTTGTAGTTTATCGACTTTATCTGCAATTAAACACAAACCATCTTCAAGCGACTGAGGGGATTGCACACCTAAACTTGAAGAGGGTTTGTGCCAAAAATTGAAATGTTCTAGATGAGCAATTACTTCGTTTCAAAAATCTTAGAAAGCGGAATCGACAACTTGGCAGCTAAATAGTCATCGGTTTCATTGAGTATGGGGCCGAGTTTTTGCATCCATTCATCATGAGTATAAACATTGGTCAAGTCCTGACGACGTGGCAACGAATACGGTAACTGTGAATAAAAGCTCCAAAAATCTACCTGAGATAGATTACGCACCAACACAAATTCATCATTTTCTGTACGTTTAATCAAGTTTTGTTGTTCTAGCATTCGCACATAAGACGGCCAGCGGCCAATTTCGTTATGTCCCAATACATGCAGTGCTTCAGCTTCAGAGACACTTTCTCCGCGCATTTGCTTTTTATAAAACAATTCCAGCAAGTCCATTAACATGAGCAACGGATGGCATTTTTTCTCGCGTCTGGCTTCAAAAGCCGTCAGGGCAAAACTAATTTCAACACCCAAAAGCACAATATTCCAAGACAGAAAAATCCACAGTAAGAAAATAGGTACGGCAGCAAATGCACCATAAATAATTTCATAACTGGTGAAGTTGGACATAATAAAACCAAACAGGTTTTTCAAACATTCAAATACAACAGCACTGAATATTCCTGCAATTAATGCGGCTTTAATAGGTACGCTGCGATTGGGAATGGTCCAGTACAGAATAAAAAAACCCAAAATGGTCAGTGCAAATGAAATCAGCCATAAAATAAATGCGCCATTGAGCTCATAACCTGCAAAGTTATTACTCAGCACATTCATAGAAGCCAAAGTTGAGGAAATGACAAAAGCACTGCCCAGTAAAATAGGGCCTAATGAAATGATGGTCCAATAACGCATAAAACCTACAATGCCGCCACGGGTTTCCTTCACCCGCCATATTCGGTTAAACACAGTTTCAATACTAGTCAGCATCATCACCGTGGTCACAAATAAAAACAAAATCCCGATGATAGTTAAATTACTGGATTTGTCGGTAAAGGCATTTAGGGCTTTATCAAAGGCGATGGTGGTTTTAGGTAAAAAATTGCTGTAAATCAATTGTTGTAATTGTTGCCGTGCGGGTTCGAGTGCCTTAATGGATGAGATGATCACCAAAAACACAGTGAGCATGGGTACAACGGCAAACAGGGTGGTGTAGGTTAAAGAGCCTGCTTGTTCACGGCAGCGATCTGCTTCAAAGCGACGCAGCACAAATAAGACAAATTGAAACCATTGTTTGTCATAAAAAGGCAGTTTCTTTAAATATTCAACGATCATACAGTGGCTGTCTCAACTTTTTTAATCATCTTTATCTGTTTTCATGGTTAAGCTTAACCAAAAAAGCAGCAAAATACCGTATAGTTTTCTTTTTTAGTCTGATTTCTTAGCATGATGCAAGCATATATTCTAGTTTTGTACTTTAGTAAATATGGTTCTACCAAAGAAATGGCACATTTAATTGCCAACGGGGTAGAAGCCAGTGGCATGCCCGTTAAAATTAGAACTGTGCCCAATATCTCTACAGTGGTGCAACAAGCCGAGCCAAGTATTCCTGCCGAAGGTGATATTTATTGCACTTTAGAAGACCTAGCAAATTGTGCAGGTTTGGCTTTGGGTTCGCCTACACGCTTTGGCAATATGGCATCAGAAATGAAATATTTCTGGGATCAAACCACCAGTCTTTGGCTGAATGGCGCCTTGCACAATAAACCTGCCTGTGTTTTCACCTCATCGGGTTCGATGCATGGGGGACAGGAAAGTACCTTATTGACCATGTTACCGCCATTGTTTCACCACGGGATGATGATTATGGGACTGCATAATGCACATCCTGCTTTATCGAATACGAAAACGGGCGGCACTCCGTATGGTGCTACGCATGTGAGCGGCCCACGCCACGATCAGGCTTTGAGTCAGGATGAAAAAATACTGTGTGAAGCCCAAGGACAACGTTTAGGCGAAATGGTAAAAAAATTACAGGGGTTCTGAGACTTTTGCTTCAATCAAGATGAAGCGTAAAATGTGGATGTCATTTTACGCTTTTATCTTTTGTACTTGAATTTGATTGGCTTATGTAGCATTGAGCCTGCTAAAAATAAGTTCACGTTTCACCTAAAATCACCATTTGCAGTGATATTGAGTTTTTCTCTTTTCAGGTCTAATCACCGCTTTAAAAGCAGAGTTTTCTGTCACGGTTCACGCAGCATTTTTTGTGCAGACAGATGTATTGAGCACAACGGACTGCTGTAAAAATGAGAGATTGAGGAAAAGTGAAAATGAATAAGTGGGTGCTGATTGGGTTAAGTCTATTGAGTTTAGGATATTCATGGTCGAGTGTTGTAGCGACTGAAATTGTGCATACTCTGAGCTTTCCAGAAGAACAACGTATTGAAAAACAAGCTGCGGAAGCACAGTATTTAGCGGCAGAAAAGCCTGTGATGACTTCTGCAAGCAGTACTGCAAAATAAAAAAAGATGTAATCAAAAAAGTGCTGCCATGTGCAGCACTTTTTTTGAAATTGATTTGGGTTGCTTAGAGTGGCTTGGCTGTTTGAATTTTTTCTTTAAAGCGGTGTTTGCACTTGAGGCATTGAAAATCCAGAAAAATATTCTGATCGACAATTACACCTGCTTTTTTACCAAAGCGATGCCCAAGAAAACCGCCTGTGATTCCCACACTAATTGCCCCGACAAACGTGCCAATCGTGCCGCCCATAATTACGCCCAATGGTCCTGCGGCAGTACCGATTGCCGCACCAATAGAAGCTCCTGAAGCTGCGCCGCCTACTGTACCTGCTGCCGTACCTGCAGAGCCTAATAATACGCCACCAATTTTTTGTAAGTTTTGTTCATGGTTGCGTTTTTCAACTTGAGTTGAACCACATTTCGGACAGGTGATACTGTGTTGCATCAACGGATTGTCTTGTGTCATGACTGTAAATTGCCTTATGCTCATGCCGCATGCATCAATGCACGCAGACGATCTAAAAAGTGCTGTCTAGAGCAGCAATCAGAAAAACTAGACTGCTGAATCACTGTTATTTCAAGTGCAGCATGGCGTAGCACCAAAGTTTTGTAAATAAAATATATGTAAATGAGTTGTTTAAGTTTAAAAAAAGCATAAAAAAAAGAGCGCCTAAGCACTCTTTGATCATCGGGTTTAAATGATGAACCAACATCAGTTTTCATCGACCTTAATCGCGTACAAATTCAACTGTACCGTTTGCCAAAGACTTTACTCGTGCCAATGATTCAACGCGATAGCCTTTTTCAAGCAATAATTCACGACCCGGCTGGAATGACTTTTCAATCACAATCCCAATACCCACGACTTGTGCATTGGCTTGATGGATTAAATCTGCTAAACCGAGTGCAGCTTGACCATTTGCCAAAAAGTCATCAATTACCAAGACTTTGTCGCTAGCGCTAATATGTTTGTTTGAAATGGCAATCGTACTCTCAGTTTGCTTGGTAAATGAAAATACTTTAGAGCGGTATAAATCATCTTTTAAGGTTAACGATTGATATTTACGTGCAAAAATGACAGGTACGCCAAGTTCTAAACCTGCCATTACTGCAGGCGCAATGCCAGAAGCTTCGATAGTAATAATTTTGGTGATGCCTGCATCTTTAAACAAACGCGCAAATTCTTGACCAATTTGCTGCATCATCACTGGGTCAATTTGATGGTTTAAGAAAGAATCGACTTTTAGAACCGCTTCGGATAGAACGATACCTTCGGCTAAAATTTTCTGTTCTAGTGCATGCACGGGAGAATCCTCAAGGGCAGGTGCTTTTTAAAGCAAAAGCGTATTTTAAAAAGCACCTGAAAAAATGCAAGAAGAATTTACCAAAGGGTGAATAGCTGCCATGCTGTGCTCAGCCACTATATTCTAAATTAGCTGGTTGGACCTTTATAGCCTGTGAGCAATAAGCCATAAGACTTGTCTTTGTCTTGGTGGGTGACTTTTACAGGCAAGTAGTCAAGTTTAGGTGCCAACCAGAAAATCGTATCACGGTTCGGTTTGTTGTGTTTTAGCACCACTTTAATCGTGTCAAAAGTACCGTAATTGGTTTTGATCTTTTCGGCACCTTGTTTAATAAAGCGACGTGATTCAACCTCGCTATGGTCGGCAATATAGTAGCTCGATTTTAAACCGCCACTTTTTAAATCTTCACGGATTTGCAGCTCTGCATTCAACTCATCCAACACGCCCGCTTTCCACGCAAAAGAACGGGTATCGCCGTCCTTTTTGGTGTTAATAGTTTTTGCCGAAGGATTGAAATTAATACTCATGGTATTGTTATGCACCAAAATCTTACTGCTGCGGCTGAAGCTAGATGAGCCAATTTTGCCATCATTAAAACTAAAACGACTAGTTTCTGTGGCAGAAGCGATTACGCCAGCTTTAGCAGCAAACACATAACTCCATTGGTTACCTGTTTTGCTTAAAGTTCGTGTTGCAGAACCTAAGTTCTTACCATTGTAGTTAAATTGATAACTGGCTTGGAAAGGACTCATGGCAAATGTTTGGCTAGAGAAACCAGCCATGAACAGTGCTGTAGACACACTGGCTGCCATACCCATTTTTTTCAATACATGATTTGCCATTGCTGAGATATTTCCTCTGTAAATAGGGAGATGCAATTTACTTGCTTACTGCCATTATAGGTGTTGAATATGAAGAGAAGATTAGGAAATATGCGGTAAGTGTCGTTTTTCTGTACGAATTCTCTTGCAAAGTTTTAGTCTCGCTTTATTTTTGTTTCAGCGGTGTGACTTGGGTATCTGCAAGAGAGTCTTCCACATTATCTAGTTTTTCTTCAGACATTTTGCGGAACAATGCGGTCAAATTGACGTTGCCAGTCAGGACCAATTCCGCTTCGCGTAATACCGCATGATTCACATGAACTTTACTGAGTGTATCAATGATAGAGCGGTTTTTACCTAACCAGCGATTTAAGTCTAAATGCAGTAAATCATCTTTGACTTTAATAACTTTGAGTTTTTCCAAAATCATGCCCAAAGGGTCATCATTGCGTATTTTTTGATAGTAAAATAAAGCACACTTAACCGCGATTTTATGTAAAAAGCTTGGATAACTCGCCTCAATGACCTGCGTGTCACTAATTTGTTCAAACACGATGAGCTGAGTATCTTTATTCAATTCCATCAGCACCAATTTTAAATCGACAGATAGAGTAATATTCAAACCGTTATAATCTAGGGTTGCGTAAAGACGTAACCAATCGTCGTGTAAGTCTGCATGCAGATCTTGCAACATTTTCACATTATCGGTCACAAAGCGCTGAAAAGTCGCATTTAAAAAGACCTGAGATAATGGAAATTCACGTTCATCCTCAATAAATCCTTCAGCTTTTTGGTACACTTGACGGATACGTTGAGAGATATTGGTGATCAGGGTTTGCATACGGCTGTCCAAGTCGGTCATTTATTCTTTACAGATACAAATATTTTGTCGAATTGTATTAAAAATACAGGAATAGAAGCTTGCAGTTTAACAAAATAAGTTGCACCATTTTTAAGATTTAAGGCTCAGTAGTCAGTTTTTGATGAACTTTGCAGTTTTGCAATAAAGCAAAAACTGAGCAAAGTTATAATGCTCTTTAGTTTATACCGCATTTGGCGGCTTGGGGAATCAGACTTTTTGTCGGATTAATGTGATGCTAAAAAAAATTCAATTGATGCCTTCTGCGCAAAATTGGTGGAAAGATCCTATTTTTGCTGCAGCGTTGCTGGTGGCTGCTGTACTGCACGCATTAATTTTGGCAGTGCAGTTTGCTGCACCACAACAAAGCGATGCTGCGGTCAAGGAAATTGCGGTATCGGTACGCATGAGCGATGCAAAAGTTGAAGATGCAGATTTCTTAGCTCAAGCCGACCAGCAAGGTTCAGGTACATTCCGTGAACAACATCGCATCTCGAGTGACATGCCTGCGCCCATGACCGAACAAAGTGCAGGGGAGCAGGAATTAGAAAGTTTAGAGCGTATGCAGCAACAGCGTGAATTAAACTTTAAAGAAAAAGTGTTGATGACCACGCTCAGTTGGCAGAAACAGGCGGCAGAAAATCAGCGCAAAAAAGCCATGCAGGAGTTGAATAGTCAATTTCAAGCTAAGGCGGCCATGGTTGCCAGTATTGAAGCGCAATATTTACAACGCCAACAAAACTTTAGCCGTCAGCAAAAAATTAAAACCATTGATGGAATTCAGGCCAAGCAAGATAACACTGCGGGCTATATGGAAAAATTCCGTCAAAAAGTCGAGTTTTATGGCAACCGCTATTACCCCGAACAGGCCAAAGCACAGAATTTAGCGGGTGAGGTGCGTTTAATGGTAGTTTTAAACAGCAATGGTGGGATTCGTGCCATTCGTTTAATTGAAAGTTCAGGTCATGCCATGTTAGATGAAGCAGCCAAAGCTTCGGTACGCAAAGCTGCACCTTTTGGTGCATTTGATGCGAAAATGAAAGATATTTCGGAATTGCGGATTGTGCGAACGTGGCGTTTTGACCCTGCCGAAGCTGAATTTGAAGTGCGCTAGTTTTCTTTCTCTCTAACTCTTTCCCAAAAGGAGAGAGGATTTCGTGTAGTGTCTAACCATCATAGATTCTTGCTTATGTTTTTTTCTACTGAGAATTTCAGGAATGACTTGATAAAGTAAGAAAAACAAGATCTTTTCTTGTACGCAGCCATATCCTTCTAGTTTCAACAATCATAAGATTCCAATAAATGTTCTCCTTCTCTTTGGGATAGAGTCAGAGAGAGCGCGGTTTTAAACAAAAAAGCGAGCCTTAGCCCGCTATTTTTATAGTTTTCTAGAACTTCAAATTCAATCTCTTTCCACGTATGGATTATCCAAACCCAACTTGGCAAGAATCTCTATTTCCAAAGCTTCCATTTCTTCGGCATCTGCATCTGAGGTTTCATGATCATAGCCCATAAGGTGCAACGTGCCATGTACCAACATGTGAGTGAAATGCGCCAATGGTGTTTTAGCTTGTTCTGCAGCTTCCTGCAAAACCACAGGAATACAAATCACCAAATCACCAATAGGGAAACTCGGTAAAACTTGTGCCATTTCATCGGGTAAATCACTTGGAAAAGACAAGACGTTGGTAGATTTGTCTTTTTTGCGATATTCCAAATTGAGCTTGTGACTTTCGGCATGATCGACACAAGCAATTCCAATTTCACAATCACTTTGGGTGTCTAAATGTCTTAAAGTGGTTTCGACTACTTTTTTCAAATAGGCACGTTTTAACACTAGCTCAGGCGCTTGAATGTCCTGTTGCAGGCTCAAACTTAATTTCAAAATGAATCCTTAATTCTTCAGTTTCGTTGCAGAACACATAGCAATTAATGCTGTGCATCTGCTGCGGCGTCATTTTCCGCAATTAATGCTTCTTGACGCGCTTTACGTTCTGCACGTGCTTCGGCACTTAATCGCTGTTGCTCACTGTCCCAGCCTTCATAGGCTTCAACAATTTTTTGCACCAACTGGTGACGTACCACATCGCGAGAGTGGAAACGGGTAATGTGAATTTCATGCACATTTTCCAGTACCCGCAAAGCATGTGATAAGCCAGATTGCTGACCACGTGGTAAATCGACCTGAGTCACGTCACCTGTAATGACTGCACGTGAACCGAAGCCCAAACGTGTCAGGAACATTTTCATTTGTTCAGGGGTGGTGTTTTGCGCTTCATCCAAAATCACAAAAGAGTGGTTGAGGGTGCGACCACGCATATATGCCAGTGGTGCAACTTCAATCACTTGACGTTCAATGAGTTTGGCGACTTTTTCAAAACCCAACATTTCATACAAGGCATCGTATAGTGGGCGCAGATAAGGGTCAATTTTCTGAGTTAAATCACCTGGTAAAAAGCCCAGTTTTTCACCCGCTTCAACCGCAGGACGCACCAATAGAATCCGTTGGATTTCATTGCGTTCCAGCATATCTACGGCAGCAGCAACGGCTAAATAGGTTTTACCCGTACCTGCAGGGCCAATACCAAAGGAAATATCGCTTTGCAAAATACGCTGCACATAACGCTTTTGGTTGGCACCGCGTGGGTTAATACGCCCTTTGCGGGTTTGCAACCAAACAGCATCTAGTCCAGTATGCTCTTGCCCATCATCCGATTGTAATTCACGGTCAGTTTGACTGCCCTGAATCATCATGTGGAGCGTATCTGCACTAATTTGTGCAGAGCTTTCCGCTTCTTCATGCAGGCGTTGCAAGAGCGTTTCGGCTCGCTCAACTGCATCAATTTCCCCATCTATAAAAAAGGCGTCACCACGATGGGAAATTTGCACGTCTAGACGTTGTTCGATTTGTTTCAAATGTCCGTTATAAGCACCGAGCATGCTTTTTAGACGTTCCATTGAAATGCCAGGAAAAGTTACTGTACGTCGAATCGCTGCAGTCAAGAGAATTCCTTAATCTGTTATTGGACTTTAGCTCTTACATTACGCCACGTCAGGCTCAAGATTCAAGAGTTCACCGTAAACTAAATTCAAAGTTTTAATCTCGGTAATCTCAATCTCCGCAAAGCGTCCGACCCAAGCAGGGTCACCAATAAATGTTACTAAACGTGTATTGTCGGCTGTGCCCACTAAAATGTTCGGGTCTTTGTCGGAAACATTTTCAATCAGGACACGTTGTACTGTTCCGAGCATTGCATCGGTCTTATCAATACTGGATTGTTTGATCCATTGCTGAACTTTGGCTAAACGCTCTTTTTTAACATCTTCAGGTGTGGTGTCTTCAAGTTCAGATGCAGGTGTTCCCGGACGTTTTGAGTAGATAAAACTATAGGAATGGTCAAAATCCATATCTTGAATAAACTGATAAGTTTCTTCAAAGTTTTGATCAGTTTCACCTGGGAAGCCAATAATAAAGTCGCTAGATAAGTGCATGTCTGGGCGTACTTTACGTAATTTGGCAATCTTGTCGATATACACATCAATAGTGTGGTTACGTTTCATGGCTTGTAATACATCATTCGAGCCACTTTGCACAGGCAAGTGTAAATGCGACACCATTTGCGGTAAATCACGGTAGCATTGAATCAAATCATCATTAAATTCTAGCGGGTGTGATGTGGTGTAGCGAATTCGCCCAATACCAGGTACTTCGGCAACCAAACGCAGTAAGTCAGCGAAAGTACAAATTTTGCCGTCAAAAGTTTCACCACGGTAGCCATTCACGTTTTGACCGAGCAAGCTAATTTCACGTACACCTTTTTCAGCCAAAGTCGCAATTTCAGCCAAGACGTCATCTAAAGGACGTGACACTTCTTCACCGCGTGTGTAGGGAACTACGCAGAAAGAACAGTATTTTGAACAGCCTTCCATAATCGACACAAAGGCTTTAAACCCTTCTACACGAGGTTCAGGTAAAAAGTCGAATTTTTCGATGTCTGGGAAAGAAATATCCACCAGTTTGATTTTTTCTTTTTTTGGTTTTTCAATCTGATCGTGGTGCTGATCAAGCATTTGTGGCAAACGGTGCAAGGTTTGTGGACCAAAAATCATATCCACATACGGCGCACGTTTTTGGATGTTATCACCTTCCTGAGAAGCCACACAACCGCCTACACCAATGACCAAATCGGGATTTTTTTCTTTAAGCTTGCGCCAGCGGCCTAATTCAGAAAATACTTTTTCTTGGGCTTTTTCACGAATTGAACAGGTGTTCATGAGCAAAATATCGGCATCGGCAGGGTTGCTGGTCAACACATAACCGTGCGAGTCACCCAAAAGGTCTGCCATACGGTGACTGTCATACTCATTCATCTGACACCCTTGCGTTTCGATATACAGTTTTTTAACTGAACCGTCGGCTGGGGTGTGCTGTGGCTGGGTAACAGTGTTTTCTGAGGCAGCTTGGGCACCATTCGGGATGAAGGTTTGAACCGTCATGTAGGCTCCTAAGAGATAATTCACGTGTTCGTTTAAAAAAATAAACGGAATAGATAAAACAAAGGGGCGTATTTTAGCAGGAATTCAAGATAAACTGACAGACTTTAATCCATGCATCACATACTTGAAATGTGGAGTAAAATTGTTGGCAGTTTGATTTCAAGATTAATATCGTCTAATCAGAAGGTTACATAACAGAACACAACTGGGGTTCTAGAGTAATTAAACTAAGTTAAATGATTGGATGCGAACCTCGAGGCAAAAGTAAATGACTGAAGGCAAGCGAATGCTGCAAATGATGAAACAAAATAATAAATTAACGAAAAAGCTTGTATTAAGTCTGGTCTCGCTTGCCGTAATGACAGGTACGCATGCCGCAAATGAACAGTTTAATGATGCACTGCGCGCAGCTAATTCAGGTGATGTCGATTTATTGCAGCAGTATCAGCATGCCATGCAAAATGATGTCTTGGGTTACTATCCTGAATACTGGGCGTTGAACACCAATTTAGGTATGCAACCTGCCAGTGCCATTGTGCAGTTTGCACAGCGCCATCCACAATCGGCGATGGCGGAAAAACTCGCAGCAGATTACATCGAAGAAAAAGTGAAGCAGGCCGATTTTAGCAGTCCCCAACCTGTGCTTGCCTATGTGAGTAATGCCGATCAAGCCGAAAGCTGTGCCATAGCACAAGTCCGTACCCGTTCGGGTGATCCTTTGGTGGTCGCAGAGTTTAAGGATGTGTGGCTGAACACCAGTACACAACCTGAATCTTGTACAGGTTTGGGACGCATGATGCTGTCGAGTCCGTTAATGACTCAGCAAGATAAACAGCAACGCTTATGGGCACAATTGCGTGCAGGGCAGTCAGGACTCGCTTTAGCGACTGCGCAAAGTTTAGGTATGAATATAAGTTTGGCACAATTGAACAGTATTCAAGCCAATCCACTGAATTATTTGTGGTCTGCGCCTAAAGCAAGCAATGAAGACCATGCTTATCTTATTTATGCGATCGGACGTTTAGCCGATAGCGATTTAAACTCGGCACTTTCTTCACTAAAACGCATTGTAGAAGGTACGCCAGAAGCGGTACAAAAAGCCTTATATCGTGCTGTGGGATATATTGGCGGCACTACAGTCATGAAGAACAATTTTAACCGTGAAGTGTTAAATGCCTTAGATGCCAGTTATGGCTTACCTTTTAGTCCCGAAGAAGCAGAAATTTATGCCCGTCAGGCGATTCGTTTTGGTGCATGGGAAAGTGTGATTCGTGCTGTAGACAGCATGAGCGTGACTCAAAAACAGGAAGATCGTTGGCAATATTGGTTGGCACGTGCTTCAGAACAACGCAATGATGCAGCGTCGAAACGTAGTGCACAAAATATTTATAAAAAACTGGCGCAGGGTGATGATTATCACAACTTGTTGGCGAAAGATCGTCTTGGGCAAACCTACAACACGATTCCTGCKAATACGCAACCAAGTACCAATGACTTACAACGTTTGAATCAGGATATTCACTTTAACCGTGCCTTTGCTTTGCGTGAAATTAATGCACCTGCCAATTATGTCAACCGTGAATGGAACTGGGCGGTACGTCAGGCGTATTTAAGACAGGATGATGGTTTGATTTTAGCAGCGGCTAAGCGTGCGACCGATATGGGTTGGTATGATCGTGCTATTTATGCAGCAGATCGCACTGTAAATAAGCACAACTATAGTTATCGATATGCCATGCCGCACCGTAATTATGTGGTGAGCCACAGTCAAAATGCAGGTATCGACCCCGCTTGGGCTTATGGACTGATGCGTCAGGAAAGCCGTTTTAATACTACTGCGCGTTCGCATGTCGGCGCAGGTGGGCTAATGCAAATCATGCCCGATACGGCACGTTTAGTTGCACGACAAATGGGTGAAACTTATAATCCTGCCGCGCTAAGTGATATGAATACCAATATTCGTTATGGCACATTTTATTTGTCGACCATTCAGAGGCAGTTAAGCAATAGTCCAGTGCTCGCCACAGCGGGATATAACGCAGGGCCGAACCGCGCGCGCCGTTGGCAGCCCGAGTTTCAAGCGATTGCTGCAGACCAATATACCGAGAGTATTCCATTGTTAGAAACACGTGACTATGTCAAGCATGTCATGACCAATGCCACACATTATGGTGTGTTGTTGGGGCAAGGTGGACAATCGATAAGTAGTCGTATGCAACATATTCCACCGCGAAATACACCTTAGATTAGAGAAAATTTATAAGTGATACAGCTTGATGATCGTGTCGGTCGTTAGATGTGTAGAATATTGGACGCATAAAATCGTAAGGGGGCTGAAGCATTGAAAGTGTGGATGAGTACAGTTTTACAGCCAATTCAAGTGACACTGCTCGGTTTGTGTGGTGCAGCTTTGGTTTTGTGTACGCAAAATGCATTTTCTGCCCCCGTGCAAGGCTATGTGATGTCTGTGCAAATGACGCCCGCCGTGTGTTTAATCGATTCGAGTAAAAGCAAAAAGCGTAAATGTTTAGAAGGCTATTCACTGAATATTGAAGGCTTATATCCTGAAGTTGCTGCGCGTGAGTGCAGTACTCAGTCATCGGCGAAGTTGCCGCCTTTGCAAGCCAAAGTGGTGGCGCGGGTCATGCCTGATGAAGCTGCACGGGTACAATTGTGGCAAGCCATTGGTGGCTGTGTGCCCATGAATGCCAGCCAATATTTCCGGATGATCATTAACAATGCTGATCGGATTAACGTGCCTTCGGTATTGACAGGGCAAGACACGCAGAGCGTGCAATTGTCACAACTGCGAAGTTTGTTTCTCAAGTCCAATTCAGGTATGTCATTTAAAAGCGTGCATTTTCAGTGCTCTAACCATCAAGGCAAAAGTTATTTAACTGAAATCAAAATTTGTTATAACACTGCAGGGCGCTACAAGCAGTGTAGTGCGGCGGTTGAATCCAATTGCCCGAATCAGTTTGTTATTAAAGGTTCTTACTAGCATATTAGGTGCCTGTATTTTTTGACTTTTAAGATTTTTGAGAAATTTTATTCATATTTTCTATCAGACTTTTGTGGAATTTGATGTGCTTTTGCATGCATCTGATGAATGATTGGAGTACAATCTTTCGCGTTTATGATTATTAAGATTAGATAGAACAGCTATTTAATCGCATTGACTATCCTCTCAATTGGAGATAATTACATGAAGCAACCTGTTCGCGTTGCCGTTACTGGCGCTGCTGGTCAAATTGGTTACAGCCTATTATTCCGTATCGCTAGCGGTGAAATGTTGGGTAAAGACCAACCAGTTATCCTTCAATTATTAGAAGTTCCTTTTGAGAAAGCTCAAGCTGCGCTTAAAGGCGTAATGATGGAACTTGACGACTGTGCTTTCCCATTATTGGCTGGCATGATCGGTACTGATGATCCTAAGGTTGCATTTAAAGATGCTGACTACGCGTTATTGGTTGGTTCTCGTCCACGTGGTCCTGGTATGGAACGTGCTGACCTTCTTAAAGTAAACGGCGAAATCTTTATTGGTCAAGGTCAAGCACTTAACGAAGTTGCTAGCCGTGACGTTAAAGTTCTAGTTGTTGGTAACCCAGCGAACACGAATGCTTATATCGCAATGAAATCTGCTCCAGATCTTCCAGCGAAAAACTTCACAGCAATGTTACGTCTTGACCACAACCGTGCGTTAACTCAACTTGCTCAAAAAGCTGGCGTTGCTGTTTCTGACATCAAAACAATGACAGTTTGGGGTAACCACTCTCCAACAATGTATGCTGACTACCGTTTTGCAACTGCAAATGGCGAAAGCTTAAAAGACAAAATCAACGATGCTGAATGGAATAAAGACGTATTCCTTCCTACAGTTGGTAAGCGTGGCGCTGCGATCATCGAAGCACGTGGTTTATCTTCTGCCGCATCTGCTGCAAACGCTGCAATTGACCACATGCGTGACTGGGCGCTTGGAACAAACGGCGAATGGGTAACGATGGGTATTCCTTCTGATGGTTCTTACGGTATCCCTGAAGGCGTAATGTTCGGTTTCCCTGTAACTTGCGAAAATGGCGAATACAAAATCGTTCAAGGTCTTGAAATTGACGAGTTTAGCCGCGAGCGTATCAACTTCACGTTAAACGAACTTGAAGAAGAACGTGCAGCAATTGCTGACATGATTAAATAATTTAATCTGCTAGATTAAGTTAAAACTTCTTTGGAAGTGATGCCAGTCAAACTAAACGTTGACTGGCATTTTTTTACACTTTATTTTTTTGAAATTAAATGCTTATCATCATTTTAGTTTGTATGGTTTATCAGATATAAAAACTGATGGCGAGATATAAAATAGGTTGATAGACCTACATGATAATGTGAATTGGGTGGAATACGCGCGTTTCCTTTTTCAAATCTTCTCTCTGTTATATCCGTTATTGTTGCAAGTGCCCAAAGATCGGATGTTTCGTTTTGGGGCTTTTATCTTCATTGTTGTCGGTACCATTGGCGCATTTCAAATTGTGGATCTAAATCAAGCATTGTAAGTTTTGATGGGTGGTTTAGGGATGATGTTGGATTACGCTTCTTTTGGTTTTTACTTCTAGCAGGAGTATTTATTAAATAACGTCGGTGTGAAATTGCATCCATTCTTATTTTCACGTTAAACGCTACAGCCCGCAAAATTGACCAGTTGCTAACTTTAAATTTGCGTAGAAAAAAACCAGTCTGTGTGCATTGAGGGTTTTTTTTAGCCTAAACAAGGTTTTGGAAATTGAATGTTGTAGATATTCAATATTGATTTGAAGGATTAATTTGAATGACTTTCACCACATAGAAAACCCATCCTGAATTGGATGGGTTTTTCAGTTTTTAGCAAGTAGCGGTTTAAGCTCGTTCTAAAGCTGCACTTTTTCTGACTCTTGGTAAATACAATAATCGGTAGGTGATGGTAAGAAGGATCACCCACAATGGGCTGACGATAAGTGCTTTAAGAGTATCTGGTTCTAAGCTTAAAATAATTAAGGCGAAAAACAAGAAGACAAGTACAACATAGCTCATCCACACACCACCTGGCATTTTAAAGGTTGAGCGTTCATGCAATTCTGGTTGTAATTTACGATAGCGCAAATAGCACACCATAATTAGTCCCCAAATACTAATAAATAAAATCACACACAGAGAGCTGGCCAAAGTGAATGCTTCAATGGTATTGGGTACAAAATATTGTAAACCTGCACCCGCCATAATAAAGAAGCATGAAAAAATCAGTCCTTGTGCAGGAACAGCGCGTTTGGATAAGCGTGCCAAAGCCTGYGGCGCCTGCTTGGTTCTGGCTAGACCAAATAACATGCGACTGGTAGAAAACACACCACTGTTCATCGATGACATCACTGAAGACAGTACTACTAAATTCATGATAATCGCAGAGGTTGGAATTCCTGCATGTAGAAATAAGGAAACAAAAGGACTTTGATCGGCAGGAATTTGGTTCCAAGGCGTTACAGACATAACCACCAATAAAGACAGGACGTAAAACAGAATAATGCGAGTTGGAATCGCATTTACCGCTTTAGGTAGATTTTTTTCAGGGTCTTTGGTTTCTGCAGCCATTGTGCCTAAAAGTTCAACCCCGACAAAAGCAAATAAGGCAATTTGGAAACCTGCTAAAAAGCCATTGCCGCCTTGTGGAAACATGCCGCCATGTGCCCAAATATTGCTGAAGCTTGACGCCGTACCATCAGGGGATTGAAAGTGGTTGAGCACCATAAAACCACCAATAAAAATTAAACCCAAAATGGCTAAAATTTTAATCAGGGCAAACCAAAACTCAATTTCACCAAAGAGTTTAACTGTGAGTAAGTTGAGTCCGAGTACAAATAAAACACATCCCACACTAATTAAGGCTTGTCCTGTGGGGGTAAAGCTAACCCCGGCGGGTAGCCAAAAGTTGAGATAATTAATGATGGCTGCTAAGTCTGCAATACCCACCAAAMCCCAACCAAGCCAATACGACCAGCCAATATAATAGGCAGCTCCTGGACCAATTAAGTCATGCGCCATATCAATAAAAGATTTGTAATGCAGATTGGATAATAAAATTTCACCTAAAGCGCGCATTAAGAAGAAAAACATTAGACCAATAATCATGTAAATAAACAGAATAGAAGGTCCTGCCAGTGAGATGGTTTTGCCTGAGCCCATAAACAGCCCTGTACCAATCGCGCCACCAATGGCAATTAACTGTAAGTGTCGGTTGGACAATTTGCGCTGCAGTTGATCCGGAGGAGACTGCAAAGAATTTTGCGAAGTTTGTGTCATTTCAATGTCCTTATTGAGTTTTTTAACGGTAGCCATTGGCGTACTGAGTTCGCTTAAGCAAGCTGAAAATCCTATTTAGCGCAATTCCTTTAAATATGAGGAAGATTTTAAATGCTACGGTTTATAACTGTGTTGCGGTAACTGCAATTTCAATACGCCAGTTTGGATTGACCAATTCTGCTTGAATGGTTGCACGTGCAGGTTTAGGACAGTCTATCAACCACTCTGCCCATAAGGCATTGACCACTGGAAAATCGGCAAGATCTTTTAAAAAGAGCTGTGCAGAAAGCAAGTGTGATTTATCACTATTGGCCTGAGCTAAAAGTTGTTCAATGGTATTGAACACGTTTCGTGTCTGAGCGTCTATGTCGGCTTCAGGATTGCTTGGAACTTGTCCTGAAAGATAAACCACATGATTAAATACAGTCACAGCACTCATAAAATCATTGCTGTGTAAATGTTGGATAGAATTGGGCATCACTATTTCCTTGTGGAGAGGGAGTGCATAAATGCAACTGGGTCAAACGTATAATTAAAATATGGAAAACATTTCTTATGTGGCTGCAATAGAAAAAGGCACGCGCGGTGTGACGGCACACATTAACTCATAACCGACTGTGCCTGAGGCATGCGCAACTTCATCAATACTTAGCAAAGTACCTGCAGCAGATTTGCCCCATAACACCACTTCGGCACCAATATCGGCATCGGTCACATGGGTGAGATCGACGGCCAACATATCCATGCTCACCCGACCAATCAGACGTGTTTTACAATCATTGACCAACACAGGTGTGCCTGTTGGAGAAGTGCGCTGATAGCCATCGGCATATCCGCAAGCAGCAATACCGATGCGCATAGGGTGTTCCGCTACAAAGTTGGAACCATAGCCGACACTTTGACCTGCCACCAAAGTCTGTATGGAGATAATTTCTGTACGCAAACTCATGGCAGGTTGTAATTGCCAGCTTTGACTACAATGCTTTGGATAGTCAGGAGAGCTGCCATAAAGCATGATGCCGCCACGGACAATGTCAGAGTGGAGCTCATGGCTGTGACGTAAAATTGCTGCACTGTTACTGACGGTCACCGCTGCAGGAAATGCTTGAATGATGTGTTGGAATTGCGAATATTGTTGCTGAATTCCCGAGATACCAAAACGTTCACCATCTGCATCTGAAAAATGCATCATGTGTGTCAGACTCGCTACAATCTCTAATTCAAGCAAGCGCTTCCAAGCCTGAGCATAGTCTTCAGGTGCAAAACCCAACCGATTCATGCCTGCATTCATTTTGACAAAAATATGAAATCGCGCTGTGGGATGGCTAGACTGAAATTGCTGTAACCATTCAATTTGTAGGGTGTTGTGTACGGTAAAACTAAAATTAAAGTCGTGACAATCCTGTAAGTCTTGTACAGAAAAAATGCCTTCCAATAATAAAATATCGCCTTGCCAACCCAAAGTTCGTAAGCGTTTTCCTTCAGCGAGATCAAGCAAGGCAAAACCATCTGCTTGTTGTAAAGCAGGGTAGACCCGTTCAATACCGTGTCCATAAGCATTGGCTTTAACCACGGCATACACTTTTGATTTTTTTGCATGACATCGAGCAATCGCTAAGTTATGACTTAAGGCATCTAAATGAATCCATGCCCGTATTGGTCGTGACATAAAGTTCTTCCTTGAACAAATTGACTTTGCGTTTAATCCGTTCGCTGTATGTTTATAAACTAAGCTGCTAAGGTGGTGTGATAACGCTGCAGAGATAAACCTTCAGTGCTAATTTCTGTACTGCGTCCCATCACCAAATCACTGATCAACTTTCCTGAACCACACGCCATAGTCCAACCTAAAGTGCCGTGTCCTGTGTTAATAAATAAATTTGGATACTGTGTTGCACCAATAATTGGTGTGCTGTCTGGTGTCATTGGGCGTAATCCTGTCCAGAAAGAAGCTTGTTGCAGATCTCCACCTGGAAATAAATCATGCGTCACCATTTCCAAAGTTGCTCGTCGGTCTAAATTTAAGCCCAAATTAAAGCCACTCAATTCAGCCATGCCGCCCACGCGAATACGTTGATCAAAACGTGTGATCGCAATTTTATAGGTTTCATCCAAAACGGTAGATTGAGGTGCTAAGTCTGGCTGAATAATTGGAATAGTGAGTGAATATCCTTTTACTGGATAAACGGGTAAATCGAGATGCAAAGGCTTTAAAAAATCACGTGAATAACTGCCAAATGCCAGTACATAGCGGTCTGCTGTCAGTACCTGACCATTGACCAACACACCTTTAATAGCATTGCCTTCTACAATGAGTCGTTCAACTTTTTGATTAAATTGAAAATTAACCCCTAAGTTCTTGGCATGTTGAGCTAAAGCTTTGCTAAATAAATAACAATCACCCGTTTCATCATTGGGTAAATGTAAGCCGCCGACTAATTTGTCTTGAGCATTGGCTAAGGCGGGTTCAACCTGTGTCAAACCTGCAGCATCGAGCAATTTAAAGTCTACGCCAGTTTCTTGTAGGACTTGAATATCACGTTGCACAGCTTCAAGTTGTACTTCTTTACGGAAAATTTGCAGGGTACCTTTGGCACGGTTTTCGTAGTGGATACCTGTTTCTTGACGCAAGCTGCGTAAACAATCACGGCTATATTCTGCAACACGAAGCATGCGCTCTTTATTAATTGCGTATTGATTGGCGCTACAATTTTTCAGCATTTGTAACATCCACTGCAATTGCCACATGCTGCCATCAAGCTGAACCGCCAAAGGCGCATGATGCTGAAACATCCATTTCACAGCTTTAAATGGAATACCCGGTGCAGCCCACGGTGTAGAGTAACCTGGTGAAATTTGTCCTGCATTACCAAAACTGGTTTCTTCTGCAGGGCCGGCCTGACGGTCTAATACTGTGACCTCAGCCCCTTGTTTTGCTAAATAATAAGCACTGGTCACTCCAATGACGCCACTACCTAAAACAATTACACGCATGTGCTTGTCCTAACGCTATCCCTAGTTTATTTAACTAGTATATTTTTGGTTCAATAGTGAAATTTGCTATTTTTAGGGTAAAATTCTAGTGAATTCGTAGGATAATTCGCAGAAACTATAAAATAACAGGGATTTTAGATGCGTAAATTAGACCGTATAGATCGGATGATTTTAGATATATTGCAAAAGCAGGGCAGAATCGCAATTAGTGAGTTGGCAGCGATGGTCAATTTGTCGACCACGCCTTGCTCAGAGCGGGTAAAACGCTTGGAACGTGATGGGATTATTATGGGTTACCACGCCCGTTTAAGCCCAGAATTACTAGATAAACGCTTATTGGTGTTTTTAGAAATTAAGCTTTCTGCAAAATCAGGCGATGTGTTTGAGCAAGTTGCACGAGATTTGGCAGATATTCCTGAAGTTTTAGAATGTCATTTGATTTCTGGGGACTTTGATTATCTAGTCAAAGCGCGTTTAAAGGAAATGAGTACCTATCGTAAGTTGCTAGGCAATATTTTAAAAAAACTACCTGCCTCGGCATCCTCACATAGCTATGTAGTGATGGAGGAAGTTAAAGAAAGTACGTATTTAGATTTGAGTGTATAGTTGTACAAAAAATAACATGCTGCAACTCGGCTACTGCTGAATTGTGCCTCATAGCAGGTTAAGGTCATGTAAAACACAAGGCGAACCAAAGGAGGATGGCATGTTTGACCAACAACCGACTTTAGAACTGTTATTTGAACAATTGGGTCTAGATGCAGACCAAGCAGCAATTGATCAATTTATTCGTGACCATCAATTACCTGCAGAAACGAAATTACATTGTGCTGAGTTTTGGACGGAAGGGCAACGCCAATTTTTGCTAAGTCACTGGAAACAAGATGATGATTGGGCCATTGTGATTGAAACTTTAAATGAGCAATTACATAGCGATCAACATCCGAGTGTTTAATCTGTATGTAAGTTAAAAAAAGTACTTAAGTGAAATCAAAAAATTTCATCAAAAAAGCGCCAGTAAACTGCGTGCTCACAAAAAGATACAACAAACCCAGTCGAAAGGCTGGGTTTTTTATACAAAGTGTTATAAGTTGGTTGAATAAGGAATTACAATGAAACTAATAAAAGGGGGCAAGGTGCTCATGCAAAATACTCCATCATTAGCCATGTTATTCAGCCAACTCGGTTTAGCCAGCAGCCCTGCAGCCATTGAACTGTATGTACGTACGCATCAATTACCTGCACATATTAATTTACATGAAGCGCCGTTTTGGAATAAATCACAACGTGAATTTTTAATCAGTCATTTGGTACAAGACGATGATTGGGCCATTTGGATTGATGAACTCAATCAACAATTGCATTTAGATGCTTATCGTTTACAAGCTGTTTAGGTTCAAGTCATTATCATCTTTAATATGTTTTCATTAAAAACGCCTCAGAACGAGGCGTTTTTTTAATGCATTCTGCTTTTAAGAATTTGTTTAAACCAGACTTCAGTTTGATAGGCATTAAATGCAGGGTGAATTTGTAAAAGTTCCAAATCAAATTCGGCAGTTTTACTGTATTTACCTAACCAGTGGCGACACAGTGCGCTTTCATTTTTACTGGCGCTCGCATAAGCTAAGAAAAAGAAAATATCCCCATGTGCATAATGGGTCATGGCTTTTAAAATTTGTTGAGTAATTAAGGCGTATTTCGCATCACGGGTCAGTTCAAAATACATCATATAGGCTTTGGCTAAATGCAAAGACAAATTGATATATAACGTCACCGGCATTTCTTCAAATTCAACCCGACCTTGTTCTAACAGTACAATGGCTTCTTGTAAAAAATAAATTTGTTCTTGGCGTAACTCGCTCAAACTCACCAATTGTAAGCGTAAATCGGCACGTTCTAATGCCAATTCAGGCGTATTGCCTTGTAAAAAAAGTTGGTCGGTTTCCCCAATACGTTGAATAAGATGTTGAGTCGAGTTGCGCATGGGTGAGTTCCTGATAGCAATATTTGTTCTACATCGGGGCAAACTTACAGTTTTAAAGCCAATAGTCTGAAAAATGCGGTCTATCTTTACCAAAGTTGGTTGCGGCTGCGTAGCCATGCGGTAATGGAAAGACGTTGCTGTGTCGCAGGCAAAACCTCATGTAATAAATCACTTTGGAAAATCGCAATCCGATTTGGGCGTGGTTCTATAATCTGCCATGCTCCATGTTTGTCTTGTAAGCGTAGTTGTCCTCCCCAATCTGTCTGCCACTCAGGATGTAAATAATAGACAGCAGAAATCACCCGATCATTTTTTTGTTGTGGATTATCTCGGTGCAAAGCATAAAAAGAACCTGCTTGATAGCTGGCAAAATGTGCTTCGACCTCACGAATCCCTAAATAAAATGCTTGATTGAATTGTTCGGCCAAAGCCAAAAGGGTTTGGGTATGTTGTTGTGCAATGCTTAAATCTTCGTGAATCCATAAAATATGATCACTGCGAATTTTGCTGACCACACCATTTTGAATGGCTGCTTCACGAAATTGATCTAAATTTTGACTACACTCTAGCAGCAATTGTTGTTGATATTCGGGTGAATAAGCATCATCAATTATTGCAAAACCATGTTGATCCAAATCTTCAAGAATTCGATCAACATTCCAGGACTTTGGGAGAAGTGTAGCGTCCATATAAAATACTCAGAAAAAGATGAAATTGAGAGTTGGTTATTTTAGAGGAATACAAGCTCCTGAATGAAACTTTTTTTCATGCTAAAATGTCGGTTGATTTTAGGAATGAACCAAACATGAATTATCGTCACCATTTCCATGCGGGCAACTTTGCCGATGTCATGAAGCATGTTTTATTGCTGCAAATTTTGACACGTTTAAATGCCAAAGATAAACCTTATCGCTATGTCGATACACATGGCGGTGCGGGTAAATATGACTTATCTTTAGCACCTGCACAAAAATCGGGTGAATTTTTAAATGGTATTCATCGTTTAGTGAAACTAGATGATTCAATCAAACGTCAGGCACCACAAGGTGTACAGCAGTATTTAAAACTGGTTGAAGCAATGCGTGAAGTGGATGGGCAAGGTGCTTATCCGGGTTCGCCGTGGTTTGCTTTACAAGGCATGCGTGACATCGATAAAGCGACTATTTTTGAAATGCAGCGCGATGTATTCCAGCAATTACGTCATAACATTCGTGACAAGCGCGCAGGTCTACATGAGCGTGATGCTTACGAAGGTTTATTGGGCGTCATTCCACCGAAAGAAAAACGCGGCTTGGTGATGATTGATCCACCGTATGAATTAGAACGTAAAGATTTCCCACAGTTGGTAGAATTATTGGCTGCTGCACATAAAAAATGGCCAACAGGCGTATTTGCTGTGTGGTATCCAATTAAAGACCGCGCCATGATTGAACGTTTTGAAAAGAAAATGTTTAAAACAGGGATTCGCCGTCAACTTATTTGTGAAATTTGTGTATGGCCTGATGATACTCCTGTGGGTTTAAACGGTTGTGGTTTATTGGTAATTAATCCACCATGGAAATTCTCTGAAGATGCAGATGAAGCCTTGCAATGGTTGTTCCCACACTTGCGTATGCAAGAACACGGTGGACATGCTGCAGTGCGTTGGTTAGTTGGCGAATAAAAATTTAAATAGACGTTCAGGTTACAGTTAGGACACAAAATAATGACAAACACATCAAAGCCCGAAGGAGAATATAGTTCCCGTGATCTTGAGCATGACGGAATTACATTTGAAGTGGTGGAAGAAGAACATACCCGTGAAGGGCAAAAGGTGAAACGTCGTGGTATCTATCTGTGGCCAAACCTGATTACCACGGCAGCCTTGTTGTCGGGTTTTTACTCCATTATTGCGAGTATGAATGGCGAATTTAGCCAAGCCATCTATGCCATATTTCTAGCAGCATTGTTTGATGGCTTAGATGGTCGTGTGGCACGTGCCATTGGTGCTCAAAGTCCATTTGGCGAACAGTTTGATTCATTATCCGATATGCTTGCTTTTGGCGTTGCACCTGCGATTATGATGTATAGCTGGAGTTTGCACGATTTAGGTCGTATCGGCTTGGCAGCCTGCTTTGTGTATACGGCTTGTGCCGCATTCCGTTTGGCGCGTTTTAATGTGCAAATTGGTGTGGTCGATAAACGCTACTTTATTGGTGTGGCAAGTCCTTTGGCAGCACTGATTATCGTGTCTTTGGTTTGGGTAGGTCGGGACTTTCCTGAACTGTATGATATTCGTGAAACTGGACTACAAATCCTCAATGCTGTGATTATTATTGCAGTAGGATTGTTGATGATTTCCAATATTAAATATTATTCATTTAAAACCTTTGACCGTAAGCGTGTGCCGTTTTTTGTATTGCCAATCGCAGTATTTATCCTTGCAGCCATGACGTACAATATCCCTGTAGGAATTTTAGTGATTTCAATTATTTATGCGCTTTCAGGTTTCGTGACCACTTTTATGGCAAGAAAAAATGCAGTGAGTTAATTAAGCTTTCATAAAAGCATCAACTCACAAGGAGTTTGATATGCAGCTGTTTCAAGATTTTCTCGATCGTTCCAAACAACTCAATCAAACTCCTGCGGCAACCGCCAAACTGCCTTATCACGCCCCGAAACATCATTATAAGTTTATCTATCAGGGCTTAATTCTTCCTAACTTGCCTGCACCTTTACATTATCTCAACTTTATCGGCTTATTGGGCAGTCTAAATACTGCAATGCTGCGCCCTGAAAATGTGATTACAACTTCAGCTTTAGATACGGCCAGTATTCTTTGTAGTAGTAGTCCCCACATGGTGGGACAGTCCAATCATTATTCAATACAACACGATTGCGTATTTACCGCACAGTATTTTCAGTTTGCCAATAAAGAACGCATTACAGGACATTTTCCGCAATTTTATATGCAACGTGAAGATAGCGAACTTAGCTTCGATTTAAAGATCACCACAAGCTCTACAATTTCATATTTCACCAAATTGCGAATGAATTTGGCAGAACATTGGTCATTGTTGTGTCAGTGTCAGGGAAGTGTGCGCTATAAAGATCAGCATTTTCAGATTGAGCAATTAGGCAGTTTTGAGTTTGCCCGCTCCATCCAGTTTCCTTATTTCGCTGTGGCATTTTTTTGCTATCAGGTGATTAATCTGAATCATCAGCAACAAATGATATTGCTACAAAGCCGTGATGTGCTGAATCGAATTTTGCAATCTCGAATCTATCTGCGAGATGCGAACACCGAGCAAACTCGGGTATTTGATGGGCAAGTACAATTTAATATTCAACGGGTTTATCCAAAAATAAAAACGCCAACAGGTCAGTGCATGTATTTACCACGCGAGTTTGAATGGCACTATCAAGATGAAGATGGCACCTCAGTTCATCTACAAGCGCAGAGTCGTGGTGATTTTAAATTTGGGGCTGCGGCAGGTTATGTCGGAAGTTTTCAATATCAGTTGGCTATAAATGGTGATCAACAACAAGGTGAAGGCGGCTATTGTGAATATATCGACTGCCGCGCACTGAAGTGGCAAGAATATGATCAACCAGAAAAAATGCCAGATGTAGTCCTGAATCCTGAACCTTTTATGATCAAGAAAAAGAAATTAGGACTTACGCATTGACGGATTCAAAAAAGTATTAAAATACTTTATAAAGTATCTGTGATCAGACGAATTAAAAATGCTTCTACAGCAACTTGTACTCTACCCATTTATATGGGCTTTCTCATGACAGAACCGAACTCTATTAGCTGCACACAACTTGCCGAGACTTATAATATCTCGCATGATAGTGTAAATCGCTTTCTAGAGCGTGAAGACTACACACCTCACGACCTATATCAAGAAGCAATTCAACATATTGATAATAATAAACTTATAGTCAGTATTGATGATACTGTTTT
>NZ_MKQS01000024.1 GCF_001758345.1 Acinetobacter towneri
TGAGAGTTGCTGCTGGAATCACAAGCGGGTTTACCGCATTTACTGTGAGTTGGCACTGAATCTGCGTATTAAACCGAGAAGAAGACTAAAACGGCATGCGCCTGAACCATTGAAAGAACCAATCCGAGAAAATCAGGTTTGGTCATTAGATTTTATGCATGATCAGCTTTCCGATGGTCGCAAGTTTCGATTATTGAATGTGATTGATGATTACCGCCGCGAAGGCCTAGCCATTGAAGCAGGGTTCTCATTGCCCACAATCAGGGTTATTCGTACGTTGAATCAATTGCTGGAGTGGATAGAAAAACCGTTAGTGATCCGATGCGATAATGGTCCCGAATTTATCAGTCACGAATTTGTGCGCTGGGCTACTGAGCACGGTATTCGTATTGAATATATTCAACCGGGTAAGCCACAGCAGAATGCGTATATTGAACGCTATAATCGGACCATACGTTATAGTTGGCTGAGCAAGCATTTATTTGATACTTTGGATGAAGTACAAGATTATGCAACAAACTGGTTGTGGCATTACAACCATGAAAGACCACATCTAGCTAACAAAGGAAAGCCACCTCTAATGGCTGCTTAACCTCTACTTTTAACTTCGGTTATTTATGGGAGGATTACCGCATCATTATTAGGATTCATACTATCAGAGCGATCATCGTTAGGTGTTCTAGACATTCTATTTCTCCTATCAAAGTGGTTATCTAGTGATAAGTATCATAGAAGTTATAAAGAAATCATTTCTGGATATAAAAAAGATAAAGTTAGATAATTTTAGATATTTTCATTTAAGTTATTTTTGTAAAGATAAAAGTTAGAAGGAACTAAGAAACTGTAATCAAGATTGATTAAAATATATTTAAATTTACAAAAATTTAAAAATAATCAATAAATATTTGAATTTTAATGCTTATGTTAAAATATATATGGATTTCCATTTTAATTCCTAGTATCGTCAATTAATTGTTGTTGATGCGGTACAGCAATCGCTTCCCATTCCTTTGAAGCAGATTTTTGTACATGATATTAATGCAATTCTAAATCTTCGTTTTAACAAAAAACCAGTGAATTTTACAATTCACTGGCTTTTGCAATGACATTATATATAGCGCATGGGCCGATGAACTACCCATGCGGCATAAAGCAATTAATTAATCGAATCATCCAAGTTTGGAGCTAACCAACGTTTCGCTTCATCTAAACTCCAGCCTTTACGCTGTGCGTAATCTTCAAGCTGATCTAACGAGATTTTACCCGCGTTAAAGTACTCAGAAGCAGGGTTGGCATAGTAGAAGCCGCTCACAGATGAAGGCGGCCACATCGCAAAGCTGCTGGTCAGCTGTGTGCCAATCTTTTCAGTTGAACCTAACCAGTTAAACAGTGTTGCTTTTTCAGAGTGTTCAGGGCAAGCAGGGTAGCCTGGTGCAGGACGAATCCCCACATATTTCTCTTTAATTAGCTCTTCATTGCTCAGTTGCTCATTCGGTTGATAGCCCCAGAATTCTTTACGAATACGCTCATGCAAATGCTCTGCAAACGCTTCTGCAAAACGGTCACCCAAAGATTGCACCAAAATGGCAGAATAATCATCCCCTTTGGCTTTAAACTCATTGGCCATTTCCTCCGCACCAAAAATCGACACGGTAAAGCCGCCCAAGTAATCTTGCCCTTGCTCTGCAGTTGCGACAAAGTCTGCCAAAGACAAGTTTGGTTTGCCTGTTACTTTGTCTGACTGTTGGCGAATATGATGGAAAGTATGTGTTACTTGATTACGTGTCGCATCATATACTTGTACTGAATCTGCCGCAGAACGGTTGGCAGGGTAAATCCCAAAGACTGCACGTGCATCAAAGCGATTATTTGCAATAATATCTTTGAGCATGGCTTGCGCTTGGTTATATAAGTCGGTTGCAGCTTCGCCCACCACTTCATCTTCCAGAATTTTTGGGAATTTGCCCGCCAAACTCCAAGAAATAAAGAACGGTGTCCAATCAAAGTATGGCAACAAGGTTTCAAGCGGATAATTAGTCAGCACTTGAGTCCCAATTAAGTTTGGTACTGCAGGCGTATAGTTGTCCCAATCAATTTTCAAACCATTGTCGATGGCTTCCGCATACGACAATTTCGCGGCTTTAGGCTGTTTATTGGCAATACGTTCACGAATTTTAGCGTATTCCGCACGGTGCTCTGCAACAAAAGCAGGTTTCATTTCAGGAGAGAGTAAGGTTGTCGCAACACCAACGGCACGCGAAGCGTCGGCAACGTAAATGACGGCATCGTTTGAGAACTGTGGATCAATTTTAACCGCAGTATGTGCTTTAGATGTGGTTGCGCCACCAATCAACAATGGAATGTGAAAGCCTTTACGCTGCATTTCTTTGGCAACAAAAACCATTTCGTCTAATGATGGGGTAATTAAGCCAGACAAACCAATAATATCGACTTTTTCATCAATAGCCGTTTGCAAGATTTTCTCTGCAGGTACCATCACGCCTAAATCGACAATATCATAACCATTACAGCCCAAGACCACGCCAACAATGTTTTTACCAATGTCGTGTACATCGCCTTTCACCGTAGCCATCAAGACTTTACCTTTAGACTGTCCTTCGGTTTTTTCAGCTTCGATGTACGGGTTGAGCCATGCAACGGCTTGTTTCATTACACGCGCAGATTTCACCACTTGTGGCAGGAACATTTTACCTGCACCAAACAAATCACCGACCACGTTCATGCCATCCATTAACGGACCTTCAATCACATCTAATGGCCGTTTGGCTTTTAAGCGTGCTTCTTCGGTGTCTTCATTAATAAAGGTGGTAATGCCTTTCACTAAAGCGTATTCAAGACGCTTTTCAACAGATTCGTTACGCCATTCCAAGTTTTCTTCGGCTTTTTGTGCACCTGACTGACCACGGTATTTTTCTGCTACTTCGAGTAGTTTTTCTGTGGCATCCTGACCGCTTTCGCCTTGGTTTTGATTCAGAATAACTGCTTCAACCGCATCTTTTAGTTCTTTCGGGATGTCATCATAAATGGCTAGCTGACCGGCGTTCACAATGCCCATGGTCAGGCCTTGTTTAATCGCATAGTACAGGAACACGGCATGAATCGCTTCACGCACAGGCTCATTACCACGGAAGGAGAACGACACGTTAGAAATACCGCCAGAAATCATGGCATGTGGCAGGTTTTGTTTAATCCAGCCCGTAGCTTCAATAAAATCGACGGCGTAATTGTTATGTTCTTCAATACCTGTCGCAACTGCAAACACGTTCGGGTCAAAAATAATGTCTTCGGCAGGGAAGCCAACATCATTGACTAAGACATCATAAGAGCGTTTACAAATTTCACGTTTACGTGCTGCAGTGTCGGCTTGTCCGACTTCGTCAAAGGCCATAACAATAACTGCTGCGCCGTATTGGCGGCAGAGGCGGGCTTTTTCGACAAACTCGTCATAACCTTCTTTTAAGGAAATAGAGTTGACAATGGCTTTACCTTGTACACATTTCAAGCCTGCTTCAATGATTTCCCATTTTGAGGAGTCAATCATGATGGGTACGCGAGAAATATCTGGCTCAGAGGCTACCAAGTTCAAAAAGTGCACCATTGCACCTTCTGAATCGAGCATGCCTTCATCCATGTTGATGTCGATGATTTGAGCACCGCTTTCTACCTGTTGACGCGCAACATCTAAGGCTTCGGCAAAGTTTTCTTCACGAATTAAACGCAGAAATTTTTTAGAACCTGTAACGTTGGTACGTTCGCCCACGTTTACAAATAAAGAATCATCATAAATGTTAAATGGTTCTAAACCACTTAAACGGCAAGCAGGTTTAATGTTTGGAATTTTACGTGGTGGAATGTCTTTTACTGCATTGTAAATCGCGCGAATATGATCAGGTGTTGTACCACAGCAACCGCCTGTAATATTGATCAAGCCACTTTCAGCAAATTCTTTGAGGAAAGCTGCAGTTTCTTCAGGCGTTTCGTCATAGCCACCAAATGCGTTGGGTAAGCCTGCGTTCGGGTGCGCAGAAACAAATACATCGGCAACGTCTGAAACGGTTTTGACGTGTGGACGCATGGCATCTGCACCCAAGGCACAGTTAAAACCAATAGAAAGTAAATCGCCATGACGTACCGAGTTCCAGAACGCTTCTGCAGTTTGTCCCGTTAATGTACGTCCCGAAGCATCGGTAATGGTACCTGAAATCATTAACGGCAATTCACGCCCGAGCTGTTTAAACACTTCTTTTACTGCAAAAATCGCGGCTTTACAGTTTAAGGTGTCAAATACAGTTTCAATGAGCAGGATATCTGCACCCCCTTCAATTAAGGCATGCGCAGCTTCAATATAGTTTTCTTTGAGTGCATCAAATGTAATGTTACGAAATGCAGGGTCGTTTACATTGGGTGAAATTGAACAAGTACGTGATGTAGGCCCAAGTACMCCTGCCACAAAACGTGGTTTGTCTGGTGTTGAATATTTTTCACAGGCTGCTTTGGCTAAACGGGCTGCTTCACGGTTAATTTCTGGAACCAAATCTTCCATGTGATAGTCAGACATGGAAACGCGCGTGCCGTTAAAGCTATTGGTTTCGATAATGTCTGCGCCCGCATCTAAATAGGCTTCGTGAATGCCCTGAATAATTTGCGGTTGAGTCAGTACCAATAAATCGTTGTTGCCTTTGAGGTCATGTGCCCAATCTGCAAAACGTTCACCACGATAATCGGCTTCTTCCAATTGATGGCGTTGAATCATAGTACCCATAGCACCATCGATAATTAAAATTCTTTGGGCAAGAAGCGCTTTCAGGGTGGTAAGCGTGGACATAAAAAACCCTTTATGACTGAATCCGAAATGAGCGGTATTTTAGCAGAGTTCGCAAGGCTTTCGTGCACTTGAAGCGACCAGAGCGAGTGTAAGTCGTAAAAATAGTGCATAAAGCGGTATTTTTAGAATTTGGAGGGGGAGTGTACTGTAGGTTTTGATCCCAAATAAAAGCAGTGATGATACGTATTCTAATTTTAATTTTCTTTGATGCGTCATCGCTTTGTCATATTGCTCAGGCAAAATTGGCTCAACTTGAAATTTGTCTGAACTTTTAGACAAATATGACAACCGTGTAATAAATCTAAATTTGAGAGAATGGCATAAGGAAAGTAGGTTTATTTATTCTAAGTGTTTAAATTTAAATATTTATTTTATTTTTATGCACCTAAAACACAGCTTAAAGTGTGAAAATAAAGTATGAAAGTTGCTTTATATAGCAGCTCTTTGTCATATAATTGTCACAATTTAATTGAACAATAAGGGGATTTTAAATCCTCTTTTCTGCTTGCATGAATTCTAAACCAACTCCTGTAGATTCAGCGCACAAGTCGATTACTAAATCGACCAATGTTCATGTGCCTACACCGAAATTTTTTATGCCGGTGTTTTTAACGATCATCGTTTCTACCCTTATTTATATTGGTTTCCAATTGTCTGCGGACTTATCCCACGTACCTGCGTTAAGCATGTACTCGGTGATTTTATTGGCGACCGCTTTATTCATTGCCTTAGGCTTTGAATTTGTGAATGGTTTCCACGACACAGCCAACGCTGTGGCAACGGTCATTTATACCAATGCTTTGTCTGCACCTGTGGCAGTAATGTGGGCGGGTTTCTGTAACTTCCTTGGGGTGATGGTCGCCAGTGGTGCAGTTGCCTACGGTATTATTGCTTTGCTTCCAGTCGAACTGATTATGAATGTTGGTTCAGGTGCAGGTTTTGCCATGGTGTTTGCCATGTTGATAGCCGCAATTGTCTGGAACTTGGGAACGTGGTTCTTCGGTATTCCTGCTTCAAGTTCACACACTTTAATCGGTTCGATTTTAGGTGTGGGGATTATGAACTACTTGCTTAACTCAGGTGCAGGCGCTAGTGGCGTAGACATGGAACAAGTCATGAAAGTTGGTAAGGCTTTATTGTTCTCGCCATTAATTGGTTTTGCCTTTGCTGCGATTTTGTTCCTCTTGGTGAAAAAAATCTTCAAGAAACAAATGGAGTTATTCCAGCCACCTGAAGGTAATAAACCTCCACCACCCCTGATTCGTGCCATTCTCATTTTTACCTGTACTGGGGTAAGCTTTGCGCACGGTTCAAATGATGGTCAAAAAGGCATGGGTTTAATCATGTTGATTTTGATCGGGATTGTGCCGTTGGCGTATTCTTTAAACAAAGAATTAGGCCAAAACCACATTCAATCGTTCCAGCAGCTTTCAACGCAAACGGCTGATGTGATTTATCCACAATATGCCGATATGCCAGATGAGAAAGCGCGTCAGATTATTACTAGTTATATTCAGACGAAAGAAATTACTCCTGAAGTCGTACCTGCTTTGGCAAGTTTAACCGACCATTTGGGTGAGCGTGTGGGGCAATATGGCAACTTAAAAGACGTACCTGAAGCTGAAGTGGCAGAAATGCGTAACGATATGTATTTAAGCACGACTTCGTTCAAGCGTTTAGACAAAGCCAATGCCTTGCCTGAAATGTCGGAAGAACAGAAAAAAGTGGTTAAAAGCTACCGTAGCCATTTAGATTCGTTCTTACAATACATTCCAACTTGGGTCAAAGTTGCCGTTGCCTTAGCTCTAGGCTTGGGTACGATGGTTGGCTGGAAACGTATTGTGGTGACCGTTGGCGAACGTATTGGTAAGCAGCACATGACTTATGGTCAAGGTATGTCTGCCGAGCTTGTGGCCATGTCAACTATTGCTGCTGCAGATGGTTTGGGGATGCCAGTTTCAACTACACACGTACTGAACAGTGCGGTGGCAGGTACGATGGTGGCAAATAAATCAGGTCTGAATTTCCAGATGGTTCGCACGATTCTTTCTGCATGGATTTTCACACTACCTGCAACAATTTGTTTATCGGGTAGCTTGTTCTGGTTGTTCTTAAAAGTGTTCTAATCCATTCTCAACTTTTTTGAGTGTTTGAAAAAAGCGCTGTGATGATACAGCGCTTTTTTTATACCTGCAGATCAGTCTAGAGAAATATTTGCAGGCAAGCTTTTGAATAGATAGATTAGCGGTTTACATTACTTTTTAAATTTTTGGATGACTTTGTCCAGCGGTAATTTATCTGCAGCAAAGCCATAGAGCGCAGCGAAAGGTAGGGCCGTTCGTGCCAAATACGCCACGCGCCACAATCCACCATGGTTCGCACCTTCCATCATCAATTCGAGCGGATGCTCAAGTTTCACTTCAGGATTGGCTGCCGAGTTTGGATTGCGTAAGTCATGAATCCACARTGCCGCCATAATCGCATTGGTGGTTTCAGGGCTAAATGCTTCAACATCAAACAAACTTGCGCCACTAAATGCTGCTTTGAGTAATGGATTTTTGGTCACAGAGTGTGTGGTGGTCGAAGGTGCAATATTGATGCTGACATGCTGTCCTTGATGACGGGCTAAAATTGCACGCCATTGCTGGATGCGTTTTGCCAAAGCATAGTTTGGTCCTTGTTCCACTACCAAACAGTCGGCAATACCATAATGTTGACCATTGTCTGAAGCAATCAAATGGTGCAGATTTTTTTGAAAAAAATGGCTGCGTGAAAGGGTTTCAATACTTTTGGTGAGTAGCTTTTGCCCTTGCGAACGCTGCTGAAATTTCTCTGCTGATGCACTAATCACTTCTTCAGGAACAGCATAAACATCGGTTGGGGTACACATAAACATAAGGCTGCTGTCAGCTTTATGTTCGCTAACATATTGCATAATGGCATCCATCGCCATCGCAACACGCACGTGTTTTTCACCATCCAAATAAGCAATGGCTGCTAAATCTAGCGTTTCAGATTTTTGGGCTAACCATTGTGCAATTTCTGGGGTTTGCGTGAGCAGATTTGCACCCAATTGTTCTGTTAAAACGTCAAATGGAGTATCTGCCGTGAGTTGTGTTGTACTTGGTGCGTATAAGGTAGCATTGCCTTGTTGCACAGTGTTTAGAATTTTATTCCACACACGGCTGTTTGGTAAATCGACTGCAATAATATTGGCTTTCCATTTGGCTAGCCATGTGAGTGGACCTGCTTCTGATGCTGCACCAAATAGCACCATATTACGGTCAGACAAATCAAACCATTCGGGATGCGCTACTGCTGCATTTAACGCTTCGGCATGACTGGGTTCAATAATGCCAGCTGCGAGCCAAATTGCAATTTGATCTAGCAGAGCTTGACCTTGTAACTTTTTCCCACGATACGGTACATACCATTCGGGTGCTGTTTGGCTGCTGCCTTGTAATTTAAAGGTATGTAAAGTTTCAGTAGGCAAGAGCATGACATCTTTCAGCACATATTTTTGCTCATGACGATAAAACTCAAAACTTTGATGCGCTTTTCTTAACCCATCTTCTGCAATTTGAATGGCGTTAGCTTGTTTACGAATACCGTTGATCACAAGGGCTTTAAAATGTTTTGGATAGTGCTTACGCCAGTTTTTTTCTGCCAAAGCATCAACGGAGCTTTGATGATCGACTGTGGCTAAGGCTTCGGCAATAATCTGTTTGCCCGTGTTTGAGGTGCTGGGTTTATGTTTTTTTGGATGAATTGGGAACTGTAAGCCATCGTAAGAAGTGGACATGCAAAAACTCGCAAACTAAATTGAAATTAATATACAGATGTATACATTATCTATGCCAAGTTGCGATATGGGGTAGCAAAAACTACCAAAATTGAGTGAAATTTGAATAAAAAAACCTTCACGAAGTGTAAAGGTTTTTAATGTGAATGAAATGTTGTTGAGATTTAAAGGTTAGTGTTTAAATGCCTAGGTTCGAATCATAAATGAGTCTGATGCTGTATCAACAATGTTTAATTCACTCAGACCAACAGCTTAACAACGTCCTTTTTTCGCCTGACCTGGAGGACAAAAATCACCATCACCATGCGGATGTTGGTGTGGATAATAGCCTTTCGGGTAGATCGTGCGGTCAGGATCAATCACCACACTGCCTTCAGGGGTATGTACGGCACAGGCGCTTAATCCTAGACTGAGTAACAGGGCGCTTAGAAGTGCAAACTTTTTCATGGCTGACTCCTGATTGCTTGATAGTTTTAGTCTTTATATTCTTAGTATAAGTGCTTGTCGAGTAACTGCATGTTATTTGTTGTGTGCTTTATGCTGTATTGGATCATTCAGATGCTTTCATCAATCAAAAATACTTATCAGCAGTTCATAAAATGACGATTGAAAGTCGTTTTTCCCAATGATAGAGGCTGAAGATGAGAGGCAATAAATGATGGTGTTAAGCGGATTTATGAAAGCAGTCTATTGACGGATTTGAAAATTCTTTAAAGTAGCAACGACTCAGTGGTAGATGTACCGAGTCGTTATAGTTTCAAAAGTTAAAACGGCAGTTGCGCCAGTTTATTCAGGAAGTGAGGCAAGATGCGTGGTTCAATTAAAATAGTCACAATCACACCATAGGCCGCGCCCCATAAATGCGCACTGTGATTAATATTGGAATTGCCGCGTTTACCCGACCAAATGCTATACGCTACATACAGTATTGCAAAAAAAATGGCAGGCACTGGAATAAAGAACACGAAAATCAACTTCCACGGCTCAAACAAAATATAGGCAAACAACACCGCAGATACAGCACCAGATGCGCCTAAGCTGGCCCAACGATGGTCATTTTTATGCTTTAAATAACTTGGAATAATCGCGGCGATTAAACCACCCAAATAGAATAAAACAAAGCCTAAATCATAGACGTATTGGCGATAAAAACTTTCAATAATGCTGCCAAAGAAAAACAGGGTAATCATATTGAACAGCAAATGCGCACCATCGGCATGCACAAAACCATGGGTAATGAAGCGGTCATATTGACCACGTTGCATAGCAGGCGGCCAAAAAATCAGACGATTCATTAATTCTTGTTTAGAAAATGCCAACATAGACACGATGACAGTAATAATGATAATGGTCACGGTATGATTAAAAGGTAAATCGAGCATAAACGCCTATTCTTTTACTTGAATTCTGCGTTAATAATGCATCAAAACTGAGTTAGAGTCGAACTTTAGGAATAAATCCGACAATTTTGGTTGATTTTTTTTTATTGCCCCGCATCTTAAGTTAAAATAGCCACTTCAGCTTGAGGAAATTATTGTTATGTCGACTGAGAACAGCAGCACAGCAGTTGTAGATGAAATTCCAAACTTATTGATTACGCCAACTGCTCAAGAGTATTTGAAGGATTTATTGGCAAAGCAAAATACACCAGGTATTGGTGTGCGTGTTTTTGTGGAAAATCCTGGTACACCGCGTGCTGAATGTTGCATGGCTTATAGTGCGCCCGATGAAGTTGTACCTACAGACTACAAACAGGAATATCCAGACTTTCCTGCGTTTATTGATACGCCGTCAATTCCGTATTTATTGGATGCCGTAATTGACTACAACAAAGACCGTTTTGGTGGTCAATTGACTTTCCGTGCACCTAACTCAAAAGTGCCACGTGTAGGTCCAGATGCTTCGTTAGAAGAACGCATTACTTATGTTTTACAGTCTGAAATTAACCCAGGTTTAGCAGGGCATGGCGGTAACTGTGCTTTGGTTGAAGTGGTGGAAGATGAAGAACATGGCTTAACTGCAGTATTGAAATTTGGTGGCGGTTGTCAGGGCTGTTCAGCGATTGATGTGACTTTAAAGCAAGGTGTAGAAACGACCTTGAAACAACACGTACCTGAATTAATGCGTGTGGTGGATCAGACTGACCACAGCCAATCTGAAGGTGCTTATTTTAAATAAGTTTTAATCTGGCTAAAAATAACCTCCTAAATTTTTAGGAGGTTATTTTTTATCTGAAATCGCCAGTAGACTCTAATTATTTGTTTGTAAATTTAAAATTTGTTGTGCTGCTTCAGAATAATAAAATTTCTCTAAATAATAACGTGCACGTTGTTTTAAATAGCCTTCAGCAATCATTTTCTGAATGACGGGATTTAATAATTGTTGTAATTGTTGCTGGACTAGAGCTTCATCAATATTTAAGTCGTGTAATAGCAAATCAAAAGGGCGCGCTTGATTGCGTACATACCACGCATGCACCCCATCATGCACTTGCTGTTTCAAATACTCACTTTGACGCAAGTGATCCCAAATTTCATGTCCTAAATTGACAGTTTGAGATAGGTCTTGCACTTCAATATAATTTTTTAAAACAGAAAGCGGTAAGTCTTTAATTCTGTGCCATAAATTAGCTTGGAAGTGATACAGCTTTTCATCATCAAAATGTTGATTAAGCACCGATTCGCTCATTTGAGTCAGCTTCTGCACATTTTTTTGCAAATAATGCTGAATGGCTTGGTCTAAATTGGTATCAGTGACACTTTCCAAAACCGATTTACCCATTTTCATAAAGCGTGATACACCAGGCACGCTTTTGGCGATCACCGAATTATCCATATAATCTTGAATGGAATGTTGAATGAGTTGGGTAATCATGGCGGCAAAGGCAGGATTATTCACCACGGTTTTAATCAAACGCTGACGATGTCCACTTTTACTTGCAACATATTGTGCAATTTTGTCGATGGTTAGCACAGGTATCACGTCGGCAATTTTACTGCTGTCATTAACAGGGTGTACCAGTGCAAAACGAATATGCTCAGCAATTTGTTCCACAAAAAAAGAACTGGCAGGCGTATTTAAAATTTGTTGTTGAATCAGTTGATGAATGGCTTCCGATGTCCATAGATCTTGTAAAGTTTGTTTGCGAAACCATTGATAAAACTGCACAAACTCAGTTTGTACCGTTTCACTTTGGTTAAATTCTTGATCTAAAAAATCAAGCTGAGCGTCAATCAGTTGCTCAATGATGGGATGTTTCTGCATAAAGGTTTTATATAATAATTAATTTAGAGGAATCAGTTTATCAGCAAGGGGATTTTTTAGGTTCTGTGTTTTAGACAGAAATGGCAAATAATATTGTGCGACTTGTTTTTCGGCTTCCAATAAAGGCATGTGTCCAACATTATTGAGAATCACGGGTTTTTCGGCGCGTTTGAGTAAAGACTGTAACTCATTCGCCACTTCAACATTTATAATACGATCTTGTTTACCCCACAAAATCAGGGTTGGTGCTTCAATTGACCCTGCTAAACGCGCAAATGAGTCAGGAGTATAAATGCGGTTGAGTTTGACAATTTGCTCAATTGCTTTACGGGTTTGTTCCGAGCGTGAAATTAGGGCTTCTTCTTGCGCATGTTGAATTTGTGAGGTGATAGCAGGCGGGTTTTGCATGATTTGTTTAGCAATGTTGGCTAAATCACCATGTTTGCTCACAATTAAGTCATTTAAATATAATGGGTTTTTGGTGTAAGGCGTATTGGCGAGTTTATATATTCCTGCACTGTTGAGTAGAAATAAACTTTGTGTATCAAAAGGATATTGCGAGGCATACAGTGTTGCAATTGGGCCGCCTAAAGAATGTCCTGCCACATGTAAGTTTTCTTCACAGTCAATTGCTTCAATAAACTGACGCAGTTGTGAAGTTACATTCGGTACTGAATTATCAAAATTGCTTGGTGTTTTGGTGTCACCGCTATTGGGTAAATCTGGAATAATCACATGATAATGTGGTGTTAAAAATTCTGCGACACGGTTCCAATTATCACGTGTGCCTGCCAAACCATGAATCAATAAAATTGTGGGTTTACTTTGCGAGCCACCTTCATTATAGCTCCAGACGACATCTCCAACTCGAATGCTTTTAGAGGTGAGTCCTGCCTCTTTGCGCTGTTGCTGAAAGTGATGTTGTAATAATTTAAGTTCAGTCGCGTTGTTGCTATTAATATTATTGTTTTTTGTGAAAGTATATTGATTAGGCGCAGCACTTTGCACAAGGCAAGATGTACTTAGTCCTAAAGCCAAAAAAATCGTATGTAGATAACGTGATCGAATACATTTCATCATCAAAACGTCTTCCCCTGACGAACCAAAAACAGGCTCCAATAATGATCGGCATTAGCTCTTAGATCTAATTGCACATCTGTAATCTGTCTATTGTATGCGATTAAAATTGAAAGTCATCCATTGCTTTTTGACCAAAGCTTTGAAATTGGTAGAAAATGTGACATATCTCTATAAAAAGTGAAAAAATTTATAACAAAAATGAATAAAGAAAAGCGCGGCTGTATATTTTTTTGCAAGTGACATTCATAAAGACTGGCTTTAGAATATTGCAACTTCAAAGATCGGTGGTAAATCAAGAATGCTAACAGCTCAAGAAGCTTTAGAACGTCTTAAACAAGGAAACCAACGTTTTGTTTCTGGTGATACCAAACATCCGAAGCAATTGTCGCACCAACAACGTGCAGAAATGGCAGAAGACCAAAATCCATTTGCCATTATTTTAGGATGTTCAGATTCACGTGTCCCTGCAGAAATGGTATTTGACCAAGGACTGGGTGATCTTTTTGTAATTCGTGTTGCGGGCAACGTGGTTGCGCCATCACAAGTGGGCAGTGTTGAATTTGCGGCAGAGCGTTATGACTGTGCTGTGGTTGTTGTCTTAGGACACAGTCACTGTGGTGCAATTCAAGCCACAATTGATACTCTAATGTGCCCAGACTGCCCGCCATCGGCAAATTTAATGTCGATTGTGAACCGTGTTCGACCTTCAGTTGAGACCTTAATGCAGACTGAACTGAAAAATGATTTGGCGAAATTGTCTAAGCATGCGGTGCGTTCCAATGTGTTTGCATCGGTAAATCAATTGCGTCATGGTTCAGCGGTTTTAGAAAACCTGATTGAACAAGGTCAGTTGAAAGTAGTTGGTGCAGAATATTCGTTAGAAACAGGTGAAGTGGTTTTTTTTGACTTTTAATCTGAACCGCACATTAAGTAAATTCTCCTCAAAGGCGCTTTATAAAGCGCCTTTGATATATGGATAAGCATTATTCAATAAAATAGGCTGAGCTTTGGCATTTGGGTGAATTAAATCTTTTTGCATCAATTGCTTATTGCCTGCCACACCCTCCAAAAAAAACGGCAACAATTTGACTTTATATTGCTGACTCACCACTTTATAGTTATTTTCAAATGCTTTGCTATACGCCGAGCCGTAATTGGGTGGCATTTTCATCCCAAAAATCACCACTTTCGCTTTGGCTTTTTGGCTGTGCTGAATCAGGTTCGCTAAATTTTTTTGAATCATTTGTGGTGGTTGTCCACGCAAGCCATCATTCCCGCCTAACTCAATGACTACAACGTCTGGACGATGGGTCTGTAGCAATTTAGGCAGACGAGCCAAAGCACCACTGGTGGTTTCGCCACTGACACTTGCATTGACCACTTTATGCTCTTTCGGATACTGTTGTTCTAAACGTTTTTGCAATAAGAGAACCCAACCTTGTTGTGGTTGTATGCCGTAACCTGCACTCAAGCTGTCACCTACAATCATAATGGTTTTTGCAGATACCACGAATGGGCTGAAACATAGTCCAAGCAGCAACACACGCGGGAAGACACGATTAGTTAGATTGCGATTTTGCATAATGGGAAACATATGACTCAAAACACTAAAGAATCTAATATCATGCCACAAACGATTATTTCTGCCCAAAATTTGACACAAAAGATACAACTTGCACAAAAACAATTGACCATTTTTGAGAATTTAAACCTCGATATTCAAGCAGGTGAACAAGTCGCCATTACAGGTCGTTCGGGTTCGGGAAAATCGACCTTATTGGGTATTTTGGCAACTTTAGATCAAGCCAGCAGTGGAAAATTACTGGTTTGTGGTGAGTCAATTGCAGAATTAAATGAAGAACAACGTGCAGAAGTTCGTTTAAAGCATATTGGTTTTGTGTTTCAGTCTTTTCAGTTGTTGCCGCATTTAACTGCGCTAGAAAATGTGATGTTGCCCCTACGTTTGCAGGAAAAATTTAAATATGCAGCAGCAGAACAAAAAGCGCTGAATTTGCTGAAACGTGTGGGTTTAGAGCGTCAGGCACAGCAAACGCCGAAAGTGCTTTCGGGAGGCGAGCAACAACGTGTCGCCATTGCACGCGCTTTAATTCGTGAACCTAAAATTATTTTTGCCGATGAACCGACAGGAAATTTGGATGGTGAAACTGCAACTGAAATTGAGCAGTTGCTATTTGAGTTGAACCGCGAGTTGGGCACAACCTTGGTGTTGGTCACGCATGACCCGAAACTAGCAGCACAATGTCAGCGCCATTACGCCTTAATTGATGGACAATTGGTTGAGCAATTTGCAGCTAAGCCAACTGCTGCCATAACAGGAGGATGAAATGAACGCATTATTTCATCCACTGTTAAAGCAGAGTTTTAAAAGCAGTGGTGTCTACTTATTGATTATTGCGCTGACTTTGGCGATTAGCGCGACTACAGCCTTAAAGTTTAGTAATGAGCAAATTCAAAATGCAGTGGCGTTGCAAGCGGCAGAAATGCTGGCGGGTGATTTAGTACTGAGTGACAATGAACCGATTGAACAAGACTGGCAGGATCAGGCGACTGCACATCAATTACAACAGTCGAATGTGACTGTATTTAGTTCGATGGCACATACTCAAGCGCAATTTGTGATGGTGAATGTCAAAGCGATTGAGCAAAATTTTCCGCTACGCGGTGCGTTGCGGGTCAGTCCTGCAGCGGACAAGATTCAGTCTGGCGAAATTTGGCTGAGCCAACGTGCTATGGATTTACTTCACGTTAAACTGGGTGAAACGGTGAATATTGCCGATGCAGCATTTACCGTGACTGCCAAAATCGAACACGATTCTAATCAGGAACTCGGTTTTTCAGGTTTTTCGCCGACAGTGATAATTTCACAGGCTGATGTAGCACGTACCCACGCCATTCAAGTGGGTAGCCGTATAGATTACCGTTTGTTGTTGGCAGGCAGCGCCAAAGATACGCAAAATTTTGAGCAGTATTTTAAAACGCATACACAGCAGCCTACACAGGCACAGCAAACAGCCAACCCTGAACAAAACTTTGAAGAACAAAGCAGTTTAAGACTACGCAATGCCAGTGAAGGCAATACGCGCTTAATGCGCCCAATTGCCAATTTAGATACCTTTTTACAGTTGGCTAACATCCTGACCATTTTATTGTGCGGGATTGCGATTGGTTTGACCAGTCAGCGTTATGTGCAACAAAATCAGGATCATATCGCCTTATTACGTTGTATTGGTGCGAGTAAACGTCAAATTTTAGCCGCTTATTTGGCGTTGCTGGCTTTGGTCTTAATTATCGCTATGGGCATTGGCAGTATTTTGGGCGTGATCTTGGGCTATGCTTTGTTGCAAATCATGCTGCAACTGATTCCGCATTTGGACATTCAATTTTCAGCCATAGAAATGTTGCTTGGGCCATTGCCAATTGCCATGCTCACCAGTGCTGTAGTGTTGTTGGGTTTTGTACTGCCTAATTTATTGCAATTACTGAATACCGCACCGATCCGGGTGATTCGCCAACAAGACAAAAACATGCGCGCTTGGTGGTGGATGCTGCTGACAGGAACGCTAAGTCTGATCGTATTTTGTGTGGTCTTGACCGAAAGTGTAGTGCTCAGTGCATGGGTGATTGGCGCGATTATTGCGTTTTGTGTGTTGCTGTATGGGGTGGTGTGGGGTGTATTAAAATTAATACGTCATTCTAAAGGTAGAGTCGCAGCGTATATTCGTGCGCCTGCTGTCACGGCCTTTCAAATTACCGCATTGGCTTTAGGATTAAGTTTGATTACGGTACTTGCAGTGTTGCGTACTGATTTGTTAGATCGTTGGCAACAACAATTGCCCGAAGGAACACCCAATCAGTTTGTTTACGGCTTACCACCGTTTGATATGCCTGAATTTCAACAACAACTCGCGCAGCAGCAGTGGAATAGTACGCCACTTTATCCAAATATACGTGGGCGTTTGGTCGCTAAAAATGATAAACCTTTTGCTGAAGCCTTAATTCAGCAAAGCAATACATTAACCCGGGAACTCAACCTGACCCAGTCGGATCGTTATCCTGCCGATAATGTGATTGTGAATGGGCAAGCCAATTTTAGTGCAGTGGGGCAAGTCTCAGTAGAAGCAGATACGGCTGCCGAGTTGGGCATTCAAATTGGAGATAGGCTCAGTTTTAGTCTTCCTGAAGGCATACTTGAAGCCGAAGTGATTAATCTGCGTACGGTTGAGTGGGAAAGCTTTAGTCCAAATTTTTTCTTTATTTTTTCACCGCAAACTATGGATGAAAATGCAGGCAGTTATTTGGGTAGTTTCTATGTACCTGATGCAGATAAACCGAAACTGATTCAATTGATTCAGCAATTTGCCAATACAGTGTTTATAGATGTCAGCCTAATTTTGGATGAAATTAAACGCATCGTGAATGTGTTGGTGCAGATCATCACCATCTTAGCCATTTTGGTGAGTGTGTCTGGGTTGTTGGTTTTGGTCGCGTGTTTAAACTTGTTGATGGATGAGCGCAAACGCGAAGTGGCATTGCTGCGTTCTTTTGGCAGTTCTAAACAAAAGCTCAAACGTATGTTAAGTCTAGAAATTGGTTTTATGGGGTTTTTGGCGGGAATTGTGGCGTGTTTATTTGCCGAAGTCATTAGTGCTGTTGCCAGTTACCGCATGGATTTAATGCTGCAACCGCATTGGGAAATCTGGCTGATTTTGCCTGTATTTATGACCGTGTTGTGTGCCTTGATAGGACGTTATCGTTTAAGTTATTTGTGCGATATTCCGCCACTACAAAGTTTAAGAGAGATGAATCAGTCCTGATTCATCTCTCGTTTATGGTGTTCTGCTAGTTGTAAGGTTGATTGCTCAACCCAGACTGCGTTGCATCATGCTAAGCAGTTCTTGCCAAAGAGGTTGAATTGGAGCAAGCAGTTGATGGCAATACCAGTAAAAGGCAGCACAACCCAGTGGTGCAAGGAGTATCGCAAAACCGTTCACTAAGTTGCTGTGTTTACTGCGTTGTCCAATGTACCAAATGAGTGTCATGGCTGCGCCCATGAGCATGCCACCAATATGTGCAGCGTTATTAATGCCACTGATCATAAAGCCCATGCCTAAATTCAGTGCCATCACTATCACTAAGGTTTTGCCATCCAACAGAAATTTTTGGCGCGGCAATTGGGGCAATAACGCCAATACCGTCAGTGCAGCCCCAAGTCCCATCACTGCACCCGATGCACCTGCACCCACGCTAGGTAACAGCTTTGGATTGGCGACGCCTTGCTCGAGTAGGTTATAACTGTCTTGAATGCTGACATAGCCACTGAGCAGGCTGCCCATTAAACCTGCACAAACATATAACACTATAAAATAAGCACGCCCAAACAACTGCTCACTAACGCTGCCAAAAATATACAAGGCCCACATATTTAACATTAAATGTACTAAACCGAAATGAAAAAACATGCTGCTGAACAGGCGAATGGGTTCCGCCAAAAAGGTTAAAGGTGCATAATCAGCACCCCAGCGTATTGCATCTTGCGGGCTAGGATTGCTAATGTTCATACCGTTAAGCACTTGCCATGCAAACAAAGCCACATTGATTGCAATCAGGGTTGCGGTAATCCACCACAGGTGAATTTCAACTTTATTGTTGCGCAGGTTTGGGGGATTTTGGGACATATATTTGAATATTGTGTCGTAGTGATCAATCTAAGCTTAACACGAAAAAATAACGCTTCAGGAGCCATGCACCAAGATGAAAGCTTTTTTTATACGAACTTTGTTAATTCTTGTCAGTGTGGTGCTTTTGATTCAATTGTGGATTTTTAGCAGCTTGGTGTGGTGGCGTACGCAACCTGTGCAATCGACCATGATGATGCGTTTAGATTATTGGGCTGAACCAAGCAAGCCTATTCAACATCAATGGCGTGACTATGACCAAATCAGCGACAACTTAAAACGCGCTGTAGTGACTGCAGAAGATGGTAAATTTATGCAGCATCATGGCTTTGACTGGGAAGGCATCCAAACTGCATTGGAACGAAACAAAGATGAAGGCAAAGTCGTGGCGGGTGGTTCCACGATTTCTCAGCAACTTGTCAAGAATTTGTTTTTATACAATAAGCGCTCTTTTTTGCGTAAAGGGCAAGAAGTTGTGGCAACATGGATGATGGAGCGCATGTGGTCAAAGCAGCGCATTTTAGAGGTTTATCTTAACTCGGTAGAATTTGGCGATAATATTTATGGTGCCGAAGCTGCGGCACAGCATTATTTTGGCAAAAGTGCAAAAAGTTTAAGCCGTGACCAAGCGATTTTCTTGGCTGCAATTTTAACTAATCCCAAATATTTTCAGGAACACCGTAATGCGGGGGCGTTAAAAGCCCGTAAACGGATGGTACAGCGTTATATGCGTTATGCGGAAATACCCTGAATCGAGGGAAAACATACTATAAATCTGAATACATTCACAAAGCCTAATTTTTTAGGCTTTTTTTATGAAAATGTCACAAAATTGAAGCATACTTGTAGCAGTGCCAAACATTTTAAAAAAGCATAGGTGGGTATGAATACGGCAACAGGCGCGACTCCTGCGCAACCAGAATATACATATAATGATCGCTACATTAACCGCGAACTGTCTATTTTAGATTTCCATTTGCGCGTGCTTGAGCAAGCTGTAGATCCGTTGCATCCTTTGTTGGAACGTATGAACTTCCTGCTGATTTTTTCACGTAATTTGGATGAGTTTTTTGAAATTCGTGTTGCGGGCATGATGGAACAATTGGACTTGGGCAATGAAAGCCGAACTCCAGATGGTTTAACGCCTAAACAGGTGTTAGATCAAATTTCTAAAACAGCACATGCTGCCATTGAACGTCAGTACCGTATTTTAAATCAGGAAATTTTGCCAAAATTACGTGAAGAAGACATTTGTTTCTTACGTCGCGGTGAATTAACTCCTGCACAATCGGCATGGGTGAAAAAATATTTCCAAGAGCAAGTTGCCCCTGTATTAACTCCAATTAGCCTAGACCCTGCACATCCATTCCCACGGTTGGTCAACAAAAGCCTGAACTTTATTGTGACTTTGGAAGGAAAAGATGCTTTTGGTCGTCAAATTGATTTGGCTGTTGTTCCCGCACCACGTTCACTACCACGCGTAGTCCGTTTACCCGATGAACTGACAGGTGGTAAAGAGCATCACGTCATGCTTTCTGCGATTATTCACGAGCATGTGTCAGACTTATTCCCAGGGATGACCGCAACAGGTTGTTATCAATTTCGTGTGACCCGTAATGCAGATTTGGCGTTAAATGAAGATGTAGAAGATTTAGCCAAAGCTCTAAAAGGCGAATTAAATTCACGCCGTTTTGGTCGTGCTGTTCGTTTGGAAGTCACGCAGAACTGCCCTAAAGCCATTTATGATTATTTGTTAGATGAGTTTGATCTTGAAGAAGAGCAACTTTATAAAGTCGATGGTCCAGTCAACTTGGCACGTTTATTGTCAAATTTTAAGCGTCCGCATTTACGTTATGATTCACATACACCCGCCATTCCAAAGGTGTTGAAAAAGTCTGAAAATATTTTTTCAGCAATGCAAAAACAAGACATTTTATTGCACCATCCGTTTGAATCTTTTGCTCCTGTGATTAACTTGCTGCGTGAAGCTGCACGTGATCCACAAGTCTTGGCAATAAAACAAACTTTATATCGCAGTGGCGCAGATTCTGAAATTGTGCAAGTGCTTGCAGAAGCTGCACGAAACGGTAAAGAAGTGACTGCGGTTATTGAACTGCGCGCACGTTTTGATGAAGAGTCTAACATTGCTGTGGCTAACGTGTTGCAAGAAGCGGGCGCAGTAGTGGTGTACGGTATTGTGGGTTACAAAACCCACGCCAAAATGATTTTGGTGGTGCGCCGTGAAAATAATAAATTGGTGCGTTACGTGCATTTAGGCACAGGTAACTACCACGCAGGCAATGCGCGTATTTACACCGACTATGGTTTACTGACCACAGATAAAGAGCTATGTGAAGATGTGCATCGTATTTTCCAAGAGCTGACAGGCATGGGCAAAATGGCAAAACTGAAAAAGTTATTGCATGCGCCATTTACCCTGCACGCGCAGTTGGTCAATTATATTGATGAAGAAATTGCCAACGCCAAAGCAGGCAAGCCAGCGCAAATTATTGTGAAAGTGAATGCACTGACTGAAATGCAATTGATCAATAAATTGTATGAGGCTTCTCAGGCAGGTGTGCAAATTGATCTTATTATCCGTTCAATTTGCTGTTTACGTCCAGGCTTGCCAGGCTTATCGGAAAATATTCGTGTGCGTTCGATAGTTGGACGTTTCCTTGAGCATACCCGTGTCTATTATTTCTCTAATAATGGCAATCCACGTATTTATTGTTCAAGTGCAGACTGGATGGATCGTAACCTGTTTAACCGCGTTGAAGCCTGTTTCCCAATTGAAGATCCAGCCTTGAAAAAGCGGATTTATGAGCAAGGCTTATTGACCTATATGCAAGATAATCAACAAGCATGGCTGTTGCAGGGCGATGGATCTTGGGTGCGTGTAAAAGCGGCTGATGGTGAAGAGCCGCATAATGCGCAGCGAATCCTTACCGAGAGTATTGTTTAGTTTAAAACTTGTATAGCAGGAAAAAGAGCGATGCTAGACATCGCTCTTTTTCGTTTCTAATATTCATTTGATGCTTATTTAATACTTATGTTTTTGATTTATCTTTTATATTGATCAATAATTTAAGAAAAACAGCCCATCGCATCATCCGCATTCATAATTTTCCGATAAATACTTTTTACATAACCATGCACCAGTTGTTCGGAAGCATTCAGGTTGGCAGCAACCTGCTGTGAGGGTAAACCTTGTCCTGAAAGCGCCAATATTTCATGTTCAGTTTTAGAGAGTGTCAAAGAATGGTCATGTGCGACAATGGATTGTTCGCAGGCTAAAATTTCATTGGCTAAGTTACCATCTAGCGGTGATCCGCCACGTAAAATGGTGCGAATCTGGTTTTGCATGCCTGTCGCAGATTGGTCGCTAAAGACATAGGCTGAAATGCCTAAATGAATAGCTTGTAGCAATTGTTTGGGCATACTTGAAGGCAGCACCGCCACAATTAAGGTGTCTTTACGGAAATGTTTGAGATTTTGAATAAAATCAATTTGTGCTTTTGACCAAGACTGTAAATTGATAAATACCAAATTAGGTAAATGTTGCTGCACCATCAACACTGCATTTGTGAGCGATGGGCTGCAAAGTAACACCTCATTTGGGTAGCCAAAATTTTGTAAAATATGGCTTAAATTTTCTGATGCTTCCACCTGATCATCAATCAGCAGAACGGGTACAGGTAAAATGAGATCTCTGTGAATCATGTCAAATACTCCTGTGCTGTTCTATAAATAATTTTGATAAATAGATTTTGCGTGATATTGCTGTAACTGAATACCCTTAGATATAGTGATTATTATATGAAAAGAGTAAATCTAAGTATTTGTTGTTAGGTATTTTTTATCGTTTTGAAAATGTGAGTAAGCTTACTAGAGACTGCTTTTTATTTTAGTTAATATGAACAATGAAATGTTAAATTTGTGTTTAAGAGCACATATTGAAACTTATTTATATTCATAAATCACTTCAACATATTGAACTGCAAAAATATAAGGATTTTTTGAACGAAAATAAAAAGGAGCCATGTTGGCTCCTTAATGAAAAGTAGGTTGGTGTGTCTAAATTGAGTGTGTGTTTTGAGTGATTTTTTGTAAAATCTGTAGCAAAACGTCAAATTCACTTTGTAGCGGTGTACTTTTACGGGTCACCAAAGCCAAAGTACGGCTTGGTGCAGCCTCAATACTTTTGATCTGTATATCTGGATTCGATTTGATCATGGCATTATGAATTGCAATTTCAGGCAATAGAGTAAAGCCCAAATTTGCAGAGACCATTTCAACCAAGGTTGGCAAAGAGCTGGCTTTTAAACGTTGATCGTTTTTACGTTCACCAATTGGGCAGGCACTTAAAGTGTGGTCGCGTAAGCAATGACCTTCTTCAAGTAGCATTAAACGCGATAAATCCAAATCATCTAAAGAGTGAGCCTGCACCGATTGATGATCGCCTTTGTGAGAAACCAGGAACAAATCTTCTTTAGAAATCTCTGCGACTTTCAAGCCACGTGTATCGAATGGCAGTGCTAACACAACCATATCTAAACTGCCGTGTTCCAATTTTTCGACAATTTTTTCACTTTGAGCTTCGTGTAAATGCAAGTGAATTTTAGGTAGCTGCTGATGAACTTCATCTAACAGTTGCGCCAAAATAAATGGGGCAATGGTTGGAATCACGCCTAGGTGTAAATCACCTGTGAGAGGCTCACTCATTTCACGGCTTAAACGCATTAAATCCTGTGCATCTGCTAACAGAACCCGCGCGCGTGCTACGACTTGTTCACCCAATGGGGTTAAGCGTACATTCTGTCGATCACGTTCTACCAGTACACCGCCAAGCAGGCGCTCTAGTTCCATGATCCCGCCAGACAAAGTCGACTGAGTTACAAAAGAACGGCGAGCCGCTTCTGTAAAATGTAACGTTTCAGACAGTGTAACGAGGTATGACAGCTGTCTTAAAGATGGTAATGCAGCCATAGTGTCCTAATGATTATGATTTAAAGTGGTGAGCAAACAGTTCACTAAGATGAGGAATAAAGTGTGGAGGGATATCATGCCCCATTCCATTGATTAATTCAAACTTAGCGCCCGGAATCGCTTTCGCAACAGCCTTACCATGCCCTGGTGGGAGCAAACGATCTTGCGAACCATGTACCACAAGGGTAGGTTGCTGAATTTGTTTGTCCAGATGTAGCAACGAGCCTGTACATAATATTGCTAAAAACTGTTGAAGTACACCCGCAGGATAATAACTTCGCTGATATAATTTGCGTGCAGTTTGCATCGCTTCGAGTTGATTTACATGACCTGGTGAGCCTATCACCTTAAAGAGTTTTAAACTATGATCAACGATGCTATTTTCATCTTGCGATTTTGGTCTTTCTAGTAAGCTGAACAGTTGTTTTGGAAATGGTGGTGGTAAAAAAGGCTGGTTATTACTGGTAAATAATAAACCTAAATTACTCACGCGATCTGCATATTTGGCTGCCAAAATTTGTGCAATCATCCCGCCCATAGATGCACCAATCACCTCGGTCTTTTCAATGCCTAAGCGCTCTAATAGTAATGCAGCATCATCTGCCATATCAAACAAGTTATAAGGTGCGCCGTGGTTTTGCAAACCTAAGCTGAAACGCCCCATCATTTTATAGGTGTTCAGACGGGGGCCTTTGTGGCGAATTTTGGATGATAAACCAATATCACGGTTGTCATAGCGAATGACCCGATAACCTTGATCAATCAATGATTTACAAAAGAAATCGGGCCAGTACAACATTTGTGCGCCCAAACCCATAATCAGTAAAATAGGTGGATCTTCAGTTTTTCCACCCACTTCGACATGCAACTGAATACCGTTGCCTAGATCGACTTTAGTTTCATGCATAAATGCCGTATAGGGCGAAGTGTGGAACTGAAGTGCACTATTCATGTTGTGATCCTCATGTCAGGCAAGGGCGAAATCAATCGCCCTTTATTGTTTTTATTTTATTCCGATACAGGCAATAAGTCTGGCACTAATTTGGTCAAACTCAAGCGTTGTTTAGCCGCCGTTGCGCCTAATAGGACAAAGCCACGTAAGGTATCGGTTTGGTCATAGGCTCTGGCAATCATGCCATCATCAAATTCTTCAGTATGCCAATTAACATCTACCTCTAGCGGTGCAGGTAAAACGGTAAGTGGTGCATCAGGCGTTTTTACTGCCACAGGCATGGCGGGGTAGTGGACTTGAGTGGTTTCACCATTTAAGGTTTTGGCTAAGGCGCGTGCTTGCTGCATGATTGGCATGACATAGGGCAATAAAATACCATTCACTTCCGCACAATCACCCACTGCATAAATATCTGCTTGGCTAGTTTCAAGTTGTGCATTGGTGAGTACGCCACGACTGGTTTCAATGCCTGCTGTTTTAGCCAAAGCAATATTTGGTTGTAAACCAATTGCAGATAGCACGACATCGGCAATTAAAGACTGGCCACTGGTAATCGTCACTAAATAGTCGTCATTTTTTATTTTTGAAACTTTTTCAACGGTTGTACCCAATACAAAATGGATGCCCGTTTCTTCTAGGTTTTGTTTAAAAGCACTGGCTACATAATCTGGCAGTAAACGAGCTAGCGGTTGTTGTGCAAGATCAATCACCGTGACTTGGTGTCCTGTTTGTTGCAAGTCATTAGCAAATTCACAACCAATCAGACCCGCACCTAAAATCACCACACGTTTATCTTGACGCTGTTCAAGCTGTTGGCGAAATGCAGTGTAATCACTTAAATTATTTACCACATGAATATCATCACTGCCATCGCCTGCAATTGCTAAACGCATAGGACTCGCACCTACTGCCAAAACCAATTTTGAATAAGGTTGTTGACTGCTCACTCCCTCTTTTTCTAATTCAAGTACATGCGCCTCTGCATCAATTGCTTTCACCCAAGTCTGGGTTTCAATACGCATATTGAGTTGGCTTGCCATTTTTGCGGCATCGCCCAATGCAATTTGAGCTGGGGCTTTATTGCCCGCCAAGGCGTTAGATAAAGTTGGTTTGGCATAATTGGCAGCATCATCTGCACAAATCATGACTAAGGCTTGTTCTGCATTTAGTTTACGAAACTCGCGTGCAACTGTATAACCTGCCATGCCTGAACCAATAATAACGATGGGATGCATTAAGGTGTACTCCAAATAAGGGCATAGAAGTTGGCGTTAAAAAAAGACCATCGGACATGGTCTTTTCGTGGTTTTAGATCTCAATCATTTCAAAATCAGCTTTTGAAACGCCGCAGTCTGGGCAAGTCCAATCATCAGGAATATCTTCCCATAATGTACCTGCCACAATACCATCTTGAGGCCAGCCTTCTGCTTCGTCATAAATCCATCCACAAACGATGCATTGATACTTTTTCATTCCATTCTCCATAAACCGATCTATAAATTTCCAGATCAGCAAAAAACTTATCTACAACTAGTTGTATGATATCTCTCTTTGATTAAGTTTTTACGCAGTTATAAGGCTAAAGTAAAGTCAATAAGCGATTTTAATCTGTGCTTTTATAGAATGAATAGCCGCATGGGACAAAACTATACAAAAAAAACCTGTTTTGAGAGAGATAGCTTGCTGTAATGAGAGAAAGACTGCAGGAAAAAATCACGTTTTTATGCGTATGAGTAATCTTTAACACCTTGGTCGTAGAGTAAGAATCTTATTTTTTTGTTATTTTATGATGGAATAAATATGTATTATTTTTTTAATTATATTTAAGTTTATAAAAATCAAAAACTTATAATATTAGGGCGCGTGATTGAAGACGGTCTTGTCGATTCGATCACTAGCCTTGTGTGAAAATAAACGGTAAAATTCAACCATTCTTTAGTCACATTTCTGATCTTCCATGAGCAATTTGTCTACTTTTTTGTGGTCGCATATTCGTACAGTTCCTCATTTCCCAAAACCAGGCGTAGATTTTTATGATTTAACGCCTTTGTTTATGAATAATTTGGATTCATTAACAGATGCTTTAATTGCCAACATTCCTGCAGAAAAATTAGCTGAAGTTGAAAGCTTTATTGCAGTAGAAGCGCGTGGTTTTGTATTGGCGAGCCTTTTAGCACAGCGTACAGGCAAAGGTTTGGTACTTGTACGTAAAGCAGGTAAATTGCCACCACCAGTTGTGGGTGTGGGGTATAGCTTAGAATACGGCTTAGACCGTTTAGAAATGGCTGCCGATGTGCAAGCGCAAAAAGTCATTATTGTAGATGATGTATTGGCGACTGGCGGCACGTTAAAAGCAGTCAAACAATTGGCTGAAAAATGTAATCATCAAGTTTTGGGTGCCAGCATTTTTCTAGACTTGCCAGATTTACACAAAAACTTAGGTTTAGATATTTGGTCGGTGTTGGACAATAAATCTAAACCAGAACAAGCAGTGGCTTAATCCTTTTAAGCTGTTGTAACTGCTGTAAAAAAAGCCTGATCATCATGGTTGTGAGCAGGCTTTTTTAATAGGTGATGATTATATGATAATTTTTTAATGGATCGCTTTGACTTTATTTGGCAAGATAAACTTTTTCGATTTGTTGAATACAAGAATTAATATTTTCTGGATGTAATAAGCGATGATGTCCGGACTCAAAAGTAGAGGTCTGCATATAGTTTTCTAAAAATGCTTGTGCGGCATGCATATCCAAAATTTCATCGCCCAACTCTAAATAAGCCAATTGTGGAATATCGTGCTGCAAGTCAACATCTGAAATTGCAGGATAATCATTGCGAAATGTGGGAGCTAAACTTGGATTTGCCACCACGCACGGAATATGATGCGACAATGACATTTTGAGCGCCCAATAGCCACCTAGACTATGTCCCACCAAAATTTCAGGCTTAATTTTTTGGATGATATTGTGATAAAAATCGGCAACGGTTTGATAATTTAAGTTGCGATAATCGACATCGATACAAAATTTTTGTTTTGCATCTATGGCATGGAATTTAGTCGACTCACGTGAGGAATCTAATCCATGTAAAAACAAGACTTTTAAAGCACATGTATTCATTGCCAGATTCACGAAGTTAAGCATCTTGATACAAACTGAGCCTAAGATAAAGAGGATAGAAAATAAGATATTTAGACTGATACATCTCGAAGTTTAAAAAAACAGCAAAATACGGTCTTTTTCATCTATTTCTGAACAATATTGTAGTGCGCTTGATTTGAGAAAGAAGTTAGCTTTTGGTCTAAGTCTACAAAAAATCACAAAAGCAAGGGGGAATTGAAAAAATAAATTGCCCGAGTCAGAGAAGGCATACGAAATCGCATCTAAATCTGCTATTCTATTGAACTTCTTTTTTTAGTAATTATTCGAGGCAGAGATGACGCAACATAACGCTCAATCGACTTCAGAACCCACTATTTCCGAAAACGATTTAATTGCGCAGCGTCATGCCAAGTTAAAGCAAATTCAAGAACAAGCGAAGGCGAAGGGAAGCAGCCCTTGGCCAAATACTTTTAAGCGTGAAAACTACGCAGGAGATTTGCAGGCACAATTCGCAGAAGTTTCTAAAGAAGAAATTGAAGCAGGCGAAAAAGTTTATGTGTCTGTGGCTGGTCGTGTGATGTTGAACCGCGGTTCATTCATCGTCATTCAAGACATGACAGGTCGTATTCAGTTGTACGTGGCGCGTAAAGAACTTAGTGCTGAAACTTTAGATACGATCAAGAGCCTCGACTTGGGCGATATTATTGCAGTGAAAGGCTATATTGGTCGTTCAGGCAAAGGCGATTTATACGTTCATATTGAACATTTTGAATTGTTGACCAAATCTCTACGTCCATTACCAGACAAATATCATGGTTTAAACGATACCGAAGCGAAATACCGCAAGCGTTATTTAGACTTGATCGTAAATGAAGACACCCGTAAAACCTTTGAAATTCGTGCTAAAGTCATATCGGGTATTCGTGCATTTTTAACCGAACAGCGTTTTATGGAAGTTGAAACGCCAATGATGCATGTGATTCCTGGTGGTGCATCTGCGCGTCCATTTGAAACGCATCATAATGCTTTAGATATGCCGTTATTCTTGCGTATTGCACCTGAATTATATTTAAAGCGTTTAGTGGTGGGTGGTTTTGAACGTGTGTTTGAAATTAACCGTAACTTCCGTAATGAAGGGGTGTCTACACGTCATAACCCTGAATTTACCATGATCGAATTCTACCAAGCTTATGCCGACTATAAAGATTTAATGGCATTGACAGAGCAAATGCTAGAAAAATTGGCTTTGGATATTTTGGGCACTACCGATGTACCGTATGGCGATGAAGTGTATAGCTTCAAAGGTCCATTCAAGAAAATTTCGATGTTTGATGCCATTCTTGAGCACAATCCACAATTCACGCCAGAAAATGTCAATGACCGTGATTTCTTGGCTAAATTTGTGCAGGAAGAATTGAAAGAACAGGTGAAACCAGGTTTTGGTTTGGGCAAACTACAAACGATAGTGTTTGAAGAAACTGTAGAAACTCAATTGCGTCAGCCGACTTTCATTACAGAATATCCTGCAGAAACGTCACCTTTAGCACGTCGTAATGACGATAATCCACACATTACTGACCGTTTTGAGTTCTTTATTGGTGGTCGTGAATTGGCGAATGGTTTCTCGGAATTAAATGACCCGATTGACCAAGCTGAGCGTTTCCAAGCACAGGTTGCAGAAAAAGACGCAGGCGATGATGAAGCGATGCATTACGATGCAGACTTCGTTGAAGCTTTGGAATACGGCTTACCTCCAACTGCTGGTGAAGGCATCGGGATTGACCGTTTGGTCATGTTGTTTGCCAACGCTGCGAGTATTCGCGATGTGATTTTATTCCCACACATGCGTCATAAAAACTAAGTTTTAGCGCATTGTTGATTACATAAAAAATAACCTGCAGAAATGCAGGTTGTTTTTTTGTTGCAACTTAAGAATTAAACACTTGCCACCAATTTTTTGATCATAGGTCGATGCGTTGGCTCACAAGCCATCAATCATGCTACATTTGTAAATTCAGCCAAGCCACTTGTACATCTCTTGGGTTAGTGTAAATAGTCGTGTTTAAGAAATATAATTTTTCTTGCGCGAATAATTGTGTTTCAATCGACGGATACAATTCTGTTGTGCTTGTATTTAAAAGGGGACATCTACCAAATAAAAACCTTTAGGGCATTTATAGATTGCATACAGTCAATAAAGGTTTTTTCTTCGGCTTTTAGATGACCCGCGCCAATTTCATAGCTGTGGTCTTGATTGCTATGTGTTACGAAAATAAAAAACCGAGAGTTGATGATCACGACAACCTAATCCAAATGGCAGCCGAATTTGATCTGCACTGAGTTGATGCTGCACAAAAATATTCAACATTGAAGTATCATCGTTTAAAAGTGCTTATAGGACGAGTAGTTCAAGACTGTGCTGATACAAAAAACCAGCCAGTTGCGTCTGTTCAAGTTTGGATTTGATCTGTTTAATCTGTGACATGGGAGCATCCTAAAATAAAAATATGTTTTACTTTAAGCATTTCTTGTTCATGCTTGACGCGTTAAATTAGATGAATAATCTAGTAAGTTATTTAAAAAAGAGCAACTTTAGCGTGATTGATGTGTATTAAACGCAGCGAAAATGACCTTAAACTTTAATGGGTAACAGAATAAACTATTGATTAAATAAAGCTTATATTACTTATTGGTTTTCTTTTATATGAGCTTTTTGCATATAAATATAATAAAACAAGCAATAGTTTGCATAACTAAGTCACTATAATGAAAATCAAATTCTATCTGTGTTATTCGTACACAAGTTTAAGTATATCCGGTGTGATCAATGTCAATAAATCAGGAAAGACTTACTCATCTTAAGCAGCTTGAAGCTGAGAGTATTCATATTATCCGTGAAGTTGCAGCCGAATTTGAAAATCCAGTCATGTTGTATTCGATTGGTAAAGATTCAGCGGTAATGTTGCATTTGGCTTTAAAAGCATTCTATCCAGCGAAACTGCCATTTCCACTGCTACATGTGGATACGGGCTGGAAGTTCAAAGATATGATCACTTTCCGTGACAACATGGCAAAACAACACGGTTTTGACTTGATTGTTCATCAGAATAAAGAAGGGGTTGAAGCAGGTATTAACCCGTTCGACCACGGTAGTTCTAAATATACCGACATCATGAAAACCCAAGCCTTAAAACAAGCTTTAGACAAATACGGTTTTGATGCGGCATTTGGTGGTGCACGTCGTGATGAAGAAAAATCACGTGCCAAAGAGCGTGTTTATTCTTTCCGTGATGCAAAACACCGTTGGGATCCGAAAAATCAGCGTCCTGAATTGTGGAATTTGTATAACGGCAAGGTCAATAAAGGCGAAAGCATCCGCGTGTTTCCATTGTCTAACTGGACTGAATTGGATATTTGGCAATACATTTACCTCGAAAGTATTCCATTAGTACCGTTGTATTTGGCTGCAAAACGTCCTGTCGTTGAACGTAGCGGTACTTTAATTATGGTCGATGATGAACGTATGCCACTGCTAGAAGGTGAAGTTCCTCAAATGAAATCTGTACGTTTCCGTACTTTAGGTTGTTATCCGCTTACGGGTGCAGTCGAGTCAGAAGCGAATACCTTGCCTGAAATTATTCAGGAAATGCTATTGGCAACCAGTTCAGAACGTCAGGGTCGTATGATTGACCACGATGAAGCTGGCTCAATGGAAAAGAAAAAGCAAGAAGGTTACTTCTAATCTCTCCTCTAGAATTTCTTAAAACTCTTTTTATAAAGAGGGATTTATAAAAAGCGGAGCCAAGCCTCCCTTTTATCCAGTTAGATTTAGAGAGATTAAAGATTAAAAACCGATTTCTAAAGAATATGCGGAGCTTTGAGCAATGTCTCATCAATCGAATTTAATTAGCCAAGATATTTTGGCGTATTTAAAACAGCACGAAAACAAAGATCTACTGCGCTTTTTAACTTGCGGAAACGTAGATGATGGTAAATCGACATTAATTGGTCGTTTATTGTATGACTCAAAATTGATTTATGAAGATCAGTTACAAGCGGTGACTCGTGACTCGAAAAAAGTCGGCACTACGGGCGATGCACCTGACTTGGCTTTATTGGTGGATGGTTTGCAAGCCGAGCGTGAGCAGGGCATTACCATTGATGTGGCTTATCGTTATTTCTCTACCGAAAAGCGTAAGTTCATCATTGCCGATACGCCAGGGCATGAGCAATATACACGTAACATGGCCACAGGTGCATCGACCTGTGACTTGGCGATTATTTTGATTGATGCACGTTATGGTGTACAAACGCAAACCCGTCGTCATACCTATATTTCTAGTTTATTGGGCATAAACAATATTGTGGTGGCCATCAATAAAATGGATTTGGTGGATTATTCCGAAGCACGATTCAACGAAATTCAGGCGGAATATGCGAACTTTGTGAATCAATTGGGTGATCGTAAACCAGCGAATATTATTTTCACTCCAATTTCAGCCTTAAACGGCGATAACGTAGTGAACAAGTCTGAGCATACGCCTTGGTACACTGGCGATACGTTAATGGGAACATTGGAGTCGGTAGAAATTAACCGTAAATCGGCTCAAAATGATTTCCGTTTCCCAGTGCAGTATGTCAACCGTCCAAACCTCGACTTCCGTGGTTTTTGCGGTACGATTGCTTTGGGTGATATTCATGTGGGTGACCGCATTGTGGCATTGCCTTCAGGGAAAAGCTCGACAGTTAAAGAGATTGTGACTTTTGATGGCAATCTTGAACATGCAATTGCAGGTCAAGCCGTTACCCTAACACTGAACGATGAAATTGATATTTCACGTGGTAATGTGTTGGTGCGTGAAGATCAGGCACGCCCTGAAATTTCACGAGCTGTAAATGCCACTGTGGTGTGGATGGCTGATCAGCCACTATCTATTGGCAAGTTATATAACTTAAAAGTGGGTACACAAACCGTTCCTGCGAAAGTCACAGCCATTCATTACCGCACCAACGTAAATACTTTGGAACAGGTACAGGTTGAACAGCTTGAACTGAATGCAATTGCCAATGTCACCATCGAATTTGATGCGCCTGTAGTATTTGACCGTTATCAAGATAGTCGTTATACAGGTTCGTTTATTTTCATTGACCGTTTAAATAACGTGACCATTGGCGCAGGTATGGTTGAAGCTTGTGTAGAATGGTCTGCACACAATGCAGTAGTCACAGCAGAAGACCGTGCTGCACGTTTAGGTCAAAAACCTGCAGCGGTATGTGTACCAAGCCAAGCACTTGAACAGGCGCAAGCGCTTGAAAGTTTGCTGATTCAGCAGGGTATTGTTGCGATTGCCAAAGCAGGTTTAGATGCTGCGCAGGTTGCACTACTACGCGAAACAGGCATTGTGGTGATTAGCGATGTAAACAGTGGCGCAGATGCAGAGTTGACTGCGATCAGTGCTGAAGAACTTGCAGAAAAAATAATTGCCTTAGTTCGTTTATAAAATCGAATCCGCATACAATAAAAAACCGCTTTCATCTGAAAGCGGTTTTTTATGCGCGCTTATTATATTGGAAAGTTGGTTTTTAAGTGTACTCTACGGGTTCGCTATTGAGATGTTTGAGCATGGGTGTGAAATGCCCATAACTAATTTTTTGTGGTTGTACTTCAAAACCATTTTTTTCATAAAAACTTAAAGCGGTCTGCGTGCTAAATACACTCATGTGCGATACATTTTTGCGCTGTAAATCGCTTATTGCTTCAAATAATAAGGCTTGACCAATACCGCGTTGTTGCATTTCGGGTGCAATGGCATGTTGTAAAATTTGCCCGTGATCACTCATCATAATAAAGCCGACTACCACATGCTGTAAGACATAGACCCAACAATTGTTGTAATGCAGCAGCATTAAAATATTTTCGTAGCTTTTATTTTCTAGCCATGCCTGAATTTTGGCTTCATTACGTTGATGATCTTGAAAACAAGAGCGAATACTGGCATGTAATACCGCAACCAAATTGGTGACATCTTGAATTTGTGCAGCTCTAATCATCTAGGCTTAGTGTGATAGATAAAACAAGGCTCTATTGGAAGTGAAAAGCGTTTAAAGAAATAGCAGAAAATTGTTGTGTTTTGCTGCGTTATATAACAGCACAAGTCCTAATTTTGAGGCATTCAGTATCATTATGTAATTAAATACTGCGCTTTTTGGCGATGCAGGATGATTGATCTGTTAAAGCTTAAGCGTTGAATCGTGTAGCAGTGAATAGACGCTATGTTCTGAAATAGTTATACTTTATTGAAACGCCTGAAATAAGAGCGAAGACCAAGATGGCAAAACTATTGTTATGGATTTTGTTGTTGATTGCTGTTTATGCAGTCTGGAAAGTCTGGTTCAAAATAAAAATTAATCGTACTTTTCAGCAAAGCTGTCAAGATATTGCCAATATTGTCCAAGACCCGATTACCCACAAAGCACCGCGCCCTGTAGAAGAGGTGGTGGAAGAAGTTGCCGAACACGAACAGCAATGATTTGATGATATCGCAGAAATATTTTTAAGCTTAAAAGTATCTAGTCATGACCCTGAAGATGCCGAAACCATTCAACAAGAAGTGCTGAATAAAATGCCTGCCAAAGCGCATACGCAAATTCGTCAGTTAGACTTGGGTGAATGGTCGATTTACTGGAGCTTTTGCGAGCAATCCCTTGAATATTATGTCGGCAAATACGGAGTTTTTATTACCCATGTAGACCGTTTTGGACGAGAGCATAAATACAATAATTCAGAGCAATTTAAAGCGGATTAATTTTCATACCTGATTTTCTATTTATGGTTTTAGAGAAGTTTTTTTAAATGAATTGCAGTATCTTCTAATCAGTTAAGCGTTTGGTTAAATGTTGAGTTTTGCGCTATTTTCCCGAAAAGAGGTATCATGCCTTTTTCTTTTACATAGGCAGCAACAATGTCGGTTCTAGAAATCATTGCTGTGTTGATTAGTGTTTTAGGCGTGACATTAACCATTAAGCGACATATTGCTTGCTGGGTGGTGAATTTTATTGCCTGTTTGCTGTATGCCTATTTGTTCTTTGAATATCAATTGTATGGCGAAACGGTATTACAAACCCTATTTATGGGCATGGCTGTTTATGGTTTTTTGCAGTGGAAAACTGCACAGCAGCAAAAACAACATATCGTCATTCAGAGCTTGCCACTCTCTAAAATGTGGCTGCAAATTGCACTGTGTAGCTTACTTGGTTTATTGTTTGGGCTGATTTTAAAGTGGTGGACGCAAGCTTCACTGCCTTTATTGGATGCACAACTGGCCGCCATGAGTCTATTGGCAACCTATTGGACCAGTCGTAAATACTTGGCAACATGGGTGTTATGGATTGTGGTCGATCTGGTGTATATCGGCATGTTTATTTACAAAGAGTTGCTGTTAACGGCTGTGTTATATGCAGGTTTTGTGGTGCTGGCTTATTTGGGCTGGCGTGAATGGCATAAAATCCGACAACAACATGCAGCACATTCTGCGCTGTGATGGTGTGTAGCGATGAGCAATTTAATTGATTTTAAACAGGCGCAGCTTAAACAATTTGATTTATTGGCCTTGGATATTTTGGCGTATCCTGAGCGTTATTTACCATTTGATTCGATTGCAGATTTTTACCAAGCCCAATGGTTAGATGATTTTCCCAAAGGGACGACATGGTGTGCCACAGGACTAGATGATGGCGCTGAACATTTTTATGCCAAAATTGAATTTTGTGGGCATTATTTAATTATTTATAGTCATGAAACCTATGCTGCTGAATTTGGCATCATTCACACAGAATAGACAAAATAGAGTCAATGACAGTAGAAGGAACAAACGCTTTAATAACCTGAAAATAAAGTTGTATGTAGGATATAAAACAACTTATACCTGTTAGGCATCAGCTAAATTATATTGCACGATGATGCTAGACCTACTTCATCAAAAACAACATAAAAGGAACTCAAATGGCACATCAATTTACTGTGAACGCGACGATTCATGGCGTTTCAATTGACGAATTTAAGCGTTTAGTGGCAGATGTTGCTTTGCATGAAGCAGTTTGCAAACGTATTCCTGGTGAAAATTTGGAAATTTTAGAATCTAAAAAAAACGGTGATATTTACACTTTACGCCGTGCCTATAATTTGGATGTGAATATTCCTGATTTGGCTAAAAAATTATTAAAAGATGCATTTCGTTTAAAACGAAATGATGTGACCCATTTAACTGACCTAACTTCAACCGTGGAGCTTGGTGCAAACTTGCCTTTAGAAGCTAAAGGTGAGCGTAGCGTGACGGGCAATCATGAAAAAATTGATATTCAATTAAACTGGACAATTAAGGTTAAAGTGCCATTGATTGGCGGTATGTTGGAAAAACATGCAGAAGGGGAAATCCGCCGTTTCAGTGAGTTGGAAATTGGCATTGTGGAAGATGAGCTTAAGAAAAATTTAGCAGTTTAATTCTTCAATTCTGCTAGAAAAGATTGTTCTTAAATCCATGCTTGGCGCTACCGTTTTCGGTGGCGCTTTGTTTTTTGGACGTATTGAATTGTGATTGTTGATGCTGGGGTCATTTTACAGTGATCAATTTTTGATTTTTTGAAAAAGTTTAGTGCTTGGCTTTATTGCATACAGACTATCGTCTTAATTTATTATTTAAATATAGTATATTTATTATGCTAATATTTTGACCAAATTTAAATTGAGTGTGGGTTCTGCCATGAAATTGATTCAGTTGTTATGTTTATCGGTTTTGCTGACCTTTGCTAGTCTATCTCCAGCAATGGCAGAGAGCAAAAAAGATCCGCTTTTTGTCTTGCTTACCAGCAGTGATGCACACCGCACCAAAATGGCTATTGGCATGAGTAATAACCAATTTGGCAAAGGTCATCCATTGACGATTTATTTGGTCGATCAAGGCGTAATGTTGGCATCTAACCGTTTTGAACATAAATATGCAGAGCATCAAAACATGCTGAAAAGTATTATCGCCAAAGGTGGTGATGTCTATATCTGCAAAATGTGTATGGATCAGTACGGTGTTGTTGAAGGTGACTTAATGAAAGGCCTCAAATTTGCCAATCCAGATGCCATGGGTGACGCAATTTTCCGTCCAGGTACACAAACATTGAGCTGGTAAATTCGGTTGCTTAAAATGCGCCGGCCTTATTGAAAAACAGGGCTTTTTTATTGCGGAATGTATAGCGCATGGCGTATTTTTTTAAACGATAATCCAGTGCTGCGCGGGAAATTCCCAATAAGCGTACCGCTTCTAACACATTCTGTTTGGCTTTATACATGGCGGTCACAATTAACAGTTGTTCATGCTGTTCTAAATCAAAACCTTCGGTTAAAAGCGTATCTAAATCTACGCTGTCTTGCTCATCTACGGCATCGTAGCTGTGTATTTGTGGAAACAGGGCATTCAGTTTAATCAGTTGTTGATCTTACGTCAGCAGTACTGCACGTTCCAACAGGTTTTCCAGTTCACGAATATTGCCAGGCCAAGCATAGTTTTGCATAAAATCAGTGGCTTTTTCACTGATGCCATGAATCTGTTTGTCATACATTTTTTCAAAGCGTATTAAGAAATGTGCAACCAAAAGCGGTAAATCTTCACGGCGTTCACGCAGTGGTGGAATTTGCACAGGAAAAATATTTAAACGGTAATATAAATCGGCACAGAAACGCCCAGTTTTAACCGCTTGTTCTAAATCTTCATTGTGCAGCAATCACGCGAACATCAATATGACGGGTTTGTGAATCTCCGACACGCTCCACTTCACCTTCTTTTAGCACACGCAGCAAAGCCGCTTGAGCGCGTGGTGAAAGTTTAATCACTTCATCTGAAAATAGTACCGCCATGGGTGCGTTCAAATTTACCTAATCGTGATTGATGTGCACCTGTAAACGCTCCTTTATCGACACCAAATAGCTCAGATTCAATCAGTTCAGGTGAAATAGCTGCACAGTTGACCGCGACAAAAGTATGTTCTTTACGTTGACTGAGTTCATGCACACCACGAGCAAAGGCTTCTTACCCGACACGTGTTTCACCTTGCAGCAAAATGGAAACTTTGGCACCTGCCGTTTTTTTGAGTAAGTTACAAACCCGTTGATAAGCTGCTGATTGTCCGACTGAGCTGAACATACTGTAGTCATTTTACTGATGGTATAAATCGACTTTTTTAGTTCATACAATTCGGCTTGCAGTGAAATGATTTCCTGTTCCATCGGTTAGGGCGACATGAACTGAATTAGCTCATCGGCAGGGCGTTTTAACACCTGAACCTGATTCTGCAGTTTTGCACATCAATCTATCTTACAAAACAAAGCCAAGTTGAAGGACTTGGCTTTTTTGCAGCATCATTTTCCAAGATTGCTTGCTTCTAATTACGTGCTTGCATAAGTTGAGTTCGATGGATTAAATTTTTAATTCCTCATGCGCTGTATTTGTGCGCTAAGAGGCTTTGTTGCACAAACCTATCTGTAAAGGGTTTTTCAGCGATATAATTTTCAAATGAAGAAGCCTACACACAAAATCTACCGCACAACCAATTGGCCCGCATATAACCGAGCACTCATGAGTCGCGGAAATATTGCCATTTGGTTTGATCCTGCTACGCAATGGTATGCGCCATCAAAAGGCAAACAAGGGCGAAATCAAACCTACTCCGACGCAGCCATCCAATGCTGCTTAATGATTAAATCCTTATTCCGTCTGTCTTTACGTATGGTCACTGGCTTTGTGCAAAGTCTGATTAA
>NZ_MKQS01000025.1 GCF_001758345.1 Acinetobacter towneri
ATCTGGATGATGGCAATCTACCTATTTGCAATAATTGGGTCGAGAATCAGATGCGTCCCTGGGCGTTGGGGCGCAAGAACTGGCTGTTTGCAGGTTCGCTGCGCAGTGGTCAGCGAGCGGCAAACATCATGACGTTAATCCAGTCAGCAAAGCTGAATGGCTTGGATCCGTATGCCTATTTAAGTGATGTGCTGAAAAGGCTGCCGACACATAAAGTGACCCAGATTGAAGAGTTACTGCCACACTGCTGGAAACCTAAATCGAATTAAAATTGGTATGGGATTCAGCGGACGCTTACTTTGAAAGATTGAATCAATGGGATTGGTTTTAGAATTATTGTTCGCGTTTGATGTCCGAATAGAACACACGCATAAGCAGTACCATAAATTGATGTACTGCAGCGGAATGGCTGTTTTTGCCGTAGCTGATGTATAAATCTAAGTGTGGAAGTTCTACATCAAGTGGGCGGACCACGGTATTATTCATGATCAGAGGGGCAATATAGTCTGGTAAAATAGTGCAGCCCAAGCCCATTCCAATCGAGTCTATATGAAATAAAATGTTGTCCGCCTTTTGGACAATATTAAATTCAATCCCGTTGGCTTTGGCAAAATCCAGAATTGTATGATGCAGGGTCTGTGACTGTTCTACAGAGGGAATAATAAAATCAATACCATTCAAAGCTTTGACAGGAATGCGTTCGTATTTTGCCAATGGATGATCTTTGGGCAAAATAAAAATCAGCGGTTCACGCAGCACAAACTGGCTTTCAATTTCATCACTATTGATATAGTGGTGACTAAAGGTGATGTCGAGTTCACCTTTTTTAATCCTTTTCATTAGCTCAGTGTTGTTTAAACTCAGCAATTCAATTTTTAAATCCGGGTTTTGCACGCGCAGATGTGGCAAGGTATACGGGAAGATTTTCATCTCTGCGACAGGAACAAAGCCAATACGCAGCATTTGCTGTTTGGCTTGCGATACCTGACGTGCCATAGCAACGGCTTTGTCCGCCTGCGCTAACGTTAGACGCGCCTGTTCTAAAAATACAGCACCTTCTTCGGTGAGCTCGACTTTACGTTTGGTACGGTTGAGTAGCTTAACACCTATATCTTCTTCTAAATCTTTAATTTGCTGACTCAGCGAAGGTTGAGCGGTATAAAGCTTAAGCGCCGCTCTACTGAAGTTGAGCTCTTCAGCTACCGTAATGAAGTAGCGAAGGTGACGTAATTCCATGGCGTCATTCCAAATATTAATTCAAAATATGTCTAACTATAGATTAATAAAAGCATAATCCATAAACAACTATGCGCTGAAAATTAGTGGGTCATTCACGAATTAAATAAATTTTCATCATGATGCAACGATTGAAATGCAAAATACAACATTGAATTAATCTATAAAAACTATGAATTGAAGGAAAAGATATTCCCTAAGCATCTCTAAAAACCATTATCCATCAAAAGTTGAGTCTATTTACTTTGTACTATTGTTGGTCACAGGAGAGCTTTTCATGAGTGGAAAATTGATGTGCGCGAAATCGATGTTTTAGTCGATGCAAAAAATGGACATATCACGCCATCTATGGCGCACAGCTATTTATTTACTTGGCCGCCAATTGTCTAAGCTCAGGTTTAATGGCGCTGATTTTAGGTGCGACCTTAAATAATCAATACATCGCATGAATGCGTTAATTGGTATTGCCGTGGTCATGTTTAGGGTTGTAATGTATTTCTGGAAAGAATGGCGCGAACAGTATTTCTGCAAAGGCTAATTTTGCAGTGCTGAGTTGTTGTCCGATACGACTTTTTTCTCAAAACAACAAAAACATAAAGGAAATTGCCCGCTTGATTTCGCTACTATGCGTGATAGAGTCAACACATGAACCAAAGCTGTGTTTATTTCTGAACAGATCAGGATTAAAAGCATCATGGCCGATGCGCTATATATTATTGGGCTTACATGAACAACGTGGAACAAAAGCATTTTCAACTGCCAACGGAAGCCTGTTGGTCACATACTTGGCGTAAACCCAAGCTACAGTTTTTGCCTTCAAATCATTATGATGGCACGCAGTTTTTTAATCCTGTGGCATACCCTGAGGGGCGCAGCCAAACCGATTTGCTGAAATGGTTGCTAAAACGTAAATCGAACAGCTGGAAGGTCAATGCTCAACAAGAGGCACAACAGTTCTTTGCAACGCCGCGTGCGGTTCCACAATTACGCCCACAGGCCAGTTTGGATGATTGGCAAGTCTGGTTTGTAGGGCATGCCACTGTATTGATTCAAATTGGCCCCTATAACATATTGACTGATCCAGTCTGGGCAGAGCATGCTAGCCCAAAGCAGGGGCGAGGACCTAAACGTGCTTGTCCTGCAGGGATTGCACTGGAAGATTTACCGACCATTCATGCTGTATTGTTAAGCCATAACCATTATGACCACATGGATTTAGCTACCTTAAAATGGCTAAATCATCAATTTGCCATGCCTATTTACACAGGTTTGGGTAATGGTTGTTATTTGCCGCCTGACTTGAATGTGATTGAAATGGACTGGTGGCAATCGGCTTTGTTTAAAGAAATGAAAATAATCTACACTCCTGCTCAACATGGTTCGGGGCGTGGTGCACGTGATCAGAACATGGCGTTATGGGGCGGTTTTTCTATTTTGCATGGGCAAGACCATTGTTTTTTTGCGGGCGATACGGGTTATTCACCACACTTTAAAGAAATTCAAACCCGCATTGGTGCACCACGCGTGGCACTTTTGCCGATTGGTGCTTATGAACCGCGCAATTTAATGCGTTATATGCACATGAATCCTGAAGATGCTTTTCAGGCGCATAAAGACTTACATTCAAAATGCTCATTGGCAATTCACTATCGAACCTTTGAATTGACCGATGAAGGACGTGCTCAGCCTGAGGCAGATTTGCATCAAGCCATGAAGCGTTCATCTAAATTAATGAATCCATTTTATTGTATTCGTGAAGGTAAAAAATTAATTGTTTAGTCTTTTAAAAACTAGACCTTAAATAAAAATGACATGCAACTTTTCACGCTCTGAAAAGTAGCAACGAGAGATATAGAACACAAAGCCCCTATCGAAATAGGGGCTTTGTTTTGGTGTTTAAAGTCTTGCTGTTCAGACTGACTTGATCTTTAAGTACAAAGATTACAGTACGCCTGGCTGACCAAGTGCAGGGTCGCTGGCACGTGCTGCTTGCGCATCAGCAACGGTCATGCCTAAAGCTGCAGCAACGCCTTCCCCATAAGCAGGATCACATGCGTAACAGTTGCGAATATGACGATACTTAATAAAGTCTAAAGCATCCCCCATCGCACGTGCCGTGTTATCAAATAGTGCCTGTTTTTGCTCAGGATTCATTAAATTAAACAATGCACGAGGCTGGCTGAAGTAGTTGCTATCGTCTTCACGATAATCCCAGAAATCTGCATCGCCACGAATTTTGAGTGGCGGTTCGCGGTATTGCGGTTGCTCTTGCCATTGGTGGAAGCTGTTTGGCTCATAGTGCGGCAAGCTACCATAGTTACCATCCATGCGACCCTGACCATCACGACGGTTGGAGTGTACAGGGCAGCGTGCGGCATTCACTGGAATTTGTGAATGGTTTACACCAACACGGTAACGCGCAGCATCAGCATAGTTGACCAAACGCGCTTGTAACATGCGGTCTGGCGAGTAGCTAATCCCCGGTACAAGGTTGCTTGGTGCAAAGGCAGCCTGTTCAACATCTTGGAAATAGTTTTCAGGGTTGCGGTTGAGTTCAAACTCACCTACTTCAATGAGTGGATAGTCACCTTTTGGCCAAACTTTGGTAAGGTCAAATGGGTGATAAGGGACTTTTTCTGCATCCAGTTCAGGCATGATTTGCACGAACAGCGTCCATTTCGGGAAATCACCACGTTCAATGGCGTTGTAAAGGTCGGTCTGGCTGCTTTCACGGTCACGACCAATCAATTCTGCTGCTTCAGCATCGGTTAGGTTTTGAATGCCTTGTTGAGTGCGGAAGTGGAATTTTACCCAGAAACGCTCATTGTTGGCATTAATAAAGCTATAGGTATGACTACCAAAACCATGCATGTGACGATAACCGACTGGAATACCGCGATCCGACATGACAATGGTCACTTGGTGGAGTGCTTCTGGCAGTAACGTCCAGAAATCCCAGTTATTGGTGGCGTCACGCAGATTGGTACGTGGGTCACGTTTAACTGCTTTATTTAGGTCAGGGAACTGACGCGGGTCACGGAAAAAGAACACGGGTGTGTTGTTGCCGACCAAATCCCAGTTACCTTCTTCGGTATAGAATTTTAAGGCAAAACCACGAATATCGCGCTCTGCATCGGCAGCGCCACGCTCACCAGCAACGGTAGAGAAGCGCGCAAACATTTCAGTTTTTTTACCCACTTCAGAGAAAATTTTAGCACGGGTATATTGGCTAATATCGTGAGTGACCGTAAAGGTACCAAATGCACCTGAACCTTTGGCATGCATACGTCGCTCAGGAATCACTTCACGCACAAAGTTGGCAAGTTTTTCATTCAGCCATAAATCTTGTGCAAGCAGTGGACCACGTGCACCTGCGGTCATACTATTTTGGTTATCTACAACAGGTGCGCCTGCATCGGTGGTTAAATGCGTCACAGGGCATTTTTTTATCTCTTGGCTCATCATTGTTCTCCATTATTGTGATCCTCATGTAGGGGGCTGCATTAGAAACTTATCTTCATAAAGCAAGCGGCCATGAACCGTTTTGTTGGTTTAAAAAATCAACTACAACACCACAATATCATGCAGATTGGGCTTTGTAGATGAAAGCTTTTCAAATCTCACCATTTTAATGTAAAACGATTTTATTGATTTCACAAATAGATAAATATGTTGCTTATGATTGGTATATTCGATTGTATTTTGTGAATTAAATAATCATTTTTTGCAGCATGAAATGTCTGAAACGCAGAGGCCTAGTTGCACAAACATTGGAAAGGGAGGCGCCCCGAACTGAGCCAAACTTAAGGTGTAACTTGGTTAAGTGATCAATCTAATTACGCAAATCTGTTGAGGACTGCTACACGTGCATACATCATCGAACCAAGTGTTGATATTTCCGCGATGAATGAGAGCTCGGTTATATCAAAACCAATGGTTGTAGGATAAAGTTTAGGTGTAGGCTTATTCATTTGAAAAATTATATTTTGAAAAAAACTTGGAAATAGGGGTATGCAACAAAGCTAGGTATTAATAAAAAAAACGCGCCAATAATTTATTTATCTTCCATTCATCTTAACCCTATTGAGCAGAAATCGCTTGTAAAATGTGCAAAAAAGCTTATGATCGGCTTCCCAATTTAATATGCAACATTGGGGAGAGAGTTGTGACGTGCTACAGAATCAATTAGCTTGAATTTTCTCTTAACATCTCCATTTATAAAGAGTAGTGACACTACTCATTTCAATGATCAACCGAAAGGAACAGCGCAATGGCAAAGAAAAAACAGCCTGAGCTTATTCAGCATAATTTTGTAGCCAAGCACATGCACGAGGTGAACAAAAGTCAGGTTTTTGTAGACCGTAAGAAAAATGCCAAACGAGGCTATAGCAAACACAAACAAGGGCGATATTCCGATGATTATCGCCCTTGTTGTTTTTGGAGTGAATGGTGTGTTGCTTGAGGCTTAAACTAAGTTTTATGGAGATACGATACGTGTCGCCAGTTTCACCATATCGCCCAAGCCATGGGTTTTAAAATAATATTCCATCAGACTTTTTACCATCAGCGGATTATTCATTTTTAAGGCCTGATCTAACAAATGCTGTGCATCAGTCATCGGTACATGACAAATTGCTTTACGCACCCGCAAGATATTACTTGAGCTCATCGACAGGGTGTTAAAGCCCATAGCCATCAGAATTATCGCAGACAGTGGATCTCCCGCCATTTCGCCACAAACGCTCACAGGCTTGTCATATTTATGACATTCTTTCACCAAGCGGGTTAAGGCGCGCAGTACTGCAGGATGAAAGTGTGAATAGACATTGGCCACGCGCGGATTGTTACGATCTACTGCCAATAAATACTGGGTTAAATCGTTTGACCCCACCGAGAAAAAATCCACCAACGGGGCAAATTCATCAATTTGCAGCAGCACACTCGGCACTTCCACCATAATACCAATTTTCGGTTTGGTGATTTTGACCTGTTCTTCTTCCTGCACTGCTTGCAAGTCACGATCTAGCAAATACAAGGCTTCTTCAACCTCGCTGACACTGGTGATCATTGGCAGCAAAATATGCAGATTATTCAAACCAATACTGGCTTTGAGCATGGCACGAATTTGCGAAGAAAAAATTTCAGGATGATCTAGCGTGAAGCGAATCCCGCGCCAACCCAAAGCCGAGTTTTCTTCTTCAATCGAAAAGTACGGCAAGTCCTTGTCTGCGCCAATATCTAGTGTACGCATTACCACAGGTTTGTTGGCAAAGTGACTGAGTTGTTGGCGGTAAATGGCACGCTGTTCTTCTTCACCCGGAAAACGATCACGTAGCATAAATGGAATTTCAGAACGATATAAACCAACGCCTTTGGCACCGCGTTGTACGCCACGCACCACGTCAATCATTAAGCCCGTATTGACATACAATTTTACCGCTACGCCGTCAGGGGTAATGGCATCTTTGGTTTCATATTGTTTGAGGTCTTTGGCAATCTGTTCTTCTTCTTTTTGAATTTCTTTATAGCGCGTCCGCATGCGACGTGGCGGGTTGATAAACACCCGCCCTTGATGCGCATCTACAATCATTTCCACATCGTCTAGGCTGTTGATGGGCAACTCAGTCACGCCAACTACAGTTGGAATACCCAAAGCGCGTGCCACAATCACCATGTGTGAGTTCATCGCGCCTTCGGTGGTGACAATTGCAGCAATTTTATCGACAGGCAGTTCTACCAAAGCTGCGGTGGAGATTTCTTCACCAATTAAAATACTTTCATCGGTCAGTTCGCGGTGACTGGCATCGGCTTCTTGTAAAGAGGCGAGAATACGACGCCCTAAATCTTTCAGGTCAGAAACACGTTCGCGTAAATAGTCATCTTCCATTTGCGAAAATAGGGCAATGTGATTTTCAATCACAATACGCACTGCACCTTGTGCCCAGTTACCTTCACGAATCAGTTCTTTAATTTCTGCAGGCAGGGCATTTTCATCTAGCATACGCAGGAACACACTGAATAAAGCGCGTTCTTCTGCCATTAAAGCATCCTGCATTTTATCATCTAGCGCCTGAATTTCTTGACGTACTGCATCTAGAGCATTGTCTAGTAAAGTCAGTTCTTCACTAATGTCATCGGCTTCACGGTCAGGTACAGCGGCCAAATCTGCAGGGGGATACAGAATTACCGCACGGCCGATTGCAAYTCCGCCTGAACCGGATACGCCCTGAAAGGTTTTGTAGGCAGGCAGGTTGTTGGGTTTGCGGAATACATCAATATTGCCCACGGCATGCGCATGCGCAATGACACCAGAAAGCTGGGCGCAGAGCGTCACTAAAAAAGACTCTGCCGCTTCAGAAAAGTCTTGTTTATCCTTGTTTTGCACCACAAGAACGCCCATCACTTTACGACGATACATGACAGGTACGCCAAGGAAGGAATTATAAATTTCCTCACCTGTTTCGGCTAAATACATGAAGCGTTCATGTTTAGGCGCATCGTCTAGATTGACGATTTCTTCACGCTGTCCAACCAGTCCGACTAGACCTTCGCTGGTATGTAAAGACACATGTCCCACAGATTCAGGGTTTAAACCCTTTGAAGCCATGAGGAGGTAGCGTTGATTACGTTCATCCAACAGGTAAATTGAGCAGACATCCACATGCATGGCTTCTGCGACCTGATTGACCATAATGTCGAGTGATTCATGCAAACTGGTGGACGCATTAATTTCTTGCACAATGCGTCTAAGGGTATCCAGTTGCATGTTTGACATACGCGCTACTCCATATTTAGATGGGTTATTTTTAGGTCAGTTGTTACACAGCTCATGACCCTAAGTTATCACAACTGCGTCTATAACATTAAGTTTAAAAACCTACAATTTTTGCAGGTTTTTAAGGTTTTTTGAGCGGTAATTGATTACACAATTCCACCATCGCTTTACGGTAGACGTCACGTTTAAAATTGACGACTTGACCGAGCGGATACCAGTAACTGACCCATTGCCATTGATCAAATTCAGGCGGGTCTGACAAATTCAGCCGAATATGATGTGCTGAAGCCGTCAGTTGCAATAAAAACCACTTCTGTTTTTGACCAATACATACTGGGTCTGAATCCGTGCGTATGTACCGATGTGGCAAACGATAACGCAGCCAACCTTTAGTTTGCGCGATAACTTGGACGTGTTCGGGCAGTAAGCCAACTTCTTCTCTCAGCTCACGATAAAGTGCCTGTTCAGGGGTTTCTCCATATTGGATACCTCCTTGCGGAAATTGCCATGCATTGTGACCAATGCGTTTTGCCCATAAAACTTGTCCAAACTCGTTTGCCAAAATGATCCCGACATTGGGTCGGAAACCTTCTGAGTCGATCATTTGGCTACCTAAATATTGTTTAATTTATGACTTTGCACTCGGGGATGATGATTTCTTTTCTCCAACTCGAAAACGCAAAGTGTAAATAATGTTAAAATTGCTATGATCTTAACGAATTTCTATCGACTAGCGGAGATAGATTTACAATTTTTTTCTTAAATTTCAGTTTTTACGAGTATTTTCATGAAATTGGCGCTATTTGATCTCGATCACACCTTGTTAAATACTGATTCAGATCATTCTTGGGGTGAGTTTTTGGTAAGTGAAGGCTTGGTCGATCCTGTTCGCCATCGCGCCATGAACGACAAGTTTTATGAAGACTACAAAGCAGGGCAACTCGACCCAATTGCATATAACGAATTTGTATTTGAGTTTTTAACCCAGCACGACAATCAGTACCTCACAGATTTGCATGAATTATTTATGCAAAAGGTGATTCGTCCACAAATGCGCCCTGAAGGGTTTAAAGCTATTCAGCGTCATCAAGAATTAGGGCATGAATTGGTGGGGATTACAGCAACATCTGACTTTATTACTGCACCTATTTTCCGTGAGTTTGGTATTAGTGAAATTATTGCCACCAATGCCGAAGTGGTCGATGGTAAATATACAGGCAAAGTCATTAATACTGCGTGTTATCAACAAGGCAAGTTGGTGCGTTTGGAGCAGTGGCTTGCAGGGCGAGAAGTCACAGAATCTTGGGCATATTCAGACTCAATTAATGACCGTTTCTTGTTGGAATATGCAGATCACGCCATTGCTGTAAATCCTGATGCACGTTTACAGGCTTTGGCTGAAGAGCAAGGTTGGGATGTGCAGGACTGGTCAATTTAAGTCTGAATTTTTTTGAGGTGTTGCTACTTTGGCTTTTACTAGCTTATTGATTTGTTTTTTGTTTTTATTTATTGCAATGTTGGATTATGTCATTCATTTTTAGAATAGGCATGCTAAGGTAAGGCAAGAATTAAAAATGATCAGGAGTGAAAAAATGAGTGGTGTACGCCCAAGAATGACACATTTATTTGAACAACTGGGTTTGGATGCCAGTGAAGCCGCGATTCAGCAATTTATTGAAACGCATCAATTGAATGCGGAAACAACAATTGCCGAGGCAGAATTTTGGACGGAAGCACAGCGTCAGTTCATCGTCGAAAAAATCAAATCGGATGGTTCATGGGCAATAGTGGTAGATCAATTGAATGAATCTTTGCATGAAGATTCGGTGAATCGTTAAGATTTCACTTGCGCCCAGATTGAGCCAATAAAAAACACTCTCAGTACAATCATGTCTGAGGGTGTTTTCATTTCAAAAAACCATTAATCTTTTAGTGTTTCATCATCTCAATCAATTCTAACACAGCGCGTGATTGCGTCCGTCCCGGATGCCATACCATGCCCAATTGACGGTTCATTTCCAAGTCAATATCTAACTGTTGTAAGTCCTGATTGACCAACGTTTTAGGTAAAACAGACCATCCCAAACCAATTGACACTAACATCCGAATAGATTCTAGCGGATTGTTGCTCATGGTAACTTTGGGTTTGACGCCTTGCTTTTCAAATTCTGCCAAAGTGATTTGACTGGTATAAGTTTGCGCGGCRGGCAACAAACTTGGGTAGGCGAGTAAATCGGTCAATTGCAGGTTTTTCTGATGTGCAAGCGGATGAAAAGGTGCGACCACAAACACTAATGGATCATTCCAAATGGTGACATAAKACAGACGTTCATCTAATTTGGGCGGTAAGGTCAGAAAAGCCAGTTCTAAATCGCCCGCCAAAACTTGTTCATGTGCCTGTTCAGAATCGACAAAATGCACATCTAGCGTGACGTTGGGAAATTCCTGCACATATTCACGCAAATGATTGGGTAAATGATGCAAACCAATATGGTGACTGGTGCCAATTTTCAGTTTGCCTTGAACCTGTCCTTGCTCATGACTGAGGGTGTGGTGAATATCGCCGAGTTCATTCAGCCAGTTTTTAACTTTGGGCAATAATGAATGTGCTGCATGCGTGGCTTGCACCCCACGACCTGCCGACTCAAACAGCTTCACGCCAAAATAGCCTTCTAAGCTGTGAATGCGTTTGGTCACCGCGGGCTGGGTTATAAATAACTGATCTGCTGCCAAAGAAATAGAACCTGTTTCCATGACTTTTACAAAGGCTTCAAAGGCTGCAAGATTCATTTGCACCATCCATAAAGATTTTTTATTACTGTATTTATTATTTAGAAAAAATTAGAATTAATCAAAACAAATTCTACTTATTTTGAAACTATGCTGTCGGGATGATCTAATCGATATACAGTAAATATAAAAAAGATCATCGTGGGCCGTAACCATGATGATCTCAAATTTAAATGGAATATTCACAAACAGAATCTTTACAGCCGTTAAGCGATAATTTTAGAATTTTGCGTTTGTGCTTTCTTTTCCCAAATACGCTCGTGAATGAAATAAGCTACAGCTTGTACTGTCGGTTCGACCAAACTCAAGGTAATCGCCATCCAAATATTGCCTGTGACTACATAACCGACCACCATCGCCACAGTGATGTGCATGATGTAATAGCTTAAAGTTTTTTTGAACATCCGTTGATTGTTGGCGACAAATTTTGAATATGGCTCATGTGAATACTCCTTCTGCTGCTTTGAGCGTTTTCTGTGTGGATAGCTAAAGGATAATCATTCTTATTTAATTTGTAAAAGCGAATAATTTTGTAATTTTAATTGGAAAATTAGATTTTAATAGTAAGATTACAAGGTCAAGATTTTAAGCATCTATTCAGTTTTGCTTATAGGCATGTTGTAATCAATCAATAAAAATTATTTTGCTTGAAAGAATAAAGGGTCTGCTGACATTTCATAAATGGCTTGCGCTGTAGGCTAAAACTGAGTAGATCAGGCATGAAATGCAGGGAATAGCGAGACTATTGCCAAGTTTCATAACGCAATCTGAGAAAGTTTTAGCCACATGAGCAAAAACAAAGCATTGCTTTGTTTGCTGCGCAAGGGGACAAGCATATTTTTTGCTGCTATTGCGTTATGAGTCAGTCATTTAGAATGACTAAATTTCCTGCCTCATGCCTTATATCAGCTAAAAAATATGCATTGTCGCAAACATAGACGAAGTGTCAATAGACCCTAAAAATTCCTAAAAGTTTTTAAATTAATAAAAATGATAAATTAGATTTATACAAATTCGCGGTTATAATCAAATTAATGAAAAAATTACCCAGTCCAGTGGAGTAGATCTGACATGGCAGGCGAAAACCAACAAGCACAAAATCCAACTGCAAAAACTTTGTATGACAAATTGTGGGATGATCACTTGGTCACTCAACGTGATGATGGCTCGGCTTTATTGTATATCGACCGTCATTTATTGCATGAAGTGACTTCTCCACAAGCCTTTGAAGGTTTGCAACTTGCAGGACGTAAACCGTGGCGTTTAAGTGCCAACGTGGCAACGCCTGACCATAACGTACCAACGTCAAAGAAAGAACGTGCGGACGGTATTGCGGGTATTGAAGATGATACTTCACGTATTCAGGTACAAACTTTAGATGACAACTGTAAAACCTTTAATGTGGTGCAGTTTGACATCAACGACATCCGTCAGGGGATTGCGCACGTGGTTGGGCCTGAGCAGGGCTTAACTTTGCCAGGTATGACCGTGGTTTGTGGTGACTCACATACAGCGACTCACGGTGCATTTGGGTGTTTAGCGCATGGTATTGGGACGTCTGAAGTTGAACACGTATTAGCAACCCAATGCTTAGTTCAAAAGAAAATGAAAAACATGCTAGTGCGTGTAGATGGCAAATTAGGTCAAGGTGTTACACCGAAAGATGTCGTTTTGGCGATCATTGGTAAAATTGGTACGGCAGGCGGTACAGGCCACGCGATTGAATTTGGTGGTCAAGTATTCCGTGATATGTCGATTGAAGGCCGTATGACCGTATGTAACATGGCGATTGAAGCAGGCGCGCGTGTAGGTATGGTTGCTGTCGATGACAAAACCATTGAATACGTGAAAGATCGTAATTACGCACCGAAAGGCGAGCAATGGGACGCTGCAGTTGCCTATTGGAATACCTTACACTCAGATGAAGGCGCGCACTTTGACACCGTAGTGGTATTACAAGGCGAAGAAATTGAGCCGCAAGTGTCTTGGGGAACTTCACCTGAAATGGTCATTCCAGTATCACAAGCCGTACCAACTTTAGAGCAGGCGAAAGATGATGTACAGCGCAATGACTGGACGCGTGCTTATCAATATATGGGCTTAACTGCAGGTCAGTCTTTGGCAGATATTCAATTAGACCGCGTATTTATTGGCTCATGCACCAACTCGCGTATTGAAGATATTCGTGCAGCCGCTGAAGTGATTAAAGGTCGTAAAGTTGCAGCAAGAATTAAACAGGCGATGGTGGTTCCAGGTTCTGGTTTAGTTAAGCAACAAGCGGAACAAGAAGGCTTAGACAAAGTGTTTGTAGAAGCAGGCTTTGAATGGCGTGAACCAGGTTGCTCAATGTGCTTGGCTATGAATGCAGACAAATTGCAACCAGGTGAACACTGTGCATCGACTTCAAACCGTAACTTTGAAGGTCGTCAAGGTAACGGTGGTCGTACCCATTTGGTGAGTCCAGCAATGGCAGCTGCAGCAGCCATCGCAGGTCATTTTGTAGACATACGTTCATTCTAAGTTATGCCTTCATCCTAGTCTTCTCTCTGTAGAGAAGGCGTTCTCTCTCATTATCGGAGAGGGCAAGGGAGAGGTTACGGATTCAGTGAGAATTAAACATGAAAAAATATACCGTTGAACAAGGTATCGTTGCGCCATTAGACCGTGCGAATGTCGATACAGACTTAATTATTCCAAAACAGTTTTTGAAATCGATCAAACGTACAGGTTTCGGTGAAAACTTATTTGATGAATTGCGTTATTTAGATGAAGGTTATCCGGGTCAGGACAATTCAAAACGTCCGATTAATACTGAGTTTCTGTTGAATCAGCCACGTTATCAAGGTGCTTCAATCTTAATTTCACGTGCCAACTTTGGTTGTGGTTCAAGCCGTGAGCATGCACCTTGGGCATTGAATGAATATGGTTTCCGTACCGTTATTGCACCAAGTTTTGCCGACATTTTCTTCAATAACTGCTTTAAAAACGGCATGTTGCCTGTGATCTTGTCTGAAGAGCAGGTCGAGCAATTGTTTCAAGAATGTGCGGCAACAGAAGGTTATCAATTAACCATCGACTTGGAAGCGCAAGAAGTACGCACACCAAGCGGTACGGCATTTAAGTTTGAAGTAGATCCATTCCGTAAACACTGTTTATTGAATGGTTTGGATGATATTGGCTTAACATTACAAGCAGCCGATGACATTCGTGCTTATGAAGAGAAAACCAAGCAGTCGCGTCCGTGGGTTTTTGCCGAAATTCAGGCATAAATTCGCTGAAATTTGTCATAGCATCGCTGCCTAACTCTTGCTAACATCGGCACATAATAATTTTTATATTTTGTATCTAACAGGTGAGGTTAGGGGCGAATAATGACTAAAATTTTCGGTCGGCTTGCTGTCATTGGATTATGTATCACTACGCTAAGCGCATGCCAAACGTGGAATACAGCACGCATTAAACAGGTGAAAGAAACTGAACAAAGCAAATCCAATGCGCTGATTTACTGTGCGGGTACAGATAATTGTGAGTTTGAGCGTTTAAATACGGTCACCATTGTCGATGCAGAAAAACATCGTGTTACACGTGCTGCCATTCAAGAGGGTTTGGTGCGTTTACAGGAATCATCCTTAAATAAATCCAATGCCTTGTATTTATCTGTACCGCCTAAACAACATGAATTGGTGATTCGCTTTTATCCCATTTCTAAAGATCGTGCAGAAAAATTGCATGTGATTCATAAGTTTAATGCCAAGCAAAAATATACCTTTAGAATGTATCGTGACCGCAGTCGTAGTAAAGGCAGCTTGTTAAGTGTATCTGCGCCAGATCCTTTATGTGTAGATTTGGTGCAAAACAGCACAACTATTCGACGTTTTTGCAAACCCTACAATGTCTTAAATGGCTTGGGTGAGTTTGTAGAACAAAAAATTTAATCCCACAGTCTTTGACTGTCAAGAACAATGGAAAATCTCATGTCAAAACATATTTTGATTTTAGCTGGTGACGGCATTGGTCCAGAAATTGTGAAAGCTGCTGAACAAGTGCTTACACGTGTCAATGAAAAATTCAATTTGGGTTTGACTTGGGAACAAGGTTTATTGGGTGGCTCTGCAATTGATGTACATGGCGAACCATACCCAGAAGTGACATCTGAGCAAGCGAAAAAAGCCGATGCAATTTTATTGGGTGCAGTCGGTGGTCCAAAATGGGACAACATTGAGCGTTCAATCCGTCCTGAGCGTGGCTTGTTAAAATTGCGTTCAGAACTCAATTTGTTTGCTAACTTACGTCCTGCAATTTTGTATCCACAATTGGCAGATGCTTCAAGCTTAAAACCTGAAATTGTATCGGGCTTAGATATCTTAATCGTGCGTGAGTTGACGGGTGGTATTTACTTCGGTCAGCCACGCGGTATCCGTGAATTAGAAAACGGTGAAAAACAAGGTTTTAACACTGACGTATATGCTGAGTCAGAAATCAAACGTATTGCAAAAGTCGCGTTTGAAATGGCGAAATTGCGTGGTGGTAAAGTATGTTCGGTGGATAAAGCAAATGTACTAGAAGTGACTGAGTTGTGGAAGCAAACTGTGACTCAGTTACATGCAGAACAATACCCAGAAATCAACTTGTCGCACATGTATGTCGATAACGCAGCGATGCAATTGGTACGTGCGCCAAAACAATTCGACGTCTTGGTAACAGGTAACTTATTTGGCGACATCTTGTCAGATGAAGCGGCGATGTTGACAGGTTCTATTGGTATGTTGCCATCTGCATCTTTAGACGAAAATGGTAAAGGGATGTATGAGCCTTGCCATGGTTCAGCGCCAGATATCGCAGGTCAAAACTTGGCAAACCCGTTGGCAACCATTCTTTCTGTGGCAATGATGCTACGTTACACTTTCCGTGAAGAAGAGGCAGCCAAAGCCATTGAAGATGCGGTAGGCAACGTATTGGATCAAAACTTGCGTACTGCCGACATTATGTCTGAAGGTATGAACAAAGTCGGTACAGTGGAAATGGGTCAGGCTGTTGTTGCGGCATTGAACTAATTTCAAACCTTCAATATTTAAGCCAAATCGCATCTCTAAATGTGATGAACTTAAAGCAAACGCAGTCTTCGGACTGTGTTTTTTTGTGCAGTGAATTTCGTGCTACTATTTAGTAAAGTGATGTTTATTTAGCAGAGTTGTCCACTATAAGACACAGAGGTCGCAATGTTTTGTTCTAAATGGAAAATAATATAGCAGGACAGCGCCAAATCATAACTTTCATGACTAGGAATGCCCGTGTTTAAAGGAACTGCACCAATTCCTGTGGTTGGATGCTGCGCCATTGGAATAGGAATCCGTACAGGACGAATGACCTGGTAGCGTAAGGTTTGTTTAGTGTGTTCGACTGTACCCACTTGTTGATAGCCTATTTGGCTTAACTGCAAGTGTGTCAAAATATAGGCACTTGATTGACCCACAAACTGCTGTAAATAGGCGTCCCGGCTTAAGGCAGAGTGAGGTGGATGGCTACTACAGGCACTCAAAGGAATACCTAAAATTGAAGCAATAATCATCGTAACGCAGGATCGAAATAACATGCTTTTTCTCCCTTGCTCAAAAGTTTATTGTAGAAGCCAATGCAAGAAAAGAATGTGGTGATTCGATAAGTGGTGAAAAGCAAGAATGAAAGGCTAGGCAGAAATTTTTGAAGTTAACGTAAAAAAGCCACTCCGAAAGTGGCTTTAGCTTACACTAAAACTTAGCGTGCGCGGTAAGTGATGCGACCCTTTGTTAAGTCGTAAGGGGTCATTTCAACTTTCACACTGTCACCCGTTAAAATACGAATATAGTGTTTACGCATTTTACCAGAAATGTGAGCAATCACTTCATGACCGTTTTCTAAACGTACACGAAACATAGTATTAGGAAGCGTTTCGGTGACAACGCCTTCGAACTCGATGAGTTCCTCTTTATTGGCCATAGCCTACCTGAGTATCAAATTGGAAAGGCGCAAATTATAGGCAATTTATCTGCAAAAATCAAGATGCTTAACCCTGTACGCCGACCATCTGTTAGTAAAATAAGCGAATCATCGGTTTATACTTTTTCTGTAAAAATAGGCTTGGGTAGGTTGTCAGTTCGGTCAATCGCAGTTAATCTAATTTTAATCTTTTTAAGTATAAATGAAGTACATACAAGGAAGGTTTTTGCGTGGGTCAGCTAACAGATGCATCGGTTGTATTGCGATTAGGCTACCAAGCGATTCGTCGTGCGGGGTTGCCAACCGAAGAAATTTTAACAAAAGCTGGTGTGGCCTTAAATCAGGTCGAAGCCAATGAGCGTACGCCTTTAAATGCACAATATGCGTTTTGGGTTGCGGCTGAGGAAGTCAGTAAAGACCCTGATATTGGTTTACATCTGGGGGAACATTTGCCACTTTACCGTGGGCAAGTGATTGAACATTTGTTTATTTCTTCAGAAAACTTTGGTGAAGGTCTAAAACGCGCTTTGGCTTATCAACGACTAATTAGTGATGCTTTTGATGCCAAATTGGTAGTGGAAGATGGTCGCTGCTATTTAACCAATGGTGTGCAGCCAGGGTCAGAAAATATCGTTAATCGTCATTTTTCTGAATGCGCCATGTCGGGTGTTTTACGATTCTTTAAATTTATTACTGAAGGTCGTTTTCAGCCCATTTATATCGACTTTAACTTTAGTCAAGGCGCTACTGATGATGAATATTTCCGTGTCTTTGAATGTCCTGTGAGTTTGGGGCAGAAAGAAACGCGTTTGTATTTTGATCCGAGTATTTTGGATTATCCGCTGTGGCAGGCAGAGCCGGAGTTGTTGCAATTAAATGAACAGTTGGCATTGGAAAAGCTACAGGAACTGGCGCGTTATGACTTGGTTGGTGAAGTGCGCCGTGCTATTGGTTCAACCTTAGAAAGTGGCGAAACCACCTTGGAAACAGTAGCGGCGCAATTGAATATCACACCACGCCGTTTGCGTACCCAATTGAGTGAAGCCAATACCAGTTTTCAGCAAATTCTGTCCGATTATCGCTGTCGTCTGGCTAAACGATTATTATCGAATACCAATGAAAGTGTGGAGCGGATTGTGTACTTAACGGGTTTTTCAGAGCCAAGTACGTTCTATCGTGCCTTTAAGCGCTGGACCAATGAAACCCCAGTGGAATATAGAAAACGTAAACAACGTTAAATTACCTGTTAAGTCCCTCCTATAAAAGGAGGGATCTTTTTATTACTTTAATTTTGCAGGTCTGTGGTTTGTCTTCTATAAGGCGGGATCAGGGGGAGGAAAATTTTTGACAAGAGATTATTCTGGCATGTTTAACCAATGTGGACCTAAAGGAACTTTCGGTAAATCAAACTGTTCAGGATAATGCGCCTGAATAAAATACAAACCATCTGGCGGGGCGGTAATCCCTGCGGCTTTACGGTCTTGAGCTGCAAAAATTTGGTCAATATGCTCAATGTCATACAAACCTTGCCCAATCTCCAAAAGGCAACCCATGATATTGCGTACCATGTGATGCAAAAATCCATCGGCTTGAATATCTAATACCAAATAATTGCCGTGACGAATTAAGCGGCAATGGCTGACATGACGGACAGGCTGATTGGACTGACAGGCTGCAGCACGAAAGCTTTCAAAATTATGAGTCCCTTCAAATTTCTGCGCAGCTGTAATCATTTTATCGACATCTAAGGGATAATAAGCGTGGGTGACTTGTTTGTGCAGCAAGGCTGGGCGTTGTGGATTGTTATACACGACATAGCGATAACGCCGTGCCTGAGCCTTAAAACGAGCATGGAAGTCCATATCCATCGTTTTAATCCATTGAATTGCAATGTCTTTGGGTAGTTGGCTGTTGGCACCCATCAACCAACCGCGTTCAGGGCGAATGGCATGCGTATCAAAATGTGCCACCATGTTGGTTGCATGCACGCCTGCATCGGTACGTCCTGCACCATGTAAAATAATGGGCTCATCGGCAATTTTGCTCAGAACTTTTTCAATGGTTTCCTGCACACTGGGTACGCCTGCTTGCTGGGTTTGCCAACCCCGATACCGAATGCCACAAAACTCAATTCCAATTGCAAAACGCTGCATAATCACCTCAAATCACACTGAAGACTGCCAATGCGCATACCACTGTGCAAGGCTGTCGTATTGTAAATACATTTTTAAGGCTTTGGCATAAAGATCTGCGTGACTTTGGCAATCACTGATTAAAATTTTACTGTCCTGTAACCACTGGCTGATCGCATAGCGCTGCTGCATGCCACCGAAAGTCACTTGTGTGGTGAGAATCACGGCACATTGTTGAGCTTGCAAGGCCTTAATTAACGCAATCACTTCGGCATTGACTGCTATATTGCCTGTGCCATAACTCTGTAAAATCAGGCAGTGTGGTGGCTGTTGCTGTAAGGCTTTTAAATTATCGACCAAAGCAGAAATGGTAATTGGCTGCAACATCCAATTCAGGCAGTTAAAGTGCTGGGCTTTTTCAATATGTTGAATTCTAATCTTGAATGCTGGTTCATTCTGCGATTTGCTCTCCGTGCAAGCCAAAGCGGACTGACCTGTAAATGCATTTAACTCGGTGGTGTGTTGTTTCAGTGCCGTTGCGGCATGAATCAGTTGATGATGGAAAGCAAGATATACGCCCGGAGTCACTTGATGAATCTGTTGTAGAGCAAAATTTAGGTTGTCTAAGGCATCACTAAATTCACGGGTATCTGTACCTTGTGCATTGAGTAAGGGATATTGGCTGCCCGTGAGAATGACATGAGTACTTTGGGCTAAAAAACGTGCTAAGACTGCACTGGCATAGCTGAGCGTGTCTGTGCCATGTATAATGACGAAATATTGAAAATTATCTTGTTGTAATTTTTGAATATATTGGATGAGCTGTAACCAGTCTGCTGCTGTACAGGCGCTACTGTCTTTAATGACAGGGGCAACAAAGCACTCAATCTCTAAATTTAGTGGCAAAACCTGTGTCACACGTGGCAGGAATTGCTCGGCAGGCATTGGGCTTAGTGGTTCGCCGACACAGCCAAAAGTACCGCCCATGTAAATTAACGCAATTTTTTTCATCTTAAAAAAGCAGCCAAGAATGACTGCTTAATCTTAATCTGATTTGAATTAAGAAGCGATTTGATTCAGTAACTGATCGGCACGTTGGCGTTGTTCAGCAGAGTAATGAGCGTCTTGTTCGCCCAGTAAAGCTTTCGCAGCATCATAAGCGCCCAACTCTACATATTGACTTGCTAAGTCTAAGTTCAACTGAATTTCATCCAATTTAGATAAGTCTGGGAATGATTTCACCAATGGATCATTCAGATCAACATCTGTGCTGACCACAGCTGCAGCAGGTTCAAGTGTAATACTTGGTGCAGCAATGACTTCAGGCTCAATTGCAGGCTGAAGCTTGGTTTCTGCAGCAGGCGTACTGTCAAATGTGAAATTAAAATCAGGTGGTGCAGGTTCAGCTTTTGCTTCAACTGCAGGTGCGCTTTCTGGTGTCGAAAAATTGAAGTCAAAATTTGGGGCTTCGACTGCAGCGGCTTCACTGACTTTTGATTCTGGGGCTGCTGGGCTTGGTGTTAAATCAAACGTGAAATCGAGCGGTTTAACTTCCTCAGCAGAGCTTACACTTGGTTCAGTTGTAATCTCTGGTGCTTCAGTTTTTGCTTCTGTTGCTGTGGAATCGAGTGAGAAATTAAAATCAAGTGCAGCAGGTTCTGCTTTGGCTTCAGGTTCTGAGGTTTTATTTGAGGTCAGTTCGTATTGCAACTGGTCAAAAGAAGTGCTATCTGAAGAGATATTATCTTTTTTTGATTGTATGAGGGCGTCAAAACCAGCTGTTGATTTTTGTTCAACAGGAGCCGATTCTAAAACCTTTGGAGTCGTTGGTTGATAATCAATTCCATCAATTGCTTTGTTATTTTGCTCATCAAATACTTGTTTTTGAGCTTCTGCTTGAACCAAAATATCATCGAGGCCCAAAGCGCGTATATGATTGAGTAATTGGTTAATTGCAAATTCATCTTTTTGTTGCAAATGAATATCAAGCAATAACAAATACAAACCATGCAATGAGTTATCACGTTTTAATGCTTGGTTAATTTGCGCTTCTGCAGCAAAGAAATTACGTTCTTTGATTAGGTTTTCAATGTTGGTTTGGATTTTTACAGGGACAGGGGTAGAGTGTTGTGGTGTTGGAACAACCTCTTCAGCCACCACCGATTTCTGTGCAACTTTTTTACTTGTCGCAGTTTTCTTGGCACTGGTTTTGGCTGGCGCTGCTGTTTTCTTGTTGCTTGGTTCGGCTTCTTTACTTGTTTCACGCTTTTTCAAGAAAATTGCGATCACCAGTAGCAAAATAAAAGGAATCACATAAATCAGCATGTTTATACCCCTTGAGGATTTGGTACTTGTTTGACCTTATCCCAAAAAAATCATTGTGTGTAACATTTAGTGTTTTGGCTTATTTGCGGCTTGTTGTTTTTGCAATTGTTGTTGCAGTTCAGCAAGGCGCGCGTTGAGTAATTGAATTCTGTGATCCTTCTGACGTAATGCCAATTCTAATTCTGTTACGTTTCTCTGTAATTTAACGGTTTTCTCACGAGATGTCATAACTTTTAATGACAAGTCGCCCGAAGTTTGTGTGGATTGAGTGTTCTTCTTGGCAGAACCATGGGTAGAGTCCTGTTGATTTTCTGCTACAAGGCTCATTTCTGCTTGATTTAAACGATATTTGGCTTTGCCTGATTGTGGTGCACTGGCCGTTTCTGGTTTTGGAATTGAGTTTTTTTTCTCCGGCTTAGAGCCAGTTTGAGCATATAAATTTAAGGTCGCACCACGACGTAAACGATTGGCATCACCTTGAATAAAAGCATGTTCATTATTGGCTTTGATTTGCTGCATCACCTCAGCAACAGGGCGATTATTTTCTCCTGCAATGCGTGAGGCAATGGCCCATAATGATTCATTCGATTGTACTACATGTTGGGTATTGACTGCAGGCTTGGCTGTGGCAGGGCTTGGTTTAGCCTGTGTAGCCGCTGTTTGTGCAGGCTTTTCCGCGGCGGCAACAGGCTGAGTTTGTGCTAATTGCTTCGTGCGTTGCTGTTCAGCAAATTTTTGTACCAATGGATCAGCCGATTCTTGTGCGGTGACTGAAGTAGTAGCTGTAGATGCAGTTGGTGTTGGGTTGTTATTTCTTTGTCCTGGTGCTGCTTTTGGAGCAGCAACAATCGTATTTTCATTTGCTGCGCTACGGCTTGGCGCAGTTTGAATTACTGTTACTACTTGATGGTTTAATGCAGGTGGTCTATTGCGTTGAATGGTTAAGGGTGCTTCGAAGGCTTGTTGTTCAATTGCTTTGGGTGTTTCAACCTGATAGGTCGCACTTACAGGTAAATTTAAAGCAATATCTTGCTCATTGACAATCATGATAGGCGTTAAAGCTTGTTCATTGCTGCGTTGCATAGCGGTCAATGGAGCAGGTGAACTGCGTTTTAAAGGTGTGCGAATATGTTGCAGGCGGGTTGCATTGCCTTCTTTAATTTTAACTACAATATTCAACTCAGACTCAGTTAACGGTCGGGATGAAGTAATGGTGATGACCCCTGTGCCGTTACTGTTACGACGTGTAAAAAAGTTAAGATGACCTGGTGGGCGGTGACTCGCACCAATTGACATCAGATCGTCAGCCGTAGCTAAACTGACATCAATCACTTCATTAACATTCGATTGACGAAAGTTGATTTCGGCATAGAGCAATTCCCCAGTGGTTGACTGAATTTGAATCGGGTCAACATTCATTGCATACATTTGCTGTGAAGCCAGAATAGATAAAATAGCGATCTTTAATTTGTTATACACAGTCATCTTAATTGTTAGCTCGGTCATTTATCGCAAGGCGAAAAGGATAGAGTAGCGAGTTGTAGGGCGATTGTAAAATATTAACACGTTGATTACATAAAAAAGCCAGTCTAATTTGACTGGCTTGTTAAGATCGATCACGGAATCGAAAATGATTCAGTGTTGTAGACGAGGCTTAAGCATTTTTGTAATCAATTAAGATGCGTAACATACGACGTAATGGCTCTGCTGCACCCCAAAGTAATTGGTCACCTACAGTGAATGCACCGAGGTATTCTTTACCCATGTTCATTTTGCGTAAACGACCAACAGGTACTGTTAAAGTCCCTGTAACGGCAACTGGGGTAAGATCGGTCATTGATGCTTCGCGTGTATTTGGTACCACTTTTGCCCATTGGCTCGATTGACGAATCATATCTTCAATTTCGTTCAATGGAACGTCTTTTTTCAGCTTCAATGTGATTGCTTGAGAGTGACAACGCATTGCACCAATACGCACACAGTGACCATCAATTGGAACGATTTGCTGATTGCCTAAAATCTTGTTGGTTTCAACCTGACCTTTCCACTCTTCTTTTGACTGACCGCTTTCAAGCTGTTTGTCGATATATGGAATGAGAGAACCCGCTAAAGGCACACCAAAGTTTGCCGATGGGAAACCTTCGCCGCGTTGTAATTCGGCAATTTTAGAGTCGATGTCTAAAATGGGTGAACGTGGATCATCTAACAAGTCTTTGGTGTTGTTGTACAAGTAGCCCATGCCTGTGATCAGCTCACGCATGTTTTGCGCACCTGCACCAGAAGCTGCTTGATAGGTCATTGACGTTGCCCACTCCACCAAATTGTTTTGGAATAATGAACCCAAGCCCATCAACATGAGTGAAACAGTACAGTTACCGCCCACAAATGTTTTGGTGCCATTTACCAAGCCATCTTTAATGACATTCATGTTGACTGGATCAAGTACGATAATCGCTTCATCATCCATACGTAGGGTAGATGCAGCATCAATCCAGTAACCATTCCAACCTTCTGCTTTAAGCTTTGGGAAAACGGCAGAAGTGTAATCACCACCTTGACAGGTAATAATGACATCCATTTGCTTCAGACTTTCAATATCTGTTGCATCCATAAGTGCTGGGGCAGTCTTACCACCAAACGCTGGTGCTTCACCGCCAGCATTACTGGTAGAGAAATAGAATGGCTCAAAATGAGCAAAATCATTTTCTTCAACCATACGTTGCATAAGGACGGAACCCACCATCCCGCGCCAACCGACCAGACCTACTTTCATGTCACTTTGCCTCGGTGCGTTAAAAAACAATAAAGGAATGTAAGTCTATCAAAAGGGGACACAACTGCAAGCATTACATGAACAAAACATGAGTATTATTGAGAGAAATCTCGTGTTTGTGTTACATACAAAATTGATAACTTTGGTTTTCATGTAAAAACCAAAAAAAATACAAAAGAGTAAAGCAAGATGATTTGGGTAAAAGGGCTTGCAATATTAGTCATTTGGTTAAGTTTTTGGTCACTGATTCCACGCGATGAATGGTGGATTCGGGGCGCAGATTTTCCACGTTTACAGATCTTGGTTTTAGGCATCATTGCCTTTGTTTTGCTCCTGATTTGGGAGCAGGAGTGGGATATGTCTAGCCAAGTGATTTTGATTGGACTGATTGCGGCTTTGGCTTATCAGCTCAAAATGGTCTTGCCCTATACCTTGCTGTGGAAAAAACAGGTTAAACAAGTCCGCCCTGAACAGTTAAATCCTGAAAAACAGATTTCATTAATCGTGTCCAATGTCTTGACACCAAATCAGAAATATCATCTGTTGATTGAACATATTCAAGCCTTAAAACCAGACTTGGTATTGACTTTAGAAACTGATTTGGCATGGCAACAAGCCTTGTCTGTGATTGAAGTCGACTATCCTTATCGGGTCGCTGTGCCTTTAGATAATTTATATGGCATGCATTTATATAGCCGTTTGCCGTTAGAAAACAGTGAGATCAAATTTATTCTGAGTGATGAAATTCCATCTATTCATACCAGTGTGATTTTGCCTTCGGGGCAACCAGTGCAGTTGTATTGTTTGCATCCCAAACCTCCGAGTCCGACTGAAGCCAAAGATTCAGTTTTAAGAGATGCCGAATTATTGATTGTAGGCGATCAAATCAAAGATTTAGATGAAAGCTGTATCGTGATGGGGGATTTAAACGATGTAGCATGGTCGCGGACTACACGCTTGTTTCAGCGGATCAGTGGTTTGCTCGACCCGCGCGTTGGACGGCACTATATCAATACCTTTCATGCCGATTATCCTTTATTGCGTTGGTCATTAGACCATGTTTTTCATAGTACCGATTTTGCATTGGTGGATATGCAGCGTTTAGCGCATATCGGTTCAGACCATTTTCCTGTGTATGTGGTATTGCAAACTGGACGGGTGTTTGATCGAATTCAAGATGAATTACCGCAAACCGATGCCGATGAGCAAGAAGCTCAACAGGCGATTCAGGAGGGAATTGAAAAAGCAGAGCGAGAAGAAAAACTGGTGACCGATGAAATTGCACAACCATATAAAGCGCAGAATAAATCAGTTTAGAAATTAAACGAAAAGCGTACGAAATGGCTTACACGGATTTAGGCGCATGACGCATGTTTTATTCTGACTGATCTGGTTAATATTAATTCATCAGCACAAGGACTCGGGAACGGAATATCCCATTAAGGAAGACGACGCTGATGGATAAACGTCAAGGATATGATGTAGGTAAGGAACGCCACACAACAAAATAACAATAAGTTTTGAAAGCACAACCTCATGAGCCCGAGTTTTAAAGGATGTAGAACTCGGGCGATGATTTTTTAGGGTTTATTTTTAACAAATTAAATTTCAATCAGCTCGATTCAGTTCTAAGGCTTCAGGTGTGTTTTGACTGCAAAACTTGCTGATATAAATCTAAGGTTTGATGACACATATCTGCCAAGCTGAACAATTCAACAGGGGCGACACTTTGCGGTGTTTCCAGATGCAATTGCACTGCATTGAATAAAGCGACTTGGTCATCTACCGCGATGAGTCCTTGCGGATACAGTTGTGACAGAATTTCAGCGACACCACCACGGTTCCAGCCAATCACAGGTGTTCMTACCGATAAAGCCTCAAGCGCAGTGCGTCCAAAGGTTTCTGCCTGATTGGAAAGTGAAAGTACAATATCGCTAAACGCAAGCCACTCGCGAATGTCAGAACGGTGCCCAACAAAGGTTATCGCTTCGGTCAAATGTTTATCCTGAATATTGCGTTCCAGTTCCTGTAAATAAGCTGCTTTTTTAACATCTGCACCGCCTACAACAACAGCATGAATCTGTGGAAACTGGGTTTTTAATTTCGCAATCAGATCAATCAATGTTTCATGACCTTTTAAGCGGGTGATACGTCCCGGCAAACAAATTAAAAACTTATGTTCAAATTCTGGGAAATCTTGATAGGTTTGTTGAATCCATTGTGCCGAAGGTTGATACCCATGCGGAAATGCAGCAGGGTCAATCCCACGATAAATGCGGACAATATCTTCTTGTGGGCAGTTTTGATAATGATCACGGATGTATTTGACCACACTGTCAGAAACTGCAATCACTTTTTCCGCTTGAGTCATAATTTGACTGTAACGGTTAACTGAATAAAAACCATGTACTGTTGAAATTAAGTGTGGGCGCTTTTCGGCTGGAATCCCTTTTAGGGCAAAATGAGTCAGCCATGCAGGTACGCGGGAACGTACATGCACAATATCAGGTTGATGTTGCATAATCAGTTGGCGTAAAGGACGGATTTGCCACAAGCTTGATAATGATTTTTTGTGGATGGCTAACCTTAAATGGGTGGAACCTTCAGCCTCAAGTTGGTTGACCATCCGTCCGCCATTCGACACCACCAATGACGTATGCCCTTGAGCGACTAAAGCTCGGGCGATTTCGAGCGTACCGCGTTCTACACCACCACTGTTTAATTCGGGTAATAACTGCATGACTTTCATGAGTCTTTCCTTCTGCCGTGCAGATTAGTAAATATTATCATAACCTTCGGGGCGACTCTTAAACCGACGATGAAACCACATATATTGGGTAGGGGCGATCCGTAATTGCTGCTCAATAATGAAATTGGTACGCGTTGCATCTGCGACTTCATCTGCGCTTGGAAAATCTAGCAGTTCAGGTTCAATCAAGACTTTATATTGCGGGTTGGAAAGCTCACCTGTACGGTAAAAATATAACGGAATTGCTGCGGCCTTGGTCATTTTAAGTAAACGACGATGCGCCGTAACTGTCGCTGCAGGCACGCCAAAAAACGGTGCCATAACACCTTGTTTTAAACCAAAGTCCTGATCTGGACTATACCAAATGGCACGACCATTTTTTAAGTGACGGATTAAACCACGCATGTCATCGTGGTCAATTTGATGACCGTAAATGGTGGCGCGACAACGGTAAATCAGCATGTCCAGTAAAGGATTATTTTGTGGACGATAGACCACATCGGGGTCAAAATATTGTGCACAGACATAGCCGCCTGCATCTAGCAGAGTAGAATGTGTGCCTAACAATAAAACTCCACGTCCAGCTGCTTGGGCTTGCTGAATATGTTCTAAACCTTCAACCTGAGTACGTCCTTTAAACCACTGTGGACAGTACCACGCATTTAAGGTTTCAAATACGCCGAGCATCTGATCGACAAAGACTTGTCGAGCATTCTCTTGAATTTCAGCCTCACTCCACTCTGGAAAACATACTTCCAAATTGCGTAATGTTGTTACACGACGAGATTTCATGCTGTTAAAGGCAAGATTGCCTAAAAACTGTGCCAGACGATACTGAATTGCCCACGGTAAAATGGCTAAAATCATTAGGCAGACAATACCAATCCAAATGCCCCAATATTTTGGCAACAGGAAAGACCATTGAAATTCGCCTGGTTGATATTCAGTGTGTTGACTCATAATGACCGTGTAAAGTGTTGTATCGTTGCAGTTTAGCACGAACCGATTTTAAAATTTAAAAGCACCCGTCCAATGGGAAAGATGCTTAAAACGATTTTGCAAAGCTTTGGTGTAAGGAATATGCCCTGTGCTTAAAAAGTTAGGAACAATCACTTAAGCCAATATGCTTAGTTACCATTCGCTAAGTTTTCCAGTTCGTCCCAACGCTCCAGTTTTTCCAGCAATTCTTCATCAATTTCTGCTAAACGCTGTGAGGCTTTGGTGGCTGCATCGGCATCTGTTACAAACCAAGAACCATCCGCCAGTTTTTCAGCCAATTCGGTTTGTTCCTGTTCCAGTGCTTCAATTTCACCAGGCAGCTGTTCTAAAGCACGTTGATCTTTATAGCTCAATTTTACTTTTTTGGCTGTTGGCGCTGCTGCAGCCGCTTCGGCTTTGGCAACGGCCTTTTTAACATCACTTTTTTGATCAACCACAGTTTGGTCTGGGCGTTGCTGCAAATAGTCCTGATAGCCACCAATATATTCATCAATATTGCCTTTGCCATCAAATACCCAAGTCGAAGTCACCACGTTGTCCATAAAGGCACGGTCGTGTGAAATTAGCAATAAGGTGCCTTTATAGTCGCTGAGCATTTCCTCTAGCAACTCTAAAGTGACCATATCCAAATCGTTGGTCGGCTCATCCATCACAATCAGGTTAGATGGTTTGAGTAATAATTTGGCCAGTAAAATACGGTTGCGTTCTCCGCCAGACAAGGCTTTAACTGGCGTGCGCGCACGTTCTGGTGAGAATAAAAAGTCTTGTAAATAACTATAAATATGACGACGTTGTCCGTTCACATCAACAAAGTCTGAACCTTCAGATACGTTATCTTTGACTGACTTTTCCAAATCTAAGACGTTACGTAATTGGTCAAAATAGGCAATTTCAAGTTGTGTACCTGTTTTGACAGAGCCACCGTGTTCAATTTCACCTAAAATAGCTTTAATCAGAGTGGTTTTACCGACACCGTTATCACCAACTAGACCAATACGGTCGCCACGTAATACCAGTGTAGAAAAGTCTCTAATAATTGGAGCTTGATTGCCAAAGGCCACTTGTAAATGTTCAATATCAAAGACCAGTTTACCTGAGCGATTGGCTTCTTGCGCTGCCATATTAACTTTGCCTTGTTGGAAGCGACGCGCTTTGGACTCTTCACGTAAGGCTTTTAAGGCACGCACACGTCCTTCGTTACGTGTACGACGTGCTTTAATGCCTTGACGAATCCATGCTTCTTCTTCGGCCAGTTTTTTATCAAACAGCGCATTTTGTTTTTCTTCGGCTTCTAGTTGCTGTGCTTTTAAATCTAAATAACGTGAATAGTTACCTTCGTAGCTGCGTAATACACCACGATCTAACTCGACAATGCGGGTGGCGATACTATCGACAAAAGCACGGTCATGCGAAATAAACAGCAGGGTTAAATTATTTTGATCGAGTAGGAATTTTTCTAGCCATTCAATACTTTCCACATCTAAGTGGTTGGTCGGCTCATCTAGCAACAACACGTCAGGTTGGGTGAGCAGGGCACGTGCTAACAATACACGACGTTTACGTCCCCCGGATAAATCGGCTAAGTCTGCATTTGGATCAAGTCCCATTTTGCTTAAAATGGCATTGACCTTATTTTCCAGTGCCCAGCCATCTAGCTGATCTAGCTTGTGTTGCAGGTTCCCCATACGGTCACAGGCATCCATATCGCCCAATACACAGGCATCGCTGGCTTCGTGATAGGCTTTTAATACTGCAGCAGCTTCACCTGCACCATCGGCCACAATATCGGCGACTTTGCCTGAATCCATGGGTACATCTTGCGCCAACATGGCTATGGTGATGCCATTTTGAATGGACACTTCACCTGCATCGGGCAGTAAACTTCCTTCAATCAGTTTAAGTAGAGTAGACTTACCTTCTCCGTTACGGCCAATCAAACACACTCGTTCGCCACGTTCTAGGTTAAAATTCGCGCCGTCGAGCAAGGCAGGTCCACCAAATGCTAGTTGGACATCCCTTAAAGTAATATAGGCCATAGTGTTTCCTAAAAAATCTCAAATGAGGATTTGAAATGACTAAACAAAGTATAGATGATCAGGCGTCATTTTCCGCACCCATTGAAGATTTGCAAGTGCGAATTGCATTTTTGGACGATTTAGTTGAGCAATTGAATGAACAAGTGGTTCATCAAAGCCTGGAAATTGCTGATTTAAAGAAACAAATGCAGTGGTTATATCAGCGGGTGGAGTCGGCAGATTTGTCGGATGGGATTGCACCGTTTGATCCAATGACTAATCGCCCGCCACACTATTAATCAACCGTACTTAATCAAAGGTATTTGTTTCAGTACTGAATTTAATTTGACCTTTGCTGTACTTCCCGCTGTAATGCACGGCTGCTGTGCCTGAATCTTTTAAACCCTATTGTGTTCGCTAAAGTTTATGTCCTCTAAAGTTGTATTACTTGACCTTGAAAATAATCTGCCTACCGCGACTTTGTTGCGAGAAATTATTGAGCATCATCCGAGTGTGTATCTGTTTAATTGTGCAGGAAAATTTGAATACAGCCTGCAAGATTTAACCGAGTTCGCAGGCTGGGTTAGCACAGGTCAGCTCATTATTTTAGATAGCCCTCGTGCCGAATTTAAAGAGTTTGAATATGCTGTGGTGGTGGGACAACTCATGGCGCTACTTGAGCCAGATACACAGGTTGAAGTCATTTCTGCCGCAGACAGTATTCAGATTTTATTGGAAATGTTGCAGGCTTCTGAAATCGCCTGTCACCTGATTCATATTCAGCCTGAAGCACAGGCTGCGAAAAGCAAACATCATTTGCCAAGCCCTGCGGCAATTCGCAGTAAGCCTGAATTGCTATTGGTGAAAAAGTACTGTGATGCGTTGGCAAAAATGTCAGGCAAACCGACAACTCAAGACGCTTTAAAAAACTCGATCTCCAATATTTTGCAGCTTGAAACAGACAAGGCACAGCATGTGTTGGGCATGCTGATTAACCTAAAAATTGTTAAACGTGTAGATGAGCAGATCAGTTTCCGTAAAAAAGTACTGAAACAGTGGGTGCAACTTGACTTAGATGCAGTGGAAGAATCTGCGCAAGAGGCGACAGTCACTTCTACAATCGCGGCGCAAACTGAAGCTGCAGAGGTACATCCTCAGCACAGTTTATTTAAAAACTTTAGCAAAATTGACCCTGTGCAATGGGAAGTCGCCAAAAAATTACGTGAGCTAAAAGGTGAAAAGCCGAAAGATATTTATGAATTGCGTGATTTGCTGGAACAGTTATTTCCAAAATCTGATATTCGTTTATTGCTAAAAGAACTGATAGAAAAAGGCTATATTTATTGGAATGGACATGAAGTTCTATATAGTCATGAAATGTTTTTAAGCTAAGTTTTAGAATTTTTCGATTAATGGCATGAGTCGATTTAAAACCCATCTGCAAGATAGTTTTTTATCGATGCGACTGATTTAATTCATCATTTATCAACCATTTAAAGTTTTGAAAATGATGCCTTTTCACGTAAGACAATTTTAAGCTGTTTGTAGGCAGATAGACTAAAACAGTTGAAATAAATAAATCACAGCTTATTTTAATCTTGCGTTTTATATTGTGCTTATGCAACTCTAATATAAGAATAGAAAGGTTGTACTATGGAAAATACTGGAATTTGGGTTGCCGTTGCCATCATCATCTTTGTGATGGGCTCTATTTTTGGTTTGCGCGTTAGCCCAAGAGAAAAAGCTTTGGGATTGATGCGTGAAAAAGCCCGAAAAATGGGACTACATCCACGTTTGGTGGTTGCACCTGATTGGACAAAAATTCCGAAAGCTACGGAATCACGTGCCAGTATGGTGGCGTATTACAGCGTACTCATTGCCGATGCACGTTTACCATTAATGCGTGCTTTGGTGAAAGATCAAAAGCTAGAGCTGCTACATGGTGATGATAAATTCCAAGACTTACCCATTGCATTAAAGGGTATTTATGCTATTGATATGCAGGCAAACTGTGTAGGAATCTATTGGAATGAAGAAGCAGATCTTCGCGCAACTCAATTAGATGAGATGAAAGCTTTTTTACATAGCTTGGCTGAACGTTAATTTTAAACCATTAAATAGGAAATACGGTTACTTATGGCGAACGCTCCTCGGTCCACATCCAAAAGCACTGCAGCCAAATCTGAAGCTGGTCACAAACGTGCCTTAGTGATTGTGGAGTCGCCTGCAAAAGCGAAAACAATCAATAAATATCTTGGTTCGGACTACATTGTGAAGTCTTCGGTTGGTCACGTTCGTGATTTACCAACCAGTGGTAGCGCAAAAACCACAGAAAAGAAAACCGCCACCCGAACCAAACTGACCGAGGCTCAGAAAGCTGAAAAAGCTCAACAAGCATTAGTCAACCGTATGGGGGTTGATCCTGAACATGACTGGAAAGCACATTATGAAGTGCTGCCAGGCAAGGAAAATGTTGTCGCGGAATTAAAAAAACTGGCATCGCAGGTCGATGAAGTCTATCTCGCAACGGACTTGGACCGTGAAGGGGAAGCGATTGCGTGGCATTTAAAAGAGGTCATTGGTGGAGATGACTCACGTTATCAACGTGTGGTGTTTAACGAAATTACCAAAAATGCGATTCAAGAAGCCTTTAAGCATCCTGCGCGTTTAGATACCAACAAAGTCAATGCCCAACAGGCGCGCCGTTTCTTAGACCGCGTGGTAGGTTTTATGATTTCGCCACTGCTCTGGGAAAAAATTGCCCGTGGTTTATCGGCAGGGCGGGTGCAGTCAGTTGCAGTTAAGCTAGTAGTAGAACGTGAACGTGAAATTCGTGCCTTTGTACCTGAAGAATACTGGCAAGTCTTTGCAGATACTAAATCAGCAAAAGATGACATTCGCCTAGAAGCAGTTAAACAAGCGGGTAAAACCCTCAAGTTACGTAATAAAGCTGAAACTGATGCTTTACTGAACTTGATTAAAGATGCGCAATACACCGTATCTGCACGTGAAGATAAGCCGACCAAAGTCAACCCAAGTGCCCCGTATATCACGTCAACACTGCAACAGGCAGCGAGTACCCGTCTTGGTTTTTCAGTCAAGAAAACCATGATGCTGGCACAGCGTTTGTATGAAGCAGGTTTTATCACCTATATGCGTACTGACTCGACCTTTCTGAGTGATGACGCGGTCAATATGGTGCGTACACATATTGAAGCGGAGTTTGGTCAAAAATATCTACCTGCTAAACCAAATCGATATGGCAATAAAGCAGGTGCACAAGAAGCGCACGAAGCGATTCGTCCATCTAATGTCGCGCTTAAAGGCGACAATTTAGTGGGTGTAGAACGCGATGCACAGCGTTTATATGATCTGATTTGGCGACAGTTCGTCGCTTGCCAAATGACACCAGCCGAATATTTGTCATCGACCATTTTAGTGGATGCCAATGGTGTTGAGTTAAAAGCCAAAGGTCGTACGCTGGTTTTTGATGGTTTCACCAAAGTGCGTGGGCAAAACAAATCGGATGATGATGTATTACTGCCAGCAGTTAAAGTCGGTGAAATTCTTAAATTAGTAAAGCTTGATCCATCGCAACACTTTACCAAACCACCTGCGCGTTTTACTGAAGCTTCCTTGGTTAAAGAGCTTGAGAAAAAAGGCATTGGACGTCCTTCGACCTATGCTGCGATTATTTCGACCATTCAAGACCGTGGTTATGTCAAACTAGAAAACCGTCGTCTTTATGCCGAAAAAATGGGCGAGATTGTTACAGACCGCCTGGATGAAAGTTTTAATAATCTGATGAACTACGACTTTACAGCAGACTTGGAAGGTCAGCTAGATAAGGTTGCAGATGGTGAACGTGACTGGAAAGACTTACTCAACAGTTTTTATGGTGACTTCAAACAGCGTTTGACCAATGCACAGGGTGAACAAGGCATGCGCCGTAATCTCCCTGTAGAAGTTGATGCGGTGCATTGTAAAGAATGTTCACGTCCAATGCAGATTCGTACAGGTACAACAGGGGTATTCTTGGGATGTTCAGGCTATAACTTGCCACCAAAAGAACGTTGTAAGGGAACTTTGAACCTGACTCCTGTCGAGTCGCTTGCCGCATTGTCGGATGATGATGCCGCTGAAACTGCAGATTTGATGTCTAAAAAACGCTGCCCAATTTGCGAAACGGCTATGGATAGTTACGTGATTGATGGTGGTCGTAAACTGCATATTTGCGGGAATAACCCAGACTGTGCAGGTTTTGAGCTAGAGGAAGGCGAGTTCAAAATTAAAGGCTATGATGGCCCAACCATTCCGTGCGACAAGTGTGATGGTGAAATGCAGTTGAAAACAGGTCGCTTTGGCCCTTATTTTGCCTGCACCAGTTGTGAAAATACACGTAAAGTACTCAAGAATGGTCAGCCTGCGCCACCGCGTGTTGATCCAATTAAAATGGAACATTTACGCTCAACCAAACACGATGATTTCTTTGTGTTGCGTGATGGTGCAGCAGGTTTGTTCTTGGCAGCCAGCAAGTTTCCGAAAGTCCGTGAAACCCGTGCGCCGAAAGTCGCGGAATTGCGTACAGTTGCAGAACAGCTTGATCCGAAATATCAGTTTATTTTGCAAGCACCCGATACAGACCCAGAGGGTAATCCAACATTGGTGAAATTCAGCCGTAAGAATCAAGCGCAATATATTGGTTCGGAAACGCCTGAAGGCAAACAAACCAAATGGTCATTGGTTTACAAAGATGGTAAATGGGTTGAGGTTTAATTATCCAAATTACAAAATGCTGGCTTCGGTCAGCATTTTTTTAAATCATATAATTTGAAATGTGAAAAATAAAAAACAGAGAGGTTTTGTGAATCTTAATCCGATGTGGGGGGCGAGTTTAAAGATAATAAGATTAAACTCGGTAAAGTGATTGCCTAAAGTGTATTAGTTCAGACTTGATCGTACATTCTTCTTGAAAAAGAGAAAGTTACCCGTTTTGATAAAGGTGTCGAAATCTTAATCAAACAAAGGTAACTTTCTTATGTTGCATACTAACAATCAAATCATTAAACACAAAGTAGGTCTGCTCAATTTAGCTGAAGAGCTTCAGAATGTATCCAGAGCATGCAAAGTGATGGGTGTTTCAAGAGATACATTTTATCGCTATCAAGAGTTAGTGAAGTCTGGTGATATTGACGCACTGATCAATAAATCCCGTCGAGTACCAAATTTAAAA
>NZ_MKQS01000026.1 GCF_001758345.1 Acinetobacter towneri
GGTAAATGTCCACCAGACCTTGAGCACAGGCAGATTAAGTATAAAAATAACGTGATTGAATGTGATCATGGCAAGCTAAAGCGGATCATCAGGGCCACATTAGGATTCAAATCTATGAAGACGGCTTATGCCACAATTAAAGGTATTGAAGTCATGCGTGCACTACGTAAAGGACAAGCATCGTCATTTTATTATGGTCAGCCTCAGGGTGAAGTGTGTCTAATCAACAGGGTTTTCGGTCTCTAAGTACTTTTTAAAGGGAACATCATCGACTCAAATCTCTATTTGCAACAGTGCCAGATTATGCAACAAACTGGTTGTGGCATTACAACCATGAAAGACCACACCAAGCAAACAAAGGAAGGCCACCTCTAATGGCTGCTTAACCTCTACTTTTAACTTCGGTTATTTATGGGAGGATTACCGGGGAATGCCTATTGCAGAATTAAGGCATTTAACAGGAAGAATTGGGGAACTTTATGTAGCTATGATGACCTTAGGACAATTAGCTGATTCAGTTAATCAGAGAGGTTATGATGTAGTTTCCAGTACTGGACGGCTTTGTTGYACAAAGATATCATAACTATATGATTTTWAAAGTTTTGATTATTTTTTGATCCAAAATTAAATTTATTTAAATCAGATGCTTACATATTTATGCAACAAAGCCTCATTTTAAGGGATGTTATCAAGTGCTACAAAATTTTTTTGAAAAGAGTAGATTTTTAGTTATTATAGTTATTATAAATTGCATACTATCTTCTATTTTTTTATATTTATCAACTATATATCTTCTAATTGATGCAATAAYTTTTATTATAAAAAATATATATGCAACTAATTTTGAAGTAAAAATAGTTGTTGTTAAATTTTTAAAAATCCTCGATGTCTCGTTAATTGCTATTACATTTCATTTAATTTCAGCAGGTTTTTATAAATTATTTATTCGACAAGCTATTTTTGACAATAGTTCTTTTCTTAAGACACTATCAATTAATAAGTTTCATGATCTAAAACTTATTATATTACATGTATCTATTATAGTTATAGTCATCTTGTTTTTAGAAGATCTTGTTGCTTTTGGTGGAACTTTAGCCAACTTATATGCTGGTATTTCTTCTAGCCTAGTCATATTAGCAATAATTTTTACTTGTAAGCTATTCGATAATGATCATCACAAAGACGATGAATAACTTAAATCGCAAGGACTCATTTATAATTACTCTTTTATTTGAGCATTTAATTGAAGTTAAGATTAGAGATCGTCATGTATTGAGAAAAAATGTCTGATTCAAACTTCACTAAACTCAAAATTGCGTCAAAGATTGCAGCTTCAAATAGAAATACTGTACTCTTTCTTTAATCAAAAAATCTCCGATCCTTATTGTACTTGTCCTGCTTATTCTAGATCTTGGAGTATTTCATCGTAAGGTAAGAGAGATTGGTGTTAAAGAAAGCTTAGCACTATCAGCATTTTATATTACATTAGGTTTACTTTTCGGCGCATGGGTGTGGTGGTATCTCGGACCCACGGCAGGGATTAACTATGTAACCGGTTTTGTAATTGAAAAATCATTAGCGATGGATAATATCTTTGTCATTGCAATGATTTTTTCATATTTCTCGATACCAAGAATTTATCAGCATAGAGTCTTATTTTGGGGAATTATAGGTGTAATTTTTCTAAGAGCTATCATGATTGGCGTGGGCGCAACACTGGTCAGCCAATTTTCATGGGTTCTTTATATATTTGCAGCCTTTCTTATTTTTACAGGGATAAAAATGTGGCTAAGTGTTGATAAAGAATATGAAGTCGGAAATTCTCCTATTTTGAACTTTATTAAAAAAAGATTTCGTGTCACTGAGCAGCTTCATGCAGAGAAGTTCTGGGTGAAAAAGATTGATCCAAAAACTAACCAATTAACCTGGTTTATGACACCACTTTTTCTAGCCTTGATCATGATTGAATTTGTAGATCTGATCTTTGCAATAGATAGTGTTCCTGCGATTTTTGCGATTACGACAGATCCATTTATTGTTTATACTTCAAATATTTTCGCAATTTTGGGATTACGTGCTTTATATTTTGCCCTATCAGCAATGGTCGACCGCTTCCATTATTTGAAGTACGCATTAGCAGTATTGTTAGTCTTTATTGGATCAAAAATTTTTATAGCTGATGGATTAGGTATAGCAAAAATTCCACCGCCAGTCTCCCTTTCGATCACGTTCATCATCTTGTTTACAGGAATTCTATACTCTCTTTGGAAAACAAAAGATCAAAGTACTCATAGGTAAAAATTACAATCCTTTAAATAATTAATAGCTACCAATAAAACAGTGGCTGTTAATTATTCTGATTATAAGTTTTCCTAAAATTAACATAATACACCTTATACGTAATGTGTTATAATTCCACTTAGAAATCAATGCTGTAGTTTCTAGTTGATAGCCCACCTTCCCCAAGGTGGGCTTTTTTTGTGATTTTTCACGTTCCACGCTTAAAATTCGAACAGTGTTTCATGATTTTTATAAGTTAAACTAAATTTAGTTGCTAATCCCAATAAGCTATTCACTAACTTGTAAATATCGGTATACCGCCTGACGACTAATYCCAAAAGCTTTCCCTAATGCCATTTTCGATGGATACTTCCCCTCCTTCCATGCTTGTCGTAAAGCTTCAGCTTGGTCAGGCTTTAGTTTATGCACCCGACCTTTGTACTTCCCCTGAGCAGAGGCGAGTTTTATTCCTTCCTTTTGCCGCTCTAAAATGATCTCACGTTCGAACTGTGCAAAAGCACCCATCATTTGAAGCATCAAATTATCCATCGGGGTGGATTCGGCTGTAAAAGTAATATTTTCTTTTACAAACTGGATGGCGATCCCTCGTTTGACCAGTTTATCTACTTCAGTNCCAAAAGCTTTCCCTAATGCCATTTTCGATGGATACTTCCCCTCCTTCCATGCTTGTCGTAAAGCTTCAGCTTGGTCAGGCTTTAGTTTATGCACCCGACCTTTGTACTTCCCCTGAGCAGAGGCGAGTTTTATTCCTTCCTTTTGCCGCTCTAAAATGATCTCACGTTCGAACTGTGCAAAAGCACCCATCATTTGAAGCATCAAATTATCCATCGGGGTGGATTCGGCTGTAAAAGTAATATTTTCTTTTACAAACTGGATGGCGATCCCTCGTTTGACCAGTTTATCTACTTCAGTGACCAAATCTTTTAGGCTTCGCGCAAAACGATCCATTGAATSTACAATCACCCTGTCCCCTTCCCGGACATAGTTCAACATTTCCTGAAATTTAGGTCGGTCAGTATTTTTACCTGAAGCACGGTCAACAAAAATCCGGTCGACCTCAATTCCTTCAAGTTGACGTCCAGTGTTTTGCTCGACAGAACTTACCCGGACATACCCTACTTTTTGGCCTTTCACTTTTTCACGCCCCAATTGGATAAAAATGAACAATTTCGTAAATTATAATTCTTTAACACTAAAGTTACATGTTACTTATGATTAAAAATCATTTAAATGATACATAATTTCATGAACTTTCAGATTGTAACTTTAGGGTATANGGACATAGTTCAACATTTCCTGAAATTTAGGTCGGTCAGTATTTTTACCTGAAGCACGGTCAACAAAAATCCGGTCGACCTCAATTCCTTCAAGTTGACGTCCAGTGTTTTGCTCGACAGAACTTACCCGGACATACCCTACTTTTTGGCCTTTCACTTTTTCACGCCCCAATTGGATAAAAATGAACAATTTCGTAAATTATAATTCTTTAACACTAAAGTTACATGTTACTTATGATTAAAAATCATTTAAATGATACATAATTTCATGAACTTTCAGATTGTAACTTTAGGGTATACTCTAAATTCACATAAAATTTCTTATAAGAATTTCTTTGTAAGTTTCGAGTAAAGTTCTATAAAATCACCTAAATTTTTAATTCATGATTCAAGTTATTGAATATATTTAATTTTAGTTCATTAAATTTTTTTTGATTTTTTGCATAAAAAACTGTAAATTATTAATTAATCACAGCATATATTCTTAATATTGTTGTGAGTCACCGCGAATGCGGTTTATAGATGAAAGAAAGCCTGGGCTTTTTCACTTGCCATGTGAGTCACCGCGAATGCGGTTTGTAGAATACCCATGCCCAACACAATGCTTGCAGCAGTGTGAGTCACCGCGAATGCGGTTTTTGAGTTATCGTATAGGCGATTTTTAGATCCTTTCAAGCCACTGAAAGTTATACTCATTTGTAAGTTATCGCATATGCGATTTTCAGAAAGCCCATTTTAAAAATGGGCTTTTTTGATGGTGAGTTATCGCATGATTTTGAAATTAGTTATTTAAGATTCTCTATAAACATGTCACCTTTCGCTCCAACTCATCAACTGATTTAAATTCCTCACCATAGCAACACTCTGATTTTAGTATTCCAAAGAAGCTCTCCATTGCAGCATTATCTAGGCAGTTGCCTTTAGCCGAATCAACTACACATTCAAAGATTTATTGCTCTTTTAGTATTCATTTATGTTTCTTGTAAGAGTTTTTAAAAGTACATTTAATCATGCTTTTAAGTGTGCTATTGTTCCTGCATTACTTGTAGTAATTCACCCAGACGCCAAACACTATTCTATAGAGACTTAACCATGACTCAATTAATCCATGCGCGAATGACTGCAAGTATTACTGAACTCAAAAAGAGTCCGATGGATACAGTGCTCGCAGGCAAAGGCGAACCTGTCGCAATCCTCAATCGTAATACACCAGCGTTTTACTGTGTTCCAGCTGATCTGTATGAAACGATGATGGAACAACTAGAAGACCTAGAACTGAATAAGATTGCAGATGCTCGTGCGAATCAGAAACGCATTCGAGTAAATATTGATGACCTATAAGTTAGACTTTTTAGAAGAAGCATTAGCAGAATGGAATAAGCTAAATCCAAGTATTAAGCAGCCATTGAAGAAGCAGTTGATCAAGGTTTTGTAGAATCCTCGCATTCCCAAAAACAAGTTGTCAGGATATCCTAACCGCTACAAGATTAAACTTCGTTGTATTGGTTATCGTCTGGTTTATGAAGTCGTTGATGATGAGGTAGTTGTCATCGTGATTGCTGTAGGCAGACGTGAAAACAATGCCGTCTATGATGATGCCAACTCTCGTCATTCATAAATGATGTAATGCCTATAAGCAGGTAGTGTCTATGAAAACACTCATGTTTATGGGCATTTTTGATGTAGATAATCTTTGATTAGATAGTAGTAAATTACAACTATTTTGAAATCAAAAAACAACTATTATGAAACCAAAACGAAATCAATTTATAGGCAGGACATTTACTTCACACAAAGCAGTTGATCCCATTTAAAGTAGTTCTGTGTTAGCCGATTTCGTGACATATTCCATGTTCTGTTCGGCATTAAACTCGCGCCCAAGGCAATCTTGGTTTTGCCATACTTAAGATGAATCGCTTCAAGGGAATCCATCAAGGCATTACTGACTTCGATGTGCTTCATGTCGGTAAACATGTCATACACATGACTTGCCTTTGGTTCGAGACACGTCAGAATCACGCCACATTTCTTGAATGCTATATCCTTTGCATACAAGCCATCAATCATCGCTGTAGCGAGTTTAGAGAGCACCAACAGGTTGTCGGTAGGTTCTGGTAAAGCCAAGGATAAAGACTTGTTGTAGAAGGGCTTTGAGCTATCAAATGGGTTTGATTGTACGAAACCAATCAAACAACCACACAACAGATTATCATCTCTCAGTCTGCTAATCGCATCCATGACATACAATGACATGGCTTCTTTAAGATCATCAATGTGGTAGATGCGTTGACCAAAAGAACGACTAGCAATGATTTGCTTCTTGGCTGGTGGCGTATGTTCCAGTTCAATACAAGCAATTCCCTGCAGTTCCAATAAAGTTCTGTGCATCACTACAGAAAATTGGTCCCTGATCATCAGAGGGGAAGCCAAGACAAAATCCATAACTGAATGAATCCCCAAGCTGTTGAGCTTCTTGGAATGCTTTCGGCCTACGCCCCAGATTTCACCAACATCTATGGCTTGATGCAGAGTTTCAGCAGAGCATGGATCCATTGAAACCAAGTTGCAAACACCATTGAAGTAAGCGTTCTTCTTGGCAATATGGTTCGCTAGTTTCGCTTCAGTCTTTGAGCGTCCAATGCCAATACATACAGGTAAACCAAGCCAAGAAAACACACGCTGACGAATCTGATGGGCATATTCAGTCAAGTCGTAATTCCCTGAATGAGCTGTCAGATCCAGAAAGCACTCATCAATTGAGTAAATCTCCTGCTCTTTGGGAGATACGAAATCGGACAGTATTTTCATGAATCTGCGAGACATCTCTGCATACAGTGCATAGTTGCTCGATAGCACCTGCACCTGATGCTGCTCTACGATGTCCTTGATCTGAAAGAGAGGAACACCCATCTTAATGCCCAAGTCCTTGGCTTCCTGAGATCGAGCTACAGCACAGCCATCATTGTTGGATAGCACAATGACAGGCTTGTTGTTAAGGCTAGGGTTGAAGACACGTTCACAACTGACATAGCAATTATTGATGTCTACAAGTGCATAGATCTTCTGGTGAGCTACTTGCATGAGCATGAAACCAATCAAGTATTAACGCTTTCTGAATGGCTTGATGACAAAAGTCACTACACCCCAAATTAGCATTTCCTGCCCATCTTGCAGATGAATGTCGGAATACTCAGGGTTCTCTGCTTTAAGCCAACGATTATCATCACCTTCGATCATGAGGCGTTTTACAGTGAACTCGTTGTCTATTAGTGCAATTACGATGTCTTCATGCTTGGCTTCAATGCTGCGGTCTACAATCAGTTCATCATCAATCTCAATACCTGCATCCCTCATCGAAAGCGATGCGACCTTCACAATGAAGGTTGCAGCCTCGTTTTTGATGAGGTGTTCATTCATATCCAAGGTTTTGTCTATGTAATCCTGAGCAGGAGAAGGGAAGCCAGCCGCAACCTTTTCTGAAGCCAAGGGAATGTGCATCGAGATAGACGGATCTACAAGTGTAATTGAGGCTATATCATTGAACCTGGCTTCCTTGGATTTAACCAGGTAATTCTTGATCTCGATGACACGAGATTCCGGTACACGAATTACCTTTGTAGGTTCATCATAATTTGCCTTACGACCAGCACCTTCCCGAAATCCCCCATGATTACTCTTCATCTGATGCCCCCCATTATTTGATTAAGTTACAAAATCAAATATATTATTGGATGTATTACAGATTCAAGACTATTTCGATAAGTGGTGAGACGTTAATGACAGCTTTTTTAATATATCTATTTCTTCAGTGACCTTTTATCATTCACGGATTCAAATAACTACTGCTCAATTTCTATAAAAGTGTACAGAGTAATAATATTTGATGCTCTCAATCTGCACTAGTCCCCCCACCATGCTTCGCTTTTGGCTCATCATGGGTGGTGAGCTAGAGCAGATTTTCGGTAATATTCACCCTACCTTCGCTAATTTTAAAGTTAGCTCAGGTATTTGAATATCACCCTTTAAAAACATCACAGTATGGAGCCGCTGTCGCTTTCAAATCGGTACAAAGTGAGATGCGCCCAGATCACTTCGCAAGAGAGTATTTATAGGGCTGAATCCCTATCCCGCACACGCCTTTCTCTCTACACATGCCCGAACTTGTGGAGGTTATCCCTGCCGATCATTCTACGGTTACATGTGCTATTCCCGGCGTCCCCTCAATAGTGCAATACATCAGATTTGAGGGCGGTTATAAACCTTTAGTTGCTATGCCTGCCGTCACTTGTCCACCTGCACACAGCAACCACGAAAGACTAAGCCGACTATAAAAGTCGCACTTACTAACTTAATCTTTTGTACAGACGTAGTGAACGAACCGAAGGGTTTAAATGGTATTAAGAAGAGCATTTAACGAATTTTTTATATTTCAGGCATTGTATCCGAAGCAGTTCCTTAAAAAATTAGACTGTGTACAAAAGAATTTACATATAAAAACTTGTACAAAAGAATAATTTCCTTAAAATATGAGGAACTGGCAGTTACAAGCCTTGGGTGATTGTCGTATAGAGTTGCAACCTCTACACGATATTTCGTTAAAAGATACTAGTACTATCATTTAGCTGTAACGCCAACTAATTTAAGTTAAAGGCCCTTGTGAAAACAAGGGCCTTTACATTTCAGTTACACAAAAAATGAAATTAGCTATGTTAACGGGCTGTTATGTGATTTATACAGCACTTTTACCATAAATCGTGCCGGGTTTGTCAGAAACTTTTTGTTTTTCTTATTACTTAAAAAATTAAAAGGCAGAAGTTCGAGCTTCTGCCTTTTACTAAAACGACTATTGATATAACCATGGTACGGTTAGTTGTTCTAGTCATCGTATTATACAAAAAATCATGCTGTTGCACACAATTTTCGAGTAACTGAACCCTCGACAGTCCCCATCCCAGCTTTTTCAGGGCACAAATTATCCCCAATTTCTGCAGATACACCTAGGGCAGTTTTTAATCATCTTTGTATGTATTTACTTACGTCAATTCCGGTACTTTGCTGCTATTCGGAACATTGGAATTTTCATATGATAGATTCATCGGGAACAGGAAGCTCCACACAATAATAAGAATATAGATACGCACAAGGACAGTAAGGTACGACAGGAGTTATACCGAGCGACCCCATACGAAAAACCCTGGCAGGATGCCAGGGTTTTTTCATTTCTCGTATATTTAACTTAAATCAGACCCGGGTGAGCATCCAGAATACGGATTAATGTCGCTGCAGGGCCAGTTGGATAGCGACGGCCTTGTTCCCAGTTTTGCAGGGTTCTCGCGCTGATATGCAAACGTGCAGCAAATTCAGCCTGGGTTAAGCCTGTTTTTTCACGTACTTCTTTAATATCTGGCAGTTCAAGCTCTGTGACTCGACTTGCCTTTATCTCATTACGTTTGATGGCCCCAGCTTCTTTGATTGAAGCAACCAGATCATCAAATAAGTTGTTATCCATGAAATTGCTCCTTTACTAATTGACGCAGGATCGAGGTTTCTTTGTCTGTCAGATTATCTTTCACAGACTTTGGATAAGCCACCAGAAAAAAGATCTGATCATCTTCTGTGACCCAATAATAGATCACGCGGATACCACCACTTTTTCCTTTATTGCCTTGAGCACAACGTACTTTACGAATTCCTCCACCATTTTTGATTAAGTCACCCTTATCAGGCTGTATCAGGAGATCTTGCTGGAGCTGACGATATTCTTCATCAGTGACAAGCTCTCTGATTTGCTTGGTAAAGATACTGGTTTCAATGAATAACATAGATTTATATACGTCAATGGCGTATATAAATTTTAGCAGTTTTAGATTAAAAAAACGAGAGCTAGAGACTCTATGTAAACCCCAAATAGAAATGTCCGCTTTCAAATCCACACTTTTGCGATTATCGAAGCGGACGGTTTATATCATCAATGCTGAAATTAAAAATCTAGATCATAATCACGATTTGGCTGCTTTTCAGGTTCATAAGTTTGCTCTAAGACATCGCTTTGAGGAATCGGCTTAGGCTTTTTCACCTCGTGGATATGGCTCTTTATGTTCTCAAAACTCTCTAAACACGATTGATATGACGCTCTTTGATGTTTCAAATGATCGTTTTGAGGCTCTAAAATAATTTCACATTTCAAATAGTTAAGCATGCATCGGTCGTTTTTGATGATCTCCTCGATTTTGTCATAGTCCCATGTATTGATCATTCTGCTTGCTTGGCTGATGTATTTCTCCAAGTTTTGAGCTTTTTTCTGCACACAATCAATCAATTGCAATAGATTATTATCGTTGTATGCTTGCTGTTGTTGGGCTGAAAGTTGTTTGTGATCAGCAACGTAACCGGGGTAATAAGCGTCAATTCGCAAGTCACGGAAATCTGTAGCCGGCTTTGGTTTGGGTCGAATTTTAGCGACTATGGGTTCTAGTTGTTCAAGTTGTTGATTAAGGTCATTAATCGTTCTACAGTTTCCCCAAGCGTATTGATCTGCTTGCTTTGCATCTCCAAGTCTGTGTAAAAGTCGGTTGGTACCTGCAATTGCAAGATGATTGAGAGTGCTGCCTCCAGGTCTGTCTGCTGTGTGCGTATCGTCTGTTGAATGGGTTGTAATTCGATCTTCACTAAGTCTCTGACAGTAGCTTTTAAATTCAGTTGATTTAATGCTGTCGTCAATTGCCTTTGCAATTGGATTCTCAAGTTTTCTTGAAATGCTTGCTGTAATTGCTCCGAAAATTCGCCCTGCTCGAGCTTTGAAAGTTCTACTTTCATAGCCAAAATTAATGCTTGTTGAGCTTCTTTCTCTGAGTTCAAGTTGTTGATTTTGTCCTTTAAACTCTGCTCTACTTCGCTGTAAGTGGTCAAAATATTCTTTAATGAACTGACCTGTTGACTCAAGACTTCGTTTTGTTCTGCTAACAAGCTGTTTTGTTGACTCAACAAGGCGTTTTGCTCTGTCAAAAATTGGTCGATTTCGGTCTGCATGACTTACCTCCGTAGGGTGTTCAAATAATTGATTTGGGCCGTGATTGCTTCTGAGTTCTGTTGAATGATTTGTCGTTGCGCTTGGATGGTCTTTAAGTTTGTACTGGACTGATAAATCGTATAAAAACTGATTAAAATCATCAGCACCCCAAACAAGATCATCCCGCATGAAATGTATTTTGCTTTTTGCGTATTCAGTTTTTCCGTGATCAGCGTTTGTATTTCGCTCTCGATTTGCCCACTTTGATTGACTATCGCTTGCTGCACTTGGGCCTGGACTTGGGCTTGGATGCTCTTCTGATCTATCGAGATGTTCTGCAACTGGTTGTTGATTTTGCTCTGTAGAGCCTGAGTTGATATTGAAAACGAATCTATGCTCGATTTCACTTTTGATATTTCCGTAATATCTATACTCGCGAGTTTTGCCTGGAGTTCCTCGATTTGCACGGTATAGCTGGCTGTCAGCGTTTTTATTGCTTGGGGGGATAAATTCCCTATCTCGGTCAAAATCGAGTTGAGGTGTAATTCCAGGGCTGTTGTCTTCTCCTGTACTTTGTGCAAAAGCGTAGTGCCGTTGATGATAGGCTGCTCGCTTTGCTCGATAAGTTTCTCGAAGTTGATCAGCCTGTCGGAGAGCTGTTGCAAGCTCATCTGCAGTTGCTCGGCTTTCTGTTGCTGCTCGTAGACGCTTTGAATAAAGTCCAATTTCGAATTGTTCATGATAATAATCTCCTCTGAGTCTGTGTGTTTTGCCGTTGCTTAATACGACACTTAAAAATTCTTTACTTTGCTTAACTGATTTAACGCCTTGGAGTTGCTCGATACATTTGACAATATCCGCCCTGTTTTTTACTGTTTGCGTCTTTAAAAGCGTTTTGACGAGATTATCAACAGTCTTGCAAAACTGCTTTTTTCTAAGTGTCTTCAACTCTTCGCTTGCAAGGATTTTTTTGGCTTGTGCATTAAGTTTTGCAACGTGATTCGGCTCTTGCGTTGTTTGTGTCCAAGTGATGTCATCAGGGCGCGACCACTCGTATTTTGTGTTGAAGTAATCTCGTAATGCGTCGAAATGTTTTTCGTGTCCTGGCGGGGCAATATTCAGTGATTTACCACTTTGAATATCGAGCCGTGGCGTTAAAACATGAATATGTTTTGAGCCGTCATCATCAGTGTGCAGAACAGCAAAAAGGTGGTATTGAGACTGATCAAGTCCTGCAAAAGCGTGTTTTTCAAAGTCATTTAAAACTTCCAGGATCTGCTCGTCAGTCGGATCATCGTCTTTTGACCATGCGACTACTCCACTGGTGTACTTCCACAGGTGAGGGCTTGCATTACAAATGGCATTGAACGTGGTCGCATCACCTCGTAAAACATGAACGCCAGCACGCAGATTTCCTTGATGATCGAACTGATCTAAAACATACGCTGAAGCGTGTGCAGCCKACCCTTTTCCGTGATCCAGAAATTTAATATGCACTTTCATCCTGCTCCGCTAAAACAATCGAAGGTAGTGCCTGGTCAACATTTAAGTCTTCCAGTTGCTTTTGAAGCCGGTCAGGGCTTTGTCTGCCGATTTTAGGCAGTGCGGGAAATACTTGTTCTAACTCAGTTTGGATACCTCTTAAAACAAGCAATACGCTGAAAATATCAAGCTTCTGCTGTTCTTGGGGATTCGCATTTTTGATGATATTTAAAGCACGGGCCATCTGATTCAGGTTGTTACCAATACGACCCAACTCCAACAGTAATTTGGGATCGGCCTTAGGAGCAGGTCGCTGCAGGATTTTTTCTGGACGACGGTGGCGCTTTTTGATCTCAGGTTCAGGCTGGGCAATGCCTTCCGTTTCTTTTGGCACGGTGTGCTGAGTTTTCATAAAAGCCTGTCCAATCAGCCAATGTACAAAATCCGTAAAATTCATGCTGTTTGCAATTAGCAGCTGATCCAACTGCTGTTCTTGCAGCGCTAAAAAGCGTAAGCGCTTTGTAATGGTTCGTTTACCAGTTTTCATTTTTATCCCGTCATCAAATTTGTGAAGTTTGGGGTCTTAGGGGGTCGCCCCTAACAAGCCCTGTTGCGTACCAGAAAAGTGCACGTAGTGCAGTTTTCTGTAGCTACAGGTAGGCTTGCTTATTAGAAGCAGCTTCTAAAAAACACAGAAACTTGCTTTCGACGAGAACATACCAAATATGAAAAAATTGAGTTTTCAAAAGTGATGATTTGAGAAAAATATTTAATTTAAGGTAGTGATAAATAAAATAAGTCAATATTTATCAAATATTTAAAAAAATTATTGACTTTAATAAACTCAAAAAAACAAGCGAAAAGCTTTACGATTGTTGAATTATTTTTTTAAGAAGCATTCCTTATACAACCAATCCCTAGATGCTTTTGATTTTTGCTGGGTAATATTTGGTAGAAAATGCCAAAAAGAGTATGTATTGAAAATAATTAGGGTATGTATTGAACGACCAAAAAAGCAATTTCAGTATGTATTGAACGACCAAAAAAGCAATTTCAGCATGTATTGAAATAATTAGGGTATGTATTGAACGACCAAAAAAGCAATTTCAGCATGTATTGAAAATTTTTTTGCTGTGTAACGCCAGATTTGATGTTTTTTTAATCAAAAGATTAAAAATAAGTTTTATGCCATTGATTTTAAAAATTATCATTTAATTTTCTTATTTTAATGATAAACATCCGGTGAAGCCTACTTAAGTCAGGCAGGCTTCCACTTATGCGGCAACAACTCTTCAATCTGGCTCATTTTCTGTGTCGGCAGCCTTTTCAGCACATCACTGAGATAGGCATACGGATCCAGCCCATTCAGTTTTTCTGACTGAATCAGCGTCATAATATTTGCCGCTCGTTGACCGCTGCGCAGTGAGCCAGCAAACAACCAGTTCTTACGTCCCTGAGCTGCGGTTATCCCGAGAGGTCTCATCTTGCCATTTTTCTTCGGGATAAGGACTCTCCGAAGCGGAAGGGGCGTGTATTGCAGAACAAAAATACTTATTGATTCTGAACAGTAATGCCCAGAACTATTTTAATCATCATCTTGGAAACCGAAGAGCATGTACTTGAGACGATAATGAATAAGACAAAACCCGTTTATTGAATGCGATCCCTGCTGTCACAGGCCTTTGCCCTGGCAATACCTTACTTACCCACCTGATGGCTTTACTGGCAACAGAGACGGTACTGGAGTAGGCTGAGCAGTTGGCGGATGAATTAACAGCGGCATAAATCTAAAAATTAAATTGTAATATTTATGAAGTTAGGTTATTTAATCTATAAGATTAAATAACCTGTTCCGTTCTTATTTTATTTAAAACTTTTATCAACTAGCTGCTTAAAATCTTCTAAATTCTGCTCTGCCAGTGACTCTAAAGCTATTCTTACAATACTAGATCTGTTAACACGAGCATTATTACTTTTGATAATTAGCTCATCAATTAACTCACTTAATTCTTGATTTAAAGAAAAGGTACAACGAACGAATTTCTTTTGTGAAACTTCTAGATCCTTAACTCTTTTATCAGCTCCAGATATGAAATTTTCAACCAGTTTGTCCTGATCTGAAAGCTCGTCAGTTTTCTTTTTTAAACCGCTAAGACCTGCCATAGTTATACTCCTAAAAACTCTTGAGCTATCCCTTCAATTTCTGCTTTTGCCTTAGGATCACTTGTTACTTCAAAAACAGATAAGCCATTTTCATCTGCATCATCATAAACATTTCGATTTGTCGTGATTTGGTCCAAGGCTTTTATTCCAAACGATACACAGGCTTCTTTAGCATCTAAAATTCGCTGTACTTGTGACGGTAATGTTGGGCATTGTGTAATGATTGCTCTGGCATTCAAATCTGGATTCACTGCTCGTGCCAGTTTTAATACTTGTTCCATATGATCCAAAGTCTTTAGATCTCTACGTTTAGGTCTAAAAGGCAATAGCATATGTGTTGCTATAGTCATAGCAGAGCGCAATGCTTCTGAATCTTGCCCACCAGCGTCAATGATAATATCTTCATATCTTTTTGATAAATCTTTTAAAACTTGACGAATATTGCCTGAAGCTTGTACAGATGGGATATTTTTCAAATCCTCATTCTCATCACGTTCTTTAATCCAGTCAGTTGTTGTACCTTGAGGATCTGCATCTAGAAGTAGAACATCTCTATTCTTGGTTTGTAAATAAACAGCTAAGTTTTGTGCAAGGCAGCTCTTACCAGCTCCGCCTTTTTCACCACCTACTAAAATAATCATAAGTTATGTAAGTTACGTAATTTTGTTAAAAATAATGTATAAGTTTTAATCTCCTAAATCAACTATTGTGAAAAATAAAGTTAAAAATAAAGTTATCCACAAGTAAGGCACTTTTTTAAATTTATATATATTTTTAAATTTATATTTTATAGGTCTCTTGTATCTCTTGTAGTGTATAGCTTTGAGAGGATTTAAATGGACGTTTTCCTGACAATAAGTGGACGTTTTCCTGACAATAAGTGGACGTTTTCCTGACAATAAGTGGACGTTTTCCTTGATTTAAATGGACGTTTTCCTGACATAAATGGACGTTTTCCTGACATAGATAGATCTTCCATTAGTGGACATTAAGTGTTAATGTCCACTAATAATATTTGTTTCTCTGATCACAACATGGCAAATGTAATTTATAAAGATAATAACTTGATTGAAGCATCTTATGCGTTGACTCTGTCAGAACAACGCTTAATTTTAGTTGCAATTATTGCAGCCAGGGAAATTGAAAAAGAGCTTACATCGGATACATTGCTAACAATACACGCATCTGAATACATGAAGCACTTTAATTTGGGTCGTCAAGCGGCCTATGAGGCTCTTCAAGGAGCATGTGATAACTTATTTGAACGTAGACTCACCTATAAGGCCATAGATCCTGTTACAGGTAAACCTGCAGTCTACAAAAGCCGTTGGGTGTCAAAAGTTGGCTATGTTAAAGAAGCTGCATGCGCTCAACTAATTTTTGCTCCTGATATTTTACAGCTTTTTGTAAAACTTGAAGAAAAGTTTACTCGTTATGAATTAAAGCAAATTTCTCAATTATCTAGTGTATACGCTATACGGCTGTATGAACTTTTGATTAGATGGCGTAGCAAAGGCAAGCTATATATTAGTATGGTTGAATTGCGTGATAAGTTAGGTCTACTTGAAAATGAATATAAAACCATGGGAGATTTCAAAAAGCGTGTATTGACGGTTGCCATAGATCAAATTAATAAACTTACTGATATCGACGTAAGTTATGAGCAGAAGAAAGAAGGAAGAACAATTACACATATCGAATTTTCTTTTAATCAAAAAGCTTCCTTAATTATTAGTGATAAGGTACTGGAACCGACATATCAGCTGACCCCAAAACAATCTATATTTTTCGCTCAAAAATTGTGTGACCTTATCAAATATCCCGAATTCGGGGGTAAATATGCCAATGTAGGCGAAGAGATCGAAGCGTTTAAAGAAAGGATTTCACTTGAACTTCTCGACCCCGAAAAGGTAAAAAAGTATTATTCTGATTTGTTAAAAGTGGGCTATAAAGAAAAATATAAATCAGAAAAGTTATCGTAACCTGAATAATAGAAATTCTTATTTTGAACACTACCAACCTACAGGAAAAATTTAGTCTGCCCTGGTAATGAATAACGCTAAACTTGCAGACTGTAAGATTTGAAGTGAGGAACCGACCCAAGTTTCTCTGCTACTGATCATGAACTTCAAATTATGGGCTGTTTTTATTCTTGGGTGCTTTCAAATAAAGAGCATGGCATGTGCGATATGTATTTTGTGCCTGAGCAATTCCTGAGAACTTCTACGCTTTTTCATCCAAACCTTTACTGAAGCTGTTTGATATTTTTAACAGCGCATTATAGTCAATCACACTGAAGATCTACGCATTGGTTTCCACGGCAGTTACTCCAGCATCCTGCATAAGTCTTTTCCATTTAAACAGCAAACGTGGTGAGATGCCATACTGTCTGGCAACAGAGGGAACGGATGAGCCTGGTTGCATGGTCATGGCAACAAATTGGGCTTTTTCCTGACCTGAATAACGTCGACGACGCTGCACCGATGTAATAACTTCAATACGTTCCATAGAACACTCCTTAACCCTAGTGCTATGACTAGGTCTTAATTGAGAAGTGTCCGTTTTAACTGGGGCTATTACATAAACCGCCAGGGATTGATCTGTAATGAACATAAAGCTATAAACTTACTTAACTTACTTAACTTACTTAACTTACTTAACTTACTTAACTTACTTAACTTACTTAACTTACTTAACTTACTTAACTTATATAACTTCCAAGAGAGTTATGGGATGGGAAACTACTTCCTGTCGTTCTTGTCAGGGATTTGTCCATATATGGAAGTGCATTGTTAAGAATTAAAGATCTCTCTGGCCAGAAGAACCGTTAATGGGCTGATCTGTCAGAGATATAAATTTATAAAGTTACATAACTTACTCAACTTATGATCTTATGTAATCCGAAATAGAGTTATGGGATGGGAAACTACTTCCTGTCGTTCTTGTCAGGGATTTGTCCATATATGGAAGTGCATTGTTAAGAATGAAAGATCTCTCTGGCCAGAAGAACCATTAATGGGCTGATCTGTCAGAGATATAAATTTATAAAGTTACATAACTTACGCAACTTATGATCTTATGTAATCCGGAATAGAGTTATGGGATGGGAAACTACTTCCTGTCGTTCTTGTCAGGGATTTGTCCATATATGGAAGTGCATTGTTAAGAATGAAAGATCTCTCTGGCCAGAAGAACCATTAATGGGCTGATCTGTCAGAGATATAAATTTATAAAGTTACATAACTTACGCAACTTATGATCTTATGTAATCCGGAATAGAGTTATGGGATGGGAAACTACTTCCTGTCGTTCTTGTCAGGGATTTGTCCATATATGGAAGTGCATTGTTAAGAATTAAAGATCTCTCTGGCCAGAAGAACCGTTAATGGGCTGATCTGTCAGAGATATAAATTTATAAAGTTACATAACTTACGCAACTTATGATCTTATGTAATCCGGAATAGAGTTATGGGATGGGAAACTACTTCCTGTCGTTCTTGTCAGGGATTTGTCCATATATGGAAGTGCAGCGCTGAAAAATTAAAGCTCCATGAATTAAGTCCTCATTTCTTGTTACGTGAGGACTTAATTCATATCAAAACCTATTTATGACATAGGATAATAAATAGTATTCCTTAGATGCTCATAAAAATTAAGTAAAAGTTGATCATATATATCCTGTAGACGAATTAAAGATAATTGCTGAAAACCATATTCTTCAAAAAATTGATTATCAACAAAATATGTAACAGCTTCGTAGGTTGTGAGATGTTGTGCAACATTAAGAATCTTACAAAAGTTTGGTTCACGTTGTAATTGTAGTTCTGTGGTTGTGATAATTTTAGAAGCAATCATTTTTGAAATAGTACGCACATTAAGATTACGGATTTCAGGTTTAATAGAATTAAGAAAGTTAGGGGAGTTATTCATAATCGAGCCTTTAAGTGAATAGATGTTTTTCGTAAAAGAAAAATTTACTTAAATTGTTGGTTATGAAAGAATGCAAAGGTAAAAAGTCGAAATTTTACAATCTTTCATTTCATTGATTTGGAATGAAAAGCATGAGTGTACTATTGTCAGATAGTGCACTCATGCACATACAATATTGATCATCTAATGTTCCTCCTTCGTTTGTATAAGATGTTTTTTGTCGAAATAGACAATAAAATACTATCAATATTTATACGAAAACTTGTCTATTTAGTCAAGTTTATATTGTCGATTTATGKTTTTTTGTTATGATGATTGAGATGAATTCTGATTTATTTTGTATAAGACTAAAAGAGATCAGAAAAATGAGAAAAATGACACAGCAAGAGTTGTCGGAGAAATCAGGTATTCCATCTACATCAATTGCACATATCGAGGCAGGTTCTCGTAAACCGTCATTAGAAAATTTTTATAAGCTAGTTGTTGTATTGAATGTATCTGCTGATTATTTATTAGGATGTATAGATCAACATACTCATCYAGGGAGTGATCCAATTACAAAATCTATTCAAGAATTACCTGAATCAGAAAGACAGATGATTGAGAAATTTATCTTATCTTTAAAAAATTAAATTTTTTTATTAGGGGAGATTACCTAAGCTGTTAGTGATGACGTAAAAAATGCCTGAAGTTCAGGCATTTTTTCGTTTTAGGTACTTATAAACCCCGATAGAACTTTTCAATAAAGTTTCGAGTTTTGAGAACCAGAGTGTTCATCAGAGTCTTACGTTCTGAGATCTTGGGACGCGCAATCGGTAAGTCTTTGACATCTTCACGGCTAGGTAAACGCTGGGTGTATTCATATTGGCTGAGCACCGTTTTGAAGACTTCAGGTTTGATGGCTTCTTTTTGACACAGCTCATTCAGCGCCTTTTCTTTTTCCACATCCCAAAACTGAGCAAAGGCTTGTTCAACGCTTTGACCATTGGCCATGCGCGGAATATTTTCATCCAGGAACTTTTGAATCAGCTCTTGTTTGTCATACAAGTTGTGGTTGGTCGAGATGATATCTTGCACCTGGGAACGATACTGCTGTTTCTTTTCAGGATCTTTATGATTGACCACCGATTGCAGTAGATTCAAGATATAACCGACATTCACGGTATCGCGGTGGATCAGTTCCAGTTGGAAGTTCACATCATTGAGGACCGATACCTTGTCTTTAGGCTGGACCACACGGACGTTGTTGTACAGATATTTGTACTGTGAGGTGTGTTTCTGAAATTCTGCTTTGTTTAAATCGGTATCGTTCTGGTCATACTCGACAAAGTTTTCCAATTGGGCATTGATCCGCATCACCTCACGGAAGGCTTTCACGTACTCCAATTGCTGTTCTTCGGTTTCCAGCGTATGGGGGACTTGATCCGGATCTGGAGCAATACTGAGTAAATGGGTGACCGCAGCATTGTACTTTTCCTTGATGCTGTCGAAACTTGGAATCAGCACGATTCTTTGTGCTTCATCCTTATTTGAGAATAAGGTGAGGGCTTGGTCTGTAGCCTGTTTCAGATTACGGAAGCACAGGATATTACCGAAAGGCTTGTCTGCGTTCAGAATACGGTTGGTGCGTGAAAAGGCCTGAATGAGGCCATGATATTTAAGGTTCTTGTCGACATACAGGGTGTTGAGTGGTTTTGAGTCAAAACCGGTCAGGAACATATTCACCACAAGCAAAATATCAACTTCTTTTTTACGGACTCGATTGGCAATATCACGATAATAAGCGTAGAACTCATCGCCTGAGTTGTAGTTCTGGCCAAATTTGGCATTGTATTCAGCAATGTATTGATCGAGCTTATCTCGATTGGATTGGCTGATCCTGGTCGGGAGATCCGCAGACTCTTCTTCAATTAAACCACTGTGATCTTCGACCTTGAGTTCTTCATTGGCTGCAAAGGAAAAAATCGTGGCAATGGTCAATGGCGTATAAATCCCACCCTGTTCTTCGGCTTGCTGCTGTTTTTCCTGCTGTACTTTTTTGAACAATTCGTAGTACTGGGTCAGGACTTCAACGGAACTGACACAGAACATCGCGGTGAAGGTTTTATTTTTGGTTTTGATGTGGTGATTATCCAGGATATAGCGGGTAATCATTTCGAGACGGGCAGGGTTATCAAACAGCTCTTTGGTATCAATCCCTTCAACATCTTCTTCATAGCTGTCGCTATTTTCGATGCCATTGCTGGTGTATTTACCCATATAGGCAATCTGGAAGGGTAGGACATTCCCATCACGAATGGCATCGGTAATCACGTACTTATGCAGACATTCATCAAACAGGGCATTGGTGGTGACGGCTTGCGAGTCAATTTTCAGTTGGCTATTTTTCTCAAAAATAGGCGTTCCGGTAAAACCAAACATTTGCGCCTGATTAAAGAAGCGTTTGATATTGCGATGGGTATCGCCAAATTGGCTACGGTGACATTCATCAAAAATGATCACGACTTTTTTATCTTTGAGATAGCGAATCTGATCGCTATAACGGTCAGAACTGATGGCAATATTGAGCTTTTGTAAGGTGGTGACAATCAGTTTGTCATGTTTCTGGCCCAATTGAGTGACCAAGGTGCCGGTATTCTTGGTGGTATCGACACTGTCTTTTTTGAAGGCATTGAACTCACGCACCGTTTGGGTATCGAGATCACTGCGATCCACCACAAAGAGGACCTTTTCAACTTCAGGCAAGCGCATGATGAGTTGACTGGCTTTGAATGAAGTTAGGGTTTTTCCTGAGCCTGTGGTGTGCCAGATATAGCCGTTTTGCTCTGAATGTTGCACACGTTGAATAATTTGCTGTACCGCATAGATTTGGTAGGGACGCAGCACCATCAAACGCTTTTCAACTTCCAGGATCACCATGTATTCAGTCAGCATTTGGGTGATGTGCTGATGCTTTAAAAAGGCTTCGGCAAAGGTCTCGATTTTATGGATGTGCTTGTTGTCAAAATCTGCCCAGGGGAAGGTAAATTCGAAATTGCTGGTGCCGGTTGAATAGTAATGGGTATGGTCACGATTGCTGATTACGAACAGCTGGATGTAGTTAAACAGACCTGCTCCGCTACTGTAAGCGACTTTGGCATAGCGTTGGGTTTGGTTAAAGGCTTCAGGAAGCTCTACCCCTGCGCGTTTTAGCTCGATTTGCACCAAAGGCAGGCCATTGATCAGCAAGGTGACATCAAAGCGACTGGTGTGGCCATTACTGGCACTGTGATCGATAACAATTTGATTGGTCACTTGATAGATATTTTGACTGGGATCGGCAAATAAAAAATCAATATGGCGTGTAGAACCATCATCAAAGTTCACGGGGAAGCGATTACGCAGCACTTTGGCACAGTTAAAACTATTACCGGCCTTGAGATGATTGAGGACTTGTGCCCATTCATTTGCAGAGAAAGAGGTAATACCGTTGGCGCGTTCAACTTGAATTTTTAGATTGCTCAGCAATTGATTTTCATCTTTGAGATCAACCTGGTGATAACCCAGGTTTTTGAGCTGTTCAATGAGTTGATTTTCAAGTTGAGCTTCGCTTTGTACGGACATCTCTTTCTCTAATTTTTTATTGAATTACGGTGATCTAAGTGAAATCCATCTAATTGAAGCCCGAAACATACGGTGATGTTTTACCCTCAAAGTCTTTCAATCAGATGGATGAATTGACGTTCTCAGTATTTAAACAAACATTTGCTGTAAAAGTCCTTTTTTCCAAAGCTTGGCTTGTTCTAGCTGCTCTGAAATCACATCAATTTTTTTGTCGATTGATGAAAGGAAGTTAGCGATTTTGGTTTGTTCTTCGAGGCAAGGTGTCCATAAATTAACCTCAAAAAACTCCTGAAGGCTAATATTTAATAGTCCGTGGTTACGTGCACCTTCTTGAGCAATTTTTTCCAATTCAGGTACTAAAGCTCCACTTTCTACATATTGTTCAAAGAAATCACTATTAATATGTTTATTAAGTGAAAAACAAATATAAAGTGTAGAAACAACACCTTTATCATAAAGCTTTAGGCGTTTTATTGCCCCCATTGGATATCCAGCGGAATAACTTTTGTTATATGCATATTCGCCTTTATGTAATAAGTAATATTTACTCAAATCACGTGAGGCAATTTGTTTACTAAAATATTCTTGTTGATTAACTAATCCCATTTGTGCAGAAATAGTTAAAGCATTTTGATTTTCTTCCTTATTTTTTCTAGTAATACGTTCAGCAATATCTTTAAGTTGGATACTTTTCCACTCCCCAAACTCACTACCATCATCAACTTTAAAACGAATTTGCTGACTAAACAGCTTTTGCATCATGCCTTGTTTATATTGGCCCAGAAGGTGGAGTTTTTGCGAAAGCTGACTAATCTTTTCATCCACTGCTGAAAGAAAAGTGGCGATTTTGGTTTGTTCTTCAATAGTTGTAATAGGCATTACTATTCGGTAAAAATCTGAATGATTCAAATCAGGAATAGTAGAGGCACCTGCATATTTTAAAATAAGATGCTGAGTTGTATCTTTTTTTAGAAATTCAATAAAGAAGTTTCTATTGATAATGCTTCTATCAAAATCTATCTTAAAAAAATTATTATGAAATGCTCCCTTTACATCAGTTACAACTTGCCCCGTATTTCCTGTTCGAGTCATCAATATATCAGACTCATCACAAATTACAGATTTAGGAGGATTTTCAATAAAATAGTTTTTTTTTGAACCTTCTTTTAGAAATTCATTTGTTATATAGAAAAATCTATTTTCTCCATCCTCTAAGAACCTATTCTCAATGGCAATTTGTAGACCTTGATTAATTTTACAAAGAGCTTTTAAGGGAGATGTTTCCCAATTACCACTAAATTCTTTAAACCGTAATTTAGGTGCAGTCATTACTTCACCTCCGCAAAAGGTGAGTCAATGCCAAGCTCTTTACAAAATTCAGCAATCACTTTGTCGGTATTTTGGCTTTGCTGCTCAAGTTCTTTGAGTTGCTGAGCAATTGCATTCAGATCAATTTCATCTTGAGCTTCAAAGGTATCCACATAGCGAGGAATATTGAGGTTGTAATCGTTATCTTTGACTTCTTGTAAGGTGGCGACATGAGCATATTTTTCAATGTCTTGGCGATTTTCATAGGCCGCAATGATGTTTTCAATATGCTCAGGCAATAGCTTGTTTTGGTTCTTTTGTTTTTCGAAGTCATTGCTGGCATCAATAAATAGAATATTGCCTGTATGCTCACGGTTTTTCTTCAGCACCAAAATACAGGTCGGAATAGTCGTACCGTAGAAAATATTGGCAGGTAAGCCAATCACAGCATCAATGACATTGAGTTTTTCAATCAGGTACTGACGAATCACGCCTTCACTTGAACCGCGGAACAACACACCATGCGGTAGAACAACCGCCATCGTGCCGTTGTGATCGAGTTGATGAAGCATGTGCTGAACAAAAGCCATATCTGCTTTTGAGCTTGGTGCAAGCTTACCAAAACGGCTAAAACGCTCATCTTGTAAGAAGATTGGATCTGCTGACCATTTTGCAGAGAATGGTGGATTGGCCACCACTGCTTCAAAACGCTGATCAATGTGCTGTGGGCGAATTAAGGTATCTTCTTGCTTGATATCGAATTTAGCAAAGTGAACATCATGCAGAATCATGTTCATTCGTGCCAGGTTATAGGTAGTACGGTTCATCTCTTGACCGTAAATCATATCGACATCTTGAACTTCACGTTTGACACGTAACAGCAATGAACCTGAACCACATGTCGGATCATAGACTGAACGCAGCTGTTCTTTGCCTTGAGTCACGATCTTTGCAAGCAAGGTGGATACGGTTTGCGGTGTATAGAATTCACCTGCTTTTTTACCTGCACCAGAGGCAAACTCACCAATCAAATATTCGTAGGCATCACCCAATACATCAGATTCTGAGTTACTCAGATCAAAATCAATATTGTCTAAATGTGTGAGTACTTTGCTGACCAATTCATTACGGTCGTTGGCATTGTTGCCGAGTTTGGTTGAATTAAGGTCGAGATCTTCAAACAGATTGGCAAAGTCATCTTCAGATTCAGCACCCAAGGTACTACGTTCGATTTCTCGTAAGGTATTTGAAAGCTCATCAAGAATGAACTCACCCTGACGACCACGCTCAGCAATTGTATGGAACAGTTGCTTTGGTGCCAGGGCATAACCGACTTCTTCGACTGAGTTTTCTTTAATGCCATCAATGAGTTCAGCGTGATCAGGGGTATTTTCATCAAGTTGATGATATTTTTCTGCCAAGCCTTCATCTCGCAACAGTTCATTGGCAAAGCTAATCGCTTTTTCAGACAGGTATTTGTAGAAAATGAAGCCGAGAATGTAGTCACGGAACTCATCAGCCCCCATTTTTCCGCGTAAATCGTTCGCAATATTCCAAAGATGTTTTTGTAATTGTTGCAGTTGAACCTGAGTCATGAAGCAAGAATCTCTAGTAATACCTAAATTTGCTTAAGTATAACGAGTATCTGCTTATAAAAATTGGGTTTATTTGATTTTAACATCCGAATTTCGTGCATGGAATTTTATGTTAAATAAATAAGCGAAAGGCCCGATTAATAGGCCTTATGGTATTTAAATTTATTTTTTACTTATTTCTTCTTAGCCGCTTTCTTTGTCTTTTTTACTTCTTTTGCCCTTCGTTTTCTCTTTTCAACAGCCTTTTTCTCCCTTTTACTTTTTTCGATACGATGGTCTTTCATAAGTTTTCGAGTATCAATAGTACTAAAAACTGCATGGTCTAAACTTTTAGGGTTTTCTTTGTTTAAATCTATTAGTGTTTTGATGTTTATGTCTTTTTTAAGTATGGCATTATCAAAATCAATATAGTCTTTAGGAGAATCAATAGCTAATGGTGTTGTATAAAAAGAGGGATCTTTATCTTTTTCCAATTTCTCTTTCATATTAGTCAGATAGAAAAATTTTCTTTCATCAAAAACCTTAATAAATTTTTGGAGATTTTCTCCTGATTGGGGGTTTAGCTCTAAGACTCTACTTATACCCATAAAAATAGAAGTTGTATTATCTATATCGTGATCAGGATTTTGAGCTTTAATTCGATCCGACATTGTATTTAAATATTCTTCATTTGGCCCAATAAGCATTCTATATTTATATGGATTTAAATGATCTATGTCTTTAACAATGCTAACTCTTATATGATTTTTTAAGTCATCATTATTAATAGATTTATTCAAGTCATCAAAAATCTGTTTTCCTATTTTAGGTTTCCTAAAGCCTAGGCCAATAATGGGTATATCTTCTAGGTCCTCATCCTGAGCAAAGCTAAAAGCTACTCCACACCAATGAGCTTTATCCCACAATTCTAAATCTATTAAGCTAGTAACGAATAAGTGTTTTCGAATTCTTGGCTCTAAAGGCGAAAATTCTTCATTTTCTTGAATATTTTCGCCTAGTTCAGGTCTGATATTTGTATTATTACCTAATAATCGATTAACTAGTCTTTCTTTTGAATTAGCATTACTTACATCATAGTAAGTATATGGTTTTAAAGAATCTAATATAAATTCTTTATTTTCTTTACCTAAACAAATGGGAATATATTTTGTATTGTTAAATGCATTTTCATAAACTTTTTGAAGAATATGTAAAGTTTCCCACTTTGAACCTAATCCATTATTCGGATTTTCAGCAAAGTCCTTACTTCTTTTATAATATGTTTCTGTCGCTAAAACTAAAACGAAATCTGCCTGATCTACTTGAGAAGCCATCCACAGAGGCCAGCCTTGTGGCGGAGCCTCCTCATATTGATCTATTTCTGCATCAATTCCTCTAGATCGAAGATAATTTGAAAAATTTAAAACATCATCTGCTAATTGTTTTCCTGCATGGGCATAACTAATAAAAACTTTAGGTGGTTTCATCACTAGAAAAGATAAAGAGATATTAGATTGAGAATAGAAGAAAAGTTATTTATATGGAAGGGTAATCCTCCCATAAATAACCGAAGTTAAAAGTAGAGGTTAAGCAGCCCTTAGAGGTGGCTTTCCTTTGTTAGCTTGATGTGGTCTTTCATGGTTGTAATGCCACAACCAGTTTGTTGCATAATCTTGTACTTCTTCCAGTGTGTCAAATAGATGCTTGCTTAGCCAGCTATAACGTATAGTCCGATTATAACGTTCAATATACGCATTCTGCTGTGGCTTACCTGGTTGAATATATTCAATACGAATACCGTGCTCAGTAGCCCAGCGTACAAATTCATGACTGATAAACTCCGGGCCATTGTCACACCGAATAACTAACGGCTTTTCTCGCCACTCCAGCAACTGATTCAACGTACGAATAACTCGGATTGTAGGTAATGAGAATCCTGCTTCAATCGCTAAGCCTTCTCGACGGTAGTCATCAATCACATTTAATAATCGGAACTTTCGACCATCGATCAGCTGATCATGCATAAAATCTAATGACCAGACCTGATTTTCTCGGATTGGTTCTTTCAATGGTTCAGGCGCGTGCCGTTTTAGTCTTCTTCTCGGTTTAATACGCAGATTTAGTGCCAGCTCACAGTAAATGCGGTAAACCCGCTTGTGATTCCAGCAGTGATTCTCAACATGTCGTAAATATGAGAAGCACAGACCAAATCCCCAATCGGAATTTTCCTCAGTGAGTTCAATGAGCTGTTTAGCAATTAATGCATTGTCATCGCAAAGTTTAGCCTGATAACGGTAGCAGGTTTCACTAATGCCAAATGCAGAGCAAGCTAAACGGATACTAACCGCATGCAGGGCAACGGCTTGTTGAGCCATCTGACGTCGGCAAGATGGCTTCACCACTTTTTTGACATTGCTTCCTGAACAATCTCTGCCTTTAATCGCTCTTCAGCATACATTTTTTTTAGTCTGGTATTTTCTGCTTCCAGCTCTTTCAGTCGAGCCATCAATGAGGTATCCATACCGCCATATCTGGCACGCCATTTATAAAACGTGGCATTACTCATGCCATGTTCACGACAAAGGGTGGCTACAGGTGTGCCAGACTCCGCCTGTTTTAAAATGGACATGATCTGGCTGTCAGTAAATTTAGATGTTTTCATGCAGAATCTCCTGCTCGTATCTTAAGAGAAAATTCTACTTTTAGATCCTTTTATTTTTAGGGGGGATTACCATATACAAACACTAATGATATTCACATTTATCAATGATAATTTGAATTTTTTTTAATTTTGATTGATTAAAAAACCTAGCTATATAGTTTTAAGATTTCCTAAAATTAACATAATACACGTTATGCGAAGTCAAAAATGGGAGCTTAAGCTCCCATTTTTATTGATGATTTTTTAATTCTTTCAGCATAGCATCCCGTAAAATTTCATTCATTCGTGTTTGATAACCTTTGCCTTGTGCTTTGAACCAAGCAAGTACATCAGCATCTAACCGAATTGAAGTTTGTTGCTTCACTGGGCGGTAAAATTGATTTGGGCGTACAGCACTGCTCCAGTCGGTAATTTCAGGAATATCTGATAGATCTAGCTGATCATCCGGAACCGTGCCTTTAGCAAGCAAGCGTTGAATTTCAGCATCTTGCTTCTCACTAAATTTCTCATTCAGCTCTTTGCGTGAGTATCTAACCATGCTCATATTTGTTTCGCTCCGCTTTAGTCACTTGCCTTGCACTAATGATTCGTATGATTTCACAGTCATCTTCATCAAAAATGGTGTGAGCCACCAATAACATTAGTACGCCTTTAACTCGTCCAATGGTTTGCCAACGTTCTTCACCATCGGTATGTCTGTCTTGGATTGAGATCCGTAATGGATCTTCAAAAACAAGGCTTGCCGTTTCGAAAGAGACATCGTGTTTTTTCTGATTCTTTCGATTCTTTGCCTCATCCCATTCGAAATACTGTTTCATAAAAAACATTCAAATTTGTATATACAATAATGTATCATAAAATTGTATCACTCAAGTTGAGAAGCGTAATTTTTAGTCAAATTTATTGGCAAAACATTCCAAAACCGTTCATAAAAAAGCCGACTTGTTTCAAAATCGGCTTTTTGGGCATTTTGGGATTTTTAAGGTTTTATTAAGTATCTGATATTTATATTAATATACAAGTGTATTGCGTATAAYCRCCATTATGTTAAATAATTAAGGATAAAAGCTTTATTACTAAATAGAACAGTTGCTTAAAGCAGTATAGAGTTAAGTTTGCATTTTAATATCAAGTTGTCTTTCAGCACCGATAATCACCATACGAATCCCATTTTCAAAAATGTCATCCGCATTCATATTTTGTAAGGTATTCACTCCTTGGAGCATGAGTGGATATATAGTTGGATCGGCTTCGAATGGTGGGTCTGATCTTATTTCTTCTTGCTGCTCCTCAAGGACCCACCCAACAATAAACCTTCCTAATGTCATAAGTAATGCAACTGCTTCAACAGGAGAAAACCCAGCATGAGATAACAGCGCAACTTGGGCCTCAATCGTGTTGAAATGTCCTTGACTGGGGCTAGTTCTTGCATGTAGACGAGCACCATCACGGTAAGCTAGTAGTGCTCGACGAAAGCTTACAGAATTAGCGAGCAACCAATCTTGCCATGTCATCCCATCGATGGGTAAAGAAACTAAATGGTGTTCATTTATAATGGTTTCCGCCATTGCTTCCATTAACAAGGATTTATTCTTGAAATGCCAATATAGAGTTGGAGATTTAATACCCAATCGTTGAGCTAGCTTGCGTGTGGTTATTGAATCTATGCCTTCTTCATTCAACATATCCAATGCGGTACGCAGGACTATTTCACGTGTCAGACGTTGAGGTGCAATATCTTTTTTACTCATAAATCTATCACTGATAGGGAGTGTGTGAGAGAATATTAATTCTATCATTGCTAGAGAAGGCATTTGTGAAGAAATCATTGAGCGTGATTTTAATCACTATATTTCTGGATGCTGTTGGGATTGGTTTAATTATGCCGATCTTGCCTGAATTATTACGGTCATTGGCTGGAGCTGAAGCAGGCGGTGTTCACTATGGTGCTTTATTAGCTGTGTATGCTCTGATGCAGTTCATTTTTGCACCTATCCTTGGAGCGTTGAGTGACCGATTTGGACGTCGACCTGTATTAATTATTTCAATTGCTGGTGCAACGGCTGATTATCTCCTAATGGCTGCTGCTCCTTCTCTATTGTGGCTATATATTGGTCGTATTTTTGCGGGAATTACAGGTGCCAACATGGCTGTTGCAACAGCTTATGTTTCAGATATTACTCCAGCCCATGAGCGTGCAAAAAGGTTTGGTCTCCTTGGAGCTGTCTTTGGTATTGGGTTTATAGCGGGTCCGGTAATAGGTGGAGTTTTGGGTGAATGGAACTTACATGCACCGTTCTTTGCTGCTGCTTTTATGAATGGGATTAATTTAATAATGACAGCAGTCTTATTAAAAGAATCAAAACACAGCAATAAAATGACTGAGAAGGTTCAGGAGCAATCAATATTAAAGAAATTATCCTATTTGATCACTCAACCTAATATGGCTCCATTGCTTGGTATCTTTTTAATTATCACATTGGTTTCACAAGTCCCCGCAACTTTATGGGTTATCTATGGGCAGGATCGTTATGGCTGGAGTATATTTATTGCAGGTGTTTCCCTTGCTAGTTATGGAATATGCCATTCTATTGCACAGGCTTTTGCTATCGCCCCTATGGTAAAGAGGTTTGGAGAGAAAAATACGTTGTTATGTGGAATAGCTTGCGATGCAATTGGTTTACTTCTTTTATCTATTGCTGTTGAAGAATGGGTGCCTTTTGCGTTGTTACCATTGTTTGCCCTTGGTGGAGTAGCCGTTCCTGCTTTGCAAGCAATGATGTCCAGAGGTATTAGTGATGAAAGACAAGGTGAATTACAAGGGCTATTAAGCAGTTTTAATAGTCTGGGGGCTATAATTGGTCCTGTATTAGTTACTAGCCTCTATTTTATGACTCAGGCATCAGCTCCTGGAATGGTATGGGCATTAGCTGCAATACTTTATGTAATCACCCTACCCTTATTGCTTAAGTATCGCCTGAATAAATATTCTGGAGTTCCATAAAATATTTAATTTATTGGTTTAAAAACTAATGGATTCTATAGTTTATCTAAAATTAACATAATACACCTTATACAAAATGCCCTTGTAAGCCCTTAATCAAGGGCATTTTTAGTCTCTACTTAACATAAAATTTTGGTGGTGCTTCAAAAAGTATGCTGCCTTTAAATGAAGCCATTATTGATGTAAAAGAAAAGAAGGCTAAATCAAAAGCTTTAAAATGGTTTTCAAGCTTTTTTGAAAAATTACAGCTTCTTCTGAAGCTACGCCTAATTCTATGCCTTATTTTGCAATTATTGCCTTCAATACCTACAGTAAAAAATTTACCAATACTTTGCTTACCATTTTTAAAAGCAGTGATGAAACTGTCCCAATGATCACTTGCAATTCGGGTGTAGTGAATATCTAATTGTTTAAGCTTTGTCTTCAATTGTTAGACTGTAGCTAAATCTCGTTTACCCCAAACATAAGCAACAATTTCACCTGTTTCTCGATGATAGGCGTAAATAAGCCATTGTTTATTCTTTTTATTTCCAACAAAATTCCAGAACTCATCTACTTCGAGAGATTCATAATGACTTTGCTGAGGCTGAATTTCATAGGTTGATTCAGTTAAAGTACGTAAAACTTTACCGATACTGATGCGCTCAACTTCAGCAATATCTCGTATACCGCTGCCTCTGACCATCAACTGTAATATTTTACGAGTAATACCTGACTTACATCCTAGATAGCTCAGTGCATGATCACCAATAAACTGACGTTTACAGTCTTTGCACTGATAGTTTTGTTTCCCATCTACTATTTGCATATTTAAAGCAAATGCCACCACTTGCCCATCTGCCTTTTCAACAAAACCCACATACCAACCCACTTGCGGGTCTACAGCCATTCCCCAGCCACTTTTAGCATATAGACGATTCTCCCCTCTGCGCTCTACATACAACATCTCTTTCACTTGTTGCTGAACTTCAGGTTTAAAAGGCAATTGCCCTTGGGCTAAATCATACACAAACTTTACTTCTTGTATAGGTGTAATTGTCAAAGGCCCTTTCAACCAAAATTGATCAACTTCCGTGCCTATTTGCATATTGCCATAACCAATACGTTGCAATTCACTTTGCATTAAGCTTGGACCAATACGACGTGCCAATTCTTGATATACAGGCACTGTAGATGCTTGCATGGCTTCGCCCAAAGTAAAATCTTTGTCCCATGCTTTAAAAAAACGTGGCTTTCCATCCCACTTAAATATTTCTGTAGATGTTGCTTTATGATTTTCTAAACCAATTAGTGCATTGGCAATTTTAAATGTAGATGCAGGAATATAAGCTGTTTTTGCTCGGTCTAAATGCGTGCCATATTTTTTAATATTTTGACCATCATATGTGACAAACACAGCATCAGCTGAGATTTCATTAAAAAGCGCTTGAACATTCTGATCGATGATTGAGTTATTCACTTGTGGAATTGTACTTGTTTTTGCTCGACTCATACTATGCTCAGCACAAGCCCCAATACTTATGCTTAAGCAAACTAAACTCAATATTTTTAATAATTTCATGATATACAACTTTAAAATTTGGTAGTGTTTCAAAAAGTATGCTGAAGAAAAAGCCGATTGGATTTTGATAAAATAGAGAAATGCAAATAACTCTAGCAATCAAATGTCCAACCTGCCTCAGTGATAGTATAAAGAAAAATGGTATCAAAGTAGATGGGAAACAAAACTATCAGTGCAAAGACTGTAAACGTCAGTTTATTGGTGATCATGCACTGAGCTATCTAGGATGTAAGTCAGGTATTACTCGTAAAATATTACAGTTGATGGTCAGAGGCAGCGGTATACGAGATATTGCTGAAGTTGAGCGCATCAGTATAATGGGTTCTAACACTCTCGTTTCGTATAACAGCCATTATGTTAAATAGAATCAAAAAACCTCCAATAAAATCGTTATAGTATTATTATTTATTGAGTAGATAAGAGAATTAAATTAGTGAAATACTCAAATGAACAAATAGTAAAAGCACTCTTACTTGCTCCTTTACCTTTACTTTTTTTAACAACAGTCCTGTTTATCGCAGTGAATCACGAATACAGCCTATACTCGATTTTCGTAGTTCTTGTAGGACACGGTCTTATTTACTTGGCTTATTGTATTTTGACTGTGCCTTTTAGCTACATATTCTCAATTCTTTTAAATCGTTATAACAGTCTTAATTTATTAACCATCTGTATTACCTCTCTAATTATTGCTACTCCATTTTTTATTCTTTTAGGATGGGGGCATACTGGAAAGATTGCTGAAGATTGGTGGAAGATGTATACCAATACATGGGCTAGCTTTCTGGCTCTATTTCCTGGCTTATGTTATTGGCTGTTTTTAATTAACTTAAAAGATAAAGAATAGTTATGAAAAAAATATTATATTTTAATTTTTTAGCGATTATTTTGACTTACGTATCTTTGCTTTATCAAAAAAATATATTAGTTGCTCGCATAGTTGTAGATAAGCTTGAAAAAGTYAAAGTCATAGCTGGGGGATTTCCTCTCCAGTTCCTTATAGATGGTGAAACCTCTCCAGTCGGAAGTATAAGTATCAATCCTTTATTTATTTTCATCGGCATGGATCAATTTGTTTTTCTCAATTTTTTTATTGATTATTTATTTTGGATAAGTATTTTATTTGCTTTTTCTATGATTGTGAAAAAGTACAGAATTGTATAGATCTTCTAAAATTAACATAATACACGTTATACGAAGCCAAAAATGGGGGCATGCAGCTCCCATTTTTAGTCTTTTATCCGCTTTTTTGCTTCATCATAAACAATGGGCAGAGTAAAACTTGAAGTGCGACATAAACCACCTAATTAATTTAAAGGGTTTATGGAGTATATAAAATTGTCATACCATCATCTTAACTTTGAAGATCGTACTGCATTAATGCTTGAGTCAAGAAAAGAAGGCTTTTCAGCCAGAAAATTTGCTGAACTCATTAAAAGACATCCTAGTACGATCTATCGTGAGCTTAAAAGAAATAGCATCAATGACGTTTATCAAGCTCGATATGCTTCTGATAACACCTTCGCTAGACGTAGACGTGGTCACAGAAAACTCAAAATCGATTCAA
>NZ_MKQS01000027.1 GCF_001758345.1 Acinetobacter towneri
AAAACAGTATCATCAATACTGACTATAAGTTTATTATTATCAATATGTTGAATTGCTTCTTGATATAGGTCGTGAGGTGTGTAGTCTTCACGCTCTAGAAAGCGATTTACACTATCATGCGAGATATTATAAGTCTCGGCAAGTTGTGTGCAGCTAATAGAGTTCGGTTCTGTCATGAGAAAGCCCATATAAATGGGTAGAGTACAAGTTGCTGTAGAAGCATTTTTAATTCGTCTGATCACAGATACTTTATAAAGTATTTTAATACTTTTTTGAATCCGTCAATGCGTAAGTCCTAAGTACTGTTTTAAATGACATCACAAAAAACTAGGGAGCAGCTCACTCCCTAAAATTTGTGATCCAAATTTTAGGGATAATGAAAAATATATATTTATTTACATTTAAAACAACACATTGTTTTTATTTAACTTTAACAACATTTTTATTTTAACTTTTGTTACATTTTAAGTCGGTTTATTTTTGAAAGAATGGTCAAAAATAAAATTTTAGTCTGATTTTTACTGTACTTTTCACATATTTGATTCACTATCTCCTATCACATTTGACAGACTAAAAGTTTTTTAACATCAAATCTCACCAATTGCAGGGATTGCCCTTCGCTATAAAAACCGATGCTTTAAACGACTGAATTTATCCAAAAGATCAAATTTTTACATCACCTACTCAACGAAGAAACAGTTGATCATTCATCTATGACTGTAACGTGAGAAATAAACCTCGCAAGAAGTTTAGCCGTTCAATAACGCAATAGCAGACAAAATAAAACCCCATTCAAGCCACTGCCTGAATGGGGTCATCACACCTGAGTCAGTAATATAGACTCAGGTACACACGCGTGACTTATTTAACGTAAGTCAACCAATGTGCATATTTGTCATTCTTGCCTTGAACTGCGTCAAAGAAAGTTTTTTGAATTTCAGTGGTAATTGGGCCACGTGAACCACAGCCAATCACACGGTCATCGTATTCACGAATTGGGGTAACTTCTGCCGCTGTACCTGTAAAGAAGGCTTCGTCAGCAATATAGAATTCATCACGCGTAATACGGCGTTCAACTACATCATAACCTAAGTCTTTAGCAATAGTGATCACTGTTTGACGCGTAATACCATCTAAAGCACCGCCTGCGATGTCTGGTGTATGTAAAACGCCATCTTTAATTAAGAATACATTTTCGCCAGAACCTTGGCATACATAACCTTGTGGGTCCATCAACATGGCTTCATCATAGCCTGCTTGCGCGACTTCTTGGTGTGCAAGAATAGACAAGGTGTAGTTACCTGAAGCTTTAGCTTTACACATAGTCACGTTTGGATGATGGTGCGTAAATGATGAAGTTTTAACGCGAATGCCTTTAGCCATTGCCTCTTCACCCAAGTATGCCCCCCAACCCCAAGCCGCAACAGCAGCATGAATGGTGTTATTGGTTGCAGCAATACCCAGTTTTTCAGAACCAATCCAGATTAAAGGGCGTAAATAGCACGATGAAAGTTTGTTTTCACGTACCACATCAATTTGCGCCTGTTCTAGAGCTGCTTGATCAAATGGTACTTTCATTTGATAGATTTTTGCAGAGTTTAACAAACGCTTAGTATGGTCCTGAAGACGGAAAATCGCAGTTCCGTTTGGCGTTTCATAAGCACGGACACCCTCAAACACACCCATACTGTAGTGTAAAGTATGCGTTAAGACGTGAATTTTTGCATCACGCCAGTCAACCAATTGTCCATCTTGCCAAATAAAACCATCACGATCAGCCAAATTCATGGCACACACTCCAAATGTTTATACAATAGTCATTTTAATCCAACGCAGACATTGCAGTCGGATCAATTAATCTTTGCCATAACTTGCAAACGACCTCACGGGTATCGTACCAGTCCGCAGCATTGACTTGCATGGATTGATTTGCAAGGGCTAAGCGGTGGCTTTCGGCTCGTTCACGGAGATAAGCTTGAATCAATGCTGTCGCATCGTCGCTGGATAAGCAACCTGTTTTTGCGGCATCTTCAAGGATTCTTACGTTGTCGGAATAATGGGCGAGATCAGGATTCGACCCACTCCAGGCTAATACCGCATACTGTGCCATAAATTCGATATCAACGATACCACCTGCATCCTGTTTTAAATGAAAAATTCCATCTTTTTTTTGCTCTTTAGATGAACCCAAATGATCTTTCATTTTTTGACGCATTTTCAGCACCTCGCTGCGGACATACGCTTCGTCACGCGGCTGGGTTAAAATCTTACAACGCAACACTTCAAACTTGTCACGTAAATCTTGATCTCCCGCAATACTGCGCGCACGCACCAAAGCCTGATGCTCCCACAGCCATGCACTTTTCAGTTGATAGTGCTCAAAGGCCCGTAAACTGGTCACCAATAAACCCGCATCTCCCGAAGGACGTAAACGGGTATCGACATCATAAACGCGACCATCTAAAGTTTGCGTGGTCATTAAAGATACAAATTTACGCGCTACCCGCATGGCAAATTCAAAGCCACTGATGGGTTTAATACCATCAGTATCGGCCTGTTCATCCATGTTGTKAATAAAAACTACATCTAAATCTGAGCCGTAACCCAGTTCAATGCCACCCACTTTGCCATAACCAATAATGGCAAAAGCGTTATGCTCCAAACCACAACGCTGCCCTTCACTGTCTAGTGGATAACCATGCTTTTTGACAATCATTTGATAGGCCAGTTGCAGGGCTGCATTTGCGGTCACTTCGGCAATATCAGTTAAAGCATCTGACACTTTCATTAAGTGACTTTCTGCTAGTACATCGCTCGCTGCAACGGTCAATACGTTGGATTTTTTGAATAAACGTAGCACCCGCATGAGGTCTTCAACTTCATCCAGTTCAATGCGCAACAATTGTTGGCGCAAAGAATCTTCCAAATCGCTGCGTTTTGGCAATTCAAAATCCATAGACAAAAACTCATCTAGCAACACAGGATATTGCGTCAATTCTTCACAAATCCACGGGCTGACCGTGGCCATTTTCACCAAGCGTTGTAAAGCGCCCTTACTCTCAATCAACATGACCAAATACACGGAACGACGCAGTACAGATTCAACCAATGGCATTAAACGCATCAGCGCCATTTGTGGGTTTTCCGACTGCAACACCGCTTCAATCAAGTGTGGCCAAAAGGTTTTTAAACGCTGCAAAGCTTTGGCGGTGAGTTTTTTAGTGGCATGTCCATACCAGAACTCATGCACTAAATTTTTCGCTTGGTCGTCCAATACCGCATCGAGCTGTTTTTCTAGCTGACTGTAATTTTCCAGCAAAGAATCGGGTTCATTTTCTTTAATTAAATGTTCAAACTGATAAATGACTTTGGCACGTTTTTCATTGAGGGTCTGCATAAAGCTATCCCAATCGGCAAAGCCCAAAGTATCGCTAATGCGTGCACGTAACTCAGGTTCAGTCGGTAAAGCTTGGCTTTGCTGATCATTCAAGGCTTGAATGGCATGTTCAACTCGACGCAAGAATAAATAGGCATCTTCCAAATCAAGTACGGCTTGCGGTTCTAGCAATTCGGCTTCGCCCAAATGACGCAAACTCACCAAACACTGGCGGTCTTGTAATTCTAGTTTTGAACCACCGTAAATGAGCTGAAAAACCTGCACAATAAATTCAACTTCACGAATTCCACCTGCACCCAATTTAATATTGTCTTCGATATTACGGCGCTGCACTTCGCGTTCAATCATAGCTTTCATTTCGCGCATAGCTTCGAAGGCGGTGTAATCGACATACTTGCGGAATACGAAAGGTCGGGTCATTTGCAGCAATTCATGACCTTCTTGCCCACCTGTGATAATACGTGCCTTAATCCAAGCATAGCGTTCCCATTCACGTCCATGCTGGCTTAAATATTTTTCCAATGCCACGTGGCTAATTGCCAATGCTGAACCATCGCCCCACGGACGTAAACGCATATCGACACGGAAAACAAAACCATCGGCGGTGATATGATCTAATAGATAGATCAGTTTTTGTCCCCATAAGATGCAGAATTGCTGCACTTCAATACACTTGCGTCCATTGGTTTCACCTTGTTCATCAAAGGCAAAAATCAAGTCGATGTCACTGGATAAATTCAGTTCCTGCGCACCATGTTTACCCATGGCGACCACAATCAGGTCTTGGACTTTGCCGTTATATCCCATCGGTTCGCCATGCTTGGCAACCAACGGAATCCGCGCAAAATCTTTGGCAACTTGCACACAAATATCGGCAAAGTCTGAAAGTTCCTGCGTCAACGTCACCACATCGGTGAGTTGGTTGGCATCTTGCCAAATCCAGCGAAACATTAAACGGGCGCGTAAAATCCGCAGAGTTTTCATCCACAAGGTTTCATCTTGAATGTCTTGTAAAGTCGAAATCACCAGTTGATGAATATAGTCTCCACTCAGTGGTTTTAGAAATTGGTCAATTGCATAGTCCTGCTGTAACAGACTTTCGTGATTTGCCAAAACTTGTTCTGCATATTGACTGGCATGTAACGTTTTTTGCAATTGTTCCGCATTCATTTTTAAGACCTAAAACCCAGTTTTATTTTCAAATATTGTCAACTCATCTATTTATAGCAGCAGATGCGCCAAAGAAGAAAATAAAATTACAGCAATCTGTAAAATACCTCTTGCTTAAAATGCAGCGATAAAAAAACCGAAGTCTAAACTTCGGTTCTATCTGCTTGATGCAATGCCTATTCAGCATCTAGCATTAATTCTGCACTCATACCAACAGTGTTAAAACCTGCATCGACATACAAAATTTCACCGGTAATACCATTGGCCCATGGTGAGCAGAGGAATAGTGCAGCATTACCGACATCTTCAATGGTCACGTTGCGTTTTAAAGGTGCAACTTTTTCATTCAGGTCTAACATTTTACGGAACGATTTAATACCTGAAGCTGCAAGCGTACGAATTGGTCCTGCAGAAATTGCATTTACACGAATACCTTCAGCACCCAAACTTGAAGCCAAGTAACGTACACCCGCTTCTAAAGATGCTTTTGCCATCCCCATGACGTTGTAGTTTGGCATCACGCGCTCAGAACCTTGATACGTCAAAGTCAATAAGCAACCTTGACGTGCTTGTAATAATGGTTTTGCAGCACGTGCCATCGCAATAAAGCTATAAGCACTAATATCATGCGCAACTTTGAAACCATCACGATCTGTAACATCGGTAAAGTCACCGTCTAAAGTATGCGCAGGTGCAAAACCAATCGAGTGAACCAAACCATCCAAACCATCCCAGTGCTTTGCCAAGTCAGCAAAAGCTTGCTCAATTTCTGCATCTACGCCTACATCGCAAGGCAATACAATGCTTGAGCCAAATTGTGCAGCGAAGTCATCAACACGTTTTTTGAGTTTTTCATTCGGATAAGTAAATGCTAATTCTGCACCTTCACGATGCAATGCTTCTACAATACCAAATGCGATAGATAATTTACTTGCAATACCAGCAATTAAAAAACGCTTACCCGCCAAAAGACCTTGTGCCATGTGAAACTCACCTTGATATATTTCGCAATATCATGCCAATTCTCAACGCATAGTGAAATTGCATAATGCACCTTTTTTTGCCGTTTATGTAAAAACTCAATGGCGATTCAAGCGAGTGATAGATAAAATTATAGGATTGATCTGCAAGCGGTGACTACAATCTTAGTTAAAAATCTGCCCTACCACTTGGCATAATGCTGTTCAAGCAAGCAGTATTCGTTTAACAAAATAATTTCGGTATCGTCTTGTTGAATAGTACCGCTAATTTTGGCTTGCCATTGACTAAATTGACTGCCGACCAGATGTAAATTCAGATTTTCATAACGGCGCCAACCTGTGCTGACAGTTAAATTCAAACGATGATCCAGTGAACGAATACTCCACGAACAGTCATCTTCAGGTTGGAACAACACATCTGTTAATGGATACAGCACGCCATTAATCCACAAACAGTTTTCGTTGCCAAAACTTTCATTCACACCAGAAGCCAAATTCAAGCCTACACGTCGGTTTTCGGTATCCCAGAAGTTACACGACAACCAAAACCATGCTGTTTCAGGACGTAAAAACCCGCAGGTGTCATCTAAAGAGGCAAAGGTGCGTTCATGGAATTGAATGGTTTGTCCTGTTTTATTAACAAAATAGCCTTCACAGCCGAGTGTGGTCAGTTTTTGGGTGTAAGTCCAACCATTAATACCTGTTGGGCTACACATACTTAGCGGGTCTGTGCCTGCACAAAATATCCGCGCACTGAGTTTAATTTCACCATATTTGGTCACGCGGATATAACGCACACCATTGGCATGTTGAATTTCAATTTGAAATGGCGATTTTTCAAAAAAACTTTGATTAAATAACGGTTGCTCATCTAAAACCGTATTACGCGATAAAAAATTAATCGCATTCCATTCCTGCACTTCGCCCGTCATGTGATTATAAATATAGACAAAACCGTGCCCTGCCCAAGCAATATCGGCAATCGCAAGCCCAATGGTATAGTGTTCGTGTTGAATACTACAAAATTTAAACTTTTTATATTTTAAGCGTTTACGCCAACCTGATAGTACCTCACCATACGGTGATTTATATTGGTAAGCCTGATAATCAATTTTTTTGGGAAGTTCACTAAAACGTCCATAATGCGGTTGTCCATTCGCCTGAATTAAATCCATTGAAGACATTCCCTATTGTCTAAAAACAATTCATCTTTGGTCGTATTATGCCTACAAATGCATGTACAAAAAACCCGCAACTTATGATTTTGTTCAAAAACTATAAAAACATAGATTGTTTTACTATTTTAAGGTTTGAGCGTTCACTAAATACACAAAATATAATTTTATCTATTCCTGCCTCAATATTCTAAATGCTTTTAAGCATCAGCATTCAAAGTCAGATAGGTATTTTCCCAACGATTGCCTGAAAATGACCCTTCAACCAATTGCACATAGCGACCATGCACCTGATCTATCGCAATATAATCATCCACTTCTAATACCCGGTCGGTATGTTGTTTTTGCCAGTGCTGAGCAAAATAGGCTTTACCACGCTGTTTTGCCACCATTGGATTTTGTGCTACCACCAACACATAACGATGCAACTCACCAAATTCACGTGGGTCATATCCACCTAAATTAATCAAATACAGTCGGTTTTCTGCCTGATTCGGCTGCGCATCGGTAAATTTCAAATAGTAGGATTTGCCTTCAAACTCAACACCGTTAATTTGCGCCCATGCATCAATATGCAAACCTTTCAGTTCTGCAAACCAAGCCTGCTTGAGTTGCGGATAGGTCTGTTCTAAAGAATCGCCTACCGCAAGTACCACATCATGCACTTCGGTATTGGCTCGCGCATGACGTCCGCCTAACATCACGATAAATAAACTGGGCATATCCGACTCCTGCGCAAATATCCTAAGCTTGATGGCTTTTATAGTTGATGATTTTTAAGCATGATTGTTTAAAGTAGCGAGAATTTTTCAATCCTCCAAATAAAAAATCGTGCCGAATTGCTTCAGCACGATTGAATTGAAATGTAGCATACTTTATTTCAAGCAGTTTACGATTTACATATCCACCATTTCCACGCCATCAATGCGGGCAACAGTCATTAAGTCTTTATCGCCACGACCTGAAACAGTCGCAATAATGATTTGGTCTTTATCCATCGTTGGTGCAAGCTTGCTCACATAAGCCATAGCATGCGAGCTTTCTAAAGCAGGAATAATCCCTTCGATACGGGTTAAATCACGGAAACCTTGCAAGGCTTCTTGGTCATTGATTGGCACGTAATCGACACGGTGCATATCTTTCAGGAAGCTGTGCTCTGGCCCTACACCTGGATAATCCAGACCTGCAGAAATAGAGTGGGTTTCAATGATCTGACCTTGTGCATCCGACATTAAATAAGTACGGTTACCGTGTAATACGCCCACGTGTCCTGCATTCAATGGTGCAGAGTGTTTGCCTGTTTCAATGCCTAAACCTGCAGCTTCGACACCGTACATTTTCACTTGGGCATCGTTCAAGAATGGATAGAACAAGCCCATGGCATTAGAACCACCGCCTACACAAGCTACTAATKCATCAGGTAAACGACCTGCCTGCTCTTGAATTTGGCGACGCGCTTCACGACCAATAATCGACTGGAAATCACGTACCAATTGTGGATATGGGTGTGGGCCAGCGACCGTACCAATCACGTAATATGTAGAATCAACATTGGTGACCCAGTCACGCATGGCTTCGTTCATGGCATCTTTTAAGGTTTTTGAGCCACTTTCTACAGGTACAACAGTTGCACCAAGCAAACGCATACGGTAAACATTCATAGCCTGACGTTTCACGTCTTCTGCACCCATGAACACCACACATTCTAAGCCTAAACGAGCGGCAATGGTCGCGGTTGCTACACCGTGCTGACCCGCACCTGTTTCGGCAATAATGCGTTTTTTGCCAGACAGTTTTGCCAACAGTGCCTGACCAATGGTGTTATTCACTTTATGTGAGCCAGTATGGTTCAAATCTTCACGTTTTAAGTAAATTTGCGCCCCCCCCAACTCTTTTGACCATCGCTCAGCATAATACAAAGGACTAGGACGACCTACATAGTAGGCGAGATCGCGGTCGAATTCTGCCAAAAACTGCGGATCATCTTTCATGCGGAAATACAATTTCTCTAAATCTTGYAAAGCCGCCATCAGCGTTTCTGACACAAAACGTCCGCCATGGATACCAAAATGCCCTTTTGCATCTGGGAACTGGGTATAGTCAATCACTGGATTATTGTGATTTGTACTTTGCTGATCCACGTTGGACTCCTTGCATGAAGTGTTCTATGAGTTGTTGGTCTTTAATACCTTTTGCAGACTCTACCCCACCACTGACATCAACAGCATAGGCTTGAGTCGTCTGTATTGCATCTTCAATATTTTCAGGGTTTAAACCACCCGCCAAAATTAAAGGAATATCGAGTTTGGGGAATTTTGACCAGTCAAAACTGTGTCCTGTTCCACCTTTCAGCTCAGGATGCCACGCGTCTAATAATACTGCGCTTGCACCTGCTTGTTGATAGCTTTTTATCGCATCCAACACATTTAAATCGGGTTTAACCTGAATGGCTTTGTACCATCGACGTCCAACTTGCTCTGCTATTTGCTGGCTTTGCAACGGTGTTTCATCACCATGAAATTGCAGAATATCTAAAGGTACTTGTTTGAGTACAGCGGCAATTTCTTCTGCCGTTGCATTGACAAATAAACCGACCACTTGCACATAAGCGGGAATGTTTTGCAGCAAGCATTGTGCTTGTTCAATGTTCACATGGCGCGGACTTGGAGGATAAAACACCAAGCCTATTGCATCTGCACCCGCATGTACCACACTGTTTATATCTTGAATTCGCGTGATTCCGCAAATTTTGGTACGGGTACGCATCGTTTTGCACTCTAATCCTGATTTTCAATCTTCATTTTGCTGATCTTGCTGTATGTGACTTTTAAATTGTCTGTTCTTACAAACAAAATCATATATTAGGGCGAATCATTGTAATGCAATTTTCAGAGGTTGAGTGAAGTTCAGGCGGATTATTCTACATTTCCGTTGTTTAAATGCTGAACAGACTTTATACTTCGCGCAAATGCAACGAGTTCTAGCTTTAAGCTTTAGGGAAGTTGGTGAAAGTCCAACACTGCCCCCGCAACGGTAACCATGAAACGTATATCGATTTAAATCTTATGATTTACACCACTGTATGAACAATATGGGAAGGTGGATATACAGCGAAGCAATCATAAATTAGAAGATGCTTGGCACATTGTAGTCCGGAGACCTGCTTGTTGTGCCCTTAACTCAATCATTCACGTGGGGTGAATGTATGGAGCAAAGTCATGTCTACTCTTTTTCAGCCTACTGCTTTAGTAGGCGCAATCGCGCTTGCGATGGGTTTCTCTACGTCTGTATCTGCACAAGACAGTTCTAATGTTGTAAATGCATCTTTAGACACTTTAGTCGTTACCGCGACACGTTCTGAAGAAAAAATCAAAGATGTGCCTGCACGTATCTCCATTATTGAACCACAAATTGTCGATCAGTCTCCAATTGCTGAATTGCCTCATTTGCTTATGAGTGATGCATCTATTGATATGATGCAATACGGTGGTTATGGTCAAACTGCATCTATCTTTACACGTGGAACAAATTCGACCCATACTCTTGTATTACGTGATGGTGTTCGACTAAACACTGGGTCTGCAGGATCTGCATCTTTGGCATTTATTGATACTACCGATATTAAACAAATTGAAGTATTGAAAGGTCCAGCATCTGTATTATACGGCACAGATGCAATTGGTGGTGTAGTTCAGTTAGTTTCTAAAACACCAGAAAAAACAGAGGCTTTTATAACTGGTGAAATCGGTGAGCACAATACCTATAAATCTGTCATTGGTGCGGATTTAGCTGAGAATGGTATTTATGCACAAATTCGTGGACAACGCTTAGAATCTGATGGTACACAAGTCACAAATTTGAAAGATCCTAATATAAAAACAGGTAACTATGACCAAAAAGGCTTTAGTACAAAAATCGGTGTAGAAAAGAAACAATATGCAGCGTCTATAGATTACTCAGAGAATAATGGTCAATCTCAATATATCACTGACAATGATACATACACTGGTGTCAAAAATGTCACCCAAGATTTTAAAAATGAAATCATTAATATGAAAGGGCGTCTAAATATCAATGATGATATTTCGATGCATGCTCGTTTGTCACAATTCAAAGATGATCTTGAGCAAAATGAATCTCAAGATGCTATTTACAATACTACTAAAGAAGCTGAACTCTATAGCAAATGGAAATTTAGCCCAACTCAGAATATATTAGCTGGAATCGCAACAAAAAATGTCAAATCTGACGTTCTTTCAGGTAGTGGTGTTTATGGTGTAGACTATGACAAAGAAGTTGATAGCACAGGTTATTTTGTTCAACACCAATACCAATCTGAAAAACTACACACCCAATTAGGTGTCCGTGTAGAAGATCATGAGACATTTGGTACTCATACCGTAGGGCAAGCTGCAGCACGTTATCAAATTTTACCAGCTACTAGTATTTACACCAATATTGGGACTGCTTTCCGTGCTCCGACAAATAATGACTTATACGCATTAAGCTGGGGTGGAAACCCAGAGTTAAAACCAGAAGAAAGTGTTTCATATGAAATTGGGCTCGACCAACAACTTACAGATCACTTAAGAATGGGATTATCTGCATACCGAAATGAAGTTGATAACTTAATTACTTGGCAGAATGGTAAAAATTTCAATGTAAAGGAAGCAACTTTTACTGGTGGTGAATTCAACCTTAATTGGGCAAAAGAAGAACTATATACTAATCTTTCATATGCTTATGTACAGCCAAAAGACAAGAAAACTGATCAAGACCTGCCTCGTCGCTCACGTCAAAGTCTAACTTTGACATCAGGACTACAAAATAAAGTGTATGGGATTAGTGCATCACTTTCAGCTAAATCTAGACCTAAAAATAGCACCATTTCTGGATATGCTACTGTTGATGTAAATGCATTTTGGAATGTAAATCCTAACGTTAAACTATTTACGAATATTCAGAATATTGGCGATGTCGAATATAAAACAACTTCAGCATCTCAATGGGGTCAAGATATTTACTATATCAATGGCGGTCGCCTCGCTTCTGCAGGCGTAACTTTCCGCTACTAAAACCCGCATAACAACAAAAACTTTAAAACAGCGCAGTTTATGGATAATGTTTTGACCGGCATTATCCTTTTTTTTCATTTCAATCTAAGGAAAAGTTATGGGCCACCGTTTAAGCAAAATTTATACCCGTACAGGCGACTCAGGCACAACCGGACTGGGCGATGGCTCACGTGTCGCCAAAGACGATTTACGCATTCATGCACTGGGCGATGTCGATGAACTTAATGCCTGCATTGGCGTATTACGATCACAAATTACACATAGCAACATTCCAGATAAAAACACTTGGGACAAATCGCTCAGTTTGATTCAGCATTGGCTATTCGACTTAGGTGGTGAAGTCTGTATCCCCAATTACCACCTTGTGCAACCGCTTGCGATTGAGTATCTAGAACAAGACATTGACCGTATGAATGAAAACTTGCCAATGCTCAAAGAATTTATTCTGCCTGCAGGAACATTGGCATGCAGTTATGCACATCAAGCCCGTGCCGTATGCCGCCGCGCAGAACGAAGTTTAATGACCGTCCACACTCGCGATCAAAATATTCAAACACCCTCTTTGCAATTACTAAACCGACTGTCAGACTGGCTATTTGTGGCATCTCGCAGCTTGCAACGTGCCGAAGGCGGCAGCGAAGTACTTTGGCAAAAGAATATCAATGACAGTATTGGTAACTGACATCGGAAACTAAAATAAAGTCCTGATTTTATATCTAAAAAATCACAGCAGATGGTGCTTGAATTTTCACACCATCTGACCAAAATAAGAGTTGTCATCCCTCTGTCACGTCGTACTTGCAAAATGAAAGCAAACCTTCAATTCATGGGCACATTATGCGCATAATTGGTCATCGCGGTGCGYGTGGCGAAGCACCTGAAAACACGCTTGGTGGTTTTGAATATATTCAAAATATTGGTATTCGTGCCGTCGAATTTGATGTGCGTCAACTCAAAGACAACGCATTAGTGGTCATGCACGATGATCAATTCATCCGTACAACAGGACAAGACAAAGCGCTGTACGAATGTAGCCTGGAAGATTTAAACCATTATAACCACGCAGTGATGTGGTCAGACTGGAATAAAGTTGAAACCACGCCCCTACTCAATCAGACCATGACCATTATTCAAAATTTTGATCATATTGAAGTTGAAGTCAAAGCAGTCAACTCGCATGCCGATGCTGAAAAAATTATCCAAAGTTTAGAGCAACATTTACAGGGTTTTGAACATAACGCTATCATCACCAGTTTTGATACAAAAATTCATTGGGCCTTGCAACAACAAAAATCACGCTTTAAACGTGGTTTATTGGTTGAAGATAATTTGCAATATCAAGCCATTGACCAGGCTTTAGCATTAGGCTGTTGCCAAATTGGTTGGATGAATGAACTCGCAACCAATGCACTCATTCAGGCCACACAACAAGCCCAACTGAATATCAGTGTTTGGACAGTCAACCAAATTGAACGTGCCAAACAGCTTAAAGATTTGGGTGTTCATGGTTTAATTACCGATTATCCTAAACTGATGATGCAACACTTGTAAGCGGCACAACCTCAAATATTTTGATGGATAAATAATTGATTTATTGTGCTTGTTTGGCTGCCGAATACCATATCTCCGAAAAATCTCGCAGAAGCCATTATATTCTGTTACCACCCAGTACAATACAACTGTACAATAATGCTGTGATCGTGAATCCGCTCATGCTAATATGCGAAAAAATTAATCCCTATAAAACTTAATACTATGATTTGAATCTACAGATCGGTCATAGCGTTATAAAGGATTAAGCGTCCATTTATACCTCCCAAGGTTCTAGGAGTGCTGTTGGAGATGAATGCTCCCTTACCCAAAGCCCCAATCAACTGGATTGCCATCTTTGCACTGGTTTTCTTACCTATTGTTGCAGTGATCGCGATTCCGTTATATGCGTATCACCATGATTTTAGCCTTGCCGCTTGGATCAGCATGTTTGTATTACTTGGCGTAAGTAGCTTGGGTATTACAGCAGGTTATCACCGCTTATGGGCACACCGTGCTTATGAAGCTACCCTTCCCTTGAAAATCATTTTAATGATTATGGGAACATTTGCCGTTCAGAACAGTATTCTGTATTGGGGTTCAGGTCACCGCACCCATCACCGTCATGTCGATGACGTCGAAAAAGACCCATATTCAATTAATAACGGCTTCTGGTATGCGCACATGGGCTGGATGTTACGTGACTATCCTGCCGCAGAGCCAAACTTTAAAAATGCACCAGATTTGTTAAATGACAAGTTGGTGATGTTTCAACACAAATACTATATTGCGCTCGTGATTGCAGTTCACGTTGGTATTTTGGTGCCAATAGGTTGGGCTGTAGGCGATATTTGGGGCGTGTTGTTATTAGGCGGTTTAATGCGTCTGATTTTAAGCCACCATGTTACTTTCTTTATTAACTCATTATGTCATATGTGGGGTTCGCGTCCTTATACTGACGAAAACACCGCGCGTGATAATTTCTGGTTAGCAATTGCCACTTGGGGCGAGGGCTATCATAACTATCACCATATTTTCCAGTACGATTATCGTAATGGCGTAAAATGGTGGCAATATGACCCAACCAAATGGTTAATTTGGACATGCTCAAAGTTGGGCTTAGCGAAAAACTTACGCCGTATTCCAAGCTTTAATATTAAAAAAGCAGAATTGGCGATGCGTTTTAAATATGCAGAGCAAGACTTGGCGGTTTATGGACACAATGTAAATGACGACATTGGCCAAGTTAAAAGCCGTATTTCGCAAGAATATGATGCCTTTACTCAAACTCTGAACGATTGGGCAAAGTTAAAAGAGCAAGAAATTCAGGCGAAAAAAGCATCAGTAGCTGAAAAAATCCACCAAATGGATGACAAACTCAAAGTTGAATTCCAGTTGGTTGAGCAGCGTCTTTCACACCATCGTGAAACCTTGAATTTGCTAATGCGTAACTTGAAAAAAAATCCAGTATCACAATAAGAACTGTGTTCTGATACACCGCTAAAGCCCTGACCTGTTCAGGGCTTTCTGCATGTTAGACTACAGTTTTTAAAGCCTAAGTTTGCTATAGTCAAACTCACTTTGTGCCAAAGCTCTCTCACTATGCAATTTAATCCACGTTATCCGACCCTGCCCGCCCGTCTTTATCACATGCAGCAGCCTTTACCTTTAAAAGGTGCAAAAGCAGGACACTTTAATGCTGCATTGGCAAAAGAACTGCAATGGAGTGCTGAGGAACAGCAGCACTGGGTAGAAATTTGCAGTGGCCAAACCACATTTCCAGAATTTCCACCTTTGGCAATGGTGTATGCAGGGCATCAATTTGGACAATGGGCTGGTCAACTGGGAGATGGGCGAGGCTTACTGATTGCACAAGTGCTGGACACACAACAACGTACCATCGACCTACATTTAAAAGGTGCTGGGTCAACGCCTTATTCACGTATGGGCGATGGCCGTGCGGTTTTGCGTTCTGTGATTCGTGAATATTTAGCAGGCCATGCTTTAAATGCACTTGGTGTCCCTTCAAGCAATGCGGTGGGATTCACTTCATCTACACAAGGCGTACAACGCGAAAAACTAGAACTGGGCGCCATGTTATTACGCACCTCTGACTGTCATATTCGTTTAGGTCATTTCGAATGGATCAATCAGTATCAACCTGAACTACTACCTGAATTTGTGCAAAAATGTATTGAATGGCACTACCCAGAATGCTTGGCAACCGAACAGCCGATACTCGCTTTTGCTACGAAAGTCATTCAACGTACCGCTGTCATGATTGCCAAATGGCAATTGGTCGGTTTTGCGCATGGCGTGATGAACACCGATAATTTAAATATCACAGGTTCAACACTCGACTTCGGTCCTTATGGTTTTATGGAGCGTTTCCGTCCTAACTGGATCAACAATCATTCGGACTATCAAGGACGTTATACCTACCAACAACAACCCAGCGTAGCACACTGGAATTTGTGGGTTTGGTTGAATAATTTAATTCCGCTTGAGCAAAACCCAGATCAGAAAGAACAGTGGAAACAAGCACTGGCAGCATGTTTAGAGCATTTTGAACCGACTTTTTTAGAGCATTACAAACTCGGTTTATGTGAAAAAATGGGGTTGCCAAGTTTCCACAAAGACAGTTTTAATTGCGCAACCAATTTCTTACGCATTTTGCAAAGTGAACAATTGGATTACACCCAGAGCTTTATCCGCCTACAAAATAAACAATATACTGAAATACTAGATGATTGTTTGGATCGTCGTCAGTGGGAAAGCTTTTTGGCGCAGTATTTACAAATTCGTGAACATCAGGATACCGATGCCTTAGATACTGCTATGCAGCAAGTCAACCCTCATTATATTTTGCGCAATCACATGGCACAAAAGGCTATTGAGCACGCAGAACGTGATGATTTTTCAGAAGTTGAGCGTTTATTTAACTTGCTCAGCCAACCGTATATTCAACAAACGGCATTGGAAAAACCTGAAGATTTAGCACCTTTACCCAGTGATGTGCCAGAAGTGATGGTGAGTTGTTCATCTTAATACCAATGCACTCGCCAAAGTACGTTTAGAATTCCAACAAAGTTATACACATTTTCTGTGGAAAAAACTGTGGTTATCCACAGGATAAACTTTTTAGGGGAAAATAAGTGGCAAAAACACCATCATCACTGCATCAAATTGCAGCAAGTGTTGCAACACAATTGCCTGAAGTTAGCCTGAGCGAACCTTTTGATGATGGTTGTTTGGTGCATAAGTTTTCGATAAAGTATTTATGCTATATGTAAATTTTAAAAACACTAGCACATGGAAAAATCTGTAAAACATCATTTTATGGTTTTAGGTGTGATGATAAATTAAGTATTTAGCTTTAAGTCTGCATTTAAATGGTAATGCCATCATCAACTTGAAAGTTCAGCCTGAGCATGGTGTGATGTTAAGTGATTTTTATCCTTACATTCGTGCGGACTAGCACATGAATAAACAGCACTGGATTTTGATTTTTGCAGAAGACAATTTAAAAATATAATGAATAAATTTTACCATTGATACTGGGCAAACAATTGAGCGCCCATCCTCTTGGCCTGATTGGTATTTAGATCATCTGCAATATATTTCAAGCCAAAATTTTGATGCTGTACTGATAAGCCTAAAGCATGGGTCTGAGGTTCAAAATGGATTCCCCATTCTACACCTTTATCCCAATAAGCGTTCAATTGCCAAAGACTACTATATTGATTGCTGATTGAACTTATACCTAAACGCCAATTCTGATCTGACTGATAATTTAGATCAGTATAAATTTTAAAAGGCAGTTTCTGCGTATATTGATGATACTTATTAAATTGTCCCTGAATATCAAATCGTGGACGCTTATCCTGATCATAAGCAATCTGATATTGGGTGTAGGGTGCATCTTGCCAATATAAATAAGCCAAAGCATCTTGAATATTGATATTTACTTTCCAGTGATTCGCAATGGTCCCTTGTAATGAAGTATCAAATGCAAAACCATATCCATGATTCGCTCGCTCATTCCAGCCCATTTTGTCTTCTTTTAATGCTGGCTGGTCATAACTATAGTCAATTTGACCATTAAGCCACTTCACACGATCCATAAGTTGTTCCTGATCTGTGGTTTTCGCCAAAGCATTCACCTGACCATCAGCATAATGTCGGCCAATTAATGCTGTTGCCCCTGTAGTTACATTCCAGTTAGGTGAAAGTTGCCAGGTATATGCAAATCGTGACCCAACCGTATCAATATGCTGTGCCTCTAGTTGCAAATTATATTGAGTATTGGCATCAATCAATTTTTCATTTTTGATCTGATAATATAATTTTGCAGTGTCTGGACTAAAACGTAGTACATAATCATAACGCCAAATCCAGCTAAAATCCCATTGACCCTGTTTAATACCCAACTGCATTAGGCCATGGGCAAACGCATTTTTTCCCGATTTAAAGTTTGGGTCATCCCAATCATCTGTAAATGCGTGAATCGGCAAAGGTTCACTATATACATCTGCCTGTACTTGATAATAGATTTTTTCCTGGGCATTGGAATAGAAAGGCATTAGCATTCCCAATACAGCTAGACTTTTTTTGAGCATATAAAAAGGGGGATTTACTCCCCCTCTCCTTTTTATGATTATGGTGCAATCGCTTTAACGGTATTATCTGTGAATTTTGCAGAATATACATTATCTGACACTTTGCTTACTGTAGCGTATGGGGTGTTACCCACTTTAATCTCTGCTGAAGTAAACTTGTCAAGATCAGCAATTTCAACATAAGCACCATTGGCATGAGACAGTTTTGCCCACACCACAGGTTGATCTTTTGTAATCAGGTTATCTGTTTTAAAGTCAGCCGTTAGCGCATCTTTATCTACAGCAACCTTAATCGTTGCTGTACCTTTCTGGTACTCATTACGTTTAGCAGTTAAATCAATACTAAATGGTTTAATGCTGGTACCGCCACCTTTGACATTACCACTGAGTTTCACATTCAGGTCCGCATTGATAAATGCAGCAGCAGTTTCACCATTAGTCACATCAATCTGTTTTGACAAATCATTGTTTAATTTAATGCTTGCCTCTAGGTTAAGGTTCTCAGTTCCAGCAACTGCCTTACCTTTTAAGTTCAGTTCAGTCGGAATAATTTCTGTAGAGGTGCTTAAACTATCTTTAAACTGAACTTGTGTCGCCTTGCTTGAAAACTCCGTTAAGCTCAACTCTGCACCTGTACCTACAGCAGTCAATACAATATTCTCAAACTTAAATTGTGCAGTCTTAGGTGCTTGGTCACTAGAACGATCATCAAGTTTTTTCGCATTGTTATAAACAACTTGAGCAGTACTATCACTATTGAACGCCAAAATTGCCTCTTTCTTACTCAGGACATTCTTGGTCGCAATTTTCCCACCAGCAACCAATTTAAAATCGTAAGTTGATTGAGATGCCGAGAATGGTGCTTCAAGTTTCAGATTGGTTACAGCCACAGTAGTTTCATTACCAAAAACGTCATGCCCTGTTTGTGTTTTAGAGTCCCAAACATAATCTGTCCAATATTTAGCTGTAACCCCCCCTGTTACAGTCACAGAATCAGGCTTTACACTCACTTTTAACGTATTATTGCTCAATTCATAATCAGGGGAATAATACTGACCATAGGTTGAATCTTCTTTTAATAAAGCCTCTAACTCAGTTGCATTATATTCTTGGGTTGAACCGTTTGCAGCTTGTTGCGCTAATGAAGCCAAAGTCAAAATCAAGCTACTAGCATTCCCAATATCACTGCCAGCATCACTAATTGCATCAAATGTCGGCTGATATTGTGATTGAAGCCCATCGAAACTATCAAAATAACTAATAATCGTATTTGTTGTATCTACCAATTGCTTTGCCTTATCCAGGTCTGATGCTGGAACAGCTGGATTTTCAGGAATATTACCACCATTATTCGACGATGAATCACCGCCTCCACCACAAGCAGTTAAAATGGCTGAACAAGCTAAAACTAACAATGTTTTCTTAAACATTCTACCCCCTTTTTTTAAGGAAAATTGTTATCTAAATTCTTTAATTTAGGATTTTATAAAACCATTTTTTGGTTTTTATAATCATATCTAGTTATATTTATAATGACAATCGATTATTTAATATAAGCCCTTTATTAATAAAGGGCTTATATTTTTTTACTCATCAGGATATTCAAAACGATAACCTACACCATACACAGCCTGAATCCATTCATGCCGATTACCTGTTTCGGCAGCGTCAGAAATTTTACGGCGTAAGTTTTTAATGTGGCTATCAATCACACGGTCAGCTACTTCAAAACTGTCAGGGTTAATATGATCTAGCAATTGCGCTCTTGAATACACCTGCCCCACATGCTCTAAAAACAACTCCAATAAACGAAATTCGGTCGGGGTCAAATTCAAGGTTTTTTGCTGATACCAAATACGCTGCTGCGCTTTATCCATGCGGAATAAATCATTGCTTTCAGGCTCAACTTTGCGTTCTAAGCGACGCAAAACCGCTTGCACGCGCGCGACCAATTCTTTTGGACTAAAAGGCTTACAAACATAATCGTCTGCCCCCATGTTTAAACCCAGCACCCGATCAATTTCTTCTGTTCGGGCGGTGACCATAATAATTGGCACATCGGACTGTTCACGTACTTTGCGGCAAATGGTCAGGCCGTCCATGCGTGGTACCATCAAATCCAAAATCATCAGGCTTGGTTTACGCTGCAAAAAGCTGTCATAGGCCTCTTGTCCATCATGAAACATACTGACTTCAAAACCAGCAGCTTCTAAATAATCTCGTACCAATTGGGCCAGTTCAATTTCATCTTCAACCAGCAAGATATGTTTCATGCACGATTCCTTAAAGTCCATTAAGATTTGATTTTTGGAAAACTTAATTTGCAGCGTAAACCACCCAACGGTGAATGAGCAAAACTTAACTCTCCGCCTAATACTTTGGCAATTTTGACTGATAAAGCCAGACCTAAACCTGTCCCGCCTGTGGCACGTGTACGCGAATCATCGACTCGATAAAAACGCTCACCCAAACGTGCCAATTGTTCATCACTTAAACCAAACGGGCTATCATCTACATACACCGTCCACTCGGTTGCGCTTTGACTGGTGTGAATATGCACCTGCCCACCTGCTTCGGTATAGCGAATACTATTACTGAGCAAGTTGAGCATAATTTGTTTAAAGCGGTCTATATCCAATTGTAATTGCGTGCCTTCACCCGACACGATCAAGTCCAACTGAGCCTGCTCAAATTTCGGCTTAAAGCTTTCGATTTCCTGCTCAATCACTTGCCATGGATCAATGCTCGAGAAATAACATTTCAGCTGCATGGCTTCCGCTTGCGCCAAGTCCGATAAATCCTGTGTGAGTTTTTTTAGACTATTGACCTGATGCATCATCGCAGCCAAATGCTCTGGTGTGGCTTTGCGGATACCATCTTGCATGGCTTCAATTTGCGCCTGCAACACCGCCAATGGCGTTTTTAATTCATGCGAAGTATCAGCCACCCACTGACGACGTGAAGTTTCATGTTGATCTAAAATCACCGCCAAATGATTCAACTCGGTAGATAAATCACCCAATTCATCATTACGATTGACCGTGACCTGATGCTGATAATGCCCTTTGGTCAATTCACGTGTACCATTCAACAAACGCTGAATCGGTTTTTTAAAATAGGTCGCCAATAACAATGCAGCAATCAAGCTCGCCAAAATACTTAAAGCATAAACCAATAATAAATAACGGGTTTGCTTACTAAAAAAGTTAATACTTAACGCATCTTCCTGATCTAACACAGGTTTTAAGCCTAAATAGCCCACGACTTTTTCATTGACCATAATTGGACGATAAGAAATTTGAGTTTCAGCAGGCTCTCCCACTACAAATTGCCGCTGAGCATCATATAAAGATAAGCGTGAACTCAAGCCTAAACGGTCAGGCATCGAAATAAATTGTTTTTTTCCAGATGATTCTGTCGCGTTTTGGTGTCCTTCATTTTTACGATCAGGACGGAAAGCATTCTGATTGGCACTCAAAGGAAATACTAAACCTTCAAATGGCTGAAATTGTGAAGGTAAATTCAGCTCTAACCAGCGAAGTTCTTCCGCATTGGCTTGTCGTTTGCCTGGCTCAGGCTCGACTACACTTGAGTTGACATTGGCGAGGGTGTGTTCCTGAAAATAACGCTGCTGCAAAGCAATGTCATACTGACGACGCAACCACCACCGCGATAAACGGTCATAATCATCGGGCGCAGCTTCACCTTCAATTTGGAGAATTTGCGCCTGAATGGCATTGCCCCAATCGTGATATACCGCATAGACTTCTGCCAAGTTTTGAGTGAGCAAGTCCAGCTTTTGCATTTCGACATCGGCCACATATTTGCTGAAGTTTCGCTGCATATTGACATGCAATACCCCCAAGCTGACCGTGGTAATCAGCAAGGTCGTCAGCAGCACTGTTAAGAACAGGCGTAATGCGATGGGTATACGGCGAATTTTCAAAAGCGCAATCTCAGCTTTTTTTGTCGATTTTGAGCATTGTAACCAACAGTGCTAGAAAAAACTCTCCATTGTTTCTTCATCTTTATTATTTAATCTTTAATCATCCAAAATCACATGCTCTTGTATGGGGGAATTTAGAATGAATAAGATGACAAAAATTGCTTTAGCCACTGCCAGCTTTTTATCTATAGGTACGTTGACTGCCTGTCAATCCACCCAAGCACCAAAAGATATGAAACAGTCGCAATATATGCATGGTCATTATCAAAAAGACCGTCACATGACGCCTGAACAACGCAAACAATTTGAAAAAATGCGTACTGAACGTAAACAAGTCATGCAAGACATTAAAAAAGCCTGCGATGGCAAAGCGGTGGGTTCAGCAGTCCAAGTCAAAGCAGGTGAACAAACACTAGAAGGCACATGTGCGATTTCATTTAAACCGAACCGTGATGAAATCAAACGTGGTGAACATCGCCCAATGCGTGGCGATAAAGCCGATCGTGGTGAATTCCGTGGCATGCATATGCAGCGTGGCGAACCACTAACCGATGCGAAACGTGCTGAGTTAACCCAGCAATACGATCAACGTTTAGCTGAACGTCAAGCGCGTCAACAAGCTGCGACCAAAGCCTGCCAAGGTCAAACCGATGGTAAAGCCGTGCAGCTAAAAGTCGGCATACAAACAATAGATGGCAAATGTATCGTTCACTTCCAGCCTAAAGCACCTGTTTCAGCACCGGATAAGGCTGCTTAAGCTACTCTAAAAAGCATAAATAGATAAAAAAGGCGCAAATTGCGCCTTTTTTATTGGACATATCTCTTTACGGTTTTGACTATTTGTATCATTTCAAATTCAGCAAAACTATTTACACTCAAACAACTTAGCCATTTCAAGGTAAAAATCTTTGACTTTACAGTCACCAAGAAATGCCATGCAGATGCTTGTACCGAATTAGAAGATGTTGCACGATTACAACCATTGCAACACGGCATGTCTAATAAGGCATGCGCTGAAATCCCTTTAAAATATAACGCTGGTCAAACCAGTATTGAGGAAACCGATATGCCACAATACAAAGCGCCTTTACGTGATATGCAATTTGTTTTGCATGAATTATTAAATGCCGAAGATCACTATTCAAAATTACCTGCATTCCAAGAAAACGTAAGCCGTGAATTGGTTGACCAATATTTGGAAGCTGCAGCAGATTTCTGTGAAAACGAATTATCTCCGTTAAACCAAGTGGGTGACCGTGAAGGATGTACTTGGAATGATGGTGTGGTGACAACACCAACGGGCTTTAAAGAAGCGTATCAAAAATATATCGAACTCGGTTTCCCATCGCTGTCTGCTGAAGAGCAATATGGCGGTCAAGGTCTGCCTGTTTCTCTAGGTAACGTGATTTCAGAAATGGTAGGTACAGCAAACTGGGCATGGGGCATGTACCCAGGTCTTTCTCATGGTGCTGTACGTACTTTAGAACACCACGGTTCAGATGAACAAAAAGCAACCTATCTGCCAAAGCTTGTTTCAGGTGAGTGGACTGGTACCATGTGTTTAACCGAATCTCATGCAGGTTCTGACTTGGGTATTATCCGTACCAAAGCTGAACCACAAGCAGACGGCAGCTATGCAATCTCTGGCGAGAAAATCTTTATCTCTGCTGGTGAACATGACATGGCAGAGAATATCGTGCACATCGTATTGGCACGTTTACCTGGCGCACCTAAAGGTACTAAGGGTATTTCTTTATTTATCGTACCAAAGTTCAATGTAAATGCAGATGGCTCTTTAGGCGAGCGTAATGGTGTACGTTGTGGTTCAATCGAACACAAAATGGGTATTCATGGCAATGCAACTTGCGTCATCAACTTTGATAATGCGAAAGGTTTCTTGATTGGCCCTGAAAACCGTGGTCTAAACTGCATGTTCACGTTCATGAACACTGCACGTATCGGTACAGCGGTACAAGGTCTTGCAGCATCTGAAGGTTCTTTCCAAGGTGCGTTGACTTATGCCAAAGACCGTTTAGCAATGCGCTCACTTTCTGGTCCGAAAGCTCCTGAAAAAGAAGCAGATCCAATTATTGTGCATCCTGCTGTACGCAATATGCTATTGACTCAAAAAGCGTTTGCTGAAGGTGGTCGCGCACTAGTGTATCTGTTGTCTCTACACGCAGATATCGTTGAACAAGGTGCAACTGAAGAAGAACGTAAGTTCTCTGACAACATCTTGTCTTTATTGACGCCTATTGCAAAAGCATTCTTAACTGAAACAGGTTCTGAATCTGCAAAACATGGTGTGCAAGTCTTCGGCGGTCATGGCTTCATTTCTGAGCATGGCATGGAACAAATTGTGCGTGATACACGTATTTCATGCTTGTACGAAGGTACAACTGAAATTCAAGCAATCGATTTGTTAGGTCGTAAAGTTTTGGGTACACAAGGTGCAATGTTGAAAGACTTCACCAAAATCATCCATAAATTTGCAGAAGCCAACAAAGACAACGCAGCAATGCAAGAATTTGTTGAACCGCTCGCAGCGCTCAATAAAGAATGGGGCGATTTGACCATGCAAATTGGTATGCGTGCAATGCAAAACCCTGAGGAAGTAGGTGCTGCAGCAGTAGACTACATGTACTTCTCTGGTTATGTAACACTAGCTTACCTATGGGCACGTATGGCATTGGTCGCTCAAGAAGCTCTTGCAGCAGGCACAACCGATGTAGACTTCTACAATGCTAAAGTGACGACTACACGTTTCTACTTCAAGAAAATCTTGCCACGTGTTCGCTCACACGTAGACGTGATTGCAACAGGTGTAGAGCCACTATTTGCATTAGATGCTGAACACTTTGCTTTCTAAGCGAAAATTGAAACTCGCTAAATATTGAACATATTTAGCGGGATATTCAAAATATTGTACTCTTGAGTACAGAAATTGAGAAAGGACGGTCATAGCATTGACAGTCCTTTTTCTTTATAAATAAAGCATTCTTTCGCTTTAGTCGCCTACAACATTCACAATTGTAGATTACACTGAACTAAACGAATCAAGATTCAAACAATAAACAGGTGAACTCACATGCCAATTTATAATGCCCCACTTGCCGATATGAAATTCATCTTAAATGATGTATTCAATGCAGAACAATTCTGGCAAAACAACGAAAACCTCGCTCATCTTGATGCTGCAACGGCTGAAGCAATTTTGGAAGAAATGGCAAAATTTGCCCAAAACGTGACGCTGCCGATTAACCGTAGCGGTGATGAAGAAGGCGCGATCTATAACAATGGCGAAGTCACTACCCCTGCTGGTTTTAAAGAAGCATTTAAACAATATGCCGAAGGCGGCTGGATTGGTTTAGGCGCAGATGAAGAATGGGGCGGTCAAGGCATGCCAAAAATGCTGACAGTATTGTCAGATGAAATGCTCTTTGCCACCAACCCATCATTCTTATTGTATCCACTACTGTCTGTCGGTGCAGGTATGGCGTTAAGCAGTTATGCATCACAAGAACAGAAAGAAACGTATTTACCTAAAATCTACTCTGGCGAATGGTCAGGTACCATGTGCTTAACTGAACCGCATGCAGGTACAGATTTAGGGATTATTAAAACTAAAGCTGAACGCAACGAAGATGGTACTTATAACATTACAGGTACTAAGATCTTCATTACAGGTGGTGATCACGACCTTGCAGAAAATATCATTCACTTAGTTTTAGCGAAAACACCGGATGCTCCTGCAGGTTCACGCGGTATTTCTTTATTCATCGTGCCAAAATTCTTGGTGAATGAAGATGGTTCATTGGGTGAACGCAACCCTGTAGCCCCAGGCTCAATCGAACACAAAATGGGCATTAAAGCCTCTGCGACTTGTGTGATGAACTTTGACGGTGCGAAAGGTTATCTCGTTGGTAAAGAAAACGAAGGTCTTGCAGCAATGTTCGTAATGATGAACTATGAACGTTTATCAATGGGGATTCAAGGTTTAGGCGCATCAGAATTTGCCTATCAAAATGCTGCACAATATGCGACTGACCGTATCCAAGGTCGTAGTGCATCGGGTGTAAAATCACCAAACAAAGCTGCAGACAGCATTTTGGTACATGGCGATGTACGTCGTATGTTACTTAATGCGCGTGCCAATAATGAAGCTTCGCGTGCATTTGCGGTATATGTGGGTCAACAATTGGATATCACTAAATTCTCTACCGATGCAGAAGCTGTGAAAAAAGCCAATGACCGTGTTGCATTGTTAACTCCAATTGCCAAAGCCTACTTAACCGATACTGCATTTAACGCTGTAATTGATTCACAAATGGTCTTCGGTGGTCATGGTTATATCCGTGAATGGGGTATGGAGCAATGTGTTCGTGATTTACGTATCGCCCAAATTTATGAAGGCACCAACGGCGTACAATCTCAAGACTTAATTGGTCGTAAAACTATTAAATGTAATGGCGAATTTATTGCAGAATACATTGCAGAAATCCGTGATTTCGCCAATGGTTTAGATGCAGACCTCAACTTCATTAAAGATGCAACTTTAGATGCAGCGACTGAAGTTGAATCTGTGACCCAATACATTTTAAATGCAGCTAAAGAAAATGTAGATTTCCCGAACGCAGCAGCGGTTGATTATTTACATGCGGTAGGTTTGCTCAGCTTCTCATATATGTTTGCGCGCATTGCCAATGCAGCTAAACAAAAAGAGGGTGAGTTCTATCAAAACAAATTGTCATTAGCACTGTACTTTGTACAACGTATTTTGCCAGAACTAGCTTTACGCATTACCAAAGTGAAAGCGGGTGCAGAAGTGGTAATGAACTTCAGTGAAGATTACTTCACCAACCAGTCTTAATTCATACAGTATCTGCAAAAACGCCTGAATCATCAGGCGTTTTTTTATACTAAATTTTATATCCCTATTCTAAATTGTGCATGAAATTTGCATCACCTTTGGTGAAGTCTGAATATCCATACTTAAACAGGAGGTGAAAATGGCAGTACGTCGTTCAAAAATAGATAGAAATATTCAAGCAGTTGAAAGCCTATTAGACAAATATGGCAATTGGGCAGTAGAAAGTTTTCATTATCTTGCGCTCTTTATCATTGGCTGTATGGTCATTTGGTCTGCTGGACATACGGTAATTGATATTTTCACCATCAAACAATATGCCACTATTGATGACATCTTATTGCTTTTTATCTATTTAGAACTGGGGGCAATGGTGGGTATTTATTTTAAAACCAATCACATGCCTGTACGTTTTTTAATTTATATTGCCATTACCGCACTAACCCGTTTGTTAATTTCAGATATTCAACACGACCATAAAGCTGATCTCGATTTAGTGATTATTACTGGTTCAATTTTAATTTTAGCCGCTGCAATTTTAGTGGTGCGTTTTGCATCTTGGCATTACCCTTCCGTTATTCGAGACAAGCACAGTGAAAAGCCTTTAGCACAAGGCAAAACCCCTCGCCCAGAAGATGATGAATTGGCGTAAAAATCTAAAATAGGTCAAAAAAATGCTTCTAGATACTCAATATCTAGAAGCATTGATGTCTATGATTTCACTTTTTTCTCAACGATTTGCCACCAACACATAACGCCCATGTTCAAAAATCCAGTACATACCTCGTGGCGGAGCGGGTAAACCCAAGTGCTGCCAGTCGGTCACCACACGATAGGTCGAACTTTCAATATGTGCGCTACTTGGCTCACCATTTACCCAACTGTAACTTTGGTGGTTATATTGCACAGTACTTGGCGCATTGTATTGAATATTGATGCCACTACGAATCGTGGGCTGCCCCCACTGCGGCACAGGTCGTTGATGGTATGGATAATGTGGTGGATAGGAATAGGGTTGCTGTGAATGATAAGGTCGATGCTGCGGAGCAGGACGATGTTGTGGCGAATAAGGACGATGCTGATCACGCTGTGTATTGACGCCTGTATATCCTGCCCAACGATTGGTTTCGGCCAAGCTCTGCATCGACACACCTAAAAATAGCATGCCACTCAATGCAGTTAAAATCGCGACTTTCATATCTAGCACTCCTATTTTCATATTTTTATTCTAAGCTCCAATTAAGGATAAACAATGAATAAAAAATCAGCAATTTTAAACTTTCGTCTCCGCAGATTTCACCGACATGGCTCGCCATTTATGAAATATCTCCAGCCCCTATGCTAAGATACATTTTTTTTGAAATTGGATGAAACCTCGTGCCTGAATTAAATTTTGACCGCCTTCATCAGTTTTTCTGCAAAGTTCCAAGTGTACAGCAAGCCCGTGTAGACGCTTATGGTTCAGACGGTCAGCATGCATGGTGGTTCAAATTTCAAATTGATGTAGAACATCCGTTAGCATGGCAAACTGTGCAGGAGTTGGGGCATGTGCTGAATTATATTTCCAGAGATGAACGCTTGCCGACTCAATTCTTACCTGTTTCACCGCCACCGTATATGAATGGTGAAGCCAAAGATTTTTTATCGTGGGTAATTCAATGTAACCATCCAGAATTTAGCCCAGATGTGGTTTGTGATTGGTTAGAAGCGCGTTTACCCAATCCTGTGGATGATGAAGCACAATGGAAAATCAAAACCGATATTACCGAGTTAGATCAAATGAGTGATAAAGATTTGGATGAAATGGTGCCGCCAAATCCTGTAAAGTAATATTCGGCTCAAAAAAATCCCTCTTACAACAAGAGGGATTTTTGAGTTCAAGGCATAGAATTTAAAAATCAAAAGGTCGATAAACCACTCCATTCCATAAAGCGATACAGCGCATATTTCCACTTCGACTCATCGGCATACACCGCATAATCCACACTCATATTTTTACCCTCAAGGTTTGACCATGCGGTATTAAAATAGTGTTGAGCATCCTGAAATACAGGGTCTTGCACCTGTCCGACCACACGCAAGTTGCTTTCTAAATTATAGTTTTTTAAATTACGTGCGGTGAAATTGGCAGAACCTAAAATCAATTCGGCCTGTGTGGCATTCGATTTTATCAGCATTTTATTGTGGCATTGCTCGCCTTGGGTATTACACCAACGTATCTTCACCCCTGCAGCATGTAATTCTGCCGCCACCTGTCGATTTGGAATGCCATTTTTTTCACGTCCAAAAGCATCTTTATTCGGGTCCAGTAATACTCGCACTTGTACGCCACGTTGTTGTGCAGCAATCAGTGCCTTGATGATTTGTCGCTCCGATAAATAGAACATCGCCAAATCAAGATGTTCTTGCGCTTTGGTCTGCCGAATCAGTGTCAAACTGGCCTCTAAAATGGCTTGTTCAGTGAGGACTTGCACTTGAGGATAAGACGAATCTGCCTCAAACTCCCCCACAATCACCCCAGACAGATTGCCCTGCGACATCCGCGCGACGGCTTGTTCTGTTTTCAACACATCTACTGCAGTATTGCCCGTCACCAATAACGCGCTGTTAGAATGACGTGAACTGCCATCATGTGGATTAAATGACGTGACCAATGCTTTCCAACCTTCGGCGGTATCGACCACCATGGTTTTACGATGGTTGGCTTTAAAATTAAGCAAGCTAAAATAACTACGTAAGGTAATTTTATCTTTGCCGAACGGACTGGGTAGCCAACCCTTTTCGGCATTATTTGGAATGCCCTGACAGCAGAGATACCAAAACCCCGACCACAGCGGATTCGATGCGCGCAGCGGGGTCAAATCTGTTTCAATCACGTCAATACCCGCCTGACGCAATTGACGATAATGCTCAGGTGCGATGCCACCATATACCGAATTAATGGGATCAGTAATGACTTTGATTTCAATATTCGGCTGCATCCGACGTTTATGAATTAAAGCATCGGTGAGTTGCTGCGTTAGCGGTTGATGCTGCTGTTTAGACGTTCCCACTTCAGGATTAAACAAGAACATATCCAATACAATCGTGCTTTGTGCTGCATCAATCAGTCCTAAAATTTCATTAAAAATTTGATGCTGTTGTTGCTGAACGCCTTGCGCATCAATATAGGTCTGATCGGCAATAAATTTAATAGGCGCATGACGTAACTTTCCAGTGTAATTCAGCCCTTCAGGCAATGGTTTTAAGCTGTGGTAGGTCGCAGACGCCAAATAACCTAAAGCCAGAAAACTTATAATAAGTCCCACATACGCCCGAGGCGACCAATTCAATTTTTGATGAATTCGCTGAAAGATACGCATAACAAAAAACCTAGTCCGATGCGCTCAGACTAGGTTTAATTGTTTGGATTTTCAAGAGGATTTCTGTGTTTTCACGCAGACATCCTGCTCAAAGCAAATTGAATTTTAGAAGCCAAATTCCACGCCTACTGTAAAGTTACGACCCACTTGTGGAATATTCGACAAGAATGAGGCATGTGAATACACTTCATCATCGAGCAAGTTGTTAGCTTTAAAATACACACGGTAATCTTGTTTGTTGGCATAATTGCCTGCATAAGCCACACCAACATTGACCATATTATAGCCTGCTGTTTCTTGCTCTAAATAAGCAACCTTGTCTTGTTTAAAGACACGATAATATTCCGCCATACCCGACCAACCATCGGCAAAATTGGCATCCACTTTAGTCCCCAAACGCCCTGCAGGTACACGTGGTGCATTTTGATTGTCAATTTCACCACGCACATAATCACCAAACACACTGAGTTTATAATCAGGGCTAATCTGATAACCTAGCTTGGCTTCTGTACCATAAAACTTGGCTTTGTCTTGTTGATAATCAATTAAACGGAAAGTTTCCTTATGGTCAGTAGTTGCACCATAAATTGTACTAGCTCAAACCTGATCTGACAGTTACCCATTTTTTATTGTGCCTGTCAGGTTAAATTTGAGCTAAATTTTTCTCAGCCCAAATCCGTTTTCCATCAAGTAAAGTTTCAAGTGGTGTACGACCACAGCACATTTTTCCTTGATGAGTCCGTTCAGTATTATAGAATTTCAGCCAATCGTCTAGATCAACTTGTAATTCTTCCAATGAGCTATAAAGCTTCTTCCTAAACGTAATTTGATAGAACTCCTGCAAAATCGTCTTATGGAAACGCTCACATATACCATTTGTTT
>NZ_MKQS01000028.1 GCF_001758345.1 Acinetobacter towneri
ATGAATTACATTCAAGTCATTGGAAAATAGAGCAATATCACCGGGTGATTAAACAGGTTTGTCATATTGAAAAGTTTCAAGTAAGACGATCTAAACTGATTTTGAATCATATTTTTTCAGCCTTGATGGCCTACGTCGAGATACAAAAGAACCAGTTTGAGCGGATCTTTGAAAATGTATATCGTTGGCAGAAGAAATTATTTAGACCAGTTATCAAAAACTTCATTGATGACTTTATTCTCGATAAAAATCATCTGCTACCACAGAGAATCTTTAAATAATAGTGCGTAAGTCCTATAATCCTTTAATTTTAAATACTATCAATGTTTATAATTTTTATGATCCACTGATGTATCAACAGTAATACGTTAATTGATTCATACCTGCTCAAAAAGAGTAGAGAAGTTTGTCGGTGACATTGATCTTTTTGTCTTTTGATTAAAATAATATTAACAACAACGCAGAATCATTAGATTCTGCGTTTTTATGTGAGCTAAAAATTACGTTGCTACGGCTTTGGGCTTTTTACGTCGGATATATAACGTTTTATGCACTTCTGCAATTCGTACACCTGATTCGTCGACAATATTGAGCGTATATTGACGTGTCAGAGGCGCATAGTCTTCTGCGATCTGTTTGATTTCCTCGACTTCAGCGGCACTCAGGCGAATATCTGCATACACCGTACTGCGTCCTGGGGCGAGGAAATGAATTGTTGCCGCTTTATCCCAAACAATATATGTTGAACCCAAGTGATGCATCAGAATTAACATATAAAATGGATCGACCATGGAATAGAGGCTGCCGCCAAAATGTACGCCGACAATATTTTGATTTTTGCGGGTAAGTGGCATTTTGACACGGACATGGTAGTTGGCTAAATCGATTTGATCAATTTCAATACCTGCACCCCGATAGGGTGGGTACCGATTTAAAAAGTATTTAGAAACGATAGGAAGTTGCTGCAATTTTTTGATGAGATTCATGGGAAATTTTATAAAGCCTTAAGTAGATTTTTCTTATATTAGTATGAAATTTGAGCAAGCCAATAGCATATTTTATTATTCTCAATAGCAATCATGTCAACAAAAAATAACAGGATGTTTATGCAAGCACAAACGCAATGGGTTGAAACCTCAGAATGTCAACAGCTTTATGTCAAAACTTGGGGTGAAAAAACGGCACCTGCATTGATTTTGCTGCATGGCTATCCAGATAACCAAGAAGTCTGGGAACGAGTGATTGCCGTGTTGGTACAAGATTTTTATGTGGTGAGTTACGATGTACGTGGTGCGGGACAATCTTCCATTCCCAAATCCATTCGTGCCTATAGCTTGGCTCAATTGGCTGCAGATTTAATGGCTGTTGCTCATGCCGTTTTGGGGCAGCGTGCATTTCACTTGGCAGCTCATGACTGGGGTTCAATTCAGTCTTGGGAAGCTGTAACTGATCCAGATTTAAAAGGACGAATTTTATCTTACAGTAGTATTTCAGGCCCATGTTTGGATCATGCAGCGTTTTCGATGCGTAAGCAGTTTTCTGAAAATAAAATTAAATTTTTCAAACAAATGCGTAAATCTTCGTATATTGCTGCTTTCCAACTTCCTGCACTTGCGCCTACAGTTTGGCAGTTCTTTCATCCTGAACAATGGCGTCAGGTAGTGATGCGTTTAGAACGTGATCAAGATATTCCGGTCAATCCTAATATCCGTAAAGATGGGCGATATGGCGTCAATTTATATCGCGCTAATTTCATGCCACGTTTATTGAAGCCGCGGCAGCGTTACGCAATTTGCCCTGTGCAAGCCATTGTCTTGAAATATGATCAATTTGTGGGTGCTGAATTGATTGATGAAATGCCACGCTGGGTAGATGATTTTCAACGTGTGGAGTTGGCTGCCAATCATTGGGCAATTCTTAGTCAGCCACAAGCTGTTGCTACAGCTATCCGTGACTTTGCTTATAAGCATGAAAATCAGTGATTTTTGCTTGATCACACTTAGATTCATTTGTCGGAGTTGAAGGTTTGGTCAACTCCATCATCCATAATCTCTGATAAAATAGCTTCTTTTTTGAATTTCATCTCTTATGTTCGCAATTCTTGCTGCCATTTCAATCATGTTCGGATTGTCGTTGGCTCGTGTGCCTGTAGTTTTTGCCTTGGTGATTGGTGCAGTTTCAGGTGGTTTACTGGCTGGTTTAGGCTTACAAGGCACTTTAGATGCGTTTAATAATGGCTTAGGTGGTGGCGCTAAAATTGCCTTGGCTTACGGTATTTTAGGTGCATTTGCTTTGGCTTTGGCACGCTCAGGTTTACCAGACTTATTGGCGTATAAACTGATTCGCACCTTAACAGGTAGCAGTAATACTAAGGTACAAAACCGTGTTAAATATCTGATTTATTTTACCGTGGCTTTGGCAGCGGTCTTCTCACAAAATTTGATTCCAGTACATATTGCATTTATTCCTGTATTGATTCCACCTTTATTAAGTGTTTTCAATCATTTAAACCTAGACCGTCGTGCAGTGGCTTGTTTGCTGACTTTTGGTTTGGTTGCCACCTATATGTTTGTTCCTGTGGGTTTTGGTGCAATCTTTCTGAATGATATTTTGGCACACAATATCAACACCTTTGGTGCTCCGTATGGTTTTGCCATTCAAAATGAAGATATTCCTGCTGCCATGTTTATTCCTGTGTTTGGGATGTTCATTGGTCTATTGATCGCGTTGTTTGTGAGCTATCGCAAGCCACGACACTATCAAGATGTGCAGGTAGCACGTACTCAAAGCATTTCGAGTGAACTCAATGCAGATACAGCAGGGTCAAGCTTACAAGCACCACAAATTGCTAAATTTACGCTGTGGATGGCAGTGTTTGCGATTATTGCAACCTTAGCAGTGCAATTGTATTCAGATTCGATGATTCTGGCAGGTTTGGTGGGTGTTGCCATTTTAAGCTGTGCAGGAATTTTCAAATGGAAAGAAGCGGATGATGTGATTATTACCGGTATGCGGATGATGGCACTCATCGGCTTTATTATGATTGCTGCACAAGGTTTCGCGGCAGTGATTGAAGCCACCAATCAAGTACCTGCATTGGTGGAAGCTTCCGTACAGTGGATAGGTGATAGCAAAGGCTTAGCAGCATTTTTAATGTTGCTGATTGGTTTGTTAATCACCTTGGGGATTGGCTCGTCTTTCTCTACCGTGCCTATTTTAGCAATTATTTATGTGCCTTTATGTTTGCAGTTCGGTTTTAGTCCTGCAGCGACCATTGCAATTATTGGCACAGCAGCAGCCTTAGGAGATGCGGGTTCTCCAGCATCGGATTCAACCTTAGGGCCAACTTCGGGCTTAAATATGGATGGGCAGCACGACCACATGAAGGACAGTGTGGTACCAACTTTTATTCACTTTAATATCCCATTGATCATTTTTGGTTGGATTGCAGCGATGGTGCTGTAAATCATCACCAAAATGTGTAAGCGCACGTGTTCAGAATAGGCTGGGCACGTTGCAGCACAGTGTTAAAACAACAAAAAAATATACTTCAAGTTCATCCTCACATCTGCCGATTGCATCTCAATACACGATTTTAAATCTCTAAACAAAATAGTCTGTTTTCATTGTCATCAGCTTCATATATTAGAATGAAGGTGATTTTAATTCTCTTTATTTAATTTTAATAATTTTTATTGATTTTATAAGATTTAAAAATAGAAATTCTAAGTGAATTAATCAATTTAAAATAAATTTGTTTAATTTTTAAATAAATATAAGATGTATTTTAAATAAATCTTTTAATTTATTTTTTAAATAAAATTGAGTAATATAGTCGGGAAATAATAATATAAACTTTATTAATTAACTCGGGTTTTAAAACCAAGTAATTTGGTCTATTTAAAATAAATTTATATAATAATTAATGATTTATAAAATAATTAAAATATTATGTTTAATACGTGTTGCATATTAATAGTTGTCGCGTTTAATATTAATTAAGCATTAAGATTTTTATTCTAAAGGGTGGTTTTGAAATGTTAAAGCAAGTTGCTCTAATTGCATTAATGGGGATGTCTGCTTCTGCTATGGCAGGTCAATGGCAAGTTAAAGTTGGTGGTTCTGTAATTTCTCCAACACAAGATACAGATATTCTAAATGGCGCAGTGAATGTAGAAGCTGATCATGAATATGCATTTACACCCTCTGTAGAATATTTCTTTAATGACAATATCTCTGCAGAATTATTGTTGGCTACGCCAATCAGCCACGATGTGCTAGTGAATGGTGATTCTGCTCTTAAAATCAAACAATTACCACCAACGTTAACAGCGAAATATAATTTTAAAAATTCAACTCGTTTTACACCATACATTGGTGTAGGTGGTACTGCATTTGTTGCATGGGATGAAAAATCTGATTTAGGTAAAGTTAAGGTAAAAGAAGACTTTGGTTTTGCAGGTCAAATCGGTTTTAACTTCCAGCCAGCGGATGCGAAAAACTGGGGCGTATTCTTTGATGCACGTTATGCACAACTAAGTCCAGAAGTTGAAATCGAAGGTTTGCCAAAATTCGATCTAGACATTGACCCAATGGTGTACACCATCGGTTATAGCTACAAATTCTAATCATAAAACGTAGCTCTTTATAATAATAAAAATCAGCGTAACCCCATCTTTAGGGTGGGGTTTTTTTATTGCAAAAAATAACAAATGTAGCGAATGAAAAAATTGAGAGCATATGCCATGTTCATTTACAGTCTGAAAGATAAAGTAAAGAACAATAAATAAGGAATTCATTCATGTCGATCAAATATGGTTGGTTAGTGTGGCTTGGTTTAATGCTAAGTGTTGCGGGGCATGCGGCAAGTTTTCCTTGTGAGAAAGCCAAAACACAAACGGAACATGCCATTTGTGAACATCGTGCGGTCAATGATGCCGATGTGAAAATGGCCACCACCTATCGTATCGTCAGCCGTTTGGTCGCCATGGGGATGCGTTCACAAATTCGTGATGAACAATTGCGCTGGTTAGAATTGCGTGATCGTTGTGGCGCTTCAGTCGATTGTTTAACCCAAATGTATAATTTGCGTCAGCAGAAATTAGATTATCATTTAAATCAGGTTTATCAACGCGCACCTTTTTAAATTTTTCTAGATTTAGGCTTGAAAAATCAGCACATCACTCCAATTCATTAACACATCCAACAATAACCATGTTTATGAATTTTAAGGAGTGATGAATGAGCGAGCAAAGCCAAAAACACAGTTTCCAAGCCGAAGTGGCGCAGTTATTACATTTGGTGACCCATTCTCTTTATTCCAACCCTGAAATCTTCTTGCGTGAACTGATTTCTAACGCATCAGATGCCTGCGACAAATTACGTTTTGAGGGTATCAACCATCCTGAATATTATGAAAATGATCCTGATTTACGTGTACGTATTCGTCTAGATAAAGAAAATAAAACTTTAACTATTTCAGATAACGGCATTGGTCTAAGCCAACAGGAAGCGATTGATCATTTAGGTACGATTGCCAAATCGGGCACCAAAGACTTTATGTCTAAATTAACCGGCGATCAAAAAGCTGATGCACAATTGATTGGTCAATTTGGTGTTGGTTTTTATTCAGGTTTTATCGTGGCCGATAAAATTACTGTGGAATCACGCCGTGCGGGATTGGCTGCAGATGAAGCCGTGCGTTGGAGCAGTGCGGGTACGGGCGAGTTTGATGTCGAGCAAATTCACAAAGCAGAAYGAGGTACCGATATTATTTTGCATTTGCGTGAAGATGCACTGGATTATTTAGAAAGCTACAAAGTTAAGCAGATTATCAATAAATACTCTGATCATATCAGTTTGCCAATTCAAATGCAGAAAGAAGTATGGCAGCAAGAAGAAGCCGCTGAAGGTGAAACACCGAAAGCAGGTCAGTATGTGGAAACTGATGAATGGGAAACGATTAATTCGGCCAGTGCGTTGTGGACGCGCAATAAAAACGAAATTAGCGAAGAACAGTACATCGAGTTTTATAAAAACCTCAGTCACGATTTTGACGCACCATTGGCATGGGCGCATAACCGCGTTGAAGGCAGCACTGAATACACCCAGTTGTTGTATGTACCAAGTAAAGCACCGCATAACATTTTTACCCGTGAAGCGAAAGCGGGAATTAAATTGTATGTGAAACGCGTATTTATTATGGATGAGGCAGACAACCTGATTCCTAATTATCTGCGCTTTGTGCAAGGTGTGGTGGATAGCGCCGATTTGCCGTTGAACGTGAGCCGTGAGTTATTGCAAGAAAGCCGTGATGTGAAAACCATCCGCGAAGGCAATACACGTCGTGTGTTGACCATGTTGGACAATTTGGCCAAGTCTGAAGATGAAAAAGACCAAGAAAAATTTAAGCAATTCTATCAAGAATTTGGTTCAGTCTTAAAAGAAGGCTTAGGCGAAGACTTTGGTAACCGTGAGCGTATCCTGAAATTATTACGCTATGCCACTTCAAGCAATGATGACATCAGTACCTCATTGGCGGACTACAAAGCGCGAATGAAAGAAGGTCAGAAAGCGATTTACTACGTTACTGCAGATAACCTGAACGCAGCAAAGCATTCTCCACAGTTGGAGCTATTTAAGAAAAAWGGCATTGAAGTGTTGTTGATGGCAGAACGCGTAGACGAGTGGGCTATGAACTTTGTGCATGAGTTTGATGGCACGCCAATGCAAAACGTGTCTAAAGGTGCAGTTGATTTAGGCGATCTACAAGATGCCGAAGAGAAAAAAGCTTTAGATGCGGCTGCAGAACAATTTAAACCTGTGATCGAGCAATTGTCAGCATCTTTAAGTGCTAAAACCAAAGAAGTACGTGTAACGACACGTTTGGTCGATTCACCTGCCTGCTTAGTGACAGGTGAAGGTGAGCTGTCGCCACAATTGATTCGTATGTTAAAGGATGCAGGACAAGCTGTACCTGATATGAAGCCAATTTTGGAAATCAATCCAGAGCATCCATTGGTGAAAAAATTACAGGACTCAAATCAATTTGATGATTTAGCGCATGTAATATTTGATCAGGCTGTAATTGCTGAAGGTGGTTTGCCTGAAGACCCAGCGGAATATGTGAAACGTATTAATAGCTTGCTGTTAAAGTAAGACTGTTTTCACATGAACGTGATTGAGGATGTGTTGTGCAAATAATGCATCGTCATTTTGCAAAATCATCTTGCAAAAAACCAAGTCTTGCGAACAAGACTTGGTTTTTTAATTTGAATTGATTGTAGATGTTACCTGTTTAGAAAATGGCTTCTAAACGCACTAAAGCACCGAGATAATGACTACGATCTGCACGATCATCATTTAAATAATTGACATCGCCCTGAATAAAGAACCATTCACGTAAAAATGGTTGACGCCAAGAGACAAATGGCCCCCATCGATTWAAACGCAAGTCATCATCGTGATAATAACCGCCTGTATAAATGCCGTAGTTAAAACGGTTACCTGCAAAGAATTGATGTTGTCTAAAGGTGTAGTTGTCCCAAACCAAATCATCATCTTGTTCATCGGCATAGGTCAAGCTAAATTGATTGGACAAGAACGCTTGATTGGGACGGGCGTGTGTTAGCTCCAAGTTGGTTCTGAGATAATTTTCACTGTCGATGCCATAACGGTAAATTTGTTCGGCATGAAAAGAGAAATCATTTTCCAAAGCCCAGTCTTTACTGGCTTTTAAACGCAAATATATATCATCGCCAGAACGCACCCCTAAATCGACATCTGTTTCAAAAGGCAGACGATCGGCAAAGTTGGACCAGCGTAATGCCAAAGAACTGTTGTCTTCACGGCTACGTTTACTGTCTAAGGTTTTGTCTGCAGCATTGCCTGGGTTTTCGTTGGTAATAGCGATGTTATTTTGCAATTCGTTATCCAGTGAGTCATCACCAAAAACGACACTGAGTTTATTTTCAAGCGTAGGCAGTTTGATTTTTCCGCGAATACGAGGTTTGACTTCATATTCATTATGCTTGTCCCAACTGCTATCGACCAAAACCCGTAAAGTAGCTGAGGCAGGCTGTTCAGGGCTTGGTTCACCAAACCAGTTGTCTAACTTAAGTGCCGTTTTATCGGCCCAATTACGAATATTTTTTTGTCGTTGATCGAACCAGGTTAAATGTTCTGTTTCTGCGGTGGGAGGTACAATGGGTTCATTGGATTGTTCGGGTAACACCGTCGGTGTGGAATCAATCCAACGTGGAATGGTGTAATAAAAACTGTTTTTATCTGATGCACTTGGCGGAGCGACAGGCAATTCATAAGGTGGCAGTGGAGTATAAGCTTGATCCACTTCTTGAGATGATTCTTGTGCAAAAGCGGTGCCTGCGACCCCACTTAAGAGACAGCTTAATATAAAAGGCGATGTGTGCTTTATTCTTGACATTATTTACTGATCTTTAAGCCATTTTTGCTAGTGTTGAAAATCTATAAGATAAAAGCAAGACTTGGCTACAAAATCATAATATAAACGGCAGTTTTTAGGCAGAAATCTCTTTTTCTTTATACATTTGAAGTGCTTGCCACAATTGTATAGCATCAATTGGTTGTTGTAATTGAGAAATGACTTTTTGAATCATTTGCCAACTCATACCTTGTTGCCGATCTAATAAAATATGTGGTACAGCTTGTTCTGTACGGGACAGTTGTAAACGCTTTTGACCATGAATCACACGAATTTTTTGTCGTTCTTTCAGTAAAATCAAAGGAGTATGACTCTGCGCTTCATTTTCTTCGAACTGAATAAATTTGGTGGTTTGAATATGTTGTTTTGGAATAAAAGAAAAATATTGCTCTTGCTGCCACACGATTTGAGCAACACTATAGCATTGAAAAAGCTGATTAAAATCAAATAAATTTTCTTGTAATTTTTCCCAAGAAATTTCACGTATTGCTGCAATCTTATGTTCAAACTGTTGGCAAAGGTTTTGAGTCAAACGAATCGCTTGTATTTGATCTAATGTGCCAAGCAACACCAGATATTTAATAAAGTGTCCTTGCGTATTGGTTTGTTCTGCTATATATACCGCACGCGCCAACAGCTGTTGCTGGTCTTCTTCAGGATCAGACAAATGCACCAACACATCGGCATATTGGGTGACTTCTGGTGCTTCAGACAAAAAGACTCGGTATAACTGCACTGACTCGTTTTGGCTAAGATTGAGCGCAGAAATTGGGCAGCTATATTGGTTTAACAATAGATTATAAGCTAGGGTGGTGCTTGTTTTTGGTGTGATGGCTGGTAGTGGTTGGGCCGTATCTATTGTTGACACGTCTGGCTGAGTTGTGTTCAGCGTTGGATTGGAAATGATCGTTTGATTTGTGATCGGTTCAATAGTGAGTTCATATTCAGTCACGTCTAAAACTTGAGTATCAGACGAGGTCGCTTCTTCTGTAGTGATGTGCTGTGTAATAAGTTCAAATTGAATTGGTGGAGATACAGCTTTATTTTCTTCCGGTTCTGCAGTGGTAAAAATTTGCTGAGTTTTCGCAGCTTCGATCGTTGCCGTTTGTGCTGCTTCTAGAACAGCAGCTTGCTTCAGTTCAGCATCGGTTTGAAGGCAGTGGTATTGTTGCTGCTGTTGCATCATCCAGCGATAGACCTGCTCTAAATCTTGGAATTCGCTGAGTAGAGCAGTGCGTTCAGTAGCAGGAATTAACCAAATTTGCCAACCTGCTCTAGGTTGATACAAAATCGCCCAACCTGTTTCAGGCTGTTGATAAAGTGCTGCTTCAAGTGTTTCTGGTTCTGTAAATACGCCACGAAAAGATTGGGCATATAAACTTTGTTCTGCAAAAGTTGCAGCAGTTTGAATTGGATTTTGTAAGGCTTTAAATGTGAGCAACTGTTTTTGAAAAATCGGTTCATCGCACAGCATAAAAATGTCTTTAATGCGTGCTTTGGCTTTGGCTGTTTCATACAGACTGAGTCTTTTAAGCTTTAAGGCATCGGTTAAGTCGTGTAATTCTTTAATCAACAGTGATTTTTCTAGTGTATTCATTCATACATACTTAAATATGTTGTTGTGCTTTTTCTAAATAATCGGCCAAGACAATATTCAGCGCCAATTCAATCAATTTATATTCTGCCGATTGTGGTTGAGGATAGCGTTTGGCTAATTCGATTAAATGGTTGACCTCAATCGCTTGAGGTGGAATTTTTCTTTGTATAAGTGCTTGAAGTTGTTGCATAGGCATCTGCTATAGCAATGAAAACAAATCACTTTAATTATAAGGATTTAATAAAAAAATACATGCTCAAAATTGTCAGCTTTTGTGCTTTTTTAGACATTATTGACAAAAAATGCGATTTTTATATGGAAATAATCAAATAAATTTAAATCACACTGCCCAAAAAAGTACTGACAGTGGGGGAGGACGCAGCTTTTAGAAGCAGTAGGGAGATTTGAAGCAAACTTAGCACTAGAAAAACAAACAGCAGACCGATTTAGACTGCTGTTTGGGGAGAGAAATGGGAGAGGTGAATATAGTCAAAATAAGTGGATACAACGAGAAACTTAGGCGGCTTTTTGCGAAGTTGGCTCATTCACAACAGCTTCAGATGCAGCCGATTCTGTATTCACTTTTTGCGTTGGAAAATCAGGTACATGCACAATTTGAGCAGATACATTTGCAGCAATTGCTAGAAGTGAAACCATCAAAACAGATTTAAACATATTCATGGGAATGTCCATCCAAAGTATTTATGTCTAGACACAAGCTAGACATTGTAGAGAGAGATCTAACTAAATAAAAAATTCACATGAATCATAACAAAGTTTAAAATTTACAAAATGATCATTTCGGCAATCATCCTGAAAATAACAATATAAAACAATATATTAGAGTTTTAGCTCTAGTTTTTTTTTAAGGCTTAAATGGTTGAGATGTCTGCAAAATTTAAATTTTGACAAGATTTATTGCGAAAGATTAATGACATTTTTCGACAGTGTGAAATCGTGTAATGTTTTAGCTGCGATTGGTTAAACAACCTAAAAGTGCGGTTTTTTTAATCTATGATGGAATTTCAATAACGATAAAGGACAGTGAGAAAATCATGGCAATTGCAAAAGTAGTTGAAGTTAATTCAAGTAGTTCAAAAAGTTTTGAAGACGCGATTCAAACTGGAATCGCCAAAGTGACAGAAACGGTTAAGAATGTCCAAGGCGCGTGGATTAACGAACAAAAAGTGGTGATTAGAGACAATCAAATCACGGAGTATCGGGTCAATTTAAAAATTAGCTTCTTGGTTGAATAAACTCGATGCACTTGAAAGTCCAAAAAAAATCCCGTTTCGGGATTTTTTTGGCGTCTAATCTAGTTTGAAGAACGCTATTGAACTTACCTATATTTTAAGCTTATGCTTTGGGTTCAGGCAGATCGCATTGTTCTGCATCGCAGTTTGCTGCATCTTCAACATCTAGCTCACTTGCTGTTTCAAGGGCTTTTTGCAGTACTTGCACAAAGACTTCACGTGGCTGCGCACCAGCTAAAGCAATACGCTGATCAAACACAAAGAACGGTACGCCAGTAACGTTTAATTGTTCACGTGCGACTTCTTGGTCAAATTTTACAAAGTCGGCATATTCGTCAGAATCTAGAACATCATCCACTTCTACAGGATTCAGCCCGATTCGTGATGCAACATCTTCGAGTGTTTCACGTTCGCCAATTGCTAAACCTTGAGTCATATAGCTATAGAAAAAAGCTTCTTTGGCTTCGTTGCCCAAGCCTTTGCTTTGTGCCAAATGCACCAAGCGATGCGCATTAAAGGTGTTGCCTGAGTTGGCATTTTCCCATTGAAAGTCAATACCTTCAGCTTTTGCCATTTCGGCAATATTACGCTGCATTTCTTCTACTTCGGCAAGGCTGCGCCCATATTTTTGTGCTAAACGCTCTGAATTAGATACTTCCTGACGCGGTGGTGCATCTGGGTCAAGTACAAAGCTGTGCCAATGCACTTCTAATTCCACACCTGCCTCTTCAGCAGCAGCTTCCAAACGTTTTTTGCCGATATAGCAAAACGGACAAACAATATCTGACCAAATATCAACGCGCATGAATAATCTCAAATTCTGTTTTTTACTAAGATGGGGATGTTACATAAAATTTAAAGCATAAAGCGATGCTAAACTTATTTTTGAGCATCTGGTCAAATACAAGGTGGTATATTCCAATAGTTTAGTAATAAAATAAGTATGAAATCTATACAAATGTGATGGGCTTCACGGTAAGATAAAACAAATATTAAAAATAAGAGGGCACTCATGCGACGGATAGTGCTAATCATTGGGTGTGTAACGGGTATTATTTTTGGGTGGATGTTTTATCAATATAACAGTCAGCAAAAACAAGTTGCGCAATTGCACGCCTATCAAAATGTGATTCATGAAAAAGCTGAACAGATTTTTGTACAGGCACAGGATTGGTCTAAACCGATTCAGATTAATGTGCACGACTCACGCTTAGCGGGTGATTATCAGGTCATGGCAAGTTTTGTGTTGAGTCACATGGTACAAAGTGCCGAAGCGCGTAATAGTTATTTGCGTGAATTAAAAGCCTTGAATTGGGATCAGTTTTTAAATCCTCAACGACTTGCTGCAGACAAAAAACAAGACTATGCCGATACCGAAGCCATGTTAGTGCAAGTGCGTGCCATGGTAGATTTGTATCAGGAGCATTTAGAACAGCATGAAGCGATGGCTCTAGAGCAAATTGAGAATCTTGAAATCAATCATAATTTGCGCCGTCATTTAGCAGAATCTTTATTGGAAAGCCGCCATAATGACCAAGGTTACACATTATTTGAATTAGAAAAGAAAAATTTGGGTAAAGCGTATGTGTTGTTTGCAATTTTAAAAAACAACAAATGGGAGCTCAAAAACAATACCTTTATGTTTTATGAAGATGCAGCCTTGAAAGAATTTAATACCGTATATCAAGAGATGGTGCAACTCAATACGCAAATGCAAGAGATCAGTCAGCAGCATCAGCGGGCCCTTGAAAGCAAGTTATAAGGTCTAGCAAATCCATACATCAAATTGTCAAAAGAATGTCATCTGTTGTTCAAATCTCTTGCCTAAACTGTAGCTGTTGATTTAATGGCTCAGCTAGGCAGGTCCGATATGAACAACATTCAAGTCTTTGATGATATTCAACAACTGTATTTGCAATTTCTGGAAAATAAGAACTACCCGAAACTCGAAAATTTAAATAATTGGGGCAAGAACCGTTACTTCTTTAATCAGCACTTTCGTTTGGTTGAAGATTGGCATCAGACTGAACAAATTGTGATTGAATTTAATCAGCAATATTACTGCTTGGATACAGGCAGCGCCCCAGACTTTATGGACAAAGAACGCTATATGACATGGTTGATGGGAGAGTTGTTAGTTTAAGTTATACAGGTAAATCACAACTGATCAGTCATTTACATATCAAGATAAAAATGCAAAAGAATAAAATTTAAAAATCAGAACAGTTCAAAACAACAAAATAAAAAATCCCCGCATGATGCGAGGATTTTTTTCTTACGAAGACTTTTTACACACGCTCAATAATTGTCGCGATACCTTGACCAAGACCGATACACATGGTTGCTAGACCGATTTGCGTGTCTTGTTGTTCCATCACGTTCAGCAATGTGGTGGTGATACGCGCACCTGAACAACCCAATGGGTGACCGAGTGCAATTGCACCACCGTTCAAGTTCACACGATCTTGCTGATCATAAATGCCTAAGCCTTTAAGAACAGACAAACCTTGTGCAGCAAACGCTTCGTTTAATTCAAAGGTTTGAATGTCTGCAATTGACAAGCCAGCACGTTTAAGCGCTTTTTGAGTTGCAGGTACTGGGCCATAACCCATGATTGCTGCATCGCAGCCTGCAACTGCCATAGAGCGAATCACCGCACGTGGTTTTAAACCTAAAGCTTGTGCACGTTCAGCAGACATAAGCAACATCGCAGATGCACCATCAGACAATGCTGAAGATGTTGCCGCAGTGACCGTACCGCCTTTCGGGTCAAATACAGGACGTAAAGCTTGGAACGCCTCAAGGTTGGCATCTGGACGGATCACTTCGTCGATGTCGCATAGCTGTTTAAAGCCATTTGCGTCATGACCTTCAATGCCAATGATTTCGTTTTTAAAACGACCTTCTTGTGTTGCAGCCCATGCACGACGGTGTGATTCCACACCAAAAGCATCTTGCTCTTCACGCGAAATACCGTTCATGCGACCCAACATTTCAGCAGTTAAGCCCATCATGTTTGATGCTTTGGCATAGTGCTTCGATGCAGCAGGGTTGATGTCGATACCGTGCATCATGCCCACATGGCCCATGTGCTCTACACCACCAATGATGAAAATATCACCCTGATTGGTTGCAATTTGTGCTGCAGCCGTGTGGATTGCTTGCATTGAAGAACCACAAAGACGGTTTACGGTTTGACCCGCTACTGTTTTTGGAAGATCAGCCAATAATGCAATATTACGACCAATGTTCATGCCTTGTTCTAGGGTTTGGTTCACACAGCCCCAGATTACATCTTCAACTTCGTTGACATCAAACTGGTTACGAGCAACTAAAGCACGAACCAATTCAGCAGATAGACTGTCAGCACGTACATTGCGGAACATACCGTTTTTGGTTTTACCCATTGCAGAACGTACGCCATCAACGATGACAACGTCACGTGGATTTAAAGTAGCCATTCACGTTGCTCCTTAACCGTAGAATTTTTTATTGTTAGCAGCCATGTCACGCAACATTTGTGGCGCTTCATAAGCCTTACCTAAGTGTGCGTATTTGTCGCAAAGTGCAACGTATTCAGCAACACCTGTTTGGTCGATGTAACGGCATGGACCACCACGGAATGGAGGGAATCCGACACCCATAATCATCGCCATATCTGCTTCAGATGGTGTTGCCACAATGTTGTCTTCTAAGCAACGAACAGTTTCGTTACAGAACGCCAACATCATACGGTCAATGATTTCTTGTGCATCAAATTCGCGTTTTTCAGATGTTGCCACAGATGCTACAAGCTCGTATGCAGTTGGATCAACCACTTTGGCTTTTTTGCCTTTGCGATCCAATTCATATTTGTAGAAACCTACGTCATTTTTTTGACCAAGACGTTTGTTTTCGTACATGACTTGGATTGAGCCTTTAAAGTCTGGCTTCATGCGGTCAGGGAAACCTTCTGCCATAACTTCTGCACCATGAACGCCCGTGTCGATACCGACAACGTCAATTAAGTATGCAGGACCCATTGGCCAGCCGAATTTTTCCATGACTTTGTCGACTTGCTGGAAGTCTGCACCATCTTTCAGTAACAAGTCGAATGCACCAAAGTAAGGGAACAATACGCGGTTCACCAAGAAGCCTGGGCAGTCATTCACTACGATTGGTGTTTTACCCATTTTCTGAGCAAGAACCACAGTGGTCGCAATTGCTTCAGGTGAAGTTTTTTCACCACGAATCACTTCTACCAATGGCATCATGTGCACTGGGTTAAAGAAGTGCATGCCGACAAAGTTTTCTGGACGTTGTAGGTTTTCAGCCAAACGTGTGATTGAAATGGTTGAAGTATTTGAAGCAATGATCGTGTTGTCACGAACATTTTTCTCAGTTTCAGCCAACACAATGCCTTTGACTTTTGGATTTTCAGTCACGGCTTCAATCACGATATCTACTTCTTTAAACTCGTCATAGCTTAAAGTTGGGCGGATACGTGCCAAAGTTTCACCCATTTTGGCAGGTGTCATTTTTTTACGTTCAACTTGCTTGGTCAGCAATTTGTTTGCTTCAGACATCCCCAATGCTAATTGTGGATTGCCGATGTCTTTCATGATAATTGGTGTGCCTTTGCTTGCCGCTTGGTAAGCAATACCACCGCCCATGATACCCGCGCCGAGTACAGCCGCTTGGTTCACAGGATGTGCACCTTTTTCATATTTTTTCGAGGTCTTTTTCACCACTTGGTCGTTGATAAACAAACCAATCAACGCACCTGCTTGAGGCGTTACAGCAGCTTTAGCAAAGCCTTCAGCTTCAGCTTTGAGCGCGTCATTACGTGGCAAGCTTGCACCTGCTTGTAAAGAATCCAGCATGAGTTTTGGTGCTGGGTATTGTGCAGGATTCGCTTTGGCTAATACCGCACCTTTCGCCGTGTTGAACGCCATCATTTGTTCAAGTGGGTTCAATTTTACAGGGTCTAATTTTTCTTGGCGTTTTGCTTTCCAGTCCAAACGACCTGCAATGGCTTGCTTAACCAAGTCCAACGCAGCCGCTTGTAATTGATCTGCAGCAACCACAGCATCTACAGCGCCGTCTTTGAGTGCAGCATCAGGGCGTTTAGGGTTGGCCATTGCCATCCATTCAACCGCATTGTCGATACCAATAACGCGGCTTAAACGAACCGTGCCACCAAAGCCTGGGAAAATACCGAGTTTGATTTCTGGTAAGCCCACCTGTGCTTGGTCTGACATCACACGGTAATCACATACCAAACACATTTCAAAGCCGCCGCCCAATGCCATACCATTGATTGCAGCAACTTTAGGAATGTCTAAATCTTCAAAAGCATTGAAGATGTCGTGAACAGGCAACGCCCAATCCACAATGGCTTGTTCGCCTTGAGCGAAGTTTGCGCCAAATTCGGTGATGTCTGCACCCACGATAAAGGTTGATTTCGCAGAAGTGACGATTAAACCTTTCACTTCATTGTTTGCTTTAACAGCCTCAATCGCAGCTTTAAAGTCTTCAATCGTTGCACGGTTAAATTTGTTGACCGACTCACCTTGTAAGTCAAAGCGGAATTCTGCAATTCCGTCCGAAAGCATTTGGACGGTAATGGCATTGCCAGCGTGGATCATGCCTGATCTCCTTTATTTTGGAGGACTTCTAAGTTGATGTTATGAAGCGTGTGCGATAGTTCTGCACACATATATGCCTCGCTAATCTTACGATAACTATATCTAAAAAAAATATAGCAAGTTGTATCAAGCCGTGACGCAAGGGTCATGATTTTTCTCACAGCGTGGAATTGCTTTTTGACCCGATTTTAAAATCTTATTTTTAAAACACGATGAAGGTGATTGTTTTTTATTCTATTTTTATCGGGTTGGAATACTTTTAGGACTTAGAAAAGCTTGAAAAGTAGAACTTTCAGTGGTTTATTTAGGGCAGATAAGTCAATGCTTGGTTTGGATAGTGACGTTTTATAGCGTGAGGTTGGGTAGGTATACAGAGCGACTTGCAATGCTGTGTTCTATTTTTTGCGATGACCTCATGCGCTGAAATTGAGTAGAATATGCGACATTTTTGAATTTCTGCTGTTTTAAGTATTTGGTTAGTTCTATGTTGAAGTGGATTATTTTGGCGATTTTTATCGCTTCAGCGTTGTATATTCAACAGCGCGGCAAGGTGCGTCATAGTTTTTATCGTCAGTTTTTTGACCATTCGACCATTCTTGCACCGATTAACTATTTAATGTACTTATTTTCTAAAGTGCCGAATCAACCTTATATTGACACCCAGCATTTTCAAGATTTAAAAGTTTTAGATGACAACTGGGAAATGATTCGTGATGAAGCCAAAGCTTTATATCAACAGGGCGGTATTAAAGCTTCCAGTAGCTACGATGATTTGGGGTTTAATTCATTCTTTAAAACAGGCTGGAAGCGTTTTTATTTAAAATGGTATGACTCCGCGCATCCATCAGCAGCAGAATTATGCCCAAAAACCACAGCATTATTAAAAACTTTGCCTAGCATTAAGGCGGCGATGTTTACTGAACTAGCGCCCGACAGTCGTTTAGTGCGTCATCGTGACCCGTATGCAGGTTCATTGCGTTACCACTTGGGATTGATGACACCCAATGATGACCGTTGTTTTATTGATGTCGATGGGGAGCGTTATTCATGGCGTGATGGTGAAAGTGTGGTGTTTGATGAAACCTATATTCACTATGCTGAAAATGGCACTTCTCAAAACCGTATTATTTTCTTTGCCGATGTCGAGCGTCCGTTAAAATCACTCTGGATGCAAAAGTTTAATCACTGGTTTGGCAAAAATGTGATGACCGCAGCAAGCTCTCCGAATGAAGCAGGCGATCAGACGGGTGGCTTAAACAAAGTCTTTGGCTATGTCTATCAAGTGCGTTTAAAAGCCAAGGCTTTAAAAGCTAAAAATAGTCGCGTGTACTACTTCTTAAAATGGTTTTTGATGCTCGGGATTTTCTTCTTAATTTTTATTCGCCCTTATGTGTTTTAAAGCATCACAACGCCTTTCGGGGCGTTTTTTTATGATATTTTGAGCAATTTCAGCATCGCGCTTTAATTCCCGGCTACTTTTTTGTATAGAATGAAGCAAATAGGGGAATTTTTATGCAAACGTTTCGTTCTAAAAAAGATTGGTGGGTTTTGGCTTTTGCGATTTGTATGTCTGGTCTATTGATTCAGTTATTGCTGACGATGTACGCCAAAGGCACGATGCCAGAATTTCCTGTGCACACAGGAGTGTATTTCATCACCATTTTTGTGTTGTGGTGGCCTGTGTTCAATACGCGCTATCAGGTCGATGCAGAACGCTTGCAGATTCGTTGTATGTTTTTAAAATGGGATATTCCACGCGACAGTATTCAAAAAATATCTAAAACCAATAATTCGGTCGCGTCACCTGCTTTGTCACTGAAGCGTTTGAAAATTGATTATCTTCAAGCGGGACAGCCAAAATTTGTATTGGTTTCACCTCAAGATCAGACCAAATTTAGTCAGGCCTTGGGAATGGAAATTACCGACTAATCCCTAGGCTTTTAAAGTGAAAGAACACAATCTTGAAGATGAGCAGGGCAGCATCCTTGAGATTCACACAGCATAAGTTGCGGGCTTATTCTATTTTTCGGTGTAATTAATCTGCACTGCAATAAAAAAACATTTCTGATTTTTCAGGATGACTTAAAAAATACAAGGCTAAAATGGGCTCAAGTTCAGTGCGGATTTTGTGCCCCAAATGCCGCACGCCGTAATGAATCATGTCACTGATAAAAATAGACTTTAGCTGCTGCAGTGAATTGAACTTGCGCTGTTGATGCTTCAGGCGATGGTTTAGCTTTTCCAATTCAATTTCGACCAATTGCGGCAGGGCATCAGCAGATACCGCTTAATAATGCAAACTACGGTCAATCCGATTTATAAATTCAGGATCAAATTTACAATGCATGAATTTTCAATGATTGGTTGGATTGGCATACGTTTTAAACACAATTGTTGTATTTTTTGAGGCAATAGATTGAGTTTATTCAAGTATTGTTGTGCGGCCTGAGCGCCTAGATCTAGCTCATAAAAATCATGCTATTGCGAAAGTCTATAGTTTCGGTCTTGCCAACACCTGTCGGGCCAAGCATTCAAGTCACTCGAAGTGGTCGCTCTGTGCTGGAAAAATCGGCCTTGACCACATCCCGCATTTTTTCGATTTCATTCAGCGCTGCATCTTGTCCAATAATCCGTTGACGTAACAATTGCATGACTTGTGTAGGTTCAAAATGAAAGCGCGGCTTGCCAATCAAACGGTCTTTGGCGGATACATACTGATGTGTACTGATCGGCTGGGACGTTGTGGCTTGAATGATCTGTATGCCGTGTAGTGCGGTCGTTATCCTGCACTTTACTGCTGCTGACAAGATGCCTGAGCATAGCAAATCTTGTGTTGCAGACGGATTGTTTTTTCACTGAGCTCATCGTTTTCGTGGATAGATCATGCGATATGCCACAGGATAAAGCTTGAAAAAATCAGACAAAACAGCACATCATGTAAAGAATGCAGCAACAATAGGATGACTCGTGAACCCAAACGCAAGTGAGCATATCGAGAAAATTTTGGCAAATATGACCCAATTGCCAGGGGTTTACCGTATGTTGGGTAAAGACGGGGAATTATTATATGTCGGCAAAGCCAAAAATTTAAAAAACCGTGTGTCGAGTTATTTTGTCAAAACCATCGAGCATCCTAAAACGCAAGCTTTAGTGGCGCGTATATATGATATTGAAACTTTGGTGGTGCGTTCCGAAACCGAAGCATTATTGCTTGAACAAAACCTGATTAAACTGCATCGCCCACCGTACAATATTATGCTGCGCGATGATAAGTCTTATGTTTATATTTTTGTTTCGGCAGATCAGCCTTATCCGCGCATTGCCAGTGGGCGCGGCAAAGGCAAGCATCAGGTTGGTAAGTTTTTTGGGCCATATCCTAGTGCGTATAATGCCCGCGATACTTTGGTGGTATTACAAAAGCTGTTTAATGTGCGGCAGTGTGAAAACAGTTATTTTGCCCAGCGCCAGCGTCCGTGTTTGCAATATCAGATCAAACGCTGTTCGGCTCCGTGTGTTGGATTGATTTCGCCCGAAGAATATAAAGAAGATGTTCATAATTCGATCCGCTTTCTTCAGGGCGATAGCAAAGAACTGAATCAGCAATTGATTGCCAAAATGGAAGCTGCAGCCGAAGCGTTGGAATTTGAAAAAGCAGTCTTTTATCGTGACCGTATGGCATTGCTGCGTGATGTACAGGCACAGCAAGCCATTTATAAAGTCAAAGGTGAAGCCGATATTATCGCAATTGCTTATCAGGCAGGTGTGACCTGTGTGCAAATTATGCACGTGCGCAATGGCAAAATGCTGGGCGGTAAGAGTTATTTTCCAGATATGTTGGGCGATGATTTGGGACAACTATTGTCCGATTTTATTGCCAACTTTTACTTTCAGGTGGCCGATGAAATTCCAGCGGAACTGATTGTCAATGTGGAAGTGGCAGATTGCAAAGAATTGGAGCAAGCTTTACAGCAACACTTCGGTAAAAGAATTCACATCAAACATAAAGTGCGTGAAACTCGTGCCGAGTGGCAAGAATTGGCGCAAATGAATGTGCAGCATGCTATTAAAGGTAAACTCGCTAATCACTTTGAATTAAATGAACGTTTTCATCAGTTAGAACAAGTAGTTGGACGCCCCATTGATCGAATTGAATGTTTTGATATTTCGCACACCATGGGCGAAGACACTGTGGCGTCTTGCGTGGTATTTGACAGTGGTGGTATTCGCAAACGTGATTATCGCCAATTTTCCATTCAGAATATTCAGGCAGGAGATGATTATGCCGCCATGCGTCAAGCGCTGACTCGTCGTTATAAAAAAGCTATGTTGCCCGATTTATTGCTCATTGATGGCGGCAAAGGGCAGTTGAATATGGCGATGGAGGTGATGCAGGAATTAGGACTGGATGCCTTTATGATTGGGGTGTCCAAAGGCGAAGGACGCAAACCTGGTTTAGAAACCTTGCACTTTACTGATGGCAGCAAAATTCAGTTGCCTGAAGATCATAAGGCGCTGCATCTGATTCAGCAGGTACGTGATGAAGCACACCGTTTTGCAATTACCAAGCACCGTGCCAAACGTGATAAAAAACGTGGTTCATCGATACTTGAGGTGATTCCAGGCTTGGGGCCAAAACGTCGTCGTGATTTACTCACTCATTTTGGTGGTATACAAGGTGTACTGAAAGCTTCAGAAAAAGAGCTAACTTTAGTGCCTGGACTGGGTGAAGTGATGGCGCGTACGATTTATAAAGTGCTGCATGAATGATTGTTTACTCTATAAAAAGCAGTATTTTATACAAAGGTAAATAGCAAAAAAGTGCATTGACTCTGCCGTCATTGAACATTCACATCAGATCAAAACCCTGTAATATCAACCACAACATTGTTTAAGGAAAAACCATGTCGTTGCTACAGACCTATCAGGCCATTGCCGAACAAGAATGGATCGATATTCCACAGGGTTGGTTACAAGGACGCACCATTTATGGTGGCTTGGTGGCAGGCTTGATGATGCAAAAAGCTCAGCATTGTATTGCCGATCCACAAAAGCGCTTGCTCAGTAGCAGCGTGACTTTTGTTGGACCTGTACAACAAGGTCGGGCACGGCTTACGGCTGAAATTCTTCGGCAGGGTAAATCAGTCACTAGCATTGAGGTGCGTTTGTGGCAGGATGATGCGGTACAAAGCATTTTGATTGCCAGTTTTGGCGTAGCACGTGAATCTAGTATTGTGGTGCAACAGGAACGTACTGCACCAAATTTTGCCCCTGTCAGTGAATTACCAGTTACGCAGCATCACCCTTTAGCACCTGAGTGTTTTCAGCAAATGGATTTGGTCTGGGTAGAAGGGCAGTATCCATTCAGTGCCAGCCATAAACCTGATTTTGCAGGCTGGATGCGTTTTAACCCAAAAAAGCATGCGAATCGTGCGATGACTATTCCCGATTTAATGGTAGCTTTTGATATGTGGCCACCTGGGGTATTGCCGATGTTCAGTCAGCTCGCACCTGCTAGTTCTCTGACATGGCATGTGACCTATATCAATCCTTTGCAAAATCAATTACATGGCTGGATGAAATATAAAGTATTTACTGATCATGCCAGCGATGGTTATGCTACCGAATACGCACACCTTTGGGATGAGCAAGATCGTCTGATTGCGATTGCTCGACAGACCATCACCGTGTTTGCCTAGTGACACCTACTAGCATTTCGTATAAAGTGAAGCCTATTCACGATGACAAATCCTCAAAAAACTTGTGAATATGCAGCGTAAAGAGAGGAAACATTGGCGGTGTCTATGACAACAGGTCGTATCCTGAACATTCCAAATATATTAACTTTGGCTCGAATCGCCTTGATTCCTGTTTTTTTGTTAGTGGCGTATTGGCCTCCTGCAACGGGCGTAAATGGTTACGATGGCGGTATGACACGTCATATTTTGMTGACTTCTATTTTTGTGATCGCTGCCGTGACCGACTGGTTTGATGGCTATTTGGCACGCTCTTTAAATCAGACTTCTGCATTTGGGCGTTTCCTCGACCCTGTAGCAGATAAACTGATGGTGGCTGCGGCATTGATTGTGTTGGTGCAGTGGCAACCTACTATTTCAATGGCTTTTGCAGCGATTGTAATTATTTCCCGTGAAATTACTGTATCTGCATTGCGTGAATGGATGGCTGAGTTGGGCGCACGTACCAGTGTGGCCGTGTCTACCGTGGGGAAATATAAAACGGCATTCCAAATGATTGCAATTTCAGTGTTCTTATTGAACTGGCAGCCTTTAGAAATGTTGGCGTATTTGCTGCTTTATACCGCTGTAATTTTAACTTTGTGGTCGATGTTTATTTACTTAAAAGCCGCTTGGCCGTATTTGAAACAGCCTTAAAGTAGACTGTTAAAAACAGATTCATCCCTAAGTGCTTCTATCATGAAGCACTTTTTTATTAACTGTGAGTTTCTTCTTCGGTATCATCTTCAAAGGTTTTGGCAATTTTTTCAATATTTAAGCTCTTTGCCATCGCATCAAAAATTTCTTTATAAACCCCATTTTGATGATAAAGCGTGTCATGTTCACCATGTTCTGCAATTCTGCCCTCCTTCATGACATAGGTGTAATCGGCATCAATAATTTGCGATAAGCTATGTGAAATGATGATCACGGTACGGCCTTGTTTAATTTCATCCAGACTTTGCTTAATTTGTTCGGTTGCAATAGCGTCTAGACTAGCGGTAGGTTCATCTAAAAAAATAATAGGTGGATTTTTCAGGAACATACGTGCAAGGGCAATGCGTTGTTGTTGGCCGCCTGAAAGCATCAGGGCATCTGAGTCATAAGCCTCAGGCAAATGCAAAATTTGTTCGTGAATGGAGGCTTTTTTTGCGGCCCGAATCACATCTTCTAAGCTAGCATCAGTTTTGCCATAACGAATATTTTCAAAAATAGAGCCTTGGAAAATATGGTTTTTTTGCAAAACTAAGCCGATATGATCACGTAAATACTGAGTATCGATCTGTTGTATGTCTATTCCATCGAGTTGAATCGTACCATTTTGCGGTTCATAGAATTTATCTAATAAACTGATCAGCGTGGATTTTCCCGCCCCCGATAATCCCACTAATGCAGTAATTTTATTGGGCTGGATCTGCATCTGAATGTCTTTGAGTGCATGATGTCCATTCGGATAAAAAAAGTTTACCTGTTGCAGGTCAAACTGCCCTCGAATGATGGGTTTAAGCGTACCACTTGGTTCAATTTCATGCTCGGCTTCCAAAATTTGAAAGAAGCTTTCTGAATAGATCATTGCATCATTGACTTCATCATAAATACGATGCAATGAGCGAATGGGGGCAGAAACATTGCCAAACAGTAACACGTGATACATGATCATGCCGATGCTCATTTGTCCATCTAATACAAAATAAGCCGTTAAAATAATAATCAGCACCACTCCAATTTGTTCAATAAAGCTTTTTAAACCATCAAATAAAAAACTGGTTTGGCGGGTCTGCATTTGATTGTGGGTCAGTTTTTTCTGCAGGGTGAGTTGTTTTTCTGCTTCGATGCTTTCTCTGTTAAATGATTTAATCACGGTGATTGAGTTGATAATGCTAAGAATCCCTTGGCTTTTTTTCTCACGTCCATCACGTAAATTACGTCGCCAACTGCCTAACTTTTGCGCTTGCAGATAGGTCAGCCAAAAATAAATGGGAACAATAACCGTGGCGAGCAAGCCCACATATACATTGGCATAGTACATTAAGCCTAAAGCCACAATCGCACTGGTAAATAGCGGTAAAATATCAATAAAGAAAATTTGCACTAAACGGGTGAGTGAACCAATCCCTCGGTCTATACGTGTTTGTAATTTGCCTGCTTGGTTGTTGTCTTGATTAAAAAAAGCCAAACGGTAACGTAAAAACTTTTCAATAATGCCTTGAGCTAAATCTTGTGAGACAAAAATGCGTAGTTTTTCACCGTAAAACTTCTGTCCAAATTGCACAAAGGCATTGATGATTTCTTTGCCCAGTAAAATGACTGAAATCGTGATTAAAATATGCCAGCCTGCCGCAAGTCCTTGTCCCGCTTCAATTAAGGCATTAATGCTATCGACTGCATATTGTAAAGTGAGTGCATTGACTTGGGCGGTAAATGAGCCAATTAAGGTTAAAATCAGGGTTGCGATCACCAACATTCGGTAGGGACGAACAAAGGGACGCAATTTTTGAAACAAATGCCATAAATTCATAAGCTATTATTATCAGCACAATGATTTTAAGTCTAAGGATGAACGTTAGGTCTCACAAGCTAAAAAGCTGAGTCATTTTGTGAGCAGTTTTATCCTAATTTTTAGATTACACAGTAGAGTGGGTTCATCATGAATCTAGAGTTGTTTAGCCCTGAGCCTCGTGACAACATACTGCCTTATGACGGCATTGTACAGGACTATGGTCTGGTGCTGAATGTGGAGCATAGTGCGCGTTATTTACAGTATTTTCTGCAACATTTGGCATGGCAGCCTGATGAAGGTCGGCTCTTTGGTCAGTATTATCGGACCAAGCGCCAAGTCGCATGGTATGGCGATGAGCAGTATCAATATCGGTATTCGGGTGCTTTAAAGCAGGCTCATGTTTGGCTACCTGCTTTGTGGCGGCTGAAACAGCAAGTTGAACAATGGGTCGGGCATCCCTTTAATTCATGTTTGGCCAATTTATATCAAGATGGTACGCAGGGCTTGGGCTGGCATAGTGACGATGAGCCGAATTTAGGAAAAAACGTTGTCATTGCTTCATTGAGTTTTGGAGCAACCCGTAAATTCAGTTTTAAGCATAAACATACGGCATATAAAGTGGATCTTTTATTGCAGAGTGGTCAGTTGCTTGTGATGCGAGGACAAACACAGCAGTATTGGAAACATGCATTAATGAAGTCCAATAAAATTATACAACCCAGAATTAATCTTACCTTTCGCTATTTTCATAGCACTTTCTGAATAAGATCGTCCTCAGTTTTAAATTTTGCCACGTTAGGTTGAGTTCACGTCTAGGCTTAAATCGGTATATAGTATTTCAACCTGTTTTTAAATTTGTTGGGCATTATCCTGCAAAATTTCAATCAGCTTTTGCAAATTGATAAATTCAAAACGGTTTTTAGATGCCAACAGCATCAAGACATAAGGCGCATCTTTAGATGAAAAATGAATCGGTACAGATAAGCCTGCAATATCTGAATCAAGATCGCTATTAGAAAATAATAGCCTTGTTTTTTGATTATGTGCATCAGCTTCAAATAATCATCCGCATCTTTTGCAAAATTAACTTGCCCCAATTCGGCAGAAAAACGCTGGTAATAGTCTAAAATTTTAGCTTTAGGCAAGTGTGCCATAATCATTCTTGGCGATGAGCCGACATAAACAGGACGTGGGTAGCCGCGACCATAAGACAGTAAAGGCGTATCTTTAAAGATTTCGTGATGTACATCAATGCAAGAATCTTGATTAAGCTGGGTCAATAAACAGCAAAATTCAGCATGTTCCGCAATTTTTTCATAAACGGAATGCTGATGGTGACCAATGGATTGGTCGTACGAGAGATAAAATCCAATACCGCAATTGGGGGCCCAAGAGTGTAATCTCACGAGGTGCCACTCATGTGTTGCAACAACTCTGCCGAAACCAACTCTTTTAAATAGCGGTAACTCGTAGGTTTAGATAAACCGAGTTACTCACTCATCGTATCTACATTAGTGACAGCACGTGCGGTTGAATATAAGTCTAAGACTGTGAGAATCTTGCCAAAGCTAGACAGTGCTATGCGGATTTACCCATTCAACCCAAAAGGATGATGTCACTTTATATCAAAAAATAGCCAGACCAATCGACTTTTTACAGAGGGAATTAAGTGTACTAGGGATCAATCTCCCCATTCTTTTAGGTTTGTCGATGTTATCAATTTGAAACAGGATTTAAGGTTGAACGCCGTGAGGGTCACGATACCAGCTTTCAATCAATAGTGCTGCGGCAAGACTGTCGGCAGCGAGCTTTTTGCCACGGCCTTGAGCTTGATAATGATCAAGCTCATCACGTGCTTCACGTGTAGTTAGGCGTTCATCGACCATTAGGGTATGGATATTGCTTTGATGGCGTAAGCGTTTAGCAAACTTACGCGCACGGGTAGATAGTTCCGACTCACTATCATCCATATTTAAAGGCAAGCCCACTAGAAATAATTGCGGCTGATGTTGCTTGATAATTTTTAGCAAGTTTTCCCATTGCGGAATGCCATCTTTCATGGGGAAAAGGGCGAGTGGGGTTGCACTTTCAATCAGTGCCTGCCCCACAGCCATGCCCATTTTTTGGGTGCCAAAGTCAAATGCCATAATGGTTTGGGCTTGAGTCGTTTCAGGCATGACCAATCTCTGAAGATAACCAAGTTGGATCTACGCCCATTTTGCGATATGCGGCATCCCAACGGTCGTCATAAGGTAAATTGAAAATCAAATCCATGTCCGATTCACAAATGAGCCAATCGCCACGGGCAATTTCTTGTTCCAGTTGCTGTTTGCCCCAACTGGCATAGCCCAAGGCAATTTGGTAGCGTCCAACGCCTTCATTGTGGGCAATCGCATCTAAAATATCTTTAGAGGTGGTGATACAGACATTTTCACCCACTGCGATAGATGAATGCCAAGTTGGCTGCCCTGTGTGTAAAACAAAACCTGCCTCAGGTCGTAATGGACCACCTTGTAGAACTTCGTGAGGATGCACATTATCTGCATCAATATCTAAATCATTGAGCAATTCTTTGATTTGGATACCCGATGGACGGTTGAGAATAATGCCTTGCGCACCGTCTTCATCATGACGTGCCAAATAGATGACGGTGTTTGCAAAAAACTCATCATTCATATCGGGCGGGGCTATGAGACAGCGATGCGTCAGATATTGTTTAGTCACCTAAGCAATTCTCCTTAATCTGAGGTGGTGGCAAACAGAACTGTAAACCTACTTGGAAACGTAAACGAGTTACAGCCAAATCATACAAATATACATTTCTTAGCTGTACTTATCCCATAAAACCACTGTGATGACAACTTTGCTTTGGTAAAAGTGAGACAAAGTATAAATAAAAGAATAAATTTAAAATTTAGAAAAAATGATGTCATTAAATTTATCTATTTAGTTACAAAGTTGAAGATATAGAAACATAATAATTGATTGCTTTATTATCTTTGTGATGTGGGTTTGTTTAAATGTTTTGGTGTATATTTTTTAATCTACTTTTAATTTTAACGAATGTAATTTCTGTTTTTTAATTGCAAAATAGGCGGTTTTATTGAATTTATATTCTCTTTTATTAAATATTAAGTTTGTCTAATGAATAGTGGTTTTTTTAATATAAAAAATCTATAAGTTTGTTTATTTTTTTTGTAAGCTTTGTGCTTTTGTGTAAAATTTATCTTTTTTATAGCTTGATATGTTTCAATAAATATACATAAAATACATATTGAAACAAAAAATAATTGTTTGTAAGATGGTGAAATTTTCATCTTTTATAGCTTTTTTTGATGGTTTAATATGAATTATTTAATAAAGGGAAGTTTGTTTGCTGCTGTTTTTTCAGCTTCAGTTTTTTCTCAAGCAGCAATTTTTGGAACTTATAATGAAGAAGGTAATTTGTTTCGCAGTCATTTGAATAATCATTTATCTGAAGATTTAGCTGCTAAATTTAAAGATAAAGTAGGGCAGAGTAAAACTTGAAGTGCGACATAAACCACCTAATTAATTTAAAGGGTTTATGGAGTATATAAAATTGTCATACCATCATCTTAACTTTGAAGATCGTACTGCATTAATGCTTGAGTCAAGAAAAGAAGGCTTTTCAGCCAGAAAATTTGCTGAACTCATTAAAAGACATCCTAGTACGATCTATCGTGAGCTTAAAAGAAATAGCATCAATGACGTTTATCAAGCTCGATATGCTTCTGATAACACCTTCGCTAGACGTAGACGTGGTCACAGAAAACTCAAAATCGATTCAA
>NZ_MKQS01000029.1 GCF_001758345.1 Acinetobacter towneri
TAAAACAGTATCATCAATACTGACTATAAGTTTATTATTATCAATATGTTGAATTGATTCTTGATATAGGTCGTGAGGTGTGTAGTCTTCACGCTCTAGAAAGCGATTTACACTATCATGCGAGATATTATAAGTCTCGGCAAGTTGTGTGCAGCTAATAGAGTTCGGTTCTGTCATGAGAAAGCCCATATAAATGGGTAATGTACAAGTTGCTGTAGAAGCATGTTTAATTCGTCTGATCACAGATACTTTATAAAGTATTTTAATACTTTTTTGAATCCGTCAATGCGTAAGTCCTAGATTATTAAAATGAAAAAAAATCTTGTGCCAATCTTTTCCCTACTTTGTTTCTATTCATCGACATCCCTCCATGCTCTGGAGCCGAATACATTTACCAAAGTGCAGACTTTGAAAAATGTGGCTTTTGGATCTCATCCTCAACAAGTGATGGATGTCTATTTCCCTGCCAAAGTACTCACAGATCAAACACCAGCCCCGCTCATGATGATGGTCCATGGCGGTGCTTGGAAAATAGGTGATAAAAATCATGCTGCTGTGGTCAAAAATAAGCTGAGTTACTGGACCAAGCAAAACTGGATTTTTGTGTCTATCAACTATAGATTAGTTCCGGATGTAACCGTACAGCAGCAAACTCAGGATATCGCCCAAGCGCTTATTTATATTCAAAATCAGGCACCGCATTGGCATGCTGACTCAAAACGCTTGGTGCTGATGGGACATTCTGCGGGCGCACACCTGGTCAGTCTATTAACCGTTCGCCCCCATTGGCTGGCACCCCATCCACAGCCTTGGCGTGCTACAGTTGCTCTAGATAGCGCGGCTTATGATATAGAAAAGATAATGCAAACACGTCATGCACGTTTTTATGATCAAGCCTTTGGTGATCAACCTTCCAACTGGAAAGCCCTTTCTCCGATAGCTCAGCTACATCAAGCTTTACCTGCATTTCTCGCGGTGTGTTCAACCATCCGTGCAGATCAACCCTGTACTCAAGCTCGACAATTTATTCAACAAGCACAGAAATTCGGAACTCAAACCCAGTTATTGCCTGTCCGACTTTCACATGCTGAAATCAACAAGTCATTGGGACAAAATAATGCTTATACTCAAGCAGTCAATCAATTTATCCAAACGCATTAATTTTTCAGCTTGCGCATAAAAAAACGCAGAATCATAAGATTCTGCGTTGGATGTACTGAAATATAAGTACTTCAGTAGGATGGCGTGGCTGTTCGTATTAAGATTAACGCTTTTGCTCGATGGCTGCACCAGCACCACCACCAACAGCACCACCGATTGCAGCGCCTGCATTACCACCTATCACTTCTTTACCTAAAATTGAACCAATCGCACCGCCAATTCCACTATAGGTTGCGTTACGGTTAGAACCATCTTGGGTTTTACTTCCAACTGCCGCACCTGCACCTGCGCCGGCTGCTGCACCAACACTACCACCTACGCTGTTACCCGCTGCGCCACCAACGGCACCGCCTAATGCTGCAGCACCAATACGTTGGTCATTAGAACTCATGCTTTCACAACCCGCCATAAGCATGGTCGATACTGTGGCAATTGCCATTACACTCAATACTTTTTTCATGGTGATCACTCCTCCCCCTCGGTCTATTCGCACTCAGCTTAGTGCATATTGCGGTAACAACTTTGAAAAAACTGTTACCAAGCACAGCAAGATGAAGGTATTTCTGTAAAAGACTTAAGGCTGAATAGATGATTCAGCACCATCTTCTTCCAAAAGCACGACATCTCTTGTGGTTTGTCCATCTTCAGTAAAAACTGCATGAGAAATCGTTTCTTTGGTTTCAGGTGTTTTCACCTGATCTAATTTCAAAGTACGGCGAATAGGTGCTTGTCCTGGCTTATAGTCCATGCCTTCCGGATCAATACTTTTAACTTCTGAGAGAATCTGTCCATCTTGTTTTAGGGTTTTATTCAGCTCAATTTTTGAAGTAGGAACAATCACACCGCCCTTTTGAATCACTGGCAAGCTCAACTGTTTCTCTGAAAACTGGCTTTGATCATCATCAAATACCACTTCTTTGGCTACAATATCTTTCCCCTGATTACTGACTTCAAAAATTGTCGATTCCACATGACGCGCAGGTGGCTCACCTGCAACTTTACGAGTCACTTCAGTTTTCAATACAGGCACAACAGCTTTATCTTTGACCACAATACTATTCGGTATTGGTGCCGCAAGAATTGGCAAGATGATCAACATTGCCGACAGACCCAATCCAATACCTGTAAATTTCATGTGTTATCCCCTAGTTTTTCATCATATTTTTAAATTGTTCTGATTCCACTATAAGAAATATTCTAGTTTTATTTAAGCAAAATCAGAATTTAAAGTGACACATAAAAAAGACGCCCCGAGAGGCGTCTTTTAGATTCATGTATTCAATTTGAATTACAAATCGTTGAATTCATCGCTAAATGCTTGGCTTAATGCTTGATCAACATCAGAAAAATCATTTACCAATGCCAATTCAGCAGCTTCAGCTTCTTGACGACGACGCTCTAAGTGGTACGCCAAACCAGTACCTGCAGGAATCAAACGACCTACAACAACGTTCTCTTTCAAGCCACGTAAATCATCTTCTTTACCTGTTACAGCCGCTTCAGTTAACACACGTGTTGTTTCCTGGAACGATGCAGCAGAAATGAACGAGTCTGTTGAAAGCGATGCTTTGGTAATACCCATCAATTGACGTTCAAACTTCGCTGGGAACTTGTTTTGTGCAAGTACAGCTTGGTTTTCTTGTACCACTCGGATGTAATCCACTTGCTCGCCTTTGATGAAGCTCGTATCGCCACCATCAGTGATCTCAACTTTACGCAACATTTGACGTACGATGACTTCAATATGCTTATCGTTGATTTTTACACCTTGCAAACGGTAAACGTCCTGAACTTCGTTCACGATGTAGTTGGTCAGCGCAACTTCGCCTTTCAAGCGTAAGATGTCATGTGGATTCTGTGGACCGTCAGAAACAGTCTCACCACGGTTCACATGTTCACCTTCGAACACGTTCATGGTACGCCATTTTGGAATCAGTTCTTCATAAATCTCAGAGCCATCATCCGGTGTAATCACTAAACGGTTCTWCCCTTTGGTTTMTTTACCAAAGCTCACGATACCTGAAACTTCTGCAAGAATCGCATGCTCTTTTGGTTTACGTGCTTCAAACAAGTCTGCAACGCGTGGTAAACCACCAGTAATATCACGAGTACGTGAAGATTCTTGTGGAACACGACCAATAACGTCACCCACACCAATGCTTTCGCCATCACGGACAGAGAGAATCGTGTTTTGCGGCAAGAAGTAGAATTGTTCACCACCATCCACAGTGTCTAATACGACTGCAGGACGTAAGTCTTTACCTGACGCAGGACGTGAAGTCACTGGCAAGATTTCAACTGTGGTCATACCAGTCGCATCATCTGTTTTCGAGGTTGCAGTCACGCCATCAGCAATCTGGCTGAAACGGATTTTTCCTGCAACTTCGGTCACAAGTGGATGCGTGTGTGGATCCCAAGTCGCGACAATACCGCCAGCTTCTACCGCTTCACCATCTTTCAGCAAGATTGATGCACCGTATGGCAGTTTATAACGCTCACGCTCACGGCCTAACTCATCGGCAATACCAATTTCACCTGAACGTGAAACAGAGACCAAGTGACCTTTAGCGTGTTGTACAGTTTTTACGTTATGGAAACGTACGGTACCTTTATTACGCACTTGTACGCTGTTCGCTGCTGAAGTTCGGCTTGCTGCACCACCCACATGGAATGTACGCATGGTTAACTGAGTACCTGGCTCACCAATCGATTGCGCAGCCATAACACCTACAGATTCACCTGGGTTCACCAAGTGACCACGTGCAAGGTCACGACCATAACATTTCGCACACACACCGAAGCTCGATTCACATGACACGACTGAACGTACTTTCACTTCATCAACGCCTTGCTCTTCCAAGAAGTTCGCAAGTTTTTCATCAATCAGTGTATTACGTGGCAGGATTACTTCGTCTGAACCTGCTTTCTTCACATCTTCAGCAGTTACACGACCTAATACACGGCTACCAAGGTTTTCAATGACATCACCACCTTGAATGAATGGTGTCATCACTAAACCACCATACGTACCGCAATCTGGCTCTGTAATCACTAAGTCTTGTGCAACGTCAACCAAACGACGTGTCAAGTAACCTGAGTTCGCTGTTTTCAATGCAGTATCGGCCAAACCTTTACGCGCACCGTGAGTTGAAATGAAGTACTGAAGTACTGTCAAACCTTCACGGAAGTTCGCTTTAATTGGCGTTTCAATGATCGAACCATCTGGTTTCGCCATCAAACCACGCATACCCGCCAACTGACGAATCTGTGCCGCACTACCACGCGCACCAGAATCCGACATCATGTAGATCGAGTTGAATGATTTTTGCTTCTCGTCTTCACCCTGTTTGTTTTTCACAGTGGTAAATGACAAGTTGTCCATCATCGCTTTAGCAACTTGGTCGTTGGTACGTGCCCAAATATCGACTACTTTGTTATAACGCTCACCCGCAGTTACGAAACCTTGCTCGAACTGTTGTTCAATTTCACGAACTTCAGTTTCTGCTTTTTCGATAATTGCTTGTTTTTGTGGTGGAATAACCATGTCTTCCATACCCACAGAAACACCTGAACGTGTCGCTTGACGGAAGCCCAAGTACATCAATTGGTCGGCAAAGATAACTGTATCTTTTAGACCCAATTTACGGTAGCAAGAGTTGATTAACTTAGAGATGTTCTTTTTGTTCATCTCCAGGTTAATTTGCTCAAAGCTTAAACCTTCAGGCACGACTTCCCAAAGCAAGCAACGACCCGGTGTCGTGTCTACAACAATCGTTTGTTGCTCACGCTCACCATTTTCATTGATTACAGTTTGGTATACACGTGCTTTTACGCGAGCGTGCAAATCTACCTGACCTGTTGCAAGTGCACGGTTTACTTCGTGCGTATCCGCAAACACCATGCCTTCACCTTTGGCATTTACCGCATCACGTGTGATGTAATACAAGCCCAAGACCACGTCCTGAGAAGGTACGATGATTGGCTCACCGTTCGCAGGAGACAAGATATTGTTGGTCGACATCATTAACGCACGTGCTTCTAATTGTGCTTCAAGCGTTAATGGAACGTGTACCGCCATTTGGTCACCGTCGAAGTCTGCGTTGAACGCAGCACAAACGAGTGGGTGTAGACGGATGGCTTTACCTTCAATCAGGATCGGTTCAAATGCTTGCAGACCTAAACGGTGAAGCGTTGGCGCACGGTTCAACATCACTGGGTGTTGACGAATGACAGAGGCTAGTACGTCCCAAACTTCTGGAGTTTCGCGCTCAACCATTTTCTTCGCAGCTTTAATAGTGGTTGCTTGACCTGAAGCTTGTAGTTTCGCAAAGATGAATGGCTTGAATAACTCAAGTGCCATTTTCTTCGGAAGACCACATTGGTGCAGACGTAGGTTTGGACCAACGGTAATCACCGAACGACCTGAATAGTCAACACGCTTACCAAGTAAGTTTTGACGGAAACGACCTTGCTTACCTTTGATCATATCTGCCAAAGATTTAAGCGGACGTTTGTTTGAACCTGTGATTGCACGACCACGACGACCGTTATCTAACAAGGCATCAACAGACTCTTGTAACATACGTTTTTCATTACGTACGATAATGTCTGGCGCTGCAAGGTCAAGAAGACGCTTCAAACGGTTGTTACGGTTAATCACACGACGGTAAAGATCGTTCAAGTCAGAAGTCGCAAAACGACCACCTTCAAGTGGAACCAACGGTCGAAGGTCTGGTGGAAGTACAGGCAGTACATTCATCACCATCCATTCTGGCTTGTTGTTCGACTCTTTGAACGCTTCCATCAACTTCAAACGCTTGGACGCTTTTTTCAGCTTAGTTTCTGAAGTTGTTTGCGGAATTTCTTCACGTAAACGAGCAATTTCAGCTTCAAGATCGATATCTTTTAACAAGTCTTGAACTGCTTCAGCACCCATTTTCGCAGTGAATTCATCACCATGCTCTTCTAGCGCATTGAAGTATTCTTCGTCATTGAGAAGTTGATATTTCTCAAATGGCGTCATACCTGGGTCAGTCACCACATAAGATTCGAAATACAATACGCGCTCGATATCACGTAAAGTCATATCAAGTAATAAACCAATACGGCTTGGTAATGATTTCAAGAACCAAATGTGTGCAACTGGAGAAGCTAGTTCGATGTGACCCATCCGCTCACGACGAACTTTTGCAGTCGTTACTTCAACGCCACATTTTTCACAAATGACGCCTTTGTATTTCATACGCTTGTATTTACCACACAAGCATTCGTAATCTTTTACTGGACCAAAAATTTTGGCACAGAATAAACCATCACGTTCAGGCTTAAACGTACGATAGTTAATGGTTTCTGGCTTTTTAACTTCACCGTGAGACCATGACTTAATCATTTCTGGTGACGCAAGACCAATACGGATGCGGTCAAACTCTACTGGAGCATGACCGTCAGAATCCGTCTTTTTGCGCATGATATCGAGCAAGTCTTTCAATTTTTTTCTCCGTGTGCTGGGAGGCTGTTTTCACATCCCAACTGGGTCACAAATATTGTTTTTTAACTGAGTTTTAATCCCCCTTAATCCCCCTTTTTCAAAGGGGGAAAAGTCCCTCTTTTATAAAGAGGGATTTAGGGAGATTTAATGGAGATGCTTAGTCACCATTTTTCAGTTCAATGTTGATACCTAAAGAACGGATCTCTTTGGTCAATACGTTAAACGATTCAGGCATACCTGGGTCCATATAATGGTTACCATCTACAATGTTCTTATAGATACGGGTACGACCTTCAACGTCATCCGACTTCACAGTGAGCATTTCTTGAAGCGTATATGCAGCACCGTATGCTTCAAGTGCCCAGACTTCCATCTCACCGAAACGCTGACCACCGAATTGTGCCTTACCACCCAACGGCTGTTGCGTTACAAGTGAGTAAGAACCTGTAGAACGTGCGTGCATCTTGTCATCCACCAAGTGGTTGAGTTTGAGCATGTACATATAACCCACAGTCACTGGGCGGTCGAATTTCTCGCCTGTACGACCATCGTACAACACGGTTTGACCAGAACGTGGTAATTCAGCCAGTTCAAGTAATTCTTTAATTTGACCTTCTTCTGCACCATCAAATACAGGAGTTGCCAATGGAACACCTGCACGTAAGTTACCAGCCAATACCAAGATTTCATCATCAGTTAAGCTGTCAAGATCTTCTTGCTCGCCACCAACTTTGTTATAAATCTTGTCTAGGAACTCACGTAGTTCAGCAATTTCACGTTGTTGTTTGAGCATTTTATCAATTTGCTCACCCAAACCTTTGGCTGCCATACCCAAGTGTGTTTCAAGAATCTGACCCACGTTCATACGCGATGGTACGCCTAGTGGGTTCAATACGATATCCACTGGTACACCATTAGCATCGTGCGGCATGTCTTCTACAGGTAAGATGTTTGATACTACACCTTTGTTACCATGACGACCCGCCATCTTGTCACCCGGTTGGATGCGACGTTTAACAGCAAGATAAACTTTAACAACTTTCAAGACGCCCGTAGTGAGTTCATCGCCTGTAGAAAGCTTACGTTTCTTCTCTGCGAATTTCTCATCAATTTCAGAGCTCTTCTCTTTCAAGAAAGTTTGAATTTGAGTTAAACGCTCAGCAATTGCTTCATCACTTGGTTGGATTTCAAGTAAATCAACTAACTCTAAACCAGACAACACATCTTCAGAAAGTTTGTCGCCACGCTTAGTTGTACCGCCACCGTTAGATTCTTGACCTTTCAATAAGCGGATAATACGTTCACGCGCTGCTTCTTCAAAGATTTTGTATTCTTCTTTCAAGTCTTTGCGATATGCATCGAGCTGTGCTTTTTCAATCGCTTGCGCACGTTCGTCTTTTTCTAAACCATCACGGGTAAAGACTTGAACGTCAATCACAGTACCTTTAGTGCCTGATGGAACACGCAATGATGAATCTTTCACATCTGCTGCTTTTTCACCGAAAATTGCGCGAAGCAATTTTTCTTCAGGGGTTAACTGCGTTTCACCCTTCGGCGTAACTTTACCTACCAGGATGTCACCTGCAGTCACTTCAGCACCGATATAAACGATACCAGACTCGTCGAGTTTAGACAGCGCAGCTTCGCCCACGTTTGGAATATCCGCCGTGATTTCTTCCGCACCCAATTTGGTATCACGTGCAACACATGACAACTCTTGAATGTGAATCGAAGTTAAACGGTCTTCTTGAAGTACACGCTCAGAAAGTAAGATCGAGTCTTCGTAGTTATAACCATTCCAAGTCATGAACGCGACGCGCATGTTCTGGCCGAGTGCAAGCTCACCGCCATCTGTAGATGGACCATCAGCCAATACGTCACCACGACCCACCTTATCACCCATCTTCACCAAAACTTTTTGGTTAATACAAGTGTTTTGGTTTGAACGTGTGTATTTGATCAGGTTGTAGATATCTACACCTGCTTCACCCGCAATCATTTCTTCTTCGTTCACACGAATGACCACACGCGAAGCATCGACATATTCAATACGACCACCACGATTTGCGATCACACATACACCTGAGTCATGTGCCACATTCGCTTCCATTCCTGTACCCACAAGTGGTTTATCAGCGATAAGCGTCGGAACAGCCTGACGTTGCATGTTCGAACCCATCAATGCACGGTTGGCGTCATCGTGTTCAAGGAACGGAATCAGTGATGCTGCTACAGATACAACCTGTTGTGCAGATACGTCCATATGCGTCACTTTTTCAGGAGGCATACGAACGAATTCACCTTGGTGACGTACAGAAACGAACTCTTCAGAGAGGTTGCCGTCTTTATCTACTGCAGAGTCGGCCTGTGCAATCACAGTACCTACTTCTTCAATTGCAGATAAATACTCAACGTCATCAGTTACACGACCATCAACCACTTTACGGTATGGCGTTTCCAAGAAGCCAAAATTGTTACATTTAGCATAAACAGACAGCGAGTTGATCAAACCAATGTTTGGACCCTCAGGCGTCTCAATTGGACACACACGACCATAATGAGTTTGATGTACGTCACGTACTTCAAAGCCCGCACGCTCACGAGTCAAACCACCTGGACCAAGCGCAGAGACACGACGCTTGTGGGTAATTTCAGACAACGGGTTGTTTTGGTCCATGAACTGAGACAACTGACTTGAACCAAAAAATTCTTTGATTGCAGCAGCCACTGGTTTCGCATTGATTAAATCTTGCGGAGACAGGTTATCAGTTTCAGCCTGAGACAAACGCTCTTTTACAGCACGTTCAACACGTACCAAACCAACACGGAATTGGTTTTCAGTCATCTCGCCCACTGAACGTACGCGACGGTTACCCAAGTGGTCGATATCGTCGACTTCACCTTTACCGTTACGAATTTCGATCAATGTTTTAAGTACATCGGTAATGTCTTCGTTGGACAAAATACCTTCGACTTCACGTGACTTCTGGTCTGTACCCACTTCGTAAGGACGACCCAAACGACGGTTAAACTTCATACGACCAACTGGCGATAAATCATAACGCTCAGAAGAGAAGAACAGGTTATTAAACAGATTTTCAGCTGCTTCTTTCGTTGGTGGCTCACCTGGACGCATTACTTTATAGATTTCGACCAAGGCATCTTCACGACCAACAGTCGTATCTGCACGCAAGGTGTCAGCAACGAATGAACCACGATCAATGTCGTTTGTGAACAGAATGTTGAACTGCTTTACACCACCTTCTGCAAGTTTCACCATGATTTCATGGCTTAACAAGGTGTTTGCAGCAATCACATCGCCATCACGTAAAGTAATGTCTTCAGCAGTGATACGTTCATATAAGTACTCATCTGGTACAGAAAGCTTCGTTAAGCCTGCTGCTTCCATTTGACGTACGTGACGCGCATTAATACGTTTACCTTGCTCAACAATCACTTTGCCGTCAGCATCAGTAATGTCAAATTGCGCCATTTCGCCACGCAAGCGTTCTGGTACAAGGTCAATTTGGTAGCTACCCATGTCTAAATAGACAGGTACTTTCTCAAAGAACAAGTCTAGGATTTGTTCATTGCTATAGCCCAATGCACGCAATACTACAGTCGCAAGCAATTTACGACGACGGTCAATACGCACATAAACAAGATCTTTGGCATCGAATTCAAAGTCTAACCATGAACCACGGTAAGGAATAATGCGTGCTGAATACAACACTTTACCGCTCGAGTGGGTTTTACCTTTATCGTGGTCAAAGAACACGCCTGGTGAACGGTGCAATTGAGAAACAATTACACGCTCAGTACCGTTAATCACAAAGGTACCGTTATCCGTCATCAATGGCATTTCGCCCATGTAGACTTCTTGCTCACGCACATCTTTGATTGATTTCGTTTCACGATCTTTAATGATCAAACGAATTTTTACGCGCATTGGTGCCGCATAAGTTGAGCCGCGAAGAATACACTCACGTACATCAAACTCAGGCTTACCAAGACTATACTCAACAAATTCTAAAGCAGCATTGCCAGAATAACTTTCTATAGGAAAAACTGAACGAAATGCGGCTTGGAGACCGATATCTTCGCGGCTTTTTGGAGTTTTGCCATCTTGTAGAAATGTACGGTACGAGTCGACTTGAATCGAAAGCAAGTACGGTGCATCCATCACTTGGGGCAATTTACCAAAATTCTTACGGATCCGTTTCTTTTCGGTATATGAGTATGCCATCTGGAGTCCTCGGAAAGTAAACTAAACCCGCCTGCAGAACGAGTTTAGAAGGAATTACGCAGGCCGATATGGCCACCACTCTTTACAAATGCTGCAATTTTTAGTGGTATTAAAACGCTTAACAATATTTTTAAATGTGGAAAAATATTGGTAAGCGTTTGATTTTTTTGATTTATATTGTTTTTGATGGTTTTTCCATCATTCAAACAAAAATCGAGCCGATAATTGTAACGCAAAAAGGCTGATGACCCAAGAGCCATCAGCCAATTTTTGGAGCCGATTATAAAAAATCGACTCCCTTAAGAAATTACTTAAGAGTAACTGTAGCACCAGCTTCTTCAAGTTTCTTCTTAAGCTCTTCACCTTCTTCTTTAGAAACAGCTTCTTTGATCACTGAAGGAGCGCCTTCAACGATGTCTTTAGCTTCTTTAAGACCAAGGCCAGTAGCTTCACGAACTGCTTTAATTACAGCAACTTTGTTCGCACCGAAAGAAGTCAACTCAACGTTGAATTCAGATTGCTCTTCTGCAGCAGCAGCGCCAGCGCCTGGAGCAGCAGCAACAGCAACAGCAGCAGCTGATACATTGAATTTCTCTTCAAAAGCAGAGATAAGTTCAACAAGTTCAAGAACAGTTTTTTCAGCAACTGCGTTTAAGATTTCTTCGTTAGTTAAAGCCATGAGAATAACTCCAAATGGAAATTGAATGGTGTGGAAATAAATTTAAGCTTATGCAGCTTCTGACTCGTTTTTCTCTTTGAGCGCAGTAATAAGGCGACCCAATTTCGAAATAGGAGCTTGAAGAACGTTTGCAAGCATAGTAAGCGCTTTTTCTTGGTTCGGAAGATTCGCAATTACGCTAACTTCAGCACCTTGATAAAGTTTGCCGTCAAATGCAGCAGCTTTAAGCTCAAATGCTTTGTTTGTTTTAGCGAATTCTTCGAACAAGCGTGCAGCTGCACCCATGTCGTCTTCAGAAGTTGAGAAAGCTAAAATTGTTGGGCCAACAAGGTTGTCGTTCAAGATCGTGAATTGCGTATCTTGAAGAGCACGTTTTGCCAAAGTATTACGTACAACACGTGTAGTAACACCTAATTTACGCGCTTCAACACGTAGAGCCGTTAATTGCTCAACGCTTAAACCCTGATAGTCAGCAACAACAGCTGAGAACGCTTTAGAAGCAACTTCGTTTACTTCTGCTACGATCTGTTTTTTGTCTTCGATAAGAAGAGCCATTGTAAAACCTCCTAACGGTGATTTATGTACTTACACGAAGTACACTCCCAATTCGTAAATTCAAAACTGAATTTACACGCGGAGGATGAATAAATCACACCACCGCGTCTACCCAGGCTAGGATATTAAGAAAGCAGCATAAAACCACTTTCGCCTGAGGTCTTTGACGCTGATAAATTCTCATTTACCAATTCAAAGTCCGCCTGAAAACCCCTTCCCCCTATGGGAGAAGGTTGGGATGAAGATATTTCACCTCTCCCTAGTCCTCTCCTAATAGAAGAGGGTGATTTTCAGGACTTTAAAATTCTTTCTAAGTCAGACTTAGTTAGAAACGTTTTGTACATCAATAACAAGACCAGGACCCATAGTAGAGCTCAAAGTGATCTTTTTGATGTATACACCTTTAGAAGTTGCAGGTTTTAACTTTTTCAAGTCAGCAACTAAGGTTTCAACGTTTGAACGAACTGCTTCAGCAGTAAAGCCAACTTGACCAATCGCAGCGTGGATAATACCCGCTTTGTCTACACGGTAACGCGCTTGACCTGCTTTTGCATTTTTAACTGCAGTCGCAACGTCAGGAGTTACAGTACCCACTTTAGGGTTTGGCATTAAGCCACGTGGACCAAGAATCGTACCCAACTTACCTACAACGCGCATTGCATCTGGAGCTGCAATCACAACGTCAAAGTCAAGGTTACCCGCTTGAATGCTTTCAGCTAAGTCATCGAAACCAACTACGTCTGCGCCTTCAGCTTTAGCAGCTTCTGCAGCAGCACCTTGAGCGAAAACAGCTACACGTACAGTTTTACCGGTACCTGCAGGAAGTGTAGTCGCACCACGAACAACCTGATCAGATTTACGTGGGTCAACACCCAGGTTTACCGCAACATCCAAAGATTCTTTGAATTTAGCAGCAGGAAGGTTGTTTAGAACTTCAACTGCCTCTTCCAAAGTGTAAACTTTGTTTGCTTCTACAGCAGCAGCAATGGCTTTTTGACGTTTAGTTAACTTTGCCATGTCTTATAGCTCCACATCCAAGCCCATAGAACGTGCAGAACCAGCAATGGTACGCACACGTGCTTCTAAATCAGCACCAGTTAAATCTGGTTCTTTAGTAGTCGCAATCTCTTCTAATTGAGCACGAGTCAACTTACCAACTTTGTTTTTGTTAGGCACAGCTGAACCCTTTTGAATGCCTGCAGCTTTCTTAAGAAGAATTGCAGCAGGAGGAGTTTTCATGATGAATGTGAACGACTTGTCGTTGTACACAGTGATCACTACAGGAATTGGCAAACCTGGTTCAACTTTTTGTGTTGCAGCATTGAATTCTTTACAGAATGCCATGATGTTAACACCACGTTGACCTAATGCAGGACCAATCGGTGGAGATGGATTCGCTTTACCAGCTGGAACTTGCAGCTTGATATAGCCGTCAATCTTCTTAGCCATTTCAAATTACCTCTGGGTACAAACGCCGCTAGGCTCCCCAATATTTTAAGTAACGATACCGTTACAACAACAATGCCCGATTCATCATAAATCGGGCGTTTTCCAACCACTCAAACTTAAACTGATTTTTCGACTTGACGAAATTCCAGCTCAACCTGAGTAGGTCGATTAAATACATTAATTGTCAACGTTAAACGTGACTTCTCGTATTGAACTTCTTCCACCACGCCTTTAAAGTCGGTGAATGGACCATCAATCACAAGTAATTCTTCGCCTGGCTCAAACATCGTCTTCGGACGAGGTGCTTCACCAGTATTGCGTACACGTGCAAGAATCGCATCAGCTTCTTTTTGCGTAATTGGGGCAGGCTTTTCAGCTGTACCACCAATAAAACCTAAAACTTTTGGACATTCTTTAACAATGTGCCAAGTTTCATCGTTCATTTCCATTTCAACCAATACATAGCCTGGAAAGAACTTACGCTCTGACTTACGTTTCTTACCATCCTTCATCTCTACCACTTCTTCGGTAGGAACAAGGACTTCACCAAAGCTATCGGCAACAGCGCTACGCTGGATTCGATCATTAAGCGAACGCATCACTTGTTTTTCATAACCTGAGTAGGCATGAATAATGTACCAACGTTTCATAGCTCTTTTACCCGATAATTAACTTGATTGCCCAGCCTAACAAATAGTCAAAACACCACAATACAATTGAAGTGACTACAACAACAATCAATACATGCCATGACGTTGTTACAGTTTCCTGTTTAGTAGGCCAAGTGACTCGACGCAATTCAATACGTGAATCTTTAAGCAAACGAACAAAGCCTTTGCCTTGATGGGTGGCGTATAATAAACCTAAAGCCACAACGATACAAGCCAAAATTACCCCAACACGCACCCAAATATCATTGGCTGGTGTCCAATATGCAGGAAGATGCTGATTCACCATCATCGAAGCGATGAATAAAATCAAAGCGATACCCCATAACACATAGTCTAATGGAGAACTCGATTGAACAACTTCAGCAGAATTATTTCTTTGAGGGATTGGCGCGTCGCTTAATGCGTCACGCGATTTATCATTCGACATTTTTGTACTCGTCGTAGAATTCGCGACTTATTATATGACTAGATTAGCCGACATCAAGCTTTTTTAAAAAAAGTGGCAGGCCAGGAGGGACTCGAACCCCCAACATTCGGTTTTGGAGACCGACGCTCTACCAATTGAACTACTGACCTACAAAACAGAACGAGAGCCAAAGCTCTCGACCTGTTCAACACATTCTATAATTATGCTGTTACTTTAGCAACAACACCTGCACCTACAGTACGACCACCTTCACGGATCGCGAAGCGTAAACCAGCGTCCATTGCGATTGGGTGGATTAATTCTACTGACATTTCAACGTTGTCACCTGGCATTACCATTTCAACGCCTTCTTTCAACTGGATTGCACCAGTTACGTCAGTTGTACGGAAATAGAATTGTGGACGGTAACCGTTAAGGAATGGAGTGTGACGACCACCTTCTTCTTTAGAAAGTACGTATACTTCCGCATCGAATTTAGTGTGTGGCTTGATTGTACCTGGTTTAGCAAGTACTTGACCACGTTGTACGTCTTCACGCTTAGTACCACGTAAAAGAACACCACAGTTCTCGCCCGCACGACCTTCGTCTAGAAGTTTACGGAACATTTCTACGCCAGTTACAGTTGTTTTAACTGTGTCTTTGATACCTACGATTTCAACTTCTTCGCCTACTTTCACGATACCAGTTTCTACACGGCCAGTTACTACTGTACCACGACCAGAAATAGAGAATACGTCTTCGATTGGCATTAAGAATGCTTGGTCAATTGCACGTACTGGCTCTGGGATGTAAGTGTCAAGCGCTTCAACAAGAGCTTCAACTGCAGCTTCACCATATTGACCAGCGTCACCGTTAAGCGCAAGAAGAGCTGAACCACGGATAACTGGAGTGTCATCACCTGGGAAGTCGTAAGTAGAAAGAAGTTCACGAACTTCCATTTCAACTAGTTCAAGAAGTTCTTCGTCGTCTACAAGGTCGCATTTGTTTAAGAATACGATGATGTAAGGTACACCTACCTGACGAGAAAGAAGGATGTGTTCACGAGTTTGTGGCATTGGACCGTCAGTCGCAGCACATACAAGGATCGCGCCGTCCATCTGAGCAGCACCAGTAATCATGTTTTTAACATAATCGGCGTGGCCCGGGCAGTCTACGTGCGCGTAGTGACGAGTTGGAGAGTCGTATTCTACGTGAGAAGTATTAATTGTAATACCACGTGCTTTTTCTTCTGGTGCAGAGTCAATTGCAGCGTAGTCTTTCGCTTCACCACCGAATTTTTTTGCACATACAGTTGCAATCGCAGMTGTTAAAGTTGTTTTACCATGGTCAACGTGACCGATTGTGCCCACGTTAACGTGTGGCTTATTACGTTCAAACTTAGCCTTAGCCATGTTCATCTTCCTCGTTTACGTCGAACACAATGCTGAGTAAAACTCTGCCCCGACATATCGCCTAAAAAACTAGACACCTAATACTTGAAAAGCAGACTAATAAGCCTGCTTTTTGGAAAAATTTGTGCGAATAATCGCTAAACTGTATCTGGAGCTCTTATCGAGATTTGAACTCGAGACCTCTCCCTTACCAAGGGAGTGCTCTACCACTGAGCTATAAGAGCGATAAATCCTTCGATGGAGCGGGAGACGAGGATCGAACTCGCGACATGCAGCTTGGAAGGCTGCCGCTCTACCAACTGAGCTACTCCCGCATCTATGTTGGTAATTACCACTTCTATCGAAGTTAATGGTGGTGGGAGAAGGATTCGAACCTTCGAAGCTTACGCGGCAGAGTTACAGTCTGCTCCCTTTGACCGCTCGGGAATCCCACCATTTTCACACTTACTCAGTGTTCGTTCTTTACTCAACAACACAAACTCTCTAAGATGGTGCCGGCACACGGATTCGAACTGTGGACCTACTGATTACAAGTCAGTTGCTCTACCAACTGAGCTATGCCGGCGTTTCTTAGTGTTTCGTACGTTTCGCATCGGAACGGTGTGCAGTTTAGCAAAACTTGAAATCCGTGCAAGTGTTTTTTTTAAAAAAAACGCTAAAAACTCATAAAATCAACCCATTTGATGATAATTCAACCGCTTTGATCACTGCGCGAGCTTTTATTAGGGTTTCATTCCATTCAGACTCAGGGTTTGAGTCCGCAACTAGACCTGCACCTGCCTGAACATAGACCTTATTGTGACGTATAACACAGGTACGAATCGCAATCGACATATCCATTTCACCATGCCAACCTAAATAGCCGACAGCGCCACCAAAAACACCACGTTTTACAGGCTCAACTTCATCAATAATTTCCATGGCACGAATTTTTGGTGCACCCGAAAGCGTCCCCGCAGGAAAGGTTGCCTGAAAAACATCCAAAGCATCAACATCATCGCGTACCTCACCTTGCACGTTTGAAACAATATGCATGACATGCGAATAACGCTCGATCACCATTTGATCAGTTACTTGTACTTTACCAATCTTGGCGATACGTCCGACATCATTACGTCCTAAGTCAATCAGCATCAAATGTTCAGCAATTTCTTTCTCATCCGATAATAAGTCTTGCTCAAGTGCCAAATCTTCTTCTTTAGTTTTACCTCGCGGGCGTGTACCCGCTAAAGGACGCACAGTGGCAATACCGTTTTCCAAACGCGATAAAATTTCAGGTGATGAACCAACAATATGAAACGGTTGGTCGTCAGCCAAAGTTTTGCCTTGCACCAAGAATAAGTACGGCGATGGGTTTAGATGACGTAAAGCACGATAAACCTGCAACGGCTCACCATCGAAATCTGACACCATACGATGTCCAGGCACCACTTGCATGACATCGCCCGCACGAATGTATTCCTTGACGACATCAATGGTCGCCAAGAACTTTTCTTTGCCTGTGAGCGAGTCAAAATGTGGTGGCGTATGTTTTTCTGCTTTTAGACTAATCGGGGTTGCTAAAATTTCTTCTAGTACATCGAGTTGCTGCTGCGCCTGAGCATAAGCATCTGCCTGCATTGCATCGGCATGTACAATTAAGAACAAAGTATCTTTTAAGTTATCAAACACGATAACCGTTTTAGACAACATCATCCAAATATCAGGCAAACCGACAGGATCTGTTGCAGGTACATTTTTTAAACGCGGTTCGATATAACGTACTGCATCGTAACCCAAATAGCCCACCAAACCGCCTGTAAAACTTGGCAATTCAGGCAAGTCGGTTTGCGTAGGCACTTTAAACTGGGCCTGAAAATCGCGGATATACTGAAACGGCTGCGCACAAGTTTGTTTTTCAATTGAACCATCGGCATGCTGGATGGTGAGCTCACCCGCATTGCAAGAGAAAACTGTAGATTCACCCAAACCAATAATTGAATAACGTGCCCAGTTTTCACCCCCTTCTACAGACTCAAACAAATAAGCTTGTTGATGCTGCTTCAAACGTGCAAATACCGACAATGGAGTTTCGGTATCAGCCAAACGCTGGCGATATACAGGAATAAGGTTATAGCCTGCTGCTTTAAGTTGTTCAAATTGAGTCTGAGTGGTCATGTAAAGCTCTCTATATTTCGATGTAGCAATGTTTTCGATAAGACGAAGTGAAGGACGGTTGTAGATTGACTAGCGTCGCCATCGAAATACGGGCATTACAGCCTGACTCATATTGATATCCTTTATAGCAATTAGCATGAAGTTTTAAGCACTTAAATATTTAACAATTCAGTTAAACTATCTACAATTTGTTGCGGCTGACAATTGGCAATCGGTTCACCATGATTATAGCCGTAGCTGACTACAATACAATCAACCCCCGCTCGACGCGCAGCTTCAACATCATTAGAAGAATCACCAATCATCAAGACTTGAGACTTTTCCACTTGATAATGTTCCACACAATGTAGCAATTGACGTGGATGTGGTTTACGCTCCTCAAAGCGATCTCCACCAATCACATCAGCAAAATAGTGTTGCATCTCTAATGCTTCCACAATGGCACGAGCTGGTTGTTCAGGCTTATTGGTCACACAAACTAAGGTTTTTTGTTGTGCTTTTGCCCAATCCAAAAATTCAATAATGCCCGGGAAGGGTTGTGTGTCGATACACGGATCGGCATTATAAATTTCTAAGAAGGTGTTTAGTAGCTGTTGTTGCTGTTCAGGATGAACTTCGCCCATTAAGTGCGATAAAACACTATTACAAAATACCGCAGTTCCCTTACCCACCCACGTTCGGACTTGTTCCAGTGTTACCAAAGGCAGTTGCAGCGCATTTAAACTCATATTCATGGCGCGGTATAAATCTGTCGCAGAATCGACCAAGGTGCCATCTAAATCAAATAAAATGACTTGACGCGTATCTAGCTGAGCAATAGACATTCTTCCCCCCTAAATGAACAAAGGCATGCGATCGCATGCCTTGATTGTAAAGCAAAGGCTACTTATTTAAACAATAGCCAAGCCAAAACTGCCAAAATCACCAAGACAACTAGTGAAATCAAGCCAACAGAGGCATTTTTCTGCTGTTCTTTCTCTAGTTCCACACGAGAAACAGGCTGCTCGACAGGCACAGGTGTTGGCTCTGCTTGAGCTGCATGAATATCTACACCTTCTGGARTAGGCGCTGGTTTCGGCACTGCCACACCTTGCGGCATACCATCTCGGTTTAATTGCACAGAACTGTCACGTTGATTCAACTCAGGCATTCCCTGCTCATTCATTTGCTGTGCAGGTGTTTTTTCTGTTTGCGCTGTGACTTTATCTGCAGTTTCAGCAACATCAGCTGCATGCTCCAATTCAACCGCAGGCGCAAGTACTGAAAATTTTAAGCTAGCAAATTGAACGATATCACCTTCTTTAAGTAAGGTTTCATCGGCAATACGCAAATCATTAACAAAAGAGCCGTTCGAAGAATTTAAATCTTGCACATACAGCGCTTGTTCTTTAAGTAAAAAAGCCGCATGTTTACGTGAAATTTCTGCCGATTGCAGCACCAAATCTGCACTTTGATGGCGCCCCACCAACATATCACGGTCGATACTAATTTCTTGGCCAGTAAATTCACCGCTAATTGCTTGTATTTTCCAAGTCATAAATAACTTCTCTCGTGTGATTTGGCGACATCATAACATGCCCTTAACCACAATCTGTGCAGGATCCGATTAAGGTGTAGCGCGAATTGTGGTCGTGGTAACTGTATTTTTGGTTTTGCTCACTTCCTGCTGTGGCAAAACTACGTTTTGGCGCTGCACCGCAGGCTCAATCGCAACAGGGGTGCTGCTCACCACCGTTGCTGTACGGTTTGCAGACACTGCTGACGGCAAGGTTTGATAAGTTCCTGCTTGCGGTGCAACTCGAGAGACAGGCAAGCGTTGTTGATACACGTCATTCACATTTTCAGGCAGTTTAGCAAAGCTACCATCGGTATCCATCGCCAATTGAAGGCTGTACAATTGACTATAACGCTGCTGCGAAATACGGCGGATGTCCTGACTATCTCCCACAATCGTTGGGTGAATAAAAATTAACAAATTACGTTTTTGATTAGATTGACCATCGGAACGGAATAAACGCCCTAAGCCTGGAATAGCCCCCAAACCTGGCACAGCTTGACGACTATAAATCGAGTTATCAGAAATCAAGCCACCCAAGACAATGGTTTGCCCATGTTCAGCCAAAATCGAAGTTTTAATGGCGCGTTTGCTGGTGACTAAATCCTGCGCCTGACCTTTATTGGCTTTGACATCCGACACTTCTTGTTCAACTTCCAAGCGTAGTGTTCCACCCTCACCAATATGTGGCACCACTTTTAAAGTCACCCCGACATCTTTACGTTCAATGGTGGTATAAGGATTTGCCACACCACCATTGGTGGATAATGACCCTGTCACAAAAGGAACGTTCTCACCCACCACAATATAGGCTTCTTCATTATCCATAGTCACGATAGAAGGGGTAGACAATAAATTGGATTTGGTTTTTTCTTTCAAAGCCTGAATCATCGCACCATAGAGTTTACGGGAACCATCGCTTCCTTCACGATAATCCCCCAAAACCAAAGATGTACCTGCACCAATCGCACTGCCCGCACCCGCTGCACCACCAGTCAAATAGCCTGCTGCAACATTTTTTAAACTTGCACCGATATTGTCAAAGTTAATCAAGCCAATGCCGCTGCTTAAATCTCCCAGCGCCCATTGTACACCGAGCTGATCAGCATCAGTGCCCTCTACTTCTATAATTGCAGCTTCAATCAAAACTTGTTGACGACGGGTATCTAGCTGTTGAATCGCCGATTCAATTTCACGCATTAACTGCGGATCGGCTTTGACCACCAAAGCATTTTGCGAACCATCGGCAATAATACTGACACCATTGCTATTAAAACTCGTGATGTTGTTCTGATTATTACTATTCGAGCTGCCCCCTAAATTAATACTTGGGGTAGAAATGGTCGATGAATTACCTGTGGTGTTATTGTTGCTGCTTAAATTACTAGAACTGCTGTTGCTACTGTTGCTATTAGCATTAGCGCTGCTGCTCACCGCCTGCCCTGAAACCAGACCTTGCAATATTTCTGCTAAATTCTGTGCACTGGCATACTTCAAGCGAAAAACCTTTAAACCACCCAAACGATCTGCAGCAGGCACATCCATCATTTCAATCATTTGGCGAATACGTTTACGTGTTGCGGTATCGCCTTTGATGATAATACGATTGGTACGATTGTCTGCCACAATGCGTACACGCGAACCTTTAATATCTTTCGCAGCCCCTGTCGAACTCATCGACTCGAGCAAGCCAATCACTTCTTCGGCTTGACTGGATTGCAGACTAATCGCCTCAATATCATTTTGCCCCGTACCATCTAGGTTACGGATAATGCTTTCTAACTGATAAATGTTACTGGCACGATCTGACACGATTAAGGCATTGGTGCCCCCTACCGCTGATAAGTGTGCAAATTGTGGCATGAGCGGACGTAAAGCAGGAATCAGGTCATTGGCATTGGTATTTTCCAGCCATATCACCCGCGTTACAATTTGATCACCACGCGCATTTTGACGACTGTCATAAGGAATGCCTGAGCTTTTAACATTGCTGTCAGGTACAAGGCGAATGGTATTTCCTGATGGAATAGCCACCACACCATTCACATTCAACACCCCTAGAAATAAGTCATAGACTTCATTTTTATTCAGGGCTTTGTTGGAAATCACCGTGACATTGCCACGCACACGCGGATCGACTGCAAAGTTCTTGCCGGTAATATCGGCCACTTCATTAATAAATGCAGTTAAGTCCGCATCACGTAAATTAATTTTCCAGGTTTGCGCATGACTTGCAGTACTCACCATTGCAACAAGCGGTGCAGCAGCCAGTAATGCCCAAAATGGACGCTCATGATTCAATAAAGCCATAATCTACTGTGTTTCCTAACCCTAAATATGCCTCTGCATTATTCAACATGCCGATTCATTTAAAAATTTTGTTGTATGGTCATCACCTGATCACCACGTTTTATTTCTAATTTCACCTGACCTTCACGACGCGCTTGTTCTAATAACTGCGCATCGTTTTGCCCTTGCCCGACGTTTTGTCCATTTAAAGACAAAATACGGTCACCTGGCTGTAAACCCAGTTTATTTCTTAAAGCGGCTGGCGTACGTGTGGTCACTTCATAACCATTGCCCGTATTTGCCTCAACACCCATCTCTTTTAAATATTGTTCGCGATCTTCCTGTATACGCTGCACTGCCTGTCCAATGGCGTTATTCGGTTGTACGGACTGGGTAGGTGCCATTGCAGGCACTTGGTTACCGCTTGAAATTAAAGGTGCAATGGGTTGATTTAAACCATTTTCAATACCCTTAAACAATACTTCACGCGTCGCGCCACTGCTATGACGTAAAACCACCCGATCCCAATAAACTTCTGCCAATTGGTACTGACTCGAATCAATCACATCGCCAACACGGTAGCGCTCTGCCACGTCATTCACTTTAATGACCGCAGAAGAAAACTGACTCGGTTGCCCAACCACCACACCTTGCAAGGTCATGTTTAATTGATCATCGGCAGTGTTGCTACGCCCAAGTTCTTGAAACAATGCAAAGGATGAAGTATTCGGGATTTGTGGTTGCTGTGAACCTAACTCCACCCGATCAATTTGCATGACTTGGGGCGGCGCAACAACCCACCAAAATAAACTCGCCAGCTTCCAACACAGGTACAAAATCAAAAAAGTTAAAAGTACAGGCGCAGCACGATCAAACTGCTTCCAGTGCAAATTTTCCAATCGTTCAGAGAGTGTACGCATTAGAAACCTCCTTTAAATAGAGGTTGGCGAGTACTGATTACATAGGTATCTAAGCCCGCTTTACCCTCATAAGAGGCGATATTCATTAATAAGCGTTGCGTAAGTTGTACATCTAACATCAAGCTTTGATCAAGCGCAATATTCAGCATTTTTTGTTCACGCTGATCGCGAATATCAAATAACAGTTTGCCATTTTCATCAGACAAGCTGCCTTTTAACGCAGGAATATTCATACGGTCTTGGCGCTGAGCAAAACGATACAGCAATTCGCCACCCGCCCACTGCAACTGTCCTTTGCTTTTGGTAAAACCTTGTTGTTTTTTAAAATTCAAATGAATATCTTTGAGTTGAATCGCATTACTTGGCCACTGCCAGTCCACAATACTTTTTAAGGTTTCTGGCGCAACTTGCCCATCCAAAGATTGCACCAAGACGCTACCAAAACGATAGCCAACAATGCCTTCGAGTTTAGTATTGCCACTATGCACTTCAACATCGGCAGCGACACGTAATAAAACTAAATCTAAAGGACGTGTATTCCAACTTAAAGAGCCACGTAACTGTCCTTTATGCCAATCAGCTTGTCCTTTCCAAATATTACCACTCACATTATGTAAGGTCTGATTATTTTTATAAAATTTTGAAATCAACCACGCTGCTGGAATTTGTAACAACACAAAAAACAAAAATGCAATGAGGGCGAAAATCCACCACGTGATGTATTTGGGTTTCTTTATCATGCCACCACGACCAACCTTACTAATTTTTCTATGAATGACTTTTATAACACTCACACATTATGCACACTTTTTCGGCGTCGCCAATTGATACAGATAAAAAAACCAAGCCGTATTGCTTGGTTTTTGAACTCTAAGTCAAATCAATGACAAATTGATGAAGCTTAGATTAGAAAATCTTCAAGTTTTGCGCCTTTTTCTAATTCAGCGACTAACCAGCGTGGTTTTTTTCCACGACCCGTCCAAGTATCTGTAGGATTGGTTTTGCTACGATAACGTGGCGCTACAGTTTTACGTGGGCTTTTCTTACGCTTGCTTTCGCCAACTTCCAAAATCTGCTCAATGCTTAAACCCAAATTGTCTGCAATCGCTAAAATTTGATTATAGGCATCTTCAATTGCTTGATCTTTTTTCGTGGCAATTAATGCTTCCGCTTCAGCTTGTAAACGCTTTAACTGTTCTACAGACAAATTGCTAATATCAGGCATCATACTTACTCCAAAAACTATGCTTTTTATATTCAGTTATTAAATTAAGCAGATTCATTCTATTTTTATCAAACCGAAGCGTCAATAAAAAATCTACTACTCTACATATAAATAACAGTCGGACATATTATGAACTGATTATTAAGATTTAATCAAGAATATGCGGTACGGTTTTTTCTATTTTATGAATACCCGCGCGTACATTTTCAGGGATTAAGGTTTTTTGCATATTGACGCGATCTACACATACAATCACCGCATCTGCCTCTGCCACCACCATTTGCTGTGCTTCACTGTGGATTAAATAATGCATACGCATGGCACTATTACGCAATTCTTCTACCCGAACGCCAATTTTTAAAATATCAGGATAAACCACAGGACGTATATATTTGCACTGATTTGAGGCAATCACAGTCAAAACATGGCAGAGTAAAACTTGAAGTGCGACATAAACCACCTAATTAATTTAAAGGGTTTATGGAGTATATAAAATTGTCATACCATCATCTTAACTTTGAAGATCGTACTGCATTAATGCTTGAGTCAAGAAAAGAAGGCTTTTCAGCCAGAAAATTTGCTGAACTCATTAAAAGACATCCTAGTACGATCTATCGTGAGCTTAAAAGAAATAGCATCAATGACGTTTATCAAGCTCGATATGCTTCTGATAACACCTTCGCTAGACGTAGACGTGGTCACAGAAAACTCAAAATCGATTCAAT
>NZ_MKQS01000030.1 GCF_001758345.1 Acinetobacter towneri
CCCTGCTTTCTCCCGTAGGACGTATGCGGTATTAGCATCCCTTTCGGAATGTTGTCCCCCACTAATAGGCAGATTCCTAAGCTTTACTCACCCGTCCGCCGCTAGCTCAGTTACCGAAGCAACCTCGCCCGCTCGACTTGCATGTGTTAAGCCTGCCGCCAGCGTTCAATCTGAGCCATGATCAAACTCTTCAGTTAAAATCATTTCGAGTTTTATAAGTAAAACTCTTAAACTTGGCTCATCAATTTTCTGACTTAAATTTCGCTCAAATAAACTTCGAGTAATTTAAACCAATCAATTAATGATAATATTTCGATTAATCAATCAGTAAAAATCCACACAAGTTGTTCTTCATAATCTCTTAATGATCTTCTTGATGCTTCGTCAGCATCAAGCTAGGTCGGCTATATTACTCTCTATTTTTAGAAAGTCAACATGCAATGTTGATTTTATCTCCAAACTCACCACTTAAACCAGAACTTAACCATTTTAGCTAAATCCTTGTTTATCAACAAGTTTTTATCAACATCACCGCCGATGGATGTGCATTATAGGACAATTATTTTAACAAGCAACACTTTTTTCATAAGAAATATATCGGGTGTTTATTTTATAAACCCAAAAACATATAACTAACTGTTTTATCTTATAAATTTATTTTAAGAAAAATCTACTTAATTTTTTAAAACACAAACCTCAAATATAACTCAATGTTTTATATATAATTATTCTTATAAAAAGCAAAAAGCAGAGCCGAAACCCTGCTTTTGGTTTAAATAAAGTTCAAATTAGAACTTCATACTAATACGCGCCCAGTAGTTACGACCAATATTGTTAAATTGCTCATTCGCAGCAAAACCCAAACCTGCATTACCCATTTTGTTTAAATGCTCGCTATAAGTTTTATCTAGTACGTTATCAACACCCACAGACACATCAACACCTTTACTTAGGTTATAGCTGCCGTTTAAAGATAATATACCAAAACCACTACTCTCTTTCACATCATAGCCCACGATATTACCTTCACGTTCACTGATACGACTTTGACCATCCACCACACGTAATAATGCGCCTAAAGTATATTTATCCTGAACATAGCGCAGGTTTAAACGCCCTTCCAAAGGAGAAATTTGTGGTAACGGCGTATTGTTTGTGGTGTTTTCACCCCACGCATACATAGCACTCACATCTGCCTGTAAGGCATCAGTAAATTGATAACCTATACCAACTTCTGTACCTGCAATGGTGGCATCTACATTTCGCGTTTCAGCTTTATTGTTTTCATTGTACTTGGTCAAGATAAAATCTTGAACCAAACCTGCATAAGCCGATGCCCAAGAACTGAATGCGCCATGTTCATGTTGATAACCCAAATCAAGCTGAAGTGTTTTTTCAGTATCAATACTCTTAAAGGTATTGTCACTACCATTACCTTTAACAGGGCTAAACAATTCCCAATAATCCGGCATACGCTCTACATAACCCAAACCGACATACGTTTTGGCATCATGGTGCGGATGTTGATTTTCCAAACGGATAAAACCGCTTGGTAAGGTTTCTTTACGTTGTTGAGCCGTTTGTACTGCGTCTACTTCGACCTGATCAACACGCACACCTGTAACCAACTTATTATGATCGTTGAGTTGATAGCTCAACTCACCAAAACCACCATAAGACTGAAACTCCATATCTGTTTTAACAGGTGAGTTCATACCTGGCATGGTTGCAGAATACATCCCTTTGCCATGTTTATTATTCTGGCTATCCACACCGGTAATAAACTGCAACTTGTCCCATTCATGAGTGACGGCCATTCGGGCATTTAAAGTACGGCGAGTCACATTCATGGCAGATTTAGCTTCTACCAGCTCTTTAGTCATGTGGTGTTCTGCCATTCCCACTTTACGCAGACTATAATTGTCCATCACGTGATCATTAAAGCTATAGTTCACCTGTGCTTCAATTTTCTTAATCACATCGGTGATGTTTTTCTTTTCTACACGTAAACCCAAACTTTCGCGATCAAATTCAGAACCGTCCATCATGCGGCCTGCATAAACCACTTCGGCATCACCACGACCACCTGTCAGCTCAAGCCAAGTATTTTCATCGGGTGTCCAACCTAAAGCGACATCGGCATTCCAACGCTCCCAATCCGAAGGAACAGTTGTACCATTGCCATCTTTATAGCTATCAGCCACAGAACGGTTAGCATTTAAACGAATATATTTCTGCGCATCGCCCGCGGCTGCTTCAATATTATGATCCAAACGACCAAATGAACCCATCAAAACACTGGCTTGCCCACGATAGTTTTGACCTTTACCAAATTGTTCAGGCTTACGCTCAAACAATACCGTTGCTGCCGAACCCGTGTTGGCATATTGCACAGTTTGCGGGCCTTTAATCACGGTAATTTCATCAAAACTTTCTGGTGAAATATAAGAGGTTGGCGAATCCATACGGCTAGGACATGCGCCCAAGTTTTCAGAACCATCGGTTAAAATTTTAATACGTGAACCAAACATGCCACGGAAGGTCACATCACCATTGGTACCTGCACCACTGTTCACTGCACTAAAACCGACAATACTTTGTAAATAATCTGCACCATCTGTGGCTGGAATCGGCTGAATGGGTTGTTTTGGATTAGCATGAACCACCAAACCATTGGCATCATTGCCCTGTTGTGCGGTTGCAACAATAGGCGCAAGACTATGCGTATTCGCAGACAGCATACTTTGATCGGCAAACGCACTTGCTGAATAGCAGGCAACACAAACTGCAGCCGCAATGGGCTGTAATAAAAATTTAGGCTGAGCCATTTTATTTCTCACTTCAAAACATAAATACAGTTAGGGTCAAAGCAGACCCGAAAAACATTGAATTTATGCAAAGTGAGGTGGAGCACGTCCCTGCGGAAGTAAAAAGAGTTGCTGAAGTGCAAACCAAACGTGTTGAAAACGTTTTTGGAAAGCCAAAAGACGCACTTGAATACGATCAAGCACTTCTTTCAGCTCTAATTCAGGTGGTAGGACTAAATTGCCATATACCGTACAGTACTGACATTGATGTGAAGCATCGTGATGATGATGTTCATTTTGTGTCGTAACTTGTTGTTGATCTGCATGTAGATGTGAGCTATGCACATCATGATCCACAGCAGCCATTGTTTTGTGTGGCAATAAAAGTGCACGCGTGATGGTTTCACAGACTGGCGCAACTTGATATTGCTCAGGCAGCAAAGGCTGTAAAAATACAGCAATCTGTAAAAAAACTGCAATAAATGAAAGCAGTAAACCACTACGCAACAACGAACGATCTATCCTGAATTTGTATGGCACAAGTATAACAAAGCCTAATCGAAATTGGGCCGATTTTTGGGCTTTGGTCTAAACTTGTGCCTCAAGCCTTCTTGATTGGTCTACGTTTTAACGCTTAACCGCGACTTTTTCTTTCTGGCGCTGACGCACTATTTTTTCGACTTTTTCACGGGCGCGCTGACGTTTGAGCGGCGATAAATAATCGACAAATAATTTGCCATTTAAGTGATCCATTTCATGTTGAATACAAACAGCGAGAAGTTCATCCGCTTCTAGCGTAAAGGATTGACCCTCAAGGTTAATCGCTTCAATTTTTACGCGTGACGGACGCTCAACTTTGTCGTATATTTGAGGCACTGACAAACACCCTTCTTCATACGGTTGGGTCTCTTCAGTCAATGGGGTAACTTTGGGGTTAATGAAGACCATGGGTTGATCTTTATTTTCAGATAAATCCATGACTATCAGCTGAATATGATGATCGACCTGCGTTGCAGCCAGACCAATTCCGGGTGCGGCATACATCGTTTCAAACATATCTGCTGCAAGCTGACGAATCTCGTCGGTGACTTCTTCGACTGGTTTTGCAATGGTACGCAGACGGGGATCCGGGAAACTTAAAATAGGTAATAAGGCCATGGGACATCCTCACTTATGCCATTGATCAAAAAACCGAATGAAGGAATGCTTCATCAAAAAAATGTGTGTAAGATCGTTATTATAACGCAACTACATACATAATTTTAGGAATTATGATAATGAAAAAGGTTTTGACAGACACATCCTCTTTTCGTGTCTTGGGGTTTAAAAAGCAAGTTTTAGCACTCGCGGTATGTCTCACAGTGGGACTTGGTGCGATCAGTGTGGCTGAAGCAGCACCTGCACGAAACATCAATCCGCCTGCCTTAAAAGCCAGCGCACCAAATGTGTATGTGGTAAAAAAAGGCGATACCTTATGGGATATTTCCAAAAAATTCCTGAACAATCCATTACGTTGGCCTGAAATTTGGGCAAGTAACCGTCACGTAAAAAATCCTCACTGGATTTTCCCGGGTGACCGTTTATTAATGTGTACCTATGAAGGTCGTCCAATTATTGGTAAAGATGAAGGCGATGGCTGTGAAGGTATTATCCGTCGTTATGCAGGCAAGAGCACCAATTTACAGCCGCAAATTCGCGTGGAATCTTTAAATAATACCATTCCTGTGATTCCACTTGACTATATCAAACACTGGTTAGAGCGCAGCAGCATTATTGCCGCAGATGCGTTACAAGGTACACCGTATATTTTGGGTACTTCTGATCAACGTGTTTTAGCCGCTAAAGGTCAAAGTGTGTATGCGCGTGGTGCAGGTCTGGAAGTAGGTCAACGCTACGGTGTATATCGTGAAGGCGAACCGTACATGCTGACCGATGCCAATGGTCAAAAATTCAATGCAGGGATTGAACTCACTCAAGTTGCTGCAGGTATTGCAGTACGTGGTGAAAATGACATCACCACACTTGAATTGACCGATACCTACAATGCCGAAGTGCGTCGTGGTGATCGCGTCTTACCAATTTATGACCCAATGCTGCCAACCTTGTTCTACCCAACGCATGCTGAAAATGTCAGCACAGGTGGTCAGGTGCTACGTGTGATGGGTTCGATTGGTACTGCAGCAAAACACAGTGTTGTGGCAATTGATCGCGGTACATTACATGGCGTGCAATCTGGTCATGTGTTTAGCGTAGCGCAAAAAGGCGAAGTGGTCACCGACCCGAAAACCAAAGAACGTGTTCAGCTTCCAGGCGAACGTATTGGCAATATCATGGTCTTCAAGAGCTTTGACCACATTAGCTATGCCTATGTTTTAGACAGTGAATTACCAATTAAAGTCGGTGCGAGCTTACAAGCACCACGAATGGACGACTAAAACGGTTTAAGATGGTGATGTTGAATTCATTCAGCCCACAGCAAATCAACTACATTTTGTTGTGGTATTTGGTTCAACATTCACTGTCTAGTTTTTCCAAACTCGTACAACATTATGGTTCCGTGGCTGCCGCAGTGCAGCCCGAACACCTCCTCACATGGTCAGATGTGCGCATTCATGCCAACCATCTACAACGCGCCAAAGAATATCTCAGCCCAACAGGGCAACTCGCCTTTGAACAATGTCTGAATCAACTGCAACAGCAGTGCGATTTTATTCTAACTTTGGACGATGCGGACTATCCCAATCAGTTACGACCCTATTCCAACAAGCCACCCATTTTATTTGGGCAAGGCAATGCACAGGCTTTGTTGCAAGCGCAAATTGCGATTGTCGGCAGTCGCAAAGCCAGCCCGCATGGTCGGCAAGTGGCTTATGATTTTGCTTATTATTTAGGTGAACAAGGGTTCTTTATCAATAGTGGTTTGGCACAAGGTATTGATGAAGCCGCACATCAAGGTGCTTTGCAACATCAACGTACCATTGCAGTCATGGGCACAGGTTTGGACAGCACTTATCCAAATGCACATCACAGCCTGCGCCAAAAAATTGTAGAATCTGGTGGTGCCGTGATTACGGAGTTTTTACCACAGACTAAGCCCTTACAGCAACATTTTCCACGACGTAACCGTATTGTCAGTGGACTAAGTTTAGGCGTGATTGTTGCTGAAGCCAGTTTAAATAGTGGCTCGCTGATTACCGCGAAACTGGCAGCAGAGCAAGGCAAATTAATTTTTGCCATTCCAGGACATATTTACAGTGAATTTCATCAAGGTTGCCACCAATTGATTCGTGAAGGTGCAATTTTAGTGGATCATCCTGAACAAGTGATTGAAGATTTAGCCCTACCCACCCAATGGCAATATCAACAAAACCAAATAGCATCAAGCCAAAATCAGACTACAGCAGCTTCAACAAAAGCAAAATTATCTACACCACCGACTGAAGCAATACTTCAAACCACCACAACAAAAACAGCAGATACAAGTACACCGCATATTCCCGAGCATTTATTGGCACTGTATCAACAACTGGATTGGGTCGGACAAAGCATCGATCACTTGGCACAGCAACTGAATTTAGATATTGCCACACTCACCAGCGCATTAATGGAACTGGAACTCATGGGCTTCTGTTTACAACAATCAGGTTTATATCTGCGTTGTCGTCCACTCAAATAAGGTTCACAATAAGCGCCTATTTCACGTTTCTGTTTAGGTAAAACTCCCATGATTACAACTTCTGTCACCGAAGCCGCTGCATGTCTACAACAAGGACAGGTACTGGCCTATCCTACAGAGGCGGTTTGGGGATTGGGATGTGATCCATATAATCAACAGGCATTTTTGGAAATTTTGCGTCTGAAACAGCGTCCGATTGAAAAAGGTGTGATTTTACTGGCAGGACATCTGTCACAAGTAGAGCATTTGCTGCAGGATTTAAACCCCGAAATGCGAGATCGCGTAATTGCGTCATGGACGAATACTTATCCCACAGATCGAGCAACCACCTGGCTATTACCCAGCACAGCCGCAATTCCAGAGTGGATTACAGGTCAACACCCCAAAGTMGCGGTGCGCGTAACCAATCATCCTTTATGTATCGCGTTATGCCATGCCTTTGATGGCTTTATTGTATCGACCAGTGCCAATCCTGCGGGACTTGCCCCTGCACGCTCTTTGCAAGAGACAACGCAATATTTCCATCAACAATTGCACTACTTAAATGGTGATTTGGGTTTAAGCCAGCAACCTAGCCGTATTTTAGATGCAGAGAGTGGGGCAGTGATTCGCGCCTAGCTTTAGACAAATTTTAGATAAAAAAAAGCTCAACCATATAGGGATGGTTGAGCATAAAAAGGATGTGTATAAAAGCACATCCAGAGGGTTTGAAAATCTTGCTGCAAATGATATTTCACTGATTATTGAATACAGTGGATCATTTTCAGTACGTGAATTATGGAGTAATTTAGTCGACTATACAAATAGATTTTTCCTATTAATCCAAGACAAATATTCAATGAAAGATTCATCTTTTTTTCTTAACAATTTAAATTATCTTACTATTTTTACAATTATTTTAGAAAAATTAAAAAAACTGTCATAATTCATAACACTCAATACTGTATAAATTTTGAATAAAAGGCATTTTAAATACACCTTTATGTGATCAAAAAAACACCAATTAAACTCAACTTTTTGCTTGAATGTGTACGCGTGCTTTCATTTGTGCCAACACAATACCCGTTAAAATAATCAATCCACCGATACTGTGATAACTCCCCCACACTTCTGCCAACCAAAAATATGCAATGATAGCCGTGAAAACAGGCATCAAATTCATAAAAATACTGGTGCGATTTGGCCCTAAATATTGAACGGCCAACATCCATACCAAAGGTGCAATAATTGAAGGAAATATACCTGCATACAGCACACTTAAACCATTTTGGCTATTTAAATGATCCAAGCCGAACCACAAAATAAATGGCAGATGGTAAAGTAAGGCGAATATAATTTGCACATAAAGACTCAGCATGAGCGGCAATTTTAAATTCCATTTCTTTAAAAACACCCCATAAAAGGCGTAAAAAAATACCGCCAAAACCATGAGCATATCGCCCGCATGTCCTGTCAGCTGAATGAGTTGACGCAAATCTCCTTGTGCAATCACATACAACAAACCCGAAAATGAAATAATGCAGCCCAAAACCGCAAATCGTGTCGGAATGTCTTTTAAGATCAGCAATGAAACCAAAACCGTAAACATGGGAATAAACGCATTAATAATGCCCATATTGGTTGCAGTGGTGTAATTGGCTGCGGTATAGCTTAGACCTTGATACAGCACCAAACCAAAAGCACTAAGCACTGCCAACTGTTTCAAATGTGGACGAATCAACTCACGCTGCTGCCAAACTTTGGGCAATATCCACGGGGTTAAAATCAGAAAAGCAATCAACCAGCGATAAAAACTGATACTGACGGGTGAAATATACTCCGCCACATACCTCGTTACTGCAATATTTAAAGACCAAATCAATACCGCAATCAATGGCAATAAAATTGCCCAAAATACGCCTTTATCTGACCGTATCATGTATTCATCATCCTTGTTGTACCAAACAGCATACCTGCTGTGAAACCCTTTTCTATAACTGACTTGTGATGCAAAGTGCTAAAAACCCAGTGTCTATTTATGGCACTTTTCGCTCGATTTATCCATCAATAAAATAAAATGCAGATACGAATTACATTTTTCTGCGCAATATCACGGCTATGCGGGATTCCATCAGTGTCGTAAATTTCTTTGCTATAAAACTTGCTGTACCCAAAAATTACAGTTACAACAGTAGCGGTAAAATACAGATTCTAGGAAGCAACTATGCGCACTTCAGTTTATGACATTGCAGTAAAAACCAATCAGGGTACGGAAACCACATTAAATCAATATGCAGGAAAAGTGTTGTTGATCGTGAACGTGGCATCAAAATGTGGCTTAACCCCGCAATACGAAGGCTTACAGCAACTCTACGCAGCAAAACAGGCACAAGGCTTAGAAATTTTAGCCTTTCCATCGAATGATTTCTTGGCACAAGAACCGGGCAGCGATACAGAAATTCAGGAATTTTGCTCACTGAATTATCAGGTGAGTTTTCCATTGTTTGCTAAAATTCCAGTCGTGGGTGCAGAAAAACATCCTCTCTACACGGCTTTAACGCAAGCAATTCCTGAACGTATTGGTGAAGGCCTATGGTGGAAAGATTTGGTTGATTACGGCTTAACCCCAAATGAACCACCTGAAGTATTGTGGAACTTTGAAAAGTTTTTGGTGAATAAACAAGGTGAAGTTGTAGCGCGTTTTGCCCCAGATTTAACTGCAGATGACCCACGCATTGTAGAAGCAATTGAGGCTGAACTGGCTAAATGATTTTTTCATTCAGTATGTGAATACAGTTCATATAGTCTTTAAGTCCATAATAATTCAGCCCCCTTATCCTCTTGCGGAATATATTCCTCATCCTGAGCCATATATGGCGCAAGAGAAGGGACTATCCATGTCAATTCGACGCATGACTTATAATCATTTGTCATTTATAAAAGATGTTTAATACATAGCCATTTATTTAAAATTCACTATTTTTGATTTAGACAAAAATTAAGATTTGTTATCGGTTTGCAACAATCTGTTTTTTATTCATATTTTCGTTTTATATTCATTTTTATAGACTACCAAAATCAAATGAATATGAAAAATGTATCTTCGAAGACACTAGTTCCGTTTATGCTATTGAGTTCTGCCTTGCTACTCAGCGCCTGTGATCAAATGAACATGCCGCAAACACAAACAACAGACCAAGATGATTCCAGCACAAAATCTAATAGCACTGCAAACACAACCAATACCCCATTAAGCAGTGGCAATATGTTCTACATTGTGCGCGATGTTGCTGATCTACAGCTCAAAGCTGGTCAATATGTCGAACAACTGAATCAAACCAAGTCTGAGTTGCAAACCGCTGTAGATGCACAAGATCCACAACAATTACAGATTGCAGCGATTGAATTACAGCAGCAATTACAAGGCTTTAATCAAACACTAAGCAGCCTAGACTTAAAAACACAGGAAATTGATACCATCCGTCAAAATTTATTGACGGCTAATCAGCAAGTTTTGGCTTCGCCATTTTTAAATGGACAAGTCGATTTAAGCAAGGTGGACTTTAAAAAACTGGAACAGCAAATGGGAAATATTCAAGCTGAAATGCTAAAACTGGCGGGGATGATTTTACAAGGTGAGTCGAATCAGCCAACTGAAACCACCAATACAGCATCTTAAGCAAATATAAGGCTTCAATTCCAAACAACATAAAAAAAGCCACTCTTTCGAGTGGCTTCTTTCAATCTTAAACCAGCAATTACATTGCGCGGTTTTTGATTTTGCGGATGGTTTCCAACTGTGCAGCTGTTTCTGCCAAAGCAGCCAAAGCAGCAGCAGAGTCCAAATCGCTCTTTTGATTTGCCAACAATTGTTCAGCGTGTTTACGCGCTTCAATAATTGCCGCTTCATCTAAGTTTTCTGCACGAACTGCAGTATCTGCAAGAATCGTAACAACATGCGGTTGAACTTCTAGAACGCCACCAGATACATAGATTAATTCTTCTGTACCATTTTCCAGCAGAACGCGGATTGCACCCGGCTGAAGCAAAGTTACCAGTGGTGCGTGACCCGGCATAATACCGAGTTCACCGCCAGCACCTTTTGCAATTAGCATAGTCACAGTGCCCGAGTACAAAGACTCTTTTACACTTACAACATCACATTGCATAGTCGCCATGAGAATCTCCTAAATTAGAGCTGCTAATTAAAGTTTCTCGGCTTTAGCAATCACTTCGTCAATACCACCAACCATATAGAACGCTTGTTCTGGGATATGATCGTATTCACCAGCTAGAAGACCTTTAAAGCCACGAATTGTATCTTTAAGCGGTACAAGTTTACCAGGCGCGCCAGTAAATACTTCAGCTACGTGGAACGGTTGAGAGAAGAAACGTTGGATCTTACGTGCACGGTATACAGTAAGTTTGTCTTCTTCTGACAATTCGTCCATACCAAGAATTGCGATAATGTCTTTCAATTCTTTATAACGTTGAAGAACGTTTTGAACTGAACGAGCAATTTCGTAATGCTCAGTACCAACAACTAATGGATCTAACTGACGTGAAGTTGAGTCTAGTGGATCGATCGCAGGGTAAATACCTTGAGATGCAATGTCACGGCTCAATACTACAGTTGCGTCTAAGTGCGCGAACGTTGTAGCAGGTGATGGGTCAGTCAAGTCATCAGCAGGTACATATACAGCTTGAATAGATGTAATCGAACCAGACTTAGTTGAAGTAATACGTTCTTGAAGAACACCCATCTCTTCTGCAAGTGTAGGCTGATAACCTACTGCAGATGGCATACGACCTAGAAGTGCTGATACTTCAGTACCTGCTAGTGTATAACGGTAGATGTTGTCTACGAACAATAATACGTCACGACCTTTACCGTTCTCATCTTTTTGATCACGGAAGTACTCAGCCATAGTCAGACCAGTCAACGCTACACGTAGACGGTTACCTGGTGGCTCGTTCATCTGACCGTAGACCATTGCTACTTTGTCTAGAACGTTAGAGTCTTTCATTTCGTGATAGAAGTCGTTACCTTCACGAGTACGCTCACCAACACCAGCGAATACAGATAAACCTGAGTGCGCTTTAGCGATGTTGTTGATCAACTCCATCATGTTTACGGTTTTACCAACACCCGCACCACCGAACAGACCAACTTTACCACCTTTCGCGAACGGGCAAAGTAAGTCAATGACTTTAATACCAGTTTCTAAAAGGTCAGTAGAAGCCGCTTGTTCTGCATAAGAAGGCGCTTGACGGTGAATTGGTAAACGCTCTTCAGTAGCAACTGGACCAGCTTCGTCGATAGGGCGACCAAGAACGTCCATGATACGACCAAGAGTCGCTGTACCTACTGGTACAGAGATTGGCGCGTTAGTGTTAGTTACGTTCAAACCACGCTTAAGGCCTTCAGTAGAACCCATTGCAATAGTACGAACTACGCCATCACCAAGTTGTTGCTGAACTTCTAATGTAGTTTCAGTACCGTCAACTTGGAGAGCGTCATAGATCTTAGGAACGCTGTTGCGTTCAAACTCGACGTCGATAACCGCGCCGATGATCTGAATGATACGACCGCCACTCATTGCTGTCTCCTCAATTCAAACTAATAATGTTAAACGGCAGCGGCACCACCAACGATTTCAGAAATTTCCTGAGTAATCGCGGCTTGACGCAGCTTGTTATAAATAAGTTGTAGGCTCTTGATCAGTTCACCTGCATTATCTGTTGCAGCTTTCATTGCAACCATACGCGCAGACTGTTCACATGCGATGTTTTCAATCACACCTTGATAAACCATAGACTCGATGTAACGAACCAACAAACCATTTAACAGCTCTTCAGCTTCTGGTTCATAGATATAATCCCAACCGTATTGACGGTTAAGAGTCTTGTTTTCTTCAGCAGCTGCTAAAGGTACAAGTTGTTCGATTTTTTGATTTTGAGTCATGGCATTGACAAAGCCGTTTGACACTAGATAAATACGATCTAACTCGCCTTTATCATAAGCATCCAACATCACTTGTACAGAACCAGCTAACTGTTCAAGACTTGGAGTGTCGCCCACTTGAGTGGTCGCACCAAGCACTTTACCGCCGTAGTTTTTAAAAAACGAAACCGCTTTTTGACCAATCAAAGCAAATTGAACTTCAATTGACTGCTCTTGTTGCTGTTGAACGTGTTTTACCACTTTCTTGAACAGGTTAATGTTCAAACCACCAGCAAGGCCACGATCTGAAGACACAATGATATAGCCAACGCGCTTAACAGGACGTTCAACCATATAACGGTGTTTATATTCAGGATTCGCTTGTACCAAATGAGCAATTACACGGTGCATATTTTCGGCATACGGACGGCCTTGAGCCATGCGCTCTTGCGCACGACGCATCTTAGAAGCTGCTACCATCTGCATCGCGCGAGTAATTTTCTGCGTGCTTTTGATACTAGCTACTTTGGCGCGAATTTCTTTTAAATTTGCCRTACGCTTAACCTAGTATTCGAAAGCCCTTTCAGGCTTCCGAAGGTTGATTCCGTGAACCAAACCAACACCAATCTAGCAAGTTGCTAAATTAGTAAGTTTGAGTCGCTTTGAATTTTTCAATACCAGCTTTGAATTCAGCTTCGATATCTTTATCCCAAGCACCAGTCTCGTCAATTTTTTGCATTAACGCAGCGTGTTCTGAACGGAAGTAAGCAATTAACGCAGCGTCAAAGTCTACGATTTTTTTCACTTCTACGTCAGCCATGTAGCCTTCGTTAGATGCATAAACTGATACAGCTTGGTCAGCGATTGAGTATGGAGCATATTGTTTTTGCTTCATCAACTCAGTTACGCGTTGACCGTGTTCAAGCTGTTTACGAGTTGCTTCGTCAAGGTCAGAAGCGAACTGAGCAAACGCTGCCAATTCACGGTACTGTGCAAGTGCAGTACGGATACCACCAGACAATTTCTTGATGACTTTAGTCTGCGCAGAACCACCAACACGAGATACAGAGATACCCGCGTTCACAGCAGGACGAATACCCGCGTTGAACAATGATGTTTCAAGGAAGATCTGACCGTCAGTAATCGAAATTACGTTGGTTGGTACGAATGCAGATACGTCACCTGCTTGAGTTTCAATAATTGGCAATGCAGTTAATGAACCAGTTTGGCCTTTAACTTCACCGTTAGTGAATTTCTCAACGTAGTCAGCAGATACACGAGAAGCACGTTCAAGTAGACGTGAATGTAGATAGAATACGTCACCTGGATAAGCTTCACGACCTGGTGGACGACGAAGAAGCAATGAAATTTGACGGTAAGCAACAGCTTGTTTAGACAAGTCATCATAGATGATCAGAGCGTCTTCACCGCGGTCACGGAAGTATTCACCCATTGTACAGCCAGAGTATGGAGCCAAGAACAGCATTGCTGCTGGATCAGCTGCGGCTGCTGCTACAACAGTTGTATACGCCATAGCCCCAGTTTCTTCTAGCTTACGTACTACGTTTGCGATAGTTGATTGTTTTTGACCAACTGCAACGTAGATACATTTAATGCCAGAGTTTTTCTGAGCGATGATCGYGTCGATCGCCATAGCTGTTTTACCAGTCTGACGGTCACCAATGATCAACTCACGTTGACCACGGCCTACTGGGATCATTGTATCTACTGATTTATAACCAGTTTGTACAGGTTGATCCACTGATTGACGCCAAATTACGCCTGGTGCTACTTTTTCAACAGCATCAGAAAGTTTTGCATCAATAGGGCCTTTACCATCAATCGGGTTACCCAAAGCGTCTACGACACGGCCAAGAAGTTCAGGACCAACCGGAACTTCTAATACACGACCTGTACAACGAGCTTTTTGACCTTCTTGAAGGCTTAAGTAGTTACCTAAAACAACGACGCCCACTGAATCCTGTTCTAGGTTCAGTGCCATACCAAATAAGCCGCCGTCGAATTCGATCATTTCACCGTACATTGCATCAGCAAGGCCGTGAATGCGCACAATACCGTCGGATACCATAACAATGGTACCTTCGTTTTTAGCGGTCGCGCTGGTGTCCAGATCGCCGATACGCTGTTTAATGAGCGCACTGATCTCGGATGGATTCAGTTGTTGCATTGCGCTATACCTCAATCTTTTATTAGTTCAGTCTTCGCAATTAAGCTAAAAGACGTGTCCGCATTTTTTCAAGCTTGTTAAGCGCAGAATCATCTATCACTTGGTCGCCTGCACGAATAACTACACCCGCAATTAACGCTGGGTTCACTTCTACAGAAACATTTACTGCTGCAGCGAAACGTTTTTCTAACGCTTGAGCAAGAATTTGTTCTTGTACAGAAGTCAATGGGAATGCCGATTCAATCACAACATCCACAGTATTGTTATTCTGTGATTTGAGCTGTTCGTATTCTGCTTGAATTTCAGGAAGTAAAGCCAAACGGTTATTTTCAGCAAGCAATGTCAAAAAGTTTGACACTGCTGCAGTTTGGTCTTCACCTAAAACTTTGGCAAAAATACTCACCTGCTCAGCAGGCGTAAGCTCAGGGCGATTTAAGTAAGCTGAAAATGCTTCGTCTTGCACCGCAGCACTGAGCAAGTTAAGTGCTGTTGACCAAGTGTCAGTTGCACCTTGCTCAGAAGCGTAAGCAAATGCTGCTTTAGCGTATGGGCGTGCCAACGTCAAGAGTTCAGCCATAATCTGCCTCTCTCTTAAAGTTTAGCAGCCAGCTGAGTCAGCATGGCATTGTGAGCTTCTGCGTCAACTTGCTGGCTAAGAATTTTCTCTGCACCAGTTACTGCAAGCGCAGCTACTTGTTGACGTAATTCTTCGCGAGCAGAATTGATTTCTGTATCAACAGCTTCTTTCGCTTGTTGACGGATACGCTCACCTTCAGCAGATGCTTGGGTACGCGCTTCTTCTACCAATTGTGCTGCACGACGATTCGCTTGTTCGATCAATTGAGCCGCTTGTGCTTTAGCTGCATCTAATTCAGCTTTCACTTGAGCTTGCGCATCGGCAAGGTCAGCTTTGGCTTTTTCAGCTGCATTTAAGCCGTCAGCAATACGACGCTGACGCTCACTAATCGCATTGATTAGTGGTGGCCATACAAACTTCATGCAGAATGCGACGAAAATCGCAAATGCAATCGCTTGGCCAAACAATGTGAGGTTGATATTCATTGCAAATTCCTCAAATAGTGAATTTCGGAATTAAGCTGATTAACCTACAAATGGATTAGCGAAGATGAAGAACAAGCCAATACCAACACCGATCATAGGCACAGCATCAAGAAGACCCGCGATTAAGAACATACGAGTTTGAAGTTGTGGAGCCAATTCTGGTTGACGAGCAACAGCTTCAAGGAAGCGACCGCCTAAAAGACCAAAACCAATCGCAGTACCTAAAGCACCGAAAGCGATCAAGATAGCAGATGCAATTGCAACTAGACCTAAAGTGAGTTCCATGATAATTCCTCAGAGGTTAGGTTTTATACCAAATTAAGTTAAAAAATTGTGTGCCCAACCATCGGTTGACAGTTAGGCAGTACCATTAATGCTTTTCGCTTGCCATACTCATGTACACGATTGTCAACATCATGAAAATGAATGCTTGTAGCGTAATAATCAAAATGTGGAAAATCGCCCAAGGCACAGACAATGCCCACTGGATCCAGAACGGTAATAACGCGATAAGAATGAAGATTAACTCACCCGCATACATGTTACCGAATAGTCGTAGAGCCAATGAAACTGGTCGCGCCAAGAAAGTAGTCAATTCCAACAATAAGTTGAATGGAATTAAAAGTACTTTAGCAACTGGATTACTTGGGTTAAATGGGTTAAGTGCTAACTCACCAACGAAGCCGCCAATTCCTTTTTCACGAATACTATAGAAAATAATTAAGAAGAATACAGAAATAGACATACCTAAGGTAATGTTTGGATCTGTAGTCGGAACAATTTTAAAGTAAACCTGATGAGGATCTACACCCAGCATAGAAGCAATCGCCTGTTGAGCTACATAAGGAATAAAGTCAACAGGGATTAAGTCCATCAAGTTCATGAGGAAAATCCACACGAAAATAGTTAATGCTAGGGGTGCAATTAATCGAGACTTCCCGTGGAAGGTATCACGTACACTAGAATCCACAAACTCGATAATCACTTCAATTGCTGACTGGAATTTGCTAGGTACGCCCGCATTTGCAGCTTTCGCCACGATCCAGAACAACAAACAGAAGATCAGACCAAGTCCAATAGACCAACCCATTGAATCCAAGTGAATAGCAGTGAACCCCATCTGTTGAGCTTCTTCAGCAGACTCAGCCAACTTCCATGAACCGTCTGGCATTTTGCCATAGGTCATATTGGTCAAGTGATGCTTGATATACTCGGTCGAAGTAAGGGCATGTTCTTCAGCAGCCATAAATCACACCTGGTCAATGTAAAAAAACTAATAGAATAAACGAACATCGCGTGCTGCTTGATATCTCGCCTATTCCTGAAAAACTTTTCAATTTTTGCTGCGTTTAGACTCGTTTTTGTAATCGTGACACCCAAAATGGCGCAACCCACGACATGCTTTGAACGAGCATAAAACCACAAAACAATGCCACCGGGGATAACGGCTGTACATTGCTTAAAATTAAAATGAATCCTACGATCACGATTGCAAACTTACCGAGCATTCCTCTATACATGTTCGAAAGAACCTGTCTGGACGCTCGTGCACCTGCTGCTCGAAACGACTGCCATGAAAAATAACAACTTGCCAACCAACAAACACTCGCACCAAGTGCAGCGCTTAAGGCAGCCGTTGAGTCTTTCAAGACCCACGCTATCAGGGCTGAAACTGGAATCATGAATGCTTGWAAGAAGACCAAAGCTTTAGCTAATCGTCGGTCAATCAAGCGACTAGTTCGGCTCATTTTTTTATCCACTCACAGCATTAATGCTTGACAAGTTCAACTGATGATCGTTTTTTATCGCAGGCATTATAGAGTTAGCCCCCTGAACATGCAATCGTTTCCCGACCTTAGTCGTGATTTTTTGCATGTTAGTCTCGGAATTGTCATATTTCAATTTTGCTTAAAAAACGCATCATTTTCGTGCATTTAATACACAAGCCTTGGTTTGCTTGGCTAATTGCTGCCACGCTTGCACAAAATCATCTGCGCCGCGCATGCTTTCATCGACCTTTTGAAACACAATTGGATTCAATTTCATATACTGATTTTTACTGGCATGTCCTTCAGCAAGGAGGCACATTTTTGGATTTGGACGGTGATCGTTCAAATATTTGATTTGAGCAACCGTAGGGGCAATATGCGGATCATTGGTCAATGAACCTGCAAATTCTAAATTTAAGGCACGTTCTAAATATTGATAGGCATCGTGATAAGCCCAATATGGCTGTGCTGCGGTTTGAGTCTGAAATTTACTTGCACTTTTGAACAAGCTCTGCGCGAAGGCACGTGCGTTATTCCAGTATGCATCGCGATGTTCAGGCATTTGCTGAGAACGCAGTGCGGCAATAAAAAAACCGATACGCACTGCATTATTTGGGTCTAGCCAGACATGGCTGTCTATTGTATGTTTTAATGCTGAACCACGTTCTGAACGCTGTGGCAAAGTTTTCATAATGCCCGTATCTAATAAAGCAATTGCTTTAGGATTTTGATGTAATACACGTTCTAGCGGCGCTTCATGCGCTTTACCCAACCACATAATTAAACCCGCATCTTGGATGATTTTTCGATGTGCAGGCGTGAGTGATACATCGTGCCCTGTTTGATCTGCCAGTAATAACGTGGGTGTTTCGATATTTTTTGTGACTTTTTGGGCAATCAGATAGATAGGATGTGTAGACACCACCAAAGCCTGCGCCATGCTGATAGTACTGCACAACACCAATAAACAGAAACTAAATAAACGAAACATTGCAACATATCACGAAAAATCGATAAATGTTATAGTATAACAAATTTATAAAAATACCTATGTATAATCGAAACTGATTACGCTTCATGCTAAGATTTACTGTCGTTTTTCTTTTAAAGTTCAACTGGGGTGGCTATGAGCTTATGTTCGCACGAGCATCACAATGCATTACATGGCGTTCACGACCATCACAATGTTCATCAACGTCTTGTCGAAGCTGAGAGTTTATGCGCGGCAGCAGGTGCTCGCTTAACACCGCTACGTAAAGAAGTACTGGAACTCATTCTCAAGGCATCTGCACCAATGGGTGCTTATGATTTATTGGCGAAAATTAAAAGTKAGTCTGATCGTCCTGCAGCACCGCCAACAGTGTACCGTACTTTGGATTTTTTACTGGAAAAAGGACTCATTCACCGTTTGACTTCTATCAATGCCTATATTCCTTGTTGTCATCCACGCGAAGGACACCAAGCGGCGTTTTTGATCTGTACGGAATGTAAAGTCGTTAAAGAAGCTTCAGCGCAAGGTTTATTAGAGCAACTCGATCAATTGGCAGCCTCTGACCGCTTTAGCCCGCATCACAGTATTATTGAGATTTCTGGAAAATGTCAGCAGTGCAACAGCAAATAACCACTGCACCACTCATCGCCTTGCACAATATTCAGGTGCGAATAGATGAGCGCGATATTTTAAAAAATGTCAATTTTGAATTGCATGCAGGTGAAATTGTCACACTCATTGGTCCGAATGGCGCAGGAAAATCGACTTTAATTAAAGTCTTGCTTGGTATTGTCAAACCGAATGCAGGCAAGCTAGTAAATGCTCGTAAACTGACCTTTTCTTATGTACCGCAAAAGTTTAATCCTTCTCACAGCTTGCCTTTAAGAGTGAAAGATTTACTGGCTTTAGAAAAATGCCCAGACGCAATTAAAGCAGAAATTATCCGCGATACTGGGATTGCCAAACTGCAAGATTCGAAAGTACAACAACTGTCTGGTGGTGAGCGACAGCGGGTTTTACTGGCACGTGCTTTATTGCGTCAACCCGATGTTTTGGTACTGGATGAGCCGATGCAAGGACTGGATATTCAGTCCGAAGCTGAACTGTATGACTATGTGCGCAACTTACCGCACAAATATGGCTGTGCGGTGTTGATGGTGTCGCATGATTTGCAATGGGTCATGCAAGGTACGCACCGTGTGGTCTGTTTAAACAAACATATTTGCTGCAGCGGTTTGCCCGAGAATGTACAACAACATCCTGAATATCAAGCTATTTTTGGAACCAATCGGGTGTTTTATCAACATCACCATGAACACTGTGCACATGGAGATCATGCCGAGCCTTGTCAGCATGATTCACGTCCTCATATTCACCCTGAACCGGAAGCTTAACCCATGATGGATTGGCTACAATTGCTGTTACCTGCATGGATCATGGGCAGTTTGTTGGTATTTTTGACAGCCCCACTGGGCTGTTTAATGCTGTGGCGACGCATGTCCTTTTTTGCCGATACGATGGCACATGGTACGTTATTGGGTGTGGCGATTGCAGGGGCGTTGAGTTTGCCTCTGTGGATGGGCGTGACATTCTTGGCATTATTATTGGTGGGTGTTTTGTGGATTTTACATGATCCACGGTTGCCAAGTGATGCATTATTGGCGCTCTGCTCTGCAACCTTGCTCTGTTCAGGGTTGCTCTTTATTCAGCATATTCCAAGTTTGCGTCCTGAATTGCTGAGCTATTTATTTGGCGATTTACTCACCATTTCATGGGCAGATTTACCTGTATTTGCCCTAGTGATTATTGTTGCTTTAGCGGTGCTGTATAAATTTTGGCAGACACAAATTCAAATTGCAATTGACCCTGATATTGCGGTCAGTGAAGGCGTGAATGCACAATGGCAACGCCTGATTTTTATGTTGTTGTTGGCATTATTTACGGTATTGGCTTTACGTGCAGTCGGCTCTTTATTGATGGGCGCATTGTTGGTGATTCCTGCTTTAACCGCACGTTTATTGGCACACTCGCCTAAACAAATGGTGATTTGGGCATTTATTGTGGCGCAAATTGCAGTCAGCGTAGGTTTATGGTCAAGTGCGGGCTTAAATATTTCGACAGGTTTAAGTATTGTGATGACGATGGCAGTGATTTTTGCTGTGATTTTTAGCATTCAAAAAGTCAGAACGATGGCTTAAGCCAATGAGCTAAATGGATGCCATGCGATTGCATGGTTTTTGGATATATACCATTATTCCGATTAATACATTAGCATCAATCTTTGTAAATAATTTTTTGGGTAATAATATTCAAAGAGCTGCCTTTCAGCAGCCGTCAGCTTAGTTTTGAACAGCACAAATACTGACTATAAATAAACAAGTCATCACGTATGCCAAACTCGGATCAAAATAAACCACCAATGTATCAAACATTGGAGTAAACCCAAGAATTAAACCCGCTGAGCTTGCTTTCTTCAGTTGTGACATATTATCACTCCTTAAAAAACTGTTGCGGGTCTCTTGATGAGTTAGGTACGCAACGCTCAGACTATTGCTACTTAATTTCGTTTTAAAACCAGTTGCGATGGGTAAGTAGCAATCCTAACTGGCCAATAACCATTCTAGTTATCAATAACAATTATTTCAATTACTTACTTTATCACTGATGCACCAAACTTAACAAAAATGCAGCACCCGCAAATAAGGTCGCAAAAGTACGATTCATCATTTTTTGCTGCCGAGGCGATCTTAACAAACGCAAAACTTTGGCAGCCAAACCTGTGTATCCTGCCATCACAATCAAATCAATACTGATCATAGTTGCTGCCATAATCAGATACTGAATCCATTGCGGTTTCGACAAATCTAAAAACTGTGGCAAAACTGCCAATAAAAACACAATCGCTTTTGGATTGCTCATGTTGACCAGAAAGCCGTACATCACCAGTTTTCCAGCAGATTTTCGGGTCAATTCATGTTGAATTTCAATGGACTGAGTAGGTGCTGCCCACTGCAAATAAGCCAAATACAATAAATATGCTACCCCAAACCATTTCACAATCAAAAATGCCCAAGGCGTAGTGGCAAACAAAACCCCTGCCCCCGCAGCGACAATTGCAATTTGCAGCAATAATGCCAACTGCAAACCAATGGCATTCCAGTAGCCATGTCGAAAACCATAGTTCAAACCACTCGACATCGATGCAATTGCACCTGCACCAGGGGAAACACTAATCACCCAGCACGCCAACATGAATGCTATCCAAACTTGATAAGACATAGAAAACAGTTTTATGAAAGATAGCGCATTATATGATATTTCACTTAATATCATGGCAAAAACCGTTGAATAAAATCCCAAGAAGGGTATTAAGCCTGCATGCAATCAGGCACAATAAAGTAAACCCTATAGAAAACAACAATTTTTTCAGGAGCTATACATGACTGCCCAATCTGTAATATTGCCACTACCTTCAGATCATGCTCGCTTTCTAGTGTTACGTTTAAAAGATTTAAGCATTGCTGAATTAAAAGAAAAATTGGCGGACCTTTTTAGCACACGAGATCGTTTAATCACTCAACATCCACATGCACAAATTAAAACTGGGGTGGCCTTTGGCCCTGAACTTTGGGCACAACTCTATAGCCAATCTCCTGAAGGTTTTAAACAATTACAGCCGATTCATGGCTCCTTTAATATGCCTGTAGTGCCTGCCGATGTGATTATTCACCTAGCCAGTGCCCGTGCAGATATTTGTTTCGCACTAAGTCAGGCCTTTTTTGATGGTATTCAAGATAAAGTTGAGGTTTTAGATGAACGTGTTTGCTTCCGTTATTTTGATGGACGTGACATGACAGGCTTTATTGATGGTACTGAAAACCCGCAATTCCCTGATGATCGTGCTGAAGTGGCACTTTTAGGTGAAGATGCAGGTGTGTTTGCCGATGGCGCATTTATTTTTGCACAGCGTTATTGCCATGATTTAGAAAAATGGAAAAAGCTCAAAGTCGATGCTCAGGAACACGTGATTGGTCGTACCAAACTTGAATCTATTGAGTTGGATGACGAGGTTCAACCTGAAAATTCGCACGTTTCACGTACAGTCGTTGAAGATGATGCAGGCGATGAAATGGAAATTTTGCGCCACTCTTTACCTTATGGTGATGGCAAGGGCGATCAGGGTTTATTCTTTATTGCCTATACCAAAGATTTGAGCATTATTGATGCCATGTTAGAACGTATGTTTGGTACTTCAGGTGATGGCATCCATGACCGTTTATTGCACTTTGTGACTGCCATGGATGGCGCATATTACTTTGCCCCAAGTGAGGAGCTACTAGAAGTAGTCTTAGAAGACTGATCTGTCATCAGTATGGAGTCGCATAATATCAGCGACTTCATACTATTTGTCTGTGTTTCACAAGCCTATCTATAAAAGCTGTTTCAGCAATATAATTTTTTCAAATAAATAAGCCTCTACCTAAAATTTATCCTGCATCCTATTGGTCTTCATATAACCGAGCACTGATTCATCGGGGAAGTATTGCATTGGGTTCGATCCTGCTACGCATGAATATGCGCCATCAAAAGGCAAATAAGGATGAAATCAAACCTTCACTAACGCACTCTCCAATGCTGCTTAATGATTTAATCCTTATTGGGTCTGTCTTTACCTGTGCTTACTGGATTGGTAATAAGTCTGCTTAAATTTTTGCGAATTAAATAGGACATCGCCAGATTACAGCATGCTTTGTAGAAGACAAAAGTATATTGATATTGCAATCAGCTACCAAAAAAGTAGCGATGGGCTGCATATACGCAAGGACTTTACAGGCTTAAAGTTTCTAGGTAAGGGAGAATGGAAACGCATGCCACATGGAAAGATACAAAGAGCTGCTCGCTAGAGCGAAATAAATGACTTCGCACAGTTAATCATACGAAGCAATTCTTCTCAGGTAGGACCCTATGGAAAATGGACAGGGTATCATCGGCGCACTTAGTTGAAACAAAGATACATTGTATCAAATACTTAGGAGATAATCTCAGTGCAAGGCATTATGATAGCGAACTCAATGAGATGTATGCAAATGTAACAGTCCTCAACAGATGTACGCAGTTAAGTCGAGCACTTACCTAGTAACACCTTAAATTGGGCTGAATTCGGAGACTGTAAATTAAATTGTGTAATTGCCTGAATTTGCTATGTTCATATTCACAACGGAGTCAGGCAACATGATGAACGAACAAAAACTAAAAGACCTTGCAGCAGAATTTGCTAAAGGAATCAAAACAGAAGACGATCTCAATCAATTCACCCGATTGTTGACTAAACTCACTGTTGAAACGGCTCTCAATGTCGAACTTACCGAACATCTCGGACATGAAAAGAATGCTCGTAAGAACGGTTCAAATGCTCGTAACGGTTATTCCAGTAAGACCGTGCTGAGCGATGATGGTGAGAT
>NZ_MKQS01000031.1 GCF_001758345.1 Acinetobacter towneri
GATTTTAGAGCGCTGTTACTGAAAAATGATTGTACTCAGAGTATGTCTAGACGTGGAAACTGTTGGGATAATGCAGTGACTGAAAGCTTCTTTCATACATTAAAAGGTCATGTGGTACATGGCAGTGTGTTTTCGACTCGAAAAGAAGCGAATGCTGTCTTGTTTGACTATATTGAAATTTATTACAATCGAGTCAGAAGACATTCTGCAAACGGCTGGTTAAGTCCAGAAGCCTTTGAACAGAAATATATTAAAAGTTTAGAGGGGCTGGTTGTCCACGATACTGTCTAGGATCAGTCTAAGATATTATTTAAATTAAATTGGAAAGTGACCGCTTGTTTAGCAATGGTCGTGTCATAACTGACAAAGGCATTGGCAAGCGCATAATCAGGCAGGTCAAAGGTATTTTCCGAATCGCCAGCACGTTTGCCTACATAGTTACCGCTTATACCGAAACGTAAATTACCGTTGTAAAGTTCGCCATACTCATACGCTAGTGCCAAAGATGCAGTATTTTTTGCCACATTCATTAGGCGATTGCCTTCAAGGCCAGTTTCATCTTCAGTTACTTTCGCATCTGTATAGGCATAGGTCAGGGTCGCATCAAGCTGATCGGTTACACGTCCTGTCAGGTCAAGTTCCGCACCTTTAGAACGCACTGCACCTGTCGTATGCAATTCGACTTCATTGGTCGATGAGTTCGTCACTTTAGCTAAGACATTACGCTTTTTAATATCATAGAGGGCAAAGTTGGCTTTAATACGGTCATTTAACTCATATTTCGCGCCAACTTCATAAGACTTGGCTTGTTCAGGTTGAACATCAGAGTCAATAACCGCATTGCCCAAGGGAGCGATTGTAGAGTTCGGTTTAAGTGACTCAGTATAACTGCCATAGAATGAAAGCTGATCATTCCATTTATAGACTAAACCTGCATGTGGAAGCCAAGCATCATCGTTAGTGTTGGTGTTCTCTTTAAACGGTCTGCCACGACCAGCATTCTGTTGATAGTTCAGGTAACGTCCACCCAGTACAGCAATCCATTTTTCATTTAAGTGAATTGCATCTTGCACATAAAAACCAAAGGTATGCAGTTTATCGGTTTGGTCACTATCTGACGCGACCACATTTTGAGATGCTTCAACAGTTGCATAACTTGGATTTAAATAATCTAATGTTGAGCTGCTGCCACGAACCATATCTGGACGGAAATATTTACGGTATTCGATGTCTGAACCAAGTTGAATATCATGCTTTAAACCAAACAGATGGGTTGAACCATTGATGTAGGCTTGAGCATTACTATCTTCACTCTGAGCATTTAAAGTCGCATCGGTACGGCGTGTCACGGTGTGATTGGTAGTATCTAATTTGGTTATGCGTAACTGGTTAGCATCATAAGTTTCGTAGTTGTAGGTATAGCCTAAGTGAGCTGACCAGTTGTCATTAATCTGGTGGTCAACTAACAATTGAGCCAAATGATCTTCGCCTTTCATTTGGTTAAATGCTTCATCTAGACGTTGATATTTAGAGATCGGTAGGGCTTTATTGGTTTTTGGGTCAAAAACGGTAGAGCGGTCAAAAGGTACATCAAAGTGACGATATTGATAACTCAGGTTCACTTTAGTTTGACCATTATCCCATGCGACAGATGGAGCAATTAAAGTCTGTTTGAGATTACCAAAATTACGCCAGTAGTCTGCATCGGAATGATCTGCAATAAAGCGATAAGCAAAATTACTGTCACCAATTGCACCCGTAGTATCTATGCTTGCACCTAAGCCATTTTTTACCTGCTGCATAGCTTGAACCGTAAACGGAAAGTTCAGTTTTCTGAGTCGTCTCAGGTTTTTTTGTAATAACATTGATTACACCACCCGGGTCCATAATGCCATAGAGCAATGAAGAAGGACCTTTTAATACTTCAACTTGTTCAACTGCCGCATTCATGGTTCGGCCTTGCACAATAGGCATACCATTTACGGTAATTGAACCGTCACGGTTATCACCAAAGCCGCGTTTCATGACCGTGTCTTGTGTGCCCCCTAAAGTATTACCCTGTGTAATGCCGCTGACTTGAGTCAGTGCATTGTCCAAGTTCGCAGGTAAATAATCTTTCATGTATTGCTTAGATACAACGTTAACAGTTTGGGGGCTTTCTAGATTTTTTTGTTTGCCTCTGAGGGTCGACGCCGTTTGTGTTGCGATATAACTTGAGTCTGCTTCAGCCTGAACTTTAATCGTTTCTAGTTGTTGCGGTTGAATCACGGTTGCTTCTGCCCAAGACATCATCGGGATGAAGGATAAAATTAAGCAGCTACTATGTTTTAAAATTTCAACAGTAATTAAATTTTTACGTGGGGAGAAAGCAAACATACGTATACCTAAGTAATATAAAAACATGAAAGGCAAAAAAAGAGCGACGATTCAGTGAGGAACAGGATTGCCGACTAGGCTCAAAAAAGTGTGTAAAGTATATATAAATGAGACTCATTTGCAATGACTTGCCAGCAACAAAGCTGCAGGAATAATTAGCGGCCGTTTATATTTATGGTTCACAATTAAATCTATACAGTTAGCTAGAAAAATATAGCTCTTAACCGTGGGGGTAACTCAAGTTTGCTCACAGGCAACATATTTTGTTTTTTGCCTTGTTGCAGACAATTTGTATGACTTCAAGTGGGTTGTAGTCCATAGGTCCAGTGACCTTTGCAAAATCGTAAATGTCACGACACATAGCACGGATGCGGTTCACTTGTTCATAAATCTTATGTTCTTGTTGTATCCCTTTTAAATGATTCATCCATTCAATCGGACGGATAGAGGTATATAGGCGTTTACCAAAAACAGGGTAGATATGTTTTTCTAATGCTCCCTTATTTCGAGTCATAGTGTCAGCGACCCATCTATTTTGTTTGGTATCTAACCATTCCTTTGCCGATACTTCAAAAGTGGCATTGTTATCTTCAAGTTCTTTCCGCTTTCGTTCCTGTTTGGTGATGATAGGATTTTCACCTTTACTAATATCCGTAATGAGTTCTTGTGCCTTTTTTCGTGCTAGTTGCCCACTTATTTCAGGATAGCCACCAATACCTAACCACGACCATTTACCATCAGGCTTTTTATATCTTAATTGCCAAGATTTATTTCCATCAGGTTTGACACGGAAATATAAGCCTTTACCGTCTAGCTCTCGATATTCTTTTGATTCAGGTTCAAGGTTTGCAAGAGCAGTATCAGATAAAGGACGGCGTTTTATTTCTTCTCTTTTCATTTCCTTGTATCCCTGCGGTTTCAATTTTTCTTCAAGGATACACGTAGGGATACACGGCGAGCAATACTATATAAAGTTAAGATCAGTTATATATAGGCAAGAAAAAAGGCTTAAACCATTACAGTTCAAGCCTTTACGTCTTATATATCGCTAAATGAAGTGATATAAATTTATGAATTTGGTGGGGTGGCGTCAATTGAACAAATTTAATAAGTATATGTTTTGTATAAACTAAAATTTATATAAAAATCCCAGTGTACACCACAGTGTACAAATTATATGTTGCTAGGCTGTTTTCTTGTCGGGTTTGGTGGGGGAAAGGGGAGTCCAACTCAGGATTTAAACTCGCTCGCACGCGCGCGTTTTTCTTGATTCTCTAGCACTTCAACAATTGTTTGCTGTGTTTTTTTTCGCTCCTCTTTTTGATGGAACGAAAAACTAAATATTTAAGCTGCTCACTTTACTGGTGGCTCAGGTATGGTCATCTTGACCACTGGGGGATAGTCCTATGTTCAGGCTATTTGTAGCAGTAAACCGCCCGAATAATCACACTGTAACTCTATTGGGATTTTAAGCCACTAAACCACACGACTGTTTAATCCCTCGCGTGCGCGCGCGTAGTTGTTGCGAAATGCAAAATTGCGCTGTCATGCTGTTAGTAAATGTTAGTTTTGCGGACTACTGTGCAAGTCCTGTTTAATCCCATGATGGTTTTAAACCATGTCTATTCATAAAGGCATGAAAGTTTGCAATGCAATATTGCTCTGACTTTCGCTCTAGTTCGTCATGCCTCTGTACCAATCTGTTATAGGTTGAATGGTGCATCCCTTTAGGCTTCAACTTATGCCACGACTTCATAAATGCGGTGTCATACTGCCAGTTGAGTTTATTCCTGATTTTATACATACCAACTCGGGTGCTTTCTAGCTTGCAACTCTGCTGTGTGCTGTAGTTCAGTTTGTGGCAAGTTCTACAGAAAAACATTGAATTGCGTAGGTATAGCTTTGCAACTCGCTTAGAACACTTTGGGCAATTAAACCAATAGCGTTTGCCACCGTAGTTGCATGGTGTAGTGACAACATCCACTAAATAGCGGTGCTGCTGCTCGTTGCATGTGTAGCTTAATACTAAACCGCCGTTATCGTAGTGATATGTTATAGATGAAAATACTTCTTGAGATTTGCCTTTTCGCCATGCCCATGAGTTACTTCCTCCACCATCAAATACCTTATATCGAGCCATGACTCGGCTGTCCAAGCTCAAGCAATCTTCAATTTGACCGTGTGTTTTTTCCATTGATAACCTCGCTTTAATTGATAGGTATTAAATCAGGCTCAATGCCTTATGTACTCTGTGTTTTAGTCATTTTACAGTGTTTTTCAATAAGAGATTTCACTAATGATTTAGGTTGGCAATCAAGGTCTAGGTTTTGTCTAATTAGACTTTGCCGATCTAATGCGGTCTAAGATGCCCAGTTATCAAGTAATACTTGAATACTGAATTACAGCCAAAAAAATACCCATACTGGGGAGTATGGGCAAAACTAAAAACTACAGCGATTTTTCTACATCAATTATAAAACAGTTTACTGCTCACTTGCTTTGCAGTTGGTCGGAAAGTGAAGTGCATCACAGCAATTGCAGAACATCGGCTTTTATCTCTGTGACTTCCCGATCTGCACCGCTTTGGTCTTTCCACTTCCTTGTTCTCAAGCTGCCCTCGATATAAACCTTGCTGCCTTTCTTGAGGTACTTACTAGCAATCTCTCCCAATCGGTTGTTGGTGCTAATTCTGTGCCATTCTGTAGCCTCTTTGCGCTCTCCAGTGGTCTTGTCTTTCCAGTGGTCGGTAGTTGCAACGCTAAAATTGGTAACGCTACCGCCGTTAGGGAAATTCTTAGTTTCAGGGTCACGACCTAACACACCCATCACGATTGCTTTGTTCACATTTGGCATTGTTCAATTCTCAACTGTGTATAAATTCGCATGGCATAGATAACCAAGCATTAAATGCTGCCCCTGTGTTGTCATCGGGCATATAGTCCTGCTCTAGTTGGTCGGGGGTAGTGAGCAATGTTTTTGCATGGTCAAAATATACAAGCTGCTCGCTTTGAATGAGCAATCTCTCAATGATATGCAACTCAGCATCATTGACCTTTAACACGCTCTTAACTGTTTCCCTCCATTCGGTTGCTGCTATACGTGCGGTCACAATAGGTACACCGTTATAGCGGTAATGGGTGCGCTTGCGGTCTAGTAGCCAATGGTAGCCATCTAGCGCACGTTTAACCAACATTGATAGGTCACGGCTTGTATGTTTCAGGTACTCAATCAAAATGGGTTTGTTGGCTCTCAACTCCTCCAGTAGTTCATCAGGTGGCATGACAGGACTTTCCCATCTCAACTGATTAGGGGGAGCGATAAACAATCTGCACTGGTGCGACTTCGCCAACTGAATTATGTGTAGTGCTTTTTGCATACTCATATCCCACCCCCGAACATATCAAGCGTCTTTGTGTCTATCACTTCTTTAGGCGGTGATGCTTTAGCCTTTACCTGTTTTTTTGGTGTTGTTACCTCGTTACAATGCTGTTCACCCCCTGTTACCCCATTTTGAAACGTTACATCGTTACAACCCTTGTGTGGCGTKGGTTTGAGCGGTTTTTGAAACGTTACATCATTCTTTTGTGTAACGCTTTGATTTTCGCTGTAAGCCTTGTGTGGCGTGGGTTGTAACGTTGTTACGTTTTGAATCCCTGCATCAGGGATGTAACGCTTAAACGCATCATCAAATTGGCTTAACTCATAACCGCTTTTGACAACTGTGCCGATACGCACTTTTTTGGATTTAATGCCAAAATACTTCAACCGAGTTGCAAGCTGATTTTGTGTTATTGGCTTTCCTCTATTCCAAGTTGCCCAAGTGTTTTCCTCGTCTGCATTGAGCGCATCAACCAATCCACCGCTAAACATATTTTTATGACCATGCTGCCCAAAAATTTGCTTTATATCTGTGAGTAGTTGCTCGTTTACGCTGAGGCTTGCAATCTCTGCCCCATCAATCTGTAACGCTGCATGATTTGCTTTTGCAAGCCATTCATCACTAGCAAGTTGAGCAATAATAAAAAGACTTTCCCAGTTGTCTTGCGCTCGGTCATGCAGTTGCTCAGGTAGTTGTGGGCGTGTGGTCTTGATAGCTTCAAAATTATCATTTACCCAACGTAAGCATTTACGTCTGACGTTGTGCCACTCGGCTTGGTCTGCATGTCGTAAACGCTGCTTTTGTTCACTAGGGAGTTTTCGCCGTAACTCTAAAATAATTGAGCGGTCTTTGATGGTTTCAGGTAGATGACCAATACCGCTAATCGCTTTAGCACAGTAAACATTAAAACGTGTTGGCTTGTTGTCCTCGCCATCGCATCGGATAACAAAGGCGTTTGTCCTGCTGTGACCTGCATTAATCACACCTCGTAAGTCCTCATTTTCTTTTAGGAACGTGTCCGCTTCATCAATCAGCAATGTGGGTTTCCATTCCTCAATAGCTCGGTACATCGCTGGTGATGAAATGTTAGAGGTAGACAATGACTTATAGCAAAGCTGTCCAATCAGGGTTAGAAGTTGGGTTTTGCCACATCGTTTTTCAGGTGCGGTAATACATGCGATTGGTGCAATCTGCATGGCATCAATTGCCCATGTGTAGAGAATCCATAACGCTGCTGCTATTCGGGTTTGTGGCTCACAAGCGATATGGTCATCAATGATTTGCTCAATGCTGTTCAGTAATTCATGACCGCTAACAGGCGTGTGCCACGCTTCCACATGCTCAAAAAAATCATCCCGATGCTTGTTTTCCGCTATCTCTTTTCGTTTGGCTTTGACAAGTTTGTCTAGGACGCTTGCACGTATGCCTAGCTGCTCGGCTTCTGCTGTCCGTGTCTGCTCGTATTGCAGTTCTGTAAGGTTAGCCAATCGCAAAATGTCATTGTCCAGTGGGTCGGCTTCTGCTTCCTCCAGTGGTGGCAATTGCTCAATCGCATCATTTAAAAATGACTGCACATCCTCCACGCTTTCGTACTGTGATAAGTCACATTCAAAGTCATCTTGATACTGATTCAACAATCTAACGGCGGTGTTTTCCTCCAGTGGTTTAAATGCTTCCAAGTGTTCAGGTCGGACTGGCATATAAAGCTGCTGATAGCCTGCCTGTGTTAATTGATTAATCACAAATTGCATCTGTTCAAAATCAAACGGCTTTAACACTGGTAGAGTTGAGTTGCACAATGTTGGGAGTAGCACTAAAGCAACGGCGTACCCTGTTTGAGCAATCTTAAAAAATGCCTCAAGGTTGTAGGTCACAATCACAGGCTTGGCATGGTCAAAATGACCATACCTTGCAAAGCCTTTAGCCAGTCCATCAGGTATGACTGCGACTGTCTTGTTATCCTGCATCACAGCACATTGAACAAGCTCCATTTGTCCATTGTAGATAGGCAAAATAATAGGACTGTCATAGCTAACGCCGTTGATGGTGACAATGCTGTCATCAACATGAATCGACTGTTCAGGACTGCCAAAACGCTGCACAAGCTCATGCTCAATGTATGCCTCAYCTGTTGGCATAAGCTCTGTGCATTGCGCTAGAATATCCAACGGCTTGAGTAGCTCGGGGGTGTCATGGTGTATTGTCATGTTCACCCCCTTTCATTACATAATCCACCGCAACTTCTAATAATTCATCTAATGAGCTACAAGCTAGGGTTAGTCCGTTTATAGCTGCTGCTGTATGCCCTTTTGCTAGGTTTAAATGCGCCAGTTCTTCAAGCGTGTATAGGATGCCAGTAGCAAGATTGACTATCATTGAGATGTCTAGGATTGTTTTTGCACTTGCACTTTCAATATCTTCTAAAGCGGCATTTGCTAGTGTTTCGCATACTCCAAGCATCGCCTTTGCTTTGGCATCTGATATATCGTGTTGGTCATAGCTCACATATAAGCGAAGCAATGTACCTTGCAGTGATTCAATAATCACTTGAGAATTTTCTAAAAAGTTTTGAGCGGTTTTATTGATTTGATTAGGCATGATGATTGCCTCCTAAGACAGTTTGAGTTTTGAGAAGTTTCACCAATATAAAACTGGTGATGGGATTCACTCTCGAGGTCTTAGACTCGCCCCACATATTCGCCATTGCTGACTTATTTTGTGATGTCATCCCATCATAGATGGATTGCAGCCTTGTTGGCGTAGCTGAAACGCTTGCGCTTGTTTTCTGCACAGCTTGAGAGGCTTTGCAAAACTTAGGCACAAAAAAATCACTTTTACGATGTGAGGAATCGCTAAGACTATTTGAGAGGTCTACAGCATAAGCGGAACGGCTTAGAGTTGCAATAACAAAGCAAAACAAAACAAAGCACACACCTAAAAGTAGTCCTTTGAACATTTCTAAAAATAGCTCTTTCATGCTGCTACCTCTTTCAAAATCGCATCATTCAAGGTGGCAAGGCTGCCTAAATGTAGAATCAAAACATCATTTGCATTTCCATCATTTAAAAGCTGCTTTCTTGCCTCGATAATGTCTGCAATGTCGCCATCCATGCCAGTGACCTGTAAGAATTTCATAGGCTCATCATTCAGGATTAAATCCGCTTCAATGTCGGCTTGATCTGTTGGGGTGAATGAAGCAAGGACGTAGGTATATAAATCTTTCATGCTTACAGCTCCTCCTGAATAATCTCTAGGACTTCAATCATCTGTGCTTTGATTTCTGACATTGAGAAGTTTTTGCCCTCCTCAATATCAATAATTAAACCGACTGCAACATCATAGATATTCGCTAACCGCAATTCGTCATCTGTAAAGGGGAGGTCATCCACCACGCTTGCAGATTTAAAATCTATAATTTCGCTCATGCTGCCACCTCCTTAACAAGCTCATAACGTGCATGTCTGCCAATGCCTGACTTATTGCGCTCGTTATGGGTCACAATGTCATAACCTGCATTTCGTAAACGCTGAATAATTGCGCTCAGTCGATAGCAGTTGAAAAGGTCGATAGCCTCAGCTTGCGAAAGGGTTTTTCCTTGCTTGAGGTGTGCTAGGACTTGTTTTAGTTGAGTGTTATTCATTGATTAAGCCCCCATTGCTGCAAGGCTTTGTTTTTGGTTGTTGTGCCACTCTACAAGCTCGGTATAGTCGAAATAGACTGGTGCTTGTTTGGTGTCGCCAGTCTTAATAGGTCGGGGAAAGGTGGCATCTGTACGCACGATATGGCGCAATGATTCACGGCTTACATCAAGGATTTGGCAAGCTGTTTTGAATTGAACACGGATTGGTTGAATAGTCATAAAAAAACCCATACATGAAAAAGTATGGGTTTAGTATGTTGTTGTTTTTTATTTAGAAAAATTCTTTACCTAGCTTAATGTTTTCTCAGCTAGCTTAATGTACGTTTAGCTAGCTTAATGCTATTTTTTTGAATATTTTTTACTTAACCATATAGCTATAGTTCTAGGGTCTTTTACGCCAACTTCTTGATAAATTTCCCTCGCACACTCTGCATAAGAATAATATTTACCTTGTTCATATAATTCAAAAGCTTTTCGCTGCTTCATTTGGCTAATAGCTTTTTTAGCTAGCCCACCTTTTTTATGAATATCAATTGAGTGTTTCTTCCTTGATTTTTTCAATTTGATTGATGTTTTGAGTCTATCGTTAATAACATTAATTGCGGAAGTCCATACAGTCATTTTATCTATATAAAAATATATAGCTTCAATAAAATCTTCCTCTGCATTAACAATCTCTTTTTTAGGCGTAGATAAGTATTCAAGAATCAATTGTTTATCATTTATTATTTTTGCTATGGTGCATAAATCATCAAAGGGTATATACCATTTAAATGATTGAAATATATCCGTAATAACCTCATTGCTTTCATCCATGCTTCTTCGTTTATCAAGCAATTCATAAAGTTTAAAAAGTAAGGATGAAGCCTTTTCAAATTCAACTTCCATTATTTCTAAAAAATTTTGATACGCATAAATAAATTGATTAGTTGCTATTAAAAGAATATTGAATATTGGGTCTTCATTAGTAAATGGAATATCCTCAATAAATTTATTGTGACCTTTTAATTGTTCGCCTTGTTCTTCAGTTATAAAAAATTGCTTATTCATACATGCCTCCCACAGCATCCCCAAAATGATGCTAAGCCAATCGGATTGGGTGTCCGACTTTCGGGAGCTAACCTAGACTTAGCAAACTGAATATAAACGATATTAAGTTATAATTGTGCATTTATTGGCTAGTAGTGCGACAAGCCTTGTCACTGTGCTTTTTTAAACTGAATAATGCTCTGATCTGCAATTTCTTCTAAATGATTGGCGTACCATTGCATCATGCTTGCTCTGTCATCTAAATATTGAGCCTTGTTATATACGCCTGCCACACCGTCCTTTACGTGTGCCAGTGCTGCTTCAATATGACGTTCATCAAAGCCACGATTGTTTAACAAGGTACTCGCAATATGTCTAAATCCGTGTGGTGTCTGTCTGCCCTCATAACCCATACGGCGCAAAGCCATAATGAAAACCGTGTCTGACTTTGGCTTGCTCTTGTCTGATCTGCTCGGAAATAAGTATTCAGAATTAGTTTCATAGCTTTGCAATTCTTTTAATAGGGTAGTGGCTTGAGTTGGCAACGGTACAAGATGCTCACGGCGTTTCTTCATACGTTCAGCAGGGATATTCCATAAGCCTTGCTCTAAATCAAATTCTTGCCACTTGGCTTGTCTTAGTTCAGTTGGTCGGCAAAACAACATAGCTAAAAGCTGCAAGCCTATACGCACATCCATAGTCGGATAATTATTGATAGCTCTTAACAGTGGGGGTAACTCAAGTTCGCTCACATGCAGCATGTTTTGCTTCTTGCCTTGCTGTAAGTATTTTTGAATGCCCTCAACTGGGTTGTAGTCCATACGTCCAGTGACCTTTGCAAAATCGTAAATGTCACGACACATCGAGCGCATACGGTTCACTTGCTCAAAAATACCTTTCTCTTGCTGAATACTTTTTAACAAGTTCATCCATTCAATAGGCTTTATGGTGGTGTACAAGCGTTTCCCGAAAATCGGAAATATATGTTTTTCCAGTGCGCCTTTATTTCGGGTCATGGTGTCCTGTACCCATGATTCCTTTTTTGTGTCTAACCATTCACGTGCTAAGACTTCAAAGGTAGCATTATTCTGCTCTAGCTCTTTGCGCTTGCGTTCTTGTTTGGTGATGATGGGATTATCGCCATGCGAAATGTCTTGAATTATCTCAGATGCTTTTTTCCTTGCACCTTTACCTGATAATTCGGGGTAAGTGCCAATGCCAAGCCATGACCATTTGCCATCAGCTTTTTTATATCTGAATAACCATGCTTTTTTGCCATCAGGCTTTACACGAAAATATAAGCCATCGCCGTCTAGCTCCCGATATTCTTTTGATTCAGGCTCTAGGTTAGCTAGTACGGTATCTGATAAAGGTCTACGTTTTATTTCTGTTCTTTTCATGGCTTGTACACCAACGGATTCAATAAATCTTGCAATGTACATGGTAGTGTACACGGCGTATGTACACTGTAGCTAGTTATATTTAGTTATGTTTAGGCAAGAAAAAAGGCTCAATCCCTTTAGAATCAAGCCTTTATCTTTTAAAACTTGGCATATTTTGCCATGTTTTGTTAGGTATATGGTGGAGGTGGCGGGAGTTGAACCCGCGTCCGCCAACACTACACTCGAGAATACTACATGCTTAGATATCGTCTATTATTTTAACACTCTAAGACCCGACGAACAGGGTTCAAAGTGCGATCCTCTAAGTTTGGTATAAAGTCCCGAGGCTCAACTTTATACGGACTTGTGTGCGTGCGCTTCAGTCGGGTTCACTGACCACAAGTATTCAGTGAAGCGGACAAGCTGCCCTTAGGCAGCTAGAGCGTAAGATTCGTCGTTTGCGACTATTTTAATGCAAATTTTATTTACGAGAGAAAATGCGCTCTCGGCATGCATCTATGAGCTTCATCATCAGCGTCGAAGCCAATAACACCCCCATATCACAGCGCTATCATAGCATAGTTGGCAAAAATTACGATGTATTTTCTGCACAATTAAACATTTCAATGCGCTTAGTTACATAATTGCGCTAATATTTTCTTTTTCAAGTCAAATACACAAGAATATGGGTTATTTACTAGCACTCGATCAAGGTACAACCTCTAGTCGCGCCATCATCTTTAATGAACACGGACAAGTTCAGGCTACGGCACAACGTGAAACCCAAATTCAGACTCCGCAATCAGGCTGGGTGGAGCAAGATGCCCAAGAAATTTGGTCAAATCAAATTGCAGTGGTGCAACAGGCATTGGCAACTGCAGGTATTTTGGCCAAAGACATTTGCGCAATTGGAGTAACCAATCAACGTGAAACCACAGTAGTGTGGGATAAACGCACAGGCAAACCTCTAGCGCCTGCAATAATTTGGCAAGATCGTCGTGCTGCAGATTGGTGTCATCAGCTGATTCAAAATAACCAGATGCAATTGATTCAACAAAAAACAGGTCTGCGTATCGATCCATATTTTAGTGCAGGCAAACTGGTGTGGCTGCTGGAGCATGTCGGTGGATTAAAAGCATTAGCACAGCAGGGGCATGTGGCTTTTGGCACCATCGACAGTTGGTTAATCTGGAATTTGACCCAAGGCGCAGAGCATGTCATTGAAGCGAGTAATGCCTCAAGAACCATGTTGATGAATTTACATCGTCAAACTTGGGATGAAGAATTGCTGGAATTATTTCAAATTCCCGCATCGGTTTTACCTAAAATTATTGCATCTGACAGTTATATTGCAGATACGGCAACAGGTTTATTGGGCGCAAATATTCCCATTACAGGTATTTTAGGCGATCAGCAGGCGGCGTTGTTTGGGCAATCTTGTTTGGAGGTTGGCACAGCAAAAAACACCTACGGTACAGGCTGTTTTATGTTGTTCAATACAGGCAATCAGGTGCAGTTTAGTAAAAATAAATTACTCACCACTTTGGCGTGGCAATGTCAAAATCAAACCCATTTTGCCCTAGAGGGCAGTGTCTTTATGGCTGGGGCTGTGGTGCAATGGCTACGGGATGGTTTGGGGATTATTCAACAAAGCTGTGATGTTGAACAACTCGCCAATAGTGTAACTTCGAGCGAAGGGGTGGTGCTAGTTCCGGCTTTTACAGGACTTGGAGCGCCACATTGGGACAGTGAAGCGCGAGCGCTTTTATGTGGAATGTCACGTGGCACGAACAAGGCACATATTGCGCGTGCTGCCTTGGAATCTATTGCATTTCAAGTGTCGGATGTACTTTCTGCGATGCAATCCGATTTAGATCATCCACTGAAAGAACTGCGGGTCGATGGTGGGGCGAGTCAAAATGATATGTTGATGCAATTCCAAGCCGATATTTTAAATGTGCCTGTGTTACGTCCTAAAATGTTGGAATCAACTGCTTGGGGAGCAGCAGCCATGGCAGGTTTAAAGGCGGGTGTATTTTCTGACTTATCTGAAATTTCAGCATCTTGGCAGTTAGATCGGTTATTTGAACCTCAAATGAATGAAGCAGAGCGGGCTGAACATTTAGCGCGTTGGCAACAAGCCTTAAAACGCGCCAAGTCAGATTTATAATGAGCGCTATTTCTTAAATAGCGATAAGTTAAATAAATCTTAAACTACAAGCCTCATCAGCTGTGTTTATCAGGCTTGTAGTTATTTTTTCTTCGTTACAACAAGCGTGCATTGATCTTATAGATCACGCCTTACATTGCCTCACGTTGAGCTTCATCTTCTAAATAACTTTCTAAAGAATCATCTAGTGCATACAGCCATGGTGTGTGATGCGGCTTGGCCATTTTTCCTGTCATCACTGAGCGGTAAACTTTATCTCTAAAGCCCATAATATTTTCTTTTTTATGCTTTTTCCATTGCATGAAAATATCGTGTACTGCATCAATATTGAAAGATGGATAGTCGGTCTGCGCAATCAGGCGTTTGATGTAATCACCTTGGAAACGCGCGGATTGTTCATCATTCATTAAGCGTTGTTCTTTTTCATGTAAGGCTTGGGTATGGCGTTGCATTTCGTCTGTGCTTGGTAACGCAATTTTGCCCAAAATCACATCGCGGACAAACCATGCCTGCGCATCGAACATATTGAAAGTGTACCATTGATCTTGCATGCCTAAATAAAACAAACGAGGATTCTTTTCCCACACCACGCCCTGATATAAACCTAGAGGATAAAGACAGTTATGCGTTCTGAGCCGCAAGTTATCTTCAATAAATGGGAAGTGGTGTAAATAGCCAGTACATAAAATAATGGCATCAATTTTGGCCGATGTTCCATCGCCAAAATAAGCAGTATTTTCATCTACACGCAGTAATTGTGGTTTTTCAGACCAGTTTTTTGGCCATTTAAAGCCCATGGGTTTAGTGCGATAGCAACTGTAAATTTGTTTGGCGCCGTATTTATAGCATTGTGAGCCAATGTCTTCGGCAGAGTAACTGCTGCCCACCAACAATACTGTTTTACCTTTAAATTCCAGTGCATCACGGAAATCATGCGCGTGTAAAATACGACCATGGAATTGATCAAAGCCTTCATAAACAGGTACGCGCGGGGTAGAAAAGTGCCCAGAGGCCACCACGACATAATCAAACTGTTCTGAATAATGACGTTGCTGTGCGTAATCTTCGACATCAACTGTGAATTTTTGCGTCGCATCATCATAATGAATATGTTGAACGGCAGTGTTAAAGCGGACTAAATCTTTCACCTGTGCTTTTTCTGCACGCCCTTGAATATAATCCCACAACACTGCGCGTGGCGGATAAGACGCGATGGGTTTTTTGAAGTGTTCATCAAAAGTATAATCGGCAAATTCTAGCGCTTCTTTAGGGCCATTTGACCATAAATAACGGTACATACTGCCGTGGACAGGTTCACCATGTTCATCTATACCTGTGCGCCAAGTATAGTTCCAGAGCCCACCCCAATCATTTTGTTTTTCGAAACATACAATTTCAGGAACTTGTAGACCTTTGGCCTTTGCTGACTGAAACGCTCTTAATTGGGCCATGCCGCTTGGGCCAGCGCCAATAATTGCAATTCGATCCATTGCTATCTCCATTAGTTTTTGAGTTCTTAATTACTTCTCCAATTTTGAGTGACACAATTCAGGATTTTAAATATCCGCATTATTAAAATAAGCAAATACAATCCTAAATTTAGAGGTCAAATAGACCTTGTCAAAATAGGATGTGAATTAAAAAAATAGAAAAAATAAAATACACAAAAGACAGTAAAAATTGCTTAAGCAACTCATCTTTATAAAAAAATGTATTTTACAAGAAGCATGATCTTATCATAATTTCTGATTGATTTTGGCTTTTCTTAGTTGTAAAAGTGAATTTGAGGTCATTCTGTTAATGTGGTTAATTTTACCTTTTGGTATATTTAATTGATTCTTAAGTAATTTTCCCTATGGTCTCTAAATAGAATTTGGTTAGATTTTTTTAAAATTTGTTTGAATTGAAGTGCTTTAAGGGCGCTGAGAAACTTTTTTGTGAGCTCACTTACAATGATGAAAGATAACAGCAATAAGAAAGCAGAGTAGATGATTGCGATTCGAAGTTCATTGAGTGAGGTTTATCGTTTGTGGTGTAAAGGATAAACAGAGAAACTTAAACATTGGATGAACTAGGCGCACCCAATGTTTTTAATTTTGAGTAGAGATAAAGAAGAATTAAAGTTTACGCCACACCTTATTTTCATCTTCTAAAGCGATAGTAAAGTTAAATTCGTCATCTACGGTCACTAAGTAAGAATTAGGATTAACCAATAGAACTTTTAAAATTGTACCTTGCTCGAATTCAATTGGTGCGCAGTTTTCTTTACGTAGAACAATAGGTTCAAGTAGCTCAATAGCAATGTTTTCTGTTGGAGATTCCATACCGCACCCTAAATGAGTTATTTTTAATCAACTGTATTATATAGTAAATTGATGAATAATCTACACAAAATCGTAAATTTGTGTCGGGTTTAAACATTTGGTATTTAAATGGTTGGTCAAAAAAACGCAATAAATATCTCCAATACTGCATAATTTGACACTTTAAAAATATAGAGAAAAATTGCAATTTCATTTAATTTTTTAGATGAATGGCAAATGAACAGCGCAGTAAAATATAGCCGATTGATGAAATTTACAGTTTGCAGTATAAAAATAAAATTATTGCTGAAAAAACAGCGTATAAAGTATAAAAGTTAAAGTATCCATCCACGCTTTTTTAAGTGGTGAAGGCACTGGGTTTTACATTCCAATTTAAAAAATAAAGGCTTTTTGTCTGCATGTTTAAGTCATTTTTTCCAAATCCAAAGTGGTTTTTTATTTCATTGCTTTTTTGGTTCGCGATCAATCTAGCTTTGTGGTATTCAGGCGGTAGCGCATGGGGCAGTTGGATTGGTTTCCCGCAAGGCTATGCCGAAGCAACATTACCCATCGATGTCAGCCGTTTTTGGTCACCTGCATTTTTATGGTTTTACCTGTGGTTTTTTGTGGCAACGACGCTGTTTGCCATTTTCTGGAAACTTAAAGCAAATCACCCATGGCAGCGCTGGTCGGTATGGGGATCGGCATTCATCCTGTTTAATATTTGGTTTGGGGTACAAGTCAATGTTGTGGTGAATGCTTGGTACAACCCATTTTATGACCTGATTCAAAAAATGCTCAGTAGCGGCGGTGGAGATGTCAATGAACTCTATGCAGGTGTGCTGACCTTTTTATACATTGCCATGGTGGCAGTGACCTTAATGGTTTTGAATTTATTTTTTGTCAGTCACTATGTTTTTCGTTGGCGTACGGCAATGAATAATTATTACACCGCACATTGGGAAAAACTGAGACACATTGAAGGGGCTTCACAGCGTATTCAAGAAGATACCATGCGCTTTGCAAAAACCATGGAAACTTTAGGGGTAAATTTAGTCGAAGCCCTAATGACTTTGTTGGCATTTTTACCTGTGCTGTTTAGTTTGTCTGTGCATGTCAAAGCCCTGCCTATAGTGGGGGAAATTCCGTATGCCTTAGTTTGGGCTGCAGTGGGTTGGGCAGTATTTGGTACAGTGGTGTTAATTGTGGTGGGTGCGAAGTTACCAGGTCTGGAATTTAATAACCAAAAAGTTGAGGCGGCTTATCGTAAAGAATTGGTTTATGGTGAAGATCACGCTGAACGTGCCGATCCGCTGAGTTTAAAAGAACTGTTTAGCAAAGTACGTTTGAACTATTTCCGTTTATATTTCCACTATGCCTATTTTAACTTGGTACGTATTTGGTACATGCAATTGGACAATATATACGGTTTATTTGTGTTGTTCCCAAGTATTGCCGCCGGGGCTATTACATTGGGTTTGATGATGCAAATTGCCAACGTATTTGGCAAAGTTCGTGAATCTTTTCAGTATCTGATTGCATCTTGGCCAACCATTATTGAACTCTTGTCTATCTATAAGCGTTTAAAAGCATTTGAATCGACACTGGATCAATAGTTGTGGTGGCGACATCCATGATTTGTTGTGGATGTCACGTTCACATGTTCAGAGCCATGATTGCTAAATATAAATTGATCTCAACAGTTGTATAAAAATAATATGAGTGTTAGTTTTCAAAATCATAAAAAACTGTGATGAACTGGATTTTTTTATAAAAATATCAAACTCGATTCAAATAAAGCGATGATTATTTAATTATAAAATCAAGGTGTTAGATTTGTTATTTTCCGCCAATTCATATATTTTCATTCCTATAAAAACAATTGAGATTTGAAACGTGACCTGGAAAAAAATACTTTTAATGGGGGGGGTGGGCAGCCTATTATTTGGTTGTGCAACAGTCGATCAATATAGCCCAAATTCGGTGAAGCATTTTGCATCTCCACAAGAACTGATTGTTCAAAAACAATTAAATCAGCCGAGTGGTGCCGCTAAAGAATATGTCTATTATTGGGGGCCACAGCGCAAAGATCAGCCTGCTGAATCTATGATTCCACGTAAATATATGGGCAGCTATTGTCAGTCACAAAATGGACGCCTCACGCTTGCCTATAAAAGCTCAATGAGTTTAGTCAAAAATGCATGGTCTAAAAAATTACTCAATACTTATCGAGATGTAAAACAGGGGATTGGGGCATACCGTTGTGTAGGTAATCAGGGTGATAGCTGGATTGTATCTATTGAGCCTGTGGCAGAGCGCCAGTTGGAACAGCGTGGTGAAGTGCGAGTGGTGAGTTTGGTCACTAAAATAATGTCTGAAGATGAAGCGCGACGTTTTTACCGAGCGACTTCTGAATCCGCAAAGGCAGGACCTAAAGCAACTCCAAGTAATCCCAAAACAATAAATAAAACCAAAGTTGCTGAAGTGAAAGAAAAACCTGAAGAGAAAAAAGAGCCAGTGGCTGTAGCAGTAAAAACAGCTCCACCACGTGTGGTTGAAACACCGCAACAGCAACAGACACGTTTATATGTCGCGGCACGTCGCGATTTAAACAGCGGGCGTAATCAAAATAATGCCTGTAATAATGCACAACGTGCTTATAATTATGGCAAGTTGCAAGGTGCAGAGGGTACACGTATTTATACAGAATCTGGCATGTTGGTGGCTCGTTGTTTAACGGGTGTTTCGAGTTATCGGAGTCGTTTCCCAAATTCCGATGCGCAGGCAAGACGTATTTTGCAGAATTTAGCCAATAATTATAATCATGCAGGGGCTAAGAATATGTTAAGAGGCATGAAGTGAGGGTAACTCTCACTTGCAAAGCCAACTTTTAATTTTAAATTTTTAATTTTATGTAAATTTGTTTATGTCCACTATCAAAAATACGTTCGTCATAGTCAAAAATATTTGTATGACTTTTAATCAAATCAACAACTTTTTTAAAGCCATAGTTTCTGGGATCAAAGTCATTTTGTAAAAGTTTCCATTGCGATGTGAATGAAGAAGCAGGAATCCATTCAGTATCATGATTGTCAAAAATTTGTTTAATAATATGTAGTGGTAGTTTCTGCGCTGAAGTGGTGTTGTTTAAGACTTCAGTTTTACTAGAGGGTTGAGGATGCTGTTCTTTCTTCGTTTCAATCAAAGGGAGTTCTTTAATTTGAGGTTCTTCATATCCACTTAGGTTCTCGACATAGGTGAAGTGAGAACAAGCATTTCGGAAGGCTTCGGGCGTTTGTTTCGAGACTGTAAATTAAATTGTGTAATTGCCTGAATTTGCTATGTTCATATTCACAACGGAGTCAGGCAACATGATGAACGAACAAAAACTAAAAGACCTTGCAGCAGAATTTGCTAAAGGAATCAAAACAGAAGACGATCTCAATCAATTCACCCGATTGTTGACTAAACTCACTGTTGAAACGGCTCTCAATGTCGAACTTACCGAACATCTCGGACATGAAAAGAATGCTCGTAAGAACGGTTCAAATGCTCGTAACGGTTATTCCAGTAAGACCGTGCTGAGCGATGATGGTGAGAT
>NZ_MKQS01000032.1 GCF_001758345.1 Acinetobacter towneri
ATCTGGATGATGGCAATCTACCTATTTGCAATAATTGGGTCGAGAATCAGATGCGTCCCTGGGCGTTGGGGCGCAAGAACTGGCTGTTTGCAGGTTCGCTGCGCAGTGGTCAGCGAGCGGCAAACATCATGACGTTAATCCAGTCAGCAAAGCTGAATGGCTTGGATCCGTATGCCTATTTAAGTGATGTGCTGAAAAGGCTGCCGACACATAAAGTGACCCAGATTGAAGAGTTACTGCCACACTGCTGGAAACCTAAATCGAATTAAAATTGGTATGGGATTCAGCGGACGCTTACTATCCAACTTGAATATCTGCGGTTGGATGTTTAAGTCGGCTTTTTTGTGGTGTGGCGATTAAATAAGCCAAAGTCAGCGGCCCTAAACGACCTGCAAACATCAACAACATTAAAATAATTAAGCTGGCAGGTTGTAATTCACCTGTAACACCACGGGATAAACCCACCGTGCACGCTGCAGATACAGCCTCAAACAACAGGTCTAAAAAATTCAGTTTCGGTTCAAGGGCAAGTAAGCTAAACAAACCGAGGCAAATTAACATACCTGTGATGCTGATCACCGCCAAAGCTTTAAAGGTGGTACGTTCAGGTACAGCATGATTAAACACACGCACCTCATCTGAACGTCTTAAAAAACTGATCACACTTAAAATGACAATAATAAATGTGCCAACTTTAATACCGCCTGCGGTACTGAGCGAACCACCACCAATAAACATCAGAAGCATGGTGAGCAAGGTCGAGCTATTTTGCATACTTGCGACATCTAGACTATTAAAGCCTGATGAGCGAGGAACGGTAGCGTGAAACCATGCATTGAGGGCTTGATCGCCAATACTCATGGCTGCAAGGGTATGTGGATTATTGGCTTCAATCGCCCAAATCAGCAGAAAGGCCACAAAGTTTAAACCAGCAATGGTCGATAAAATCAGCTTGCTATTGGGTGAGAGTTTTTTCCAGCGTTTGGCACGTTTAATATCCATGAGTACCACAAAACCAATACCGCCAATGATATACAGCATACTAATAGTTAAGGTAATCAGGTATTGATCTGCAAAACTCATTAAGCTATTGGGAAATAATGAAAATCCACCATTGTTAAAGGCTGAAACACTATAGAAAGCCGCATAGAAAAATGCATCGCTAAATGGATAATCCTGCATCCATGCCAAGGTTAAAATAACCGTGCCAATCCCTTCAAAAAACAATGAGTAGAGCAACACGCTTTTAATGGTCATCGACACTTTAGATAGGTTGGTTTGCCCAATGGTGTCTTGCGCCATGATTTGTTGTTTTAAACCAATTTTGGATGACAAACTTAAAACCGCTAAAATCGCAAAAGTCATAAAACCTAAGCCACCACATTGTAACAACAACATAATGACCATTTGCCCAAATACGGTATAAGCATCGCCAATATTCACTACAGACAATCCAGTGATCGTCACTGCAGATGTAGCAGTAAATAAGGCATTAATCCAACTCATCTCGCCATGATGGGAAATGGGCAGTTTCAGCAAGATTGTGCCAATGCTAATAAAGCTTAAAAAGCCCAGTGCCAAAAGACTGGGTGGGCTTAAATTGACAGTTTTGATTGGTTGTTTCGCTGTTTTTTTCATTCTGACTTAAATTGTTTAGATAAGCGTTTTAATGGTTCAAGTTGTCCTTCAACCACCAAAATATCATCTGTTTGTAGCATTAAATTGGATTCAAGCGTATAGAAAATCGTTTCGGCACGTTTAAACAGTAAAAGTTTAACTTCGGGTGCATGTGACATCAGACTATGAATGCGCGTGCCATGCAAGTTGTCTTTAATTTTTACTTTTACAATATAGTGGTTGTCGTTTAGGCTCATATAACGACTCACCATCGGATAACTCAGCGATTGCGCGATACGAACGCCCATATCCTCTTCAGGGTGAATGATTTTGCTTACGCCTAAATGGGTTAAAATCATGGTGTGTGCTTTGCTTTTGGCTTTGACGTAAATTTTAGAAATACCCAAATTCTTTAAATTTAAGACACACAAAATACTGGCTTCAATATCTTCCCCAATCGCGACCACGACCGCATCACAATTTTGAATATTCAGTTCTTCCAAAACGTGTTCATCGGTTGCATCGGCAATCACCGCATGAGTAATATGATCGGCAATGTTTTCTACAAATTTTTTATTGCTATCAATCCCAATGACATCATGGTTGAGTTTGACCAATTGTGTAGCCACAGTTGCACCAAAGCTACCTAAACCAATGACTGCAAATAGCGCCATAACATCATCCTGAAAATTATATTATTCTTCCAATATACTAAAATATTTTAAGGCTTTATACCGCGGTTATATGACAAAAAACCGCTGAAATTAGCGGTCTTTAGTATTTTTTGGCGCGTAAAATCTTTTATTTTAAAAAACGCTGATAACCCAAATTGTTGGTAATTTCTTGGTATGGATACGTGATCTTTTCCAAAGTTTCGATTAAACCATCTGGGTTCTGTTTAGCATCTGAAGCTTCTAAACCGACCAATACACGACCTTCCGCTGCACCGTGGTTACGGTAATGGAACAGGGTGATGTTATGGGTTGGGCCTAAGCGCTCCAAGAAAGTCAGTAATGCACCCGGACGCTCTGGAAATTCCACACGGAATAGACGTTCATTTTCAATATCGGCATGACCACCGACCAAATAACGAATGTGTAGTTTTGCTACTTCATCATCCGACAAATCATCAACATCGTACTGGGTTTTGAGTAACTCATAAATGTCGTGGCGTTCTTTTTCACCAGATTTTAAGCTGATGCCGACAAAGACTTGTGCAGCAGTAGCATCGCTGGCGCGGTAGTTAAACTCGGTGATATTACGACCTTGCAGCGCACGGCAGAAATTAAGGAACGCACCTTTTTCTTCTGGAATGGTCACGGCAAAAATTGCTTCTTTATGTTCACCGAGTTCAGTACGTTCAGCAATATAGCGTAAACGGTCAAAGTTCATGTTTGCGCCACAGACAATTGACACAATATTTTTATTTTGCAATTGGTGTTGCTCGACATATTTTTTGATGCCTGCCAAAGCCATTGCACCTGAAGGTTCTACAATGCTGCGGTTTTCATCAAAGGTGTCTTTAATTGCCGCACAGATTTCATCGGTATTCACCAAAACTACATCGCGCTCAACAATTGGGCCTGATTGATCTGATTTTTGTAGTTGTAAAACTTCAAACGGTTTCTCACCAATTTGTGCGACAGCAGTACCATCGGCAAATAAACCCACTTGCGGCAAAATAACCCGTTCATTGGCTTCAAAAGCCGCTTTTAAGCAAGCCGATTCATCATATTCTACAGGAATGACTTTGACATGCGGTGCGACATCGCCCAAGTAGGCTGCAACACCTGCAATTAAACCGCCACCACCAACAGCAACGAAAACATATTCGACATCGCGCCATTGACGCAAAATTTCATTGGCAATCGTACCTTGACCTGCCATGACCAATTCATCGTCATACGGTGGAATAAAAGTCATGCCTTCATCTTGGGCACGTTGAATTGCATATTTGTTGGCAACATCAAATGAGTCACCATGTAATACCACTTCGCCACCCAAGCGTTTTACCGCTTGTACTTTAATATCTGGCGTGGTTTTAGGCATAACGATAATGGCGCGAATGCCCAGTTTTTGCCCAGACAATGCTACACCTTGCGCATGGTTGCCTGCAGAGGCAGTAATTACACCACGTTCAAGTTGGTCTTTGGGTAATTGGCTAATACGGTTATACGCACCACGCAATTTAAAAGAGAATACAGGTTGTAAGTCTTCACGTTTAAAGCGAATGTTATTGTTCAGTTTTTCACTAATTCGTGGCGCTGCGTCGAGTGGGGTTTCGATTGCAACATCATAGACCGTTGCTTGTAAAATTTGTCGAACCAAACGAGACAGCATGTTAATCTTCCATCTAACAGTTTAAAATAGGGGGTTATTGTAACAAACCCCTGCACATTTGCGCTGTAAAATCGGCAACAAATGTCAAAAATAGTTGAGTGAAGTCATGAGTCTGTATGCTACCCAAGATGAAAAGAAGCAAGCGGCTGCCAAAGCAGCATTAAAACATTTGCCTAAAGGCGGGATTTTGGGGGTAGGTACAGGCAGTACAGTGAATTTCCTGATTGATTTATTGCCTGAATTACAATTAGAAGCAGCTGTGGCAAGTTCTGAAGCGACTGCGGAGCGCTTAAAGAAACTTGGTATTGAAGTGGTCGATATGAACTCTGTGGGCAGTTTAGATGCTTATGTTGATGGTGCAGATGAAATTGACCGTCACATGCACATGATTAAAGGCGGCGGCGCAGCGTTGACCCGTGAAAAAATTGTGGCTTCTATTGCACGTAAGTTTATCTGTATTGTCGATGATTCAAAATGGGTAGAGCAGTTAGGCCGTGAGTTTCCATTGCCAATCGAGGTCATTCCAATGGCTCGTTCTGCGGTAGCACGTAAAATTGTGGCTTTAGGTGGCGATCCTGCTTACCGTGAAGGTGTGGTAACTGATAACGGTAACGTGATTTTAGATATTTATAATTTAAATATTTTAAATGCGTTGGAATTAGAAAAAACCTTGAATGATATTCCGGGTGTTGTGACCAACGGTATTTTTGCCATCAATAAAGCAGATATTGCAATTGTAGCGACCAATAACGGCATTGAAGAACGTACTGCGGTTTAATTCGTCTCCCAAGTCCCTTGTTTTTAATGGGGGCTTTTCTTCCTCCTTTATTAAAGGAGGGGTCGGGGAGGATTTAATAAAAGAACAACAATGACATTATCCGACTTACCTGAAATTCAAATCACACCACATGCAAAAGCAACACGTTTACGTTTGCGTGTCGAGCCGCATCAAATTCGCTTAACTGTACCGAAATATTGTACTCAGCGACAAATTCAGGATTTTTTGCAGCAATCTGAACAGTGGATGATTGAAACTTGGCATAAACAGCAGGCGCAGCAAGGACTTGTTCGGCGTGAATTGCCAAATCAGTTATCACTTTTTAATTTGGCTAAGCCTTTAAATATTCATTATCAAACACAAAAACACAGTTTTATTTTAGATTTAAAACAGCATTGCCTATGGGTTAGTGACCGCCAACCTGCGGCATATTTAAAAGCCTTTGTTATTGCTTATGCCAAACAAATGTTGCCGATATATTTGCAAACAGTCAGTCATGAAATTGCTTTGCCATTTAAACAGTGCGCAATTCGTCAACCGAAAACCCGTTGGGGCAGTTGCAGTACGCAACAGCATATTATGCTCAATAGCGCCTTGGTGTTGTTTCCTGAACAAATTGTGCGATATGTTGCTGTGCATGAGTTGGCGCATACACGACATTTTGATCATAGTCCTGCATTTTGGGTTGAAGTACAACGGCATGATGCGCACTATTTGCAGCATCGCAAGCAGTTAAAAACAACGTCTTTGCCTTGGTGGTGGTATCAATAAAAAAACCAACACCCACATGATAAGACTACAATGCAAAGGTGTTGCACGTATTGACTACAATCCAAATCATCTTTTATAAAATCAACAGAATAAAGAAAAGCCCCAAAACCCTAGTAAAACAGTTCAGAAAACCAAAACTTCCTGTCATACTATAGCGTTAGCTTAAACATGCTTTTGAATTGAGGTAATGCACGTGATTTCAGTTGGTATTGTCGGTGGTACAGGTTATACAGGCGTTGAATTATTGCGTCTTTTGCTACGACACCCAAATGTGAAAGTAAATGTACTGACTTCACGTACAGAAGCGGGTCGTCGTGTAGACGATATGTTTCCAAGTCTGCGTGGACACACAGATCTGTGCTACTCAGATTTAAACATCGAAGAATTAAAAAAATGTGATGTGGTGTTCTTTGCTACACCCCACGGTGTTGCAATGCAACATGCTGCAGAGCTTGTAGCAGCCAATACCAAGGTGGTCGATTTAGCAGCAGACTTTCGTTTGCAAGACTTATCACAGTTTGAAAAGTGGTATGGCATGCAACATGCTTGTCCTGAGATTTTGAAAGACTCAGTTTATGGTTTGTCTGAACTCAACCGTGAGCAAATTAAACAAGCACAGGTGATTGGTAACCCGGGTTGTTATCCGACTACTGTGCAACTTGGTTTAGCGCCACTATTTAAACAAACTGAAGCTTTAGTGAAACCTGAAAGCATTATCATTGATGCAAAATCAGGCGTATCTGGTGCAGGTCGTAAAGCTAGTCTAGGTATGATTTATTCTGAAAATGCAGATAACTTCAAGGCGTATGGTGTAGCAGGACATCGCCATCACCCAGAAATTGTAGAAGCACTGGAAAATATTTCAGGTCAAAAAGATGTGTTTAATCACATTATATTTGTACCGCATTTGGTCCCTATGATTCGCGGTATGCTCAGCACTATCTATGCAGATTTAACTGATGCAGGTGATGCAGTAGATTTACAAAGCCTGTATGAGCAGTTTTATGCCAATGAACAGTTTGTAGATGTCATGCCAGCCAACAGTTCACCAGAAACACGCTCAGTACGTGGCGCTAACCAGTTGCGTATCGCATTGTATAAGCCACAACCGAAAAAATTAGTACTTTTGGTGGCACAAGATAACTTGGTGAAAGGTGCAGCAGGGCAAGCAGTACAAAATATGAACCTCATGTTTGGTTTTGCAGAACATGCAGGACTTGAGGTGATTGGTTTATTACCATAAGAACACGTTTTTCAACTTCACACACATTTAGATTTCGATTTAAATGTGTGTTTTGAATGAATCAAAACAAGAGATGACGATGCATAACACCGATACAGAAACCACGTCACAGTCGAATTCAAGCATGACACCCTCATCTACACCGCCAGAAAAAAAGCCATTTCTTGAAAGCAATGCGCCTTTGGGAATTGGTGCTGCCATTTTAATTTTAGGTAGTGGCTTTTTGGGCTATTCAGTCGGGCATCGTCAGGGCTTAACTGTGGTTGGTTACGATGCCGATGCAGAACAACTGGTTGAAGTGGTGCAAGAACAAAAAACGCGTTTGGAAAGTCTGAATAAGAGCTTAAATGCTGCGGTTCAAGAACGCGATGTTGCGGTCAGTAACTCCAATGATTTGTATCAAGCTTTCACTCAAGCAACTGAAGATAAGCAACGTACTGAAGGCATGAGTGCGATTTATCGTGAAGTTTTGCGTCAACGTGGTGGTTTAAGCCTGACCGTGCAAAATCTTGGGGTGAAACCATTACCAGACAATGCTTATGAATATCAGGTCGATTTGGTACAAGTGAGTCCAAACAAGCGACGTGCAAGTGGTACGGTAGAACTGCGTTTAATTCAAGGCACAGAAGTGCTGGTTGTTCCGATGGAAGACAGCAATTTTAATTTTGATAATTATGAGCGTTTAACAGGGCGCTGGAGCATGCCTAAAGGCTTTAATCCAGACTTTATTGAAGTCCGTTTAAATGGCGCAACTCCTGTGATTAAACGCTTCAGTTGGAGCAAAGGCAAAGCCGTGGAGGCAGATTCTGCCTTTATTTCTGAAATTCCACAAGCAGAAGCTAGCGCTCAATAATGTGTGATATGTAAAACTTATGCGAACCCAAAAAAGATCCATCTGTTTAAATGAAATTAAAACCACTTTTCATCAATCTGGCTATGTCGATTGGCATGTGAGTCCACGTTTAAATGTGGATGATGCGGGTCATGAAGACGACGGCGATATTGCGTTACAAACAGCACCGCCTCAATTAAAGCGTCCACCTTTGTATGCTGTCGTTTTAATGAACGATGATTACACCCCAATGGACTTTGTAATTGAAATTTTACAACAATACTTTGCAATGAATCTTGACCAAGCGACTCAAGTAATGCTAACTGTACATTATGAAGGAAAAGGTATCGCAGGGGTCTATCCGCGGGACATTGCGGAAACGAAAGCGAACCAAGTCAATAATTACGCTCGATCACAAGGTCATCCATTGCTTTGTCAGATTGAGCCTAAAGATTAAGGGGGTTACATGCTCAGTCGTCAATTAGAAGTATCCTTACGTTTGGCTGTTAGCATGGCTCGTCAGAAGAGACATGAGTTCTTAACGGTTGAACATTTATTATTGGCTTTATTAGATAATGACTCTGCTGTAAATGCGTTGAAAGCATGTGGTGCAGATGTAGTTGTATTGCGTAAAGAACTAGAAGAATATGTAGAACAACATACCCCTAAACTTGCTGAAAATAATGATCAAGCCCCGCATCCAACAGAAAGTTTTGACCGAATTTTGCAACGTGGTATTTTCCATGTGCAATCGAGCGGTGGTGACCGTACTGTAGAAGGCGCCGATATTTTAGTGGCGATGTATTCAGAACGTGATTCTTTTGCGGTCTATTTACTTAAACGCCATCAAATCAACCGTTTAACTTTGACTCAATATTTGTCACATGGTACGCGTAAAGATGAAGCGCAGGCTGAAGACGAGGTTGAAGAGTTAGATGGCGAAGGTTCACACTCTGCCAATGCAGGCCCGCTAGAGCTTTACACGCTAAATTTGAATACTGAGGCACAAAAGGGAAAAACCGATCCATTAATTGGTCGTGAAAAAGAAATTGAACGTGCTGCACAAATTCTGTGCCGTCGTCGTAAGAATAACCCATTGTTAGTGGGCGATCCTGGCGTGGGTAAAACCTCTATTGCTGAAGGTTTGGCATGGTTGATTGTGAATGGTAAAGCACCAAAGCCACTCGAAAATGCTGAAGTATATAGTTTAGATATTGGTGCGTTGGTCGCGGGTACCAAATACCGTGGTGACTTTGAAAAGCGTTTAAAACAACTATTAAATGCCTTAAAAAAGAAACCTGATGCTATTTTATTTATCGATGAAATCCACATGATTATTGGTGCAGGCTCAAGCATGGGCAGCACTATGGATGCTTCGAATCTAATTAAACCTGCATTGGCAAATGGTACTTTACGCTGCATTGGCTCGACCACTTTTCAAGAGTATCGTCAGGTATTTGAAAAAGATCACGCACTTTCACGCCGTTTCCAAAAAATTGATGTTAATGAACCTTCAATTTCTGAAACAATTGATATTTTACGTGGACTAAAATCGAAATTTGAAGAATTTCACCATGTGAAATATGACGATAAAGCATTGGTGTCTGCGGTAGAGCTATCGGCTAAATTTATTAATGACCGTTTCTTGCCAGACAAAGCCATTGATGTGATTGATGAAGCGGGTGCGCAGCGCCGTTTAAGAGCCGAGCAGGATGATACTTTAATCACAGTGGAAAACATTGAAGATATCGTGTCGAAAATTGCACGTATTCCACCTAAAACTGTATCTAAAGATGACAAGAGCGTACTTGAACATTTAGAGCGTGATTTAAAACGCGTAGTGTTTGGGCAAGATGAAGCCATTGAAGCTTTGGCATCTGCAATTAAACTGTCACGCGCTGGCTTAAAAACACCAGACAAACCAGTCGGCAGCTTTGTTTTTGCAGGCCCTACAGGTGTGGGTAAAACCGAAGTCACTAAGCAGTTGGCAAAATTGTTAGGTGTTGAATTAGTACGCTTTGATATGTCTGAGTATATGGAGCGTCATGCAGTTTCACGTTTAATTGGCGCGCCTCCGGGTTATGTCGGTTTTGATCAGGGCGGCTTACTTACCGATGCGATTCATAAAAACCCGCATTGTGTGTTGTTGCTAGATGAGATTGAAAAAGCACATCCTGACGTATTTAACTTATTGCTGCAAATTATGGATCACGGCTCATTGACCGACAATAATGGTCGTAAGTCAGATTTCCGTAATGTGATTTTAGTACTGACTACCAATATTGGTGCGGAAAGTATTTCCCGCGTGAGTATTGGTTTCATGGATCAAGACAACAGTAATGATAATCAGGAAGCAATGAAAAAAGCCTTCTCGCCAGAATTCCGTAACCGTTTAGATGGTGTGATTCAATTTAAAGCTTTACCAACTACAGTAATTGAAAATGTAGTGGATAAATTCTTGACTGAATTACAGGCACAGTTGGATGATAAAAAAGTCATCCTTGAGGTTGATCAAGATGCGCGTGAATGGATGGCTGAGCATGGATATGATCGCCTGATGGGCGCAAGGCCAATGCAACGTTTAATTCAAGAGCATTTGAAAAAACCATTGGCTGAAATGATTTTATTTGGTGAACTTGCAGAACAGGGCGGTAATGTGGCTGTTTCTGTGCAGAAAGAGAACGGTAAGGCCGTCGGTTTGAAACTTGAAGTGTTTGAAGATCAGACTGCTGAACCTGCTTAACTTTTATATTGCATCATCATGAATGAAAATAACCCATGTTGAACATGGGTTATTTTTTGTGTATTCCTCTTTTAAGTAAAGTCACTTATGGATATTCAGATCACAAAAATTGCCAGTACCGTACTTTTGTTTTTTATAACAGCAGTGATGGAAATATTGGGTTGTTATTTTCCTTATCTAATTTTGAATCAGGGAAAATCGCAGTGGCTTTGGGTGCCAACAGTTTTGGCTTTAGCGGCTTTTGTATGGTTATTGACTTTACATCCTGCGGCATCGGGGCGAATTTATGCAGCTTATGGTGGCATTTATATTTGCACTGCCTTGATTTGGTTAAAGTATGTAGATCAGGTCAATTTAACACGTTGGGATATGTTCGGTGGAATGGTAGTGGTTTTAGGTGCACTGATCATTATTTTACAACCTCAAGGTTTAATACGGTAGATCGTATTTGACCTAAATATTAAACCTAAAGACAGAGGTTGCTTTAGTTTAAAAGCAATTCAGTTCACTTTAAATTGACATTCACTATTTGCTAAGTGCACATTAAATTGTGTTTTTTCTGCACTGAGTTGTAAGTTCAATACATAGGGATTTACCCGTTGGAACTGATGTTCAAAAATAGATTCACAATTATGTATTAAGTTTTGTTTAATCATATTTTTGACATTGTTATAACCCGTACTTTCTACAAACTGCGTGAAGTCAGGTGAAATAATCATGCCACGAATATTGATTTGTTTGTCTGTCGCCGTACTTTGTTCAATCACTGTATTTTGATCGACTTGATAGGGCATAGTACGAGAATCTTCATCACTAATTACATCTAAAATTTCATTTAAAGCGACTGCATTTTTAATTTTATAATCTGTACTTAGAATCTTTTTTTGGACTAAATATTGATCTAATTCACTGGCTTTGGCATAGAGTGTAGCACTCGCGATCAGTGTAGTAGTGCATAGTGTAATTGTAGCAAGTGTTTTATAAATCATATTGTTCATCTAGACTCTTTTAGAAATTTTAGAAAAATCAACCGTCGTTTCAGATTATAGCGAGCCTAATAAAAAACAGCACCTTTTGGTGCTGTTTGTAACAAAACTCATCAAAGCGTACTCAATGTTTTGAAGTCGTTTAGTCTTATTTTAGATTTTCGTTCAATAAGAACTCTATCAATGCTTTTTGAGCATGTAAGCGGTTTTCTGCCTCATCCCATACCACGGCGTTTTTATGATCGAGCATATTTTCAGAAATTTCTTCACCACGGTGCGCAGGTAAGCAGTGCATAAATAAACAATCAGGATGTGCCAAATCCATCAAACCTTCATTTACTTGATAGTCTGCAAATGCTTTTTCACGGATTTTTTGTTCTTGTTCTTGGCCCATACTTGCCCAAACATCGGTCACAATCAGGTCAGCATTCACTGCTGCATCTTCAGCAGAATCGACCAATTCTACACAGTGTGCAAATTCAGACAGGAAACGTTGTTCTGGCTCATAACCTTTAGGTGTCGCAATTTTTAAATTAAAGCCCCACATGTGTGCTGCTTCAATATATGAATTACACATATTGTTGCCATCACCAATCCATGCCACAGTTTTACCTTCAATTGAACCACGGTGTTCAACATAAGTTTGCATGTCTGCAAGGAGTTGACAAGGGTGATGATCGTCAGTTAAGGCATTGATGACAGGAACTTTAGAGTAAGAAGCAAAGCGTTCAACAATGTCGTGACCAAAGGTACGAATCATCACAATATCAAGCATGCTTGAAATGACACGTGCAGAATCTTCAATCGGCTCACCACGACCTAATTGCGTGTCACGTGATGATAAGAAAATAGCGCTACCACCAAACTGACTCATGCCAGCTTCAAACGATACACGGGTTCGGGTGCTGGATTTTTCAAAAATCATACCCATAACTTTGCCAAGAAAAGGCTGGAAAACTTCATTATTATGCTGTTTACGCTTGAGCTCAATGGCGCGTTGCAAAACTTGATTCAGTTCTAAAGTCGAAAAATCGCGTAATGTTAGAAAGTGACGTAGAGCCATTCGTTACTCCACAATAATTGCTGAATGAGAAAAAACAACAATTAGTTGTTGGTTAGTTAAGTGAAAAAAGGGAATCGGCTAATATACTATAAGATGCACAAATTGCAAAAACTCTAAGCTTTTTGATGTGCCTCTAGAAAGCGATCTACACAATAACTTAAATAATTGGTTGTTTCTTGTAATGTTTCTTGTTTTGGAATCCCCATAATGATTCGCCACTCAACATTTCTTAGAATACCAAAATAAAGTTGTGCCGAATAAACAGGGTGTTCGCAGTGAATAACTCCTTGTTGACTGGCATGTTTTAGCACTTTGGCAATACACAATTGAACATGCAAAGGTCCACGCTCATGTATGTGTAAGGCAATGTCAGGATTGCGCTGACTTTGTTCTAATACCAGACGCATAAAGGCTGCATTTTCAGGTTCTAGAATGTGATAGTAAAAATTCAATAAAGTTTGAATCAGATAACCACGTAAATTTGAATCAATTTGTTCAAAAGGAATGTGAATATCCTGAAAAAACTTATCACGGCGATAATCGCAAATGGCCTTGAATAGCCCTTCTTTATTACCAAAGTATTTATAGATAGACGCTTTAGAACCACCTGCGTGTTGTACAATATCATCTAAAGATACGGCATCGTAACCACGCTCTAAAAATAACTCGGTTGCACTGACTAATAATGCCACACATCGCTCATGACCACGCTTAGTTGGTGGTATATCTTTACCTAAAGGAGCGAAGTGAGCAAGTTTATGCATATTGAATAAAAAATCAGCAACTAAATTGGGGAGATTGTTATTATAACAAATATAAGAGCAGCGTGCTTTGTGCTTTATCAAAGTGTACTAGCACATGGCATGATTTGAGCTAAAAAAAGTCACTATTATAGAAAATAGCTTAAATTTTGCTTATTTAGTGTACTAAAAAGCTGGTTAATCAAAACTAAAGAATAAACAACATCACGAAAATTTATTGTGCAATAAATTTGAAAATTATTTGACTAAAGTTTTAGAGTTTAGATTCTAAAAAGCCATGGCGTGATCTCGCATTCTCGATATACTCGAATCTCGAAAAAATATAGTAAGAAAAGCGGAAAGGAAGATGACAGAACAAACATCTGCGGGCTTAAGATTCAGACAAGCCTTGGAAGTCGAAAAGCCATTACAAATTATCGGCACGGTAAATGCTTATGCTGCCATGATGGCAAAACAAGTGGGCTATAAAGCCATTTATTTATCTGGTGCAGGTGTTGCCAATTATTCTTACGGTTTACCTGACTTGGGCATGACCAGTTTAGATAACGTCTTGGAAGATGTGCGTCGTATTACTGAGCGTGTTGATACACCATTATTGGTTGATATTGATACAGGTTGGGGCGGTGCATTTAATATTGCCCGCAGTATTAAACAAATGATTGCTGCGGGTGCTGCTGCAGTTCATATTGAAGATCAAGTTGCACAAAAGCGTTGTGGACATCGTCCAAATAAAGAAATTGTAACCCAGCAAGAAATGGTTGATCGTATTAAAGCGGCTGTTGATGCGAAAACCGATTCAAACTTTGTAGTCATGGCGCGTACTGATGCCTTGCAAAAAGAAGGTTTGCAGGCAGTTATTGACCGTGCTTGTGCATGTGTGGAAGCGGGTGCAGATGCAATTTTTGCAGAAGCGATGACTGACATTACCATGTATAAAACTGTGTGTGATGCTGTAGGTGTACCTGTACTTGCAAACATTACCGAGTTTGGTGATACCCCTTATTACACCACTGAAGAACTGGCCGAGCAGGGCATTCGCATGGTGTTGTATCCACTTTCAGCAACTCGTGCCATGCAAAAAGCAGCACTTGAGGTGATGCAAGCTATTCGTAAAGATGGCACCCAAGTCAATGTCTTAGACAAAATGCAGCAACGTAAAGAACTATACGAGTTCCTTGATTATCACACTTTTGAAAACACATTAGACAAGCTGTTCAAACAGGAGAATTAAAAAAATGGCTGAAGGAAAAGTCCTCACAGGCGCAGGATTGCGTGGACAAGTGGCAGGTAAAACTTCACTCTCAACTGTTGGTAAAAGTGGCGCAGGCTTAACTTACCGAGGTTATGATGTGCAGGATTTGGCAGAAAATTGCCAGTTTGAAGAAGTTGCATACCTGATTTTCTTTGGTGAATTGCCGACTTCAGAGCAATTGGCTGCCTATAAAGCAAAATTGAAATCTTTACGCGCATTGCCTCAAGCATTGAAAGAAGTATTAGAGCGTATTCCTGCAGATTCACACCCAATGGATGTGATGCGTACAGGTGTTTCAATGCTAGGTAACTTAGAAACCGAACAGTCATTTGAACAGCAACAAGATGTAGCAGACCGTATTTTGGCGACTTTGCCAGCTATTATTTGCTATTGGTATCGTTATAGTCACGATGGTGTGCGTATTGAAGAAAATACCGATGATGATTCAATTGGCGCACAATTCCTGCATTTATTGCGTGGTGAAAAACCAAATGAATTGCATGAACAAGTCATGAACGTGTCATTAATTTTGTATGCAGAGCATGAGTTCAACGCATCAACATTTACAGCACGTGTTTGCGCATCAACTTTGTCTGACATGCATTCATGTATTACAGGCGCGATTGGTTCATTACGTGGCCCATTACACGGTGGCGCGAATGAAGCTGCGATGGAAATGATTGAAAACTGGACCTCGCCAGAAGAAGCTGAACGCGAAATGTTAGGCAAGCTGGAACGTAAAGAAAAGATCATGGGCTTTGGTCACGCGATCTATAAAGACAATGATCCACGTAACGGCATCATCAAAATTTGGTCTGAGCGTTTAGCGCAAGAGGTAGGTGATACCGTACTTTATCCAGTATCGGTGCGTTGCGAAGAAGTCATGTGGCGTGAGAAGAAATTATTCTGTAATGCCGACTTCTTCCATGCGTCTGCTTATCACTTTATGGGCATTGCGACCAAACTATTTACACCAATCTTTGTGATGAGCCGTGTAACAGGTTGGGCAGCACACGTAATGGAACAGCGTGCTGATAACCGTATTATCCGTCCAAGTGCAGAGTATACTGGTCCTGAATTACGCAAAGTTGTACCAATTTCAGAGCGTTCAGCGGCTTAATTGGCGCTCTAAAAAGTTGCATAGCTAGAATTTTGGTTTAGTGATGCTGCATTTAGGCTAAAAATAAGGTTTCATTGTTGAGCAATGAAACCTTATTTTTTTGAGGGATCATTGCTGAGATTAGCGTGACAGAAGAACAGGGTCTTCAATGCTATAACCTGTTTCAAAAGGGATACCTAAATATTTTACGGTCATCAACACTTTATTCTGCTGTGGAATTTGATAGCGCTGAGAAATACTTAACCCTGTTTTATAATCTACCGCCTGTTGAATCGGACTTTTTAAATTGCCATAGCGTATGCGGTAGGTGTAGTTGAATTGGGGAACTTTAATTTCAGGATCAAACCATGATGCGACATAAGCTGTCTTTTTGGAAAGGACTTGAATTTTGGCAGAACTGGCTCGGATTGGCGTCAAAGGTTTCAACCGTTTTCTAATTTTAGCTATTTCACGATCAAACTTTTGACTGTTCTGATCATAATCAATGCGTTTGTTTTTTGGATTGATATACAGTGATTTAACTTCAATTAGTTTCGCAGGCGACTGCTTTCGGTTGAGTTGATAGTAGTACAATTGCGGTAAAAGTCCGCGACCATCTAAATAGTGCCGCAATAAATAGATTTTTTGATCTGCTTGATCTAAACCTAAAACTTCAATATTTTGTGGACCACCAACAGTTGCAAAAGCAAAACTAGGTAGCCATAAACTGGTAGTAACGAACAGAATAGCGTTGTAGCGCATGGCATAGATCATCCACTTAATACATAAAAATGAGTGTACGACTGAACCATGAATAAATTGTGTGAGTTATGCAGTTTATTCTTTAGGTTTATTTCAAGATGTCGTTGGCGTATTAGAATCTTGCTGGATTAAATTAATCAGGTTTTGAGCAACCAAATTGGTTAGTTGTTTTAGACGCTGTAAGGGATTACCTTCTAAAAAATATTGGTAATGATAAGTCTGCTGCAGATATTGAATAGCGATAAAAAATGTCCCGACGGGTTTTTCAGGTGTGGCACTGCCACCTGGTTTGAGTAAGCCTGTGCACGCTACAACAAAGTCAGCACGGCTAAATAACTTTTGCCCCTGAATTGCCATGGCTTGAGTGACTTCGGATGATTCTGCAGTATAAGTATCAATCAGTTCTGCGCTGACTTTCAGGATTTCACGTTTAATATTTGGATCGTAACTGACTAGTCCACCAAGTAAAATATTCGCACCGCTATTTTTATAAATAGAAAACTGGCTACATAAGTAACCTGAGCTGGCACTTTCAATAAAAGCCACAGTCTGTTGGCGTTGTTCAAGTAAAGCACAGCATTGTTTGATCATGATAAATCTACAACAGAATAGAGTAAGCTGCTCAACTATACTGAATTTTATCGAATTGTGCGAAAACATAAAAAGTGAAATGCTAAAATAAGATATTCATGATTTAACTGCTTATAAATACAGCAAAATTTACAATTATAGGTTTAATCTTGACATGAACGGTGATACAAATAAAAGTAAAGCAAAAAACTAATAAAAGGATGCTAGGATGAAAACAACGGTGAAATATATCGTTTTAAAAAGCATTGATTATCAACTTGGTACATCATTATTTGAAGATGAATTTAGAGATGGATCCGTAAATTTGAACAACTCCTATAAGTGATATTCTGCTCCTCAAATGATGTTATAAACATCAATATATGGAGTATTTTATGGCACGTAGACCAAGAAGAAATCATTCAAATGATTTTAAAGCTAAGGTAGCACTTGCTGCGATTAAAGCAGAAAAAACACTTGCTGAATTGAGTGCTGAGTTTGATGTTCATCAAAACCAAATTATTGACTGGAAAAATCAATTGATCTCAGCTTCCTCGCAAGCTTTCGATCAATCAAAAGCTCCAACAGAACCACCCATCGATCTAA
>NZ_MKQS01000033.1 GCF_001758345.1 Acinetobacter towneri
AGGTAAATGTCCACCAGACCTTGAGCACAGGCAGATTAAGTATAAAAATAACGTGATTGAATGTGATCATGGCAAGCTAAAGCGGATCATCAGGGCCACATTAGGATTCAAATCTATGAAGACGGCTTATGCCACAATTAAAGGTATTGAAGTCATGCGTGCACTACGTAAAGGACAAGCATCGTCATTTTATTATGGTCAGCCTCAGGGTGAAGTGTGTCTAATCAACAGGGTTTTCGGTCTCTAAGCACTTTTTAAAGGGAACATCATCGACTCAAATCTCTATTTGCAACAGTGCCGTCCAAAATGACCGCTATATTAACCAAGGGGGTCAGTTTTTAAATGCCATTAGGGGGTCATTTTTACACTGCCGCTAACACCAGATTCTATCCCTATATGCTAAAGGTATGACTACCCGTGAAATTGTGGCTACCTTTAAGGAAATGTACGATGCCGATGTATCTCCAACGCTGATTTCCAAGGCGAACAGCACTGCTGTGAGGATGCCGTCAATGAGCAGGTTGCTGAATGGCAAAACCGTCCGCTGGATGCAATCTATCCTATCATTTATATGGACTGTATTGTGGTTAACGTCCGTCATAATGGCAGTGTTATCAACAAGGCTGTATTCCTGGCCTTAGGCATTAATCTTGATGGACACAAAGAACTGCTCGGCATGTGGATGGCTGAGAATGAAGGTGCAAAGTTCTGGCTGAATGTCCTGACTGAGCTTAAAAACCGAGGATTGCAGGATATTCTGATCGCCTGTGTAGATGGACTAAAAGGCTTTCCTGATGCCATTAACAGCGTATACCCGCAAACCCACATCCAGCTGTGCATTATCCACATGTTGCGCAACAGCTTGAAATATGTGTCATGGAAAGATTACAAGGCGGTCACTCAGGATTTAAAAGCCGTTTATCAATCACCCACTGAAGAGGCAGCCTTGATGGCCCTGGATCAATTTGCCCAAACATGGGATGACAGTAAGCGTCCGCTGAACCCCATGCCTATCTCAGTGATGTGCTGAAAAGGCTGCCGACACAGAAAGTGACTCAGATTGAAGAATTGCTACCACACCGCTGGAAACCTGAACCGAATTAAAAAATAGGTATGGGATTCAGCGGACGCTTACAAAAAGGAGAGCATTACTCTCCTTTCATATTGCCACAGCGTATAAGATATTATTTTTTTAAATGGTATAATTCACTCAACAAACTATTATTTTCCTTATAAATTTCATTATGAAAAGATACATTCAATTTATTGCCCCTTTTTTCTTTATTAATGCAGCTATAGCCGATGTACCCATGGTTATGATCGTAGATGGTTCACAAAGGTATGCAGAGGAAGTGATAGCGGTGGCATCATCCTCAATTGGCGATATGGATAATCCTCAACAGGCACACGCAAAAATATTTCAACAAGAAGATGGCAAAGATAAAGCTGAAAAATATATTGAATATCTAGGCAATTTAGTCAGAAAAAAGAAACCTGAAACTACGATTTCAACAAAATATAAAGCTATCTACGACCATCTTGATAAACAACAAAGTCTTGCCCATAGACATAGATTTCATACTAACAATGTTATAAATGAAAAACTGAAAAAAGAATTTTTAGAGAAGTTACGTCAAGAAAGATCGAAATATGGAAAGATGGAATATGAAGAAAAAAAAGCAGTAATTATTGAGAATTATAAAGCTTCAGAAAAAATGCTCCAAAACTCTAAACTTATTGAGCATTTCCGTCCTACTGTTCCTAATATCGATGACATTTTTCGTGGACTTGATATTTATGCTTGTGCACCGTATGTAAGAAAATTAGAAATTAGACCAGCATCTGGCTATATCTATAACGAAATGGAAGGATCAACTTATGAGGCGGTTGGGTTTAAACAAATTGAGAAACAGCTGTTAGCATCACAAGATAAAAATCGAGCTTTTGAATATGCTTCCTATGTAATACAAGATGATATAAATCCAACTATGCCAAGGTGGTCATTTTGGGACAGAATTTATAACTATAAAAATCTTGTAAAGGCTTATGTAAACTTTATAAGTATGGATGAAATTAAGAGCTATAGTAACAAGAACTGCAAACGCTATTCTAAGTTTGTGATAGAAGAATCAACGTATCGTCCAAATCGCAAATAATTTTTCTAATCTTAATTCATTCAGCATCTACGATTAGCTTGTAATCGTAGACGCTACTTTATTTAACTGGCAAAAAACTCCTGCAAATTGGTATTAGATTGCATGGTTTTGAATCTTTAAAAAATATCAACAATATATGAAAGCCTCATAGTAAGCGTCCGCTGAATCCCATACCAATTTTTAATTCGATTTAGGTTTCCAGCAGTGTGGCAGTAACTCTTCAATCTGGGTCACTTTATGCGTCGGCAGCCTTTTCAGCACATCACTTAAATAGGCATACGGATCCAAGCCATTCAGCGTAAGCGTCCGCTGAATCCCATTCCATCTTTTGTTAAGTCATTATGAACTACAGCTTTAAACCAAGCTTCTGCATGCCTGAGAGATTTAACAGTAGCTACTGTACGATCAGGGTCAACGTAAATAGTAAACTCTTCACCTTTATCTAATACAATCCACTCAGCTTGAGCAACTACAGGTACAGTAACTAATAAAGACTATAATAATTTTTTAAACATCATGAATCCCCTCAATTTAATAATTTAATTATAACAGTCACTTGACTTTACTATTAAGCAAAATTGATCATTTTTCTTATTACAGGTCTTCAGCTTGATCAACAACGTCTTTTAATTTATTACGCTCTTCAATGTTAGCTTTAGTCGGCTCAACAAGAGCTTTATCTACAGCTTCAGCATGAGCTATTTTAGATACGTCTTTAACCAATTCAGCAAGAGCTTCTAAAGCCGCATCATAATCCTTATTAGTCATCTAGTTACCCTCAAATATATAGAACAAATATAACAGCCGTAAACATTAAATCACATGCAGAAAGTAGCCGTTTCCGCTTCTTTGCGACTTCAGATGACGCACTAAGATCCTAGAACTACTGAACCGTACCGGGTTTGTCGGAGACCACTTTTCTTGAGATGAGAAGCATTGCTTCGCAAGACGTAGCGAAGCGTAGTGTCCCGATGACAAAATTAAAATATACCCCTGAAATAAGAGATAGAGCGGTTCAATTATTGATTGAATCCGAAAAAGATTATCCATCGAATTGGGCTGCAATCACAGCTATTGCTCCTAAAATCGGTTGTACTCCTGAAACACTACGTGTTTGGTATCAAAAATATTTAGATAAACAAAATCCAGTTAAAGTACAGCTGCTTTCAGACCAAGAACGTATCAAACAACTCGAACGCGAAAATAAAGAACTGCAACGCGCCAATGAGATTCTACGTAAAGCAGCCGCTTTTTTCGCCYAGGCGGAGCTCGGCCGCCCACACAAATAATGGTGGATTTTATCCAGAACAATAAAGATCGATATGGTGTTGAAGCGATTTGTAGAATTTTACCGATTGCAGCTTCGACCTATTATCGGGCTTTAGATTTCGTTGATAACCCAGAACATCGAGCGAAACGTGCTCTGCATGATTTACATCATGCAGAGCAAATCAAACGTATTTGGAAAGGAAGTTTAGGTCGATATGGTGTGCGTAAGGTCTGGCAACAATTGAAACGTGAAGGTTATGTTATCGCACGTTGTACAGTTGCTCGATTGATGCAAAAGCTAGGTATACAAGGTGTTTGGCGTGGTAAGAATAAACAAACCACCCGTAGCCGAGATGATCAAAAAAGAGCAGATGATTTAGTGAAACGTAATTTTAATGCTGATCATCCTGACCAACTGTGGGTGAGTGACTTTACGTATATTCAAACTCATTCAGGCTGGGTCTATACCGCCTTTATTATTGATGTGTTCTCACGAGCAATTGTTGGATGGAAAGTATCGACACGGATGAATACAGATATGGTGCTCGATGCACTTGAGCAAGCATTGCACGATCGAGGCATGCCAAAGAATGTGATTCATCATTCCGATAGAGGTGTTCAATATCTTTCTATTCGCTATACCAATCGTTTAGAAGCTGCAAATTTACGAGCATCAGTCGGTACGACTGGTGATTCATACGATAATGCTTTGGCTGAAACGGTGAATGGCTTATACAAAACAGAGGTGATTGAATATTTAAAAGCAGATTGGCAAGGTTTAGCAGATGTACAACTTGCGACACTAAACTGGGTAGATTGGTTCAATAAAAAGCGTGTACACAGTGCACTGGGTTATGTATCGCCTTTTGAGTTTGAAGCAATGTACTATGATAAGATTAACCCGTTAGGTCAGGTGGCCTAACTTAAATAAAAAAGTCTCCGACAAACCCGGTACGGNTTACGAGCATCAGTCGGTACGACTGGTGATTCATACGATAATGCTTTGGCTGAAACGGTGAATGGCTTATACAAAACAGAGGTGATTGAATATTTAAAAGCAGATTGGCAAGGTTTAGCAGATGTACAACTTGCGACACTAAACTGGGTAGATTGGTTCAATAAAAAGCGTGTACACAGTGCACTGGGTTATGTATCGCCTTTTGAGTTTGAAGCAATGTACTATGATAAGATTAACCCGTTAGGTCAGGTGGCCTAACTTAAATAAAAAAGTCTCCGACAAACCCGGTACGGTTCATAATGAAGAGAACAAAATCATTGGCATAAAAACCCTAGCCCGATTCTTTGAAATAAGCTATGTTTCTTTTGTTCATCCAGAGACACAAAGAAATGATATGGAAAGAAATGTTGAATTTACCTTTTTAGGAATGTCGACTAAAGACTCTAGAGTTATTGTTTTTATTGACGTTGTTCCATAATTTTCAAGTAGTCAAAATGAGTATACAATATTCATGTGATGCAAGAAGATACAACTGGATAGGATGGGCCCATAAGTATTTGAAGCTGCCTCGTGTATGATCATGGGGACTGTCCAAACAAACGGCTTTTGAGAGTGCTGCCTGATACGAAAAATAATATCCAAGAGATGCTAGCGGTAAATTTAGTGTAAAATTTAATGCTAGCCATCATTAAAACTTATTTAAAAATATGAAGTTATATCGCACAGATTGGAATATGTTTCCTAAAACGGTTATTGACCGTGGTCTTGGAGATGCAACCTCTCATTACATGTATGAAGCTGCTAAAGCAGGGGATGTTGAAAGTGCGTATATTTTAGCTAAAGATTTAGTTTCGGATGAGGCGATTGCTGAACTAGAAAGAATTATCGATGGTCGGGAAACTATTATAGTACCTGTACATGCTGAGGAAGCAGTCGGTCGTAATATGATTCCTTTAGCTACTTCAGCAGTTATAGCAAAGAAACTTGGGCTTGAAGTTGATACGAATATAGTTCAAGCTATAAAAGTATCAAGAACTGGCGGTGATGGGTGGCATAGATTAGCCAACCCACCAGCATTTGATGGGACAATAAACAATGATAAATGTGTTATTATTGTTGATGATACCCAGACCCAAGGTGGTACTTTTGCAGCATTAAAAGGTCATATTGAAACAACTGGGACGAATAAAGTTATTGGAGCATATGCACTGACGGGTAAACAATACTCATCACAATTAGCTCTAAGTAAAGAAACTCTTCAGCAATTGAGGGATGTATATGGTAATCTTGAAGCATGGTGGAAATCGATTTACGGGTACGATTTCGAAAGGCTCACAGAGTGGGAAGCAAAGTATATCCTCAACTCTCGTAAAACAGCTGACGAAGTCCGAGATAGAATCATTGCGTCAAAACAAACGTGATGCTTATGCACTTATGATGAAAATGAATTAATTATTATTTAATTAAGTTAAAAGACTGCTATATAGCGGTCTTTTTTGTTTTTGAGCTCTACAAATTTTAATGAGTACATATAGTTACTTTTATAAAAATGATAATAAAGGGTAGAGGAGGTCATCTAAGAATTTAAAGCACAAGACTTATTTAACATTGATGACAGAAAAAGTGAGTTGTTGGGAACTTAAAGAAGAGGTGGTACTTATAATGGTTACTAAAATACAAATACTTAAAATATTAAATATATAAAACAATATATTACAAATATATATGATGCGTAGTGTACGCATCATACATAAAGCGTTCTATTTTGATATAATTGATCCAATCAACCCATTGTTAGGTTTCATTTAAATTCCATGAGTCTTACTGAAATTAAAGTTCGCCAAGCTCATTGTAAGGAAAAAACCAGTTTTTTATCCGATGAAGATGGGCTTAGCCTGAAGATTGAGCCGAGTGGAAGAAAATCTTGGTGCTATCGCTATACAGATCCACAAACTAAAAAACGTCGACGCATTCAGTTAGGTCGTTATCCTGATTTATCGCTGAAAAAGGCACGACAAGTCAGAGATGACTTTAAAGACAATGATTTCTGTTTTGAACAAGATACTGCCTCTAATGTCATCACCTTTGGTAAGGTCGGGGAGGAGTGGTTACAGTTCAAACTGAAAAATGCCTTCAACGATCTACCCCGCTGTGGTGTACTACAGTTAGCAGAAAGATGCTTACAGCAAGATATTTATCCAGACCTTCAGGATCTACCTTTTCAAAACATCAAGCGTTATGACCTGGTTTCAGTAATCAAAAAAATAGAGGGACGCCAAGTAAAAGAACCTGTCAAGAAAGCTTGTAGTTATTTGAACCAAATTTATGACTACGCTGTAGCGATGGGTTATTGTGAATTCAACATCGCGCATGGTTTAAATAAAATCGCCATTAACAGTAAAATCAAGAAAAATTATCCGTATTTGAAAGCGGAGGATATATCTGATTTTAAGTATAAATTACAAAAATTGGATGCCCATCCGATTATTAAAAAAGCACTGCTGTTCAAATTACATACTGGCGTGCGAGGGGCTGAATTGTTATTGGCTGAGCCTCATCATTTTGATTTAAATGAAAAAGTCTGGAAAATACCTGCCTTGCATATTAAACAGTTTCGACGAAAAGTCATATTAGGCCATGAGATTCCCGACTTCTTAGTTCCACTTTCAGATCAGGCTTTAGATATTTTAAAAGACGTCATGCAATGGTCATACGGTGAAAAGTACATTTTTGCTAGCCCACGGAAACATAATCAACCGATTCATTTTAATACATTAAATATGGCTATACGTAAGATGGGCTATGGAAAACATCAATTATCCTCTCATGGACTACGTTCCACTTTTAGTACCATTTTGAATGACTCAGGTTTGTTCCAGGATAACTGGATTGAGGCACAACTTTCACATATTGATAAGAACCGTACCCGTGCCAGCTATAATCACGCTGACTATTTAGCCCAGCGGACTGAAATGATGCAGTGGTGGGGTGATTATTTAAGTACTGCTAAGTGAAAATCGTACTTTTATACATAGACTTAAAACATTATGGGGTTTCAAATGGATAGTAAACAATATACTTGCCGTGTTACATGGTCAGCAGAATATAATGAGTATGTTGGGTTGTTCGAACCACAAGCACTAGCCATTTGTTGTAATTCAGCTTTAAGCGCCCTTAATTCTTTCATGCGTTTATTCACTAGTGCAAGTTGCTGATCAATTAATGCATTAACGCTAGAGCAGCTTTCTTCTGGCTTATTTTTTAATTCGATAAGACGTTTAATATCATTGAGTGATATATCTAGGCTGCGACAATGCTTTACGAATTCCAATTGTTTAAGTGCTTTGCTATCATACAGCCTGAAATTACCTTCTGAACGATTTGGATTTAACAGTAATCCTTCTCTTTCATAATATCTAATCGTTTGTATTGAACAGCCCGATTTTTTTGACAATTCGCCTATTTTCATCAATTTCCCCCAGACATTTGACTCTATAGTTACTATAGAGTCTATAGTATAAGTATGCAACGAAAAGGATATATAAAAAATGACTGAGAAATATTTAAACAATACGAATATCGTTAATTTTGAACACAAAGATATCCAATCCTTGATCGATCAACGTAGGTGGAAAAACTTGGATAACTTCAACAAAATTGGTGCCGCTTATCAGTTTGTAAAAGATGAGATTTTCTTTGGTTATAATGAAAGCGATGATATTGCAGCAAGCGATGTGCTAGCAGATGGTTATGGACAATGTAATACTAAGGGTAATCTGTTAATGGCACTATTGCGTGGACTAGGCATTCAATGCCGATTTCATGGGTTTACCATAGACCAGCAACTACAAAAAGGTGCTATCCCAAGCTATGTATTTTGGTTAGCACCTAAATACATCATTCATAGTTGGGTAGAAGTTTACTTTGAAGGGCGTTGGATAAACTTAGAGGGCTTTATATTGGATGAGCAATACTTAAGCTCTCTACAGGAGAAATTTGACCAAGTAAAAGATGATTTTTGTGGTTATGGTGTTGCAACAAAGTGCTTTTCATCACCAGATACAGATTGGCGTGGAGAAAATACCTATATTCAAAAAGAAGGTATTCATGATGACTTTGGGCTTTATGATTCCCCTGATGAGTTCTATCTCGAAAAAGGGACTAACTTGTCGGGGTTCAAACGCTGGATATATCAACGCTTGATACGTCACTTGATTAATATGAATGTATCAAAACTAAGAAATAGAAAAGTACTAGAGGTACAAAATGCACAACCATAATCATAGTGATCAACATGGTAAAGATGACCGTATTGGTTGGGCATTTTTCCTTAATGTGACATTCACTATTATCGAATTTATAGGTGGTTGGCTCACTAACAGTACGGCGATAATGGCAGATGCAGTTCACGATCTTGGTGATAGTCTTTCAATAGGTTTTGCGTGGATTTTAAGTCGTTTTTCAGATAAAGAAGCATCAGATAAGTTTAGTTATGGTTATCGTAGACTTACTCTCTTTGGCGCATTGATAAACAGTATTGTTTTAATCATTGGCTCAATTTGGATTTTATTTGAAGCAATTCCAAAGCTGTCCAATCCTGAAATGCCTGTAGTCGAGGGGATGTTAGGGCTAGCGATACTCGGCGTTGCCGTTAACGGATATGCTGTATTAAAATTAAAAGCGGGTGAAACATTAAATGAGAAAGTACTGACATGGCACCTTCTTGAAGATGTACTTGGATGGGTTGCCGTTCTTATAGTCTCTATCGTACTGTTGTTCGCTGAACTGCCGATATTAGATCCCCTTTTATCAATAGGGTTCACGCTGTTCATCTTGTTTAATGTTTTCAAAAACCTGAAATCAACACTCGTTTTATTTCTTCAAGCTGCACCCGATAAAGAGACTCAAAAGCGTATTAAACTATCACTAATGGAATTTCCTGAAGTTAATGGTATCCACCACATGCACTTTTGGTCACTAGATGGTGAAAGTCACGTTTTAACAGCGCACCTTGAGCTGAGTGACAACTTTGACGTTAAAGAATTAATTAGGCTTAAACAAGAAGTTGCAGCTAAATTATCTTCCTATCATTTATCGCATACAACGATAGAGTTTGAGTTTTTAAATGAAAATTGTCGGGATGAAGCGCAGTAAGCTTTATCAATAAAATGTTGGGCATACAATATTAAAAGCAGCTTAATTAGGCATAACCTAGTAATTAAGCTGCTTTTTTTGATTTTAAATTTCGTCGGATTGCTGTTTGCTACTCTCAGAGCCATGCGCCCATTGATATAAAATAGGCAATACAAACAAAGTTAAAATTGTAGAAGATACAATACCGCCGATAACAACTGTTGCTAGTGGTCGTTGTACTTCTGCACCAATTCCAGTGTTTAACGCCATTGGAATAAAACCTAAACTTGCGACCAGTGCCGTCATTAAAATAGGTCTTAAACGAATGATGTGCTGAGTTTCCATCATTGTCTTGGCTTGATGCGGATCAGTCTAAAGCATTCTCAGGAATAGAGGAGCTCGTTGCTGATGTTGTCGCTGATATGATTAGCAATAATGAAAAAGTTCCTACACCACTCTCCGGGAAAATATAGTAGGCAGTTTGTTGTCCTTGTTCTCAGTGGTTCAACAAAAACTAGCCCTCGAAGCCGCAGAACGTGGCGTGGACATAAATTGTTTAGTATCAGTAAAAAGAGCGATGTAATTTTAGTACGAGTGAGTGATAGAGCAGGAACCTATGCTTCATATATTCAGTAAATGGTATGTTTTTGAATTAATAGGTATTTTTAAATAAAGCTTTCTTTGATTTAGTGCTTTTTATTTAATAAATTAATTTTAAAAACAACTTAGGCTAATTGATAAACACTATCTGGAAAGATTAAAAGAAAATATTTTTTAATTTCTGCTAATTCATTTAAGGCAGGTTCCCTTTCAAGCAGTTGAAATGTCCAAATAAGTACAGCCTGATGATTATCATAGCAAGTATTTACTCCAAGAAAATTAGCCATTCCATAACTTCTATTGATGTTCATTTCTTTAATTAATTGATTTCCTAAGTCACGAGCTTGCTGGCTGATCAATAACTCATTTGGTAACACGGCGGTCATCTCCACAAAATAATCTAATGCAGGTTCAATCCTTATATTTAAAAAGTTATAATTTAGTTGAAATGGATAAAATATACTTTCTATAAGTTGTAATAACCTGCTGTAGGTTAATTTTAGCAAAGTATTATTCAGTCAACAACTTCAAATAACCCACAGCAAGTTATTTTTTTGTAAATTAATTTAAATATGATTACTTGTAAGTTATCTAGCCTCATGGGCGATAGAAAAATTTTAAAATTAAGTGAAGTGGTGCATGCAACAGGTATCAATCGCAACACGCTCACAAGTATGTATTATGACCGTGCTGTACGTATTGAATTACCAGTCGCCGATAAGTTGTGTAAGTACTTTAACTGTACGATGAATGATTTGTTTGAGTTTAAGGAAGAAGTTGAAGAAAAAGATTAACTTAATACTTCGTTTGATAAGTTTTTCGAAGAAAAAGACTAGCCAATACTTAGTTTGATAAGTTTTTCTCTGCAGATCTAATATTGAATTTTATAAAATATCATTACAAACAGATACTAATTTCATTACTTCTAAAATGAAATCAATCGAATGGTAGAGTTTTTTTGCTATTTGCATTTTAAGGTGGGATTTTGAGGCCTTGTTGCGCAAACCTACCGATAAGGTCTTATACAGCAATAGCCTACACCTAAATTTATCGTACACCGAATTGGTCATCCTACAATCATGCTTTGATCAATCATGGTAATTTTACAATTTGGTTTGATACTAAGATTCAATGATATTCGCAGTCACAAGGAAAACATGGTCGAAATCAAACTTATTCTGACATAGCCATTCAGTGCTATCTCATGATTAAATCCTTATTTCGTCTTTCTGTATGCATGGTGACTGGCTTTGTCCAAAGCTTGATTAAACTTTGCGGATTAGATTGGACAGCTCTGGATTATTCAACCATTCGCAGAAGACAAAAGCATATTGATATTCAAATTAGCTATGAAAAGAGTTGCAATGGACTGCATCTACTCGTTGATTCCACGGATTTGAAGTTCTTAGGTGAAGATGAATGGAAACGTAAAAAGCATTAGCCGAAATATCGTCGCCAATGGCGTAAACTTCATATTGGTATAGATACTAAAACCCTGCTAGGTAGAACACTATGGAAAAAATGGTCAGGCTATCATCGCCGAAGTTTGGTCGAAACAAAGATGCACTGCATCAAATTATTAGGCGATAAATTAATGGCAAGAAGCTTTCCTAGTCAGATGAGTGAAATTCATGCTCGCGTAGCAGTCCTCAACAGATTTATGGAATTAGGCCGACCTAATACCCGAGTTGTAACTTAAATTTGAGTTGCTTAGGAAAACTCAATCTTTAAAGGCTTTATGCAACAAAGAACTTCGAAATTGATTTATGGATTATGAGCACCCTAAGGGCTTATAATTCAAAATATTTTCAATTATGGGGTGGTGAATTTTGGATAAGGTGAAAGCAAAAAAAATCATACTACGCACTTTGATTGGAGTCGTAACCTTGCTCGTTGTTGTTTCTGCGATTCAATTTTACTTGAGTTATCGGTCAAACACAAATTTTGAAGCAGTTGAGGAAGCATTTGATAAAAAGTTCCCTCGGACGATTGGTAGTTATCCCGATCTGAAAGTTGAAGCTGAATCTTATACCACCCCTTATGATCTAATGATTGCAAATGATTGGAGAGTAGAGAGTGTTTATGGTCCATTCAGAATGAAAGAAGAAGCATCTATTGGTGTTCTCGATTGCCAAATTAAAGTAGGCGATATTAAAAATTTTAAAAAGGATGGTTTTTCGTTACTAGAGCAAGAAATTGGCGAAGATCAATATTTCAGAATTAAAGATTTGAGTCATGTGTTTAAGGGCATTCCTAGTATTAACAAACAATTTTCAAATTTCTACAAAGATAATAAATTGAGTTATGCCGAATACTGCTCTCTCAATATGATGCTTATGGTGTTCTTTAATCATAGATCTACAGCGCAGCATCAACAGAATATTCAAGAGTTAAAAGACAACTTAAAAGCTAATTAATTATGTTGTTGTAAAGGAAGTAGGTGTATTTCAAGAGTAGTAATTGTATGAATAATGTTTATTTTGATGAAGCAGGAAATAGCGGATTTCAGTTGCTTGATCCAGTTCAACCTGTTTTTGTTTTAGCTTCAAATTGTTTTGATGAAAGTACCGCAACGGAAATGATTAAGTTGTTGAACGTTCAAAAGGGTGGTGAAGCAAAATTCAAAAATTTTAAAACTTCTGATAAAGGTCAACGAAAAATTGTTGAATTTTTGAAGACTGTAATCACTGAAAATGAAAAAGTGAAAGTCACGGTTTACCATAAAAAATATATGGCTATGGGATTACTCTTAGATTATTTGGTAGAACCGCAATTTGCTGAGCGAGGAATGAATTTCGCAGCAAATAAATATAACATCATCACAAATAATATTTTTTTTCATTTGATGGATTATTGTTATGGTGCAGGTTCTTTAGATTCTTTGCTCAGTGATTTTATTGAACTTGTAAAAGATAAAAGTGATGAAAATATCGAATCTTTTTACTCGACTGTCCGTCGAATAGCCGCTTCACCGCTAGATCTTAATAAGCAATTGGATTTTAGTTGGATTAAGGGTTCTGAATCTGATGTAAAAGATCATTTGGAGCATTTAGATCGAAGAAGTCTAGATCCTGTACAATCAGGTATTTTTACTCATGCTCAATATTGGGGGGAGGAATTTGATAACTCCTTTAATATTATTCATGATGAGTCTAATACCCTAGAACAGAGTTTGGATTATTTTAATAAATATACAGATCCTTCGAGTATGAAGATTATGGTCGGTTCAGATGATCGAATTATTAAGCTACCGTTGAAGGTACAAAAGGTTGATATAAAAAACTCTCGGTTGATTTCTCAAATACAAGTCTCTGACATGATTGCAGGCGCTATCGCATATTACTTAAAGCAAATAATTACTGGTCAGAGGAGCGAGAAGCTATGGAATGAGTTGGATTCAATCGGAATTGGAGACCTACTTACTCACATGGTATGGCCAGAAATGAAATTCACTACTCAACAATATGGAATTAAAAAGTTGGATTCTGTACATGGGGTGAATATTGCGGATGAAATAGCAACGTATCAAATGAATCAGGCCCGAAAATATAATAGATTTTAGATGTACTAGCTCAAACCTGATCTGACAGTTACCCATTTTTTATTGTGTCTGTCAGGTTAAATTTGAGCTAAATTCTTCTCAGCCCAAATCCGTTTTCCATCAAGTAAAGTTTCAAATGGTGTGCGACCACAACACATTTTTCCTTGATGAGTTCGTTCAGTATTATAGAATTTCAGCCAATCGTCTAGATCAACTTGTAATTCATCCAATGAGCTATAAAGCTTCTTCCTAAACGTAATTTGATAGAACTCCTGTAATATTGTTTTATGGAAGCGTTCACAGATCCCATTTGTCTGTGGTGATGCAGCTTTTGTCTTCGTGTGATCAATATCATTCACTGCTAGATATAACTCATAATCGTGTTGTTCCACCTTACCGCAATACTCAGTGCCTCTATCTGTAAGAATGCGAAGCATTGGTAAATTCTGAGATTGATAGAAATGTAATACACGGTCATTCAGCAAATCCGCTGCGGTAATCGGTGTTTTAGTTGTGTAGAGCTTGCAATGAACAACCTTGCTATAAGTATCAATAAATGTTTGTTGGTAGATCCGTCCAACACCTTTGAGATTCCCAACATAAAAGGTGTCTTGTGCTCCTAGATAACCAGGATGAGCTGTTTCTATTTCACCACAAGCAACGTCATCCTCATGCTTGCGTTCAAGCGCTGCTATCTGATGATCATTTAACTCAATTCCTTCTTGAGCCACTTTCACTTCAAGGGCTTTTAATCGCTTTTTAAAGTTCTCTAAATCATGRCGAAGCCAWATAGAGCGRACMCCACTCCCTGAAACGAATACACCCTTCTTGCGTAAYTCATTACTRGTACGGTGCTGACCATATGCRGGATATTGAATTGCRAAATCAATAACAGCCTGTTCAGTAGCATCATCTACRCGRTTTTTWWAATTTGGTACYCGACGGGAYTTATTSATCAGTGCRTCAATRTCACCAGAMTTYACTARYTCYTGATAGCGATAAAATGTGTCTCTGGACACACCCATCACTTTACATGCTCTAGATACATTCTGAAGTTCTTCAGCTAAATTGAGCAGACCTACTTTGTGTTTGATAATTTGATTGTTAGTATGCAACATAAGAAAGTTACCTTTTTTTGATTAAGATTTCGACACCTTTATCAAAACGGGTAACTTTCTCTTTTTCAAGAAGAATGTACGATCAAGTCTGAACTAATACATTTTTTAGACACTAAAATTAACAACGAGCATTATGTTTTTTGGGTGCTCCTTTCTATCGATCTTGTTCATCTCTTAGGGGGTGAGCAACTCGCTTAAACATATATGTTTTATCTCGCAATTGAACTTTTAAACATCATTTTATAATGTTTTGGTGTATATTCTTTTTTAGTTCTTGGAGGCTTTGTTGCACAAAGCTGTTCTTAAGGGCTTCTTCAGCAATATAATTTTCAAATGAAGAAGCCTACACAGAAAATCTACCGCACAACCAATTGGCCCGCATATAACCGAGCACTCATGAGTCGCGGAAATATTGCCATTTGGTTTGATCCTGCTACGCAATGGTATGCGCCATCAAAAGGCAAACAAGGGCGAAATCAAACCTACTCCGACGCAGCCATCCAATGCTGCTTAATGATTAAATCCTTATTCCGTCTGTCTTTACGTATGGTCACTGGCTTTGTGCAAAGTCTGATTAAACTTTGCGGATTAAATTGGATAGCGCCAGACTACACTACAATTTGTAGACGAAAACAGCATATTGATATTGCAATCAGCTACCAAAAAAGTAGCGATGGGCTGCATCTACTCGTAGCCTCTACAGGCATGAAGTTTCTAGGTGAGGGCGAATGGAAACGCAAGAAACATGGAGCTGAATATCGTCGCCAATGGCACTGTTGCAAATAGGCTGACATGATAAGCTAAATATCTTATTTATTTCGAGATACAGCAGATGAATCCCTTCCACGGTCGGCACTTTCAAGGTGAAATCATTCTTTGGGCTGTTCGTTGGTATTGTAAATATGGCATCAGCTATCGTGAACTTCAAGAAATGCTCGCTGAACGAGGCATAAATGTGGATCACAGTACAATTTATCGTTGGGTTCAGCGTTATGCTCCAGAAATGGAAAAACGCTTACGCTGGTATTGGCGTAATCCTACAGATTTACATTCATGGCATATGGATGA
>NZ_MKQS01000034.1 GCF_001758345.1 Acinetobacter towneri
TAGTGGTGAGCGATCATTCTTTGGCTTACCATCAAATAAGCGAATCCATTTGGATACAAGATTTGTATTCAATCCATGTTGCAAAGCGACCGAAGCAATTGAAACGTCAGGTGCTTTACAAGCCTGAACGATCTGCTGTTTAAATTCAGCACTGTATGTTCTTCGTTTTTTCGCTAGAGATGCGATGGATGTCTGATTATTTGTCGTCATAAATTTAAGTCCCCACTTGTTTTTAAGTGGGGACTAAATTAAGGCTTATAGGATGAATTCATAAGGTGTGTTCAGCGGACGCTTACTTTGTTCTTTAATGTGATTGCCAAGCGTTATGAAAAAGGCAGTACGATATTGACGAGTAACTTACCCTTTAGCCAATGGTCTAAGTCATTTGCGGATGATGTTACGTTGACCGCTGCGATGTTAGATCGGCTATTACATCACTGTCATGTGGTACAGATATCGGGTGAGAGTTATCGTTTGAAGGATAAAAAAAGAATTGGGATTCAGCCCCAGGTTGAAACTTAATACGAGATCAAAGGGGTCAATTTTACTTTGCCATTTGTAAGGTAAAAGGGGTCAATTTTAGAATGCCGTTGACATGCCTTTGGCATAAAGGGATAGAATTTGGCTATCCATTTGCGTGATACGAGTCTGATTCTTTTTAATTAGCTGTGGTTCAAATGTGCCATCACGATCTCGTGGTGTGGTGATCTCAATCTCACCATCATCGCTCAGCACGGTCTTACTGGAATAACCGTTACGAGCATTTGAACCGTTCTTACGAGCATTCTTTTCATGTCCGAGATGTTCGGTAAGTTCGGCATTGAGAGCCGTTTCAACAGTGAGTTTAGTCAACAATCGGGTGAATTGATTGAGATCGTCTTCTGTTTTGATTCCTTTAGCAAATTCTGCTGCAAGGTCTTTTAGTTTTTGTTCGTTCATCATGTTGCCTGACTCCGTTGTGAATATGAACATAGCAAATTCAGGCAATTACACAATTTAATTTACAGTCTCTATGTAAATAGAATAGCTGTTTAAAGCTATTCTGTTTACAATTACTAAATCTTATATCATTTAATAGAGGTTTTTAAATTCACTCACTTTTATCTAGTATTTCAAATTGATCTGGATAGTAAAATTGTTTCCATCGTTTCATATAGATATCACGGTTTAATAAAGTTACCTCATCTGTATGATTTTCTTTTTCTGAAAGATCCAAACCATGCCCTATATGAACTCCACCTAAGTCATTTAAAATATAACGATTATGGAAAGCATCACTCTGATCAGTTTCCTTAATCTGATAAATTGTTATATTTAAGTGTTTAGCATTATTTTTTAATACTCCCATTAACTGTCTTTTTATATGATCAACCCTAGGTGAACAGTTTTCTCTATTTTCTTTATAATAAATTTTTACTAATGGTAGAGATGAACTATTTCCAAACAGATTAAGAATCTTACCGATTACAGTAATAGCATTTTCTTTCCAGGAATACGCATCAACGATGATTAAATTTTTCTCAGTTGAATTAATGAAATTAGACATTTTTTCTAAAAAATCTTTTGTAGTTCTACTAAAACTTATTTGTGATGGTAAATTCCATAGTTGCGAGTAGACTACGTTTTCTGGAGGTAACCACTCTAACACCTCCAATTTATTTGATGTCACTATGGCCTTAAAAGGGCTTATATTGTGTGATTGAATGACTTTTTCATGCCATTCATCTCCTGAAAAAATTTCTGATGCTCTAATAAACATCCCTGCCTTATCCAAGTATTCACATAAACGATCTAAACGACTTATGATATTCTGATCTGTTATTTCATATCTTAATTTTGCCAAACCACTAATAAACTTTCTTTTTTTCTGACTAGGGAAAGTACTAAAAAATCGTGGAGTTCCTATTCCAACTCCATTTAAACTTTCCAACCAAGTTGCAGTATCTTCACTTTCTAGCCACTTTAAGATGACTTTTGGATCTAAAGCATATTCGTAAATCATTACATTGCCTCATCCAATCTTTCATGAAAGAACCCATTTGGCCAAGGATCTGTAAATTCACCATCTGCATCCATACGGATACATCTAACTTGCACACCATCTTTTGAAGGCTCTAAATAGTTAATAACCACTTCTTTAGGACTAAATGCTTTTAATCCTATTGGCAATTCATTGTCTGTGTTTTGCCTAATACGTCTTCTGAGACGCAAAATCAAATGCTCACTATGCGTTTCAATTAAATAATTTACATGCTCCGTATTTTGACTTAATAAATCACCTATAGCCACTTGCACACGTGGATGCAAATGAAGCTCTGGCTGTTCACATGCAACTAAACCGCCTTTTTGTGTAATTGCTGCAACGATTAATGGCATCAACTGAGAAACACCAGTACCGATTTCATTTGGCTGTACTTGAATGCCATTTTGCTCATCCCAAATACGATACTCTTCGTTTACGCTATCATTTACATCAAGATTTAAAAATTCAGTTGTGGCTAATATTTCTAGGCGTTGAGCTTCAATTTTTCTAAGCTCTATTTCTAGTTCCAAAATTATCTCATGATATTCTCGGCCTTTAATAATATTGCTAAGGTCACTATCCTTATCCAAATCATTTAAAAGGGCTAAACTTTCTAAATCTTCTGAATTTTTCTCAAAATCATTTTTAGCTTTAATTTCTGTTAGGATAGATTTTAAATTTTCCTCTTTTTTCTCAAGCTTACGGTATTTCTTAATAATTGTTTTATGTTCGAAGTCTAACTTAGACTCTTCTTCATTATTTGGATCGATTACACGGTTTTCAATCATGGAAATACGATCTAAAACCATATTCATATCATTTATACGTTTGTCACTCAATTGCCATCGAATCGCTTCATCCATTTCAGATGATAAATTTTTGAAACTTTCCACCTCAGAAATTGATTTCTGAAAATTAAAGGTTTTAGATAATTTAGCAGATATACCATAACCGAGATTTAACTTATCTTCGTTAGACATCCAATCATGAATTTTCTTAAGCTCTGTAAAAGAAGCTTTTTTCAGCATGCTCCATGCAGCTGATCCATCGTACCAATCAGATTGTTCAATATATGGCAACGGTTGATAGTTTGCATCTGGAATCTTACGTATTGGTCCAATACAAAGGCTTGAATTCAATAAATTCAATAAGTTATCCAGTGGCGCAACTAAAACATCACTTAATAACTCAGTAATAATTTCATTATGTTTAACTGTCTCTAAATCTAAGTTAGTTCTAACTTTTTTACCTATTTTTGGTAAAGCGCCAATTTCAGTATCAATAGATAAAATATTATGCAATAGATCATAGTCTTGATGATCTCTAATTGAGATCATATTTCTGCGATCTCTATCTTGTGAGTTTACAAGTTCATGTAATGCACTTACAAAATAGTCATTACTTGAGAACTGAATAGATAAGTTATCTCCGGCAATATCCTCAGGCTTGATACCATATTTATTCATACGATATTTTAAACGCTCTGCAAAATACTCAATAGCAATATTTTTCTTTTCTTTTGGATCATCAGCCTTTTCTAATAACTTAGAATAATGAGCACATAATTTTCTATCAAACTCTAAATCATCCTCGTCTTCTTCTTCAGTTTCATAGACATCTACACCATCTAGAATCAAACGATTATATGGATGTAGATTAGCTTCTGAATCTTTCTGAGCTTGCAACCATTCATCGTGGTTCGCTGGCAAAAGTAAAGGATGGATGTAATTAAGAAAAGTTAGAAAAGCTTGCTTAGGGCCAGAACTAGTAACTTCTGCAATCACATCTCCATCGAATTCGACTCGATAAGTTTTGATATAAGCAGTTCTTTCAAACTTATGCCAAGCAATCTCAAATTCCACGGCGATTGTGCGTGCATCGATAATTGGACTGCTAAGTTGAATATCTAGCTCTTCGCTCAATAATTCATACAGGTAAGCATAACTACTCCCAATTGCATCCCCTTTATCATATTCAATTTTAAGGGTGATATTTGTGTCCAAATCACGTTTATGCACCAAGTTCTCAAAACCACCAATGTACTTTTTATTTAAAGCATCTAAGTACATTGGATTGCATTGCCCTTTTTCAAGAATTTGCTGTACATAGAACAATGCTTTGAGCACAGTACTTTTGCCCACACTGTTTGGACCAAAAAGTAAGGTTACAGGTGCAAAATCAATCGTTTGAGTTTGCTTGAATGCTCTAAAATTGGTGAGAGAAATCTTGGTGATTTTCATATTTTTACTTTCACTCTTTATTCTTAAAATGGTAAATCTGGATCATGGTGATACACTGCTTGCTGCTTAGGCTGAACATTCAATTGCTCAAACCAAGCTGACCAAGCCTGTGTATTAAATTCATCTACCCCATCATCCTCATACACCTGTAAATCCACTTTAGGGATTAATTGTGGAAAGGCATCACTGAGTGCTGTAATCATTGCTGTTCGAATCAAAGCAATATAATAAGCACGATCTGCATTTGGAATGTGTACTAAAAACTCGTCATACAAAGGACAGACCATTTTCATCGTTTTCTTGGTATCTGATTCAAAGATATGAATCAGTGCCTTCTTAAACACACCCGCTGCTGTGCTTTGAATTGGGAAATTAAAGAACCAATTTTTTTCCCAATTTTGTAAGTATGCCGATTTATTACGTGATGCAACTGTTGCACGGTGTAGACCAAACATATTATTGATAAAGCCATGCTGCTGTCCAAACTGGATACAGCGTTGTCGCATTTCCTCAATTTTAGGATAACGCACCATTAATCGTTGTCTAATCTCTATGATTTCATTTTGACCAATGCCCATCATCTTAATCAGATTTTGATCTGTAATACCATATAGTAATCCCAAGAAAAAGATCTTTGCATTATCACGCGTGAGATCAGTTTCGTCAGCTAATTCCTGATAAATGTCAGATTCATTATAGTCCGTAATGAGTTGTTCATCTTGAGATAATCCAGCCAAGATCCCGAGCTCAATTTGCCCATAATCGAATGAATATAACTGATGGTCTGGCATAGTCGAAAAAATAGAACGGAATACTTTAGGGAATGACAAAATTGCAGGTTTTTTCGCTGTACATCGACCTGTCACCGTCCCGATGATTTGGTACTCTGGATGGATGACTTCACGGTTGGAACGTGCAAATTCTGAAATCACGGCCCCTGCTCGATTGAGCTTATCGAGCATTTGTAATTGCTGTACAACAGGATCATCTTTTTGTCTTTTGATAATACCATCTAAGTCTGTTTCGCTATTGGTGTTTAACAAAAGTTCATAATGATATTTATCTTCAAGATATTTTTTCACTTCATGACTGTCTGAAGCAAAGACCCCGACTTCTTTTTGTACATTAAAATTAATTGCATTACGTGTCTGCTCAATCTTTTTCGCAAATGTTTGAATCCGTTCCGAAGGAAGATAAAGCCCTGTCTGTGCATATTGATATAAAGCCAATGCAAAAGGTAACTCAATCGTTTTGTAGAGCTGATGGAAATACGGACGGCTAAGCGCTTTATCAGCAAGCTCTTTGAGTTTCTCTAAAGTCGCCATATCTACATTCAAAGCATCCGCTTCAAGCTGTACAGGTAGCAGATCATCCGGCAGAATATCTTTATACTGTTTATGATCTAAACCAAGGAATGCCATTTTATATAGAATTTTGACATCAATAATAAAGTCAAAGTTTTTTAGGCGACTAAACTGCATTCTCTTGCTGGTTAACGCATTATATACATCATAGACATAGAGTTTTTTAACACCATCTTTTTGTTCAATAATGATGTTTTGCGCTTCAAACTTGTCCACGCGTGCAGGTTGCATTTTACGCTTTAAGAAATTCTCAAATGCAAAGTTCTCAATCGAAACCGTTTTCTTACAGCCACGACATTCTGCCTTGGTTCTTTGCTCTTTCTTTATATTGATATAAGCATCTTCTAAACCACAATGTGGGCATGTTCCCTTAAATCCGCCATGACTCGAACAACACGATGCACAGTTGGTGCAGAAATAAAACTTTCTAAATGACAATGGTTCGTATGGTGTGCAGCTATATCGAGATATGCGACTATCGATTAAGTCCATACAAGAAATACAATGCGTGATTTTAACCACATGGGTATATTCATGGCATTTTTCATTTGAACAATGCCAATAGGTTGCCGAATATGCCATTTGCCCCATAGAGTTCTGCGAGTGTTCCGACACCACAAATGGACTTGCACATGCTTTACATTGCAAGCGCTCTAAAATGCTATTCCATCGGTTCAGGCTCGCAATACGTCGTAAAACTTGGTTATTGTCACGTCCTTTGCCATGTAGTAGCGCTGGATTAAAGTTTACATAATGTAAGAGCCGATAAAAAACACTCTCATTTAAGAGGTCTGATGTACAGGCATGACAGCCATGTCGTCTACACATGACGTTACGCGTGCGGGTTTCTTCTTCCTCAGTTTTGAGTTGGGTAATATCAATGCTATTTTTATCAACTTCTGAAAGAAGTGTTTTTTCACCGTTAATAATGACGTATTCCAACGTTTCTTTCTTGTACCACTCCTTGCCTTCACAAAAACTTTGTGGAGATAGTTTTGGTTTATAAACGGGATATTTGGGATTGCTATATTGTGGCTTTGGGATTTCAAACGCACAATTTGCAAAAATCGTATAGTCAATTTTTCTTAATTCTTGTTGCTCACTATGCGCAACAAATAAATTTTTGGTGTAATTTTCTATAATTTTATTGAGGTCATAGATTTGTAAGCTACGTTGCTGGAGCTTATATCGAATGATCTCCAACATACACGCGACATGATGGAATTTAAGTTCTCGTGCATAGGTATAAAACTCATCAAAACGACTAAATTCATTTTGTGGCAGACACGATAAAATATAGTCTACATATCGCTGTTCATCCGAGATTAACTGATAAACCGACTCAAAATTATCTTCTGCCAATTTGTTGGCTAAATCATTTCGGATATTCAGTGGAAATTGCAATAAGGTGTTATACCACTGTGTTTGATCCTGCGGTAATTCTGCAATAAACTTTTCAGCAATTTCATCGTTATACAGTGTTGCTGGATGAGCCAGTACCATTTCACGCCATAAATGGTGTTTCGGTATGTATTCATTTAAAAAGCTATATTGAACTTCAAGCTCTAGGTCATTAATTTCATCCACATCGAGTGAATGACTGGCAACCAGTTTGATGGCAAAGTTGAGTTTATTAAAGCCCTTATGCGTTGCATATTTCGCTAAAAATTCAAGGTCTTTTGGTCGGTCGATATTTTGTTTTAAAAATCTAATCAGTAAGCTTTCTGGTAATACTTCTTCTGCTTCGATTAAATAGGCATGTGCATATGAATTACTCAGCGCACGATGATCTAAAATCAGCCTGTTCAGCAAACTTCGATTGGCAAAGATGTTTTGGTAAACCGCATCCTCATATTGCTGTTTTAGCAGTAGTGTACATACTTGATCGAGTTGTTTGGTATAAACATCCGCTTTGGTTGCATAAGAGAAAATGACATAGAAAAACTCTAAAAAACTGCTAATCAGCGCGGTATTTTTGGTGTCAAAAAGTTCTTCTAAACTGCAATGTGCAGTGAGATCTAAACGATCCTCACAGCGTGTTGAGGCGGTATAGTTGAAGAAAATGAGTTCGCCAGTTTTAAGTTCGGCTTGGTCTTTACCTGTATGTAAATAATAGCGTTCTGTGCCTTTCACTGAACGAATGTTATAGCCCTGTTCTGAGCGCGTGCGAGAGTGAATCCAACCGACATTGACCCGATAATCAGTGACATTGAAGTATTGCTGTAATTGGCGACTTAAAGCTTTTACGGCTGTTTGATTGGTATCTTTATGATGGATATATTGGATTAACATAGATAAACCTATTCCTTTAAAACACGGAATAATTAGTACGCTGTTGGCTCAGACCACAGAGAGATCAGACGTTTTGGAAATGGTAAGCCGTCATTAACTTCCATTTCATGAAGTTCTGTGAAGCTGGCAATATTTTGAATGCTTTCAGCCAAAACGTAGCTCATACATTTAAACTGTGGATATTGATTTTGCTGTTTGGTTTTGATGCTACCCTGAAGCATGATGTTTTGATTAGGTTCGAGATTATTCAGGTATTCGTCAAAGTGCGATGGTAGAACAACATAGTGTTGTTCTACTTGTGTTTTCTGATTCCCAAATTTGTCCTTCCAACCCTCTTCTGTTTCCACGATCAGATAATTTAAAGTAGTCTGATCGATTTGAAGGGTTTGAATGTCTTTGATCTTAGCTAAGAGAAAGACTCGGTTGACTGATCGATTAAATAGTTGTTGCACTGACATTTAAAGCGTTCCATTAAATGCTTTTTGCTGTAAGGCTTTAAACAATTCATTATTTTGAACTAATTGCTTTTCTAACTTCAGTTTATGGTCACGTATAGCATGAACTTTTTTAGTGAATTGCTTTTGTAAATCACTTGGTGGAATTGGTAATCGAATCGATTGAAATTCTTTAGCATTGATATTTGCCATACCGATAATACTTTTACACATGCTTTGAAGTGTAGATTTACCCCAACTGGAATTTAGGAAACCTGATATATACTCAGGCATATATTCAGGAAGTGTTCTTCCTCTAACTAGATACCCAGCATAAGCCATTGGCTCAGGGCCATTGTAAACAGCAGTTTTACCAACTAACTCTTTACTATTCGTTCTGTTAAACAATATATCCCCTTGTTTAACTAAATATTTTTCATCAGCTTGGTCGGCAGTTATATACTTTAAGTCAGCTAAGTACATCTCACCTGAATAAGTAATATTATTCATACGTAAAATAGGCACTTCACCATCTAGGGTTGCTTTGTCTGATGAACCATATTTTACTGATTCCAACATGTCACCAATTTTTCCAATCTTCCAACCTTTTTCATTTTTGATTGGATCCCCGAACATATCAATAAACGTTGCTTGTAAAAGCTCATCTAGCTTTGCGATTGCCTGCTGACGTTTTTGACGGATTTGATCGGCTTTATCTAAGATTGAAGCAATTCGACGTTGTTCTTCTAATGGAGGAAGAGGGATTTTTAAGTTTCTTAAATTACCAAGAGAAACAAACTTCTGAGTTCCACCTCTTGAAAGCTGAGATAATTGCTTAAGCGCAACATCACTATTTAAAAAATGGTAAAAATAGCGATTATAGATTTTATCTTTTTGATTAAATTTAAACAGTGCGACATTCTTAATTGAAAAAATTTTATCAGTATCAACAATTACAGGATTACCAATAGTTCCAATCATGGCATATAAAATATCACCTTTTTCTACGAATGATCGCTTCGAAAAATTATTATGATCATCTTCAGTAATGAAATTACATTCTGAAAAATCCAAGGAACCGTTTTTTAAATTTTTCGAAGTTACTAAAGGTATGCCATTTGAAACAAAATCAGGAGAGTCATGAGTACCATCTCTGATATCCATACAAGTATTTGCAAGAACAAATGGATATTTCGTCATTACAACAACTCCTCAAGCTCATTCATACCTTGAAGAATTTCATTTTCTAACTGTTTCAGTTCAGCCAAAATCGTTTTTGGATCCGCATATTCAACCGTTTCATACACCACTTCTTTATAACGGTTAATCGAAAAATCAAACTTATTGGCAATAATATCTTTGGCATCAACCACAAAAGCTTTTTTTGACTTATCACCAAATGTCGTTTTAATTTCTTCAGCAGAGGCATTATTCAACACAAGCTGACGATAAGCTTTCCACTGTGCAACTACATCAGGTAAATCATTCGCGCCCTCACCACTCAGTGGTGTACGCTTATCATCTAAAGAATAGCCATCCGCCTGAACATCATAGAACCAAACACGCTCAGTCGAACCGCCTTTCGTAAACAGTAAAATCGCAGTACTGACACCCGCATACGGCTTAAACACACCGCTTGGTAAGCTTATAATGCCCTCAAGTTGGTTGTTTTCAATCATGCTTTTACGCAGTTGTTGGTGCGCACTCGAAGAACCAAATAAAACACCGTCAGGCACAATCACAGCCGCACGACCGCCCAACTTTAAGGCACGTAAAATATGCGCCACAAAGAGCAGTTCAGTTTTCTTGGTTTTGACCATTTTCAGCAAAGGCGGATTAATGTTGGATTCATCCAAACTGCCTTTAAATGGTGGGTTTGCCAAAATCACATCAAAGAAATTTTCTTCTTGCTGTGGATAATGCTCTTTAATCGACTTGTTTAAACTGTCTTGGTACAAAATATTGGCATTGGTCACACCGTGTAATGCCATATTCATACTCGAAACACGGAGCATGGTGCTGTCAAAGTCGAAGCCCCAGAACATATCGTGATTGATATGATCCATATAGGGCGTCAGCAAGTCACCAAGATAATTGTTATTGCCATCTTCATCGACAACCACGCCGTATTCACTTGAATGTTGGCGGTTTAAATATTCACGGGTCCGTGCCAAAAATCCTGCTGTACCACAAGCAGGGTCACACACGTTTTCTGTTGGTTGCGGATCCATGATTTCAATCATGGTATCAATCACATGGCGTGGTGTACGGAATTGACCATTAATCCCTGCGGTGGTCAATTTACTCAGTAAATACTCGTAAATATCGCCTTTGACATCACTTTGAATCAACGGCAATTCATCGACCATTTTCACCGCAGACACCAAGACCGATTCATTTTTAATTTCTAAATCGGCATCTTGCATGTATTCGCTGATACTACTAAAACCTTGCTCTGTCGATCTTTTGCTGCCTAACTCTGCAAAAAATGGAAAAACTTTGCTTTTTAAGTGCTGATGTAATTCTTTGCCGCTTAAATTTTTAAAGTTTTTCCAGCGTAGTAACTGACCTTCAGGTGTTTGTGGGAACAAACGTCCTGTCACCGTCAACCCTTTGGCTGCTTTATTGTCGGCAACGTCTTCTTGCATATCCAACATACGGGCAAACATCAAGTAGCTGATTTGCTCAATCACGGTTAAAGGATTGGTAATGCCTCCGGTCCAAAATTTTTCCCAAAGTTTATCAATATCGTTGCGAATAGATCCAGTTAGCATAGCAATTCCAATAACAGCAAAGTTTTCATCAGTTTAATCGAGCGAGGGCTTTAAATTAAGCAATCCGCTGCTCAGGTGGTTGTTTTTTAACAAAAGGTTTCATCACATGGATGAGATCTGTTACATCATCCGGTGTAAACAGACCATCTAGACTCTCAGGATGAACCCCTGTAAAAGGTGCTTCATATAATTTATCAATAATGATACCGCCATTTTGAGAAATGTAAGCTTGCAATAAATTGAGGAATTGCACTTGTCGAGCCGTCAATTGTGGATGGTTGTATAAAAACTCTCTAAAGTGCTGCTCCACCGCCTTAGGATCTAAACCGACAATATCTTGAATGGTCAGATGCAATTCGGCTGCGGTACGACCATAAAATTTATTTAAAACGTCAATTTCAATATTGGGATGTTCCGACAAGACGGTTGAGGTCAACATCTGCAATTCACCCTCTTCCACGGGTTGTTGCTGGCGAATTTTTTGCAGAACTGTATTGCTGTCAATCATTTGATCGAGAATCTCTTTCAGCTTTTTACGGTACAGCATAGCTTCGTTATTACTGAGTGAAATTTCCTTTTCAATGATCTGAACTTCACCATCTTGGGTCGTTGTCGTTGGTGTATCCCAAACTCCGCCTGTGGTATTGGCTTGTTTAAACTGCATCAATAATCGCAACTCTAAACGCAGTTGTTCGAGAGTGCTAACCGTCATATCTGACCAATAGGCTTGAGTTTGTACTGCCTTAATTAATTCAGCTTTCTGTCGTACCGCCTGAATATTGACTGCCAAAGAGGAGACTTCCGTCAAGATTTGTGCCTTATAGGTATCATAAGCACTTGATTTACGAATCAAACTTTCTTGAGTCAATGCAATCAGCTTATCAAACGCAATCGCCTCTTTTTCTTTGAGTACTCGTGCATCCATTAATGGTGCAATTTTATCCAATAAAATATGCTGAGTAGCTGCACTAAACTCTATAATTAATTGAGTTTGTTGTAACTGATGCACAATCCGTAAATGTTTTTTAACCGAGATGCTGTCGTTAGGTAAATCATTGATATCCGCAGCCAGTAATTTGGTTGCAATGTCAAAACCATCGATATCGCTATGGACTAAAGCCGCTTTGGCAAAATCCAAACGAGCCAAAAAGGTCGATTGTAATAAAGATACCGATTTCACATCTTCAGGCTCTTCATATTCTTCTTCAAAATATTTAAAGTTGCCATAATGGTCGAAAATTAAAAATTCTTTTTTATCCTTCCCTAGACCAAATAGATTTGGGCAAAGACGTGTACCACGACCAATCATTTGCCAGAATTTCACCCAAGACATGACCGGTTTTGCAAAGACCAAATTGACCACTTCAGGAACGTCAATCCCTGTATCAAGCATATCGACTGAAATGGCAATTCGAAAATCATTATTCGGTTCTTTAAACTCTGTAATCAGGTTATCTACCTTGTGAATCTTGTTATGAATCACCTTACATACCCGCGCACCATACTGAGGATAAAGCTTACAAAACAGTTGTTCTAGATGCTCTGCATGATCTTGGCGTTGCGCAAAAATGATTGTTTTACCAATTAAACTTCCGGTGGCATCTTTAATGCCATTTTCCATCAGATTTTCTAAAATGTGGGTATCAGTGGATTCACTAAAAATTTTCTTGCCAATTTGACTGCCTTTAATAGTGGTCTGTTTGGCAATCTCTTCACCTAAATCAGCCTCAAGCTGTTTCTGTTGCTCTTCAGACAATTGATTATAGTGGATACCATCACGTAAAAATTCAGTGGTGACATCTTTGACTTTAAACGGCACTAGATACGGTGGTTCGTTTTCAATGGCTTTGTCCAAACCAAATTCAAAGGTCGGTTGCGTATCAGTACAGTCAAACATTTTAAACGTGTTACGACTAATAAACTTAACTGGTGTTGCTGTTAGACCGACTTGTAGCGCATCAAAATAGTCGAATAGATCTTTATAACGATTATAAATACTGCGGTGACTTTCATCGGCAATGATTAAATCAAAGAACCCCACATCGAACTGGGCAAAGCGATTCATCATGCCTGGATAAGTTGCAATATAAATACGAGAATCTGTGGGTACTTTATTTGTTGCGCCAATCACACAACGTGGTTCACTCCTCAAGAAGTCCTTAAAAGCATCATCTGCTTGTTTACGTAATTCTCGACGATCACATAAAAATAAAATACGCTGAGCCCAATGTTCACGAATGAGTAATTCCGACAAGGCAATTGCTACACGGGTTTTACCTGTACCTGTGGCTTGAATGATTAAAGCTTTACGACCTTGATCTTGAAATTTACGGCTTAAGGTTTTAATGGCTTCAATTTGATACGGACGCTCAACAATGGATAAGTCCGGATTATTACGCTCTAATTCTTTGTTGGCATATTGATGTTTAAAGCGTAAATTCTCCAAGCTTTTAAAACTATAAAAACCATAAATTTGGCGATAGCTGCTATATCGTGCATCGTCCCAAATATAGGTTTCATAACCATTACTATAAAAAATGACTGGACGCTTAAAGTGTACTAGCTCAAACCTGATCTGACAGTTACCCATTTTTTATTGTGCCTGTCAGGTTAAATTTGAGCTAAATTTTTCTCAGCCCAAATCCGTTTTCCATCAAGTAAAGTTTCAAGTGGTGTACGACCACAGCACATTTTTCCTTGATGAGTCCGTTCAGTATTATAGAATTTCAGCCAATCGTCTAGATCAACTTGTAATTCTTCCAATGAGCTATAAAGCTTCTTCCTAAACGTAATTTGATAGAACTCCTGCAAAATCGTCTTATGGAAACGCTCACATATACCATTTGTTTGC
>NZ_MKQS01000035.1 GCF_001758345.1 Acinetobacter towneri
CGGTAGTGGTGAGCGATCATTCTTTGGCTTACCATCAAATAAGCGAATCCATTTGGATACAAGATTTGTATTCAATCCATGTTGCAAAGCGACCGAAGCAATTGAAACGTCAGGTGCTTTACAAGCCTGAACGATCTGCTGTTTAAATTCAGCACTGTATGTTCTTCGTTTTTTCGCTAGAGATGCGATGGATGTCTGATTATTTGTCGTCATAAATTTAAGTCCCCACTTGTTTTTAAGTGGGGACTAAATTAAGGCTTATAGGATGAATTCATAAGGTGTGTTCAGCGGACGCTTACGTTCGTCTTTTTAGATTGGTAGTTTCAAAGTTTTATACGTTATTTTCTATGGTGAAGATGCAGAGGAATGATCTGCGGCTCTTAAAATTAGGCCAATAAAAAAGAGCGCATATCGCGCTCTTTTTAAGGGACTTATTTACACTTCATTAAAGAAACCAAGTGTAATAACCCCAAATCATCAATGGCCAAGCCACAAATGGGCTAAATAACCATTTCCAAAACCAGAAGCGTGGAATAAAACCAACACCGTGTACAAAGCCACCTGAAATACCAATCATAATAAACATCATGGCGCGATGGCTATATTCACCGTTAGCATCTAGCATTGCTGCTGGATGAAGAAGCAGTACAGCTGCGAGTGGGAATGCCAATAAACATGAAATAACCATCGCAATCTTGTTCGGTTTTTGAACTGTTGTTTCAGCGTTCACTGCAGTGTCTGTCATCTCACTATTCCTCGTCAAGGTCTTGATGAGATTCAATATACAGGGCACTCAAGACACCTGCAAAGCATGCCATCAGAATACCGAGAATCCATGCAAAGTACCACATAATTTATTCTCCTTAGACACAGCCTTAGTAAAGGCTGTGTGAATTCTCTTTAATGTGCTTGTTGGTGATAACGCCCCACATTTTGTAGTAACACCAAGTGGTGTACAACAAAATAATTGGTACGAAGATACATGCGGCTACAGTCATAACAGTTAGCGTATTTTGACTAGATACCGCATCCCACATAGTCAAGCTTGCAACAGGGTTGAGGCTTGATGGCATTAGGAAAGGGAACAAGGCAAAACCTGCAGTTAAAATCGCACCGATTACCGCTAATGATGAACCTGTGAAACTTAAACCAGCTTTATTTTTACCTGCTGCAAGAACAATCAAAATACCGCCCAAGATGCCCATAATTGGTGCAATCATGGTAATTGGGTAAGCTGAGTAGTTGTTCATCCAGCCTGGGTTTGCATTGGTTAAAACTTCTTTAGCCAATGGGTTTGCTACACCATTGGTGTCGTATGGAGTTACTAGGGTATAACCTTCGATACTACCGAAGTATAACCATGCACCAGCCCCCAAGAAACACACCAGGAATACGATGCCCATGATTTGCGTTGCTTTTGCAGAGCGCGCACGTAAGTCACCATCGGTACGCAGCATTAACCATGCACCACCATGTGCACACAGCATAGACAAGCTAACTAAACCACACACTAAAGCAAATGGGTTTAATAATGCAAAGAAGCTGCCTGTATAGGTTGAACGTACAGTTTCGTCTAGGGTGAATGGTACACCAAGGAACATATTACCAAACGCCACACCGAATACTAAAGCAGGAACTGCACCACCAATTGCCAAGCCCCAGTCCCAAGATGTACGCCATTTGGTGTTTTCAAGTTTTGAACGGTAGTCAAAACCCACAGGACGCAGAAATAGGGCAAACAAGACTAATAGTAAGGCCCAGTACATACCAGAGAATGCAGTCGCATAAACCATCGGCCAAGCAGCAAATAACGCACCACCAGCAGTAATGAACCAAACTTGGTTACCATCCCAGTGCGGTGCAATCGTGTTGATTGCAGCGCGGCGTTCTTCGTCATTTTTACCTACAAATGGCATGATTGCCATTGAGCCCATGTCGAAGCCATCGGTAAGGGCAAAGCCGATGAGTAGTACACCAACTAGCACCCACCAAATGATTTTGAGTAATTCATATTCGATCATGCTTAAGCCTCCTCATTGGCTTTTTTCGCAGCTTCAAGTTTCTCGAAGTGGTATTTACCTGTATGAAGCGAGCTTGGGCCTAGACGTGAGAATTTGATCATCAAGTACATTTCAATAATCAGCAATACAGTATAGAACGCTGCCAAGGCAATGATTGAGCCCCATACATCGCCAGTACTGAGTGAAGATGCAGACAAGTGTGTTGGAAGTACTTCACCAATTGTCCATGGTTGACGACCAACTTCAGCTACATACCAACCTGTTTGCGCAGCAATCCAAGGTAAAGGTAATGAGAATAATGCAAATTTTAATAACCAAGGTTTGCTTTCAGCATTGCGTTTAGCCACTGCAAAAGTTGCAAGTGCGAATAACAACAGCATTAAGAAACCAGAAGCGACCATGGCACGGAATGCCCAGAACAAGCTTGGTACGTGTGGAATAGTATCCGCAGCAGCCATTTTAATTTGTTCGTCAGTCGCATCTACAACGTTTGGTGTATATTTTTTCAACAATAAACCGTAGCCCAAGTCTTTTTGAGTTTGCTCGAACGCCGCTTTAAGTTCAGGAGATTGGTCGCCTGCACGTAATTGCTCAAGTTGTTGATAAGCAACCATACCGTTACGAATACGAACTTCGTGGTTTGCGATCAGGTCTTTAATACCAGTTACTTCTTCGGTAACAGAACGCGTTGCAATAATTCCCATGACATAAGGAATTTTAACTGCGTAATCTGTCGTTTGCGTTTCTTCGTTGGGAATACCAAATAAAGTGAACGCTGCAGGAGCAGGGTGAGTATCCCATTCTGCTTCAATTGCTGCGAGTTTGGTTTTTTGAACATCACCTAATTCATAACCTGATTCATCACCAAGTAGAATTACAGATAAAGTAGAAGCTAAACCGAAAATTGCTGCAATAGCGAATGAACGACGCGCAAATGGCAAGTCTTGCTTTTTCAATAAGTAATAACTTGAAATCGCTAAAACGAAAATAGCACCCGTTACATAACCTGCAGAAACAGTGTGTACGAATTTAACTTGCGCAACAGGGTTAAAAATTAATGCCCCGAAGTCAACCAATTCCATACGCATGGTTTCGTAGTTAAAGGTAGAACCCACTGGGTTCTGCATCCAGCCGTTGGCGACTAAAATCCAGAGTGCGGACATATTAGAGCCAAGCGCAACTAGCCACGTTACACATAAGTGCTGCACTTTGGTGAGTCGATCCCATCCAAAGAAGAATAAACCAATGAAGGTTGATTCTAAGAAGAAGGCCATTAAACCTTCAATTGCAAGTGGTGCACCAAAGATATCACCCACGTAGTGTGAGTAATAAGCCCAGTTTGTACCAAACTGGAATTCCATGGTTAAACCAGTGGTTACCCCTAAAGCAAAGTTAATACCGAAGAGTTTTCCCCAGAATTTAGTCATGTCTTTATAAATTTCTTTACCAGAAATCACATAAGTGGTTTCCATAATGGCAAGAATAAAAGCCAGACCTAAAGTCAGTGGAACAAAAATAAAGTGATACATCGCGGTCATTGCGAATTGGAACCGCGAGAGATCGACCACGCTTTCAGAAATCATCAACGTGTCTCCTTGATTGAGGAAGGACTGCCAGCAATACGCTCAGCAACTTGTGAATCAAAATTTTGAGGAATAGTTGGGGCATCAAACCAAATATTTTTGATGACCATTAACAGCACGACCTTAATTATTAAAATGATCGTGAGTTCACGAACTACTTTTCTATTTAAATCTTTAGGAACTAAGCTCACTTTTATAAGCCTATTTTTTAAACTGTGTTTTATATTATTAAACAAAAACATACAAAAAAAAATAGCTGAAACAGTTAAAATGAAAATATATTGTTAAATTGTTATAAAACAATAACTTGTTTTTTTGTATTACAGGAAATAAATGGAGCAAAGTAGTTTTTTTAAACTTGACAGAAACACTTGTAATTAATTATTTAAAATCTGACTAAAATACTTATATTTAAAAAAAGCAAATCAGACTAAATTGCTATGAATAAAAATCAATCTAAAAATAGCAATAAATTAGAGATATTATCAGCTAATAATTATTCTCATTGATTTGTTAAATTTTAATGACGATTCCGCCTATTTTTATTTTCCTACAATGGATCTCTTGAGAAAGTTAACTTGGGAACATGAACCGTACCAGGTTTGTCGGAGACTTCATCATTTCCGTCTTTTTCTGTAGCATTATTTTCATAGCTGAAAATGTTTAATTTTGCCGTGGTTAGGTTCAATTGTGATCCCATGCGCACTGATTTATTAGCTAATCTGTTGTGCTATTTGGCTAATGATAAATTCTTAAATTTCTTTAATAGAATGAGTAACTTAACTCCTGATATGATAAAATCTTTTATTGCCTAAATTTGCCATAATGTATAAATATTCAAATATTTACGAGAAATCGTCAGATCATGTTTTCTGTCACACTCGACCTCTATACTTGCAATTTGCTTTAGCCGTGGGTTGAAAATGACCTGTATTATTAACGTATGTTTCTTCTTTTTACCGCTATAGAATTTACTTGGTTTTTTTGATGCTCAATCTGTGACTCAGTGACTTGAACGATCAAATCATTCGCCTCGCTAAACTTAGGATTACTTTTTGGCATTGCGAAAATTCATGATTGAATCAGAACATTTTCAACTTTTTGAAGAGTACGTTTCACACTAGCTTTCAGCTAGATTCTAATCAGCAGATAGCTCAATTTGGGATTTATCAAAGCGTAAGAAATTTAAATATAACAAAAATTGTTCCTCTAAACGCAACGAATGCGATCTTGCAAATTTTTATAGGCAAGTTAAGCATATTCTCACCGATATTATTTTTAGGAATAATTGACAAGAAACTCTAACTAGTCGTTTAAATTCATCATCATTGAATCGAGTTAAGATTTTGATATTTCATGGGGTCAACATAATCAAATTTTGACTTTCAAAAGAGGTTTATGGATTGCTAAATAAGTTATTTGATGCTGAAATTTTTTTGGCAAGATAGTGAGATTGTTTTTTGCGAACAATAATGACTTGAGCTTGAAATTCAAGTTCACCAAATTCAGGTTCAACCTGCACATAATGCAATTGCCCAAACTCATCACGCACACGTGCTTGTGCAGAAAAACCAGGACGGGCATTGCCACTTGAAATTGTGGCCAAACGTCCGAGTAAATCGACTTGGCGCACGCTGTATTTAGGTTTGATAACTTGGTCTAAACAATGAATCATGAAGACTGTAAAAAAGATAGCAATAATAAACGCTGGAAAAATAATGTAATATGCAGGAACAAAATGCTGTTTTTGTGAGTAAATGAAGAACTGTAAAAAATATCCTGAAACACTGAAATTCATCAGTAAAAAAACAAAAATCAGTACTTTGGAAAATTTAACATCTAAAAGCGGCGATTCTGTAATCCGTTGTGAAAATACATTTTCAAGCAACTGACTTGGACGAAAATTAAAATAGTAACCAATCGTTTCGGCAGTGCTGATTAGCATTAAAACAACCAAGCTGAGATGAAAGGGCATTAAGCTCAAATCAGATAAAAACTCATGCATGCGCTAAACTCGCCTGTTGAAATATTTATAGTTGATGTGACTAGATGCAGATCATAGATCTAACTCTGCTTAGAGAGCATAGATAAATGATCTGGTTTTGTATAGAGCTAAGATTTGGAACTTTGAGTTTTTTTAGCTTAGGGGAAAGCCGCTTAAAGTTAGTCGTTGATTAAGTAAATCCCACCATCTGAATGAACGCTGATCTCGATTTTCTCGAGTGACTGACCTAAACATGGACCAGAAATACATTCGCCCGTTTCAACCATGAACAATGCGCCATGTGTTGAGCATTCAATATATTCTTGGTCGCGGTCTAAGAACTGGTTTTCTAAAAACTCTAGTTCCACTTGTAGATGTGGGCACACATTTTTGTAAGCGTAAAACATGCCATCGCGTTGGGTGATGAAAATCGTATCACCATTTGGCGTTTCGTAGGAGCGAGCTTCACGCTCAGGAATGTCTTCCATCATACTAATTTTATTCATTATGCAAATTCCTTTTGAATGTTATGCAAAAGTTTAGCGTAATCCTCTACAGCAAGACGAGGGCCGAATTGAGCAACCACTTCACTTGAAACAAGAATGGCGAGTTGAGCTGCTGTTTGGAAACCTAAACCTGCATTGAGTGCATACAAGAATGAACCTGCAAAGGCATCTCCGGCACCGTTAGCATCAACAGCAGTGACTGCACGACCTGGTACATTAAAAGAGTTGTGTCCATCAAAAATTAAGGCACCCTGTGCGCTCAATGTAATGACAATGTATTTGCTTTTTTGTTTTAACTGTTCTAAAGCACTTTCTGCTGTTTCTGTACCTGTGTACATCATGGCTTCTTCTTGATTACAGAAGATCAAATCTACACCATCGTCTAGTAACTCATCCAAACCTTCACGGGCATATTGCACCATGGCAGGATCAGATAAAGTCAGTGCAATTTTTACTTGATTGGCTTTGGCAATTTCACGCGCCTGTTTTACCGCAGCGCGTGCAGTGTCACTCGTAGATAAATAGCCTTCTATATAAAGCCATTTTGCTGTTTTAAGTGGCTCAAAATCAATTTGTGTGGCAGAAAGTTCTGCGGTAATGCCCAAGTAAGTGTGCATGGTACGCTCAGAGTCATCACTCACTAGTACCATACAAGTACCTGTAACACCTTGACTGACAGATTTGGTTGTGGTGTGAATACCTGCTTCATTTAAGCCTTTGAGGTATATATCACCCAAATCATCGTTGCCCACACGGCAAGCATAGAAGGCTTGACCGCCTAAAGCACTAAATGCAACGGTGGTATTTGCAGCAGAACCACCTGAAGCTTGGCCTTTATGTCTTTGCGTTTTAATTAAGTTGTTGTATAAACTTGCTTGTGTTTCACCATCGGTTAATTGCATAGTACCTTTTTGCAAGTTATGTTGAATAAGGAAGTCATCCGAGACTTGAAATTCTTGGTCAATTAATGCATTACCAATTGCAAAAAGGTCTACAGTTGCCATGTCTTTAAATCACAGTCAAAATTAAAAACACTAAGTTTACACCAATGCTCAGGATTGCTGTAGTTTCATGAATAAAATTCAGCTGATTGAAGGTTATTGATGAAAAATAGGGGTTTAGCAGAGTTATCAGGAAGGTGAGATGAACATCGAAATTAAAGAAGCACAAGAGTTACCAACGCAAATACAGACTTTGGCCAAACATGCTGCTCAAGAAGGGTTTGATTTTGTCCATCGTTTAATTGAAGAATGGGAAAGTGGCAAAAACCGCTTTAATCAGCCTGGTGAATTTTTATTGTTTGTTTACGATGGTGATCAACTGGTTGCATGTGGAGGTTTAAATCAGCAATGGAATGAGCAGGATATTGAAAGTCGTATTGGACGGGTACGTCGTTTTTATGTTTTGCCAAATTATCGTAAACATGGCGTGGGCAAACAGCTGCTACAACATTTAGAGAAAAAAGCACGTGCCAATTTCTCGGCGTTGTGTTTAAACACTGACACTAAATCGGCAGCACATTTTTATCAAAAACAGAATTATGTGTATGTCGAAAATCATCCAAATTATAGTTATTTTAAATACCTGATCTAGTTTTGCTTATGCTTCAAGCATCGCATCAGAGCATTTTGTTGCTACTTTGCAAATTTCAATCAATTTAGTCGGGTTTTCAACGTGAATTATTTAAAGAACTAAAGCTATAATGGCTTTAGTTTTTTATTTGCTTATTTTTAGGAGATCACATGACTGTAGATGTCACTGAAACCATTTCCCAGACTGTACATCCTGCGTTTCAGTTGGTACGTCAACACCATGTTGAAGCCTTAGACATTTTAGTGTCTGAATTTAAACATAAAGTTACAGGTGCGGTGCATTATCACTTAGCGACAGAACATGATGAAAATGTTTTTTTAGTCGCATTTCGCACTCAGCCGATGGATTTCAAAGGTGAGGCGCATATTTTAGAGCATACTGTGTTGTGTGGTTCTGAAAAATTCCCTGTACGTGACCCGTTCTTTTTAATGATTCGTCGTTCTTTGAATACTTTTATGAACGCATTTACTGCGGCGGATTGGACGGCCTATCCATTTGCGACACAAAACAAAAAAGATTTCCAAAACCTGCTTGCGGTGTATATGGATGCGGCTTTTGCAGCCAATTTAAATCCTCTCGATTTTGCTCAGGAAGGTATTCGTATTGAGCTGGAAAATGGCGAGCCTGTTTATAAAGGCGTGGTATTTAATGAAATGAAAGGTGCGATGAGTTCGCCATCCGATCAGCTTTATCACCAATTGGCTTATCATTTATTCCCTGAAACAACTTACCACTACAATTCAGGTGGCGACCCGAAAGATATTCCAGATTTAACCTATCAAGAATTGGTAGATTTTTATAAGTCACATTATCACCCAAGTAATGCGGTATTTATGACTTTTGGCAATACGCCTGCATACGATTTACAAGAACAGTTTGAACAGTTGGCTTTGGCGAAATTTGAACAGGGCGAAACGTTGTATTCGAAGCCTGAGCGTCGTTTAGCTGCGCCCGTTGCAGTGACTGAAAGTTATGCAGTCGATGCAGAAGAACTGAAAGATAAAACTTATCATGTTTTGGCGTGGTTATTGCCTGAAGCAAGCGATATTAAATTACGCTTAGGTATGCGTTTGGTTGAAGGTGTTTTACTTGAAAATTCTGCATCACCACTGCGTCATTATTTGGAAACTTGGGCGCATGCACAATCTACAGGACCATTGATGGGCGTGGATGATTCCAACTTTGAAATGACCTTCTTCTGTGGTGTGCAAGGTTCTAACCCTGAACATGCAGCAGAATTTCAGGCGGGCGTTTTAAAAGTTTTACAAGATGTGGCTGCACAGCCTGTGGATACTGCATTGGTTGATGCAATTTTGCATCAAATTGAATTGCATCAGCGTGAAATTAATGGCGATGGTATGCCATACGGTTTGAGCTTGATTTTAAATGGTTTAAGCAGTGCAATTCACCACAATGACCCCATTCAGGTGTGGGATGTAGATACTGCGATTGAGCAAGTCAAAGAAGAGCTTAAAGACCCAATGTGGTTATCGCAATTAATTCAGACACATTTAATTGATAACCCGCACCGTGTGCAAATGACTTTGGTGCCAGATGCAGAAAAATCGGCCAAAGATGCTGCACTTGAAAAAGCACGTCTGGCTGAGATAGGCGCACAACTCACAGATGAGCAAAAAGCAGAAATCGTCGCGCAAACGGAAGCTTTAAAAGTCCGTCAAAATACACCAGATGATTTGAATTTATTGCCAAAAGTTGGTTTGGAAGATGTGCCTGCAGCCATGCATATTGTGCAGGGTGAGTTGCGTGAAATTATCAGCAACAGCATTGATTATCCTTTAAATTTATATCATGCAGGAACCAATGGAATTTACTATCAGCAAGTATTGATTCAAATTCCTGATGAAATTGTTCAATCGCCATATTTTAATTTGCTGTCTATTTTGATGGGCGAAGTGGGTGCAGGGGAATACGACTATTTAGAATTGCAACAGTTACAAACCGCAGTCAGCGGTGGTTTGGGCATGGGTGCATCTTTACGCTCTAAAGTCGATGACAAAAATCAGATCAGTGCATGGCTGACATTAACCACTAAGTCTTTGGTGAATAATCTTGAAGCCATCCGCTTGCTGAAATTAGCATTTGAGCAATTACGTTTTGATGAAAAAGACCGCATTATTGAGTTGTTGCAACAACGTAAAACCCGTTGGCAGTCACGTTTATCTGGTTCTGGGCACAGTTATGCTATGCAAATTGCAGGGCGACATCACAGTGCTTTGGCGCTGCGTGATTACAACAATACAGGTTTGGGCGCATTAAATTGGTTGGCAGATTTGGTTGCTAAAATTGAAAATGATGCAACGGAATACAATAAACTGATTGCTGAATTGCAATTGATTCACCATAAATTACTGCAAGCACCTAAGCAATTTTTGTTGGTATGTGAAGAACATCAATCTGATCGTTTGGTCGAAGAAGTTCAAGAAGTTTGGGATAAACTCACTGTCGCAGAGAGTTCTGCAGCTTTAACCAAAGTTCCTGTAGATCATTCAGAGCAAGATCAGGCATGGTTGATTCAAGCCAATGTGCAATTCTGTGCAGCTGCATATCCTGCGGTGGAAGTGTCGCATCCTGATGCTGCACCTTTGATGGTATTGGCTGCATATTTGCGTAATGGTTTCTTACACAGCGCAATCCGTGAAAAAGGCGGTGCTTACGGTGGCGGTGCGACCTACGATGGCAATGCATGTTCATTCCGTTTTTACAGTTACCGTGATCCACGCTTGGCAGAAACTTTCGCCGACTTTGAAGCGAGTATTGATTGGTTATTTAATACAGACCAATTGCCGCATCAACTAGAAGAAGCGATTTTAGGTTTAATTGCTAGTATGGATAAACCAGGTTCGCCTGCAGGTGAAGCGATTACTGCATGTTATGCATTATTGCACGCGCGTACACCCGCATTCCGCACAGTATTGCGAGAGCGTTTATTGGCGGTGACTTTAGACGATTTAAAACGTGTTGCGGAGCAATATTTGCGTCAGCAGCAAGCATCTAAAGCCGTAGTCGCACCTGTGTCAAAACGTGAAGCATTGCTCGAACTTGGTTTTGAAATTAAACAAGTGAACTGATACGTGAAATAACAACGAAAACTTGGGGGGATTTATGAGCGCGTTCAAACTGTTTGAACGCACAGGACTGTCGCTGAGTGTTGCCGCACTCAGCACTGTGTTTGTGGCGAAAACCTATGCACAAGACCCAGCTAGCTTAGTTGCTCCTGCAACACCTGGAGCCTGTGTAGCTTTAGAGGCGAATGCTGATCGTCTGGCGTGTTATGATGCTTTGTTTAAAATTCCTGAAGCAGAAAAAACATCACTTGTGAGTGAACGCCAAGCCGCTCAGGATCTTGCTCCACCACCTGAAACTGTGAAAGAAAAAATTGCAGCGGGTGTGAGTAATTTATTTTCATTTGATGTACCAAAGCTCGATCCGAATGTATCTTTATTGGATAAGCGCTGGGAGCTTTCATCTGATAGTAAATTAGGTACATGGAATTTACGTGCTTATCAACCTGTGTATTTGATGCCTACTTTTTGGACGTCCGATAAAAATGAACGTCCACAAAGTCTGAATGAGCAAAATACCGTTCCAGTTGGTAAAGAACAAAATCTGACCTCAATGGAAGCCAAATTTCAGTTGTCTTTAAAAACCAAAGCAGTAGAAAATTTGTTGGGGGATAACGGTGATGTGTGGCTAGGTTATACCCAGTCATCACGTTGGCAGGTTTATAATGGTGATGAATCACGTCCATTTCGTGAAACCAATTATGAGCCTGAAGCCAGTTTGATGTTCCGTACCAACTATACACTTTTGGGGCTGCATGGGCGTTTATTGGGTGTGACGCTTAACCATCAATCCAATGGTCGTTCTGATCCGCTATCACGCAGTTGGAATCGGGTTATGTTTAATTTGGGTTTTGAAAAAGACAATTTTGCTTTGATGTTGCGTCCTTGGTATCGCATTGAAGAAGACCGCGCTGATGACAACAACCCAGATATTAAAAACTATATCGGGCGTGGTGACATGTTGGCATTTTATCGTTGGAAAGAGCATGACTTTTCTTTGATGTTACGTCATAGCCTAAAAGGTGGTGATGACTCGCACGGTGCGGCACAGTTTGATTGGGTTTTCCCGATTAGTGGTAAGTTACGTGGTCACTTCCAATTGTTTGATGGTTATGGCGAAAGCTTGATTGACTATAATCACCGTGCAACCTATGTGGGTTTAGGTGTTTCATTAATGAATTGGTTTTAATGACCTAGCATTGATTTAAAAATGGTTTTAACTGAATTTAAAACGCCAATCTTGAAGATTGGCGTTTGTTTTTGAAGTCGGATCGTATCCAGCTTTTATCCAACGTAAGCATCCGGCTAACACAGCCTTACCAAGCGATCCTATAAGCCTTAATTTAGTTCCCACCTAAAAACAAGTGGGGACTTAATCCATGAACATGGATATATATTCAGCAACACCTCCTGTTGCTAAAAAACGCAGAACATACAGCAAAGAATTCAAACTCAGTATTGTCAATGCCTGTAAAAATCCTAATACCTCGATCGCTTCGGTCGCACTGCAACATAGTATTAATGCCAACCTTGTCAGTCGTTGGATCAGGATCTTCAGCCATCATGAGGGTGCCGTGCAGGATCCTAC
>NZ_MKQS01000036.1 GCF_001758345.1 Acinetobacter towneri
TTAAAGGTAAACAGCAGTCAGACGTTCAAATTTCTCAATCTAATGACCAGACCTTCCGTGACTACCAAAGCAAAACCGTCCCTTTTGTTGAAGTCATTAAACCTAATGATCCAGAACTATTTATCCGCATTGCTACGAACGGGCAGCCTCAAGAAGAAAATAATACGTTTTTTGCCGTTTCATTAAATGAATTGGGAATATCTGTAAGCACAGGACCAATTGTGTCTCACAGAATGAAAGAGTTCTTAGAGCAATCGCCTCAAGATGGAGCTGTTCCATTATTTTACCCACATCATTTCGTAGATAAGCAACTTCAATATCCAAAAGAGCATAAGAAGCCAAATGCTATTAGGGTTACACCAGATTCACAGAAATGGCTGCTACCGAATAATGGCTTTTACGTGATTGTCAGACGATTCAGCTCTAAAGAAGAAAAACGACGAATTGTTGCTAATGTCATAGATCCTAATATGATTGATACAAAATGGATCGGGTTTGATAACTGTTGGAATGTATTTCATATAAAAAAACAAGGCTTTGACTATGAAACAGCAATGGGGTTAGCTTGTTTTCTGAATAGCAGCTTATTGGATAGCTATTTCCGTATTTTCTCAGGTCATACTCAAGTAAATGCGACCGATCTCAGAAACATGAAATATCCATCCCTTCAAAATTTGCAGCTTTTAGGCAAAAAATACGACATTAAAATGAATCAAAAGCAGATTGATAACCTTCTCGGGGAGATTAAGTGAATAATCAAGATACAAAGCTGCAGCAAGCATACGATATCCTTGTCCAATTAGGCATGCCGCGCCAACAACTTAATGAACGTACTGCTCTCTGTCTACTCTGTTTACTTGATATGACACCTGAAAAATTATGGAACCAAGCAAGTAACCCTTTAGTAGGTATTACACCTATTATGAGCTGGTCACGAGAGCACTATCAAAGAGAATACGCTCCAAATACACGAGAGACATTCCGTAGACAATCGATGCACCAGTTTATTGAAGCAGGAATTTGTCTTTATAACCCTGATAAACCTGATAGACCTGTTAATAGCCCTAAAGCTGTGTACCAAATTGAATCCAATTTGCTTAAAGTTCTTCAAACTTATGGAACAGAGCAATATGCAATCATGCTACAAAATTACCTGCAGCAAAGACAAACTCTTGCTCAAATGTATGCACGAGAGCGTGAAATGAATATGATCCCATTACAATTAACAGATGGTCAAACTATTCTACTTTCAGCAGGTGACCATTCTCAGCTCATCAAGGATATTGTCACCGATTTTGGTGCTCGATATGTTCCTGGAGGAGCATTAGTTTATGCAGGTGATACAGGTAACAAGCATGGGTTCTTCGATGTTGATCTACTAGCATCTTTAGGTGTGCAATTAGACAACCACGGGAAACTACCAGATGTTGTTATCTACAATCCTGAGAAAAATTGGTTATTCTTAATCGAAGCTGTTACCAGTCATGGGCCTGTAGACCATAAAAGATATGGGGAATTAAATACACTATTCCAAAACTGTACCGCAGGTTTAGTTTTTGTCTCTGCTTTTCCCGATACCAAAACTTACGTGAAATATAGTGGTGTTATTGCATGGGAAACTGAGGTATGGATGGCAGATAACCCATCTCATATGATCCACTTCAATGGCTCAAGATTTATGGGTCCTTATTAACATTTTCATAGAAAAATTGACAGAGACTTCAATTTTATATTGGGCTATATGGGGTATTCACTAGATATCTCATATAACTTAAATAAACAATTTAACGAACTTATAAACATAATGACAGAAAATATTGATAAAAAAGAGCTATATAAGGTTTTATGTGAATATCAAAAAACTCAATTTGAGGATGAAAAATCTCAATATTTCAAGTTAGAAGATAAGTCATCTAAATACCTGACATTTCTTAATATTTTTATACCATTATACATTTTTTGTTTTACTTATTTTTTAAAAGACCTACCAGAATCTACGAATTCTTTTCTGAAATACTTGCTGATTAGTACAGTCGTATTATCTTTGATAACTTTCTGCAGTGCATGGTCACTAATTTTTAGAAGTTTAAAACTTATGTCAGTACCTAAAATGCCATCTGATCAAAATTTGATGAACCTTTACTACAAAAATACATTATCAGATCTTTACCTTTATACTGCTGATAGATATAGACAAGCAATTGATGTATATAAGTCAGTAAACAATGAAAAAATTAAGCTTATTAATCGTACATATTCAGATATAGCTTTTGGAAGTTGGATATTTGTGATATCAATTTTAATGTTATTAATTATCAAGGTTATAGAATCATGAATGACAAAACTAAACCAACAGCTAGCACAGACAATTCACCTCCAAAGATTATCACTGGACCAGATATTTCCCTTTCTCAAAACAGTGCAGATAAAGTAAAAACAGAAACTAAAATTATTTCAGGAAACCGAAAATAATTATTTCTCAATGGCATAGAAAAAAGCGCATATTTATATGTGCTTTTTTTATCTTATATCCTGCTCGATCATAATTCAGATTTATTTAACATAAAATCTCTTATACGAAATTCAGATGTAAGCCACTGAATAGCCAACGATTTTATAGACACCTTTTAGTTAGATTTTTTCAGTTTTTATAAGAACTACTGATTAGGACCTTGACGCCCTGCTTTTTACTGGATAATCTTATTTTAACGCAGCAAAATCTGTGTCCAGGCGTGAGAACCTGATAAAATCTAGGTGCAATTAAATGTCGCACTTGCGGCTATTTTTTTGCCTACTGTTAAGCAGTCCCTATGGTAGCTTAGCAGGGCAGCTTCGTGCTGGCTGATCCTAGATTCAGTATTCTCACCCCTGTTAAGTTGCCTCCATTGCCGTGAGAAGTGATGGAGATAATTAAACTCTTATCTAGGAAACTGCTATGCATATTAAATTCAATGATGCAAACCCATGCATCCCAAAAAACCTCGCTAAACAACTGATTGTCGAAAGCGCTAAACTTCTGAATCATCAACAACGCCAAGCCTTGCTCGATATTTTCATGACTTTAGATCAGGCGGAAAAAACAGCTGAAAAGACACTTCAGCAACATGCTGTAGCGCAACAAAGCACCCACAACTTTTCTCAAGATCACGAATACCAAGAAGACAATCAGGAATATTGGTCAGGTCATTACTATGATTCTTACAGTCAAGAATATCCGGAAGATTGGGTAAAACGGACTCAGTCCACCCCACATCGTCATAAGCTCCCTAGAACTACTTACTGATCGTGGGGGGTTCCTCTTTAAAAGTAGGCATCATAATCCGAGCTACTCGACAGAGTTGGCTCGGATGAATACCGGGGAAACTGAGGGATTTGAGAACCTGATTACAGTCGTTGAACTGCATATTAAAGAACTCAATACCTCTGCCTTTCAAAATGTGTTTCCTGATATTGGCTTTCATCAAATTTATATTCAAATCTTTCATTTCATTAATCCCTCTTTACATTTCACAATCCAGTCCTGAACTGCGCTCAGCAGCCCGTTGCTTTGCTTGTAGCTCTTTGCGCTTATCTAACTCATCTAGAGCCTTGAAGATATATCCTGGATTAAATCCGCTAACTTTTGTTGATACTGCTCGACTGAGTTCATTCTCTCGCTGATTTGGTTCGCCAGTGGCTTCGTTTGCTTCTCTATTTCTGCTTGCACCAGGCTCGGCAAAATCTCCCTTAACAAGCTTCTCAATTCTTCTTGTACGTCTAAAGAACTCACCAATTTCGTCACATGCGTCTTTAAAACGGTCGCCAATTCGTTCTGTAAAGCCTCTGAAAAATGCTCTGAGACTGTCTGCTCTGAGAGTTTTTTCACTATTTCCTGATAGCGTTTGACGATCTGCACTTCTTCCTCGCTCTTTTTGAGTAAGATCGCTGTGTAATCTTCTAGTTGCTGCAAGGCTTTCTCGTGCAATCCTAGTGCTTTCTGCTGCTCTTCCAGCTGCTTCAAGGCCTTCTCTTGCTGCTGCTGTTGCTGCTCGATAATCTGCAATAACTGTGCTTCGAGATCCATTTATTTCTTCCCTTTGCTGCTTTTGATCTCGTAAATGTCGTTCAGCAACTTCCTGTATTCCAGAATTTTTTCCTCTGTGACTCGCTCTATCTGCTGTAGACGCGCTTCTTTGGCTTGGATCTCGCTGTACTTGCTCGTCCCTGCGTATGTCATCAAAATGATGCTGATAAAGGCGATAAGTGCTACTGAAATCAAGACTATATTTGATGAAATAAGGGCCGTTTTTAAATTGGATTGCTTTGCTATTTCTTCGCTCAAGCGGGTGGACTCTTGCAAGATCTCCTCTAAGCTCTCGACTTGCTTCTGGCAGGCTGCCTGAATTTCGGTGATTGCTTCTGTATGTGCTTTCTGCAACGTCTTCTTGTCTGTTGTAATCTGCTCGATAATCTCGCTCGTGGCTTCGCTCTGCTGATTTTTCAACGCCTCCTTGTTGGTCAAGATTTGGGTCTTTAGCTCTTTCGTGGCTTGCATGTCCTGCTTTCTCAAGCTCAGCGTCTCTTTGCTGATACTTCTGCTGAAATTCTCGGATCTTGCCGTCAATTTGTTCTGCGTATCGCTGAAGATTTTCTCTATAACGCTTTCGAGCTTCTCTTCTGTATCGTTCTGACGCTTCTGCTGTAAGGCTATCGCCCTCTGCTCCAAATCTAAAATTCTGCTCATAAATAGCACCTTCTAAGCGAATAGGGCGTGAGTTTTCATCGCCATAAGGATTTTTAATTGAAATTGCTTTTGCTGTTTCTTTAGTGACATCTAACCCAAGATCAATAAGCCACTGTTTCATGCTCTCACGGTCAGTAATAAAGCCTTCTTCAATTTGTTTTTTTGCTGCTACATCTAAAACTCTTTTGATGTCCGCTGTATTTTTTGGCAGGCTTTTCTTAGTTTTGATGTCTTGGCGAAACATCGGATCGTCTGGATCATGTAACTGATGCTCAAAGTTAATAATCTTCTTAAACAGATCAACTCTGGGCATATCGGCCTCATGATAGAAGGGCTGTAGCCGGTTTCCTGTCAGGATTTCAGTGTTTGGAATCAAGAAATTTAACTCAAGCCTGCGCTCCCCTGTTTCCTCGTTTATCTTGTCCCGATGCTCAATCCAAAGCACTCGATACTGATCTGAACTCATACCTGGAAAAAGACAGTGCTCAAAATCGGCCATGATTTTGCGCTTGGCTTCATCTGATAAATCGCTCTCGTAAAAACTCAGGCATCCGGACGTATATTTTTTTGCAAAAGGCGAACTGTCTATAAGTCCTGCAACTTCTTGCTCATTACCACTTAAAATTTTTGCATGCTCACGGTCGCGCTTTTTCCCAAGAAAGTAATCAAGCGGCCCTTTTGAAAGTCCAGCGCCATATCTGAAAAATTCGACAATCATTTTAAGTCTCGTCTCAGTGCTTCAAGGTTTTCATTGATAGCAATCAACAGGTGAAACAGTCTCACAGCATCAAACGGCTCACCTTTAGCAATATCAGTATTTAAAGCTTTTGCGACCTGATTAATGTTGTTACCAATTCTTGAAAGTTCGAGTAAAAACTCTCGATCAAGTTTTGTATAAACCTGCTTTTGTTCTCTCCCGCCTACTGCTGCCATAGCTGACTCACGCAAGAATCTAGCGACATTTTCAACATTCCCATCTCTTAGTTTTTGAAGCTCGGTATCTGACATTCTCACCTTGTAAACTTTGTTTCTCGTTTTCATTTTCGACTCATGCTGCTTTTGCTTTTTACCGCCAAGCTTGTCTTGGCGGTCGGGGGGTTTCGGGGTCTCCCTGAACAAGGTCATAGAACCAATTTTTGAGCGAAGCGAAAAAAGGGGTCTCTATGTATCCTTGCGTTCCAATACTGATTCACCTGACGTTAGCAGAAATAAAAAAAACGAATCCCCGATAGTGGTGTTTTTGAATTTTTTTTCTGATGCTAATAAATGAATAAACTTTTCAGGCGTGTTCAAGAACAGAAAGTAACTAGTGAACTGGTATGTTTCTGAGATTCTGATGTGAAGTGTTGAAAGAGATAAGGCTCATTTTTATCTGTATGCGGCAATTTGAGTCCTTCCGGTAGATCCAGAGCGAGTGTCTACGAGCGAACTTACAAAATTTGCGCCTATACCCTCTGAAAAACAGCTTTTTAGGCTGTGAAGCCTAAATAAGCGTAAATTACATGCAGAAAATTGAGTCTAGATCGAGCGCAGCGAGTAAAAAAGCTCTATGAGCGAAGCGAATTCATCGTGCTTTTGCTTTTTATTAAAGTCACAACCAGATGAGCCAAAAAATTGCCCCGACGAATCGAGCGAAAGCGAGATTCAATAGAGTTTGAGCGAGTGAAACGAAGCGAAAACCAAGGGCAATTTTTCAAATGTTCTTTTTTAATTATTTTTAAATCTTTTAAATCTTTTAAGTCCTCTGTAACCCATATATAGCAAGGGTTTTAGAGATTAACTATGAGGGATTGACTACTAACTATGATGGATTGACTACTAACTATGAGGGATTGACTACTTAATCATGAGGGATTGACTACTAACTATGAGAATATTATAGTTCTCATAATTTGTTAAAAAGTATAAATAATGGGCTTATCTAAAAAAGAGTTAATCGTTAAATCAAACCAAGTCATTGAAGCGTCATACCAGCTAAGCTCAACAGAGCAACGTATAGTTTTAGCAGCTATCAGTAAAATTAGTAGATATGAAGAAATTACAGATGATGAAATTTATCGAGTTACAGTTGATGATTTAAAAAATTTAGGTGTCCATGAAAAAACAGCTTATAGAGATCTAAAAGATGGTGTTAATCGTTTATATGACAGGTCGATAAACCTAGCTATTGATGATGAATCTATAAAAATGAGATGGGTTCAATCTATACGATTTTTGGAAAGTAAAAGCGTTGTCGGACTTAGATTTTCTAAAGAGATTTTACCGTTCATTTCTAATTTAAGCCGTGAATTTACGAAGTATTCTTTATCAGATATAGCTGGTATGAGTAGTGCATATGCAATACGCATCTATGAGTTATTAAGCCAATATCGATCCATAGGAAAACGTGAAATCTCTGTTGAGAGTTTACGGAAGATGCTGGAACTCGGCAAAAGATACCCTCTATTCGCTGATTTAAAAAGATGGGTTATTGATACCGCAGTAGACCAAATAAATGAGTACAGCCCTTTAAACGTAACATATGAGCAGAAGAAGACTGGACGTAAAGTTACTCATATTCTGTTTTCTTTTAAAGAAAAGACCAAAAGCATTAGCCACCAGGATACAGATATAGCAAAAGATTTTTATAAGCTGACAGATGCTCAAATCAACATGTTTGGCAATCAACTTTCTCGCTTACCAGAACTATCTTATTTGGCTGTTGGAAATGAAAGTTATGAAGCACTAGCTTCAAAAATCAAAGAGATGCTAAGAGATCCAACACAACAAAAACAATTCATTCCACACTTAAAGAACTTGGGCTTTAAACCTTGAGTGTATTGGAGAATACACATATTGTATTCTCCAATACGTTTTTAGAATACACAGCAATACACTATGAATACAGCTACAAAATACAGTGTTAGTGATGCTGCAACTCTGTATAAAAAATCTAGAGCTACACTCTATAAAGACATAAAAAACGGGGTATTAAGTCGTGATCATGATGGCTTTATAGACTTTTCAGAATTACTTAGGGTTTATGGGGAACCATTTGGAGCAAAACAAGTAAAACATATCGATACGTCTTCAATACAAAATCAAAATACACCCGAATACATAGATAAAACAGTTGTAGAACTGAAGAATCAGATCGATTTCTTGAAAAAACAATTAGAGAAAGCCGAAGATCGGGAAGCCAAGGCGAATGCTCGTATCGATACGCTTCTTACACTCATTGAGATGAAGCCCCCTCAAGCCAATATGACTACGTTTACCGATCCGAAATCTAGCCAAGATATAGCAACGGATCCTCGGTCAGAACCTGAGCCGAAACATGACGGATTGACTACTCCAGAAAAAACGGAAAATAAGCGGATTCCAGTGCCTAAACACATTGAACCAGAGCCTGAAAAAAGAGGCTTTTGGAGCCGTTTTTTTAGACCCTATGATTAACCACGATTGTTTAACTGAGATGAACAAAGTTGTGGAACATTGCTCAGTTATTGATCGTGGAACGTGAAAAATCACAAAAAAAGCCCACCTTGGGGAAGGTGGGCTATCAACTAGAAACTACAGCATTGATTTCTATAGATAATTATAACGCATTTCGTATAAGGTGTATTATGTTAATTGTAGGAAAACTTAATTTTATTACCTTATTGAGACATATCTTTGATTTGACGTTTATGTCTATACATTTGCTTATCTGCTTCAACTACTGTTTGTTGTAAATCCGTCCCTGGTTGACGTGCTGCAACACCAATAGCAGCATTAATTCCAGCCTGTTTTAAGGATTCTGAAATTCGATTTGCTAGTTTTTGAGTATTTTCTAAGTTAGTTTCAATATTTAAAATACCAAACTCATCTCCTCCTAAACGTGCAACTAAATCATTAGAGCGCACAGTTCTTTTGATAATTTGGACTGTTTCTTGAATCATCTGATCACCTTTTAAATGACCAAATTTATCATTTATATATTTTAAATCATTTAAATCTATGACAATAATTGTTGTTGAGTGTCCGTAAATTTTACACCGACTTTCTTCTAAATCTAAAAGTTTATCCCAAGCACGACGATTGAAAGCTCCTGTTAAGTGATCTGTTAGCGACTCCATTTCAAGTTTTTCGCTAATTCTTTTTTGTTCATTTATTTTAATTTCGTTCTGTAAAATTCGACTGAGTAATAAACTAAATAATTCTAATAAATCACTATATTGTTCTATACTTTTAGGCTGTACTGATGGATCAATAGCACATAATGTACCGAAAACAGAGCCATCTTCATTCAATAAAGGTTGACCTATATATGCATTTATATCCACTACCTTATTAATTCCAGCCTCTTCATATAATGGAATTTTTTTTGAATCATGTGCTATACGTGGCCCTTTGCCTAGTACCATCTTAGAACAATATGAATCAGCCCAATTAAAAACTTGTCCTGCTTTTACTCCATATCCACTGTCTTTAGCTTGAAGAACTATCCAATCATTACCTTCTGTACGAGTAATCATCCATAAATTAAAACCTAAGTGATTATGTAAATACTCTAAAATGGCTTTACCAGCATCTTCAAAATCTCTAAAGTTTTCATCAAAAAGACTCATAACTACTCACTATCAATACTTTAAAAATTTATATAACTTTATTTTAACAATAGTTTTATTTAAACTATTTTATTTAAAGATGAATTTACAAATTTCATAGATATAATATATTGTAAAATTTATTTTTCTTAATATTTTTTACGATATATTCTTAAACGACTCTATATAGAAGGCTCTAGACTAGCAGAATGATTATGTTAGTCTAGAGCCATATAATTAACATTATTGAAGTATTTTACATGGCAATTTTTCGACATTCTTCTGCACACTGACGGCAAGCCTCAGCACATTTTTTACAATGATCATGTGAATGTTTTTCACACTCTTCCGCACAATATTCACAGATCTTAGCACAAAGCTCACAAATCTCTTTGAGGAAAGGTGAGTTATGTTGTTGCATACGCACACATAACTGACAAATATCTGCACATTCTAGACAACGTTGAATACATTCACGCATCATCTCTAAATCTTTTTCTTTTAAACAAGAAGTTGCACATTCAGTACAAATAAGTGAACAGTTTGTACATGCAGAAATACACTCTGAAAATTCCGTATTAATCATTTTTTACTCTCAACTTATATAATCAAAGAAATAATTAAAACATAATTTTTTTCTACTAATTATTTTAAATTATTAGTAAATGTAATACATAATGTTAATTTATATGAATAATGTTAATTTTAACTAAATCTTATTTATATTCCAAATTATTAAAAAACAGTTTTTAATTAGGATAGATGATCAAGTATCAAAAGCAGCTATTCTTAAAATAACTGCAATAATTTTATCACTTTAAAAATAGATTTTCCCTCTATTTAACATAATGGCGATTATACGCAATACACTTGTATATTAATATAAATATCAATGACTTAAAAAATTCACACCAACCCAAAAATGCCCAAAAAGCCGATTTTGAAACAAGTCGGCTTTTTTATGAGCGGTTTTGATAGTTTTTGCCAACACTTTTGCTCAAAAAACACTCAAAAACAAGAATCACATACACTCTATAAGGCTTTCAGCCTAAAAACAATCCACAATTTTTGCGGATAAACCTTGGGGTAAGTTTTGAGCAATCTTGTAAGCCAAAGCTGACATGAATTAGGGACCATCAGGATGTCGGGCTTTTTTATTGCCCAGATATTTATAAATCAGGTTTATAAAAAGTTGATTGAATGACGGATTTTATAGAACTTAAAACTAGATCAAACAGCTATCAAAAATAAGCATCTTTTTCCGTTTATACTTACGATACTTTTGTTTCACTAGGTCAGCAATACAAACCATGAATCTTATGACTGTCGAACACATAAGAAAGACTACGAATGCTAAGCTAAATCCCAAGAAAAAATCTGAACTTGGGCAATTCATGACGCCTAGTGTTATTGCTGAATATATGGCAAGCCTATTCGACGATCACAAAAAAGAGATAAAACTTCTAGATTGTGGAGCAGGCATAGGATCATTGACCATTTCTGCTGCAAAAAAACTTAAAAATATTAAGTTAGTAGATCTCTGGGAAATTGATCCCATCATGCGAGAACAATTAGAAGTTAACATGCATGCTATAGATATTAACTTTTCTATCTATGCTCAGGACTTCATTTTAGGGGCTGTTGAAAATATATTTTCTGACAAAGGAGAGCGATACACTCATGCAATTATTAACCCTCCATATAAAAAAATTAATAGTAATTCAGAACATCGGAAAGAGTTGAGAAAGGTTGGAATTGAAACCGTTAATCTTTATTCAGCATTTGTTGCATTAACAATTCAACTCATGGAACAAGATGGGCAAATTGTAGCGATTATTCCAAGATCATTTTGCAATGGTCCTTATTACAAGCCATTCAGAGAATTAATTTTGAAGGAGTGTTCTATAGAACACATTCATATCTTCGAAAGTAGAGACATGGCTTTTAAAGATGATGATGTTTTACAAGAAAATATCATCATTAAACTGATTAAAGGTAAACAGCAGTCAGACGTTCAAATTTCTCAATCTAATGACCAGACCTTCCGTGACTACCAAAGCAAAACCGTCCCTTTTGTTGAAGTCATTAAACCTAATGATCCAGAACTATTTATCCGCATTGCTACGAACGGGCAGCCTCAAGAAGAAAATAATACGTTTTTTGCCGTTTCATTAAATGAATTGGGAATATCTGTAAGCACAGGACCAATTGTGTCTCACAGAATGAAAGAGTTCTTAGAGCAATCGCCTCAAGATGGAGCTGTTCCATTATTTTACCCACATCATTTC
>NZ_MKQS01000037.1 GCF_001758345.1 Acinetobacter towneri
TTTTTTAAATTTGGTACTCGACGGGATTTATTGATCAGTGCGTCAATATCACCAGACTTCACTAACTCTTGATAGCGATAAAATGTATCTCTTGAAACACCCATCACTTTGCATGCTCTGGATACATTCTGAAGCTCTTCAGCTAAATTGAGCAGACCTACTTTGTGTTTAATGATTTGATTGTTAGTATGCAACATAAGAAAGTTACCTTTGTTTGATTAAGATTTCGACACCTTTATCAAAACGGGTAACTTTCTCTTTTTCAAGAAGAATGTACGATCAAGTCTGAACTAATACATTTAATTTAATCTTTAAAACTGGATAATCAATATACATCCTTTTTAATCAATCAGTACTTTTATCTTCCTGAAATTTAAACAGTTTGATAAATATCACTTTTAAAAATACAGACTTAACTTTTAAATCAAAATTATTTTTAAGCCCATGAGAATTTCAGTATAGAATAGCCGCTTTCCCTTACCTTGTTTTAGTATGTTTTCAGCTTTTTTGCGTTTGAGCTTGGTCTCCCGAATTATGATTGCAATTGTACTCGGCGTGGTTGTTGCAATTTTATTCCCAGAATCTGCGCCTTATTTAAGTCTTTTGGGTGATTTATTTATTAAAGCTCTAAAGTCTGTTGCGCCAGTTTTAGTGTTTCTTTTGGTGATGGCGTCGATTGCTAATTTTAAAATCGGAAGCAGCAATGCTTATATCAAACCAATTATGCTGATGTATGCGATTGGTATGTTCTTAGCTGCACTCAGTGCAGTTATTGCAAGTACACTTTTCCCAAGCACATTGTTTTTAGATGTTGCAACACAAACAGAATTAACCCCGCCAGGCAGTCTTGCTGAAATTTTAAAAAACCTTTTACTTAGTTTTGTCGCCAACCCTGTAGTTGCTATTGCCGAAGCCAACTTTATTGGTATTTTGGCTTGGGCTGTGACTTTAGGGATTGCTTTTCGTCATGCTACAGATACCACCAAAGCACTGCTCAATGATGCTGCCAATGCAGTCAATCGCGTCATTCGCTTAGTGATTAACTTTGCGCCTTTCGGAATTTTTGGTTTAGTTGCCGTGACATTTGCCGATGCAGGCTTGAGCACCTTAGCTAGTTACGCTCAATTATTGGCAGTTTTGTTAGGGACAATGTTCTTTGTTGCGCTGGTCATCAACCCAATCATGGTGGCATTTGTGACCCGCAGCAATCCTTATCCTTTAGTTTTTCAATGCTTACGCGAAAGTGGCATTACCGCATTCTTTACTCGTAGTTCTGCAGCCAACATTCCTGTCAACTTAGACTTAGCCAAGCGCTTAGGTGTACAGGAATCAACGGCGAGTGTTGCAATTCCTTTAGGCGCAACAGTTAACATGGCAGGCGCATCGGTCACCATCACCGTTTTAACCTTAGCTGCAGTAAACACCCTCGGGATTTCTGTCGATTTTAGCACCATGCTGATTTTATCTGTAGTTGCAACGGTGTCTGCCTGCGGTGCTTCAGGTGTTGCTGGCGGCTCATTACTGCTCATCCCTGTAGCGTGTGGCTTATTTGGTATTTCTTCAGATATCGCCATGCAAGTGGTTGCGGTTGGTATGGTCATTAGCGTGTTGCAAGATTCAACCGAAACTGCGCTCAACTCATCTACCGATGTACTATTTACTACTGCGGTTGGCCGCGGTTTGAGTTAAGATACAATGCGTTAGGAAACTTACACTATCATCGACTATGCCTTTTCAAACTTTACCACTTTGGGTGCAATTTGGTGCTTTTTTTCTGGCAGTCAACGCTGGAATTATTAACGTACTCGGATTGGTGACCGTATTACATCAGTCCGTTTCACACATGACTGGAAACGTCAGTATCTTGGCGATGGCGCTAATCAACTGGAAACCAGAAGCGATGATTTTCTTGTTTGTCGTGATTTTGTGCTATGTCATCGGTTCATTTTATAGCGGCGTCATTTTAGGAAATAGTAATTTTCGCTTAGGGCGGCGTTATGGTTTACCCATGAGTTTGGTGGCATTATTTATTTTAATTTGCTGGGTGTTATTGCCTTATTTCCCACGTTATGCCCTGCTTTGGGCGTCAGTCGCCATGGGCATACAAAATGCCATGGTCAGCTACTATAAAGGTACCATCATCCGTACCACACATTTATCTGGGGTATTGACCGATTTAGGCTTAGCTCTCGGTTATCGAGTCAGAGGCTTACAAGTCGAAAAAAAACGTATTGTTTTGCACTTACTGATTTTACTTGGTTTCTTTGTGGGTGGATTGCTCGCTGCAGCCATTTATCCTACATTTAAACTGAATTCTTTTCTGGTACCTGCTGGACTCAGCCTAAGCTTGAGTTTGGTGTATTGGATTATTTATTTTCGCTATCGACATCTTCAACATTAAGTTTTGGAAATTATCATGGTTAAAAATGCACTACAGGCACAATTGCTCAAAGCGGGTTTAGTCGATAATAAAAAGGCAAAAAAACTGTCTAAACAAGCCGTACACGAACAGCGCACAGGCGAAAGTAAAGATGCTGAAGTGAAAGCCAAAATTGCACAGGCACAGCAAGAAAAACTGGCCAAAGACCAAGCCATTGAGCAAGAAAAGAAAGCAGCTTTACAGGAAAAAGAATTGAAAGCTGCAATTATGCAAATGATTCATCAGCATAAAATTCGTGATACCGATGGTGAAGTTGCTTATCAATTTTTAGACGGCAAAATAAAAAAAGTGTATATCAATCAACAAATTTACAATGCGCTCGTGGCAGGTAGTTTAGTGATTGCCAAGGAAAATGACAGCTATGCCTTCCTACCGAAAGCTTTGGCTGAACGTATTAATAGCAAAATGGAAGGCTTTATTATTGTCAATAATGCCGAGAAAAATGAAGCAACAACAGATGAAGAAGATCCATATGCAGCCTATGTGATTCCAGATGATTTGATGTGGTAGGCCACGCAAATTTTTATGCAAATATTGACGCTAAGTATTTATTCAAAAAGCCAGTATCTGTACTGGCTTTTTGAATAGAGCTATACATTCAGTTAAAACTTACTGTAAAAACAAATAATTAAAATGTAGCAAAAAAGTTACTCAGCCTTAAAATTTAAACTTTAGTCGATACACTATCTAGCAATTTCAGACATCAATTAAAAATTAAGGTGGATTGCAGGCTAAGATTTACAATGCCATGCAGACGAAAAACAGTAACCTTAAAGCGAGGATCTTTTGCAAGACTTAAATTTAATTCAAAATATTCAGGAATGGTTCAACCAATACCCTTGGTTAGAAATGCTGACCTCACTCAGTATTGTGATTTTACTGGCAATTTTAGCCAACTTTATCGCCAAACAAATTGTGGTGCGTGGTATTCGTAAACTCATTTCTAAAATGACCTTTACCAATAGCGAAATTATTTCACAGCATAGCGTGATCCGTCGTATTGCCAATATTGTCCCTGCTGTCGTGATTATGAATGGCATTACCACCGTGCCGCACTTATCAGATAAAGTAGAAAGCTTTGTGCAAATGGCTGCGCAAGCCTTTATATTCCTGACCATTGCTTTGGCAATTTCTGAATTTTTAAATATTTTTAACCTGTTCTATCAACGCAATCCTAAATCACGCAACAAGCCAATTAAGGGCTATTTGCAGTTAGTTAAACTCATTATTTATGTGGTGTGTGCCCTCATGATTTTAGGCACTTTCCTAAAAAAAGATGTGTTTACCTTACTCGCGGGTTTTGGTGCAATGGCTGCTGTCTTGATGTTGGTTTTCCAAAATACCATTTTATCTTTGGTGGCTTCAGTACAAATTTCTTCCTACGATATGGTACGGATTGGTGACTGGATTGAAATGCCGTCATTAAATGCCGATGGTGATGTCATTGATATGTCATTACATACTGTTACCGTACAAAACTGGGATAAAACTCTAACCACCATTCCAACCAATAAACTCATTACCGATACCTTTAAAAACTGGCGTGGCATGCAGGAAGCAGGTGCCCGACGTATTAAACGTGCCATTTTAATTGATCAAAGTTCTGTGCACTTTATGACTGAACAAGAACAAAGCAAACTGAAAGAATTCTTGTTATTGGATCAATATTTGCATAGTAAAAATGAAGAAATTGAACAGTTTAATCAGCAGTTAGCAAACCAATCACAATACAACCAGCGCCGTTTAACCAATTTAGGGACTTTCCGCGCCTATGTTGAGTTTTATCTGAAACAACATCCAGGTATTAATCAATCTCAATCATTGATTATTCGCCAACTACAGCCGAGCAGTGAAGGTTTACCGCTAGAAATTTATGCTTTTACCAAAACCACTGCATGGAAAGAATATGAAAGTATTCAATCCGATATTTTTGATCATTTGCTGGCAATTATTCCTGAGTTTGGCTTAAAAGTGTATCAAGCCCCATCGGGTTCAGATTTAAAGCAAATTGCTGCACCATTTAAAGCAAGTTCTGTCCAAAGTCTAAATCCTGTAGAAATTGACGAGGCATAATTACGGATTTATTGCTGAGCCATGTGTCGCTAAATGCTTGCATGGCTCGGTAGCCGTTTTATTTTCAGCAAGACGATAAAATTTTTCATTTAAATTAAAATACATTTGTATATATTAATAAGAGAAAATAAAGTCTTATTTGTAACAGAGCTTTGTTGAAAAAAAATATCTAACACTATGATTCAATTGTATAAAAATTCCTCAAACCTTTAAATCAAAGCTTGCTCCTAATTTATGTAATAAGGTCATTGCCGGTTGAAAAAGTCTAATGATTCTAAGAATTCACCTAACTTTTCAACTCAATAAAATGTGTCGCTCTTGTTAATTGATTCTAGATTCCAAAAATGATCATCAATAATGAGTCTAATGAAATATTGAAATTCACTACTTTTGTGCTTTAACGCTCATGATGATCAATACACTCGCTAGAGGATGAGGGATATGAGTTTATAAAAGATCTCTAATAGACCAAATAATGAAAAGTTTAAGGCAGGACACGGTACAACGTCGCAAAACATTGTTCTGCTTTTTCATTATTACAGAAATTAATGGTATGCGCATTTTTCCATTTTACAAAATATTGTGAAATGTCCCCTGTTTGGTCTTCCTGATATCCAGAACAATCCACTTCATTATTGTCATATTTAACTTGCAAAATTAAAGCAGGTAACGAATTTGCAGGGTCTTGTGAAGGTTGATAATCATATACGCCCGCAGACCATTCTTGACCGCTTTTAATCACCACATCGCTATTACTTTTAAAGTTGTAATATTCAATACATTTACGATTATTTGGTATTTGCATGCCCCACAGCCCCACAATTTCTGGACGGGTCACCACACGAAATTTATTGGTCGTTTCTGCTGCTACTGGCGTTAACTTGGCTGAATGTATTGTTGTATTTTCATTCGCAATCGCACAGACAGAACATAAGCTTAAAACTGTGGTTAGATATATTTTTTTCATACATTTATTTAAAGATATAAACCGTTTAGACAACTTAGCATATTTTTAATCCAAATCTGCAAGCATAAACACAACACAACAATTTTATTTAGCAAAAGTGTGACACAATTTACATTTAATTGACTTTATGGGTAATGGTTATTTGATATGATCGCCTTTCTGTTATGAACGTCAAACTCATCAAGTTTTTTTCTTAATTATCAACCCATTGCAAAAGTGAGTTTAGTACTTGCAAAACTTTAGCATACCGTAAACTATATCTTCGGCTCAAAAGCAAATATTTGCCTTTGGGCTGCTTGCTGTTGTGGTATTTTTTGCTTGTTTATTGGGTATTTTTACTCGCCCGCTTAGCTACTTTTCTTTTTTTTGGCCAAGCAACGCCCTCTTGTTGGGGCTACTCATTCGCTTTCCATCTTTAAAAAGTTTTGGTGGAATTTTGGGTGCGTTTTTTGGCTATATGGGCGCCGATTTGGTCACAGGCAATACTTTCCTGATGACTCTAGGTTTAACGCTTTCCAACTTTGTAGCTGTTTTTAGTGGGTTGTTTTTCTTTAATTATGCCCGCGCTAAACTTCCAGCGAGCAATAATAATGTGTCAGAGCTATATCCACATATTATTGCTGTAACTTTAGGCTGTTTCTTTGGGGCTTTATTTGCCATTCTTCTGCTGCCAAATTTGCCGCACACCTTTATGTTAAAAGAAAATCGTTGGATTGATTTTTTTACTTGGTGGTCTGGTGAAATTTTAAATGCGGTAATTGTCTTACCTTTAATTTTGGCTGCCCCACGCTGGTCTAAATTCAAAGAACTTATAAGTAATCAATATGCTAAAGAAACTCAAATTCAGGATATCTTGCCCTTTTTTGCATTACTGATCTCTATCGCCTGCACCCATATTTTTTATGGACCAGGTGCATTGTTGTATCCATTGGCTGCATTAATTTGGGCAGCTGCCAGCTATCAACTTTTTAATTTGGCACTGATTAATAGCTTGGTCTGTTTAACTCTGTATCATAGCGTCACAGGCTTGTTTATAGATCAAGTGAATTCGAGTTATTTAATCAACATTATTTCTATTCGTGTGGGTTTAATTATTTTAGGTCTTGCCACGTTAATTTTATGTGTGATTAGCCAAAACCGAAATCAGTTGTTTAGAGAAGTATTGTATCTGGCAAATCATGACAGTTTAACTGAAACACTTAACCGCCGCAGTTTTACCCAGTTAAGTGAAAAAGCTTTAAAGCATAAAGACAATCATTTACTGTCTTTAATTATGTTAGATATCGACGATTTTAAAAAATTGAATGATCAATATGGACATTATGTGGGTGACTGTGCTCTACAACATCTCTCTCATATAGTTAAAGGCAATTTACGTAATCATGATTTATTTTGTCGTATAGGCGGTGAGGAATTCATTATTTTACTAAACAATATTAACTTAAATGAAACTCAACGTATTGCGGAACGTATTCGCTTGCGTATTGAACATCAATCATTATATTTAGAAAACTGTGAACCTATAAGATTTACAGTAAGCGTGGGGATTTTACATATTCAATTGCCAACTACTCTCCCTTTACAAGATTTAATTATTCAGGCAGATCAGGCGCTATATCAGGCAAAGATGCAAGGTCGTAATCGGGTCATTCTTGCTTCTTAAACAAAAATAGCATACAACATAAATTTGACAATAAAGATTTTCAGGATTGAAATGAAACTTGCAGAATACCTCCAATATGATGCTTTAGGCTTGGCAGAGTTGGTTGCCAAAAAGGATGTTCAAGCTTCTGAATTATTAGATATTGCATTATCACGTGCCGAACAAACGAATCCTCAATTAAATGCCATTATTATTCCTATGCATGAACATGCACGTCAACGCACACAAACAGAATTAACAGGTCCATTTGCAGGTGTGCCCTTTTTAGTCAAAGACTTATTTCAACAATATGCAGGCTATCCAACTTCATTTGGCTGTCAGGGTTTAAAACGTGCGCATCATCTTGCAGGACAAAATGCAGAAATTGTAAATCGTTGGGAAAATAGCGGAATCGTTACCTTTGGACGTACCAACACGCCTGAATTTGGGATTAAAGGCATTACTGAGCCAGATGCTTGGGGTGCATGTAAAAACCCTTGGAATTTGAAACATAATAGCGGCGGTTCTTCAGGTGGCTCTGCATCTGCAGTCGCAGCAGGTATTGTCCCAATTGCAGGGGCAAGTGATGGCGGTGGTTCTATTCGTATTCCTGCATCTTACTGTGGGTTGTTTGGTTTAAAGCCAAGTCGTGGACGCACACCATGGGGGCCGCAACTCAGTGAAGCTATGCATGGTGCAGCGATGCAACATATTTTAAGTAAAAGTGTACGTGACAGCGCAGCAATGCTCGACGCAACACATGGTGCAGATGGTCATTCACTGTTTAAAATTGAGGCTCCTGAACGCAGTTATTTAGATGTAATTCAGCAAGCGCCAAAAAAATTAAGAATCGCATATTCGACCCAATCTCCAATTGGTACAGCTGTTTCACAAGATGCTATCAACAGCATTCAAAAAACTGTACAGCTTCTAGAGTCTTTAGGGCATGAAGTTGTTGAAGACCGTCCTACTATTGATGGCATGCAATTGGCCAAAGATTTCATTACCACATGGTTTAGCCAATTTGCTTATTTAATTGCTGAAATTCAAACTCGCTTACCAAATCATTCCGATAATTTTGAGCTAGATTCTTTGGCTTTGGCTGCCTTTGGCGCAAAAACCTCATCTGTAGATTACATTCGCAATTTGAATAATTGGGGGGTATACGTTGCGCAAATGAATGAATTTTTTGAGCGTTATGATTTATACCTCATCCCTGCAACTGCCTCAGTTGCACCGAAAAATGGCGAAGTGAAAACTCCTGCATGGCAAAAACCAATTTTAAAAACACTAATGCATGCGGGTAAAGCACATTGGTTAGCGCAAGGTAAATTGGTCGATCGTATTGTCAAAGAAAACCTAAAATGGGTACCGTTTACTCAACTCGCGAATATTACAGGGCTGCCTGCAATGTCTGTTCCGTTATATTGGAATAAAGATAACTTACCATTGGGTTCACAGTTTGTCGCGCCTTTTGCACGTGAAGATCTACTTTTACAACTGGCGGCTCAACTTGAAGCGGTTCAACCGTGGTGGCATCAATACGCTAAAATCCGTATTTGATGTAGCAATTAGTAAGAAGCAAGCTATGCTGACAACATTGCTTGCTTCTATTTCTTCTCTTTTTCGTATTAAAAGAATGCTATCAACCAACTCAGCTTGGTATCGTTCGACAATGACTACGACTCTAAATGTTTTGGCAATCCCCAAATAAAACATAGACCAAGCAGTGTAGATAATCCTGCAAAAATAAAAATCCATTCGCCTGAAACAATATCCCAATAATGCCCCGCCAAAATACTCCCGACTGCGACACCTAAACCCCACATGGTACTGTAAAGTGCTTGCCCACGACCTTGCTGTCCTGCTGAAAAATTTTGAAAAATCACCCGCATGGCAATGATATGAAATAAGCCAAAACTAAAAGCATGGATGCTTTGTGCAAAAAATTGCGCAAAAAATATGGATGGAAATAAACCGACAATCACCCAACGTAAGCCTGTCAAAGTTAAACATACAGCAACCAGTGAACGCCAAGACCAACGCTTTAAAAACAAACCTGCGTAGGCAAACATAATAATTTCAGCAATCACTCCGACAGACCACAATAAGCCAATCTGACTTGTACTAAAACCTGCCTGACCTAAAAAATTACTATAGAAACTATAAAATGGTGCATGCGAAAATAGCAAAATCAATTCAATAATAAAAAAAGAATAGACCACTGGACGCTTTAAAATAGGCAATAAGGGTTCAAGTTGTTTTTGTGCAATGGGTGCGGTGCTCGGCTCTTGAATACTGAACGACCATAGAAATGCCAGTAAAGAAATGCAGAGGAGCAACACAGGTAACATAGAGATTGGAATAATTTCCAAAATAGCGCCTATGCCAAAAACCCCGACAATAAAACCTATAGAGCCCCATTTACGCACTTTGCCATAGAGTTCCGCACGTTGCTCGCCCAACCAAAACAAAGTCACGCCTTCAAATTGTGCCAAAATTGCATTTTGGAAAAAGCTAAAAATCAGCATGAGCAATGCAACAGACTGAAAACTATTTGGAATAATAAAAATCAGTAACCAAATGCTGGCTTCCATCCAAGTTGCGATGCGTACCAAAAGCATCCGTTTACCTGATTTATCGGCAATCCATCCCCAAATAAAAGGCGCGAAAAAGCGCGTTAAAATGGCAATAGAAGATAAAACTCCAATTTCCTGATAATTAAAACCTTGATCTTCTAAATACAGGCTCCAAAAAGGCAAAAATGTCCCAACAATTGCATAGTAGAAAAAGTAGAATCCACCTAAACGTGTCGATATATTCAAGGCTTGCATCAACATATATTTCCTTGATTTTTCAAACACATAAATAAGTGCATTATCTAACCTGATCTAAAATTTTAAGACTCCGATATATTAACACTGTAGTACTTTAATTTTGAGTCATTGACTGATTAAAGCGAAAAATACCCTGAAAATCAGATCAAATTTTCAGGGCGATATTGAGCAGTTTTGTTACAATTGTTTAGCCGCAAGACGCTTGTAGAATAATTTTAGTTTTCGGATCGACCACCACAGTGACGCGATTCATACGATAATCCATGGTGACAGGCTGCCCTGGTGCAACCATTCTCACAATTTCAGCTCGTGTTATCGTTTTAATTTGTGTTTCAGACAAGCCTGTTTTACCGACTAATTGCGCAGCAGATTCTGGGACACAATTTTGCATGGTCTGTGGCACCTTAGTTTGTTCATTTACAGGCTGATTGCTACACGCAGCTAAAGTTACCACGCTTAAAACAGTCAGGATACTATATAACTTTTTCATATTGATACTCATGTTTATTTTCTTCAACACAACTAAAATAACATAACTGATTTAATACTAGACTTCTTGCAAATCATTTTTTAATCAATTGCATGTTGTAAATTGCAGCAATCAAATTAAGGTGTAAACCCATGCGTTTACGCCGATTGCGATAACGCTCAGCAAGGAGAATGGCTTTGTGCAACAAAGCCATGCAACGTATAAAAAATGGATAAGCCGAGTAGCGTCAGACGCATTTAAAAATCCCCCAATATAATTTATGATAAGTTATAACATTTTATATAAATGGTGTGATTTTTTAATGATCAGTAATTTTTTTAAGTATCTAAATTGTACTAGCTCAAACCTGATCTGACAGTTACCCATTTTTTATTGTGCCTGTCAGGTTAAATTTGAGCTAAATTTTTCTCAGCCCAAATCCGTTTTCCATCAAGTAAAGTTTCAAGTGGTGTACGACCACAGCACATTTTTCCTTGATGAGTCCGTTCAGTATTATAGAATTTCAGCCAATCGTCTAGATCAACTTGTAATTCTTCCAATGAGCTATAAAGCTTCTTCCTAAACGTAATTTGATAGAACTCCTGCAAAATCGTCTTATGGAAACGCTCACATATACCATTTGTTT
>NZ_MKQS01000038.1 GCF_001758345.1 Acinetobacter towneri
GCAAACAAATGGTATATGTGAGCGTTTCCATAAGACGATTTTGCAGGAGTTCTATCAAATTACGTTTAGGAAGAAGCTTTATAGCTCATTGGAAGAATTACAAGTTGATCTAGACGATTGGCTGAAATTCTATAATACTGAACGGACTCATCAAGGAAAAATGTGCTGTGGTCGTACACCACTTGAAACTTTACTTGATGGAAAACGGATTTGGGCTGAGAAAAATTTAGCTCAAATTTAACCTGACAGGCACAATAAAAAATGGGTAACTGTCAGATCAGGTTTGAGCTAGTACACTTAATATTTAATAGTTTAAAAGCCCCTCCTAGGAGGGGCTTGGAACTTAATACTTATTAATCTGGTCTAAATAGCGATTGGTTGTTGATGGTTTTTCGATGAACTCATTTGGAATAACATGTTCCAAGTCTGCTATTGCCTCAAATGCACTCACTTGTTGTGATTCATCTAAAGTCGTAGGGGTAGGAAAAAATTCCTCAATTTTATGTGAACCGATAACATTTTTATGAACCCCTAAAATAATGACACGTTTACGTTTTTGAGGCACTCCATAATGTACCGTATTTAATAAACGTCCTTCACAAACATATCCCAACTCTTCGAGTAGTTCTTTTGTTTGATCATAAAAATTACCTTTATCTAATGTTAGAAATCCTTGGACATTTTCCATCACAACAACCTTAGGATTTATAACAGAAATAGATTCAATAAACTCTAAAAACAATTGGTTTCTAGGATCGTCAATAATTCTCTTCCCAGCCTGTGAAAAGCCTTGACATGGAGGGCCTCCACACAAAATATCAATCTTATTTGCATATTGATAAATTTTTTGTTTCGTATGTGCCTCTGAAATATCACCATAAATAACATCTGTTTCTGGATGATTTGCTTTATGGGAAATACATGCAGAAAGAAAACAATCATTTGCAAAGATAGGTTTTAAACCTGCTTGGAACATACCTTGACTCATCCCCCCAGCACCTGCAAAAAGGTCTCCAAAAGTATTTAGTGTGGGTACAATTTCCTTAAGGCGTGAGCCAATAGCTTGAGCAAAAAGACAAGGAACGGCATTACCAATCTGGGTTAAAACATCTTTTTTATTGCCATAAAAATAGTAATTATCTGGAAAGCTTTGTAATCTAGCGGCTTCACGAGCAGTAATTACTCTTTCAAGTTTTGGGTGAACATAAGTTCCATTACCTGGACGATTAAAATAGGTGGTGATGGTATAAGAAGGCTTCTCGTAGTTGATCCGACCATAAAGGGTAGTTCTTCCACCACTTTTAGCAATTTGCATCAGTCGTTGTGATTTTTTCATAGTCGTTTCTGAAATATTTTGCCAATTTCCTCCTGGTGGAATATGAGAAATCATCTCCAGATCAAGATCACTTAATTTAAAACCCATATTATTAATTAATATATTATTTTTAATAAATAAATCTTTATATCTCTTTGCAAGTAATGCAGTATTTTCGAACTGGCTTAGATCGTGAGAAATTATTTGTTTAAAAAATTTTTTTTCGTCAAATTCATTTAGATTAACTTTCTTAATTGTATTATGCAGACCATCTTCTGATGGCACTAATAAATTAAAACCCTTTAAAGAAATACTGTTAATTTCATCTAAAATTTTATTATCTTGGGTTTTTAAATATTTTTCACATAAAATTGAAATTCTATCAATTACTTCCTTGTCAGTGTGAACAGGAAATTGAGAGATTTCATAATTACCAATGTGGTTATTAGAATTAAATTTCTTAAAAAACCAATTAATAATTTCAGTGTTAAATAAAGCTAAAAAATAGTATATATTATATCCAAATATATTATCTTCGACAGATATAAAATTACAAGAATTCCCTAAGATGAGGTTTTCATTTACAAGTGAAAATTTAATTCTTACGGCACTTTTTTGGTTGCTAATTTGTGGGCAAGCAATCCGTTTTTTATTTATATATATAGACTTCTTTGTTTTTGTAATAAATTCATCTGAAATATACAACGCATCTTCAAGATCTTTTAAAAAAAATTTTTGAATATTATTTCCCTTAATAAGTTTAAAATTTGTTTGTTCTTTCTTTATATATGATTTAAACATAGTCAGGTCTAATTCACCACGTTGATTTTTGACAAATGGCAAAGATTCAACAGTAGGAAATTTTTTCAGCTCGCTAAGTGTATTTATATCCTTCGAATCATACTTACTAAGTGATAGATTTTTATCAAAACTCTTTATAATATCAATGCTTACTGTTGTTTTTTTTGAGTTTTCTGAAAAAACAATGCTGTAATTATTCACCTTAAATTTACGTAAGTAAATGTTTGTCAGAGCTTGAGTAACACCTTTAAATAGACCTGATTTTTCTTCAAAATAGTCAATTCTATTTATTTTTGTATTTTCAATAATATATTTTCTTAAATTAAATGCTGTTTTATCTGCCAAAAAAGTATTAGGAATAAGCAAAGAAATATATGATTTTTCATGTGTGTATTCTAGGATAATCTTTTCAACAAAAAATTTGTAAAGATTAGGAACACCTTGATTGCTTAGCTCAAAGTTCTTAGTTAATTTATTAGATAAATCACTATAAAATTTTTTATCAGACTCGTATTCTAATGGATTTGAGTAATTTTTAGCATCTATTTTTAAACCTTTATAAGGGGGATTGGTAATTAAAATATCAAATTTAACCTCCTTCCCAAATGCTTTTTCTAAAGATATATATTCATCAGAATAATTATTAAAGATTAGACCTTTAGCTGAGTTGGATTTAAATAATTTATTATCAATATCTAAATTAAATAAATTTTTAACGAAATCTTGATAACATGAAAAAAAATATATTAATATATTCTCATCAATATCACAAAAATAAATATTTTTAATAACTTTATTTATCTGTTCTTTAGAAATTTTTTTCTCATACAATTTTCTTAGAAATGCGAAAATAAAACTCCCCATTCCAACACAAGGCTCAAGAAATTTTTTATTAGTAATATTCTCTAAAAAATCTTCATCAAAAGTATCAACTAAGTTACTCACTATTTCATAAGCTAGATCCAAATTTGTCCAGTATATTCCATATTTTTGTTTCGTAACTTCATCAAAATTACTCTCATATTGATCCATTTGAATCTGGAGATTTTGCCAAATAATATCAAAATTACTCATGTTTTTACCTATTTTTAGATATGAGTATAATAACTTAAAACGAGACCATAAAAAAGAGACGTTTTTAAAAAGTAAATTGATTGTGCATTTTTTAGAATTTAAAATGAATTTTTCCAAATTAAGTTTTTTAAATAAAAAAGCCCGACATCCTGTCGGGCTTTTTCGTATTGGGTGTTTAGGTATAACTCCTGTCGTACCTCACGTCCTGGTGTCGCACTTATCATTATTGTTTTATGTGTTGGAACATCCTGTTCTCTATGTCCCCATCATATGAAAAATCCCCATACTGACATAGACGCAATGSTCCCTAATTCATGTCAGCTTTGGCTTACAAGATTGCTCAAAACTTACCCCAAGGTTTATCCGCARAAATTGCGGATAATTTCCGAAGTGCAGGCATTGAGTTATCAGGGAATAAGCGAAATATGAGCGTTTTTTGATCGATTTTATTGGCCGAAAGTGACAAATCTGTTCAATAAAAAGCCGACTTGTTTCAAAGTCGGCTTTTTGGGCATTTTTGGATTTTTCTATTTTTATTAAGTATTTGATATTTAAATTAATATACAAGTGTATTGCGTATAAYCRCCATTATGTTAAATGGACATAAATCAATTCTAAAATTATCTATGATAATTCTATACTTTTACTTCGATACTGCGGTTAGGGTGGATAGAAAAGAGTCTAACTGCTATCATTGCCCCCGAAATCCTCCAAAATAGATATCTTTCTTAATATGACACTTACGCCACCATAAGTTTATTTACCTCTTAATTCAGTAAATAACTCATCACTGTCTAGTGATGTGGTGTAGTAGCTTGTGTGTCATATATCACATCACTAGCCTTTCCTAAAATTTAAAAAAATAGGCTATTTTCATGTTATCCGCCATTATGTTAAATGGACATAAATCAATTCTAAAATTATCTATGATAATTCTATACTTTTACTTCGATACTGCGGTTAGGGTGGATAGAAAAGAGTCTAACTGCTATCATTGCCCCCGAAATCCTCCAAAATAGATATCTTTCTTAATATGACACTTACGCCACCATAAGTTTATTTACCTCTTAATTCAGTAAATAACTCATCACTGTCTAGTGATGTGGTGTAGTAGCTTGTGTGTCATATATCACATCACTAGCCTTTCCTAAAATTTAAAAAAATAGGCTATTTTCATGTTATCCACTATTCGAGAACAATGGTTCTCCAATATTCGCGGGGATGTTCTTGCGGGTATTGTTGTTGCTTTGGCTCTAATTCCTGAAGCAATTGCCTTCTCCATCATTGCAGGTGTCGACCCTAAAGTCGGGCTATATGCTTCATTCTGTATTGCAGTCGTGATTGCTTTCGTAGGTGGTCGCCCTGGTATGATTTCTGCTGCAACTGGTGCAATGGCTTTATTAATGGTCACACTGGTTAAAGAGCATGGTCTGCAATACTTATTAGCAGCCACAATTTTGACAGGATTTATTCAAATCCTAGCAGGTTATCTAAAATTAGGTGCTCTGATGCGGTTTGTATCAAAGTCAGTCGTGATTGGCTTTGTGAATGCCTTAGCTATTCTAATTTTTATGGCTCAATTGCCTGAACTCACCAATGTGACATGGCATGTCTATGCGATGACAGTTGGAGGTTTAGCTATTATTTATCTATTCCCTTATATCCCAGTGATAGGGAAGCTTTTACCCTCTCCTCTCATTTGTATTGTCCTCCTTACGCTCTTTGCCTTGTTCATTGGTTTAGATGTAAGAACCGTAGGCGATATGGGGCAATTACCAGATACGCTACCAATTTTCTTACTTCCTGATATTCCTTTAAATCTTGAAACTTTAGCTATTATTTTGCCTTATTCACTGGGATTAGCAGCCGTCGGTTTGCTTGAATCTATGATGACCGCAACAATTGTCGACGATTTAACAGATACCACCAGTGATAAAAACCGAGAATGTAAAGGGCAAGGTGTTGCCAATGTCGCTTCAGGCTTCTTAGGCGGAATGGCAGGCTGTGCCATGATTGGTCAATCCATTATTAATGTGAAATCTGGTGGACGTACCCGTTTATCATCATTTAGTGCAGGGGTCTTTCTGTTAATTATGGTGGTGTTTATCAGTGACTGGCTTAAAGCCATTCCAATGGCTGCACTGGTTGCTGTCATGATCATGGTAGCAATTGGAACATTTAACTGGGATTCACTACGCAATATCCGCCAATATCCCTTATCTAGCAATATTGTGATGATCGTTACAGTCATCGTGGTCGTTGCGACACATAATTTGGCTTATGGCGTATTAGTTGGTGTACTTCTTTCTGCATTATTTTTTGCCAACAAAATTGAACGCTACATGGCAATTCAGTCCGAATTTAATGAACCTGAAAATACCCGTATTTATACGGTAACAGGTCAAGTGTTCTTCAGCTCAGCAGATAAATTTACTTCTGCATTTGATTTCAAAGAAGCACTTTCAAAAGTTGTGATTGATGTTAGTCAGGCTCACTTCTGGGATGTGTCTGCGGTCGCTGCCGTAGATAAAGTGGTCATTAAGTTTAGACGTGAAGGAACAGAAGTCGAACTTATTGGAATGAATGAAGCTAGTAAAACATTAGTCGATAAGTTTGGTATCCACGACAAACCAGATGCTTTAGATCGCTTAAATAGCCACTAAGAGGGATTAGTTATGTCAAAAATTATTGCATGTATTGATGGATCATTAGTAACAAATACTGTGTGTGATTATGCAGCTTGGTTTAGCGATAAACTTAGTTCACCTATTAAACTATTGCATGTCATTGATAAGCCAAAAGCGAAAGCCCCACAAGATTTAAGTGGTGCAATTGGTCTAGGAAGTCGAGAAACCTTGCTAAACGAGTTAGTTGAACTCGAAGAACGTAAGGGAAAAATTGAGCTAGAGCATGGTCAGATTCTTCTTCGGGAAGCAAAGAATTATCTATTGGAGAAGTTTTCTATTGATGCTCAAAGTTTTCAACGCCATGGCAGTCTTTTAGAAACAATTATGGGAATGGAAGAAGACATTCGAGTTCTTGTTATGGGTAAGCATGGGACTGAAACTGAGCATGATTCCAGTAAAGTTGGAACCCATATTGAAAATGTTGTTCGTGCCCTTCATAAACCCGTATTAATAACATCTGCACTTTTTAGTCCACCTAAGTCTTTTTTAATTGCTTTTGATGGAAGTCAGACTGCACGCATTTGTGTAGAAAAAATTGCCAATAGCCCTTTATTAAAAAACCTGACAGCTCATGTGGTATATGTTGGTAAGCCAAATAGTGATATGACATCTCAAGTTACTTGGGCAAAAGAGCTGCTTGCAAATAATGGTTTTAATGTAATTGATATCGTACTTGAAGGTGATATCGAGAAATCAATATTAGATTACCAAGAGAAAAACGCTATTGATATGATGGTGGTTGGTGCATATGGTCACTCAAAAATACGCCAGTTTTTTATTGGTAGTACGACGACCAAATTGTTATCAAGCTCTACAAAACCAGTATTATTACTAAGATAATTCTTACAAGATAAAGGGATAGTTTTTAACTATCCCTTTTTTAGAATTTCTAAAATTAACATAATACACGTTATACGAAGTCAAAAAATGGGAGCTATAAGCTCCCATTTTTACTATATTTTTTAAAGTTTTAGGCGTGTTGTACAGTGAGTTTTAAGCCTAATGCATTTACTACACGATTAATCGTATCAAAACGTGGTGCTGAATCCTGACGTAGGGCTTTGTAAAGTGCTTCACGTCCAATCCCTGCTTCTTTAGCGATTTGAGTCATGCCACGAGCTTTGGCAATTACGCCAAGGGCATGAGCTAATTCAGCTGGATCATTTTCTTCAAGAACTATGTTGAGATACATCACAATGTCTTCTTCAGTTTTGAGTGACTCAGCCATATCAAAACTTGGTAAATCAGCGACTTTAACCATTTTAATCCTCCAATGTTTTCGATAGTTTGACTGCACGATCAATGTCTTGTTGTTGAGTCGATTTATCTCCGCCTCCAAGCATTACAATCACTACGTCACCATGCTGGATGTAATACATCCTCCATCCAGAACCGAAGAATTCTCTCATTTCCCAAACGCCATCTTGGAGAGGCTTAATGTCTCCCCAATTTCCACGTTGAACCTTATCTAGTCTACGATTTAGGCGAATACGGGTCATATTGTCTTTAATGCCATCTAACCATTCATCAAATTCTGGCAGACGTTTAATTTCAATCATGAGGCTTCCTTATCTTCTCACTATATTGTATTCGATCGAATACAATATGCAAGTAATCTATACGGACATCCATTAATTTCGTATAACAGCCATTATGTTAAATGGAGGTTAGATTGGTGGAAAACTCCAGTTTTTGAAACTTCAAATAGAAGCTCTTTCGTTCAATTAGTAATTGTAATTTCTATATAAATTTATATTCTATTGAATAATTATTTCATAAATTCTCCTATCATATTTGGCTGCATATGTAGCTACTTCTTGATTAATCTTTTTATGACTTTTATCTACATATGAAAAGATTATTGAATCCTCATTATGCTGCTCATAGTTGATGGCGTATTTATATTCTGAATAAGGATAAAGAGTACCTAAGCTATAAGTTTTTTGAGCACTGATATAAGTTATTTTAAGATCTGTGATTGGGGCATTGGTCCAATTTTTAATAGAAATATATCCATTCTTTTCTAATGGTTGGCATCCTATAATTAAAACTAATGCAAGACAGTAAAATAGGCTATTCTTCATTTTGGTAGTTCTGTTCAATTGGTCTTATGAGTCGACTAATAACTATAACTTTTGAGGTATCACAGCTAGGATCTACTTCAGTTATCCAAGAATAATTATTTTTTTCTAGAGGATAGGATTCTCCGCCTCCATATGCTGCTTTATCACCTAAAAAATAAGTATCCGAATCTACTTTTAGGCTCTTAGTTTCCATATCCCAATCTAGAGTTTTTGTAGCAAAATGAATAGCCACCAAAATTCTAGACACACATAACCATCTTTTGATGGGCCTTTTCATAATCTAATGGAGAACGCTGACCATTGGAACCATGTCTGCGTTTTGAGTTATAGAACATCTCTATATATTCAAAGATATCCGACCTTGCTTCAGTTCTTGTCACATAGATTTTCTTCTTGATCCTCTCTCGCTTTAACAGCTGAAAGAAGCTCTCAGCAACAGCATTATCATGGCAGTTTCCACGCCGGCTCATACTGCTTTCAAGGTTGTGATGCTTGAGAAATGTCTGCCATTCATGACTGGTGTATTGGCTACCTTGATCAGAATGAATCAGGACTTTGTTCTTTGGGCTTCTTCGCCACAAAGCCATCAGTAGAGCATCTAAAACCAGATCTGTTGTGATTCTCGACTTCATAGACCAGCCAACGACTAGCCGTGAGAATAGGTCGATTACTACTGCAAGATACAGCCATCCTTCATGAGTGCGAATATAAGTGATGTCAGTCACCCACAACTGGTTGGGCTGGGTGGGGTTAAACTGTCTGTCTAAAGTATTTCGAGCCACAATCGATGGAGTACTAACATTAGCTCTAGGTTTGCGATAGCCACGCTGTGACTTGAGACCATTCGCCTTCATGAGTCGATGTACTCGATTGATACCGCAACTTTCGCCAACGTCTTTCAAATCACAATGAATCTTGCGATAACCGTAGACTCCGCCAGATTCCAACCAGAACTGTTTAATTAATCCTGAAAGCTGTTGCCGCTTCCTCGCAGTTATACTGGTAGGTTTCTTTAACCAGGCGTAATAACCACTGTGATGAACATCTAACGTTGAACATAAACGACGAACAGACCATATATGTTGGTTGTCCCGAATAAAGGCGTACCTCATTTGGACTGGCTTGCGAAGTACACCGCGGCCTTTTTTAATATGTCCCTTTCTTCAGTGACCCTTTGCAGCTCTTTTTTTAATTTCGCTAATTCTGTAGTTGGATCACTAGATTCTGTTGTCTTGGGCTGCTGTGGATCATAACGTTTGATCCAAGCATACAGACTATGTGTAGTGGTTCCTAAACGTGTAGCAACTTCAGCCACACTATGACCTTTCTCAGTGACTTGTTTTACTGCTTCAATTTTGAATTCTTCAGGGTATCGTTTACTGCTCATAAGCACCTCGTTAATTAGCCATTTTATCTAACTAAAAGGTGTCTACAAAATCGGTGGCTATTCAAAAATTGGCAGAACTTTAGATCCATCAGCATGTTCTAGGTATAGGCATTTACCTTCCCTAATAAGCTTAGCCTCACTATAACTTGCATTATCTGCTCCCCCCGTATATTGAATACGTGGAACAACTATATTTGATTCAATTTTTTCTGTAACTGGACTACAGGCTGCAAGTAAACTTAATAAAATAAATTCTAATTTTTTCATATTAAAGGAATTTTTTGATAAAATAATAATAGAGAAATTAAAGCAAATTATTCCAAAAGGCTCTGATTAAAAATTGTTATAATTAATAGATATATGAGATAAAATTATGAAAAAATTTTTATATTTTAATTTCTTAGCAATTATTTTGACCTACGTATCTTTGCTTTATCAAAAAAATATATTAGTTGACCGCATAGTTGTAGATAAGCTTGGAGAAGTTGAAGTCATAGCTGGGGGATTTCCTCTACAGTTCCTTATAGATGGTGAAACCTCTCCAGTCGGAAGTATAAGTATCAATCCTTTATTTATTTTCATCGGCATGGATCAATTTGTTTTTCTCAATTTTTTTATTGATTATTTATTTTGGATAAGTATTTTATTTGCTTTTTCTATGATTGTGAAAAAGTACAGAATTGTATAGATCTCCTAAAATTAACATAATGCACGTTATACGAAGCCAAAAATGGGGGCATGCAGCTCCCATTTTTAGTCTTTTATCCGCTTTTTTGCTTCATCATAAACGGTAATCCTCCCTAAAAATAATTGAGTTTAAAAGTAGAAAATCGAATAACCTTGATTTAAGGAGATTTTCTATGAAAACATCTAAGTATTCAGACAGCTTGATCATGAGTATCTTGAAGCAAGCTGAAGCAGGAACACCCATACCGAACTTGTGCCGCGAACATGGTATGAGCTCTGCTACATTCTACAAGTGGAAGTCCAAATATGGCGGCATGGATCTTTCAATGATGACGCGGCTTAAAGAACTTGAGGCTGAAAATGCCCGTTTAAAACGCATGTATGCTGATGAGCGGCTAAA
>NZ_MKQS01000039.1 GCF_001758345.1 Acinetobacter towneri
TAGATCGATGGGTGGTTCTGTTGGAGCTTTTGATTGATCGAAAGCTTGCGAGGAAGCTGAGATCAATTGATTTTTCCAGTCAATAATTTGGTTTTGATGAACATCAAACTCAGCACTCAATTCAGCAAGTGTTTTTTCTGCTTTAATCGCAGCAAGTGCTACCTTAGCTTTAAAATCATTTGAATGATTTCTTCTTGGTCTACGTGCCATAAAATACTCCATATATTGATGTTTATAACATCATTTGAGGAGCAGAATATCACTTATAGGAGTTGTTCAAATTTACGGATCCATCTCTGAGAGACAAACCGGTAAGTTTGGCAATGTCTGTGGCTTTCTTTCCACGTTTTGCTAATTTCCTGGCCTCAGCACGTTGCTGTGCGTATTTTTTACCTTTCGCCTTGCCGCCTTTTTTTCCGCATTTTGATGCAAGTTCACTCAGTTCTGACTGCGTGAACTTTTCATATTTCCCTAATTTTTCATAGCAAAATTTTATAATGCTACGACAAGTTGCACTAACCTCTGCTTTTGGAAGCGGTGGATGACATTTTGAGGTGTTTAGTTCACATGCCAAATCATGAATAACTCTCTCAAATTGAGCATTTGTCCAGTCTCGTGCATTCTTCTTGTATAATCCATACGCATGTTTACGCACTGTATGGAATAAAACAGTATTTCTTCTTCCGGCCAGCACTGTGAGCAAATTTAAATCTTCTGCTGTGACTTGATCTGTTGTTTTTTTCTGTAATCTTTCAATGAACGTTGTATTTCTTACTTGTAATTCACTGATACGAGCTAGCTCATACATTTCATACGGACTAGAACGCATACCTACCACATCCCATTGTGTACAGAAAGGATTCTTGGCAATATAATTATGATAACAATCATCTCCGCCAAAAATCGTATTTAAGTGCTGTTTCAGGGCCTTATAGAATATATGTGCTTTTTTGCTGTAATTGCCTTTACTATTTTTGACATCAATGCATAGCCAATTTTTTAAGCAATAAACGAGCTGAACGTGTCCGTTTGCCTGATTTTTGATGATCAAGTTAGGAGTCGGTGCATTCGGTGTACTGTAGATCATCACTTCTATCGAATCCGCGATTCGGCGATCGATATCAATCACCAAGACGCCAATTTTAAAGTCAGAAGCCATTTTCATATAAGCAAATTTTGAAAAATCTGCATCATCTTTATGAAGCATGACTGGTTTTTCACCCGCCAGCGCTACTTTACTCTTCCATAATAAACAGACATCTGAAATAGATGAACGAAAAATGTTAAGTGCATCATCGAGGTCTGTTTTTTTTGTTTTTTGTTCTTCAAAAACAAAGTTCTTTTGAAATAAGTCAAACGGATTTGCATTTTTTATCATTAATGAATCAGTACATTAAACTTGTTAGAGTTGCTCTCGACTGTAATGTATTTAAAAAAATGACTTTTCCATTTGTTGTGTTCTGGGAAAAAAAGTTGGTTTGGTTTGAGAAATGAAGATTTGTTGTAATGTTTCAGAGGTGAACCGTACCGGGTTTGTCGGAGACTTTTTTATTTAAGTTAGGCCACCTGACCTAACGGGTTAATCTTATCATAGTACATTGCTTCAAACTCAAAAGGCGATACATAACCCAGTGCACTGTGTACACGCTTTTTATTGAACCAATCTACCCAGTTGAGTGTCGCAAGTTGTACATCTGCTAAACCTTGCCAATCTGCTTTTAAATATTCAATCACCTCTGTTTTGTATAAGCCATTCACTGTTTCAGCCAGAGCATTATCGTATGAATCACCAGTCGTACCGACTGATGCTCGTAAATTTGCTGCTTCTAAACGATTGGTATAGCGAATGGAAAGATATTGCACACCTCTGTCGGAATGATGAATCACATTCTTTGGCATGCCTCGATCGTGCAATGCTTGCTCTAATGCATCAAGCACCATATCTGTATTCATCCGTGTAGATACTTTCCATCCAACAATTGCTCGTGAGAACACATCAATAATAAAGGCGGTATAGATCCAGCCTGAATTTGTTTGAATATACGTAAAGTCACTTACCCACAGTTGGTCAGGTCGATCAGCATTAAAATTACGTTTCACTAAATCATCTGCTCGTTTTTGGTCATCTCGGTTACGGGTGGTTTGTTTATTCTTACCACGCCAAACACCTTGTATACCTAGCTTCTGCATCAATCGAGCAACTGTACAACGTGCGATAACATAACCTTCACGTTTCAATTGTTGCCAGACCTTACGCACACCATATCGACCTGAACTTTCTTTCCAAATTCGTTGAATTTGTTCAGCATGATGCTAATCATGTAGATCTCGTTTCGCTCGATGTTCTGGATTGTCAGCGAGATCTAAAGTTCGGTAATAGGTTGAAGCTGCGATCGGTAAAATCCTACAAATCGCATCAACACCATATCGATCTTTATTGTTATGGATAAAATCCACCATTATTTGTGTGGGCGGTCGAGCTCCGCCTGGGCGAAAAAAGCGGCTGCTTTACGTAGAATCTCATTGGCGCGTTGCAGTTCTTTATTTTCGCGTTCGAGTTGTTTGATACGTTCTTGGTCTGAAAGCTGCTGTACTTTAACTGGATTTTGTTTATCTAAATATTTTTGATACCAAACACGTAGTGTTTCAGGAGTACAACCGATTTTAGGAGCAATAGCTGTGATTGCAGCCCAATTCGATGGATAATCTTTTTCGGATTCAATCAATAATTGAACCGCTCTATCTCTTATTTCAGGGGTATATTTTAATTTTGTCATCGGGACACTACGCTTCGCTACGTCTTGCGAAGCAATGCTTCTCATCTCAAGAAAAGTGGTCTCCGACAAACCCGGTACGGTTCAAGGCTTGGTATTGCATGGTCATATGACTCTACTAGCCACAGAGACTGTCTTGAAACAAGCAGAACAGTTGGCAGCTTAGTTAGCTTCTGCTTGAATTTTCTGAAATTAAATTGAAATCATTAAGAAACTATATTAGTTTCAATATAAAACTAATATAGTTTCGTTTTATACCTCAAGACCTAACTCTTTCAGAGTACCTGCATACTTCATGACAGCCTTAACATCTTGCAGCTCAATCAGAAGTCTTTTCTCCAAGTCTGCATACGATTCACCAACTTCGGCTTTCTGACTGGCAAATGGATCGTAATGGGCAAGCTTGTTTGCGAATAGCCTAATCTGTTTATCGCTGAGTTTTTTGTGAGACCCACTCTCAGTCTCTTTGGTTTTCTTAGAACTAAAAGAGAAAGAGAATCCGGTAATGTTTCGGCCAGACTTATGTTGCTCATATGCCGCAACAATATCCGTCTTTTCGTTGATTTGAACCAAAGCAGCATCTAGGACTTTCTTCTTAAAGTTGCTCATGATCTTGTATTCATCACTACCCAGTCCCAGCTTGAAGCGAAAGTCATCAACAAGGAAGAGTGGAGTTTTACCAATACTGCGCCACTGAATTAACAATTCATATAGACGGATCGCATACTTGCTGGTTAAAGAGCTTATTTGCTTCAGTTCATACGAAGTAAAAGATTGCTCTAATTCAGTGATCAAGGGAATGACATCTGGAGCAAAAACCAGTTCAAGAATACCGGCAGAATCGACATAGGCTATTCTTGAAACCCAACGCGATTTAACGATCTTTTCCTTCTGGGTAGCCTCATGGATACCTTTATAACTGAACTTGCGCTCAAACAGGCTATTAGCAGCGTTCTTTAGGGCTTCATAGGCAGCATGTCTATCTACATTGAATTGCTTCATATAGTGCTGTGCATGGACTTCTAAGGTGCTCTTAGCATCCACATCTTTGCTTATCTCTCTGGCTCGTACGATGGCCAAAAGAATGAGACGCTGTTCTGTAGTATCTAGGTTATAACTGGCATTGATTAAGGCATTGTCTTTAACTACTAACTCTTTTGTCACAATGACTTTCCTAATTCTTATTGCTAATAACTATACTCAAACAACTCGAGTATGTAAATGGTGGGAAAAGGTATCGGCATCGGTGGGAAAAGGTATCGGCATCGGTGGGAAAAGGTATCGGCATCGGTGGGAAAAGGTATCGGCATCGGTGGGAAAAGGTATCGGTATAGGCTCTGAAAGCCTTTTGTCTAAAGGGTTTTAGCCTGTCTAAAATATTAAAAATAAAAAAATTAAAAATAAAAAAGGATTTTGCTGAAAGATTAAAGATTATTTACTTCTCGTGTATCAATTGCATACTATGAAATCAAAGAAGAAATAATCTAATAATTGGTATGGTGGGAAAAGGTATTTATATCTTTTATGTTAAGAAAGCCAAACGAAAACATCTTTACTTAATTGCATAGTGAAACTATATTAGATACAAATTAGTTCTAAAATATACCTAAAATGATTGTATTAATTGGAAGCCAAAAAGGTGGATGTGGAAAATCTACAATAGCCATCAACATAGCTGCTTATCTTGCTAAACATAACAAAGACATTGTACTTGTCGATGCAGATCCTCAACAAAGCTCAGCAAACTGGGTTAAAGATCGTGATAACACAGATCTACCTAAGGTTCATTGCGTTCAGCGTTATGGTGACATCAAGAACACTTTGAAAGACTTAAATAGCCGGTATGACTATGTAATTGTCGATGTTGCAGGTCACGATAGCAAAGAGCTTAGAACAGCAATGTTAACAGCCCATTACATGGTCGTCCCATTCAGACCATCACAATTTGACCTCGACACTTTACCTCACCTTTCAGAAGTGATTGATCAAGCAAAATCATTTAATGAAGATCTGAAGTCATTTGGCTTACTGACATTGGCTCCAACCAATCCATCAGTGTCTGAAGTACAACAAGCAAATGATTATCTCGCTGACTTTCCTCTGTTCACAGCATTGTCATCAGTAATCCATGATCGCAAGGTTTACCGTGATGTCACCGCTGAAGGTAAAGGCGTTGTCGAATCAAATAACCCAAAAGCGATAGAAGAGTTTGTGGCATTTATGGAGGAACTTCTTGCATGATTAAGAAAAGGGAAATTGCCAAGACAACGCCAGATCTTGAAGCCTTCATCAATGGGGCTAACGAACAAATCACCCCTAAACTAGATCCTAAAGCCTCTAGAAAATTTAAGACGCATACGATTCCAATGAATGAATATGAGTACAAATTATTGACTGAGTTAGCTGAAAAGTATGGTCAAACTCATAATGGAATTATCAGATTTGCTTTGAAGAAACTTAGTGAAGAATAACAACTAATTTGAAACTAAATTAAAATTATTTTGGTTTTAAATTAGCTGTATTTTGAATATAAAAAAGCCCTTAATCATTAAGGGCTTTTTTAGGCACTGTTGCAAATAGAGATTTGAGTCGATGATGTTCCCTTTAAAAAGTGTTTAGAGACCGAAAACTCTATTGATTAGACACACTTCACCCTGAGGCTGACCATAATAGAATGATGAAGCTTGTCCACCTGTCATGATCACATTCGATCACGTTATTCTTGTACTTAACCTGCCTGTACTCAAGATTTGGTGGACATTTTCCTTCCCGTTTTAACAGTGACAAAACACATCCATATGTGGGTGCTTTTCCGTGTTGATCACCCTTGGAATTTGCGATTGCTTCTCGTTGTTCAGAATTTTTCCGAGAAACCGATAAGCCGCCTGGGTATTACAGCGGAGAGGTGAAAATCGATAGTATGACCACGTAGATCAACTGCCCGGTATAAATACGCCCCTTGGCCGTTCACTTTTACATAGGTTTCATCAATAGACCTCTTGCGAAAGTATCGTTTACCTAATTTTTGAACTGGCTAAAACCTTATTAAATGTAGCTTTAGGCTGTTTAAATTTTGACTAACGCAAGAAGTCTAATATGCCATGGGCTGAGGTCAGTAGGATTACGCCAGTATCAGCGCACAGCCCAAAGAATGATTTCATCCTGAAAATGACGCCATGGAAGGGATTCATAGGCTGCACCTTTAGCTAAAACAGTCTTCAGCTTACCATTCGTGGTTATTTGCAACAGTGCCGTAATACGCGTGCTCCAAGCTTTGGTTTTTTCTTTAAGAGTTCAAGTCAAAGTCTTGTGTTGGTGGCTTGAGGTCTAATTTTTGATCTGAAACTAACTCGTTACTTTGAGGCGTGATTTTAGGTTTTGACGATTTGACAGCTTCAATTGTCAATTTGATATCTTCAAAGTTGTCTAAACTGACCTTGTATGCGGATATTTCGTCTTTAAAACGTGAATTTTGTGGCTCTAAAACAACATCGCATTTCAAATATTTGAGCATTATTTCATCATTTTTTATAATTTTTTCTATTAGCTCATAGTCATTTGGGTACAGTATATTTCTTGCCTGACTCATGTAATCTTTCAGTTTTTCTGACTTTCGCTTAATTATATGAATAACATCAAATTTTCTACTATGCTGATAGGCATAGTCTTGCTGCTCTGAAAACTCGCGATGTGCAAGCGCATAGTCAGGATAGTAGCCATCAAGTCGTAGGTATTTAAACTCCTTGGCAGGTTTAGGTTTGGGGCGTATTTTCTTGATTTCTGTTGCTAGTCGATCAATCTCTCGACCAAGCTCATGACACTCCTCATTTGTGTCTTTAAGTCGCTTACCGAGGAGATTAATGTTTCTATTTCTTCGCTGTAATCCTGTGGTGCAGACATCTGCGACACTTTCAAGAGTGCGGTCTTGAGCTGTGTCTTTTCGTCTTTCAACTCCGTTTTCACTATATTTTTTAGCATATTCACTAAGTCCTGCTCTTCTGAGACCTTCATCCATAACTTTTGATATTGAGTGCTGAAATTGGCTATTAATTTCTGTTGAAATTCTGCTGAAAAATTCCCTTGCTCTAGCTTTAAAAATTCCGATTCCATCTGAGAAATTAATTCCTTCCTTGTTTCGTTCTCCTCTTCCAAGTTGCTGATTTTGTTGTTCAAGTCTTGTTGTAGTTTCTTGTATAAATCCAAGGTGGTCTTTAATGAACTGTTTTCCTGCATCAAGAAGGCGTTTTGTTGACTCAATAATTCGTTTTGTTCTGCTAGGTAGTAGTCGATTTCGGTCTGCATCACTTATCTCCTTTGGTTGTTCAAAATATTGATTTGACTTTGTATTTTTTGTGAATTCTGTTGAATCATTTCTTTTTGCGCTTGGATTGTCTTTAGGTTTGTACTGGACAGATAGGTTGTATATAAACTCATTAAAAGCATCAGCACTCCAACCGCTATAACTCCCAATGCCGCGTACTTGGCTTTCTGCGACTGTAATAGTGACTGGATCTCTGTCTGTACGAACTCCGCTTGGCTCTCTATCGCTTGTTTTACTTGAAATTGGATTAGGACTTGGATTTGCTTCTGATCTATCGAAATGCTGTTTATCGCCTTGTCGATCTCGGCCTGCAGCGCTTGGACTGAGACGGAAAGCGTTTTGATTTTCGATAAATCTATATGTGATAGCTGGCTTTTGATGGTCTCTAGCTGCTCCAGATAGCCCACCATTGTCGTTTTCAGGGGTTGGGGTGACAGGTTCTCTATCTCGGTCGAAATCGAGATTAAATTCGATTCTATGGCTTTGATCGTTTCCTCCATCCTGCCTAAAAGCATGGTGCTTTGCATGATAGGCAGCTCGCTTTGCTCTGTGAGAGTCAAGAAGTCTCTCAGCGTCTTTGATAGCAGCTGCAAGCTCGCATTCAGTTGGTCTGCTTCCTTCCGCCTCTCTAAGCCGCTCTGCATAAGCTCCAATTTCGAAGTCTTCATGATAAAAATCCCCTTTGAGTCGGTGCGTGGTTTCTTTTTCGTTGTCTATTTTGACTGAGATATAGTCCTTCCCTGCTTTTACTGACTTCACTCCATTGAGGTGCTCAATCTCCGCAATAATGTCGCTTCGGTTCTGAATCTCCCCTTTTTTCAGCAGCTCTCGGATCTGCATGTCTATAAATTTGTAGAACTGCTTTTTTTTCAGCTTCCCAAGATCCTGCTTGGGGATGATTTTTTCTGCGTGTTTATTTAGTTTGATGACGTAGTTCGGCTCTTGAGTGAGGTTCGACAAGCTGATGTCGTCAGGACGTGACCAGCCGTATTTCGTATTGAAGTAGTCCCTCAATGCATCAAAGTGCGCCTCGTGACCAGGTGGAGCGATATTGAGGGACTTTCCACTGGCAAGGTCGTGAACCGTACCGGGTTTGTCGGAGACTCAATATTCTGAGAGACTATTCCGATGAAAAAACCAAACTATACCCCCGAAATTAGAGAAAGAGCGGTTCAATTACTAATTGAATCTGAAAAAGATTATCCTTCTACTTGGGCAGCAATCACAGCTATTGCGCCTAAAATCGGTTGTACTCCTGAAACATTGCGTGTTTGGTATTTAAAGCATATGGATCAACTAAATCCTGCCAAAGTACAACAGATATCTGACCAAGAAAAAATGAAGCAAATGGAACGTGAAATTAAAGAATTAAAACG
>NZ_MKQS01000040.1 GCF_001758345.1 Acinetobacter towneri
AAGATCAATGGGAGGTTCTGATGGAGCTTTTGATTGATCGAAAGCTTGTGAGGAAGCTGAGATCAATTGATTTTTCCAGTCAATAATTTGGTTTTGATGAACATCAAACTCAGAACTCAATTCAGCAAGTGTTTTTTCTGCTTTGATCGCAGCAAGTGCTACCTTAGCCTTAAAGTCGTTTGAATGATTTCTTCTTGGTCTACGTGCCATAAAATACTCCATATATTGATGTTTATAACATCATTTGAGGAGCAGAATATCACTTATAGGAGTTGTTCAAATTTACGGATCCATCTCTGGAATAACATCACATGGATAATTTAATTCTGCAAATTGTTGTCTTTGCGATTTTATTTGCCGTAGGTTTTGGTTTTGGACGACACAACGAACGCAAGCATTTCAAATATTTAGCCGAACAAGAACTGCGTTTAAGCTATATTCAAATTGATAATAACCGCTTCCAGACCAGTCCCAATTTTGGGCAATTGATACACAGTAATGTGGTCATTTCTCACGATTATTTTAAGTTTGTGATTGCCAATATTCAGAACTTCTTTGGCGGGCGTTTGACCAGTTATGAAAGTATTGTCGAGCGGGCGCGTCGTGAAGCCATCGTCCGTTTAAAATTAGAAGCTGAAAAAATGGGCGCTAATCATATTATGGGTTTGCGTTTAAGCACCACAGAATTGGGGATGCAAGGCGGCATGGTCGAAGTTTTTGCTTATGGAACGGCGGTTCAGAAATAATTTTATCCCTCTCCTTAGAAAGTGACACTTCTTATCTTACGGATGAGATGAAGTATCATGTACTTTTGTGAATGAGGAAGTCTAACAATCACAACTCCCCCCCCTGAGCAAGTTTTAAAATACTGGTTAAAACAAAGCGCAAGAGAGGGTTAGGCAGAAACACTTCTTTAATTTCGCATATGAATAAAGAAGTTACTTCACTTTCGTTTTACGAATCATTTTATATAAAACACTTGGCGATAAACGCGACACCCACACGCCCAATTTTTCTTTAGCGCCCCCGACCACAATATATTCATCGCCTGCCATGAGTGCTTTAACAGTGTCTTTAGCAAAAAAATCGGCATCTAAACCATTTTCAATGGCTTCATCTTGATGTCCTTGTGGTTTGCCTTCACCATTCAACGCATTAAAAGACACATTGGTATTTACAAAACCAGGGAATACAACTGAAACCTGTACGCCCTGCTCTGCTACTTCGGCACGCAAACTATTCGCCCACATGTGAATGGCACTTTTCGCTGCAGAATATGACGCGCGATATTGCGTGCCCAATAAGGCCGCAACACTAGACACAAAAATAATGCGGCCATGTTTTTGCTGCAAAAAGGTCGGCAATACAGTTTTGGTCAGAAAGACCTGAGAAAAATAGTCCACTTCCATAATGGTGCGTTCGGTTTGCATAGAGGTATCAGCAATTAAAGCGCGCTGACTTAAACCTGCATTATTGATTAGCCAGTCAATGCGTCCTTTACGTGCCAAAACTTGCTCATAGGCATGTAACACCTGACTTTCATTGGTAATGTCTGCACGTATAGAAAGATGACGTTCAGGATTCAGCAAACTCATGCGTACTTTTTCAAGTTCTTCATAACGACGTGCGGTTAAAATTACTTGGGCTCCTTGTAAAGCACAGGCTTTTGCCAATGCCTTACCAATGCCAGAAGATGCACCAGTAATCCACACCACTTTATGTTCCAAGTTTTCCCGTTTTGCCATACCCTTTGTCCGCGTTATTGAAAAATTTATGTCATCAACACTTAAGTCTTAGGCTTTTCAGGATGCTGTAAAAACCCAAGAAAATGGTTTAAATATATTTCTGCACTTTCTAAATCGAATTGCGCACCCATTTTTTCTAAGCGTTTATACCCCAGTTGCGTAGTCAAATGAATCACACCGTTTAAAGTTTTATCGACCACCAAATTAAATTTCAGCATTTTTTTCGGATCACGAATTAAATAACCTACGCCCTGATCAATAATTTGAGCAAACCCTTTAAATGCAGGCGCAATGCATGCACTGTTTCCCTGCCGAATTTGCTCAATGCAACCCAAAGTTTCTTTCATAACAATACTATCGACAGGATAAGTCACAAAAGCTTGCTCTTCCTGCTGATCCATCATGCTTGCCAGATAATTCACCATAGGCGTTAAACGTTGATTGCCAAAAAACGACACCGACCACGGCATATATTTTTGCATGGTTTGTATGACTTGCTGAATAATTTTTTCAGACTCACCATCTAGTGAATGGCTAGAACGTGACATTTCACCAAAAAGCTGCTCAATAATTTCACAAGAAATATCGGTCAGTACCACCCCCAAAGCTTTAGATAAACTTTCCGATTCACCTGCATTGAGTTGTTGATGAATGTGTTGAAATCTTTGATATGTGTCTGGTTTTAATTCTAAAGATACAGCATAAGTCATAACTGAACTTGCCTATTTTGACCGTATTGATGTGTTTTCATTTATTTCTAAAAGCCGTTGCTTAAACCTAGTTTAAAATAGTGTTGCAGGCAACGGAGAACATGCAGTTTTTATCATACTTGACGTCCATCATACGATGAGTTTGCCCAACTGCCAATTGCGATAAGTTTGGCTGAGTTGAATCTCGCTTAGCGGGCCATTTTTTTGCTACAATAGTTGCAATTTTTTATTCACTTTTAATCTGTTCTTACTATGACTGATTCAGCGCAAAATATTGCTACAACCTACGATCCTACCGAGATCGAGAAAAAATGGTACAAGACTTGGGAAGAAAACGGCTACTTTAAGCCGTCAGAAAAAGGCGAATCATTCTGTATCATGATTCCGCCGCCAAACGTCACAGGTAGCTTGCACATGGGTCATGGTTTTAACAACGCCATTATGGATGCCCTCACGCGCTTTAACCGTATGTCAGGCAAAAATACCTTATGGCAACCAGGTACAGACCATGCGGGTATTGCCACACAAATGGTGGTAGAGCGTCAATTGGGCGCGCAAAATATCAGCCGTCATGACTTAGGCCGTGAAAAATTCATCGAAAAAGTCTGGGAATGGAAAGAACAATCTGGTGGTAACATTACCCGTCAAATCCGTCGTTTAGGTTCTTCAGTCGATTGGTCACGTGAACGCTTCACCATGGATGAAGGCTTATCGAATGCGGTGAAAGAAGTTTTCGTGAAACTACACGAAGAAGGTTTAATTTACCGCGGTAAACGCCTCGTAAACTGGGATCCAAAATTACAAACTGCACTATCTGACCTAGAAGTTGAGTCTGATAAAGAAGAACAAGGTTCATTGTGGCACTTCAAATACTTCTTTGAAGATAAATCGCTTCGCACACACGATGGTAAAGATCATATTGTGGTGGCAACCACTCGTCCTGAAACATTGTTAGGTGATACAGCRGTTGCGGTTGCCCTTGATGATGAGCGTTATTCGCACCTTGTTGGTCAAAACATCATCCTGCCGATTACTGGTCGTGCGGTTCCAATCGTAAAAGATGAATATGTCGATAAAGAATTCGGTACAGGCTGTGTAAAAATCACCCCTGCCCACGACTTCAATGACTATGAAGTGGGCAAACGCTGCGAATTGCCAATCATCAACATCTTCAACAAAAATGCCGAAGTTCTGGCTGAGTTTGAATATATCGAAAAAGCCGGTGAACAGATTTCTAAAACCATCCCTGCACCTGCAGACTACATTGGTTTAGAGCGTTTTGAAGCACGTAAGAAACTGGTTGAGCAAGCGGAAGCTGAAGGCTGGTTAGATCAGATCCAACCGTACACGCTAAAACCACCTCGCGGTGACCGTTCGGGCGTGATTGTTGAGCCATTATTGACCGACCAATGGTATGTCAAAATTGCGCCGTTAGCGCAGCCTGCAATTGAAGCAGTGAAAGATGGTCGCATCAAGTTCGTGCCTGAACAATACAGCAATATGTATATGGCGTGGATGAACAACATTCAGGACTGGTGTATCTCGCGTCAATTGTGGTGGGGTCACCGTATCCCTGCTTGGTACGATGCTGAAGGTAACGTATTCGTTGGTCGTGACGAAGCAGAAGTTCGTGCGAAAAACAACATCCCCGCTGACGTTGAATTGAACCAAGACGAAGACGTACTCGATACATGGTTCTCATCAGGTCTGTGGACATTCTCAACTTTAGGCTGGACAGGCGATGCTGAAAAAGACAAAGCCAACTACTTCTTAAACACCTTCCATCCAACAGATGTATTGGTCACTGGTTTTGACATCATCTTTTTCTGGGTTGCCCGCATGATCATGCTGACCATGCACTTCATGAAAAATGAAGATGGTACGCCACAAGTGCCGTTCAAAACTGTGTATGTACATGGTTTGGTACGTGACAGTGAAGGGCAAAAAATGTCGAAGTCTAAGGGCAACGTGCTTGATCCATTAGACTTGATTGATGGTGTTGATCTTGAAACTTTAGTACAAAAACGTACGACAGGTTTGATGAACCCGAAACAAGCGGCAAAAATTGAAAAATCGACCCGCAAAGAATTCCCAGAAGGAATTCAGGCTTATGGCACAGACGCGGTTCGTTTTACCTTCTGTGCATTGGCAAACACAGGTCGAGACATCAAGTTCGATATGAAACGTGTGGAAGGTTACCGTAACTTTGCCAACAAAATTTGGAATGCAACTCGTTTTGTATTGATGAATGTTGAAGGTCAAAAGGTTGGTCAAGAAGCACGTCAAGACCTTCGGGAATTGCCTGAACAGTGGATTGTGAGCCGTTTACAAAAGGCAGAACAAGCTGTTCATCAAGCCTTTGCAACTTACCGTTTAGACTTGGCTGCGCAAGCGATTTATGACTTTATTTGGAATGAATACTGCGACTGGTATGTAGAGCTAACCAAACCTGTTCTGAATGATGAGTCTGTTTCTGAAGAACGTAAAGCCGAAGTTCGTCGTGTATTGCTTGCGGTGATGGAAGCTTCTTTACGTCTTGCGCACCCAATCATGCCGTACTTGACGGAAGAAATTTGGCAAACCCTTGCGCCAATGATTGGCTTGGGTGGCGAAACCATTATGTTGGCAAACTACCCTGTTGCAGATGAGGCCAAAATTAACGAACAAGCCGAAGCAGATATGCAATGGCTACAAGGTTTGATTAGTGCGGTGCGTAACATTCGTGGTGAGATGGGTCTAGGTAATGCACGCTTATTACCTGTGCTTTTACAGAACACGACTGAAGCAGAAAAAGCACAAATTTCTCGTATTGAGCCGTTGTTTAAAGCATTGGCGAAAGTTGAGAGTATTACCTTCTTGGCAGATGGTGAACAACCGCCATTGTCTTCTTCTTCTGTCGTGGGTCACGTATCTGTTTACGTTCCAATGAAGGGCTTAATTGACCCGAAAGCAGAATTGGGTCGTTTGCAAAAAGACTTAGACAAGGTTCAAAAGCAGCATGACCAAATTGCAAGTAAACTTAGCAATGAAGGTTTTGTGGCAAAAGCCCCTGCTGCTGTGGTTGAAGGTGAGAAAGCCAAACTTGCTGAGTTTGCTAATCAATTAGCGAAAATTAAAGCGAATATGGAGCAGATTGCGGCGCTTTAATGTGTTGTTAGTTTGATCTAAAATCCCCTCAATTGAGGGGATTTTTATTTAGTCATCTTCCCAATCAAACTCATCATCCCAATTGATATGAGAAGAATCATCTAAATAACGAGTAAAATTAAATTCATCCAAGTTTGCATAAAATTGAATTAGCTTGTTCACTTCTTGATTAACTATATTTTCTTGCTCTAATTTTAATTTAGGTAAATGTATATCATGGCGACCACTTTCAGCTGCGAAAATATTACCTTGATCATATATTGCTTCTGTCTTGTAATTACCTTTTGCTAAATCATAACCAAGATACTGAGCAAATTTTTGCCATTTCCATGCTTCAATCAAATTATTCTCTTTTAATTCTTTGATTTCATCAAAGCTATCACAGACGATTCGATCGAATATTTCTCTCAGGCATCCTTCATCACCACGTTTTGCTAATGCCAATTCTATATCTGATGGATAAGTTGAATAACTATAGTTCTCTATATCTTCATCAACGTCTACATAATCATCATTATCTCTAAATTGGTAAAGTTCTAGCTGAGCAGGAAAACTTCCTAAATCAGCAGCTATTTTCAAATACTTTACATAGTTCTCTTTATATTCATCATTCTGCTCTTTTTCTTGAATAAAATGATCTAAGTCTGGCTTCCAAGTTGGACTAATTTCTTGACCTTGCAAATATCGTAAGCATCCGGCTAACACAGCCTTACCAAGCGATCCTATAAGCCTTAATTTAGTTCCCACCTAAAAACAAGTGGGGACTTAATCCATGAACATGGATATATATTCAGCAACACCTCCTGTTGCTAAAAAACGCAGAACATACAGCAAAGAATTCAAACTCAGTATTATCAATGCCTGTAAAAATCCTAATACCTCGATCGCTTCGGTCGCACTGCAACATAGTATTAATGCCAACCTTGTCAGTCGTTGGATCAGGATCTTCAGCCATCATGAGGGTGCCGTGCAGGATCCTACTCATGTGAATCCAGCATTTATTGCTTTGCCTTACACTGCTGCAATCAGCCAACCTATTGATGAGAGGTGATCCTAGACAGTATCGTGGACAACCAGCCCCTCTAAACTTTTAATATATTTCTGTTCAAAGGCTTCTGGACTTAACCAGCCGTTTGCAGAATGTCTTCTGACTCGATTGTAATAAATTTCAATATAGTCAAACAAGACAGCATTCGCTTCTTTTCGAGTCGAAAACACACTGCCATGTACCACATGACCTTTTAATGTATGAAAGAAGCTTTCAGTCACTGCATTATCCCAACAGTTTCCACGTCTAGACATACTCTGAGTACAATCATTTTTCAGTAACAGCGCTCTAAA
>NZ_MKQS01000041.1 GCF_001758345.1 Acinetobacter towneri
TTTAGCCGCTCATCAGCATACATGCGTTTTAAACGGGCATTTTCAGCCTCAAGTTCTTTAAGCCGCGTCATCATTGAAAGATCCATGCCGCCATATTTGGACTTCCACTTGTAGAATGTAGCAGAGCTCATACCATGTTCGCGGCACAAGTTCGGTATGGGTGTTCCTGCTTCAGCTTGCTTCAAGATACTCATGATCAAGCTGTCTGAATACTTAGATGTTTTCATAGAAAATCTCCTTAAATCAAGGTTATTCGATTTTCTACTTTTAAACTCAATTATTTTTAGGGAGGATTACCGCTCAAGATAATTAACCCTAAAGCAAATAGCGAAATTGCAGGATAAATCACTACGCTCGGCCCACGACGATCATAAATTTTGCCTGTAATAGGGCGCAAACTCATCATAGAAATTGCAAATACCACAAAGAACAAACTAGCATAAGACAACATGTGGCGTGATTCTGCAAAAGTAGAAATAAACGACATAATGCTGGCATACGCAAAAGACACCATCATCGCCATCAGTGAAACTGGCAGAGCTTTTTTCTCTACAAAATCATGTAGTTCTAATTTACGTTTTGGTGTCGATTCAACTTTTACTTTATTAGCATTTGCCACAAGCGGAATCATCAAACAAAAAGCAAAACCCACCCAAACACTTAAAGACAATAAAGTTGAAATGGCTGAATAGGAAATGCTTTGAGTCAAACCTAAACCAATTAAAGGTCCCAATACAATCCCTAAATTTACCGACATCAAAAAATAGCCCATACCTTCACCTTTTCGACTGTCTGGAATAAAATTATTGGCAATAGGGACGGTAACCGTGGTGACAATGCTGAACCAAATCCCATGTAAAAAACGCAGTACGAGTAAAAACACCAAACTATCTACAAAAATGTATGCCACGCTACACAGACAAAACATGATTTCAGAAACATATAAGGTTTTCTTTACACCAAATTTTTCAATAATCAGCCCGCTAAATGGGCGAATCGCGATTGCAGATAACATAAACAAAGTCATAGCTAAACCTGCCTGAGACAGATTACCACCCAACTCATTCACAATATAAATAGGCAAAATTGTCGTTTGCGCAAAATAAAATATGAATAAGAACAAGTTATTCAATAAGCAGAAAATAAATGACTTATTCCATAAATGTTCAGCATTTATAGCAGACATAACTTAAACCTATATATGGTGAGTGAAGCAGCGTGCAATCTGTACTTTGTTATACAGAAGCTTTGTTATTGGAAATTATCACACAGCGCGATCATGTAAAAATAATAAACTATTTATGTGAAAAGTTCAGTTATTTTATAAAACTATGGGAAAAATGGGGTTTTGTTTCTGTTTTTTTATCATTTTTATCAAATAAAGATAATTTAATTTATTTTACAAATTAGAATACAAAAAAATCAGCAGAAGCTGATTTCTTTGTATTTGAGCGATTCAAAGCTGCAAATTTTTAGGCTTATAAGCCAGATTCATATTCCGCACTCGATAAAAGTTGTTCTACATCTGCCATATTGTCTGGTTTGATTTTATAAATCCAGCCTTTGCCATACGGTTCATCATTTACAAAGTCAGGGTCATCATCTAAATTGCTATTTACTTCAACGACTTCACCTGAAACAGGTGCGTGAATATCTGAAGCTGTTTTAACAGACTCAACGACGCCAGCTTGTTCACCCGCAATGACTTTTTGACCAACTTCAGGCGCTTCTACATAGACTAAATCACCTAAAGCATCTTGTGCGTGGTCTGAAATACCCGTGACGACCAAATCACCTTCAATACGCACCCATTCATGTGTTCTTGCATATTTTAATTCCGCTGGGTGATTCATTAGATAACTCCTTAAATTGTATCGAACCTTTTTGCCATGTTTTATACATGCTTTTTGCCAAAAACAAAAGTTTAGAAATACGGATCTTTACGCCAATTGCTCGGACTACGTCCACTCCAGCGTTTAAAAGCACGACTAAAATTAGCTACATCGCTATAACCCAATTCATCGGCAATTTGTTCAAGCGTGTAGTCCGTACGGGAAAGCAGGGAAGTCGCATGCCTATAACGGACTTCATCAACCAAGTTTGAAAATGAAGTCCCTTCTGCAGCCAGATGGCGTTTAAGTGTGCGGTCTGACATGTGTAAATGATCGGCAACATTTTCAATGCTTAAATAATGCTGTTCTGCGTGGGTTAAAATATCACGCACACGCATAGAAATGCGACGACGTTCACCTAGAGCTGAAAGTTCGGCTTCACATTGATTAATCGCAATTTGACTGGCAATAGGATCGGCATTAATCATTTTTAAGTCCAGATATTGCTTGTCAAAACTTAAACCTAAATAAGGCTGATCAAAACGAAATTGATGATCAGGGAATTTAGTAAAATATTGCTCAAAACCTGCAGGTTTAGGAAAGTCAAAATCGACTTCGCCCGTAAAGTGTTGGGTACCTGTCATGGCTTTACTCATGGTAATCATGCCAATGATTAAAGCAATGGCGATTTCTGTGCGTAAAGGTTCCATGTGAATGTCGCACTGCAATTGCAGATTGGCTTTTTCACCAAAAGTCGAGAAAAACAACTGTAAAAAGGGCATACGCAGTTGAATAAAACGATTGGCTAAAATCAGTGCATCACTAATTTCATGCGCAGTCATAATTGCATAGCCTATAAAGCCATGAATTGAAATACGCATTTGCGTACCAAGATGATAACCGAGCGTCGATTCACCTGTGAGTTTTAAAGCGTGTTTGACCAATTCATTGGCAAGAGGTGTAGGAATCCGAAATTCTGGGTCTGCCAACATTTCGCTATTGAGTTGAAATGGTGAAAATAAGGTATCTGCGTTATAGCCCCAACGGGATACAACATCTAAAACCAATAAGCCATAGACCCCTGGAACACCTTGTTCCTGACGTGCTGATATTGTTTTCATGCATGTTCCATTGCATTTGCTAATTTTATTTTAATTTACCTTAGCGACTGTCATCTATTTTTAGCTTAGCTTGCCAAACAACTGCATAAGAGTGTAGATGACATATTGCATCTTGGCATGAAAATTAAAGATATTCTATGAAAATTGTTAGACAAAACAGGCTTTGACTACATGCGACAAATCTGCATCTCATCAAAGCCTGAGTAACAGCAAGATTGCTGGATATCTTAATCTTTATCTGTTGATGGTTTTACAATTTTATCTTGTTCGACTAAAAAACCACCTGTTTGACGCTGCCAAAGTTGTGCATAAATTCCGTTCATCGCAACCAGTTCATCATGCGTACCTTGTTCTGCAATACGTCCTTGATCAAGCACAATTAAACGATCCATTTGTGCAATGGTGGATAATCGGTGTGCAATCGCGATTACAGTTTTACCTTGCATTAGTTCATCAAGGCTCGACTGAATTGCCGCTTCAACTTCAGAGTCAAGCGCGCTGGTGGCTTCATCTAAAATTAAAATAGGCGCATCTTTTAAGAAAACACGGGCAATGGCAATACGTTGACGTTGTCCGCCTGAAAGTTTAACACCCCGTTCTCCCACGTAGGCTTCATAGCCTTTTTTGCCACGTAAATCGGTCAATTGTGGAATAAATTCCTCGGCTTTAGCTTTGCGTACTGCTTCAAACATTTCTGCATCAGTGGCGTCAGGTCGCCCATATTTAATATTTTCAGCCACAGTACGATGTAATAGTGAAGTATCTTGAGTCACAAGTGCAATGTTTTTACGCAAACTGTCTTGGGTCACATCTTCAATATTTTGCCCATCAATCATAATTGAGCCGTGTTTGAGTTCATAAAAATGCAAGAGCAATTGAATTAAGGTCGATTTACCTGCACCTGAGCGTCCCACAATACCAATTTTTTCGCCTGCACCAATATGCAGATTAAACTGGTCAATCACGTTTTTACTGTTATAAGCAAAACTTACATGTATTGAAATCAAATGACATCCAAATCAGCATGGATGGTAAAGGTCGATGGGTTGATAATGTGATGGTTGAACGATTATGGCGGAGCGTTAAATATGAAGAGGTGTATCTCAAAGCCTACAGCAATGTTTTGGATGCGAAGAAGCAATTAAACGCATATTTTGAATTTTATAATTTGAAACGACCTCATTCGAGTCTGGACAAAATGACTCCAGATGAGTTTTACTATGACCAGCTACCACAACAAAATAAGGTAGCTTAACTAGAGCAGAGTATCACTTATAAATAAGCTTTTAGTTGTTCAAACATGTGGGACCACCTCTATTTAAAAAAAGGAAAGAAGATGAAAATTAAGTTTTTAACAGTTTCATTGATGCTTATTCTGCCATTTTCTGTTTTTGCAGCAAATACTGTAGTAGAAAAAGCGGTCATTGAATCAAATAATACATATAAGGCGAAGTATAACTTAGAGGATATGACTGAGTTTAATCAGGCTCAAAAGGGCTTTATTGCCAAGCCAACAGGTCAAATTAAAAGTGAGAAAGGCAATGTTATCTGGGATTTTGATGCATTTAGTTTTTTACAAGATCAAGCACCAAATACCGTTAATCCCACTCTATGGCGACAAGCAAAATTAAACAACAATGTTGGGCTATTTAAAGTAACAGATCGAGTTTGGCAAATTCGTGGTTTTGATTTGGCAAATATGACCATCATTCAGGGTGATACTGGCTGGATTATTGTGGATACATTAACCTCTAAAGAAACGGCTGAAGCAGCACTTAAATTTGCTAGACAGCATTTAGGTGAGCAAAAAATTTCAGCCATTATCTTTACCCATAGCCATATCGATCATTTTGGTGGTGCATTAGGCGTTCTTTCTAGCGAAGAAATTAACGCTAGAAAAACTCCAATTATTGCGCCAAAAGGCTTTATGGAAGAAGCGACCAGTGAAAATGTGATGGCAGGTTCAGCCATGATACGTCGTGCGACTTATATGTATGGAACTTTTCTACCTAAAAATGCGGAAGGATTGGTGGATACAGGTTTAGGTAAGGCTGTTGCTGTGGGAAAAATGGGCATCCTTGAGCCTACACAACTGATCACTCAACCAGAACAGAAAATGACGGTTGATGGCTTGGATTTTGTGTTTTATAACGTGCCGGGTTCAGAAGCACCAGCAGAATTAACGTTCTCTATCCCATCATTGAAACTTTATAACGGCGCAGAAATTCTATCTCATACCATGCATAATCTTTATACCCTTCGGGGTGCTAAAGTCCGTGATGCCTTAAAATGGGTGGGCTATCTAGACCAAGCAATGCAGCATGCCAAAGCATCCGATGTATTGATTGCACAGCATCATTGGCCTGTCTGGGGCAATGACAATATTCAAGATTTTATTAAAACCCAGCGAGATGTTTATAAGTTCACGCATGATCAGACGGTGAGATATATGAACTCTGGTTTTAATGGCGCTGAAATTGCCGAAAAAATTAAGCTTCCAGCGGCACTTGATCAAAAACTATATGCTCATGGCTATTATGGAACCCTAAAACATAATGTAAAAGCAGTATACCAATATTATATGGGATGGTTCGATGCCCATCCTTCCAATTTAGATCCATTACCCCCTAAAGCTGTTGCAAAAAAATATATTGAGTTAGCAGGTGGGGAGAACAATGCATTGAAAAATGCGCGGGATGCCTACGCTCAAGCTGACTATAGATGGGCTGCCGAGATTTTAAAACATATTGTGTTGAATAACCCTCAAAACCAACAAGCAAAAGACTTATTGGCGAATACTTATCGTCAATTGGGCTATGCTGCTGAGGCTTCAACTTGGCGTAATTTCTTTTTGGTGGGCGCTCAAGAGCTACAAAATAATGTACCCCTACAAAATACTTCTGATCCGAGTGATTTATTGATTCATACACCAACTGAAAGATTTCTTGAAGCTATGGCGACAAATTTAGATGTGGAAAATTTAAAAAATGAAAACCAGTGTATCAATCTGGTTTTGTCGGATACCAAAGAGCATTTTTCATTATGGGTTGAAAACTCAGTCATGCAGTTTAAGCGTTATGATGAAAGTAAAGATTTGGCATTGGATTGCCCTACATTAACCTTAACCAAGCCCTTATATCTAAAAATGATTACAGGTCAAATAGAAGGGGTAAAAGTCCTGCTTTCTAAAGACAGTAAAGTCAAAGGTAATCCACTGAAAATTGGAAAATTCTTTGCAATGTTTAAACGTCCAGATTCAATTTTCCCGATTGTGACTCGACCAAATGGCTAAGCTCAAATAAGTAAAGTCGAAACTTAAATTAATAGATCCAAAGAAATGGGTGAAATTATCAACTTGGTTCTCCCAATCTTATAACAGGAATACAAGAAATTATTTCTTGTATTCCTCTTTAAAATTAAAAGTAAGCTATATGTATTTTAACTCTATTGATACTTTATTAAATGGTTTTTGAATTTTTATACTTTATTTTCGATGGAGATATTTTTATTATAGGACTTACGCATTGACGGATTCAAAAAAGTATTAAAATACTTTATAAAGTATCTGTGATCAGACGAATTAAACATGCTTCTACAGCAACTTGTACATTACCCATTTATATGGGCTTTCTCATGACAGAACCGAACTCTATTAGCTGCACACAACTTGCCGAGACTTATAATATCTCGCATGATAGTGTAAATCGCTTTCTAGAGCGTGAAGACTACACACCTCACGACCTATATCAAGAATCAATTCAACATATTGATAATAATAAACTTATAGTCAGTATTGATGATACTGTT
>NZ_MKQS01000042.1 GCF_001758345.1 Acinetobacter towneri
TTTTAAATTTGGTACTCGACGGGATTTATTGATCAGTGCGTCAATATCACCAGACTTCACTAACTCTTGATAGCGATAAAATGTATCTCTTGAAACACCCATCACTTTGCATGCTCTGGATACATTCTGAAGCTCTTCAGCTAAATTGAGCAGACCTACTTTGTGTTTAATGATTTGATTGTTAGTATGCAACATAAGAAAGTTACCTTTGTTTGATTAAGATTTCGACACCTTTATCAAAACGGGTAACTTTCTCTTTTTCAAGAAGAATGTACGATCAAGTCTGAACTAATACACCTAACTTAAATAAAAAAAGTCTCCGACAAACCCGGTACGGTTCATTCTTTTCTCAAAATGGACAATGTATTTTTAAAAACGTGCTCATTCCCTTTTAAATTCAATGGTAATGAAACTGATTTAAACATATTTTCTTCAAGCACCCATGGTTCAGGATCTAATACCCATGAGATACGCGTATTCTCCTCCATCCAATGATCTAACCATTGTTCACCCAAGTGAGTAAATGTCATTCGTTTACCCGAACCAACTCGACGTAAAGGAAATCCACTTTGATGAGCAAGTAAAATACCGAGTGTTCGTCTTAATGTAGATCCTTCAGCATTGCCAAAATAATGTGTTCTGAGCCGAGTTTTTAAAGTCGATTTACTATTTGGTTTCCCTTTTTTATCTGGGGAAATACCTGAATACACAAGATAGTATTCCTTAATCTGAATACAGTCCTCTAGCGGAACAATCTCAGGTAAGTTTTTAATCCACCAAAAATAGATGCCATTCTCAGTAGGAATCAGTTTGGAGCTTTCTTGTAAATCAAATCGTGAATAAAGAATATTAGGAAACGAACAGGAATGTATCATTGTTTTTTCCAAAGTACATTCAGCCACTGTTCATCACGATCAGGTCGCTGATCTACTGTAATCCACTGTTTTAACACCCTAACCCCACTCAACTGATCTAACAATTCCTGAGCCTGCTCTTCATTTAAGTCAGTAAACGCCCTACCGCCTTTTACTCTATCTGCTGTTCCATATTTAAAAGACATATAGCACACACCGCCACGGCGTAATGCAGCATGAATACGTTTTAAAACATCAGGGAGTCTATTACGAGCACAATGTAGTAAAGCGGCACATGCCCATACCCCATCATAAACATCTTGTATATCAAGCTCATAAAAACTTTGTTGCTGAACAGCGATACCAGTCAGTTGGGTCGCTCGTTCGACCAATACTTCAGAATAGTCGATAGCATCAACTTGATAGCCTTTATTTTTAAAAGCCAAAGTGTCACGACCTGACCCACAGCCTAAATCCAGGATGCGTGCAGAATCTGGCAACTCAGCTAAAAATGGTTGGTATAGGCTTTCCATATCCACATACAACGTGGCTTGTAAAAATTGATCTGCGTATTGGTTGTAATAGTCTATTGTTTTCATATTGGTTGCTTAGGCTAAACACTGACCCCAGTCTACTAAAAAACAAAAAGATAAGGGAGCATTTGCTCCCTTATCTTTTTAGTCAAATAAATCTGCTCTTACTTCTTCCAAAGCACGATCTGACTTAAAACGATTACATATCGGATGAATAATTGCTCCATTTTCTAAAACACCGTAACCACCTTCTGCTTTCGATTCACGATGATCTACTTCAGTTGATTCAAGGTATAGAGCGCTATCACATACTTCACAATAGCTCCAAGTTTTCCTTTCCTCACGTTGATAAAGATTTCTTTTGGTCGCGAGTGAAAAATTTAGAGGTTTTTTCTTCTTTGTTAGTCTTACTGATTTCACAAAGCTCACAACATCATCCACAATGCTCTCATCATAATCACCACCAAAACGGTCAAGGTAAAAATCATTAAAATTAATATAATCAAATGATTGACTCATCGAAAGAATGACGGTGTTCAAACAAACTTCATCTTCAAAATCTAAATCCATATTGAGTCCAATACAGATGAATGCTTGATACACGTTCTTCAATCGCTCATGCGATCTGATCCCACTACCAAACTTACCTACAGTTTCTTTGATCGCCACAGGAATTTTTTCAATTAAACTTTCAACACCACGGCGTGCTCGGGTAAATCCAATAAAATCTATCTTTTTATTCTGTATTTCAAAACAGTCTTTTTCAATTTCACAGACGATAGAGAACCAGGCCAAAAAGGATGTCACTTGAAAACGATTATCTTTATAAAAATATAGTTTTGGGTGTAAGCCCAAACTTGGAATCCGAATACTAATTGGTGGTGTAGCGATACGACACAGCACAACTCTAAGTTTTAGCATTAAATTTTCTACACGCTGACCTTGGTCTATATTCACAGTATTCTGACTAGTATCACCAAACATGATATTCAGGAGTTCATTGACCAAGCCGATTTTTTTACCGTGTGTTAAATCTGGCTCTAAAAGTATTATCTTAAAAAGATGATCATGAATTTGCTCACCCAAAGTGATCACTTCATTTATCCGCTCGTAATTCAGTTCAGCCAAGTTGGATTTATTATCGTTGATATAACAACACGCATAAATCACATAAAAAGCATCACTTCCCCTATTTTGTAAATGATATTCTTCATCTGGATCTAATCGTTTCGTATCCGAATTGATTGAACAAAAGGCTTTTCGAGCCTCCTCAGGTGTCCCAATGACTTCAATAAAATTAATTTTGGTTGATTTTAATTTTTGCTGAAACTCAGAATCGCTACATAACTCTTGAAAATCAGCTAATCCACCTAATCGATTACGAATCTGACGAATATCTCGTTTTTGTGGTGCCGTGAATTTTGGGGCTCCTATTACTTGCTCATCAATAAAGTATCTTTTGATCCAAGCATAGATAATTGAAATCCTGTGCCCACCATCGATGATATAAATATTACCAGCAGCATCTTTCCAATAGCGAACGCATAAATTGACATTACGATCATTCAAACAGTTTAGAATAAACTCCTGAATTTCAGCAGGGCTCCAACACTCTGTGGAGCGTTGATTGTCTGCTTTATATAGTTTTTCTAGGATCTCATGGTTGGCGAAGTCATAAAGTGATATTTCAAAGTTATGGTGCAGATTTGAGTGCGACATTTCGTCAGGCACCATCATTTTTCTTTGAATAATATTGGTTAAAAGCTTAGTACGGGCCATTTTATTTTCTCTAGGCAATACTTCTCTAGATCTCGTGAGATTACGAAATTTATGAAGTCATTAATTTAAAATTTAAGTAGGTTGTTAGAATTAAAACAGGTGATTAATTCAAAAGTACTTTTTTGCTAGAGATAATAAAAATAGGGATGGGATATTTTTTCATTTGAAGCCTCGTTGATTAATTGTTGTTTGCCAACATCCTTTCCACGAGATGGAGGCAAACCAAATAGGGTGTGGAAATACCGCTCAACGAAACGGCCAGTCAAAGACTGCCCTACTTGGCTTACCATAAAAGCGCCATGTAGACACAAAAGAGCCACTAAAAGCGACTCTTTAGTTCGTTGAGTAACAGGTTTCCACGCCTGGTCACAGATTTTGCTGTAACATCTTTATCTTATGTGCATAAATTCAATTGGTCAAATTTTATGATTAATATTTAATCAATTGATTCAAAAATAATTACCTATATTTTTAGAGGCTTAAGAATACAGATAAGTATCTTATAATTTCTACAATATCTAGTTGCTGTAAACTGATCGCAATGAAATTCTATATATTTAAGCAGCGTGATTTAATAAAGGAAGTAGATTGAAACTGCAAATTTTATCGGATACTCACAATTCGAAATATTCATTATCAGATGAAGCTGACGTCATTATTCACGCTGGGGATTTTTCGAATCGCCTGAGTGGTGCTATTGAATTTGCAGAAACATGTAAAAACCTGAATAAGAACTTTATTTTTGTTTTAGGTAATCATGATTATTACTGCTCAAACTACAATTTAGTCGCAGACTTTTTAAGAGAAAATTATCCTCAAAATGCTCTGCTTGATGACAACCATATCAAGATACAGGATAAAATATTTGTTGGCGGTACATTGTTTACGAACTTTCGTTCCAACTCAGCTCGTACAACCACTAACGAACTGCAAAAATTTAAAGAAGATGCTGAACAATCTATTTATGATTTTGATCAAATCATGATAAGTAGCGATAATCGAACTATAACAGCTGATGACTACATTGCACTATTTCAACGATATCATCAAAATATTATGCAGTTTAGAGGCCAAGATCATGTGATCGTTATTACGCATTTTCCACCGCATTTAGCTTGTCTTGATCCTTATTGGGGTAAGCACCCTGTTGCATCAGCGCTTAACCCCTATTTTATTAATGATTTAGATGTCAAAGGCTTTAAGTTATGGATTTCAGGACATACGCATACATCAATTGATACTGTAGTCGATGGATGCAGATTAGTGATCAACCCTTTAGGGTATCCTCAGGAGCAAGGAAAAAATGGGTTTAGAGAAAATTTGATCATAGAAATTTAAGTATCATACTCGTATTGAAACAATCTAAACTAACTTCAATATCATATAACCTATAGGACTGTTGATTTAGCTTCTACACAATGAACTAGGAGAAGCTCATGTCGATTACTTTAGAGCCAGAAGATGATTGGAAAAATAAAATTGCAGATCAAATACTTAAAAATCTACTCGACATCTATAAAATCCAAGGTAATTCGATTAAAAAATGAAAGTAGATCTAAATGGTGTTTTTTGCGTGGAACAAGAAATATCAACTGAGGACTTACTCAAGAAGTTCTAAGTTTCTCTCATTAAGATAACATCATAAGCTTTAAGGTATTAAAAACTTAACCAAATTGTATCACCTGTAGTTGCATACATAGTCTCAGCAGTTTGTTTTAACATGTCACATTCATCAATTTCTATTGCTAAATCATCACATAGAGTATGATCACTGTCATTGATAGAAATTTCGTGCGATTGAACAACTGTACCATGTTGAATGAGTTTAATTCTATCTTGTCTTAAAAGTTGCTCACCTCTGTAACTAGCACGCATTTGATTTAGAGCTTGAAGACGCCTTTCATTTGTAGTCATTATTATTTTTCTCGACATCAATTGCCTCCTTGATTTTTATCTGAAATTAAGATTAACAAATTACGACATAAATTGAAATTGGGTAATGATCTAGCTATCCGGTAATCCCCCCCTTAAAATCACAGCGATCAAATAAAATTTGATCAATGCATTTAAAATCAGTCCAAAAGTGTGCTGTGGTCGTACACCACTTGAAACTTTACTTGATGGAAAACGGATTTGGGCTGAGAAGAATTTAGCTCAAAAGTAACCTGACAGGCACAATAAAAAATGGGTAACTGTCAGCTCAGGTTTGAGTACAGATAAAAACTAAGATGGGTTGCATCAAATTATTGGAGGAGTTGTATCTCGACTTTATATTTTTTAGAATAATTCAATCTTTCTAATCTTTATGCAACCAAGCCACTAGAATGTTAAAAAAATGTCCTCTTAAGTTGACAAAAATAACTAATCATGCGAAAAAGTTTTTTTAGTTAACAGATGTTCACACATGCCTCGAATTGTTTCTGTACCACTTAGTTTAGAACAGCGAGAACGACTCATTTTTCTGGCCAAGCATGCAAAACATTGGCGTGAAAGACAACGTRCCCAAACTATTCTCTGGCTTTCTGAAGGTAAAAGTGTTGCGGAAGTTGCCACTCTACAAGAACGTATCCCAGAAACCATAAGGCTACAACGCCGACGTTGGGAATTGTATGAGTTTGAATCGATTAAAGAAGGTCATCGCTC
>NZ_MKQS01000043.1 GCF_001758345.1 Acinetobacter towneri
CGCATCGCCGGGTAGCTATGTTCGGAAGGGATAACCGCTGAAAGCATCTAAGCGGGAAGCCTACCTCAAGATAAGATTTCCCCGAGGCTTTATGCCTCCTAAAGAGCCGTTGAAGACTACGACGTTGATAGGTTGGATGTGGAAGCATAGCGATATGTGAAGCTGACCAATACTAATTGCTCGTGAGGCTTGACTATACAACACCCAAACAGTTGTTGTATCACAAGCATCAATCGATTCATAAAAGATCACTTAAACCTGATCAGATCAAATATCTTGATTCAGCCCTTGCTGAACATAAAATTTCAGATACAATAGCCAACCTGTTAATAACTCATTTGGAACAAAGTAAGGCATTACATGCAAAAGCAGAGTAACTAAGACCCGAACAAGTCCATAACAGTTGTGCTGGCGACCATAGCAAGAGTGAACCACCTGATCCCTTCCCGAACTCAGAAGTGAAACCTCTTCGCGCTGATGGTAGTGTGGGGTTACCCATGTGAGAGTAAGTCATCGCCAGCTCATTATTCAAACACCCTCAACTAACGTTGAGGGTGTTTTTTTATGTAAAAAATATTAAGTAGAAAAAGAGAATAAATTGAATAGATTTTCTAATTAAAATCTTTATGTTTTTTCATAAATTTATGTTATATCTAATAAAACGGCATAGAAATTGCTTATCAAAAACTTATGTATTAAGTTTTTGAAAAAATAAATTTAAAAGAGTGGTGAAAATGAAGTTATCGGTTGGATTAAAAGTTGCAAACTCCTTGTCGCTGACACCGCAGTTACAACAAGCCATTCGTTTGCTTCAGCTTTCAAGTTTAGAGCTTGAACAAGAAGTTCAAATTCAGTTGGACAGTAACCCTCTATTAGAAAAAGTCGAAGAACAAAGTAGTTTCGAAAGTTTATCCACTTTAGAAGAGCAAGAACATAATCAAAAAGATTTAACCAAAGAATTAAATGCAGATCATCTGCCTAATGACTTGCCTGTCGATACAGACTGGGATGATGTGTACACTCATTTACCAACGAGTTTGGGCACGGCGGAATATGAAGAGCGAGAGGATAATCGTCAGGGGCATTTGGGTTTAAAAGAGCACATGATGCAACAAATCAATCTGTTACATTTTTCTCAAGTTGAGCAGCTCATTGCCTACTGTATTGTCGATGCTTTAGATGACAATGGTTTCTTGGATTGTGAAATATCGGAAATCACTACATCTGTACAGCATCTATTGATCTCCATGGAATATGATGATGAAGTTGAAGACGATGAAGTTTTAGTCGTTTTGAAACATATTCAGCGTTTAGATCCAATTGGAATTGGTTCGCGTAATTTAGCAGAATGTTTATCTATTCAGCTTGAAAGTTTGGCTACAGATGTGCCTTATCGTCAGGAGGCATTGCAACTTTTACAGCATTATGAGTTATTAATTTCGAATGATTTAGGCAAGTTAATTAAGCAAACAGGTTTAAGTGCTGATCAACTTCAGCATGCAGTATCTTTATTAAAAACTTTGAAAGCGCATCCTGGTAAAGCATTTGAAGATCAGGAGTCAGACTATCAAATTCCTGATGTGGTGGTCAGTAAAAAGCAGGACCATTGGCATGTGCAACTCAATCCAGATGTTGTGCCTAAGCTTAGAATTAATTCCTTTTATGCCAATATGATTAAACGCGCAGATCAAAGTGAAGATAATCAATATTTGCGTAATCAAATGCTAGATGCGAAAAACTTTATAAAAAGTGTTGATGAACGTCATAAAACCTTATTAAAGGTAGCGACTTGTATTGTGCAACATCAACGTGAATTCTTTGAAATTGGCGCAGAAGGCATGAAGCCTTTAATTTTACGTGACGTAGCTGATGAAGTTGAATTACATGAATCGACCGTTTCACGGGTAACGACCAATAAATATATGCTCACTCCACGTGGATTGTTTGAATTGAAATATTTCTTTTCAAGTCATGTTGCGACCAGTTCTGGTGGAGAAGCATCTTCAACTGCGATTCGTGCAAAAATTAAAAAACTCGTCTCTGAGGAAAATCCGCGTAAGCCTTTGTCTGATAATACAATTGCAAATTTGCTGAAAGCCGAAGGTATTGATGTGGCGCGCAGAACGGTGGCGAAATATCGTGAGTCATTAAATATTGCATCATCTTCTGAACGAAAAGTCTTGATCTAATTTTTAAAATCGGTCTATTCTAAGGATTCATTATGACTAAATAATGAATCTTTTTTCTTTGAAGGAATAGTTAGACATGATTTAAAGTGACCTCTACAGTGATCTGTTATTTGGCAATCAATCATGTGAACTATGCCTTCCTAATCCTAATGAAGGAGAGGGATAGAATTATGCAAATAACAATTCGTGGACATCACTTAGCTATAACCCCTGCAATTGAAGAAAATATTCGACTTAAGTTTGCACAAATGATCAAACATCTGGATCAGGTCAATAGTATGCAGGTGAAATTAAGTAAAGATCATCAAATCGATAAACATTCTAAAAAAGGCAGTGCCAATCATATTGCTGAAGCGATTATTCGCTTGCCCGGCACCGAGCTGTTTGCGCAAGCTTGTGCGGATGATATGTATACTTCTATTAAGATGATGACTGAAAAATTAAAACGCCAATTAGAGAAGCATCGGAAGATGCAACTGGACTACCAGCTTTTAGCGATTTAGCCTTAAGGTGGTTTTAAAAGAGGTTTTTGATAAACCTCTTTTTTTATTGCGATAATGTATACGATTAATGAATAATTTTTTCTATTTATAGTAAAATGACAGGTTTTTACACCGTTGGTCCTATAAGAGGTCTTTGTGATGAATAGTGAACAGCTCACTGAAATTTTAAAAGCTGCTTTTCCAGAGGCTGAAGTTGCTGTAAGTGGGCAAGGCGGCAAGTTTGATCTTCGTATTGTAGATAATCAATTTGATGGCAAACGTCCTGTTGCTCGTCAACAAGCAGTGTATGCACCATTGAATAGCTATATTGCCAGCGGTGAAGTTCATGCGGTCACAATTCGTGCAATGACACAAGAAGAATGGCGTAAAGCAAGCTTATTTGGAGCTTAATAATTTAATGGATAAATTTTTAATTCAGGGCGGTAATAAGCTCGAAGGTGAAGTGCGCATTTCTGGTGCAAAAAATGCAGCCTTGCCACTTCTTGCTGCAATGATTCTTGCAGAAACACCAATAACATTGAAAAATGTTCCAAATTTAAAAGATGTAAATACCTTGGTGAAGTTGATCGCAGGCTTGGGCATTAAAATGTCTTATGAAGGCGATACTGTCATTGCGGATACCTCAACATTGGACAACCAATTTGCACCTTATGAATTAGTCAAAACCATGCGTGCTTCTATTTTGGTGCTGGGCCCATTAGTCGCGCGCTATGGTAGTGCAAAAGTATCTTTGCCAGGTGGTTGTGCAATTGGTTCTCGTCCTGTCGATCAACATCTTAAAGCACTTGAAGCTTTAGGCGCAGAAATTGAAGTTGAGAATGGTTATGTGAATGCCAAAGTCAATGGTCGCCTTAAAGGTGGCGAAGTGGTCTTTGATATGGTCACCGTTGGTGGTACAGAAAATATTCTCATGGCTGCGGTATTGGCAGATGGTGTGACTACCATTCGTAATGCTGCACGTGAACCTGAAATTACCGACCTTGCGCAAATGCTTATTAAAATGGGTGCTAAAATTGAAGGTTTAGACACCGATACTTTAGTGGTTACAGGTGTTGAGCACTTGCATGGTTGTGAGTATTCAGTCGTTGCTGACCGTATCGAAACGGGTTCTTATTTGGCTGCAGCTGCAATTACAGGCGGTAAAATCAGAACCACACATACCGATCCTGCCTTGCTAGAATCTGTGTTGGACAAGTTTGAAGAAATGGGTGCTGAAGTCACACGTGGCGATGACTGGATTGAACTAGATATGATGGGCAAGCGCCCTAAAGCCGTGAGCTTCAGAACCTTACCACATCCTGAATTTCCAACAGACATGCAAGCACAGTTAATGGCAGTGAATGCGATTGGGCGCGGTTTTGCGACGATTTCGGAAACTATTTTTGAAAACCGTTTTATGCATGTCCCTGAATTGTCACGTATGGGTGCCAATATTCAGGTAGAAGGCAATGATGCAGTGGTGACAGGCGTAGAAAAACTTTCTGCTGCGCCTGTTATGGCAACTGATTTACGTGCCTCATTCTCGTTGGTGTTAGCAGCATTGGCGGCAGAAGGCGAAACATTGATTGATCGTATTTATCATATTGATCGCGGTTATGAAAATGTAGAACAAAAGTTAGAAGGTTTAGGCGCCCAAATTAAGCGAGTAAATTGATGAATGACATGAGAAACGATGATCCTAATTTTGACGTAATGGGCAATTTTGATCATGGTTTAACTTTGGCATTAAGTAAGGGGCGAATTCTAAAAGAAACTTTGCCTTTATTGGAAACTGCGGGAATTAATTTACTGGAAGACCCAGACAAGTCACGTAAATTAATTTTTCCGACCACACACAAGCAGGTGCGTATTTTAATTTTACGTGCCTCTGATGTACCAACTTATGTTGAAAATGGTGCGGCGGATATTGGTGTTGCAGGTAAAGATGTCTTGATGGAGCATGGCGCTCAAAATGTATATGAGCCGCTTGACCTGAAAATTGCGAACTGTAAATTGATGACTGCGGGAAAAGTTGGCATGCAGCGCCCGAAAGGTCGTTTAAAAATTGCCACTAAATATGTGAATTTAACCCGTCAATACTATGCGAGCTTAGGCGAGCAGGTTGATGTAATTAAACTTTACGGTTCAATGGAATTAGCACCATTGGTCGGTTTAGGTGATTACATTGTCGATGTAGTGGATACAGGTAATACTTTACGTGCCAACGGTTTAGAGCCCTTAGAAGAAATCTGTAAAGTATCTTCACGTTTAATTGTCAACAAAGCCAGTTTTAAGCGTAAGCAAGATTTGCTCAATCCAATTTTGGCACAACTTGAAAAAGCTGTGGCAGAACGCGAGTTGGCAAAATAATCTGCTTAAATCTGTATCCGTCATCCTGTCTTCTCAAAAAACCGTCATTCAATGGCGGTTTTTTATGTTAGTGCATGATTCTGTTCTTGAATGATTTTAAACGTAAGCGTCCGCTGAATCCCATGCCTATTTTTTAATTTTGGTCGGATTTCCAGCGGTGTGGCAGTAATTCTTCTATTTGGGTCACTTTATGCGTCGGCAGCCTTTTCAGCACATCACTTAAATAGGCATACGGATCCAGGCCATTCAGCTTTGCTGACTGGATTAAAGTCATGATATTGGCAGCTCGTTGACCACTGCGCAGCGAGCCTGCAAACAGCCAGTTCTTGCGTCCTAAGGCCCAGGGACGCATCTGATTCTCGACCCAATTATTGCAAATCGGTAGATTGCCATCATCCAA
>NZ_MKQS01000044.1 GCF_001758345.1 Acinetobacter towneri
GAGATGGCAGAACATAAAATACTTGAAGAAGATTTAGGCATAGATGTATATTTCTGTGACCCACATTCACCCTGGCAAAAAGGCACATGCGAAAATATGAATGGTTTAATTAGGCAATATTTACCTAAAGGGATTGATTTAAATCAGGCAGATCAGCATTATTTAAATCAAGTTGCCATGTCACTGAATACTCGTCCTAGAAAAGCGTTAGATTGGCTTACACCATTAGAGAAATTTGCTCAGCTTGTTGATTATCATAAGACTTTTCAAACTGTCGCACCTCATGTTTGAATTCGCCCTATTTCATAACTTTTCCTATCATATTTGGCTGCATACGTAGCTACTTCTTGATTAATCTTTTTATGATTTTTATCTAAATATGAAAAGATTATTGAATCCTCATTGTGCCGCTCGTAATTGATGGCGTATTTATATTCTGAATAAGGATAAAGAGTACCTAAGCTATAAGTTTTTTGAGCACTAATATAAGTTACTTTAAGGTCTGTAATTGGATAATCAGTCTGATTTTTAATAAAAATATATCCATCCTTTTCAAATGGCTGGCATCCTATAAGTAGAACTAATGTAAGACAGTAAAATAGGCTATTCTTCATTTTGGTAGTTCTTCAATTGGTCTTATGAGTCGATTAATAACTATAACTTTTGAGGTATCACAGCTATGATCTACTTCAGTTATCCAAGAATAATTATTTTTTTCTAGAGGATAGGATTCTCCGCCTCCATATGCTGCTTTATCACCTAAAAAATAAGTATCCGAATCTACTTTTAGGCTCTTAGTTTCCGTATCCCAATCTAGAGTTTTTGTAGCAAAAATTGGCAGAACTTTAGAGCCATCAGCATGTTCTAGGTATAGGCATTTACCTTCCCTAATAAGCTTAGCCTCACTATAACTTGCATTATCTGCTCCCCCCGTATATTGAATACGTGGAACAACTATATTTGATTCAATTTTTTCTGTAACTGGACTGCAGGCTGCAAGTAAACTTAATAAAATAAATTCTAATCTTTTCATATTAAAGGAATTTTTTGAGAGAGTAATAGAGAAATTAAAGCAAATTATTCCAAAAGGCTCTGATTAAAAATTGTTAAAATTAGTAGATATATGAGAGGAAATTATGAAAAAATTTTTATACTTCAATTGCTTATCTTTTATTTTTACTTATTTATCTTTGTTTTATCAGAAATATACATTAGTGGATCGTATAGTTGTAGACAAGCTTGGAAAAGTTAAAGTCATTGGAGGAGGATTTCCCTTACAGTTTTTAGTAGATGGTGAAGTATCTCCAGGTGGGAGTATAGCGCTAGATCCTTTAAATATTATTATAGGAATAGATCAATTTATCTTCTTATATTTTATTTTTGATTATTTGTTCTGGATAAGTGTTTTATTTGCTTTTTACATAATTTTGAAAAGGTACAAACTAAAACAGATTTTCTAAAATTAACATAATACACGTTATACGAATCTAAAAACGGGAGCCTTTAGCTCCCATTTTTACTATATTTTTTAAAGTCTTAGGCATGTTGTACTGTGAGTTTTAGGCCTAAAGCATTCACAACACGATTAATCGTATCAAAACGTGGTGCTGAATCCTGACGTAGGGCTTTGTAGAGTGCCTCACGTCCAATCCCTGCTTCTTTAGCGATTTGAGTCATGCCACGAGCTTTAGCAATAACGCCAAGTGCATGGGCTAATTCAGCTGGATCATTCTCTTCAAGAACCATATTGAGATACATCACAATGTCTTCTTCAGTTTTGAGCGACTCAGCCATATCAAAACTTGGTAAATCAGCGACTTTAACCATTTTAATCCTCCAATGTTTTCGATAATTTGACTGCACGATCGATATCTTGTTGTTGAGTCGATTTATCTCCTCCACCAAGCATTACAATCACTACGTCACCATGTTGGATGTAATACATTCTCCATCCAGCACCGAAGAACTCTCTCATTTCCCAAACGCCATCTTGAAGAGGCTTAATGTCTCCCCAATTTCCACGTTGAACCTTATCCAATCTACGATTCAGGCGAATACGGGTCATATTGTCTTTAATGCCATCCAACCATTCATCAAACTCTGGCAGACGTTTAATTTCAATCATGAGGATTCCTTGTTTTCTCACCATATTGTATTCGATCGAATACAATATGCAAGTAATCTATATGGACATCCATTAATTTCTTATAATCGCCATTATGTTAAGTGATTAAAAAAGCCTTGAAATAGTTGCAAATTAGTTGTAAAATAGTTGTATATTAATTTCACACCTATGGAGGTTTTTATATGTCAAGAATGTCAAAAACAAGCGCCAGCTATATTCGTATTGCGGATAAGATTATTTTTACCTATGCGGAACTAGTACCTGGCAATCATCATGAGTTCAACAAAAAAAATAAAGGCGTACCAGTTGCCGCTGTGCATTATGAAAAATTAGACGAGTATATAATTTTACGTGATGGTCAGGAACAACCGCTGTGCATTGATGACCCGAAAAAATTTATCAGATCAATTCGCCGATTAAATAAAGATTGTGAAATCATAAATAAGCTATGACCATATTTAATGGAATACCTAGAATGACACTTTTAACGATAGTTTAAGCGTTTACACAGTTTTATTTACAGTCTCTTAAGTTTTCCTAAAATTAACATAATACACGTTATGCGAAGTTAAAAATGGGAGCTATAAGCTCACTGCTGTCCCACAATTTTTACAAGAGGAAGCCCATTTAAGCTTCCTCTTGTTTGATGGGGACTTTATCGGGTGAAAATAACGCTTTTAAGGTTTTTATTTCAAATAAATTCACTTGAATTATTCTGAGTAAGCGCTGAACTGTCCAGCCTTTTTTCCCTAAATGTTGAGCGAAACTTACCAGTAAATAGGCGATCATCGCAATCCAGATTTGCGTCTGAATGGCGTTCTTGCTTCGGCCTAAAAAGGCTTTTAATTTTGCATACCATTGGTAATCGACATAGCCTTTATCAAAAACTACAATGCTGCCAGCAGGAAACTGGAATTTGCGGCCTTGTACCATGTCATTTTCTTTGCCATTTTCAACTGCAACAAACTCAGGAATATCATTGCTGTGATTCAATCCTATGCTGAGTTTCATGCTGGCTTTTGAGTCGTGAACTTTGGCCCATTCACATAAGGAAAGCGACAGGTCAATATGACTGGCATCCAAGGAATACAAGGGATTCTTAAAGCGAAATTTATGAGCTACTTTTGAGTGTTCATAGTATTTAAGCAACTTGTAAAAGAGCTGTTGATACAAGGCAGCAGGCTGCTGCTCATTGATTCGTGCCAGCGTGCTTCGGGGAATAGACTTTGCTCCGAGATGACTTAGCTTTTCCTGTTGGCACTCCAAATTGGATTGAATATCTCTCAGACTTTGTCTACAAGAGAATTGAGACATCAATATGGCAATAAACTGATCCCACCGGGAAGCCGCTCTAAATTTCTGTCCAACATGGTGTACTTTAGCAAGTTGTTCAAAATCCTGTCGCACAACAGGTTTAATTAGCTCATGAAATACGGTATTCTGATGTGACAAAACCTGAATCCTGGTCGTTAAAGTGTTTGTTTGCACTCATATTTTAACGATTTGGACTCAGGTTTTTTATTTAAATCAAACTATGGGACAGCAGTGGTGATTGGGGCCATTTTGGCACTATTCATTGGTTACCATATCAATATCATGATCATGCATTTTATCCTTCTGAGTATTTTACCGATCTGCCTGGCCTATTTATTACGGAAAGTTTATATTTATACGCTAACGCATAGCTGATTCTGTCTGATCATTTATATTCCAAGACTTTACCGCACAAAAAATACTGCTTAGGATACAGGCAGTATTTTTTATTTTACCAATTCTATGAATCTGACCGAATGGATTATTTCCGTCATGGAACAACTGGGCTACTGGGGCATTGCTCTGCTCATGTTCCTGGATAATGTCTTCCCGCCAATCCCTTCCGAAATCATTATGCCTTCCGCARGCTATTCAGCCTCTCAGGGTGAATTACTCCTGGTCGGGGTGATCATGGCTGGTTGCAGCGGCTCCCTACTGGCAGCCGCTTTGCTCTACTGGATTGGCTATAAGTTCAACCATGATGCTATTTTTAAATTTGTCGATCGTTATGGCAAATATTTATTTATCAAATCCGCAGATGTAAAAAAATCATTAAGCTGGTTTGAGCATTATGGACACCGGATTGTGTTCTTTGGCCGTATGATTCCTGCCGTCCRTTCACTGATCAGCATCCCTGCCGGTATGAGCCACATGCCGTTCTGGAAATTCATGTTTTATAGCACACTCGGCACCATCATCTGGACTACTTTTCTGGCCTGTGTCGGGTTTTATTTTGGCGAAAACCAGCAGCTGATGCATCAAATTTTCAGTAACGTCAGTTATGTGATTATTGCGATTGTTGCCGTCATTATTGCCTGGATTTTTTACCGTAGACAGCAGCGTAAAAATCGGCCATCCTGATGAGACCTCGGTATTAAGGAGGTCGAAACGATGTCGCATTATCTGAAATATTTCGCCACCGTTTATCTGACCTTGGTTCTATTGGTGGGCGTACTGATCTATGTCTTCCATCTCGGTGCCATTCTGCTGATTCCTGCCCTGATTGCTGCTGCCTTTCTCAGTGCCCGATACTTTGTTAAGCAAGAACTTCGCTTACCGACCAAGGAAGAGAAAAGCAAACTGGTATGGGGTTCCACCACCATTGCCATGACATTCGGGTTTCTCTTTTTATTGGTGGTGATCTGGATGCACCCTCAGACAGCTGAAATTTACAGGAGTATGAGCTATACGGGAAGAGGACCAAATTCTTTTCTGGTGGCTGCAAGCATTCCCGGTGGGATCAGTTTATTGCCATATTGATGTCTCAATTCTCTTGTAGACAAAGTCTGAGAGATATTCAATCCAATTTGGAGTGCCAACAGGAAAAGCTAAGGGCACTGTTGCAAATAACCACGAATGGTAAGCTGAAGACTGTTTTAGCTAAAGGTGCAGCATATGAATCCTTTCCATGGTCGGCATTTTCAGGGCGAAATCATTCTTTGGGCTGTGCGCTGGTATTGTAAATATGGCATTAGCTATCGTGAACTGCAGGAAATGCTGGCCGAACGGGGTGTGAATGTTGATCACACGACTATTTACCGTTGGGTTCAACGTTATGCTCCTGAAATAGAAAAACGTTTACGCTGGTATTGGCGTAATCCTACAGATCTGAGCTCGTGGCATATTGAT
>NZ_MKQS01000045.1 GCF_001758345.1 Acinetobacter towneri
TTAAATTTGGTACTCGACGGGATTTATTGATCAGTGCGTCAATATCACCAGACTTCACTAACTCTTGATAGCGATAAAATGTATCTCTTGAAACACCCATCACTTTGCATGCTCTGGATACATTCTGAAGCTCTTCAGCTAAATTGAGCAGACCTACTTTGTGTTTAATGATTTGATTGTTAGTATGCAACATAAGAAAGTTACCTTTGTTTGATTAAGATTTCGACACCTTTATCAAAACGGGTAACTTTCTCTTTTTCAAGAAGAATGTACGATCAAGTCTGAACTAATACACTTAACTAGAGCGGAATATCACTTATAAATACGCTTTTAGTTGTTCAAACAAGTGGGACCACCTCTATTTGTTCCTTCTCAATCGGTAAATAAAAAGGAGCACTTCTCGCATTCTGTTTTGGCATAATTCGAGCCGTTAGCTCATTGCCTAATTGTTTCGCTAACTGTTTTTTAAGCTTAGACTTCGTACTCTCAAAAAAGTCCTTCGTCACTTCTATCGCACTATCACTATCTTTTAACTCATCATAATGAAGCAAATATTCTTCAGTCAGTTCTTGAATATAAACCTGTTCAGCAGGACTCATTTCGCCTTTATAGGAACCTGTAGGTGCTTTAATACCTGCTTTCCCCCGCACTTTATTGTCTGCGAACCACATCAGCATTGCCATTTCTCGAGGTGGTAATTCAACCCTGGATGAATCATTAATTTTGATATAACGTTGAGTTACATTAATTTTCAAACATATCGGCTGATTGACCTGATTAAGTTGTTCAATGACATCTGAAAACGTATAGTTTTCCATTTTCAATGGATGTGTATCAGGTAAAGTATTTCTCAAACGAACAAAAGGAATATTTGCTAAAAAGACTTTCGCATGTTGAGCATTCAAATGTTCTTGTGAATTGTATTTTCCAACATAATGCTCATAAGGTGTTGGATAGTAAAAGTTCGTTGCAAACTCAAACTCTTCTGATACTAAAATATGAGACATACTATCCTGCGCTCTGCCATATAACGATAGTGCATATCCTGCATAGAACCCCATCGTCTTGCGTCCACCAGCAATCGACACATGTACGCTAGAATTTTCCTCATCTGTAAAAAGCTTAATTAAACGACACGTTTCATTCGCTGCTAGTTCATTATCATCCAAATTTTTAAGGTCTTCTATTTCTTCACCATCACGAGTAATAACATGCAGCGTGGAATCATCAAATTTGATATTGGGTAAATGAAAATCTTGAAGAAGCTTTTCAAAGATTCCATCATTAAACAACCGTGATCTAATTTGAATTTTACCTTTTGCAGTCGTCAGCACATGGATTTCAGTGGGCACCCATTTATCAGTAAGCTCTGGATCAACTGCCAGAGCATATAAGGTTTCAGTAATGATCTGAGGTGTCATTCCTGTCACTAAAAATAAGATATTCTTTTGCATACAGTTCTGCTCTCTAACTATGAACTATTCTTTTTTTCAGCTATTACTTAACTTCTAATATTAGATTAACTTAATTAGAAAGCTTTTCTTAACCTTTTATTGCCTTACCAAATAAAGTTGAAACAAAAACTCTGAATATTTTTAAATTTCAACTTAAATAATAACTCGCATACTTTATTAAAATGGCTTGTCGTAAGCTTGTAAAACCATTCTTAAAATTGGCGTTTCGCATATATTTCATTGTACACAGTTTGATTTAAGGACGGATACAATGACTATCTCTATGAACTTTGAACAATTAAGCTTAGGGTTCAGTAAGCATGCTGTAAAAAGATCTTCACAACGAGGTATCAAACCAAGACACGTTGCTAATATCTTGAAATTCGGACGAAAAAAATACCAAAATGGTGCTGTTTATTACAGTATAGGTAGAAGAGAAGTTGATAAATACAAGAGTATTTGTCCTGGTCTAAAAGAAATGAATGGTATGCACCTAGTAACCTCATTAAATGGTGCTGTCATAACACTGTTTAGAAATAAAGATTTTCGATTGATAAGATATTGATAATAAAACGTTTATAAGAGTTACAATTTTAGTTAACTCTTCATAAGAGTTACAATTTTAGTTAAAAAGTAATTAACTAAAACCATGGATAAAAAACTATATCTAATTGATTTATATGTTTTTCATTAGTAACAACTTTAGTTAAGTGAACGTTCTCCAAAGTAAAAATGTCCGCTTTTAGAATATACACTTCTGCAATTTGCTTAGCTGACGTTTTGATATATTGGTGTCTATGTCGGATAAAGAACTTAAACGATTGTCGGTCTTGCAGGAAATCTGCGATCAACGCATAACCCAATCTTAGACTCCTCAGCTACTTCATATCTCAGAACGTCAGATGAGACGCTTATAGCAGAAATATAAAGCTCAAATTTAGTGCATGAAAAGCTCACACCTTTCATAGTTTTGATATCTCAGTAGAAACACTAGGTTCTTGGATGATTGCAGCCGATTTATCGACTCCTCGCTCCAAGCGCCTGAATCCGCCCATAAATAGGATTACTTCGAGCTGACGCAGATAAATAGCTCATATCTGACTGGTTTGAAGGACGGGCTGCTAATTGCTGTTTATTGGTGAGTATCAATGATGCCACTGGCAAGCTGGTATATCTGCAATTTTATGTTGATCTATAGCTAAATTCTAAAAATACTAGCACAAAAAAATATCTGTAAAACCTAATTTTCTATGGTTTTAGGTGTGATGATAAATTAAATATTCAGTTATAAATATCTTTGATACCAAACTCGTAGAGTTTCAGGAGTGCAACTAATTTTAGGCACAATCGCAGTGATCGCAGCCCAATTCGATGGATAATCTTTTCACATTCAATCAATAATTGAACCGCTCTATCTCTGATTTCAGCGGGTGTATTTAGGTTTTTCATCGGATCACTACGCTTCGCTACAACTTGCGAAGCAACGCTTCTCATCTCAGAAAATTTTGTCTCCGACAAACCTGGTACCGGGTTATAATAATGGCCACCCAAAATACGATTGATCTATTATGACCACCTCCAATGACCCTTTACATGGCAAAAAACTTGCTGACATTTTGGATGAATTATTGGATTACTACGGTGGCTTTGAAGGTTTAAGTCGTAAAATTGAAATTAGATGTTTTTGCATAGATCCAAGTGTTAAATCATCATTGCGATTCTTGCGTACCACACCCTGGGCACGTGAAAAAGTAGAAAGCTTATATTTGTATGTGTTACGTCAAAAAGCAAAACAGAAACCCTAGCCTTAGGCAACACCCTATAGATAAAAGTGAATCTTTGACATAGTTTGTATGCAAATTAACCATCTATATTTCTTCTTTCAACATTTGCTGTGTTATGGCGTAAACTAGCTCTGCAAGTTGGAATGTTATTCGTCATGAAAATTCAGGTGAATACCCTTGGTTTTATCCCAAGCACTTGTTTTTAATTCTTTTAATTTTGTATGTCGTTAAATTTAAGTTTAGTCATCAAGGTAATATCGTATGCTCAAGTGGTTCGAGAAACTTATAGATCCTTATCCAAATAAAGGTTTGACCGAACCCTTGCCAACCACTTTTTTTGCCTTTGTTTGGCAAGCAACTTCAGGTGTGCGCCCATATTTATTGTTATTGGTTGCATGCACTGCAGGCGCTGCCAGCTTTGAAGCTTTGTTATATGCAAAAATTGGCGATTTAGTCACATGGCTTAGTCAAAGTAAGCCAGACACTTTCCTTGCCCAACATCAACAGAACCTCACTTTGCTGTTTTGTATTTTATTGGCGAATATCTTTTTTGCCAGTGCGCAGTCGATTGTGAAGCATCAGATACTATACAGCGGTTTTCCAATGCGCTTGCGTTGGCGTTTTCATAATTTAATGCTGCAACAAAGCTTAGATTTTTTTCATAACGATTTTGCAGGACGACTGTCTGCCAAAGTTATGCAAACCGCTTTAGCCGTACGGGAGTTTTGGGTCATTTTGGGCGATATGCTTGCCTATGTATTCATTTACTTTATTACAATTAGTCTGGTGTTGGGCGCAATTTCTCCAATACTCATTTTGCCATTATTGCTATGGCTGGCTTTATTTATTCTTGCCGCAGTTTATTTTGTTCCACGTTTGAGCAAAGTATCTAATGAACAAGCCGATGCACGTGCGGTGATGACAGGACGTGTGACGGATGCTTATACCAATATTCAAACCGTAAAATTATTTGCGCATGCAGGTCGTGAAAGCCAATACGCCAAAGCATCAATGCAAGAATTTATGGTGACAGTTTATAAACAAATGCGTTTGGGCGCTCAATATGAAATCAGCATTAATTTACTGAGTGTGGTGCTATATGTCGGTGTTTTAGGTACTGCTATTTGGCTTTGGCTCAATGGTCGTGCTGAATTAGGTATTATTGCTGCCACCACAGCCTTGATTCTCAAATTGAACAGTATAGCTGAGTTTATGATGTGGCAGACCTCTGCCCTGTTTGAAAATGTCGGCACCATACAAGATGGTATGAAAACTCTTGGACGTCCAATTGCGATACAAGATAAAGCCGATGCGAAGCCATTACAAGTTACTCAGGGCGAAATTCAGTTTAAAGATAATATAAAAGCTTATTTTCAATAAAAAACACATCATAATACCCCCTTGCCTTTTAACCACAAAAATATTGAAGTTATTATTTAGAAGCAATTAATAGAAAAATAAACAAATCTTTTTTAAACAAGCTACTAATATAGGACTTACGCACTATTATTTAAAGATTCTCTGTGGTAGCAGATGATTTTTATCGAGAATAAAGTCATCAATGAAGTTTTTGATAACTGGTCTAAATAATTTCTTCTGCCAACGATATACATTTTCAAAGATCCGCTCAAACTGGTTCTTTTGTATCTCGACGTAGGCCATCAAGGCTGAAAAAATATGATTCAAAATCAGTTTAGATCGTCTTACTTGAAACTTTTCAATATGACAAACCTGTTTAATCACCCGGTGATATTGCTCTATTTTCCAATGACTTGAATGTAATTCAT
>NZ_MKQS01000046.1 GCF_001758345.1 Acinetobacter towneri
ACTGAAGTAGATAAACTGGTCAAACGAGGGATCGCCATCCAGTTTGTAAAAGAAAATATTACTTTTACAGCCGAATCCACCCCGATGGATAATTTGATGCTTCAAATGATGGGTGCTTTTGCACAGTTCGAACGTGAGATCATTTTAGAGCGGCAAAAGGAAGGAATAAAACTCGCCTCTGCTCAGGGGAAGTACAAAGGTCGGGTGCATAAACTAAAGCCTGACCAAGCTGAAGCTTTACGACAAGCATGGAAGGAGGGGAAGTATCCATCGAAAATGGCATTAGGGAAAGCTTTTGGGATTAGTCGTCAGGCGGTATACCGATATTTACAAGTTAGTGAATAGCTTATTGGGATTAGCAACTAAATTTAGTTTAACTTATAAAAATCATGAAACACTGTTCGAATTTTAAGCGTGGAACGTGAAAAATCACAAAAAAAGCCCACCTTGGGGAAGGTGGGCTATCAACTAGAAACTACAGCATTGATTTCTAAGTGGAATTATAACACATTACGTATAAGGTGTATTATGTTAATTTTAGAAAAATTTAAGAATCTTTACGTAATGGTTTGTTCAATATTTTTGATTTCTTGTCTTTTAGATCAATCAGAAATAACCAATAACATAAGCCAGGAAATAGAGCCATAAAGCTAGCCCATGTTTCGGTATACATCTTCCACCAATCTTCAGCAATCTTTCCAGTATGCCCCCATCCTAAAAGAATAAAAAATGGAGTAGCAATAATTAGAGAGGTAATACAGATGGTTAATAAATTAAGACTGTTATAACGATTTAAAAGAATTGAGAATATGTAGCTGAAAGGCACAGTCAAATAGAAATATAAAGATATAAAAAAACAGTCGAAGTTTATACTTCGACTGTTTAAATTACATAGAAAGAAAGTTAAAGCAAATTAAACCAATTAATGCTGAAGCTGCAAGGACGTACATCACTTTGAGCTGGAAATGAAATAAGCCAACCAAAGCTACAAGTGCAATTAACGCAGCAACAATATCGAAAGAGCCGTTAAAACCTGTTGGCCAAAGTACATGATAAGCAAAAAATAGGGCAAGGTTAAGAATCACACCAACAACTGCGGCTGTAATAGCCGTTAACGGAGCTGTAAATTTGAGCTCATTATGTGTTGATTCGATAATTGGTGCACCAGCTAAAATAAAAACAAAGGAAAACAGGAAAGTAAACCAAGTGACTATGCTTGCTCCAATGGTGCCCGCCAAGAATAAATGATCTGAGCCTAAGATTGCTTGATTGAATGCTCCTAAAAAGCCAACAAATGCGACCACCATAATTAAAGGGCCGGGCGTGCTTTCACCTAGAGCTAAGCCATCTATCATTTGAGTCGGACTTAACCAACCGTAATAGCTTACAGCACCCTGATAAACATAAGGCAATACTGCATAGGCACCACCAAAGGTGAGCAGGGCCGCTTTCGTAAAGAACCAAGCCATTTGGGTGTAAGTATGATCCCACCCCAGCGTTAAGCTTAGGCTCAGGATTGGAATAAACCACAGTAGACCACCAATTAGCAGAATACTGCCCAATCGTTTCCAGCTAAAGATCGCATGTTCAGGTGTAGGAGTATCATCATCAATTAAAGCACGACCATAATCTTTTTTACTCTGCTGGTGTGCGTTTCCACCAGAAAATAGGCTTGGATATTTTTTTCTGGTTAGATAACCAATGATTGCGGCAGAGAGCACAATTAAAGGAAAGGGTAAGTTGAAGAAAAATATAGCAATAAATGAAAGGGCTGCAATCAGCCATAAAAATTTATTTTTAAGTGATCGACTGCCGATTCGATGTGTTGCATGAAAAACAATGGCAACAACAGCAGGTTTAATACCGTAAAAGAGCCCTGCAATAATGGGTACATCACTAAATTTTACATAAACCCATGAAAGACCAATTAAAATAAATAGTGAGGGTAGTACAAAAAGAATCCCTGCAACTAAACCACCGACGGTTCTATGCATTAACCAACCTATATAAGTTGCTAATTGTTGTGCTTCAGGACCCGGTAAGAGCATACAATAGTTCAGTGCATGCAAAAATCGCTTCTCTGAAATCCACCGCTTTTCTTCAACCAGTTCTTGGTGCATGACCGCAATTTGACCTGCGGGCCCCCCAAAACTAATGAACCCCAATTTAAGCCAGAATAGGAATGCTTGCCAAAATGAAACTGACTGTATCTCTTGTTCTGGTTGTATAACAAGTTCTTGTTCCATGATTATTCTCTTGATAGGTTGGCATATAAGCCATCGAAAATGTGATTCGATAATGCAAATAATTGGTCATCGTCACTTATCTGACTTCGAATTCCTTGAATAACTTTTTCAATACCGATCGCTTCTGGAGGCTCAATTCCTCCTACATCAAGGTAATGAACAATTTCAGCGATTTTCTTTAATGCGGGTGTTTCTAGATCAAAACTATGTAAAAGAACTTCGAAGGTCACCCAATGATTGACATGACTGAAAGTTGCACCATCAAAATCGAATCCAAATGCATCTTTGGGGCAGTCACTTGGCGTTTCTAACCAAATGAATGTTGGTGAGGTATCTATAAAAGTCTTGATTAGCCATGCAGAAGCTAGACGATCAATCCAAGGCCTTTGTCGTGTTGCCCAAATTCTGTTTTGATAATTACCTTTATCCAGATGTTGAATATGAGCTTGTATAGCTTTAGGTTCATTGACTTCACCTAGACGTGCAATAGTGAGTTCCAATAAGGAAAGTTCATTAAGAACCTGTACTTGAGTCTCATCTGGATAATAGTCAATGTCTACAAGTGCATCGATGCTTTTTCTTAATTTACGAATCTGTTTGAGTAGTTCTTTCTTATCATCTTTAGTTTGACGATCTCTTATTTCCGTGAGTTGTTTATAGAGGGTTTCGTACTCTTCTTTTCGACTGAAAATAGGTGCGAGTTCAAGATTTAAAGGTGGCTCTGCGTAAAACATATAAGCAGTTCCTTGTTCAGAAACAACATCATTAGCAATAGAGGTAAACTTCTCACTATGATTAATAGGGAGTATGTAGACCCCATCTCTAAGGGTCGCGGCACCACTTGCTTTCAAAGATCGCCAGACTCTCATCCGAGTGCTTGTGTTCTGTGTAGGCAGAGATGTTATGAGCAAAGAAATAGACATGTAGTATACTCAACATATTTGTAGAATATATTACTAATAAATTTTTAAACTTCAAAGACGAATAAATGATTTCCTATAGTAGGAAAAATATTAAGAAAATATTTATCCAGAACATATTTAAATTGAGGGTGTTATGGAAAAGGGAGCAATAATTTCAGATTGCAGTAAATATCGTTATTCTCTATGGCGTATCTGGGATAAAGAGAAACCAATGTTTTCTTTTATTGGTTTGAATCCCTCAACTGCAGATCATATTCAAGATGATCCCACTATCACTCGTTGTATCAACCTTGCCAAAAGTTGGGGTGGCGGTGGTATTTATATGGCTAATCTCTTTGCATATAGAGCAACTGATCCACAAGAAATGATGTCTCAAGAAGATCCCATTGGCTCAGATAATGATTTTTACTTAAGCGAAATAGCTTCCAAATCCCAAAGAATTATTGCTTGTTGGGGTAATAATGGGGGGTATCAACAAAGGTCCTCTACTGTAAAAGAACTATTAAAGGGTAAACTTTATTATCTAGAATTGAATAAAACAGGTGAACCAAAACATCCTCTTTACATCCATTCTGAAACTCAAATTAAGCCCTATTTAACATAATGGCTGTTATACGAACTATCTTTGTAATGCATATTGCATTACAATATTCTCATGCATTCAATAAATGGGAAAATGATGGCTACTGTTAATTTCAGGGTCGATGAAGCCCTTAAAGAAAAGTCTTATTCCATCCTAAAAGAACAAGGAATTGCACCTACTGAGTTCTTTACTAATATTCTTGAATATATTGCTACGACTGGAAAGCTTCCAGTACAAAAAGCTTTACTCTCAGAAGAGGATACCGAGCTATTAGCGATTGTTCGTAAACGTGTTAATGATCCTAAAGAGATGTTCGAGGAAGTCACATTAGATGACTTATAAGCTTTTACGTCATAAGGACTTCACTGCAGAATGGGAAAAGCTTCCTAGTGCTATACGAGATCAATTCAAGAAAAAATTAGCTAAGGTAATAGAGCAACCACATATTCCAAAGAATATGCTTAAAGGTGATCTTGCAGGCTGCTATAAAATAAAATTATTAAAAGCTGGTGTCCGACTTGTTTACCAGGTCAAAGATGATCAGGTAGTTATTTTGCTAATTACCGTTGGAAAACGAGCTGATANGTGTTAATGATCCTAAAGAGATGTTCGAGGAAGTCACATTAGATGACTTATAAGCTTTTACGTCATAAGGACTTCACTGCAGAATGGGAAAAGCTTCCTAGTGCTATACGAGATCAATTCAAGAAAAAATTAGCTAAGGTAATAGAGCAACCACATATTCCAAAGAATATGCTTAAAGGTGATCTTGCAGGCTGCTATAAAATAAAATTATTAAAAGCTGGTGTCCGACTTGTTTACCAGGTCAAAGATGATCAGGTAGTTATTTTGCTAATTACCGTTGGAAAACGAGCTGATAGCATTGTTTGGTAATACCCCCATTTTTAATTGAATTAATGGGTAGAAAATCTAAAGCCTTGTTATTGTTTAAAAATAGGTGGACAACCATTTACTGACATATGAGGTCGTTCATGATTATAAAAGTACTGCCAGTCAGTTGTATAGTCCTGCACCTCGCTCAGATCTCGAAATAAATATTGATTTAGACACTCATAACGTACTGTACGATTAAATCGCTCAACATATGCATTTTGCTGTGGATTGCCTGGTTGAGTAAATACATGCTCAATACCATGCTGATCACACCACTTTTCCATCAGCTCACTT
>NZ_MKQS01000047.1 GCF_001758345.1 Acinetobacter towneri
CATGAATTACATTCAAGTCATTGGAAAATAGAGCAATATCACCGGGTGATTAAACAGGTTTGTCATATTGAAAAGTTTCAAGTAAGACGATCTAAACTGATTTTGAATCATATTTTTTCAGCCTTGATGGCCTACGTCGAGATACAAAAGAACCAGTTTGAGCGGATCTTTGAAAATGTATATCGTTGGCAGAAGAAATTATTTAGACCAGTTATCAAAAACTTCATTGATGACTTTATTCTCGATAAAAATCATCTGCTACCACAGAGAATCTTTAAATAATAGTGCGTAAGTCCTATTCTATTAGATTAATGATAACACTATCATTTAATTATTAAATTAAGTTTAATGATAGATGCTGTATGCGATTCGGCTCGCTATCATTCAGCTATAGTCCAATGATAGAACACTAGTCATGGTTGTAGGGGCAGAGCGGGAACTTTGCCCCACTTTTATAACCAATTTGAAACAGTTGTTACTTCAACAAAGGATGACCTTGAGGGACCATCATTTTAATTTAGTTGCTATTTAATTGCTGATTAGTTGCTATTTAGTTGATATAATATCCTAAAGTTTAGGATATGGATATTTTAATGAGCGTTCAATCGAGATTATCAAAAAATGCGTGTAGATTAATAAAAGCCGCGCAGTCCATTATTTTTGTTCGCTGGCAAGCAGACAGCGGGACTCAAAAAGTCGTAGCACTGGCACAGATGGCGGAATGGCAGCACCCATTGATTCTATGTGCTGGCGATGGTTTTTGGGATGCTCATGACTTTGACAAAGCAAAGCGTTCTATCAAGCGACACAACAAAGGCATAATTTTTATTGATAGACGCGATTTTATTTTTAACGATCCGTTAGAGCTATCGAAGCTATAGCAGAGCTGACCGCAGAAAGAAAAAACTATAGTCTAATGATAATTTTAATTTGATTTTCTGTCGATTGTTTAGTTAGTAATAAATGATTAATATTAATAAAAATTTTATAGATAAAAGTTTATGGCTATAGTTTATTGCAATAAGTGTAAACAGTGTGGGGAATCAAAATTAAAAGGGAGTGGATGGATCACTTTTATTCTAATTTTGTTCTATATCATTCCTGGAGTGATATACATGATCTGGCGTAGATCAGGTATAGGAGAATGTAAATTTTGTGGCAGTTCGGATGTAATACCTGCAAGCCAAAAGCCGATACTACAAAATCAAGAAAGAGTCTCTATAAGTCAGCCTGTCTTTGAGAATGTCCCAAATATCAATTGCCCCGATTGTAGGGAGTTGATTCGGTTTGATGCTCGTAAATGCAAACATTGCGGTACATACATTGATGAGCTAAAAAAGTAATTTATAAAATTAATATTTATTTTGCTTCATCTACGTGAATGAGTGAGCATGATAGCCCTGCTAATTAATTTCTATTCACGTAGACAGCGTACTTTTGTTGGATTATTAAAAACTAACTTCTGTAAAATACATGCACATACATTTATTTCCACAAGTAGGGAGTGGTAGTAAAGGTGCATTCTTAGTGGTGTATGTTCCATCCTCACTTATTGAATTAGGGCAAGATTCTTTATCTACAGTAAGCCTTAAGGTTGATTTAAACTTTTTAGCTCTGTTTATTTCTCTTTCTGACCAAGCTCTGGCTCTAGCATAAAATTCAGCTTCTGTGATGAATGCAAATAAATCTGTTTTATCTATAGATTCAGTATTTATAAAACTCAGAAATCCAGTGTTTACTTTTAATCTAGTATTTATTTCTAAGTCACGCTTTTGCTGTGCAGTAAGAGGTTCACCATAATTAAGTAACTTCTTAGTATCTTTTCTTTCAAATGGTTCTAGATTTTCTTTCAGTAACTTTGTGACTTCCTTTGCTTTTGAATGGTTAAAGGATTCGTATTCCTGTAACTTTTTTACGTATGTTTTGATAAAAGTGTCTATTACTTTTAACTCTTCTTTCTCCATCTCTGGACTAGGTGTAATTCCTAAACTCATACTAACCCCTGTATTGTTATTTATATCTATATAGCTCGAACCGATTAATCTTATCAATATTCACGACATTATTTGTATTTCAATAACTTATTTGTTTGATGACCTAATTTTATGAACTAAAATTTTATGAGTTGAACATACAGCATAACTACTGAAACATTAAAAAACTATACTCTTTTGATAAAAAAAGCATGACTAAAAGCCATGCCTTGGGTGGGTGTTAGAAMCCATTTAAARTGTCTRTATTCTCACCAATAAAAATGTCCATTTACCGATTAATCGTTCTAAGATCTCAGAACGGAAGACCATGATGAATACCCTGATTCTCAAAACTCGAAACTTTATTGAAAACTTCTATCGAGGTTTATAAGCACCCCAAAATAAAAAAATGCCTGATGTTCAGGCATTTTTTACATCATCACTCACAGCTTAAAACAATTAAAACACGAGAGTTTTAATCTTTTGAATACGATTTAACTTTTTCAAAAACTGGATAGAAATCCAATCCCTCATCTTTCATCGTAGAAATCAACGCAACAATTACAGCAATATGTGTAGGCACGACACCTTGTTTACTGTAATTCGTAATTGAATTAGGTTTTATGCCCAATAATTCAGCAAATTCTTTAATTGAAAGCCCTGCTTTACCGATAAGACGTTGAAATTCAGTATATGGCATTTGATTAAATTTATAGAAATGGTGTTTTGAAATTATAGCATAGGGTTACATTTACATAAAAACACATAAAAATATGTGGCAAACACATATTTTTATTTGTTATAAATGGCTTATCAACTAATCTATTTACCATCTCTATAGGAGAAAACATTATGTATTCGTACCCGAATTCAAATACTGAAAAGAAAATTGCGCTTATGATCATCAATGACTTTTTCATTCAAAAAGCACATGAGCTTTGGTTATTTTTAAATATAGATCGATGTTTTAACGATTATGAAGCAACACTGATTTGGGTTAAAGATTATCTAGAAGAACATCCTGAGGGTGAATACAGCGATATTCAAAAAGCCTTTCTGTCTTGTTTTCCAGAAAATTTCTTTAATTTTGACTATTAATTAATTGATGAATCACACTTCCTCTTTTGTAGCATTTGAAATCAAAGTAACCACTACAAAAGAGGAAAAATCCAAACCATAAAAAACAGAAAAATAAAAGCCTTAGATTCGCTTTATAAAAATTATTACCGAGACAAACACACATAAAACATAAACCTTTTTCATGAACTTTTCGCTTTTTTTTTACACATTAGAAACTCTTCGTCATAGCATCATCCTTGTGATTTTTGGTTCTTTCAGGAATCCGAAATGAGATAAGCAAGCCTACCTGTATATACAAAATTCTCCGAATTTTGATCTACAGGGCTTGTTAGGAGGGAAACCCTCCTAAGACCACCCTTAGCCCATCGCAGATGGGCAGCTCAACTTCGTTGAGCTAAAAGCAAACGCCTTTTATTTAATCGGTTGATGATATGCGAACAAAAAACAGAATTTTCAGGCAGACACAGCTGCAATGGGAACAACTTGAGAAATATCTAAAAGAAACACAAGAAGGGTTTACGGATTTCATTCAGTCGTTAATCCAACGCGAGCTATCCCAAGCAGCAATGGCATTTAGATACGATGAGCAAGATCCACCGCCTAGATTCAAAATCAAAACGGTTTTTGAAGTCATAAAGCGCTATCAAAAAACAGACCCAGCATTACTGCTCGAGCTGGCCAAGATCGGGAATAATCTCAACCAAATCGCCCGAGCCTTAAACATCCTAAAAAACGCTACCGCAGAAGAACAGCGCAAGCTGGATATTTTTAGGTGTTTCCACGCGCTCAAAGCAATTCAAGACCAAATTGAACAGCTCTCCCCCGACTTGCCTAAAATCAGTAGACAGACCCCAGATCGTATTAAAAAACAATTACTTTCTCTTCCTTCTGTCGATTTGATCGAGGAGGATGAAGATGCATATTAAGTTTTTAGCGCATGGAAAGGGATCGGCTACACACGCTTCAGCTTATCTACTTGATGACTTAGATCACAAAGGACAGGTACGAGCAGGAATCGAAGTCTTACGAGGTGACGCCACCACTTTTAACTCAATCTGCAATTCAAGCCGGCACCTGTGGAAATACACATCGGGCATCATCGCGTGGTCAAAAGACGATGCACCAACAAATGAGCAGATCCACGAAGTTTTAACTGAGTTTGAAGCACACGCTTTTGCTGGACTCGATCCATCGCAATACCACCTATTTGCTGTCCAACACACTGACGATGACGGCTCAAAGCATATTCACGTTTTAGTGCCACGACTCGATGAACCGTACCGGGTTTGTCGGAGACTTTTTTATTTAAGTTAGGCCACCTGACCTAACGGGTTAATCTTATCATAGTACATTGCTTCAAACTCAAAAGGCGATACATAACCCAGTGCACTGTGTACACGCTTTTTATTGAACCAATCTACCCAGTTTAGTGTCGCAAGTTGTACATCTGCTAAACCTTGCCAATCTGCTTTTAAATATTCAATCACCTCTGTTTTGTATAAGCCATTCACCGTTTCAGCCAAAGCATTATCGTATGAATCACCAGTCGTACCGACTGATGCTCGTAAA
>NZ_MKQS01000048.1 GCF_001758345.1 Acinetobacter towneri
CCTTGAGCTGTTTGACTTCTTTCTCTAATTCCACGATCCGCTGTTGTTCTGGTGAAAGTTGACGTTTACTTGAACCTGCCGGATTGGTTTCACGAATCCATTTATCTAATGTTGAATAACCCACACCTAATTTCTGGGCGATTGCAGCTACAGACTCGTGTGAGTTTGAAAGTGCATAATCAATCGCTTGCTGTTTAAATTCGGGACTAAAACGTTTAGCCATTTCTTGAATCTCCAAAGATTAAAGTTACGTTATCTTTAGAGGGACGTGCTGTCCATTATTTTGTCTAGGATCAAGGTGTTTAGCAACACATCAAGATGGACGTATTTATGGTTGGAGAGGACTAATTCCTAATGTCAATATTAATGGATATAAAAGAAAAAATAAGGTATCAGCAAATTCCTTTGGACATGGATGTAGTGGGGCWTTAGATTCCTTATTTGTAAGATTTCCAGAAGTTAAAGAATCTTTTAATAATAAAATTCTCAATTCTAGAGGACAAAAAAATCTTGACTACGTAAATCAGTCTAGCAAAGGATTATGGTTGTGGTTTTTAAAACAATTAAAAGAGTTAGGGCTGGAAATCAAACAAGAATGGCCTTTCGACACAGACAAAAGAGGTTACGTAACTATTACTAAGTACATAAAAAAGGTTTTAGCAGAAAACCCTGCACAGGCAGTGAAGGTATTTGGTAAGCAAAGCAGTCAAAAAATTACAACAGGAGATGGTACTGACAGACCTATTGACGCACCATTATCACGAGTAGAAATGGATGCACATCTTCTTGATGGTCACTTTTGTATTCTTGTACCAGACTTTTCGGGTGATTTTACTGAAAAAATTATTCATAGAGTTTGGGTAATTGTACTCATTGATGTTTATACAAGAGTAGTTTTAGGTTATCACCTATCTTTAGGTAAAGAGGTTAATAAATTTGATGTATTAAAAGCCATTAGAAACTCTGTCACAAAATACAAACCAAGTAAAAACTTTTCAGATATTAAATATTGTGAAGACCCTGGTTTTCCTTCGATGTTATCTGATAAGTATATTGGTTTGTGTTGGGATGAGATGTGTGTTGATGGTGCCTTAGCAGAAAACTGTACTTATATTGAGCATATTTTAAATAATGTAATTGGATCAAAACTAATATCTCCAGTATCGAAAATTTCCAATTATGCTAAACGTAGAAATAAAGATGATAGGCCAAATATCGAGGCTTTTTTTAGAAATATATCTACCTATGGCTTTCAGAAACTAAGTAATACAAGTGGTAAAGACCATAAATCAAAAAGAGAGAACCCTCAAAAAATTGCCATAGAGTCTAGATTTCAACTGGAGTATGCTGAAGAGTTACTAGGTGCAATGATTACTGAATACAATAATACTCCTCATTCGAGCTTAGGATATAGATCTCCTTTGGAATATTTTGAATTTACGATACGAAAACAAGAAAATCTTAGGTATGTAGATCAAGAAAAGATTGATATTTTGTTCAGTTATAGGAAAAAATGTCAAGTTAAAGGTAATCTTCAACAGGGGAGAAAACCTTACATAAATTTTGAAGGAGCAAGATATAACAGTGAAATATTAGGGCAAAGATTTGATCTAATAGGTAGCCATATTTGGGTTTCAAATCATTTACCTGATGATGCACGAGTTGTTATGGCATCTACAGAAAATGGTGACTCTTTAGGAATATTGCGAGCTGCTATGCCATGGCATAAGCATCCTCATAGTTTGAGAGTTCGAAAACATATCAACTCTGCAATTAACAAAAAAATTATTCATGTTTATGAAAATAAAGATGCTGTAAGTGCTTTTATGGAGTTTGCTATTACTCATAAAACACTACCAACACACCCAGCTTACTTAGAACTACAAAGAATATTAGTAAATGATAATACAGATACTAGTGATTCATTGGTTAATGAGAATTCGACCAATTTCACAGACAATTCAGAGATTAGCTCTAAGGAAAATAAACAAAAAATAGAATTATCAAATGTTGAGCCTGGTTTTAAATCATCTAAAACAAACAATAAAAAATATGATTTATCCAACTTACCAGCTAGAAGAAAAATAGTACAGGGGTGATGTATGAATCAAAATATTAATTTCAACCATCCCATATTTACTCAGAAATATACAATATATACTCCTCCAATGGATGAAATGATAGCAGTTATTGGTGACTGGATAGAACAAAGGTTGAGTGGAGGTTATTTATACGGCCCGTCAAGATTTGGAAAAACTCGTACTGTAAGGGATTATTTAATAGGCGAATTATCACAACGTTTTAAACATGAAATTCCTTTAGTATTATGGAGTCGAAAAGAGTCATTAATGAGTGAAGGTGAGTTTTGGAATGAAATATTAAAATCAACAAATTATGAATTTTATGATATAAAAAAACCAAAAACAAAAATGATTGCAAGGAACTTAGTAGAAGAAAGATTTAAAACTATCGCTGATTTCGCTTATAGTAATTATGTAATTATTTTAATCGATGAAGCTCAAGAGATGACTCTTAAAGAGTGGAAATGGTTATTAGGTTTGCAAAACAACTTGGACTTAAGTGGTTATAAAATAAGTGTTTTTTCAATAGCTACTCATAATGTAAATTATAAGCCAAATTATTTAGCAAGAACTGGTAATCCTCATATAGCAGCGAGATTTTTTACAGGTGATTACCGCTTTAAAGGTATTAAAACCTTGCAAGAAATTGCTTTTATTCTTAGATCATATGAAGAAGACTCTGAATGGCCAGTCGGAAGTGGAACTACATATTTGGAATATTTTGCTCCAATAGGTTATAAAAAAGGTAATCGTCTAATTAATTATGCTGAATTAATATGGGATGGTTTTCAAAAATCATATCCACAGAAGGCATATAAGAAGAATCAATTTGAAATACCTATGCAACACTTAGCCTTATTAATTGAAAAAACCCTTAAAGACCTGGCTAATGATGGTGAGGATTGGGGTAAGCTGGAATCATTAGATTACTGGTTAGATTTGATTAAGAAGACGGGGTTCGAGAGCCATATTTCAATGATTACAGAAATACCTATTTAGGAATTATAATGATTAAAAAATCAGTAAATATTGATGACCCAAAATATCCTAATTTTAATTGGAGTATCGATCTTTTAAATAAAACAGAATCATTTGAAAGTTTTATTGCTAAATTTTGTCATTTAAATAAAATAACTGTAAAAAAATTTTTACAAAATTGGAATTACTTGTATACTGATAAAATTAAATTTGATAATTTTTTTAGAAATATATCAAAAAATGATAAGGATATTTTAGAATCCTACTCTCAATTCAAGTACGCCAAACTAGATTGCATTGAGAGTGGAATACAAGTAGAAAAAGGAAACAATACTCATAAGCAAATATTTTTATACTGCGAATTATGTATCAAAACTGGATTTCATAGTGAAATTTTTAACAAAAATTGGATTAGTATATGTCCAGTACACAAGACTAAATTGCAAAAAATAAATTTATTGACAGAATCATCATCTAATAAAAATGACTATTTTTATTCAAGGGTTGAAAAAATAAAAGAATTAGCAATTAGTTTAAATTTAGATTGGCCAAGAAATAAAGAAAGAGTTTCAACATTAAGATTTTGTAAAATAAAAAATTGGGTGGTCGGATTGGAAAAAGAAATTCAAAAATATTTCCCAATTACAGGAAATATTATATGTGCTACGAATGAGAGCGACATTAATAGATTATTAGGATTTTTTAACTATATTTTCCCAATTAATGACACTGATCTTAATTTTATATTCAGGAATATAAAACAAAGACCACCCAAAGTAAAATTATATTATGAAAAGGAAGTCTTAATTTTTATAAGAGATTACAAGTATGAAATAAATAATATTTTAGAACACTATAAAAATAAATTGCAAGCTGATAAATTTAATAATTTTAAATTTTTTGAATTTATTAATAATTACCTAAATTATATTAATAAAATTCACTGCAAAAAAAAATGTAAATGGGCTGATAGAAAGAGAGAGTATTATTGGAAAATAAGTGAAAATCAATTTCACAACAATTTATGGACGACTTGTCAATACGAGCAAGTGATCCTAGACAAAATAATGGACAGCACGTCCCTCTAAAGATAACGTAACTTTAATCTTTGGAGATTCAAGAAATGGCTAAACGTTTTAGTCCCGAATTTAAACAGCAAGCGATTGATTATGCACTTTCAAACTCACACGAGTCTGTAGCTGCAATCGCCCAGAAATTAGGTGTGGGTTATTCAACATTAGATAAATGGATTCGTGAAACCAATCCGGCAGGTTCAAGTAAACGTCAACTTTCACCAGAACAACAGCGGATCGTGGAATTAGAGAAAGAAGTCAAACAGCTCAAGGAAG
>NZ_MKQS01000049.1 GCF_001758345.1 Acinetobacter towneri
AAGCATCAATCGATTTCATATTGATCTAACGATCAAACAAAAACTTGATTTAGTTAAGGCTAAACAATAAAATTCAGACCCAATAGCCAACCTGTTAATAACTCATTTGGAACCAAGTAAGGCATTACATGCAAAAGCAAAGTAACTAAGACCCGAACAAGTCCATAAACAGTTGTGCTGGCGACAATAGCAAGAGTGAACCACCTGATCCCTTCCCGAACTCAGAAGTGAAACCTCTTCGCGCTGATGGTAGTGTGGGGTTACCCATGTGAGAGTAAGTCATCGCCAGCTCATTATTCAAAACACCCTCAACTAGCGTTGAGGGTGTTTTTTATTGTTTTAAAATAATCGCTATAATAATGAGTTCATTAAATGGACTTAATGAATATGGATACTTCTTATTTAGCTGATTTGGACCAACAATTTCAACTTGATGGATTGGTTAAGCTACCTCAATTTATTCCTTAAGGATTAAAAATTATTCAACAAACCTTATTATCAGATTTAAAACGCTTAAATATTTATTCTTCGAACAAAGTTTTGTCTAAGACATTACAAGGTATGAGTCCTTTTCAGCAGATTGTTAAACTCTCTCAAATACTAAATAAGCCAAGATCTTTAGATATCCGAAGTCCAGTCCTGTTGTCCGTGCTTGCGTGACCATTCCAGCACAGTTGATCTTCCTTGAATACCATATTTTACCTGAGCTTGTTTATAAGTAATTTGCCCTTTTTCTACTTCATGTAGAACCATCATTTTAAAGGCAAAGCTATAATCACGTTGTGTACGTTTAACTCTTTGTTCTCTTTCATGTTCCATAAAGTAAGCCTCTTAAAGGTGTAAACTTACTTCAGGACGGGACAAAAAACAGATAGAAAAAAGCCCCAACATCATGTCAGGGCTTTTTCAGATTTATGTTTAGGTATTACTCCTGTTATACCTTTCAGCGTCCTGCCGTTATATTATTTATTATTGTTATTCTTGCTTTTAGAAACATCCTGTTTCTGTATGTCTTAAATATAAAATGAAAGCTTAACTTTGCCTAGCGTCAATTTTCTGCAGTGCATGTAAGCTAAAGCGTACAACGATATATCGGTAAAACGAAGATCAACAAACTGGATTTATTTAATTTTAAGTGGTTGATTATATTTAATAATTATATTTTTCAATAAAAATCCCCCGAGTTCATTTTCTTGTACTTGGGGGATTTGGACAGCAGCAAGATTCAGCAAGTATACAAATGATTACATCAATTTAATGCCTTGTTGTCCTGCAGGGGTGACTCTAAAGATTTCCACTTCAAAGGTAATATTTTTACCCGCTAAAGGGTGGTTAAAGTCTACTTCGGTCACATCATCATTTACAGATTTCACCACGCCATAGAGGCTTTGTTTGGCTTTATCTTCAAACTCAATCATGTGTCCTTCAACTGGACGTTGCTCAAATTTAACCGTATCAAAAGTTTGTATGTTTTCAGGATTCCATGGACCAAATGCATCTTCTGGTGGAAGACTCACGGTGCGGCGGTCACCTGCACGCAAACCAAATAATGACTTTTCAAAACCAGGTAACAAACTGCCATCACCCATAACCAAACTTACAGGTTCAGCGCGGCTACGGGTGTTGTCAATTTCTACACCATTTTCAATGGCGACAGAAAAGTGCAACTCGACTTTTGAGCCATCTTCAATACGAGTTTCATCATTTGGATTAATAATTTCAGTCATGTTGCGCCTGCGCTCGTTCAATTCGGTGTTTTTCTAGGAAAAACGTATCAATTAACAGCAGAATTGTGCCAAGCGTGATGGCACTGTCTGCAATATTAAAGGCAGGGAAGTGGCTGTTGTTATAGTACACGTGAATAAAATCGACCACGTAGCCAAGGCTGACCCGATCAATTAAATTCCCAATCGCACCGCCTAAAATTAAGGCAATCGCTAAAGGCAGTACAATTACATTTTTTGGCATACGCATTAGCCAAAATACAAAAATTACAGACACTAAACCTGCTAGTGAGGTAAAGAAATAACGTTGCCATCCACCTGCATCGGACAAGAAACTAAAGGCAGCGCCATAGTTATGCAGTAAAGTCCAATTCAAAAAAGGCAATACAGGCACAGGATCTGCGTAATTCAGATACGATACTGCAATCCATTTGGTCCATTGATCGAGAATAATCGCAACAATAGACAAGCCCACCCACCATAAATTATGTAGATAGAACTGGAATAAGCCCTTTTTGTGTTGTGGATTAGGCATATTTTCTCTCTTCGCCTTGACCTGTTGGTAGATTGATAATACAACGTGAGCACAAACCTGGATGTGCAGAATGTGTATTCACATCAGGGAGTACATGCCAGCATCGTACGCATTTTTCGCCATCTGCTGCAGAAACTTTCACGTTAAAGCCATCTAAATCAGAGGCTTCGCCTTGTGCAGCATCAAAGCCATTCACAATCACTTGTGAGGTAATCAGGACAAAACGTAGCTCATCGCCTAGTTTATCCAATACGGCTTTGAGTTCGTCATTGGCCCAAAGTTCAACTTTGGCAGACAGGTTGGAACCGACAGTTTTGGCGGTACGTGCAGCTTCAATGAATTTATTGACAGCAGATTTAACAGCAATCAAAGTTTGCCATTGCGCTTCTGCTAGGATATTGGCTTCAGAAGCCACTGGAATCTCATACCACTCTGCAGTGAACACGTATTTTTCTGATTGCTCAGGGATGAGCGGCCATGCTTCTTGTGCCGTAAAGCTTAAGATTGGCGCCATCCAACGAACGAAAGCCTGAACCAAGTGATACAAAGCAGTTTGTGCAGAATGACGTGCTTGCGAGTCCGCTTTGGTGGTGTACTGACGGTCTTTGATGATGTCGAGGTAGAAACCACCCAAGTCATTAATACAGAAATTGGTMAGTGCGCTGGTCACGATATGGAAGTTCATATCTTCATAGGCTTGCTGAATAGTTTTCTGTACTTCTGCGGCACGTTGCAGGATGTATTGATCTAAAGCAATCAATTGATCAACAGGAAGCGCATCTGTTGACGGTTTAAAGCCATTTAGGTTGGCCAACAAGAAACGCAAGGTGTTACGGATACGACGATACCCGTCAGAGGCACGGCTAAAGATTTCCTTACCTGCGGTCATTTCATAGCGGTAATCCGCCGATGCAATCCAGAAGCGTAAACCGTCTGCACCCATGTCTTTAATAATGTCTTGTGGGGTAATGATGTTACCCAACGATTTCGACATTTTGCGACCTTTTTCATCGACCACAAAGCCGTGGGTTAACAAGCCTTTGTATGGTGCGCGTTCATTGATTGCAATCGAGGTGAGTAATGAAGATTGGAACCAACCACGGTGTTGGTCTGAACCTTCAAGATACAAATCGGCTGGGTCTTGCAGCTCTTCACGCTCACGTAGAACCGCATAGTGCGTCGTACCTGAGTCGAACCAAACGTCTAAGGTGTCGCGTACTGCATTGTAGTGCTCGGCATCATCGCCAATGAAGTCTTTAGCTTCACGGTTATACCAACCATCAATCCCTTCTTGTTCGATCAGTTTCGCAACTTCTTCAATCAATTCAGGGGTGCGTGGGTGCAATTCATTGGTGTCTTTATGCACGAAGAATGGAATTGGTACACCCCATGTACGTTGACGAGAAATACACCAATCTGGGCGACCTTCAATCATCGCTTGGATACGGTTTTTACCCCAATCTGGTACAAAGCTGATCTCATTTTCAATTGCATTGAGTGCGCCTTGACGTAAACCTTTGGCATCCATGCTGATAAACCATTGTGGTGTAGCACGGAAAATAATTGGAGTTTTATGGCGCCAGCAGTGTGGAYAGCTATGTTTGATTGGGTGATGTGCCCAAAGCTTATTGTTTTCTGCCAAAGTCGCAATAATTTGTGGATTGGCTTTGTAGATGTGTTCGCCTGCAAAGATTGGTGCAGTAGGTAAATATACGCCATTGCCACCAACAGGATTGTCAACTTTTAGGTTGTATTGTAGGCCAACTTTATAGTCGTCCACACCATGTCCAGGCGCGGTATGTACTGCACCTGTACCGCTTGTTGCGGTCACGTGTTCACCTAAAATCACAGGCACTTGACGTGCTTGAATCAGTGGATGTTGCAAGATCAGGTTTTCGAGTTTGTCACCTGTAAAGTCCGCCAACACTTCATAGCTGCTAAAACCATAGCGTTCAGTCGCTGACTGTACCAATTCTTTGGCCAAAATAAAGTTTTGTGGTGCTTTGTCATCGGCACGTGCTTTCACCAATTGGTATTCAATTTCGGCATGCAATGCAACGGCTTGGTTAGCAGGCAAAGTCCACGGTGTGGTCGTCCAAATCACAATGTCAGTAGCATCATTGATTTGCACACCCAAACGTGCAGATAAATCGGCTAAATCGACCACAGCAAAACCAACATCAGTTGCATCGGATTTTTTATCTTCATATTCAACTTCGGCTTCTGCCAATGCAGAACCACAGTCCAAACACCAGTTTACAGGTTTAAGACCTGGTTCAATATGACCTGCTTTGGCAATTGCACCCAATGAACGCACGATGTCGGCTTCTTGCTTGAAGTTCATGGTGAGGTAAGGGTTGTCCCAATCACCAAATACGCCCATACGCACGAAGTCTTTTTTCTGTAATTCGACTTGGGTGTAAGCATATTCGCGGCAGGCTTTACGGAAAGTCGAAGCATCGACTTTAACGCCCACCTTACCCACTTTTTCTTCTACTTTAAGTTCAATTGGTAAACCGTGACAATCCCAACCTGGAACATAAGGGGCATCATAGCCATCCATGACACGGCTTTTAATGATGATGTCTTTTAGGACTTTATTGACCGCGTGACCCAAGTGGATTTGACCATTGGCGTATGGAGGGCCATCGTGAAGCACATATTTCTTCTTGCCAATACGCGATGCACGAATCTGCTGATAAATGTTGTCGGCATACCACTCTTCTAACCATTTCGCTTCACGTACTGCGAGATTTGCTTTCATTGCAAATTCAGTACCTGGGAGGTTTAGCGTGGCTTTATAATCCACTGCATTTTCAGGAGTTTGCTTATCGCTCATGCAAGTTGTCTTCCAGTTGAATCAGCCCATGGACTGACGCGTTTTACATTAAATATTTAGGGTAAATTAAAAAGGGAAACTTGGATGATCTTGTCGAAATTCAAGAAGTTTTTCAACATCATCATCAATTCCCGCTTTGAGTGCTTCAAGCGAAGGGTAATTTTTTTCGCCATGTAAATAGTTTAAAAATGTGACCCGCATTAATAAGCCATACAGATTAGCAGAAACATTGGGGAAATGTACTTCTAATCGCCATTCGGGATGTTCTTGCTTGATGGCAGGTCGCGTTCCGACATGCCCTGCACCAAATAAACTGTTTGGGCTGTAGCCTACAACACCTGTTTTGCTAGGATGTGCATTGCTGACTGTGTCGGTTAAGGAAGTGGTTTCACAGACCACTTCAACACCATAAATACCGTTCAAACAAGGTTTATAACGGTTTAAACGTACGTTAATGGTGGGGAAATCTAGGGTACGACCAATTTGATCGCCATATTGTACGCGCCCCGTAATACTATAAGGACGTCCGAGCAATTGGGCAGCGAGTGCCAAGTCACCTGCTTGTAGGGTTTGGCGAATACGTGTGGAGCTGACCCGTTCACCCGATAAATTTACTGTGCTTAAATTGGTAACCTGAAAGCCATAGTTGCGCAAAAAGTCACTATTGCCTTGGCGATTTTTTCCAAAATGGAAGTCATCACCCAAGACCAAATGCGAGGCATTCAGGGTCTCTTTTAAAAGTTTTGCAAAGGCTTCGGCACTTAAACTGCGGAAATGATTGTCAAATTTGGCCACGGCAATGTAGTCGATACCCAATTCGGTCAAATACTCGACTTTTTCCCGTAAAGAGCTGATGCGTGGTGGTGCATCGTAGCCTTTAAAAAACTCCAGTGGTTGAGGTTCAAACAACATCACCACGGTTTTGAGCTGTTGCGCTGCAGCCACTGCTTTGAGCTGTTGAATCATCGCCTGATGACCGACATGCACACCATCAAAATTGCCAATGGTTACGGCAGTTTGGGCGAGGTCAGTGGTAGAAGATAAAGCATTCAGGCGGAGCAGCTGCATGATCGGATGAAAGTTGAAAATTTGTAAGGGCTATATATTGCCATATTCTCGCGCTTTCGTCTTGCTGTTGTGTTTTTAACCTGAAAAATTATCTGAAAATTAGGAAAAATCCGACTATTTGGTGGTAAATGTGAACTGGATTTGCACCGCGTCAGATTTTCTTTTCTAATGTGCCGAGTTTAATGATCTGCATGAGTAAAAAATGGTGAATTCTGATTTCGCTTTAATTATGGCATTGCCCAGTGAATCACAGGGTTTGTTTGAGCAGGCAGGGATTGAGGTGCATTATAGTGGCATTGGTAAGGTCAATGCTGCGTTTAAAGCCTTTGAAGTGATTCAAAAAACGGGTTGTAAAACTTTATTGAATTTAGGTACGGCTGGCAGCTCATTTTTTAATGCACATGCTTTGGTAGAAGTTTGCCAATTTGTGCAGCGTGATATGGATGTTTCCCCGTTGGGTTTTCAGGTGGGGGTGACGCCTATGGATCAGGAGCATCCTGCAGAAATTCCTTTGGAACGCTATTTTGAGCATTTGCCGAGTGGTGTTTGTGGCACGGGAGATAGCTTTGAAACGGGTACACCTAAAGTACCGTGTCAGCTGGTCGATATGGAAGGCTATGCCATCGCCAAAGTCTGTAAAAAATTGGGGGTACGCATGTTGTCGGTCAAATATATTACCGATGGTGCCAATGATTCAGCACATTTAGATTGGGAAGAAAACTTGTTGTTGGGTGCGCAAAAACTATTGTCTTTGTATCAGGGTCTTAAATAATATCGTTGCCAAAACGCCACGACCCTAGTCATAACTAGGGTCGTGAGTAAAAGTGCATATCTTAGTTAGTGCTGCGCAATTAATCTTCTGATTCTTGTTTAGGTGCGGCAGTGTTCACAGCATCTTGAGGTGCATCCACTTCGTCCTGACGCGGCATAATACCGTAGAGCATCATGTGAACCGTATGTTGCAAGACACGTTGCAACATGCTGCGGTTGCGTAGGGTTTTACCTGTCACCATTTCCATTTGCGTTGCAAAGTCGGCATAGTTTTGAGTAATCGCCCAAATATTCAAAATAAGCAATTCAGGATCAATCTGTTTAGACAGTTTGCCTTGCTCTTGCCACATGGTAATGACTTTGGCTTTGCGTTTGACCAGTTTTTTCAGAGGACCTTTTAAAATTTCCTGAATATGTGGTGCACCTTGAATCACTTCTAATGCGAATAGACGTGATGCTTTCGGTTGAGTACGTGAAACCTCAATTTTTTGCAGTAGATAATTGGTGATAGCTTCATCAGGCTCGAGTTCAGCTTCGAGCATTTGCAAAGGTGCTAGCCATTTTTGCAGTACTGTGGTCAGCACTTCAACATATAAGGCTTCTTTGTTTTCATAATAATAGAAAATATTCGACTTATGCATCTCTGCAATTTGTGCGATTTCGTCCAAACTCGCGCCACTAAATCCGTATAAAGAAAATACGTCGAGCGCGGCATTGAGAAGCTGATGGCGTTTTTGTGTACTCTTTTTTTGTTCCATTCGTAATTTTAAAACAATGAAAAAAAGGAATTATTTATTGTACGGCAAATCATAAGGCTTGTGCATCTTTTAAAGATGTATTTGTAAAATATTTTTAGTTTATTCTGTAGTTTAGCTCTTCAATTCATGAAAATTGTGAGTAGGATGGCGGAGTTTATTTCTTGATATTTTTTGACTAAATGATGGGCGATTTTTGATTTTATTTATAAATGATAAAAGTAAGGTTTTCTTCTGCCTTGTATCAATTTTATTTAAAAAAACTAAACAGTGGTGTGAGTATTGCCAATTTTGATCATCACTACACTGTCGTCGTGCTGACAGGTATGGGTGTGATGACCTGATTTAATCGGAAGCATGTTCCACGTGAAACATCTTTGGGTTTTGGTTGTGCTGTATCATTTAACGTGCAAAAAATCTCACTTAGAGCCGTTTTTTACACACAATTGAGTTGCGTTGATAGTTATATAAAGCCTGACGTGCATCGGGCAAATCATCGACACTGGCAGGTGCAAAACCCTGTTCTAAAAACCAGTGTGCAGTGCGGGTGGTTAAAATAAATAATTGCTGAATGCCCATGGCTTTGGCTTTATTTTCTAAATAATCCAGAATTTGGCGACCACGGTTGGATTTRCGATAAGCAGGATGCACAGCTACACAGGCGATTTCAGCCGACTTGAGTTCATGACCTGTGGTCGGAATTGGATACAGAGCGGCACAGGCGAGAATCATGCCGTCACGTTCAATCACTGCAAATTGGCCAATTTCATTTTCCAGACGTTCACGTGAGCGATATACCAATACACCTTCTTCTTCTAAAGGACGTAATAAACGAATCAAACCGCCTACATCCTGAATATTGGCCATGCGGACTTCTTCATAGTGTGCATCACTCACCATTGTGCCTGAGCCATCGCGGGTAAACAGTTCTTCGAGTAAAGCCCCATCGTAAGCATAAGAAATGAGGTGTACCCGATGTACGCCGTTGAGTGAAGCTTCTTGTGCTGCATTTAAATGCAAAGCCAATTCAGGCTGATGTCGCTGAGCATCTTCAATATAGGGATTCAAATGTTGAGGATGAACTTCACGTTGCAATTGACCTTCGGCATTTTGTAAGCCGTGCTGCGCGCCTAAAAAAATCAGTTTGTCGGCTTTTAATTGAATGGCAGTTTTAGTCGCCACTTCTTCGGCTAACAAGTTAAATACTTCACCTGTGCTGGAATAACCTGTCGGGCCGAGCAGCACAATATTATGATTTTCTAAATGGCGTTGAATAGCATCGGCATCTACCGTGCGGACTTCGCCTGTGAGTTGATAATCGACCCCATCACGAATACCATACGGTTTGGCGGTAATAAAATTGCCCGAAACCACATCAATCCGTGCGCCGTACATCGGGGAGTTCGCTAGCCCCATCGACAATAAAGCTTCAATTTGCAGGCGAATTGAACCAACAGCATTCATGACACAAGATAAAGACTCACGCGTGGTGACACGACGTTGCAAATGAAACGGTGTATCAATTTGGCTGGATTCTAAGTTTTGATTAATTTGTGGACGCGCACCATGTACCAAAATTAGACGAATACCAAGCGAGTGCAGCAGGGCAATATCATGAATAATGTGCTGAAAGTTTTCATGCAAAACTGCTTCGCCATCGAACATAATGACAAAGATTTTATTGCGGTGGGCATTGATATAAGGCGCAGAATGTCTAAACCAATGCACATATTGTAAGGTTGTGCTGTGCGGATTTTCAGTCGGAGTCATTCGTTGGCCTGCTGTAATGGTCGATGGTGCTGTCTTTGATTCTAATCAAAAAATTCTATAGCGGAAGTCTAAATATAAAAAAACACCTGAATGGTGCTTCAGGTGTTGTGGAGAAATGCTATTTTTCAGCTCAGGCTGAACGGTTTTAGCCAATAATACGAATAATACGCTGGGTACGTTCATTAATCAGGACATAGTCACCGTTGACTTTATACCACTGCTGAAAGCGCCCTGTGTTAGGTAAACGACGTGCTTCACGATCACTGACTTTGTAGCGGTTCGCGTCATATCCACGTGGAAGGTTTTGCCCTACACGCCAGTCGCGACTTGGATTTACACGTTTTTGATCATAACGCTTTTGTTCCCACTGTGTAGGATGACGTGGATTGTCCCAATGCTTGTCGTGATGTTTGTAGCCAGCATTTGCTTGATGACGACGATCATCATAACGATGGTCGGGTGCTGCCATAGCCGATGTTGCCATGATTGCGCTTAAAGACAGTGCTAAGGTGCTGAGTAATTTTTTCATGCGACTTACCTTCAGTTTTAAATATGGGGTAGATGTGTCCAAATTAATCAAATACTCAAGATAAACGATGGTGGAAATAGAGGTGAATTGTGAATTTTATGGAGAAAACAAGGAGAGCCTACGCAGGACATTATCCTATAAAAAAGCCCAAAGAGGTCTTTGGGCTATGTATTTAGCTATTGTGTAGCGAGTAGATCTATAAACCTGCGATACGTAAAATATGGTGATTTTCGACATCGACCAAAATGTAGTCTTGGTTAATTTTGTACCATTGCTGTTTGCGTTCAGGGCGGGGCAAGTTATGTTCCTGATAATCGACTTTATAACCATTGCCACGATAATGCTGCGGCATGACATAACCCGTTTGCCATTTATGTTGCTGTAGACGTTTCACACCACGTTCTTCACGCATGCGGCGTTTGTCTTGCATGCGCTCTTCAAAATCACCACGAAATTCACGTTTATTGTGTGCTTGGTTACGAGGATGGTCAGCAGAGTCTCGATCAAATTGAGGAGCGGCAGTTGCAAAATTGCTGCTTAGTAAAGCACTGAAAGACATTGCCAGAACTGTCAAAATCTTTTTCATGTAAACCCCTCATCTTTTATCTCTATTTCACAGTTCATACTTTAGCTATTAAATGCAGAGAAACTGTGAAGAAAGCACATGAATTTTTTAAATACGCATCTGCAGGATGCAGCGTCGTATTGATTCTATTATGCGACAAAATACGAAATTTGCAGCATGTATTGCTTAGAAAATAGGGGCAGGATGCTTTTCGTTGTGCTAAGGAAAGGATGAGGCATCACCATAGCAGCGTACTGCTATGGTCTGCTCTAGTTCCAATGTTCAGTTAAGCCTTGTAATGATTGCACAGCGATGGCAATACTTTCGGCTGTTTCACGATCATCCAAAGCCACAATTAAATGCTGACCTAATTGTAAGCTTTCAATACTTTGAATCACGGCAGTTTTACGTTGAATATCAGTCATCACAATTTACCTAATGCTTGTTGGGGAGATGCATCAAGCATAGGTGATGCATGTTAATTTATGAAACCGTTTAATTTTATAAAATCAATCCAATAAAACGATTGTTTCCGCTGTTGCCGTGATTTTTGCTTAATAGGCATAGTTTAAGTCGGTGTAGTCGGTCAGTGATTTTTGAATATGTGCATTGATAAATTCGCGCACATCTTCAGTACTCATTGGTGTACCTTGTTTGGTAATCACGTGTTCAATTTCAGGTTGCCCTTCAATTTTAATACGATAAACAAAGTTTTTAACCACTTTGTAGGCATCGTCCAATTTCTCAATGCCTGTAACATAGTAGTAAGCATGTTCAAAATTAAGATCGATATGTGAAAACACAAACTGATCAAACAGTTTGATTTTCTGACCGTTGTCGAGTGTCTGAATGTCATCTACGATGCTGGCTTCAAACTTCATGCCATATTTTTCAGAAATAGGCTGACCATCAATGAATAAAGACACCATACCATCTTCAAGTGGTGTCACGGTGATGTTGTTTAATTCAGTCATGTTGCTCTCTGCATCGTTGAGGTTGAATTGAAATGTGGAAGCATGGCAATCAGGCTTTGTGCTGTCAAAAAGAGGCAGCATAAAAACCTGAAAATGCTTGTGTGATGCCATTTTATCGCAAATCAATGTGCAAAAATTGGCAATATGCTAGGTCAAGTTCATAAAAAAGGAAGCAAATGCTTCCTTTCTTAGAATTAAATGACAGGACTAATCCTGTGCATCAATACTTTGACCATTCATGTGCAAACTGTCATCGCCCATTAAATATAAATAGGCCGGCATGATGGCATCGGGTGTAGGTAAAGTTTTTGGATCTTCATTTGGATAGGCTTTGGCGCGCATGGCCGTGCGGGTTGCGCCCGGGTTAATGCAGTTGTAGCGAATATTCGGATGCACGTTTTCTTTGGCAAATAATTGACTCACTGCTTCAATTGCAATTTTAGACACCGAATAAGCACCCCAGCGTTCACGTGATTCACGACCTACACCTGAACTGGCAAACACCACTGAAGCATGTTCCGATTTTGCCAAAAGCGGCAGTAATTCCTGAGTGAGTACAAATGGCGCACGTAAATTCACGGCCATGACATCATCCCAAACATCGGCAGGGTAATTCGCTAACTCAGTTCGTTCACCCAAAATGCCCGCATTATKCAAAATACCATCCAAACGTCCAAATTGTTTGTCTAGGGTATCGACTAGTAATTCATAATCTCGCGGTGAAGCACTCGAAAGCTGTAGTGGCAAAATTGCAGGTTGCGGTGCACCTAAACTTTCAATTTCGTCATAAATGACTTCAAGTTTATTGAGAGTACGACCATGCAGTACCACGGTTGCTCCGTGTAGTGCATAACTGAGGGCAGCCGCTCGTCCAATACCATCACCCGCACCTGTAATGAGGATAATACGATCTTTGAGAAGATCGGGACGAGGTTGATATTCTGAATATTTCATGGGCTCCCTCCTGTTCATTTCTGATTGCTTATGGGTTGAGTTTCATGTCATCGCTTTGCAGAATAGATTCAAGTATTGGTGCTGCTGTTTTGCGTACTAACCTGTAACACCATTTTGTTTAAAACCGTATGTAATTCAGTCACTGAATCTACTATACAATCTGCTTGCCATGCTGTTAAGTCATCTTTGTGTTGTAACGGTAAATAACCGTAAGCGGCTAAAATCGTATACATATTGGCATGACGACCAGCATCTATATCACGTGGATGGTCGCCTACATAAATACAATGTTCTGGGGCAATTTCAATCTGTTTGGCCGCCAAATACATAGGTTCTGGGTCTGGTTTGGTACGGCTAACATCTTCAGGGCAGACCAAAACGGCACAGCGTTCAGTTAAATTCAGTGCTTTGAGCAGCGCTTCGCTAAGCCAACGCGGTTTATTGGTCACAATGCCCCACGGAATTTGACGTTGTTCCAACGCTTCAAGCAAGGGATACATGCCTTCAAACAGATCAGTTTCGACTGCAATATCTGCGCCGTACAGGTCTAAAAAACGCTGTCGATGGGCCAGAAATACAGGGTCATCTACCTCAAGTTCTGGGTAGACCAGTTTGACCATTGCCCGTGCACCTTCAGATACCTGTGTGCGAATGGCGTCTGCTGCCACTATTTCAGAGCCTTTGTCGCGGCACATATCTTGAATGATACGAATAAAATCTGCAGCGGTATCAATTAAGGTACCATCGAGGTCAAATAAAACCGCCTTCATTTTGTTGCCTCGTTGACCGTGTAGACCATGTAGTTCACATCCACATTTGGTGCTAACCAATAGCGCTTGGTGAGCGGGTTGTAGTGTAAGCCCGTCATATCTTTTAGTTTTAAGCCTGCTTGGCGAATGTCATGTGCCAATTCAGATGGTTTAATAAATTTATGATAATCGTGTGTGCCTTTGGCCAGCATGCGCAGCACGTATTCTGCACCAATAATGGCAAATAAGTAGGATTTTGGATTGCGGTTAATAGTGGAGAAGAATACATGACCACCTGGCTTGACCAGCTTTTGGCAGGCTTGAATAATTGAGGCAGGGTCGGGTACGTGCTCTAACATTTCCATACAGGTCACCACGTCGTATTGACCAGCTTGCTCATTAGCCAGTTGCTCAACAGGAATTTGGCGATATTCAATATTTTGTACACCTTCTTGTTCTGCATGCAGACGTGCCACGTTTAAAGGTGCCTCGCCCATATCGATTCCAAGCACATTGGCACCGCGACGCGCCATACTTTCAGCCAAAATACCGCCACCGCAGCCGACATCCAGTACTTTTTTGCCTGCCAAGCCGCCTGCGTGTTCATCAATCCAGTTTAAACGTAGTGGATTAATCATGTGCAGAGGGCGGAACTCGGAATGCTGATCCCACCATATGGCAGCAAATGCTTCAAATTTGGCAATTTCTTGTGGATCAACATTCAAATGCGACATGGGTGTCACCTCAATTTAATCGTGATGATGGTAAAAATATGTATAAATCCTAGTGTAGCGTTAATTCTAGAAAAAGCGATAAAAGCTGTAAAAAAGTTCACAGAAGGAAAACGAAATCGGCATAATTGATTTATAGTGTTGCCATACACTAAACAGAATGATTTAGAGGATTATAAACGCAATGAAAAAATTCCTTTTAGGTAGTTTGGCAACTGCCATCTTTGCTATTTCTGGTAGCACTATGGCGGCAAATTTTGTAGCAGGTAAAGATTATAGCGTTGTCGCTAACCCAGGTAAGGTCGATGTACCGGGTAAAATTGAAGTGCGTGAGTTCTTTTGGTATGGCTGTGGTCACTGCTTTACTTTAGAACCATATATGCAAACATGGTTACGCCAGTTACCTAAAGATGTGAATTTTGTGCGTACCCCTGCGGCTATGAATCCTGTTTGGGAAATGAATGCACGTGGTTATTATGTGTCTGAAGCTTTGGGTGTGCGCAAGAAAACTCACTTGCCACTTTTCCATGCCATCCATGACAAAGGTCAGCAAATTTTTGACCAGCAATCACAAGCTAAATTCTTTGTGAAATATGGTGTACCTGAAGCGAAATTTAACAGTATGTTTAACTCGTTTGCGATCACCTCTAAAATTTCACAAGCTAAACAATTGGCGCGTCAGTACCAATTGACGGGTGTGCCTGCGGTAGTGGTGAATGGTAAATACATTGTGCAGGGCGATAACGGTAAAGTGATTCAGGTGGTGAACTACTTGGTTGATCAAGAGCGTAAAGCCAAGAAATAAGTAGATGCAATAACAAGATGATGTGATGCCGAATTGGCAGCGCATCGCTAAAAACCGCAATGATTGCAATGTCATTGCGGTTTTTTAATGCAGGTTAAAAGCTTGTTGTATGTTTAATCTGTGACAGGCTGTGGACGTTGCCAGTGATAAACGCCGCGAAATAATAAATGTACTTGGGTAATGGTTTGTTGAATAAAACGCTGCTGTTGTTCTGGTAGTTTTTCGGCTTCAAATTGGCGTTCTAAACAAATCCAGCTCATTGCCCAATTTAACAATAAATTAATTAAAATATTGGCCAGAATGTGAAAGTCTTCAGCATGCTGAAACTGTTGTAAACTTTCGACCCGTTGTAATTCATTGGCTAAATCTTCAATTAAAAAATCAATTTCACGGGCAATGGCTTGGCGTAAAACAGCGGAACCGCCCCAGCGTTCGGAAATTAAAAAAATCCATTGTTGTGGGTGATGATCGACCGATTTAAAAAACAGGGTCAGTGCCGTTTCGGTCTGTGCATTGGGTTGGTACAAATAGTCTTGACCCAATTGATTTAAAATCCCTTTAATGTGCAAGGCAACTTGATCGACCAAATCTAGCCCCAATTCATCCATATCTTGAAAATGCCGATAAAACGCGGTGGGCACGAGTCCAATCTGTCGTGAAATTTCTCTTAAGCTAATGCTACTAAATGAACGCCCTGCGCTGCTGAGGTGTAGCACTGCATCAAAAATTGCCTGACGACTTTGTTGTTTTCGTTCTTCCCGAATCGACATTGTATTTCCTGATTCTGCCAGTGCCACGCAGTCTAACAAAAACCTGTGTTTCAGGATAATACTAAAAGATGAATGAAGCTACCTTATAAAATACAGCTAAAATTTACCGAAACAGAACACGACAAGCTTTGGATAAGCGACCTGCGCGGTGGCATCTGTTATACTTGCGGGCAATTTATTTGAGTCAAAAATAGGACACATTATGCGTATTGACCAACGAGCTTTAGATCAATTACGTGAGGTAAAAATTACCCGTAACTATACTCGCTATGCTGAAGGTTCAGTGTTGGTAGAGTTTGGTCATACCAAAGTTTTGTGTACTGCAAGTATTGATAACTCTGTACCTCGTTTTTTAAAAGGGCAGGGACAAGGTTGGGTAACTGCAGAATATGGCATGTTGCCACGTTCAACGCATACCCGTAGTGACCGTGAAGCGGCACGTGGTAAACAAAGCGGGCGTACACAGGAAATTCAGCGCTTAATTGGTCGTAGCTTACGTGCTATGGTCGATTTGAAAAAATTGGGCGAAAACACCATTACTATTGACTGCGATGTGATTCAGGCCGATGGTGGTACGCGTACGGCAGCCATTACAGGTGCAGCAGTGGCATTGATTGATGCCATGAATGTGTTGCTAGAGAAGAAAAAAATTAAGCATGATCCATTAAAGGGTTTAGTGGCTGCAATTTCTGTAGGTATATACCAAGACCAAGTGTTATTGGATTTGTGCTATGAAGAAGATTCCAATTGCCAGACCGATTTAAACGTGGTGATGACCCAAGCAGGTGAATTTATTGAAATTCAGGGGACTGCTGAAGACAAGCCGTTTACTCGCGAGCAGTGCAATGCCATGTTAGAAATGGCAGAAAAAGGCATTCAGGAATTGGTGAAAAAACAGCAGCAGGCTTTGGGCTGGTAAGCCAAGTTTTCTAAGATTGCAGCACTGTTCAAAACGCATCTTCGGATGCGTTTTTTTATGGATGACGCGTGGGTTGGGATAGAAGGCGTGAAGCAAAAAGCTACAATATTTTAGGATGGGTTCTTTTAAGATGGAAAACTGTATGAAAAGAGGAAGAAAGCATGAAGCTACTGATTATTGTAATGTCTGCCATGATGTTGTTTTTAACTGCATGTGATTCACGTACTGAACGTGAAAATGAAGACAATCGTAGTGTACTCGGTCAAGCTTCCGACAACGACAACGACAACGACAACGACAACGACAACGACAACGACAACGACAACGACAACGACAACGACAACGACAACGACAACGACAACGACAACGACAAGAACGATGATTAAATTCAAAATTGAGGCATAAAAAAGGAGGCTCATAGGCCTCCTCAAAATCAATTTTTGGAAAAAATTAAGGGCGCAGATTGCACCCTTAAATTTAAAAGCAATCGTTTACGCATTAAAACGCATTGATAAATCCACAGCTTTGACGTCTTTGGTTAAAACACCCATCGAAATATAATCTACACCTGTGCTGGCCACTTCACGTAAATTTTCAATGGTGATGTTGCCTGACGCTTCAAGTTTGCAACGACCTGCTACATGCTTGACCGCCTCAATCATTTGTTGCTGGCTAAAGTTATCCAACATTACAATATCAGCATTGGCTTCAAGGGCTTGATTCAGTTCATCCCAAGTTTCCACTTCAACTTCTACAGGTTTGCCCGGAGCAATTGCATGTGCTTTGGCAATTGCTTGAGTAATGCCACCTGCTGCCATAATGTGATTTTCTTTAATCAAAAAGGCATCAAACAAACCTAAACGATGGTTTTGTCCACCACCGACCGAGACAGCATATTTTTGTGCAATGCGTAAACCCGGTAAGGTTTTACGGGTATCTAGCAGTTTAGTGTTTAAGCCTTCAAGTTGTTGTACATAGGCTGCGGTTTTGGTCGCAACAGCAGACAGGGTTTGCACAAAATTCAGCGCAGGGCGTTCTACGGTTAACAGGCTGCGTGCAGAACCTGCCAATTTCAAAAAGGCTTCATTGGCAGCAACACGGTCCCCATCATTTTTTAACCACGTGACTTGCACATTGGCATCATATGCTTGAATCAGGGCATTGACCCACGGTTGACCTGCCAAAATCATATCTTCACGGCTAATAATCGTAGCAGTGGCCTGCTCATCTTCAGGGGTCAATAATGCGGTAATATCACCATCGCCAATATCTTCTTGCAAGGCTTGCTGAATATTGATTCGGATGGATTGTTCAAGCAAAGCTGGAGAGATGCTCATAAGATTTTCCGTGTCGATCTTGCCCATGAAAATTGCGCGTTATATTAACACTGTTCTGCGTCTGGATGTGTTTTTTAGCCATGATCGTGTGCAATTTAAGATGTTCATTGTCACGTGTTGGCATTAAACTGAAATTTCTGTTCTAGTTTTCTATTCTAATGATTTGGGGATTGCCTTATGCAGCATGTGCCGTCGTTTCAGGTGGTTGAGGGTCAATTATTGGGTGCAAGACAAGTCCCATCTCCGAATTTCAACGCACGTCCGACTGACCAAGAGATTCAATTGCTGGTCATTCACAATATTAGTTTGCCGCCGTCACAATTTGGTGGCGGTTATATTGAGCAATTTTTCCAGAACCAATTGGATTGGTCGCAGCATCCTTATTTTCAGACTATTCAGGGCATGCAGGTTTCGGCACATTTGCTGATTTTAAGAACAGGCGAGGTACTGCAATTTGTTAATTTTGCATATCGGGCGTGGCATGCGGGGCGTTCTAGTTATTTGGCACAGCCTGAATGTAATGACTATTCAATTGGGATAGAGTTAGAAGGCAGTGATGACTTGCCTTTTGAAACAGCGCAATATCAGAGTTTGGTGCAGGTGGTACACAGTTTGCAGCAGGCCTATCCGAGTATTCAACAGCATATTGCAGGACATTCCGATATTGCACCGGGACGCAAAACTGATCCGGGGCCGTATTTTGACTGGCCGTATTTTCGTGAACAGTTATCTCAACTTAAAGCTTCGGCATCACAGGAAAAATTGATCAATCAATAACAAAACTTTGTTGATGCTTTGATTACAATAGCGACTAAATTTTTGATTGGGTGGTAACGATGGCGCTTTGGCGATCGACCTTTATTGTCAGTGCAATGACCATGCTGTCACGGGTGCTAGGATTAGTCCGTGATGTGGTGTTGCTGAATGTGTTTGGTGCAGGTAAAGATTTCGATACCTTTGTGGTGGCGTTTCGAATCCCCAACTTTTTCAGGCGATTGTTTGCAGAAGGGGCATTTTCGCAGGCTTTTATTCCTGTATTGACCGAATATAAAACCAGCCGCACCCATGCCGAAGTGCAAATTTTAATTAGTCGGGTTTTTGGCTGCTTAATGACGGTAATGACAGGGCTAACCTTTGCCGCCATGGTGGCTGCGCCTGCGGTGATGTATATCTACGCACCAGGTTTCCATAGCGACCCTGAAAAATTTGCGTTGGCCACCGATATGTTCCGCCTGACCATTCCTTATTTGTTGTTTATGTCGCTGACGGCATTTGCCAGCAGTATTTTGAATAGCTATGGCTCATTTACCACGCCTGCCTTTGCGCCTGTATTGCTGAATGTGGCGATGATAGCAGGTGCGTTATGGCTCACACCGTACATGGCAGAGCCAATTATGGCACTGGGTTGGGCGGTGATTATTGCGGGGGCTTTGCAACTTGCGATTCAAATTCCTGAATTGTGGCGTAAAAAACTGCTGATTCCACCCAAGGTTGATTTTAAACACGAAGGTGTGGATCGGATTATGAAGCTGATGCTGCCTGCTTTGTTTGGGGTATCGGTCACGCAAATTAACCTGTTACTCAACACCATTTGGGCATCTTTTATGCAGGATGGTTCGGTGTCGTGGTTGTATAGTGCGGAACGTATGACCGAGCTGCCTTTGGGCTTAATTGGTGTCGCGATTGGTACAGTGATTTTACCGTCACTGTCTGCGCGTCATGCAGAACAGAATATGGATAAATTCCGCGGCATGATGGACTGGGCTGCACGAGTGATTATTTTGGTAGGTGTCCCTGCTAGTATTGCACTGTTTATGTTATCAACGCCTATTATCCAAGCCTTGTTTGAGCGTGGTCAGTTTACCTTCCAAGATACGCAAATGACCGCTTTGGCCTTGCAATGTATGAGTGCAGGGGTGATTTCATTCATGCTAATTAAAGTCTTTGCACCAGGTTTTTATGCACAGCAAGACACCAAAACGCCAGTACGYGTGGGTTTAATGGCTGTGGCTGCCAATGCGATTTTAAACGTGGTGTTTATTGGCTTCTTTAAACTGATTGACTGGCAAGCAGAACACATGGCATTGGCATTGGCATCATCAGGTTCGGCTTTGGTCAATGCTGGCATGCTGTATTTTTATTTGCATCAGCGTAAGATTTTCCGTTTTGGTGCACACTGGAAAAAACTTATTCTGCAATTTTCCGTTGCCAATGCGGTGATGATTGCTGCGTTGTGGTACGCCTTAACTTGGTATAACGGTGATGTATCACAGTGGATGCGTGTCGCTGAAGTGACTGCACTATGTGTGGTAGGGGTACTGGCGTATGCGATTGGTTTATTGGCAACAGGTTTTAGACCACGTCATTTAAAACCATAAATACAGAAATCGCTGTTGAATGCATCCCAAACATCAAAGTAAAAAAATACCGCAATTTAAATTGCGGTATTTTTCTCTCAGCGCTTGATCAAAAGTGTGAGCGGTGATTATTTTAAAATCTCTAAGAGTTCCACATCAAAAATAAGTGTACTGTTTGGCTCAATGGCATCACCTGAGCCAATTTGACCGTAGGCCAATGCAGCAGGAATGAAGAAGCGGTATTTGGCACCGACTTTCATTAGTTGTAAACCTTCTGTCCAGCCCTGAATGACTTGACTCACCTGAAATTCAGCAGCCTGATCACGAGCAATGGAGCTGTCAAATACCGTACCATCAATTAAACGACCTTCATAATGCACTTTAACGGTAGAGGTGGCTTTGGGGGATTTGCCCGAACCCGCTTGTAATACTTGATATTGCAGTCCAGATTTGGTGACTTGGACACCTGCTTTTTTGGCATTTKAGTTTAAAAAGGCTTCTCCAATTTTGGCATTGCTATCGGCTACTTTTTTAAGCTCCATCAGTTGTTTGGCTTCGGCCTGCTTTTTGAATTGAGTCAGCACGCGTGCCATTTCTTCATCACTTAAACTAGCAGTTTGGTCTCGAGTTGCCGTTTCTAAGCCAGCAATAAAGGCTTCGATATCAATATCTTTTAAGGTTTCCGCATTACTGCGCCCCATTAAATAACCAAAGCTATAACCGACCTGATCTGCAACAGGACTTTTATTAGTTACGGTTTTGGCAAAACTGCCATTGCTGAGCAGTGCGATACACACAAGGGCAAGGTGTTTTTTCATTCTTTACGTCCTAAGACCATACAGGAGAGCCAAGCTCTCCTGAAAGGGTGATGTTGTTATTTCACTTCAATCAGTTCAACATCAAAAATTAAAGTGCTGTTGGCAGGAATCATGCCGGGTACACCTTGTTCGCCGTAGCCCAGTTTTGATGGAATATACAACGTAGCTTTACCACCTTCTTTCATCAGCTGTAAACCTTCAGTCCAGCCGGTAATGACTTGATTCAGAGGGAATTCAATTGGCTCACCACGTTGCACTGAGCTGTCAAATACTTTGCCATCGACCAGTTTACCCGTGTAGTGCACTTTGACCACAGAGCTTGCCGTAGGTTGTTTACCCGTGCCTTCTTTAATCACTTGATATTGCAAACCTGAAGCTGTGGTTTGTACGCCTGCTTTTTTGCCATTTTCAGTTAAGAATGAATCACTGGCTGTTTGTGCAGCTTGCGCTTGAGTGGCTTGTTTTTGTTGCAACTCTTGCTGAAATTGCTCATAAGCTTTTTGTAATTCTTCTTCGGTGTAGGCAGGTTGTTTACGCGCATGACCTTCACGCACACCTGTTACAAAGCTGTTGATGTCTAGCTCTGGTGGGGTTTGATGTGCCACTTCATAACCCAAAGCGTAGCTGATTTTTTCAACCGCAGAAGCATTTGCCGACGCTTTAGAGGTCGCCACTGCTGGGTTTTGAGAGGCATAATAAACAGGAACAAGTGCAGCACCGCCTAAAATTACAGCAACAGCGATGGGTAAGGCTTTACTCATAGGTTTTCTCAAATTCATTTTATAGTTAAAAAAGCAGCATTCATCTTAGCAGACTTTTTCACAGACTTTTCTAGTTTGGCACGTGGCTTTGCAGCCTGTGTCGATTCAACTTTTTAATATATGCTGCTTATCAACTTTTTAATATATGCTGCTTACGCAGTTTATTCTATAACAGACTGAATATCTAAAACATTTTTTATACATAAATCTTGCCCATCTGAGATGAGCAAGACCGTTAAATTGGACATGACTTATCTTAAAAATCAGTCAAAGTCGGCCTTTAACACCACCCGATAGCGTGCCTTGCCCTGATGCAAATGTTCAATTGCCTGATTGATCTGTGACATCGGAAAAACTTCCACCTGTGGGGCAATCTGTTTGCGTGCGGCAAATTGTAGTAATTGACGCAGCGCTGCAGGCGAACCTGTCGATGAACCAGTAACCGATTTTGCACCGCCAATTAAGCTGCCCGCCTTAATTTGCATGGGTTCTAGCGCTACACCTAGCATGTGAATAGTGCCATGTGGTGCAAGCGTACTTAAATAAGCATTCCAGTCCAAGCTTACGTTTACCGTACTTAAAATCAGGTCAAACTTGCCACGCTGGGTTTTAAGGGCAGCAGCATCACGGCTGTTCACTACATGGTATGCACCCATAGCCAGTAATTCTGCGGTTTTGTCTGGATTGGAACTGAACGCCGTAATTTCACAGCCCCATGCTTTTAATAATTTGATGGCGATATGCCCCAAGCCACCAATACCAATCACCGCAACATGATGTACTGCCTGAATTTGATGTTTCAAGATCGGATCAAATACGGTAATTCCACCACAGAGCAAAGGCCCTGCACTGACAGGATCGACCTCATCGGGTAATGGAATGACCCACTGCCAACCTGCACGGACTTTATCGGCAAAACCACCTGCATGTCCCACAATGGTTGCGGTGGTGCCATTGCTGCACAGCACTTGTTCGCCTGCAATACAGGCATCGCAGTGTTGGCAACTGTCTGCAGTCCAGCCAATGCCTACACGTTGCCCCACGGTTAAGCCTTTGGCTTCACTGCCCAATTGAGTAATTGTGCCAATAATTTCATGTCCTGCCACCACAGGATATACTGAGGAATGCCAGTCATTTTGAATGACTGAAAGATCGGAATGGCATAAGCCACAATATTCGACTTTGACTTCTACCTGATGCGCCTGCAGTTCACCCGCATCAAATTGATAGGCTTGCAGGGCTTCACCTGCCTGCATTGCGGCATAGGCTCGAATGGTATTACTCATATTGCACCGTCCTTGTCATAAGGCTGACTGTATTGATTGGTGATCTTGCTATTATGGGTTGAGCAGTTTTGAATACTAAAGCTTGGATGTTGCTTTAAGATGTTGTTTTAAAGTGACAGTGATTTTCATGATCATCGACCATGCCTACAGCTTGCATAAAAGCATAGCAGGTGGTCGGGCCTACAAATTTAAAACCATTTTTCTTTAGGGCTTTCGACATGGCAACACTGGCGTCGGTTTGTGCAGGTGCAAGACGATAGTCAGGCACATCATTCCTAAAAGGTTGTTGAGCGACAAAATCCCAAAGCCAAGTCACGACGTTTATATCGGCGTCTTTTAGTTTCTGCCATGCCCGTGCGTTGTCACGAATCGCTTGTAATTTACCTCGATGTCGAATCAATCCAGCATCTTGTAATTTAAGTGCGATATCGTCATCACTGAGGGCTGCAATTTCAGCAATGCTGTATTGGAAAAAATGCTGACGATACGCTTCACGTTTTTTTAATACAGTAATCCAAGACAAGCCCGCTTGCTGTCCTTCTAAACACAGCATTTCAAATAAATGCGCTTCGGTAAATACAGCTCGTCCCCACTCTAAATCATGATAGGCAATATAGAGCGGATCATCGGAACACCAGCCACAGCGTTGTATCGTCATGGGTCATGCTCCTTGTTGAATAGATAGATGAATAGATGTGAATGGGACGGACTTAAAGCTGAAAAGTTGCCCATTGGTCATGTTGGTTATCCCAATAATATAGTTCTGCCTGTTGCAGATCGTGAAAGGAAATCCAGTTGTCTTTACCGACTTTATCTGAATAACCTGTGCTGATGAGCAGGGCATCTTCAGTAATTTCCATGACCCAGCCTTGATGGACTTGTCCGGCCAATACAATTTTTTGTTGATTGCCAGATTCTGCAAATTCCACCAATCGATTTATCAAGGCATCAGACATGAAATGTTCCTAACAAAATTAACGTAAATAAGGATAAGGGTTGACCGCGCCGCGTCCTTTACCATTTAAATAAAGTCCGTAATGCAAATGTGCAGCAGTGTGTTGGGCGTTGCCTGTATTGCCGACATAGCCAATATGCGTTCCTGCCTTGACATAATCGCCCACGTTTAAACCGCGTTTGTGTCCATCTAAGTGTGCATAATAATGCCAAGTGCCTGCAGGCCCTAATATCCAAATTACTTTACCACCTAAGCGATTATCGCGTAAGTCTGCAATTAAACCTTCTGTGGCGCTATACACTTTGCTGCCTTTCGGAGCAATGATGTCGATGCCTTCATGTAAACGTCCGCGACTACGAGATGCGCCCCAAGTGTCATTCAATTGATGCGCTTTAATGCCCTGTACAGGAATGGGTAAGCGGTTTTTTAAACTCATTTGATTGAGTTTTTGCACCAAGGCAGGCGGGAGTGGGGAACTGGGACGTTTCGGTGTAGAACTACAGGCCGCAATCAATAAAGTGAAGAGTGACAGGCTTAAAACAGCAATCCATCGAAACATAAGACATCCTTGTAATGGCAGTGAAAGCAAAATTTTCATTCATCACGATGCTTGACTATGTCACAGATTGATTGCTGAGATCAATTTTTTCATGGCGGTTGGAATGCCTAAATCGCTGGCGTGTTGCGGACTATGCCACTCTCCATTCAGTTCAATTGCCAAGTGTTCTTGTAAATCAGCATCGATCTGAAAACAAACAGCTTCAAGCTGCCAAGTGAAATGGGTAAAGCTATGCGAAATCTGTGCACGTTGCTTTACGTGTTTAAGGTGCAAGCGTTGACACAGTTGTTCAAAAGCTTGTGCATCTTCAATGACAGGCAAACACCAGAGTCCACCCCAAAGTCCTGTATTGGGACGTTGTTGCCACAACCATTGATCAGCACATTGCAGCACCAAGACGTGTGCAGCTTTAACAGGCACAGCTTTTTTTGGTTTTTTAAAGGGCAATTCCTGTTCTAAACCTTGTTGATGTGCTTTGCAGTGTTGTTGCATCGGGCAATATAAGCACAGTGGTTTTTTTGGGGTACAAATGGTGGCACCCAAATCCATAATAGCTTGTGTATAGTCGTGATTACGCACTTCGGGGCAGAGTTGTTCTGCCAGTTGCCACATGGCACGTTCATGCACAGGTTTAGATAAATCGTCTTCAATAGCAAAAAAACGTGCCAACACCCGTTTGACGTTGCCATCCATAATCACGCCGTATTGGCGTAAACCCAGCGACATCATGGCACCGCCCGTAGAGCGACCAATGCCCGGCAAAGCCATCCACTGTTCTAGTGTGTTTGGAAAATATCCTTGTTGAGCCACAATGGCTGCTGCTTTGTGCAAGTTACGGGCGCGGGCGTAATAGCCTAAACCTGCCCAATATGGTGCAACTTCATCCCAAGTTGCGCGTCCTAAATCTTGCACTGTCGGAAAGCGCTGCAAAAAACGCTCAAAATATTGCAATACGGTTTTGACCTGAGTTTGTTGCAGCATGATTTCAGACACCCACACCGCATAAGGATCATCGGCGACTTGCCACGGCAGGTCATGGCGTCCGTGTTGATCGAACCATGTGAGGAGAGCATCGGAAAATGAAAAAGCAGTCATGCGAACCCAGTTTGTAAAGTAGCGGCTTAGTATAGCCAAACTGGCGTGGGAATTACGTGCATAAAAAAAAGAAGATGAGCTTGCATCTTCTTCTTTAGGTTTTGTTTCACTTAGTTTGGGATAAAACGAGTCGTGGTTTAAATTTGACCGCTCATACCCCAACGGTTATCCAATTTTAAGGTCTGACCTTCGTAGCGTGGAATAATGTGGATGTGTAAATGCTCAGATTTGGCATCAAATACATCGCCATCATTAAAACCCACATGGAAACCTGCAGGTTGATGACGCAATTGCAACTCATTGCGCGCCAATTCTAATAAAGACAATAAACTTTTACGTTCTTTGTCTGTAATGTCAAAAAAAGAGCCGACGTGACGTAGCGGAATGATCACGCAATGTCCTTTAGACAGGGCATTGGGTTCAGGTAAAATTACCCCAAATTCATTTTTTGCCAAAACATCATAATCATCAAAATTGCAATAAGGGCATTGCTCAGTCATTGTTATATCCTCTTCTTTAAAATTTTCTTGGCTTGCGTTGAGTATATGCTGCGAAATTTGAACAGCAGATTAATCTGCTAAACGACGATCCAATACTTCATACATGGCAGCTAAACCTTGTTGCTCTGCCGATGCGTTGTAGCCTAAATCGACCCCATTGGCTTTGGCACGTTCATCGGCTTGAGGGTTACTAAAGCCGTGTTTGGCATCTTCAAAAATAATCACTTCATGCTCTACTTGAGCCGCGTGCATTTCTTCACGGAAACTTGCGACGTCGTCTAAAGTTACCATGCTGTCCAGTTCACCATGCAACACCAAAATCTCAGCTTGAACCTGACCTTGTTGTGCGGGGGCTTTCGGGCTGAGGTTGGCGTGGAAGGTCACCACGGCTTTTAATGCTGCGCCAGAACGAGCCAAATCCAGTACAACTTTGCCGCCATAACAGAAACCAATTGCAGCGAGTTTATCGCGATTTACTTCAGGTTGGGCTGCTAAAGTGTCCAAAGCTGCAGACGCACGAGTCACAATTGTGTCGGCATCTGCAAAAGTTTGCATCATCCATTCATTGGCTTGGGCTGCGGTGGTGGTGACTTTTTTATCGCCATACATATCAATCGCTAAGGCTGCAAAACCATGTTCAGCCAATTCACGCGCGCGTTGTTCGGTATATTCGTTACGTCCCCACCATTCAGGTGCGACAATCACCCCCGCGACAGCTTGAGCTGCTTCTGGTGCAGCAAAATAACCGATCAGTTTGCTGCCATCTGCAGCCGTATATTCAATTTCGCGAGTTTTGATTGCTAAAGCCATGTCTTATCCCTTATCGTTTTCAATGCCATGATTAAAGCATAATAATATGGCACGCATTTTTAAAAACAGGGCAAATACTGCCTATAAATGTGAGAAAATATTTTAAAAACGCCCCAATTGCCATCTGTTGCGTAAAAAGCACATATAAAAAAAGAAGGAATCAATCCTTCTTTTTTTAACAAATTTACAAGTCTATAGACGAGATCACTAGACTTTGCCGCGAGAGAGGAAACCAACAATTGCTAAAATCACAGCAATCACCAATAAAATAATGGCAAAGTCTTTGGATAAACCTGCGACACCACCAAAACCAAGTAAACTCGCGATTAACGCAATCACTGCGAAGATTATAGCCCAACGAAACATAATTGTTCTCCATGTGTTTTTATAGCTTCTGGATTTAGTATAGGGGGCTGAACGCAGCACACTGTTTTGTTTTTGTGTATTAAATGTTCAGTTGTTTGAGTTAAGTGTTTGATTCATTTAAAGACTAAACAAAAGCAACAAGTTGAAACAAGGCTGTTATAATGACGCAGTTTTGTTATTTTCTGTGCGCTATGTCTGATCAATTACGACCTGAATTTTGGAAAAACTATCCGCTGAATGCCTTAAATACTGCGGAATGGGAAGCCTTATGCGATGGTTGCGGTTTATGCTGTTTGGTCAAACTAGAAGATGAAGACACGCAAGAAATGGCCTATACCAAAGTGGCGTGCAAGTTACTGGACTGTAACACAGCACGTTGTTCAGATTATGCCAATCGCTTTGACTTTGTGCCCGATTGCATTCAACTTTCCCCCGAAAAACTAGAAAAAATTCACTGGTTGCCGCCAAGTTGTGCCTATCGTCGTTTAAAACAGGGCAAAAATTTGCCATCTTGGCATTACTTAAATACGGGCTCACGCCAAAGTGTGATTAAAGCCAAAAAATCTGCGGCAGGGCGTTGTATTTCAGAACTGGATGTTGCAGAAGAAGACATAGAAGATTACGTGGTGCGTTGGGTGCGTTAATTCATATTGCAGAATAAACCGTGAGTCGCGTTTTAGAGATAAAACGGCACGATTAGAAATACTCCAAAGCTTGAGATCATAGTAGACTAGGTTGAAGTCAAGTAAAGAAATAACAAGATGTCAGAGAGTCATATTCCACTGCCTGAGCGTTTGCGCCCACGCGATTTAGCGCAAATTATTGGTCAAGATCATCTTTTAGGTGAGCAAGCGCCGTTACGCCAAATGATTGATCAGGGGCATTTGCCGTCGATTATTTTCTGGGGGCCACCCGGGGTGGGGAAAACTACCATTGCTTTGCTGTTGGCGCAGGCGGTAGATCGTCCTTTTATCAGCCTTTCTGCATTAAATACTGGGGTCAAAGAGCTGCGTGAAATTATTGCCGAAGGCGGTGATTTGCTCACACCAGTGGTATTTATTGATGAAATTCATCGTTTTAATAAGTCGCAGCAAGATGCTTTATTAAATGCGGTGGAAAAGGGCAAAATCACCTTAATTGGTGCGACCACTGAAAATCCATCTTTTGAAGTCAATAGCGCACTGCTCTCACGTTGTCAGGTCTATACTTTAAAGGCTTTAGACGCCGATTCGATTCAGACTTTGCTCACCCAAGCCATTTTACAAGATCAATTCTTAAAAGACCGTTATATTCAGATTGAAGAATTTGATGCCTTGATTCAGTTTGCTGCAGGCGATGCACGCAAGGCTTTGAATCTATTGGACTTGGTGGCAAGCACCTTTGAACCCGATGTAGAAAATATCATCACCAACGCGATTGTGGTCAAGGTCGCGCAGCAAAACATTGCCCGTTATGACAAGTCGGGCGAGCAACATTATGATTTGGTATCGGCTTTTATTAAGTCAATTCGTGGCAGTGATCCCGATGCCGCATTGTACTGGATGGCACGTATGCTTAAAGGCGGTGAAGATCCGATTTTTATTGCACGTCGTATGCTGATAGCTGCTTCGGAAGATATAGGTAACTCCAACCCGAATGCCTTGTTATTGGCAGGTGAATGTTTCCGCTCGGTACAAGTGTTGGGTATGCCTGAAGCACGGATTATTTTAGGACAATGTGCAGTATATTTGGCGACCAGTGCCAAAAGTAACAGTACTTATTTGGCGATTAACAAAGCCATGAATTTGGCTGAAAAAACCGCCAACTTGCCTGTGCCACTGCATTTGCGTAACGCGCCGACCAAACTGATGAAAGAACAAGGCTATGGGGTAGATTATTTGTATCCACACAATTACCCCGAGCATTTTGTGTTACAAGACTATTTGCCGCCTGAACTGAAAGGCACAAAGTTGTATGAGTCGGCACGTAATAAACGTGAGGTGGAAGGTGAGCGCTTACAACAACGGCGTTGGCAGCAGACACAATCCTAAGCGGTTTGGTACAGCTGAAAAAGATATTTGCAAAAAGTATGGGCAAAAAAAAAGCGCAAGAATCAACTTGAGCTTTTTTTACTTTTGCTTGCAGACTTAAGGTCTGCATTCAAAGGCTTAAAGCGGTTTGATGTTTACAGCATTTGGGCCTTTTTGACCTTGCGCAATGCTGAACTCAACTTGCTGACCTTCGTGTAAAGTCTTGAAGCCTGAGTGTGCGATTTCGCTAAAATGCGCAAACACATCTGGACCAGATTCTGGTTGAATAAAACCAAAGCCTTTAGTTTCGTTAAACCACTTTACCGTGCCTTTCATTGTCGGATTTGACATAGGGAAATATCCTGCTGAATTTTAATATGTTGCAATCTAAAAAAGATTTTGAATAACTTGGAAAAAATGCGACTTAAAATCTGAACAAACGAAGGATTACAAAATAAAACTACGGACTTAGACGATTAAAACGAACTTCATATTTTTCTAGTATGACAACAAGCATACACGGAATTAAAGAATACGCAATTTAAATTCAGATAAATTTAAAAAAGTGGGAAGATCGGGTATTGTGGTTGGGTGTGGTTTTCAAAGATTTATTTTTTTTCATTGATTTAATTTAAAACTTGCTTGGTATACAGCAAAATACAAAAACCGAGCAAAGTTGCTCGGTTTGTGCAATACAGCTTTTGAAAATTGAAAAGCTTGAATTAGATATTGTCTAAGTTTATACCTAAACGTGCAGCAACTTCTTCATAAGCTTCAACTACACCGCCTAAACCTTGACGGAAACGGTCTTTGTCGAGTTTTTTCTTGGTGTCTTTGTCCCATAAACGGCAACCGTCTGGAGAGAACTCATCACCTAACACAATACGGTCGTGGAATACGCCAAACTCAAGTTTGAAGTCGACCAAAATCATATTCCCTGCGTCAAACAATGCTTTTAATACATCGTTGACTTGGTAAGTTAATTCTTTCATTTTTGCCAATTGTTCAGCATTCGCCCAACCTAAAGCAATTGCTTGAGATTCGTTTACCATTGGGTCGCCAAGAGCGTCATCTTTAAAGAACAATTCAAAGGTTGGTGGAGTCAGTTCTTTACCTTCTTCTACACCTAAACGACGGCAGAGTGAACCTGCAGCGTAGTTACGAATAACACACTCTACAGGAATCATGTCTAACTTTTTCACCAATACTTCTGTTGGTGTAAGTAGTTTTTCAAAGTGAGTTTCGATACCCGCTTCAGCCAATTTTTCCATGATAAAGGCGTTAAAACGGTTGTTCACCTTACCTTTACGATCTAGTTGTTCGATTTTTTCGCCATTGAACGCAGAGGCATCATCACGAAAGACTAAAATCAGGTGGTCTGCACTGTCTGTGGTATAAACAGATTTTGCTTTACCAGTATAGAGCAAGGTTTGTTTTAACATGAGGGAACCTTTTTCAAAAAAAATGCCTAGTACGGCTAGGCTGGCCAATTTTGGTAAATCTGGGCCAACAGATCTGCAGCTTTTTCTTGATCTGCAAAGCTGTTATCGGCATTGAATACGGCTAGGTTGTTGCTCGAACCGACAGAGGTCAATCTTAAGACATAAATCTGTTGATCGACCTTAATGGTTGCCTCGTAACGGTTCTTACTTTGACCAACAATGCTGTAATTCAGACTGCTGAGGGTGGCAAGTGTGTATTGCCAAATTGTAGCAGAATTTCCATCAATTTTGAGCAACGGATTTTGGTTTCCGTCAACTACAGGTTGAGGACGCCCAATTTGCGTACTGTCTTGAACGGTGTTGCTGCTGGCTTGCATGGCTTCAGGACGTGGCATCGCAAAACGGTTGCCACGTGCATTTTCAAGCTTAGGTGCATTTGCCGTTGCTAAAGGGTCAACACTTGGTGCAGGATACAATGGTGTTGCAGRTCGAACCACAGAACCTTCTGGATATTGAAGTGGTGCTAAAGAAGCGGCGTCTTTATAGTCCAAGGAACCATTATTGATGGCAAGAGAACTACAACCAGCCAAACTCAATACTGAAAGTGCAGCGATAAAACCAAAACGTAATTGCATCATACTAAGCTCTTTTATTGAATGACACCCGCAGCCTGAAGGGCTTCGCGTAACGGTGCACGATATTGTTCTGCAAGCGGAGTTAATGGTAGGCGAATTCCTGTACCAATTAATCCCATTTCATGAAGTGCCCATTTCACAGGAATTGGGTTCGATTCACAAAATAGAATATTGTGTAAATTTGCAATCGTACTGTTTTGTTGCTCTGCAGCTACAGCATCACCTGCAATTGCAGCCGCGCAAACTTGGCTCATGGCTTTTGGTGCAACATTAGCAGTTACAGAAATATTGCCTTTAGCACCATGTAGCATCAATTGATATGCCGTAGCGTCATCACCTGAGTACACCACCATGTTTTTGCCTGCCAAGCCAGCCAGTAATTGCTGACCACGTGGCACATCGCCCGTTGCATCTTTTACACCCACAATATTATGGATGTCAGCGAGACGGATAACCGTTTCATTGGACATATCTACACCAGTACGACCTGGAACATTATATAAAATGATAGGTAAATCAACTGCTTCTGCAATTGCTTTATAGTGCTCGTATAAGCCTTGCTGGGTTGGCTTATTATAATAAGGCGTTACCAATAAAGCTGCATCTGCGCCTAGGTGTTGCGCTTCTTTGGTGAGTTCGATGGCTTCATGCGTTGAGTTTGCACCAGTACCAGCAATGACAGGAATACGCTTATTTGCGACGCGAATAATTTCTGCGATTACTTTGGTGTGCTCTTCCATACTTAAGGTCGATGCTTCACCTGTTGTACCCACAGCAACAATACTGTTGGTTCCTTGTTCTATGTGCCACTCAACCAGCTTCTCGAGACCTTTCCAATCTACGCTGCCATCTTCTAACATTGGGGTGACAATTGCGACAATTGAGCCTTGAATGGTCTGTGCTTGCTGAGTCATTTTTTAAAAAGATCCTATTTTTCCATCCACAGAGGTGTAGAAAAGTAGATGTGGATGGTTGCAGTATTTTGATTTGGGGCAAAATTCAATCAAATTGATTAAATAATGCTTAGCCAAATTATGACTGATTCAGTGTGTCAGAACAATATGCTTTCGTCAAAGCAATCATAAACTTTGTTTAATTTAGTATTTTAGGATCAGTTGCTTGTTCTTTAAAATGAAAATAATGATCATCTCTTTAGTGCCCAAATTTTTACCCGTATAGCGCAACGGTCACCAGTGATTTATTAGCCTTAAGTGGGAATACTACGATACTGAACAGCAGATTTTTTATATAACTAAGGCTCAATTCAGAGCTTATAGCGCTTATATCTGAGAATTTTATTGGGAATATTTTGTTTTTTTAAATGATAGGAACGCAGCTGAATGATTGTTTTTGGCTATATTTTGCTACGTCATTTATTTAGATGGTTTATTGTCATTTATTGTGATTCCCTTGATGATGTGGTTATTGCTACGTCGTATTCCAACTGTTTAAAAGAATGAGAACAGTTGAAAGACCCATAGCCTGAATATGCAGGCTATTTTTTTGTATTTTGATTGCTGATTTTTTTGCAAAAACAATTGAATGAATTGTGACAAGTACTGTCGCAAAGCTGCTTATTTCACTGGGTGGTAATGACGCAAGCAGGGTATAATAAGACCTAAAAAACAGTAAAGATAAGAGCATTATTTGAAGCAGAAAAAATTAATCGCAGAATTTCAGTTGAATCAACAGCAGTTTTCGCTGTATCTGATTGAATATGAATTTATTTTAGAATTGAAACGCCATTTTCGGGTAACACGGACTTCTCCAAAACAAAATGCATGGCTGGCATTTGCCGATCAAGCCACTTATGAAGATGTTAACGCAGGTATTGATGCCTTTCAGGTGATGCGTTTAACTCGACAGCATTTGGTCAATTATTTAACTCGGCATTCACTGCCTTATTTTTATTTTCATGCTGCGACTGCACGCAAAGCCAAAATCTATCCACGTTTTGTACGGCAATTATTGTTACAGCTACCGAACTATCAACATTGTGCTGAACACAATTCTTTTTATTTTTATCAAAGTGAAACCACTCAGACTTAAATTTCAGCTATGCTGAAGGTCGCATTTAGGATGAGAAAGGAAACAGCATGCAGCAGCTGAATAGCGCCTTGATTGTGGTCGATGTGCAAAATGGTTTTTGTCCAGGAGGTAATTTGGCGGTTGCAGATGCCGATAAAATTATTCCCTGCATTAATGCGCTTGGGCGTGTGTTTCAAAACATTGTGATCACCCAAGACTGGCATCCTGCAACGCATGTGTCCTTTGCTGCTAATCATGCAGGCAAACAGGACTATGCGCAGATTCAACTCAGTTATGGTGAGCAAGTGTTGTGGCCTGTGCATTGTGTACAGGGCACACTTGATGCCGAATTACACCCAGACCTAGATTTACCTACAGCACAATTGATTATTCGCAAAGGTTTCCACGAGCAAATAGACAGCTATTCTGCCTTTATGGAAGCAGACCGTAAAACCACCACAGGTTTGGCGGCCTATTTAAAAGCCCGTGAAATTGATACAGTTTATATTGTGGGCATAGCTACCGACTTTTGTGTGGCGTGGACAGCGATAGATGCCTGTGAGTTGGGTTTTAGTACCTACGTGATTGAAGATGCCACCAAAGCGATTGATTTAAATGGCTCTTTAGAACAAGCATGGCAACAGATGTTGGCACATGGGGTACAGCGAGTGCAGAGTCAGCACTTACTTGGCTAAAAGTAGATAATAGACTAATTGTGAAAAGGAAGGGTTATACCTTCCTTTTTTGCTATTAAATAAATTGAATTTAGAATAAACTAAATAAAAATCATGTTTTTATATTAACCTTATCCTAGCGAAATATTCTGCAATTAAGTGTGGCTGTAACATGATTGTCATAATCTCTACCTACCATGCCTTGCACAGAGGCGAAATAAGCAGACTGTCTTAAAAACAGCATAGAGAAGATATGGAACACTTTCAGCATTCATCTGATACTTATTTTAACCGTGAACTCTCTTTAATTGAGTTTAACCGTCGGGTTTTGGCGCAGGCTTTAGACCCGGAGTTACCTATTTTAGAGCGACTCAACTTTCTGATTATTTTTTCACGCAATTTAGATGAGTTTTTTGAAATTCGTGTTGCAGGTTTGATGAAGCAACTCGATTTGAATGCCATTACCCGTACCCCAGATGCCATTCCGACTGAACAGGTCTTGGCAGAGTTGTCTGATAAAGTGCATCAGGCGGTGAAGCAGCAATATGACACGTTAAACTATGCCATTTTGCCGCAGTTGCAAAGTTTAGGGATTCACTTTATTCAATATCATGACATTTTGGATAAACATAAAGCGTGGATTGCCGATTATTTTGCGCGTCAGGTACAGCCTGTTTTAACGCCAATCAGCCTTGACCCATCGCATCCATTTCCACGTTTGGTCAATAAAAGCCTTAATTTTATTGTCAGCTTACAAGGCAAAGATGCCTTTGGCCGTGAAATTGAAATGGCGATTGTGCCTGCGCCACGCTCCTTGCCACGTTTAATCAATTTGCCAAAAGAAGTGGCAGGCAGTGCAACAGAACACATTTTCCTGACTGCGATTATTCAGCAACATATCAATGATCTGTTCCCAGGCATGAAAGCCACAGGTTGCTATGCGTTTCGGGTGACCCGCAATGCCGACCTGATTTTGGCTGAAGATGTCGATGATTTGGCAGTCGCCTTAAAAGATGAATTATCTTCACGTCGTTTTGGGCGTGCAGTACGTTTAGAAATTGAAGATGATTGCCCGCAAGAAATTATTGATTATTTGCTCAGAGAGTTTGATTTAGATGAACAGCAGCTATATCGGATTAGCGGGCCGATTAATCTGTCGCGTCTGACCAGTAGTTTTGACCGACCTGAATTGAAATATCCCCCTTTTGCACCTGTGATTCCTAAAATATTTCGAAAGCAAAAGCCGATGTTTGAGATTTTGAAAAAGCAGGATGTGTTACTGCATCATCCATTTGACTCTTTTCAGCCCGTGATTAATTTACTCAAAGAGGCGGCTAAAGATCCAAATGTGTTGGCGATTAAGCAAACGCTGTATCGCAGTGGCCCAGATTCTGAAATTGTGCAGGTACTTGCAGAGGCCGCGCGTAATGGCAAAGAAGTCACTGCCGTGATTGAGCTACGCGCACGTTTTGATGAAGAATCTAATATTATGGTTGCTAATGTCTTACAAGAGGCAGGTGCTGTGGTGGTGTATGGCATTGTGGGTTATAAAACCCACGCCAAAATGATTTTGATTGTGCGTCGTGAGCAAGACCAGTTGGTGCGCTATGTGCATTTGGGCACAGGCAACTATCACGCAGGCAATGCGCGGATGTACACCGACTACGGTTTAATGACCACACATCCTGATATTTGTGAAGATGTGCATCGGGTGTTTCAGGAGCTCACAGGTATGGGCAGATCGGCAAAATTAAAAAACTTGCTGCATGCACCATTTACCTTACACAGTGAATTGCTCAAACTGATTGAACAAGAAATCGGGTTTGCACAAGCAGGCAAAGCTGGCCGAATTATCATTAAAGTCAATGCATTGACTGAGCCACAGTTAATTACGGCTTTGTACCGCGCTTCACAGGCAGGGGTACAGGTCGATTTAATTATCCGCTCAATTTGTTGTTTGATTCCAAAAGTGAAAGGGATGTCTGAGCGTATTCATGTCCGTTCGATTGTAGGGCGTTTTCTGGAACATACCCGCGTGTATTATTTTGAGCATGGTGGTGCGAAAAAATTGTATTGTGCCAGCGCAGACTGGATGGGACGCAACTTATTTTCACGGGTGGAAACCTGCTTCCCTATTTTGGATGAGAAAATTAAACAGCGTATTGTGAAAGATGGCTTGCTGAGTTATTTGCATGACAATCAAAATGCGTGGGAGCTACAAGCCAATGGTGAATGGCAGAAAGCTGCTGTGGTGGGGCAGGCTGCGGTACACAATGCGCAAATGTATTTGGTCGAGCAAAAGCAGCTGAATGTGTAAATTTGGCTGTAGTGAATGGATGTGATCTCGCATCTACGAATATAAAAAAACCTGAGTATGTGCGCATACTCAGGTTTTTATGTTTTTCAAAGCATCTTATGGATTATTTTAAGAGGCTTTTGAATGTTTGCCTTTTAGAATTTCAGTTCGCAAGCTTTGCGCTAACTCAGCCGATTGGCTGTCCATACCATTGACCATAAAGGCGTGGCGCATCAGCACATTGGTCGGATTTGGCATACTTACCAATTCATAATGCGTAGACAGTTCATCCAGCAATTCTTTTGGTAGATGCACTGCATTTTCACGGGCAGATAATTGATGCACCAAGCGCTGTGCCGCCTGCACCGCAGATAACTGCATGGCTTCGACGGCGGTAGATAAACCACTACGAGTTTGCAAAACAAAACGTTTTTCTTCGCGGTAACGTTTATACAGCACTTCAGACAATAACTGGAACACCGTGCCAATCATTGCCATACAGGCTGCTGCATTTGGTGTATTGGCTGCAATACTCAGTGTTGCACCATCTTCATTGAATGGCTCTACCGTTTGAATATCGGAACGGTTTAATTTGTAGTGTTGTACACAAAGTTCAACACTTTTGTTCAGGAAAATCTGACATAAGCTAAAATAAGGCACAGACACACTTTGCGTGACCGTGTCTAATAATTGTTTCGGGTCATAAAACTGAATATTCAGCGCAATGTTGTTCTGATCTTGGCTTTGCTCAATGGCTTTTTTTGCTTTAGGCGAAATCACAGGTTTAGGTTGTTGCTGTGCCTGCGCAAGTGCCAAAGCAGTCTGATGTTTTTCTTGCTCAAGGGCTTGMGTCAATAATTGTAATTCGTGTTTGAGGCGGGATTCATTATTAATGCGTGCCAAATATTCACTACGGCTAGGACGGGCAATCGCGCGATAAGCCAACCATAACAAGGCATGAACCAGTAATGATAAAAGTGTGGCTAGCCATTGAGTACGCAGAATTTCACCAATACTTGGCTGAATTAAAGTAATTTCAATAGTGCCGACTTTCTTTTCATTAATGATGGCGTCGCGGACAAAGACTTCACCTACACGGGTACGTGACTGTCCACCTGTCGCCAAGACCTGATTTTTCGCATCTAAAATACGAATAGAAGCAATGCTTGGATTGGTGGCATAACGATTCACCAATAATGCCAGTGATACTGTATTAGGAGGTTCCAGCTCAGAAAGGCTGTCTGTGACCAGTTGGCTGGTCATTAACTGCCCCTGATTGGCGCGGTTTTCATTTAATTGGTGTGTTGTTGCAAGCACCAATAAAAAGGTGTGAAAAGCAAAACTTACAATCAATAGGCTAGCAAATAGCCCTTGTCTAGGCGCATTCAAGGTAAAACTTCCAAGGCATTTATATTCAATTTAGATTATGATTCTCACAATAGTTGTAGCTCAGACCCGAGTCAATTCATGCGAGAAATCATTCTTATATCATTTTTAGGACCTGACCAACCTAATCAGTTTACTCGATTAATGCAGGTATTGTCCGCTCATTCCTTACAAATCTTAGATGTTGGCCAAGCTGTTATTCATAATCAACTGACTTTAGGTATTGTTGTTGCATCAGAAGACCAGACTGCAACGGCTTTAGCCATGAAGGAGATTCTGATTTTAGCACATGATATTGGCTTAACTGTGCGTTTTAAACCAATCTCTGCAACTGAATATGAACAATGGGTCAAAGAAGGCGGTCGTACCCGTTATATCGTGACTGCACTGGCGCCAGAGCTGAATGCCTCACATTTACAGGCGGTCACGCATATTGTGTCTAGTCAGGGCTTTAATATTGAAACAGTGACACGTTTGTCGGGTCGTCCACAGCTCAATGCTTCTGTAGATGAACCAAAACGTGCATGTGTGCAGTTTGGTTTAAGTGGGCAAATGCTAGATGCGGTGGCTATGCGTGCTGCGTGTTTAAGCTTGTCGAATGAACTGAGTGTGGATGTTGCCGTACAAGAAGACAATGCCTACCGCCGTAACCGCCGTTTGGTGTGTTTTGATATGGACTCGACCCTGATTGAGCAGGAAGTGATTGATGAGTTGGCTATTGAAGCAGGCGTAGGCGATCAGGTAGCTGAAATTACCGAACGTGCCATGCAGGGTGAATTGGATTTTCAGCAAAGTTTCCGTGCCCGTGTGGCATTGCTGAAAGGCTTAGATGCTGCAGTGTTACCTAAAATTGCAGAGCGACTTACAGTCACTGAAGGTGCCGAGCGTTTAATTTCAACGCTGAAATCCTTGGGTTATCGCACTGCAATTTTGTCGGGTGGTTTCCAGTATTTTGCAGAATACCTACAGGAAAAACTAGGGATTGATGAAGTGCATGCCAACATTTTAGATGTGGAAAATGGCGTGGTAACGGGTGAGGTTAAAGGCCATATTGTCGATGGTGCACGTAAGGCATTATTGCTACGTGAACTGGCAGAAAAAATGGGTATTTCTTTAGAGCAAGCCATTGCTGTGGGGGATGGTGCCAACGACTTGCCAATGCTTTCCATTGCAGGTTTAGGTGTAGCATTCCGTGCTAAACCTTTGGTGCGTCAGAATGCCAATCAAGCCATTTCTAGTGTTGGATTAGATGGTGTGCTGTACTTATTGGGTGTGCATGACAAAGATTTGAACCGCGCCTAATATGACAAATCAATGAAAAAAAACGCGGCAGTCATGCTGCGTTTTTTGTTTGTATAATCAGCAGATAACGATAAACGGTAAGGAAAAACTGCCGATAAAAACAACAACAAGATCGAATCAAAAAAAATTTTTTTAGGGCAAAAATATAAGGTGTTTTTTTGTAATGACACGCGAATAAAGAGCCTGCTTCACTTCCCGAAAACTACCAAATTAAAAAAATGTAATGACAATATAATATTGCGACAAGGTGTGTCGCTTTATGAAAATACAAGTCTTTTTTTATCGAAAAAACGCAGCATAATGCATGCATAGAATTTAAATCGACATCCATTATTTATTTAAACGGTATTTGAAGTCGCAGACCAATTTAAAAAATGAGGCTGCATCTTTAGACGGAGGTTTTTATGGTAACAGCGAATTTAGCGACCATTGTTGGCTTAAGCCTCGTCGCAGCTGCGTTGATTGCTGTTTTCTTTTCGCCTTATCGTCGCTGGTTAAACTTTATGTTGGCAGGTATGGTTTTTTGGGGCTTGTTAGAAGTGGTACGCTACAGTGTACAACGTGTGTTTGAGCTGCCAATTACCTATAGTTATCTGTCTGCAATTTGCTTGGCGATGGCATTGGTAACTTTATTATTATTACGAGAAGATCGACGCGCAGAACGTGCTTTGGCAAAACGCCGCTATATTGAACATACCCCAGTGTATGAAGATGATCAGCAGCAATGCTCAAGCCGTTAATTAAAATAGATCCTTGATTTAAAAAAGATGCAACAGGTTTGCATCTTTTTTAGTTTATAAACACGGCTAACTCACCCATAAAGTGTGCGACAAAAGTTTAACATCCAGCTTAAGATTGTTATACAAAGCCTTGCGGTAAAAAGCAGGAGTTGTGATAGGATGATGCGATCAACTCTCCAACAATTACAATAGGCTTCACAGTCATGAAACTTTCTGCAATTCCTGTGGTCAAACTTCCTTTAGTTGATGTCAGTACCGATCCACTTGACCTTTTAGTGGCAGGTTTGGCATTACGCATGAAACAGCTGGCACGTACCAGTCCAAAATTTATTGAGCTAGTGCATGAGCGTCAGTTCCGCATTCAGATTGGCACTGATTTAGGTCTGGCGCGTCAAATTATTGTCAACAATGGACATATTGATACTGTGGCAGGCGATGCAGAAAAAGCTGACTTTATTTTGCAGTTTGCAGACAGCGAGCAAGGCGTAAAAACCTTAATGAAAGGCGATCCAACTGCGTTTATGACCGGCATGCAAAACGGCAGCATTAAAATGGAAGGTGATTTTGGCTTATTGGTGTGGTTTAACCAAGTAGCGAAATTGATTCCACCGAAACTGCCAAAACCTGTAAAAGAAAAAATTAAAATGGCACGCCAGTTTATTCAACAAAAAACGGGCAAATAAGTTATTTAGCCATCAAAAAACCTCTGATCAATTTTTGACAGAGGTTTTTTTTTATGTGATTTACTCGACTTCCAAACAAAAAGTCACAGGCCCATCGTTTACCAGATGCACTTTCATATCGGCAGCGAAAATACCAGTTTCCACCTTGTCAAACTGACTTTTGGCATAGTCTACCAATTGTTCATACAGTGCTTTGGCATCGTTTGGTGGCATCGCAGGGCCAAAATCAGGGCGCAGGCCTTTTTGGGTTTGTGCCATGAGGGTAAATTGTGAAACCAATAGCACACYGCCATTGGCCTGACTGACATTCCAACCCATTTTGCCTTGTTCATCATCAAAAAAACGATATTTCAAAATTTTATCAATCAGCTTTTTACCTTTCTCAAAATTATCGTCTTTGCCTAAGCCCAAAAACACCAAAATACCCTGTTGAATCTCGCCAGTGATTTCACCATCGACCAAGACTTTGGCTTCAAGAACTCGTTGTAATAATGCACGCATGGGGGACTAACTTTCTCAGTGTGGGGATGGCTGCAGATTGTACCAAACTCAGGCACTTTGGCGTGCATTAACATCAGTCAGGTAAGCTCCAGACGGTCGCTGCTCGTAAAGAGGTAAAACACCACGATATAGCTAAACTTAAGCAAAGCTCTAACAAGATTGTCGATAAAAGCCCTTTTTTGCTGAATAAAGTATGCTTTAATGCAAGAAGTACCGCGAAATGATGATCCCTATGAGCCCCATTATTCAATCTCTGCTCGATACTGATTTATATAAATTCACCATGTTACAGGTGGTGCTGCATAAATTTCCACAAACGCACAGTGTGTATCAATTCCGCTGCCGTAACCTTGAAGATACTGCGTATCCACTGAGCGATATTTTAGCTGAGTTGAACGCACAGCTTGACCATTTGTGTCAGTTGAAATTTAAAGAAGATGAATTGCAGTATTTGCGTAATTTACGCTTTATTAAAAGTGACTTTGTCGATTATTTAGAATTATTTCAGCTCAAGCGTCGTTTTATTCAAGCCAGTATTGATGCGCAAGGTCGTTTGGATATTCGGATAGAAGGTCCGATGGTACAGGCCATGATGTTCGAGATTTTTGTCTTGGCAATTGTCAATGAGCTCTATTTCCAGCGCATTCGCAATGATGAGGTCTGGGCAGAAGGTGAACGTCGTTTACAGCAAAAAATTGCCCTGATTCAAAGTTACCAACAGCAACAACAAGCCGAAGATCCACCATTTTTGGTTTCAGATTTTGGTACACGCCGCCGTTATAGTTTTGCATGGCAAAAACACGTGATTACGGCCCTTCATCAAGCTGTACCTGAGGTGTTCCGTGGTACCAGTAATGTATTTCTGGCTAAAGAATTAGGCATTACCCCAATTGGGACAATGGCACATGAGTTTTTACAGGCTTTTCAGGCGCTAGATGTGCGTTTACGTGACTTCCAAAAAGCCGCACTAGAAACTTGGGTGCAGGAATATCGGGGGGATTTAGGTATTGCCTTGACTGATGTGGTCGGGATGGATGCTTTCCTGCGTGACTTTGATTTGTATTTTGCCAAGTTATTTGATGGCTTGCGACATGACAGTGGCGACCCGTATGTGTGGGGCGATAAAGCTTATGCACATTATAAAAAGCTAAAAATTGACAGTAAAACTAAAATGCTGACCTTCAGTGATGGCTTAAATGTCGAAAAAGCATGGGCCTTGCATCAGTATTTTAAAGACCGTTTTCAGGTTAGTTTTGGGATTGGTACCAACTTAACCAATGATATGGGGCAAACTGCGCTAAATATTGTGTTGAAATTGGTGGAATGTAATGGTCAGTCGGTGGCGAAATTGTCCGATAGTCCGGGTAAAACCATGACCGATAATGACACCTTCTTGGCATATTTACGCCAAGTTTTTGAAATACAAACGCCTGTTTAAAACCTGAGCACATTGAAAAAACCGAAGAAAATCTTCGGTTTTTTTCTAGATTAAAGCATGTGATTGTTAAAATTCTGCGAAAGTTATGAAAAAAACAGCATGCTATCAAAAATGACCTATACTAAGTTAAAGTTGATTGCCAAACAGACTGAACCGCATAAAAATGAGCACTTCTCCATTCAATTTTGGACTGCTGATTGAAGCAGAAGATTTAGTTCCCTTTTTAGGGCATGAAAAATTGCGCATTGTCGATTTGAGCCGCAATTCGGTGTACGAGCAATTGCATCTTCCGCATGCTTTACAGGTCAAACCGAGCATGTTGCTACGTCAGGATGAAGATACATCGGGTTTATTGCCTGAACCCGAGGCTTTACAAGACTTGATTCAGTATTTGAGTATTTCCCCTGAGCATCATGTGGTCGCCTATGACGATGAAGGTGGCGCATGGGCAGGGCGTCTGATTTGGAATTTACACTGTTTAGGCTTTGAAAATACCAGTTTACTAAATGGTGGGATTCACGCATGGTTGGCAGCAGGTTTTCCAACTACTTCTGAGGTTGAACCGCTGACCTCCGTTAGTACGCTTGTTCCTGTTGTTGAGAAAAATCAGTATCGAATTCAATATGATGAGTTGCTAGAAAAATGCCAAAACCAGTCGGTACAACTTTGGGATTGCCGCACTACTGATGAATATACAGGGCTACGTTTGGCTGCACGACGCGGCGGTCACATTCCTGGAGCACTGCATTTTGAATGGAGTACTGCCCTTAATCGTGAAAATCATTTAAAATTGCATCCCTTAGAACGCACACGACAGCGTCTCGAACTAATCGGATTCAATTTAAACGAACCTGTAGTGGTGTATTGTCAGTCACATCACCGTTCAGGTTTGGCCTACATTTTAGGGCGTTTATTGGGTTGGAAAATTCAGGCCTATGATGGTGCGTGGAGTGAATGGGGCAACCGCCCTGACAGTCCTGTTATTACTGGAGAGTTGCCGTCTTGAGCCTCACATCACGTTTAAAAAAACAAATTTTCATTCAGGCACAACGCGTTGTGCCACAACATCAATTATCACGTGTAGTGGGTAAACTAGCAGCCAGTGAGCATCCTGTGCTCAAAAATGCAGTGATTACTGCATTCAAGGCACAATACGGCATTGATATGTCTTTGGCAGAGCAAAGCAATGCCTTGAAATATAAATCTTTTAATGATTTTTTTACCCGTTCTTTAAAGCAAGGTGTGCGGGAAATTGACAGCAATCCGAACAGCATTGTATCGCCTGCAGATGGGGCGATTTCGCAGCTAGGTAAAATAGAAGATGGGGCAATTTTTCAGGCCAAAGGTCAGCAATTTACTGTTGAAAACTTAATTGCCGACCCGCAATTGGCTGAACCCTTTAAAAATGGTCAGTTTGTAACCGTGTATTTATCTCCACGTGATTATCACCGTGTACACATGCCTTTTGCAGGCACGCTCACTGAAACTTTATATGTGCCAGGCGAGTTGTTTTCTGTCAATCAAACCACAGCCGAAAATATTCCGGGTTTATTTGCCCGCAATGAGCGCATGGTCTGTTTGTTTGATACCGAACTGGGACGTATGGCGGTCGTTTTGGTGGGTGCTATGATTGTGGCGGGTATTGAAACCGTGGCGACAGGTAAAGTAAAACCATCGGGACGTTTGGAGCTGAATCAACACCAATTATTCCTTGAAAAAGGTGCAGAATTAGGACGTTTTTATTTGGGTTCTACCGCGATTGTTTTGTTTGAAGAAAATAAAATGCAGTGGGATGCCGAATTCAAGGCTAATTCTGTGGTGGAAATGGGGAAAGCCTTGGGGCATGTTGTTTCCGCAGAATAAAATCTGATGAATTGAGAAATAAAAAAACGCCAAAATAATTTGGCGTTTTTTATTTTTAACTTTGTAATTTGTTGGGGGTTGTACCAAATCAGCGCTTAACTTTCGTAATACAAACGCTCTTTCGGGAACACAGCTTTGAATATAGAGCCTTGATTTTCTTTAGATTCGACTTCTAAGTGTGCATTATGCTGCATCAAAACGTGCTTCACAATTGCTAAACCTAAACCTGTGCCGCCTGTTTGTCGGCTACGCGCGCTGTCTACACGATAAAAGCGTTCAGTTAAGCGTGGTAAGTGTTTCGGATCAATCCCGATGCCAGTATCTTCTACAGTAAAATAGCCTTGATTGCCATCATCATGCCAGCCAATGGTAATCGTCCCGCCTTTTGGGGTGTATTTAATTGCATTAGTGATTAGGTTGCTAAAGGCACTGGCCAATTCTACATCTGAACCAATCAGATCATAATGACTGTCGATATTTAAGTTGAGCGTGTGTCCATAATCGACGTTATAGGCATGTGCATCGTCAAATAATTGATTCATTAAACTTGGCATTTCAATGATTTGATTTTTGGCGATGGTTTTTTCATTTTCCAGACGTGACAATAGCAGAAGGTCATTCACTAAAGCATTCATACGTCGGGTTTGTGATTGCATTTGCTCAAAAGCACGTTTCCAACGCGGGTTAATATCATCCTGATCGGTAAAGGTTTCGATATAACCACTCAGCACGGTTAGTGGGGTACGTAATTCGTGTGAAATGTTATCGACAAAGTCTTTACGCATTTGTTCTAGGTTATGCATACGCGTCATGTCGTAAGCAAATAACAAACGGCTATTGCCACCAAACTGAGTCATTTTGACGTGCACATATTGCCCTTCATGCACACTCGATTTCATTTTTAAACCGTCGGGTGCTTGGTCAATATGATTAAAATATTCAATAAAACTAGGTTGGCGCAAAATAGTCAGGATGTTGCGTCCACGGTCTAAAGGCTGAATACCTAACAGTTTTTCTGCAGCAGGGTTCCACCATTCAATCTGATGATTTTCATCAATCAGCATCACGGCTTCATCTAGTGCCACCAATGAAGACTGGGCGCGGTCAATCAACCCGACCATTTCAGCCTGAACAATACGTTCCTGACGTTGCGAGCGATAAACATTGAATAGTAATGCACCCCAAATTCCATGCAGATTCGGCGGGACATCATAAGGACGATTGGAAATCCAATCATTGACTAAATAGAGCGAGCGCATTTGCTGAAGAAAAAACAGCAAAAAGGCGAGGCTAATACAAATCCAAAAATACCCAATCCCAAAACCAATCAAGCTTGCAATAATTAGGAAAAAGGCCAATAAACGAAAATCTTGTTTGGCAAAAGTCCATAAACTGCTGTAACGAACTTGTTTGAGGTCACGAGCGAGTTCAGGGACTGGGTAAGGTTCGTACATAAAATAATTTTAGCCTAAAGCAACATCCGCACGTGTCGAGAAGCGATAACCTGTACCACGTACCGTTTGCACAAAACGGTCTACACCATACGGCTCTAAGACTTTACGTAAACGACGAATATGCACATCAATAGTTCGGTCTTCAATATATACATTGCCGCCCCAGACTTGGTCAAGCAATTGCGCACGGGTGTAAGCGCGCTCTGGGTGCGTCATAAAGAATGCCAATAAGCGATATTCGGTTGGGCCCATTTCTAAAATATTGTCGCCAAAACTGACACGCTGGCTAACTGGGTCTAAAATTAAACCGTTGGCATCAATGGTTTTTTCACCGCTTAAGGCATTGGCACGACGCAAGACGGCTTTAATTCGCGACACCAGTTCACGAGTTGAGAATGGCTTGGTCATGTAGTCGTCCGCGCCTGCATCTAAACCTTGAACTTTGTGATCTTCTTCACCACGTGCAGTGAGCATAATCACAGGAATTTCGGCAAGGTTGTCATCGCGTTTTAGGCGACGACACAAGTCTACACCGCTGACACCGCCTGGCATCATCCAATCAAGCAAGATAAGCGCTGGACGTTGATCGACAATCATCTGATGAGCTTGTTTTGCATCTTCTGCTTGTAAGCACTGAAAGCCTGCCATATCTAAAGAGGTATGGATCATCTCCCGAATTGGAAGTTCGTCATCGACGATTAAAATGTAGTCATCTTTCACAACGCAATATCCTATAGATGTTAACGGTGGGCCGTTTTATTTATGACAGGCTTATTACAAAGATTAATTATGACAGTATCATTGCAGAAAGGGTTAAACGGGCTGTTTTTGCAATAATTTGTGACAAACTAATGTCGATTTGATGAAAAAACTGAACAGATTCAGTAAAAGTAAAATAATGATTTGAAAAATATTATGACTGTTTTTTCAATGTGATGACAAGGTCGAAGAATCTTTCATAAAAGTTTGCTCTTTTTCCGAAAAGGTCTGTAATAACGATAAAAATACAATACGGCAAGAAGACAAGACATCTTCCATAGATTGTTTGAAATCGCTTATGACCCAGCGAATCGCAATTTGGGTGACATACCCATTTAAGCCTGTCGCCACCAGTGAAATCTCTCGATTGGGGCGGTCTAAATGCGGCATCATCAGCATGACAAAGGCCTGAATCATGCGGTCAAAACGTGACATGGTTTCGTGAATAGTGGCTTGGTTATGCAGTTCTTGCACCAGCATGGCATCAATATAAATAATACGTGCCATTTGCGGGTTATTTTTTAGCGTAGTCAATAAAGCCGTTAGTCCAGCATCAATCATTTTTTTTGGATCCGCCGAAGCTTGCATAATGGCTTGCATGACATTTTGCTGTAATTCATCAATCAGTTTTAAAAAAATGGTCTGAAACAGTTCTTCACTTTTTTTAAAGGATTCGTAGAAATAGCGTTCGGTCAGTTTAGCTTCGGTACAAATATCTTTTACGGTCACGGCAAAAAAGCCATGCGTCCCATAGGCTTGAATACCTGCCTCAATCAATTTCTCACGACGTACCTGTTTGCGCTCAGTTAAAGATAAGCCTTTAAACTGACGTTCTTTTTGTGGTTTCGGGGTGGTTTTTTCTGTTTGTGCAGTCATGGGCAGTCGTTCTGTCCTGTTCAGTTAAGCCAAATACGAACCGTAAGCAGGCTTTATATTAGCAATAATTATCTGTTAAACCTATGATTTCAGATTCATTTGCGATATTCGTACTGGCCTATATTGACAATACTTATTGTCAAAATTATATTTAAACCTTAGCGCATCGCACCGCTCTACAAAACAACAAGCGGGTCTGAACAGTGCACGCCATATACTCAAGGAAACCACATGAAAAATTTTAAAAATAAAGTTGCCGCAATTACAGGCGCAGGCTCGGGTATTGGGCAGCAACTGGCTGTTCTATTGGCGAAGCAAGGCTGTCATTTATCGCTCAGTGATGTGAATGAACAAGGTCTGTCGCAAACAGTAGATTTACTCAAAGACAGTAATGTGCGCGTGACCATTAAAAAAGTGGATGTTTCTCAATTAGAACAAATGCGTGAATGGGCAGCTGAAACTGTGCGAGACCACGGCTCGGTCAATATGATTTTTAATAATGCAGGCGTGGCATTGGGTTCTACCGTAGAAGGTGCAAGTTACAAAGAATTGGAGTGGATTGTTGGTATAAATTTCTGGGGGGTGGTGTACGGCACCAAAGAATTTTTGCCTTTCATCAAACAAACTGGGGATGGTCATATCATTAACATTTCTAGTTTATTTGGTTTAACCGCACAACCCACGCAGTCGGCTTATAATGCGACCAAGTTTGCGGTGCGCGGTTTTACTGAATCCTTGCGTCAGGAATTAGATTTGGAAAATTGTGGGGTGAGCGCGTTGAGCGTGCATCCAGGTGGGATTCGCACCAATATTGCCAACAACGCCAAAATGAACGACAGCATACGCACTTTGGGCATGAATCCTGAAAAATCGGCACGTGCGTTTAATAAATTATTGCGTTGCCCGCCTGAAGAAGCTGCACGCCAAATTTTAGAGGCAGTACAAAAAGACAAACGCCGCTTATTGATTGGTAATGATGCTAAAACTTTGGATTTAATCCAGCGTATTGTTCCAACGGGTTATCAGAAAGTAACCGCATGGGCGACTAAGTTTGGCAAGAAACGCGGTTAATTTAACTTAGAAATATAAGACCATTCAGACCAAAACCTGAATGGCTTTTTTCTTCCAGACAAATTGATAATACGCACCTTGACCGATGCACAGGCTCACAAATGCCAAAGCGTAGGCATACCAAATTCCTTGCAAGCCCCACCACTGACTGAAGAAATAAGCACATGGCACTTCAATTAAAACAATCGCTAAAATATTGATGATCATTGGCACATTGACCGTGCCACTGGCGCGCATAATAGAGGCAAAAATTGCACTGGCACCAAAAAATAAAATGGCCCATAGCACAATAAATAAGAGTTGCTGACCCAGTACCACCACTGCAGGATCGGTAATAAACAGCGCCATCAGATATTTAGAAAATAAATAACCCAAAGTGACTAAAATACCTGTAATTAGCAGATTCATGCCCAAGGCAGTACGGGTGACTTTGGCCAGTAATTCGGCTTTGCCTGCACCAATGGCTTGTGCTGCAAAAATTGAAGCAGCTATGGCAATGGATAGAGCAGGAAATTGAATATAGTTCAACACCTGATTAACTGCACCATAGGCGGCAGTGGCCTCAGCACCATGTCGATTAACCAAACCGACAATCACCAAACCCGCCATAGAGGTGGTGACCATTTGTAAGCCTGTAGGAATGCCTAAGCGTAAAATCACCTTGCTTAGATTGGGTTGATGCCGAATTTGACGTAGCAGATGCCTATCCATTTTGAGGGGATGGTTCTTTTTATTCAGGTAAATCACCAAAAAAATTAAAACAGCCAAATAGCCCAGAATGGTGGCAATGGCAGGGGCAATAATGCCCAAGCGAGGAAAGCCAAAATAACCTGCAATCAGGATGGGGGTAATCACTAAGCCCATTAAACTGGTCAGACTTAGGGCAATGAGTGGCGTAAGGCTATCGCCCACTCCACGCAAAATAGAGGTATAAATAATATACACAAACAGCAGTGGGCTGCCTGCTAACATCCATTGCACATACGGCAGGGATAGATGCATCACTTTAGGGTCTGTGCCCAATAAGATTAAAATTTGTTTGGCAAAAATTACCCCTAAACAGGCAATCAAACTGCCGACGATCAGGGTCATAAATAAAGTCGAGCCGACAATACAGCGCACTTTTTCGACATTTTGTGCGCCCCATGCTTGTCCAACCAACACGGTCGAGCCTGCCGAAAGCCCAATCACAAAGGCCATTAGGCAAAAAATAATGGGAAAAAATACCGACACTGCAGCAATCGCTTCCACACCCAGCATTTGCCCGACAAAAATTGTGTTAATGGTGCCCGAAAGATTTTGCAAAATATTGGTGGCAATCAGTGGCAATAGAAATACCAAAAAGGTTTTCCAAAGCTGAGGGTGATCGACCAGTGCCTGAGGTCTTGCCATGCCAAATCCTGCGCTTCAATATGCGGTTGTTTGAAATTTCACCCTAGCATGATTGAGTCATAAAAAGCCTTAGCTTTTCAGTAACTCAGTGACATTTCAGTAGAGCTTCACTACTTAAATTGCCGATAAAATTTCACCTGCACGCAACAGGGTTTCAGTTTTTTTAGCAAAGCAGAAGCGGATTAAACGTAAATCATAGGGTGGGGTTTGATAAAATGCAGACACAGGAATACCGACAATGCCGTACTGCTCGGCTAGAAAATGACACATATCTACGGCATTTAAGTCAGGGCGGATATTGCTGTAATCTAAATTTTGAAAATAAGTGCCTTGAGCAGGGCTGAATTGAAAACGTGAATTGGCAATCCCTTGATTAAACAAATCACGTTTGTCCTGATAAAACTTTGCCAATTCTGCAATATGTTCAGGATGCTGCTGCATATAATTCGCCAGAGCTACTTGCACAGGGCTAACCCCGCAGAAATTAATAAATTGATAGGCTTGGCGAAAGAGCTGCATTAAGGCAGGTGCAGCCGCACAGTAGCCTGTTTTCCAGCCTGTGACATGAAAAGTTTTACCAAACGAGCCCACGACAAAACTACGTTCCCTAAGCTCAGGAAAAGACAGCGCAGAGCGATGTTGATGCGTATCAAAGACTAAATGTTCATAGACTTCATCGGACAGCACCACAATATTATGTTCCTGAATGACATCAATTAAATGCTGCCAATCTTGCGCTGACCATACTGTACCTGTGGGATTATGTGGCGTGTTGATGATGATCATGCGGGTTTTTGAATGAATGGCATCTTTGACCCTATTCCAGTCCACCTGAAAATGTGGAGCCTGTAGCGGAATATGAATGGCTTTTGCACCCAATAATTTTACACAGGGCGCATAACTGTCATAACTTGCATCTTAAATCCACTCCACCAATGCCCGAATAACCCCCAATCCTAGACCAATAAATGCACCTACGACCACACCATTGACCCGAATCATGTGTAAATCACCACCGACTTCGTTTTCAATTTTACCAATCATTTCGCGCGAGTCCCATTCGTGAATACGCTCACTAATAAAACGAATCACTTTTTCACTATATTGATCAGACAAATTCACCGCAATCGTACTCATTTTTTCATTCAGTAACTGACGTACTGCGGTATTTGCAATAATATTTTCACCGACTTGCTGAAGGGCAACACGCAGATTTTGCGCAATTCCTGAATCAGGTTTTTGTAAATCTTCCTTAATCGCATTACATAGAATGACCACGGCACCACTGATAAAATTCAAAACTTGTGGACTGTCTAACAGAGCATTTTTAGTATCATTTAGGCGCAGACTGGCACTGCTGTTGTTATCTGCCAGTTGTAACATGAGTTGTTGCCCAGCCTCTTCAATTTTTTGTCGCCAAGGATGTTCAGGGTCTGCCAGCATGGATTCGACCCGTTGCAGTAAAGAATCTATAGTGCGTTGCTGCACATCAATTCCAATCCAGCTCGCACCTTTGGCCAGTTTCCACACGCCAAGTTCTTTAAATAATTGACCGGTCAATTCACGGCTTTTTTCAGGATGTTTCAGCATCCAGTCATGGGCAAGGTCTAAACCGCGTTGCAGCACATCCTGATGGAAGTCATTTTCCAAAACTGCACGCAGCATTTCACTGGCCAAGAGGTTGACCTGCGTGTTGCGAACCCATTGCACACTATTGCTTTGAATAAAGCGGCCAATTTGTTCTTGCCCGACAAATTCAAAAATTTTCGGTACAGTCTGCTGAATGACTTGGGTCACTTGCGCATTATTTTGTGGATTGGCCAGCCATTTGCCCACGGCTAAAGATAAGTCAGTGCTGTGCAGGCTTTTTTGTACAACGTGTGGCGATAAAAAGTTTTCCTGCACAAAACGGCCCATAGACTCGGCAATACGGTCTTTGTTGCGTGGAATAATTTCGGTGTGATCACGTAAGAATTTAGGAATTGGCATTTTGCCAAAAGGATTGCGAAACAGCACCGTAATCGCATACCAGTCTGCTAGACCACCCACCACACCTGCTTCGGCAGACAGCATGAGTATGTGAATTAACCAAGTGTATTCTGGCAGTAATTTTGCAGTCAGCATTAATGCTAGCCATGCCACCACGGCAATCACTAAAGCAATGGTGGCAAAGCGTTTACTGCGTTGCAGACTCGGAGAAGTACGCTGCGAGCTGCTCGCTAAAGTGTGGTCAGACGCTGTATTCATGCAGGCATCCTTATTTCATTAGGGCGCGGCAGGGGCAGAGGTTGGTGGGGGTAATGGTTGTCCTGTTGCACTTAAACCATATTTTGCCCCCAGTGATTGTAAAATCAGGCTCGCATCAAAAGCATCTTCCGGTGCAGATTTTTGATCTTTAAAACACTGAATGGTGTAAGACACTTGAGTCGGATCGAGGGTCACCACTTGCGGCATATCATAGAATGGGTCAGGCCAGAATGGTGCACGACGATGATAATATCCATACGGCGAATAGCTATAAGGATAGTAACTTGGTGCAGGGTAAACCACGGCTTGTCTAGGTGGTTTCTGGCTACGGTTACTCGGATCATCTAAAACTTTAAAAAAGCGAAAACCGTGTTGCAGCGTGGTTTGTGCTGCTTTCACCAAAGTAATTTCTTCTGCAGTGCCAAAACTCATGTTATGACCCGCTAAAAAACTAATCCGATAGGTCTGCACATTTAGTGGTGTGGTGCTGAATTGCCCCAACTGTTCAAAGCTGAGCGGTTTAGAGGGTGTCGTGGCACAGCCTGTAAACAGCAAACTGCTGGCAAGGGCAAGACCGAGTAGGAAATATTTCATGTGAAAGCTCCTGTACACATCAACCAGCCAAGACAAACTTGCCAGTTAAAAACTGCTATTGGGTTGGGTTAAAAACTCAAGTTCTTCTGCGCTAGATGGGCGTCCTAACACCTGATTTCGATGTGGATAACGTCCAAAACGGTCAATAATTACTTTATGTTTCAGTTCATAGTCCAACACGGTAGGGTCATTCAAACTTTCAAACAACGTCAATGCGACTTCGTGAATATGTTTGGATTCACTGTGCATAAACGGCATATATAAAAAACGGCGTTGAGTTAGGTTTAAGTCCTGATCTAATTTTAAGTGAATCATTTCCTGTGCCAATACCAAGGCCATTCCATCTTGGGCAAAAGCACGCGGGTCATTGCGGTATAAATTACGTGACAATTGATCTATAACAATGATTTCAGCCAAACGACCTGCAGGTGTTTCGCGCCATGTCCATAATTCTCCTTGAGCCGCTTGTTGCAATACATCGGTAAATTTTTCTGCGAGCAGGGCATCAAATTCTGCGCTTTTGACAAACCAGTTCGGTTCTGCAACAGGAGAAAACCAAAAATTTAAAAAATCTTGATAATTCATACGCTTTATTATTTACCTCTGTTCTTTTGATTATAAAATCACAAATTGAGCATGTCTTATAGTGCAACTTTGTGATAAAAATTGCCAAATTAAAATTTATTGATGTTGACCACTTTATAAAATGTCAGCATGCCTCAAAATCATCATTTTGTTAGAAAAAAACAGCCCAAGCGCATGTGCTGATGCCAAATCAAGTTATACTTGAACGGTAGCAATTTCATCTCAGATCATGTGTATGATTGAGAAAATTGCCACCGACCCAAAATCAGCCTGTGGTTTGTGTCGTATTTGTAGTGTATTGGATTAAGCGAGAGTGTAATGAGTGAACCCGAACCAAATGCGCAAGATGTTCTACCAACATGGGTAGACGCTGCGTTGCTTCAAGGGATGTTGCGCGGGATTGAACGCGAAAGTCTGCGTATGCAAAGCGATGGCTTCTTGTCGCAGCAAGCACATCCTCAAGCCTTAGGTTCGGCACTCACACATCCACACATTACCACAGACTATTCTGAAGCACTGATGGAGTTCATTACTCCACCGCAAAGCAGCATTCAACACGCGCTGGATTATTTGCGTGATATTCATAGCGTGGTGCATCAACACTTGGGCGAAGGTGAAAAGCTTTGGCCGCTGTCGATGCCGTGTATGCTCGATGAAACCGATGATAATATCCCACTGGCGCAATATGGCAGCTCCAATATCGGGCGTTTTAAAACCTTGTATCGTCGTGGTTTGGGCGTGCGCTATGGTCGCCGTATGCAGACCATTTCAGGGGTGCATTATAATTTATCCTTCCCTGAACATTTATTTGCCGCCTTGCAACAACATGAAAGCGATGAGCAGCTCAAAGCACTGAGTTTGCAAGATTATCGTAGTCATCGTTATTTGGGTTTAATTCGTAATTTTATTCGTTTAACGCCATTGGTAATGTTCCTGCTCGGTGCGAGTCCATCGGTCTGTCAGTGTTTTATGACAGGGCGCGAGCATCATTTATTGCCGTTGTTACGAGGCACGTTGTATTTGCCGTATGCGACTGCGCTGCGTATGGGTAACTTTGGCTATCAAAACTCAGCACAGAAAAAACTTGGTATTCATTACAATGACTTAACAGGTTATTTGGATGGTTTACAAAAAGCTGTAAAAACCCCGTACTTGCCATTTAGCCGCTTAGGTTTAGATGATGCCACGGGTGAACCAATTCAAATTAATGACCATGTGCTGCAAATTGAAAATGAGTACTACAGTTTGGTGCGCCCAAAACAAGTACCACAAGAAGGTGAAACCCCATCTCAAGCACTTGCCAATCGTGGTATTGGTTATGTCGAATTGCGTGCGGTAGATGTCAATCCGTACAGCCCAATTGGGATAGATGAAGATACAGCAGGCTTTTTGGAAGTCTTGGCATTGTATTGTTTATTGCAAGACAGCCCTGCCTTGTTAGATGCAGAACAAAGCATTATCGAAAAAAATCAGGCTGAAGTGGTCAATCGTGGGCGTGCGCCAAATGCGCAAATTCAAGAGGGCGATGTTAAAACCCCAATTGAAGCTTGGGGAAAGCAGTATGTCACCGCGATGCAACCTTTGGCTGCTTTACTTGATCAATGTTATGCGACGCAGCTATATTCTCAAGCTTTAGAGCGCATGATGGCACGTTTGCATGAAGACGATGAAACCCTGTCGGCACACATGATTGCCGATACTATTCAACATGGCGGTACCTGGGGCTTTGGCAGTTATATGGCCCAGCAACATGCACATGCCTATGAGCAACATCTATTGCGTCCTGAAACACAAACATATTTTGATGAAATTGCAGTGCAATCTATTCAGCAACAAAAACAACTTGAACAAGCACAGGGTCTGAGTTTTGCAGACTATGTCGCACAATATAGATAACAGCTCAGAGATTTAAACATGCAATTGAGTTATCGTCTGCTAAGTGGTGTTTTATTTTTAGCCAGTGTCATCGGGATGACATTTGCATTGTATTTAGAGCATGTGCAAGGTTTAGCGCCGTGTCCACTGTGCGTTTTTCAGCGCGTGGGTTTAATTGCATTGGGCTTGGTTTCACTGATTGCTTTTGTGCATAATCCTAAATCTAACGTAGTTAAGCGTATTTATGCGCTGCTTGGCAGTATTGGAATTTTGTGGTCAGTKGGTGTGGCAGCACGACATGTGTGGCTGCAAAATCTTCCGCCAGATCAAGTGCCAAGCTGCGGTCCAGGACTGGATTATTTGGTAGATGCCTTACCTATGAAAGCCGTATTGCAACAAGTGCTGTCGGGTTCAGGTGAATGTGCTGTGATTGACTGGACGTTCTTGGGGCAGTCTTTACCCGTGTGGTCTTTGCTGTTCTTTAGCGTGTTGGCGCTCATCAGTTTATGGCAATTGTTGCGTAACTATCCGTTTGTGGCATCGACTACATTTGGCAAAGTGAAGAAAAAATAAATTCCGGCAGCCTACCCACTGAATTGATAAAAATGCGTCATCCATAAAATTGCGATGGCGCATTTTTTTATGTATTTTAGCTCTGTTAAAATCCATCTAAAATGATTGTGTTATAGGGTATTTTGAACTGCTTGGACTGTGTTAGGTGAGCGCAATGCCTTCTAAACTTGACCAATCTCCAATAAATTCATGAATTTGCCGCTCTGGTACTTCTTCGTGTGCAGGATAAAACCATTTCACCAATTGCTCTGCCACACTTGGATGATATTGTAACTGAAAGTGGTTCAGACCATAGAACACAGCTTTGTGCGATTCAGGCAGTTTTAATTGAAAACGTGGGTTAGGATGTTCCCCCAAAGCACTTTTTATACTGACCAAATAATCGCCAATGACTTTGCGGGTCAGGTTCTGCTTTTTCTCAAACTCAATGCTGCCTGCTACGAAATAAGCATTAATATGGGTCGGCAAAGGCGCAGGTTTGCGGTTGTCATCTATCTGCCCAATTCGTGCCTGATTGTGTTCCCAGTCATCATCTCGCACACTGCCATAGCGCAAATCTAAAATGCCGTTGCTGCGAATATTGACCRAATGCCCGACAATTTTCACAATGGGGAAGCGACCTAATTTTTCCTGTAAATGGAAACCAAAACGCTCTAAAACTGCCCCGTGATGTGGTGAGCCCAAACAAACCAGATTTTCGACCAAGTGAATCCAGTGCTGTAAATTTTGCTTACCGTAAAACAGCGCACTGCGCGATACCAAACCGCCCATGCTGTGCCCAATTAAATCAATACTGGTAATTTTAGGATGGCGCTGAATTAAATCATCTAAGGTATTGGCGAGACTGCGACCATTGGCAGAAATGCGACGTCCTGTATTGTAATTTAGATATAGCATGGTGTTATGGTCACGTTGTGCCAGTAATTTTTCACCAAAACCACCAAATTGATGTGTAGTCCAATCGAGGTGATTACGGCATAAACCGTGCACAAAAATTACCACACGCCCAGACAAATCGCCTTGTTGGACTTCGCCATAATGGTCATAGAGCACCATGGGTAAGGCGAGCGGATTTTGCTGTTCGAGTAGATAATCTCCCAGTATGCCATTCAGTACACCCACTAAAAAATGTAGGCTTGGTGTAAGTGCCTTGTCATGTAAGTTGGGAAATTGCGCAATAATTTTACGTAAACCAGGCGCAATAAAGTGATAGCCGTATTGTTGTAAGCTGTGGAATGTAAACTTATACAACTTTTGAAAAGTCGCAGTTTTTTGAAACTTTTGAGAGCGTTGTTCGCTCATGCCAAATACGCTGAGCAAAACTTCACGCTGAATAGTTTGAATCACTTCGCTCATCACGGCATTCAGGCGCGTGCTGACCAACTGCGCCAAGCCTTCTAGTACATCGGCCTGACTTGGAGGTGTACGGTCCCATCTACAATAGGTTTCATGGAGCGGTGTTAAACTTGGCATACTGTGTTGCCCCTTATGTTCCCATATACCGAACGCTTTATTTTTACTTGGGTTCGCGGTATAAACTCAAGGGTCTGCTGGCATTTCATGAATTTACAAGATTGCAAATTTTTAGCTGAATTGTCACCAAACCCGATACTTTTATTTTATCGTGTTCATCTTGAACTACTTGTAAAATACCGATGACTGCCAAGATGTTCGCATCTTTTTGTCTAACAATTGCATTTTTCCATGAAAATTAAATTAAAAACGCAAAATAAGTACTGTATCAGCCAAAAAATGAATGGTGTTGCTCAGAAATGTCACGCATGAATTTAATTTACTTACATGGTTTTCAAAGCAGTCCCTTGTCCATGAAAGGGCAGCTATTGTATGCCTATGTGCAACAGTATTGTCCTGATATTCAGATGCATTTGCCCGATTTAAATGCCCCGCCTTTACAGGTCTTAGCAAACGTTTCGGGATTGATTCAAAGTTTGACCAACGTGGCGTTGGTAGGGAGCAGTCTAGGCGGCTTTTATGCGACACAACTGGTCGCACAGCATCATGTACCTGCTGTTGTGATTAACCCTGCTATGCGACCATGGCAATTGTTTCAGGACTTGTTTGGCGATGTGTTGCCATACGTGGTACATCCGAACTGGAGCTTAACTACAGCGCAATTGGATGACTTAGCAGACATTGCGTTGCCAGTTGCGCAAGATGCAGACAAAATATTGGTGTTATTGCAACAAGGCGATGAAGTTTTGGATTATCGTGAAGCGCAGCGTTATTATAGTGCTGGCTCACCTTCGGCCATGATCATGACTGAAGCGCACGGCAATCATGCCATGGATGATTTTGCAGACAAAATTCCGATTTTACTGCAATTTTTATCGGATTCCCTAGCTTAAGGAAACAGTACAACGTGTCTCAATATACCGCTCAATCTCTTGAAGTTTTATCTGGTTTAGATCCAGTACGTCGTCGTCCGGGCATGTATACCGACACCACACGTCCAAACCATTTGGCGCAAGAAGTTATTGATAATGCGGTGGATGAAGCACTTGCAGGGCATGCCAATAAAATTACCGTAAAAGTCTATAAAGATGGCTCTTTGTCGGTAGAAGACAATGGCCGTGGTATGCCTGTCGATATTCACCCAGAATACGGGCAAAGCGGGATTGAAATTATTCTGACCAAGCTACATGCAGGCGGTAAGTTCAGCACCGACAACTACCAATTTTCGGGTGGTTTGCACGGGGTCGGTATTTCTGTAGTGAATGCCTTGTCCAGTCGGGTTGAAGTGACCGTACAGCGTCAGGGCAACCTGTATAAAATGGCTTTTGATCAGGGCGAAGCCGCTGCACCTTTAGAAGTCTTGGAAGGCAAAGCGCCAAAACGTGCTTCGGGTACGTTGGTACATTTCTGGCCTGAAGCTAAATATTTCGATTCACCTAAATTTGCGCTTAAAGCCTTAAAACACAATTTAAAAGCCAAAGCGGTACTGGCTGCTGGTTTAGAAATTCATTACATTGATGAAATTAACGATGAAGAAATTGTCTGGCAGTTTGAAAATGGTCTAGTCGACTATTTGATGGATGAGCTGGAAGATCGTGAGATTGTACCTGCTCCTGCTTTTGTGGCGACAGGTGAGGCAGAACGTGCTAGTGCAGAATTTGCAATTTGCTGGAATGTAGAAGGCGGCGAGCAAATTCAGGAAAGTTATGTCAACTTGATTCCGACTGCGCAAGGCGGTACGCATGTCAATGGTTTACGTTCTGGTGTGACGGATGCTTTACGCGAGTTTTGTGAATTACGGAATTTATTGCCGCGCAATTTAAAACTGTCTGCCGAAGATGTCTGGGATGGGGTCAACTACATTTTATCGTTAAAGTTCCAAGAGCCGCAGTTTTCAGGGCAAACCAAAGAGCGTTTATCGAGCCGTGAAGCAGCAAGTATTATGCTGAATATCGCCAAAGATGCCTTTGCCTTGTGGTTGAACCAAAACTCTGACATTGCCATGCAACTGGCGGAAATGGCTATTTCCAAAGCAGGTCGTCGTTTAAAAGCGGCGAAAAAAGTAGAACGTAAAAAAATTGTTTCAGGCCCAGCCTTACCAGGTAAACTGGCCGACTGCGTGGGGCAAACCCGTGAAGAATCGGAACTATTTATTGTAGAAGGTGATTCTGCAGGGGGGTCTGCCAAACAAGCGCGCGATAAAAACTTTCAGGCGATCATGCCAATTCGCGGAAAAATTTTAAATACGTGGGAAGTATCTTCGGACGAGGTTTTGGCTTCACAGGAAGTACACGATATTGCAATTGCAATTGGGGTTGACCCAGGCAGTGATGACTTGTCTGAATTACGTTACGGCAAGGTTTGTATTTTGGCCGATGCCGACTCAGATGGTTTACACATTGCTACCTTGCTGTGTGCTTTATTCGTGAAACATTTCCCAAGCTTGGTGGAAGATGGGCATTTATACGTCGCCATGCCGCCATTATTCCGTATTGATGACGGTAAAGATGTGCATTATGCGCTAGATGAAGATGAGTTGGAAAATACGCTTAAAAAAGCCAAAACCAAAAATCCGCAAATTACCCGATTTAAAGGTTTGGGTGAAATGAATGCCAGTCAACTACGCGAAACCACGATGGATCCAAATACACGCCGTTTGGTGCAACTTGATTTAGATGACAGTCATTTTACTGCAGGTTTATTAGATAAATTGCTGGCCAAAAAGCGTTCTGCAGACCGTAAAGTATGGTTAGAGCAGAAAGGTAATTTAGCCGATTTGGCGGTTTAGCTGATTTAGTTTGGAAAAAGCATCCATTATTTCAAAAAAGTAATGGATGCTTTTTAGTGTGATTTTGATTGGTATTTTATAATTCAATATTTTCAGGCCATAAAAAATATCCACCATATTGAATGGTTTTAAATTCTGCACCTACGTCTTTGCCTTGTTGAGTGAGTATGTGCTTTCCAGCATCATTGATATTTAAGAAGCCTTTTTCGGTAAAATGAGCCAACAATTCATTGGTTTTCATTTTATGTTTTGCTGCAAGTTTAGATGATGTTAATTTACCAACATTATTGTCATTGGTTTCTTCAACAGATTCATTTGTTGGTTCGGCTTTCACTTCATCTAAACTAATTCTAACTTCATCACTAATACGAATAATACGTTGTGCTTCTTCATAAGCATCTTTAAAGACATCTTGATCTTCATATTTGCGAATCAAAATGCCCATTTCGTTATTATTAATTTGGCTAAATTCATAAAGATTTAGACTAGAAATAATACATTCAGATTCATTGAGATAGCATTTAGCATGTAAGTTTTTACAAAAACTGAGCCGAACAAAATCAAGTTTTTGCATCCATTTTATTTCATCAGGATGTAAATCACTTTTTCCATAAACGATTCGAATATCAATTTTGAGTCGATCTTTATCTTCAAGTAACTCTTTAATACGGTCATTTAAACGTAAATATGGGCTAATTAAAATTAACTTTCTTTGGCATTTTTTATAAGTTCTTCTAAGAAAAAATTGGTCGCGCTCGTATTCAAAAACTTAGCCATTTAACCCTCCTCATCGTGTCTAAATTATTAAGTCCTGAGTATAGCGAATTTATTTAGGTAATTATTTGATGATTAAAATATTCTAAAATTAAGGTGAAAAAAATGGAGCATCTTGTGCTCCATTTTTTTATTGATCCTTAACTAAAGAACCAATATACGAATAATGAAATAATAAATACGCACATGACGTTCAAGACCATGCCCACACTCATCATTTCAGTTTGTTTAATTTGACCAGTACCAAATACAATCGCATTTGGTGGTGTTGCCACAGGAAGCATAAAGGCACACGATGCCCCAATACCAATAATCACCACTAAAATTTCTTTTGGAATACCCATTTGGTCTGCAATTGCAGCAAATACAGGGACCAATAATGCAGCAGACGCCGTATTACTGGTAAATTCAGTTAAGAAAATAATGAAGATGGTCACCGCAAAAATCACCACCAATGGAGAGGTATCCCCAAAGGTATTGGCAAGGGTTTGACCCAATACCAAAGATGCACCTGAATCTTTTAAGATTGCACTGAGGGTTAAACCACCACCAAACAGTAATAACACGCCCCAATCGGTATTTTCAGCCACTTGCCGCCATGATGCAGTACCTAGCATGACCACCAAACATGCAGCAGCTAATGCAGTCCATGTATCGGGTTGGCTAATACCAAAGGTATCGCTAAGTTTTTTACCAAAAATCCACGCCACGGCAGTACATGCGAATAAAATCATCGTTGCAATACGGGTTTTGGTCCAAGGAATGACTTCAGTTTCAAAATGAATTTTCTGGTTTAAATTTGGACGCAATACCAAATATAAGCTGACCAACATCGCTGGTAGTAAAATCAGCATCATTGGTAAACCAATTTTCATCCAGTCAGCAAAGTCATAGTCTAATGCTTTGGCTGCAATAGCGTTTGGCGGCGAACCGACCAAAGTACCCAAACCACCTAAACTGGCAGAGTAGGCAATCCCCAATAAAATGAAAACGAAGGTTTTACGCTCTTTGGTGGCATCAAGGTGTGACAATAAACCCAGTGCTAACGGTAGCATCATTGCCGCGGTGGCTGTGTTGGAAATCCACATTGACAACGCAGCAGTGACCGCAAAAATAGATAAAACCGAAATCCCCAAGTGACCGCCCGACATGGAAATAATCCACATTGCAATTTTACGATCCAGTTTCTGAATGTGCAGTGCAGTCGCTAAAGCAAAACCACCAAAGAACAGGAAAATAACAGGATCGGCAAAAGTTGCCAATGCCTTGCTGGTGCTAATTGGCTCAAGCACTTTGCTGGCATTTTCTACAGGCATGCCCAAAATTACGGCAAGCACTGGCACCAAAAGCGCGGTAATGGTAATATGTACAGCTTCGGTGAGCCATAAAATACCAATAAAAAGCAACAGACTTAGACCCTTATTTGCATTTTCGTCATAAGGCAAGACATTGTATAAACCGAAAGAGAGCAGGGCTGCAATTGCAACAATCACCCAGGTCTTGATCAGTTCTTTTCGCTTAATATTGGCTGGCACTTCTATATGGTTATTTTCCATAGAAGTTCACTCCGTCAAAAAGGAATTAAAAGAAAAGAGGGAAGATTGGTCGATGCAAACGACCGAAGCAGTCTGAATAGACTGTCTTTTAAGCTAGCTTTAATTATAGGTTTAAAAATTTATTTAAGCCAAAAAAATCTAAATAATTTTCCATTTGTTATGTACATTTTAATGATTTATACCATCAATGCAGGCTGTTTTAAAATGATGGATAATCCTTGAGCAATTGCGTAAATAGCCATAAGACCCAGTAAAGTAAATACAATCTGCTTAAATACAGCCTGAGAAATATTTTTACGAATCTGACTGCCCACATAAACCATTGCCACAGAAATTAGGCAAATTAGGGCTAAAACTTGTAATTGTATGTGATTAAATTGTTGAATGACAGGAAATAAAACTGCCAGTTGAATGAGTTTGGAAATAATAAAATTTAAGTTACTAATCACTACAATATCAGTTTTGCTGTGTTGGGTGCTGAGCAAATACATCATCAGAAATGGTGCCATGGCATTCGTTGCACCACCAATCACACCTGCTAGAAAACCAAAAATCAGCATATTTTTCAGTGAGGCAGAAATTTGCAAAGGATGCTGTCGAAATTGATCGGCCACGTAAAGCAGAATTAGTAAACCCATCGCAAATTTTAAATAGCCTTCATTTAGAATCAGCAGCAAACTGACGCCCAAATAGCTGCCAATCAGCGCACTGAGAATTAAGCCCCAATATTTTTTGCAGTAGCCATATAAACTGCTCAATAAAGATTGCTGTGTATCGCCCCGCAGCATGAATAGATTTAACAGTAAACAGGGAATAAGGACTAAGGCAACTGCGGTACTGAGTGGATACAACATCGCCACCGCAGCCGTGCTGAGCATAGGAAAACCAAAACCGCTCATGCCATGCAAAATTGCAGCAATCGCACAAAACATCAGAATAATGAAATCGGTTTTTTGCATGTGGGGGTTCACAGTGCTTTTTATTTGAAATTTAACTCAATGTAGCGGAGTTTTGCACCAAGTACAAATGGCTTGTGTGGTGGTGAGCAATGTATAACGATTGAAAATTATTTTAACGACCAATAAAAAAGCAAGACTGAAGTCTTGCTTTTTTGAATAGCGATGAGGCTGGCTTAGAAGTGGTATTTGACCAATGCGCTGACATCGTTTTGATTGATGCCTGATTTATTACCGTATTTGTTGTTCCAAACAGAGTGTTCGATACCGACATATAAACGTGTATTTGGCGAAATGTGTTTGCCTGCATTCCATTTATATTGTGTAGTCCAGTTGAGTTCGCTAGCGTGGTCATCTTCTGCAGTAGACCAATCAAGGAAACCATCTACTAAAAAGTCTTCAGCACCGACTTTAAATGGAAGACCGTAAGCAAACGTCATTTGATAATCATCTTGAGAGATATCTTTATCATTATCTGCTTTGTAGAAGTTCAATTGCGCATATTTGAAATATGGAAGCTCAAGATCAAAACCAATACCGTATAGGTAATTGTTAAAGCCTTCGCCACCTTCCCAAGTGGTTGCAATTAAAACATCTTTAATTGGACCAAAGGCAAGTTTTTGACCAGAAACAGCGCCTAAGCTTAAGCGTGGTGATACTTCAAAGTAAGTGTCATTGCCATCTACATCATTGTTTGAACGGTCAGCAAAGGCAAAAAAATCACCATATTTAAAACCAGCAGCGTATTCAAAAGTTACAGTGCTTTGTTCAATCTCTTGATCGCCAGTTAAAAAAGGTGATTTGTAATTTTCACCGTATAAACCTGTCACGCTAAAATCTTGCCAAATCGGTGCAGCTTGCGTAAAAGTTGCAGCAGTGGAGATTGCGCACAGCGCAGCAATATGTGTAAGTTTCATAAAAATAGACCCCAATAAAAGCGTTTCAAGGATACAGATCCTTTAGCAAAAATAAAGCAAAATTCGATTATTGACGGGTCATTTTTGGGTGTTTTTTATCAGTTTTTGGGTTGAGTGTTTTTTAAACGATTTAAAACCAATGGTCAAAATGTAAAGGTGAATATTGCAGGTGTGACTAAACCCTTTAAAAGCATCAAGTTTCTCATTGGCAATAGATTGAAAAACGTAGTGCTATCCAAATTGATCGCTTATTGAGCATCTAAGCTGAATTGGTGATAAAAGGGTTATTCTTTTGCTGCTTTTCTATAAATATTGCTTGCATATTTTTCAGATAGGCCCGATATTCAAGGTATAGGGACACGGTTCTGCAGAATTAAAAGTGTTCATCATTCACGTAGGAGGAAGTGATTCCAAACTAAGTTGAAGATGTACTTTATGCTGTAAAAACAGCACATTATAAACACGCCAAAACATATATATAAAATTATGTGTAAGATTTTGGCACAACAAGATTCAGAAATAACGAACGCAAGAGGATGAAATCATGAACATTGAAATCCGTACCGATAAAAACATTCAAAACAGTGATCGATTAATTAGTTACGTTCGTGAAGAACTGAATAATGAATTCCAACGCCACAGTGAGCGTATTACCCATTTTTCAGTGCATTTTAGTGATGAAAATGGTGAAAAAGGCGGTGATGACGACATTCGTTGTATGATTGAAGCACGTCCAGCAGGTTTAAAACCAGTGGTTGTGAATCATCGTGGTCATAATATTGATACAGCCATTCACGGTGCGATTGACCGTTTAAAACGCAGCCTAGAACATGCGTTTGAGAAAAATGAGAATCCTCGTGGTGCTCGCCCAGAATTTGTAGATACAGATGTTGGTGGCGACGACGAATAAGGATCAGACAGATTCCAAGAGCCTCGCAAATTTTGCGGGGCTTTTTTGTGTTTGCATGCAGCCAATGCACTAAATTCACCATTTCCTGACATTTATCTCATACAAATGTCGCTTTATTGGGCATAATAGTTCTAAATTAAACATTGAATAAGAGAGCTCTCTGCATGTTAACTGCGCAACAACAAGTCTTGGTGCAAGCAATAGAAGAATTAGACCTTGCCCAAGTGCAACGCCTATTGGCAGACGGTTTAGACCCTAACTTTATGGATGCCGAAAAAGGCCCTGTGATTTCAGTTTGGTCAGATGGTTTATTTCAATGGTGGGAAAAAGTCTGTGAAGCATACGAAGCGGGTCAACCACTCACAGAGCAGCAAAAACAGCAAGATTTACAAGTGCATCTTGATATCTTAGATGCACTGATTCAAGCTAAAGTGAATTTGCATTTATGGGATGCCGAAGAAATTTATGGCCCGTTATGGGATGCGGCTTCTGCAGCGTGTGTTCCTGCTGTACAGCGTTTATTGGATGAAAAAGTCGATCCGAACAGCAAAGATGAAGATGGTTTAACTATTCTATCTTCAATTAGTGATTTATTGTTTGATTGTGATTTTGACGAAATTCATTGGTCGGATGCTTTGCCAGAAGAACAACAGACTTTAGAATTGTTGCGTCGTTATGGCGCAAAAATGAGCAAAGAATTGGCCTAAGAGCAGAGATAATAATATGTCAGCATTAAAAACAGTTAGTTTGATCGTGGCGGCAGGCATCAGCATGCAGGTGAGCGCGGCAGATTTTGAATTTGATCGTCCTGGTGCAGGAATCAGTACGGGTATTACACCTGTAGGGAAATTGGCTTGGGAACAGGCTTTGCCAAGTGCAAGTTATCAGGAAAGCAACGATGCTTTGGGTGAAAAAGTTAAAACCACTCGCCTTAATGCTGACATGCTGTTACGTACAGGTTTGGCACAAGATTTAGAGTTGCAATTGGGCTGGCAAGGTCCTGCATGGAGCAAAAGCAAAACCGCAGGTCAATCGGTTGAAGAGGATGGTTTAGGCGATGTCAGCATTGGTTTGAAACAAGCCATTGACTTAAATGACGACAAACTTTCTATGGCTGTGTTGCTGYAAGCGCTAATTGCTACAGGCAATGATGGCTTTAGCGAAGAAGATGATATTTATAGCTTGGCTACGGCAGTCAACTATCAATACAGCGAGCTGTTAAAAACAGGCATCAACATGCGTTATGATGTGCAAAATAGCGATTGGGCGATTACAGCGATTCCCAATATTCAATACCGTTTAAACGATCAATGGTCAGGTTTTTCAGAATTGGTCTATCGTAAAGCTGAAAGTCAGGATAATGAATATGGCTTAACTTCAGGTGTGATTTACGCACTGAATGACCGCACTCAGCTGGATGCCAGTGTCGGTGTAGATTTAGACGGTGCAGATAAAAGTTACCATGCAGGTTTAGGTATGGCGTTCTTGTTCTAAGCCATTTAAACCATTTAAAGCTTTAAAATACGTTGTATGTTGCAGCAGGCTAAACTCATCAAGCTTGCAGCAGATTCGTTTTCATCCTAATAAAGTTCATGCCGAGGCGAGCAGAACATGAAGCAGTCCTTATTTCAGACCTTTTGGCAAGCTGCTGTTGATCTAATGGCTGATATTTTTCGCTATATGAATAGGGGCTTATCTTGTCTGCTCGCAAGTCTACTTTTATTGTGTTCGCTAAGCCTACACGCAGAAGCACCTTTACTCCCACCCGAACAAGCCTTTCAGTTTAGCGTTGAATCGGTCAATCCCCAACAAGCCGAACTGCGCTGGAACATGCCTGAACAGTATTATTTGTATCAGCATCAATTTAAGGTTGAGCATGGACAGCAAATACTGGCTTTAGAGTTGCCTCCCGCAGAAGATATCTATGATGAAAACTATGGACACACTCAAGTTTATTATCGACAAGTCAGTTTTAAAATCCCCACGCAGGCTGCACAGCGCTATCAAGTGAGCTGGCAAGGTTGCGCGCAAGATCGACTTTGCTATCCACCACAGCGCATTGAATTTCAGACCGACAGCACGGGTTTGGTGATTTTAGACAATCAAAGTGCAGCACAAAAAAATCTGTGGGGCGGACACAGTAACCCACCCCAGAATGTGTTTTCCACAACTCAGACCAACTCCACGCTAGCATCTTCAACAAGTCCTGCAGCAGCGCAACCCATCACTGCACAAGATCAAATGTGGTCAGAAAAATTGGCACAGAGTTCGTTTGCTTATGGCTTGCTGCTGTTTTTTGGTTTAGGGGTTTTATTGGCCTTTACCCCATGCTCCTTGCCGATGTTGCCGATTTTGACTTCCTTGTTGGTGCGTGAACATAAAGGTGTCAAAGCATGGACGATTGCACTGGTCTTTGTCTGTAGCATGGCAATGGTCTATGCCATATTGGGTTTAATTGCGTCATCCGCAGGTTTGAATTTTCAGCGTTGGTTACAACAACCTGCTACCTTAATTGCTTTTAGTTTGCTGTTTGTGCTATTTGCCTTAAATCTGTTTGGATTGTTTGAAATCAAGTTGCCGCGTGCTTGGGTCAATCGACTCGATCAGGCACAATCCATGCAAAAAGGCGGTAATTTGGCAGGTGCTGCACTCATGGGCATGTTGTCGGCACTTTTGGTTGGCCCATGTATGACTGCACCACTGGCAGGGGCGTTATTGTTTATTTCACAAACCCAAAGTCAGATGCAAGGGGCATTGCTGCTATTTACGCTCGGTTTTGGCATGGGCACGCCGTTATTGTTGGCCAGTGTGCTTGGTGCAAAAGCTTTGCCACGCGCAGGTTTGTGGATGCATCAAGTCAAAGTGCTGTTTGCTTTTATTATGTTGGCATTGGCATTGTATTTTATTCGTCCTTTATTGGGTGAAGCATGGATGCAATGGCTTAGTTTGGCACTTGGACTGAGCTTTGTTGGCTATGTGCTGCATCGTTTGAGTGGCTATCATGGCGTGCTGCGGGCGATTTATCTGAGTGCGTTATTGGTGGTGGTGCCGTATCTGATTTATAGCCAATATCAACACAGTCAGCGTTTTTGGCAGCAGGAAAACGATGCCGTCTTAGAATGGCACCGAGCAACGACTGCAACAGAATTAAAACAGTTACTTGCCCAAGCTCCGAAAAATCAGCGCATGATTATAGATGTCTATGCCGATTGGTGTGTGGCGTGCCGTCCGATTGAGCAGCAGGTGTTGACATCCTCCACCGTAAAACAGGCACTTGCAGAATTTTATTTAATTAAACTCGATTTAAGCCATTACGATGCCAGTCATCAAGCCTTGTTGAATCGATTGGAAATTTTAGGGCCACCTACCTTTTTATTTTTGGATGCACAACAACAAGAAATTCGCAGCCTACGTTTAACGGGTGCATTTAACGAAAGCACTTTGTTAAATCAACTGCAGCAACTTCAAACCACACAGGAATCATCGCCATGATGCAGCTGTACATTGCCAATAAAAATTATTCGAGCTGGTCGATGCGCCCATGGTTGGTACTCAAGGCATTTGAGTTAGCCTTTGAAGAAATACAACTGAACTTTCCATGTGAACGTGGCGAGGGTGATTTTAAACAACGTGTCCTAGAAATTAACCCCAATGGTAAAGTGCCTGCCTTATTAGATCGGGGTAGATTGGTTTGGGATTCTCTCGCCATTTGCGAATACTTGGCAGAGCAATATCCTGAACAGGCACTTTGGCCACGTGATGCACAGCAACGCGCTTGGGCGCGTAGCATCAGCGCAGAAATGCACAGCGGTTTTACCGATTTACGCAGTTTATGCGGCATGAATATTCGCGCTAATTTAGCAGAGGTGGGTGCAAAGTTATGGCAAGAACATGCAGGTTTGAGGCAGGATGTGGCTCGCATTGAACAGATTTGGGCAACACGCCCAACTGTAGGTGGCTTTTTATGTGGTGAATTCAGCATTGCCGATGCCTTTTATGCCCCTGTGGTGACACGTTTTATGACTTATGCTTTGCCCGTGAGTGCAGAAAGTCAGCAGTATATGCAACTGGTGATGCAGCATCCCGCTATGCAGGCTTGGATGCAAGCAGCTTTACAAGAGCCAATGTGGGTTAATTATTTGGAACCTTATCAAAGCCAAGTCTGAATGGAGTAGTCGTGTAAATTTGGAGTAGCTATTGCATAACCAAAGTGGGTTGTGGCGCAGCGATCTTGCCAATTTTGTTCCAAAAATAAAACAGAGTGTCTTAATTCTCCAGATTATTCAATTTAGCGCAAAGATTAAAATAGCGTTATTGAATGAATAAAGAATTGAGATGCAGCCATGAAAATTTTACATATCGACTCCAGTATTTTAGGTGAAAATTCAGTTTCACGTCAGTGAAGCCAAGCGATTGTGCAACAATTGACTGCAAAAAATAGCAATGCGCAGATCGGTTATTTAGATTTAGCACAACAGTCAATTCCGCATTTAACTACCGAAATTTTAATGGGGCAGGATGCAGAACAAGCGACTTTAAGTTAAAAAATCATCCAGCAATATATTGATGCCGATGTCGTGGTGGTGGGTGCAGCCATGTATAACTTTGGTTTGACTTTAACCTTAAAAGCATGGATTGACCGCATTAGCGTGGCGGTGGGTATTGTTTATAACAACCTTGCCGACCTTCAGGAAGATTTCCTGAAAACCATTTTCAACTTTACCGGGTGAATGATGTAGAAATTATTCGCGCTGAAGGGGTGAGCATGTCGGAATTTAAAGACCAAGCCCTTGCCAATGCAATGCCAAAAAATCAGGCGATTTAACCCACTATTTCAATAAAAAAAGCTCAGTGCTTTAAGGGTACTGAGCTTTTTTAAAATAGATGGATCGGCTAAAAGGGTAGGTGAGCAAAGACTTATATGGTTGAACTTAACTTTGATCTTGTCGATGTGCAAACTCTGCCAAATCTGCGAATGCACGTTTGGCTTCTTCAAACCACGGTGAAAACATTTGAAAATTGTGCCACATACCCGTGTAGAGTTTGTAATGCACTTCTACGCCTGCCTGTTCGGCTTTTTCTTTAAAGCGTGTTGCATCGTCCAGCAAAATTTCTTTAGAACCAATTTGTACTAAAACGGGTGGCAATTCATGTAAGTCGTCAAATAATGGCGAAATTTGCGGGTCTGCCCGATCAAGTTCAGGTGGTACATAATAATCAATGCCTGTTTCCAGCGTTTCAATTGACAGCAGGGCATCATGCTTGCTGTTATAACGCAAGGATTCACTGGTGAGGGTTAAATCTAAAAATGGTGACAGCAGCATTAAGCCACTCACTTGCGGCAATTGCTCATCACGTATTTTTAAAGCTAGCGCCAACGCTAAATTTGCACCGCAAGAATCTCCTGACAAAATAATATCTTTGGCGTGTATACCTTGCGCCAACAGACTTTGATAGACATCAAACACGGCTTCCAAAGCATGTGGAAAAGGATGCTCAGGTGCAAGCGGATAATCGACATGAATCACTTGCATTTGGGTGCGTGCCGTAACTTGACTCAAAAATGCTCGATGGGTATTTAACGAACCCAGAAAAAAAGCCCCGCCATGAATATGAAAAATGAGCTGTGTTGCAGCATTCTGTGGTTTTAATTCTTCGGCATGCAGACCTGCTAAACGCAGCGCGCGTACCTGCACCGACTTTTGCATGGGAAATAAACGGCACATTTGTTCTAGTGCAAAACGTACAGAATTGGGGGGTAAATTAAATTGGCTTGGTTTGCGAATGGTGGTTTTTAAAAACTGCTCTGTAATAATTTGTTTCCACATGGGGTTAATCTTCATGATTTTTCCATCTTGTTCTTTATTTGATCGGATATTTGTGTATTTACCAACATACTTTACAAGGGTACACTAAACGGTCACATTCAAAAATTGCAAATTTGTTGTGACTTTTTAATAATAAAGTTGTCTGATAGTAGACTAGGGAAACAAAACAATGAAAAAAATTGCACTTGCATTCGGGCTGTTAGGTTTAAGCGCTTTGGCCAATGCTGCAGATCCGCTTAACGGCACAGTTTGGAAAACAATTGACGACAAAACCAAACAACCCAAAGCCACGGTAAGATTTACTGAGCAAAAAAATGGAACTTTAACCGCAAGCATTCAGTCAATTTTAACGCCTGGTGAAGAAAATGCCTGTACAAAATGTGAAGGTCCGTATCACAACAAATCACTCAAAGGTTTGACCATTGTTCGCGGTCTGAAAAACACAGGTGGCACGAGCTACGATGGTGGTTCAATCCTTGATCCTCAAACAGGTAAAACCTACAAGCTAAAAGGTAAACTTGCCGATGGTGGTAAGAAACTTGAATTGCGTGGTTTCATTGGTGTAGCGGCATTGGGTCGTAACCAAACATGGATTCGTGCAAACTAAGCATGTATTCCATCCTCTGCAATTGAAATGATATTGCACAGGATATAAAAAAACCTGCTCCTTGTGAGCAGGTTTTTTATTGGCATTTTTTGAACTTAACCCAAAGCACGATAAGCCGCTTCATCAAAACCTGCAATAAAGCCTGATTCAGTTTTTAAGACAGGACGTTTAATTAAACTGGTGTGAGTGCAAAGTGCTTCAATTAATTTGTCTTCACTTTCCAAAGCAGCTTGCTGTTCTGCCTCACTGAGTTTGCGCCAAGTGGTGCCTTTTTTATTCAGTACCACATCTTGTCCAAGTGCATCTAACCAACTTTTGACAGTGTCGGCATCAATCCCTTGCTTTTTATAATCATGAAACTCATAACTTAGCCCCAATTCATTGAGCAAATCGAAGGCTTTTTTCATTGAGTTGCAGTTTTTAATCCCATAAATTTTTAACATATTTTTTCACGTTAATATCATCAAATTGGCTATAGCCTAGCCCAAAATAACGTGAAGTGCTAGAAACCTGCAGTGAACAATGATTGGCTGTTTAAATGGTATGTGTCATCAATACGTCATATCGATGTCACCAAATTGACACTTGATCGCTCTAAAATGGGACGTATAAACAGAACAAAATAAAAAACTTGATAAGAACAGACTCAAGTGAAAATAAAAAATACAGTGAAGAACAACAGTAATAGCGCAAAATAGAAAATAAGAGGATAAAAAGAGAAAACCCGCATTTAATCATCCTGATTATGCGGGTCTCATTTTAACGTCCATTGTTACTTCCTTGAAACTAACTAAAACCAGTTAGTTTATTTTCCATCCTTCGGCTTCCAATCCTTTTGTGTCATCCTGACTGTCCCTTTGCCGTGATGCAATAATGCGCTGAATCGACTTGAAGATAAATACACAAAGTCGACAGATTATGTGCGAATTGAACCTCAGTTGAGTGAATAATTGTTCACTCATATAGACCGTGAAATTTGGTTGAATATTAAATCTTATAATCAATAATCACAGGAGCATGGTCACTAAACCATTCGTCTTTATACACCCAAGCATTGACAGTACGTGCTTTCCAGTCGGGTGAACAGGCATGATAATCAATCCGCCAACCAACGTTTTTGGCACGTGCTTGCCCACGATTTGACCACCAAGAATACAGCTCTGCTTCATGGCGTACTTCACGGAAGGTATCGACATAGCCTAAGTCATTATAAATATGATCTAACCATGCACGTTCATGTGGTAAACAGCCTGAAGACTTTTGGTTACCCGACCAGTTTTTAATATCAATACGTTTATGTACGATGTTGTAGTCACCACAGACAATGATCGATTTATTCTCTTCACGCCACTGTTTTAGAATTTTTTGATACTCTTCTAAAAAGTGATCTTTGCGCATTTGCGCTTCTTCACCTGAAGAGCCAGAAGGCAAATACAGTGAACAGATGTAAATTGGGTGATCTAGTCCTACATCAAATTCAGCACTGATAAAACGACCCTGAGAATCGGCCAATTCAAAGCCTAAACCATTTTGCACAGAAACAAAGGGCAAACKGCTATAAATGGCTGTCCCTGCGTAACCTGCGCGTTCTGCAGGGAAAAGATGCGTGTGCCAGCCTTCGGGCTTAAATTTATCGGTCCATTGGGCGTGGGTGATGCGGCTTTCCTGCATGCAAATCACGTCTGCTTCAGACTTTTCTAACCATTCGAGTAAGCCTTTGCTTACCGATGAACGCAACCCATTGACGTTAATTGAAACCACTCGAAGAATTTTTTGATCACTCGGATAGCTACTCTTTGGTATCATGCTCGGGTCTTACCTCAATGTATTAATTTGGAGCACCTCATGACATCGCCAGCTCAATTTAACCCGCAAGCTTTTATCGAACTCGCCTTATCACGTGGTGTGCTTAAATTTGGTGAGTTTACTTTAAAATCGGGTCGTGTGAGTCCTTATTTTTTTAATGCAGGTTTGTTGAATGATGGAGAGGCTTTATCGCTATTGGCTTCGGGCTATGCAGATCAACTCATGCAATGCAAACACGTAGATGTTATTTTTGGGCCTGCTTATAAAGGTATTCCATTTGTAGCAGCTACAGCAGTGGCTTTATCACAAAATCATGGCGTTAGTGTGCCGTGGGGTTTTAACCGTAAAGAAGCCAAAGACCATGGTGAAGGTGGTGTGTTAGTGGGTGCTGCAGTTGAGGGCAAAAAAGTTTGGATTATTGATGATGTGATCACTGCGGGTACCGCTATTCGTGAAGTGGTGACCATTTTGAAAAATGCAGGTGCGCAAATTGCGGGTGTATTGGTCGCTTTAGACCGTCAAGAAAAAGGTCAGGGCGATTTGTCTGCCATTCAGGAAGTACAAAAAGAGTTGGAAATTCCTGTGCATGCTTTAATTACCATGAAAGATTTAATGAATTATTTGGATGCCAAAGGTGAAAAAGAGGCCTTGGCGAAAATGGAAGCGTACCGTGTGAAGTATGGGATTTAAGTCTCATGCGCATTATTTGATGATCGTGTGAAACGTTGATCAATAATTTAGCGTGGAATGTGATAAATCTGTAAAAAACCCAGATCGGTAGGTTTGGGTTTTTGGATAATACATTGAATTGTAATGAATATTTTTTGTTTGAGAGTTGCGTGTTGTTAAGCTTATAAAATTAAATTTTAGTTTCTTTATAGATCAGCGTATATAAGAAAACAGAAGAAGCTGAACTGCTCATTTTGAAGTTAGTTTGATTAGATAGTCATAGTCAACTGGCAATTTGAACTGTAATATTACCTCCCCCTGAGCTTGATTATTCCTATTGAGGGTTCAATTAGTAGATCTAAGTGTATTCACTCAGTCTCCTCCTCACACTTCTTACACTCGAGCATCACCCCCAACTTTTCCTTGCGCCCTTGCTCTGTGATTACCCACGGGCGGTTTTGCCACGGCGGATTATGCCGCACATGCTGCCCGTGACCGCAGGCCAAATCTGCGACCCAATCATTTTCTTCATCTAAATGAAAACCAATAATTGCTTGTTGCATCGCGTACTCCCAAGTGCATGATGATTGTGGATGAAGCGTTACGAAAATTGCAGCAACACCAAAGCCAAACTCCGCTATACTTTTGCTTATTCAATTCTTCAAAAGAGCACCGAAATATGCGCGTACTTGTGGTGATGGACCCTATTGAAACAGTCAATCTCAAAAAAGATTCCACCATGGCAATGCTATGGGCTGCTTCACGTCGTGGGCATACCTTGGGCTATGCATTACAGCAAGACTTATATATTGATCAGGGCAAGGCATTTGGTCTGATTGCTCCGCTTAAAGTCTTTGAAGACTATAACCATTATTACGAATTGGGCGAAAAACACAAAGAATCCTTAGCCGATTATGATGTCATTCTCATGCGTAAAGACCCGCCTTTTGACATGAATTTCGTTTATACCACGTATATTTTAGAGCAAGCTGAACGCGAAGGCGCATGGATCATCAACAAACCGCAAAGCCTGCGTGACTGTAATGAAAAGCTGTTTGCGACCCAATTCCCAGAACTACAAGTTCCGACATTGGTTACTTCACAACAAAGCCTGATTCGTGAATTTATTCAGCAACATGGCGATGTAATTGTTAAACCGCTCGATGGTATGGGTGGCATGGGTATTTTCCGTTTGTACCAAGACGGGGTCAATATAGGCTCAACCCTTGAAATTTTGACCAATAACGGCACTCAGCCCATCATGGCGCAGCGTTATATTCCAGAAATTGTAGAGGGTGATAAACGCATCCTCATGATCAATGGCGAGCCTGTGCCGTATTGTTTGGCCCGTATTCCACAAAATGGCGAAGTGCGTGGCAACTTAGCTGCAGGTGGTTTGGGTGAAGCACGTCCATTGACTGAAAATGACAAAGTCATTGCCGCCAAAGTTGGACCATTTTTACGTGAAAAAGGCTTGATTTTTGTCGGGTTAGATGTGATTGGCAACTATGTCACTGAAATTAACGTGACCAGTCCAACGTGTATTCGTGAAATTGACGCACAGTTTGGCACATCTATTGCCGATGATTTATTTAAAGTACTTGAAGCAGGTCGTTCAAACTAAGTTTAGGCTTTAATGTTCACTGTATCAATACAAAAGCCGTTTCTATTTGAAAGCGGCTTTATTTTTAGACACGTGGAGACAAAAAACAACTTAAACACTTGCAAAAGGGTTCAAGCAAAGCATCTAAAATTGAATAAAACTTAACATTTTCCGTAGATTAATAATAAAACTAGTTTAAACTTGAAAATCTGTAGAAAAAAACAATCAAGCACTTGGTGAAAAAAAGTAAATAACCTTTCAAGCCCATGCGTTTGTGATTACAATTGATAGCTTATACAAGATTTTTATTTGCCTTATTTTGAGTTGAAGAATTAAACCGTGACTGATGCACAGCAACAACAGCCGAAACATGTCATGATGATGGCCGCAGGTACAGGTGGACATGTTTTTCCCGCTTTAGCCGTCGCAAAACAATTACAGCAACAAGGGATTCAAGTGTCATGGTTGGCGACCCCAACGGGCATGGAAAATCGTCTGCTTAAAAATCACAATATCCCGATTTACCAAATTAATATTCAAGGTGTGCGTGGCAACGGTTTGATCCGTAAACTGGCTGCACCATTTAAAATTTTAGGTGCAACATTAAGCGCCATGCGTTACATGAAGCAATTAAAAGTTGATGCAGTTGCAGGTTTTGGTGGTTATGTAGCAGGACCAGGTGGCTTGGCAGCACGCGCTTTGGGTGTTCCTGTGCTGATTCATGAACAAAATGCAGTCGCGGGTTTTACTAACACTCAATTGTCACGGGTAGCTAAAACTGTGTGTCAGGCTTTCCCAAATACCTTTCCAAACAGTAACAAAATTGTCACCACAGGCAACCCTGTTCGTGAAGAAATCACTGCGACCTTAAGCCCTGCATGGCGCTATCAGGAACGTGAAAAAGCAGGCTTGCCAATTCGTATTTTAATTGTGGGTGGTTCGCTTGGTGCACAAGCCTTAAATGAATGTGTACCTGAAGCGTTAAAGCAACTGAATGTTGCTTTAGATGTCTATCATCAATGTGGGCAAAACCATGCCGATGCGACGCAGGCACGTTATGCACACAAGCCTGACCATTTACAGGTTGAGGTACAGCCTTTTATTGAAGATATGGCCAAAGCCTATAGTGATGCCGATTTAATCATTTGTCGTGCGGGCGCGCTCACGGTAACCGAGGTCGCGACTGCAGGTGTTGCAGCAGTATTTGTGCCACTGCCTAGTGCGGTGGATGATCACCAAACTGCCAATGCCAAATTTTTAGCCGATTTGGGTGCAGCAAAAATCTGTCCGCAAGCCAGTATGACCCCCGAAAGTTTAACAACATTATTAACCCCGTTAATGAATCGTCAATTGTTGTCTGAAATGGCGGTCAAAGCCCGTCAGCAGGCACAGCCAGATGCAACTCAGCACGTGGTTCGTCTTATTCAAGCATTGTTCGAGTAAAATATGTCTCCATCTACACCCGCTGATCAAGCGAAAAAATTAATCAAAGTGCCTGAAATGCGCCGTATCAAACACATTCATTTTGTGGGTATTGGTGGCGCGGGGATGTGTGGTATTGCCGAAGTCTTGAAAAACCAGGGTTATAAAGTATCGGGTTCAGACATCAAAGCCTCAAAAACCACAGCGCAATTAGAAGAAAACGGCATCAAGGTTTATATTGGGCATGCGGCAGATCATATTAAAGGCGCAAATGTGTTGGTGGTGTCTACTGCAATTGACCCAGAAAACCCAGAAATTAAAGCAGCAATTGACACCCGTATTCCTGTGGTGCGTCGTGCTGAAATGCTGGGCGAGTTGATGCGTTATCGTCATGGTATTGCAGTGGCGGGTACGCATGGTAAAACCACCACCACCAGTTTAATTACCTGTATGTTGGCCGAAGAAAATATGGATCCAACTTATGTGATTGGTGGCTTGCTAAACCGTACTGGTGTCAATGCAGCATTGGGTGCGAGCCGTTATATCGTGGCAGAAGCCGATGAATCTGATGCATCGTTTTTATTCCTAGAGCCCATGGCGGCTGTGGTGACCAATATTGATGCCGACCATATGGACACCTATGGTGGTAGTTTCGATATTTTAAAAGATACCTTCATTCAATTCTTGCACAAACTGCCATTCTATGGCTTAGCTGTCGTGTGTGGTGATGATGCCAATATCCGTGAAATTATGCCACGTATCGGGCGTCCTGTATTGACCTATGGTTTTAACGAAGACAACGATATTCGTGCCATTGATGTCGATCAAGACGGTATGCGCACACACTTTACCGTATTGCGTAAAGACCGCGAACCGTTACGCGTGACGGTGAATCAACCTGGTCTGCACAACGTATTAAATGCTTTGGCTGCAATTGGAATTGCCACCGATGAAGGTGTTTCTGATGGTGCAATTTGCCGTGCTTTAGAAGGCTTTAGCGGTGTTGGTCGTCGTTTCCAAGTACAAGGTGAGTTTGCGGTAGCAGACGGCAATGTGAAATTGGTAGATGACTACGGACATCACCCGAAAGAAGTGGAAGCCACTATTAAAGCTGCGCGTCAAAGTCATCCTGATCGCCGTTTGGTGATGTTGTTCCAACCACACCGTTTTAGTCGTACTCGTGACTGTTTTGATGACTTTGTTGAGGTGTTGTCACAAGTCGATCAATTGCTATTGCTCGATGTTTATCCTGCGGGCGAAAAACCAATTGTTGGTGCAGATAGTCGTACTTTAGCGCGCAGTATTCGTTTGCGTGGTCAGGTTGAGCCAATTTTGGTCGATCCAAACGATGGCAACTTACCGAATATTGTGAAACAAGTGTTACAGGCTAATGACTTGTTATTGACCCAAGGTGCAGGTAATGTGGGGGCGATTTCAATCGAACTTGCACAAAACCATTTGTATTTAAAATAATCACAACCTGTGATGTTTGAATTTGATCGACCAGTTTAAAGTTTAAGGATATAAACGTGTCAAATGCTTCAAAGTTCGGCAAAGTTGCCGTGTTATTGGGTGGAAAATCWGCTGAGCGTGAGGTTTCTCTAGACAGCGGTCAAGCAGTACTCGAAGCACTGCTACGTTCAGGGGTCAATGCAGAAGCATTTGATCCACAAACACGTAGTGTGACCGAATTGGTCAATTATGATCGTGCCTTTATTGTATTACACGGGCGTGGTGGTGAAGATGGTCAAATTCAAGGTGTCTTGGAATGGTTGAATATTCCATACACCGGTACGGGCGTGCAAGGTTCAGCCATTGGCATGGACAAAGTGAAGACCAAGCAAATTTGGCAAGGTTCGGACTTGCCAACTGCGCCATATCGTATTGTCAGCAAAGATTCCAATATTGAAGATGTGGTTGCTGAATTGGGCTTGCCACTCATCATCAAGCCTGTGCATGAGGGTTCAAGTATTGGCATGAGCAAAGTCGAAAAAGTTGAAGACTTTGCTAATGCTGTGGCGAAAGCAACTGCACATGACGCCATTGTTATGGCTGAAAAATGGATTACAGGGCGTGAATTTACCATCGTACTACTCAACGGTCAGGCTTTACCGATTATTCGTTTAGAACCCCCGAAAGATGTAGCGTTCTATGATTATGAAGCCAAATATCAGCGTAACGATGTGCAATACGGTATTCCGTGTGGTTTAAACGCTGCCGAAGAGCAACAGTTACAAGCTTTGGCATTGCGTGCCTTCCAAGCGGTGGGTGCAAGTGGTTGGGGGCGTATTGATGCCATGCAAGATGAAAAGGGTAATTTCTGGTTACTCGAAGTGAATACCGTACCGGGAATGACCAGCCATTCTTTAGTTCCGAAAGCGGCAAATGCAGTCGGCTATAGTTTTGATGAGCTGTGTGTGGCAATTTTGGCACAAACCCTCACAGGTGAAGCACACTAAATATGGCTCAACTTCCTGCATCCTTGCGCCGTAAACGGGCAGCGATTACCTCGATTCATGACAAACCGCCAACAGCCAAAGAAAAGCTGATCCATTTTGGCGGTTGGGTAATGCTTTGCGTTGCAGTGCTCGTGCTGGCAGTGGGTGCGTATGGGCTATATAAAGTCATGACCGACGCACAAATTGCCAAGCTAGATGTAGTGGGTACACGTTCAGATGCGGAACATCGTCAAGTGATGACGCATGTGAACCCTGTGATGACTAAGAACTATTTCACCTCTGACCTAGAGCAAATCCGCGATACTGCTTTGGAGTTGTCTTGGGTAGATCGAGTGGTGGTTTCACGCGCGTGGCCGAATGCCATTCGTGTGCGGGTCATGCCGCGTCATCCAATTGCCCGTTGGGGTACAGGTCGTTTGCTCAGTGACAGCGGTGAGGTCTTTACCGAAGTCACGCCACAAAATAATCAACATTTACCGTTATTACACGGACCAACGCATCAATCTAAAATGATGATGCGTCGTTATAATGAAATTAATCAATTATTCTTGCCCGTCAACGATCGTTTAAAAGAACTATATTTAACAGAACGTATGACGTGGTTTATGCAGTTTGATTCAGGTCTACGTGTTATTGTAGATAAAGATCAAACCATGAGTAAGCTACAGCGCTTGGGACATCTTGCACAAAGTGATTTGAAACCTGTATGGTCTAAAATCTCCGCCATCGATTTGCGTTATCGCAATGGTTTAGCCATTCAATGGAAAAACTCAATTCCGCCAAAAATTGCAAATGGTCACTTTGTTGTAACGATAGATGACACAAGCATTGCAGAGGGAATAAGAGCAAAGCCATAATATTGGGCTTTAAAAAATAGAGGCATTAAGCCATAAATTAAACATACTGGTAATGGTAGTGAATAAATGAGTGAAGCTGTTCCCTCGGTTGTTGCGATTGACATCGGGACGCACAAAGTTTCAGTTTTGATTGCTAAGGTCCATGCGCCAGACAATATCCAAGTCATTGGTATGGCCACCGCACGTAATCGAGGCATGAGTAAAGGAAAAATTGTCAGTCTCGATAAAGTGATTACTGCAATTAAAAATGCCGTGCAAGAAGCGGAAGATATGGCAGAATGCCGTGTGCATTCGGCATGGATTTCTATTCCTAGTGCAGAGCTAAAAAGCTTTTATGCTTCAGGTCGCACACCTATTGAAAGTAGTGATCACACCATTACCACCAGTGAAGTGGTACGCGCGTTGGACTTGGCCAAAGCCAGTCACCTCACCTCAGACCATTATTTGGTGAGCGCTGTACCACTCGGTTTCGATTTAGATGATTCGGGTGAGTGGGTACAAAACCCAATTCGTATGTCGGCACATAGCATGACAGGGCATTATCAATTGATGATGTTACCTATTAGCACCATGCAGAATTTAGACCGCGCTTTAAAAGGTGCCAATATTGGTGTCGAAAAAATGGTGGTGTCAAATTTAGCCACTGCAGAAGCCAGTCTACTTAAAGATGAAAAAGAATACGGTGTGTGTTTGGTAGATATTGGCGCAGGCACGACTAGTATTGCGGTTTATTTAGATGGGCGTTTGGCCTTAGCACACACTTTGCAACGTGGTGGTGAGCATGTCACCCGCGATATTGCAGCGGTGTTACAAACCACAACTGAAGAAGCAGAACGAATTAAGCTATTGTATGGCTGTGTAGATATGAAAGTGGTCAAACCTGATCACATGATTCAAATTCAAGGCATTGATGGACCACAAACCATTAGCCGCATTGAACTGGCGGAAATTATTATTGCGCGTTATGAAGAAATTTTCGCACAAATTCGTCAGGAACTTGAAAAAAACGGTGCCATTCATGGTTTATATCATGGTGTGGTTTTGGCGGGCGATGCCTCACAAATTGAAGGTATGATCAGCTTGGTACGTCGTATGTTAGGTGTTTCGGCGCACTTGGGGAATCATCCTTCACAAGTTTATGCCGATGAACCGCATCAGGCTGCTTTACGCCGTTCACAATATGCAACGGCCTCAGGCCTATTGCTTTATAGTCAAAACTATACTCAAGACACAATTGTAGAACATGAAGACCCTGAAACCTTATCGGTTTGGGGGCGTGTCGGACGGGCATGGTCAGGCTTGAACGAAAAGCTAAAATCTATTTTTTAGTTGAGTTTTTTGGGGAATATTGTTAGGAAGTTGTAAGGATCATCGCTGGTACTTGACAAGCCAGAAGTTGAACAGCATTCTTAAAAATAATTTTTATGAAGATCAAGGCAGTATACGGGCTTAAGTGACTGCCAATAACGTATTAGGAAATCTAAAGGTCATGGCCTCATTTGAATTTATAGATGATCAAACCGATAGCAACGGTCAAGCCCGTTTCACTGTGTTTGGTGTGGGTGGTGCAGGCGGTAACGCTGTGCAGCACATGCTTGAGTCAGATATTCAGGGTGTAAAATTTGTTTGTGCTAATACGGACAAACAAGCACTCGATCGCATGAATTCGCAATTCAAAATCCAGCTAGGTGAACAAAGCACACGTGGTTTAGGCGCGGGCGGCGATCCTCAAGTGGGTCAAACTGCAGCAGAAGAAAGCCGCGAGCTAATTTGTCAGCAACTTGAAGGTACAGACATGGTGTTTGTGACTGCAGGGATGGGTGGTGGCACAGGTACAGGTGCTGCGCCAGTAGTTGCTGAAATTGCCAAAGAAATGGGTATTTTGACCGTAGGTGTGGTGACTACGCCATTTAACTTTGAAGGTAAGCGTCGCTTACTTTCTGCGGAAAAAGGAATTGCGGCATTAGAGCAGCATGTAGACTCTTTAATCATTATTCCAAACCAGCGTTTAATGAAAGTTTACCGCGATATTTCAATGAAAGATGCGTATAAAAAAGCAGATGACGTTTTGTTGAACGGTGTACGCAGTATTTTTGATTTGGTGGTGCGTCCGGGTCACATCAACCTTGACTTTGCTGACTTGAAAACGGCAATGAGCACGCGCGGTTATGCAATGATGGGTGTTGGTTCAGGGCGTGGTGAAAACCGTGCGCGTCAAGCGGCTGAACAAGCCATTCGCAGCCCATTGCTCGATAGCGTGACTATTGCAAATGCAAAAGGCTTGTTGATTAACGTCACGGGTGGAGATGATGTGACCTTCGGTGAAATTGATGAGATTATGGAGGTAATTCATCAACTTTCAGATACTGAACAAACCCAAGTATTCTATGGTACGGTATTTGACCCTGAAGCGCGTGACGAAATCAGTGTAACGGTTATTGCTACAGGTTTGGCGCGTAACACAGGCGACACACCAGAGCCTGCGAAACGCACTGTGACACAAACCGCTTCTGCAGCACCAACAGCGGCAGTGGAAGAAGACGATGTTCCTGCAATTCAGCGTCAACAAGCAGAAACTGCACCTGCAATTAGTGCGACAACCACATCAGGCTCTGCGCGCCCAACGCCGATGAGTATTCAAGACTATTTGAAAAATCAGCAGCGTAAATAAGCCAAGAGGCTCAATTTCATCGTGTGATCGGGAAAAGGCAGTTTTAAACTGCCTTTTTTGTTTTTTATCAATGGCTGAATATGCTAACGTATAACGGTTTTAAAATTTAGATGAATTGAGAACATGCTGAAACAACGTACCCTACAACGTGTCGTCAAAGCGAGCGGTATTGGTCTGCACAGTGGTCAAAAAGTATTGATCAACTTTGTGCCGCATCATGCTGATGGGGGAATTGTGTTTCGTCGTATCGATTTAAATCCACCTGTTGATATTCCAGCCGATGCCATGCTGATTCAAGAAGCATTTATGTGCTCGAATTTGGTTCAGGATGATGCCAAAGTTGGCACCATCGAGCATATCATGAGTGCCATAGCAGGTTTGGGCATTGATAACTTGATTATTGAGGTGTCTGCTTCTGAAGTGCCTATTATGGACGGCAGTGCAGGGCCTTTTATTTATTTGTTGATGCAGGGCGGTTTAAAAGAACAGGAGGCTCCTAAAAAGTTCATCAAAATTTTAAAACCTGTAGCAGCATTAATTGATGATAAGCGCGCGGTGTTCAGTCCGCATGAAGGTTTTCAGCTCAATTTTACTATCGACTTTGATCATCCTGCCTTTAACAAAGAATTTCAGTCTGCCACTATCGACTTTTCTACAGAAACCTTTGTCTATGAAGTTAGTGGCGCACGTACTTTTGGCTTTATGAAAGATTTAGACTATTTAAAGGCCAATAATTTGGCTTTGGGTGCAAGTTTAGAGAATGCGATTGGGGTAGATGATACAGGCGTGGTCAATGAAGAAGGTTTACGCTTCTCGGACGAGTTTGTACGGCATAAAATTTTAGATGCTGTGGGGGATTTGTACTTACTTGGACATCAAATTATTGCCAAGTTCGATGGTTATAAGTCAGGACATGCCTTAAATAATCAGTTATTACGTAATGTTCAAGACGATCCTAGTAGCTATGAAATTGTAACATTTGATGACATAAATTCTTGCCCGATCGCTTATGTGCATGTGACATAAGTCATTGTCTTTTCTCACTACGTTATAATGTAACAATAATAAAGTGTGCATTTCGTCACAAATTTGAGTGCGAGTATTTGGAGTTTTCTGCAAACAATTATTTTTTATTGCTTGCCAAACGTAACAAAGCTTGGCTAAGCTTAGGGTCGCTCACAAAGTCAGCAGCACCTCGTAACATATCTTGAGTTTCTGGACTAAGTGTTTTTAAAGGCTTTTCACCCTTTTTGGGTGTTTGAGATTCAACTCTTAATCGAACCTGAATTTTTTGTAAGTCTTTAAGTTCATGCAGTTGTGACAGTTGAGTAATGTATTGCTTTTGCAAATAGCCAAGTTGGCTTACCATCGCTTGATTCGCTCCAGTAATGGTTAAGACACCTTGTTGATAACAAACCACCTGCCATTGCTCTGGTTGCGGCAGTAAAGGTTGAATAAGTTTGCCAAGTTTCTGCCATGCAGCAACTTGGGTTGAGAGAAACGTTAGGTTTCCTGTTTTTATGTGTTTTCTTGTTTGTTGAAAGAGATTCACAGGTTCGGACATACATCATTCCTTCATGTTTATGCCCTAATCTTATGCGCTCCTTTCAGTAGATATCAAGGAAGAGATCACAAGGAACTTCAAGTAAGAACAGTTAAGAGGTTTTTTTATGCATTCGCGCCGTATTTTATTAGCGTTTTCACTGGCAGCTTCAGCAGCATCTGTCGCATTTGCTGATTTAGTTGAGTTAGATTCTCAAAATTCATCGACTGATCGTATTGAGCAATTAACCCGTACCTTGTCACAAGGTTCTTATACAGAAACACAAGACATTGACATTCCTGCACAAACGCAGATGACCGTTAAGCTTCGTGAAAAGACCACAGAATTAAATAACGCCTCTTTAGCCAAAAAATACGGTACCAATACCAGCACTCGTTTTGCTTCTTCAAATCCTTATTCGTGGTTAGTGTCACATCCTTTACCGAATGCACGTATTAGCTCGAACTATGGCGGTCGTGTGATGAGTGGTCGCGCTGAAAACCATTCAGGCTTAGACCTTGCTGCACCAAGCGGTACACCAATTTATGCGACTGGCCCAGGTATTGTGACCAAGTCAGGCTGGGGCACAGGTTATGGTCAATATGTAGAAATTAACCACGGTAATGGTTATATCACGCGCTACGCACACGCTTCACGTTTAATTGCACGTGTAGGTGACCGCGTTGAAGCAGGCGAACATATTGCTAACGTGGGTTGTACAGGTCGTTGTACAGGTCCACACTTACATTATGAAGTAGTGAAAGACGGTCAACGTAAGAACCCTTCAACCTATTTAGCAATGTTGCCGTAATGCTTTGGCTAGAAAATCATGCTCTAGCCACATTCACTGTAAACGACGCACTATAAATTAAAACATGAAATTAAAGCGGCAAAGGTCGCTTTTCTTTATACTCAGGTTTGGACTTTTTTATAATATAACCATCAAAATCCAGTCAAGCTTTTCAGACTTCAACTTATCACTTAAAAAAATAATAACACGCAGTTTCTGCTTTATTGTATAAAAAACCGCCTAAATTGGCGGTTTTTTTGTTATTTGCTGTAAGAATGTGTCAATCACTATTTATTTTCTAAATAGTATGTAGGATACGCATTTAAGATTAGCCATATCTACTAAAGTTTAAATTATGATACATATAATGCATATGATTAGGCTTAGGAATAGTGAATTATGGCGTTTTACGGTGATACGGACTCACAAGAAACCCAAGAATGGCAAGATGCCTTTGATGCTGTGTTACAACATATGGGTACTGAACGGGCAGCATTTTTACTCGAAAAACTGTACCAACGTGCAATCGCAAAGCATGTACCCATTCAGCGATTAAATACTCCCTATCTCAATACTATTTCAGTGGAAGAACAACCTGCTATGCCTGGTGATCCAGATATCGAGCGCCGTATTCGGGCCTTGATTCGCTGGAATGCATTGGCAATGGTGTTACGTGCCAATAAAACAGGTGATGATTTAGGTGGTCACCTTGCAAGTTTCGCATCTTCAGCAACATTGTATGATGTTGGTTTTAACCATTTCTTCCGTGCCAACAGCGATCACTTTGGTGGTGACATGATCTACTATCAGGGTCATTGTGCACCAGGTATTTATGCTCGTTCATTTTTAGAAGGGCGTTTAACCGAAGATCAATTGAATAATTTCCGCCGCGAAGTGGGCGGTAACGGTTTACCTAGCTATCCACATCCTTATTTAATGCCTGACTATTGGCAGTTCCCAACAGTATCGATGGGTCTAGGTCCAATCATGTCCATTTATCAGGCGCATATTCAAAAATATTTAATGAACCGTGGTTTGATTAAAGAAGAAGACCGTAAAGTCTGGGCATTTCTAGGCGATGGTGAAATGGATGAGCCAGAAAGTCTGGGGGCGATTTCACTGGCAGGTCGTGAAAAGCTAGATAACCTGATTTGGGTGGTCAACTGTAACTTACAGCGTTTAGATGGGCCTGTACGTGGTAACGGTAAAATCATTCAAGAACTCGAGTCGTTATTCCGTGGCGCAGGTTGGCGCGTGATTAAAGTGGTTTGGGGGCGTCATTGGGATGCTTTATTGGACAAAGACGATACAGGTGCATTAAGAGCCATCATGGAAGAAGCGGTGGATGGTGATTATCAGCGTTTACAAGTGAAAGGCGGTGCATACGCTCGTGAGAAATTCTTTGGTAAATATCCTGAAGCCAAAGAATTGATCAAAGATTTAAGCGATGAAGATATTGATAACCTGAACCGTGGTGGTCACGATCCGTATAAAGTGTTTGCGGCGTATGCTGAAGCATGTAAGGCCAAAGGTCAGCCAACGGTGATTTTAGCCAAAACTGTCAAAGGCTATGGTTTGTCGGATGAAATTGAAGCGGTGAACAAAACCCACCAAATCAAAAAAATGCAGTTGGATTCTTTAAAATATGTGCGTGACCGCTTTAACTTKCCATTTAGTGATGAGCAACTTGAAGAAGTGCCATTCTATCGTCCAAGTGAAAATTCGCCTGAATTAAAATATATGAAAGCGCGTCGTGAAGCCTTGGGTGGTTATTTGCCTGCGCGCCGTAAAGACAGCGAAACTTTACAAATTCCTGAATTATCAGTTTTTGATTCAGTCTTGGCGGGTTCAGGTGGRAAAGAACAATCGACCACTATGGTGATGGTGCGTTTGATATCAGCCTTGCTCAAAGAAAAAGCCATTAAAGATCGTGTGGTACCTATTGTACCTGATGAAGCACGTACTTTTGGTTTAGAAGGCATGTTCCGTCAATTGGGTATTTATGCCGCACATGGGCAAAAATACACTCCTGAAGACCAAGAACAGTTGATGCATTATCGTGAAGCCAAAGACGGTCACATGCTGCAAGAAGGTATTAATGAAGCCGGTGCAATGAGTGCTTGGGCAGCTTTGGGTACCAGTTATTCGACCAATAACTTGCCTATGATTCCAATGTATATGTATTACTCCATGTTTGGTTTCCAGCGTATTGGCGATATTGCATGGGCAGCAGGTGATGCGCAGGCGCAAGGTTTCTTGTTGGGGGCCACTGCAGGACGTACCACACTCAATGGTGAAGGCTTGCAACACCAAGATGGTCACTCACATATTTTAGCCAATACCATTCCAAACTGTGTGTCCTATGATCCATGTTTTGGTTATGAGCTTGCCGTGATTGTACATGATGGTTTACAGCGCATGTATGTCAATCAGGAGCGCGTATTCTATTACCTCACTCTCATGAATGAAAACTATGAGCATCCTGAAATGCCGCAAGGTGTTGAAGAAGGCATTAAGCGCGGTATGTATTTACTACAGGAAGATGAAAAAGCCACGGTTCAATTGTTGGGTTCAGGTGTAATTCTACGTGAAGTGATTAAAGCGTCGAAAATCTTGCGTGAAGAGTACCAAATTCACTCGAATGTCTACAGTGTGACCAGTTTTAACGAATTGGCGCGTGATGGTATGGCGTGTGAAGAGTACAACCGTTTGCATCCTTTGGCTCAAGAAAGCAAAGAGCCTTGGATTTCACAACAGTTACGTGGCAAAGATGGCATTGTAGTGTCTGCAACCGATCACATGCGCGTCTATAGCGAGCAAATTCGAGCATACTTGCCAGACAATCGACCATTTGTTGCTTTGGGTACCGATGGTTATGGTCGTTCTGATACCCGTGGTAATTTGCGTAGCTACTTTGGGGTCGATGCTGCACACATTGTGGTAGCAACCTTGAAAAAACTGGCTGATGAAGGCGAAGTCGATGCACGCTTAGTCAAAGATGCAATTTCGACATTTGAGTTAGATACCGATCGTCCTGTCGCGTGGGCGCCGCAAGCGGTTCCTGAAGTACAAGCGGTTGCTGACTACAAAGAGGAGCACTGATCATGCAAATTCAAACGCCTGATATTGGTGTCGATAAAGCGACTGTTGCAGATATTCTTGTTAAAGTTGGCGACACGATTGCAGTTGATGACAGCATTGTTCTGTTGGAATCAGACAAAGCTTCTGTTGAAGTACCAAGCACCGCTGCAGGAGTAGTGAAAAGCATTTTGGTACAACAAGGCGATGAAGTGACTGAAGGTGCAGTGCTGATTGAGTTAGAAACAGATGCTCAAACCGCAGCTGCTACAGAAGTTGCTGCACCGCAAGCCGAAGTAGATGCTGCACCGAAGGAAGATGCCGAAGCGTCGATCGCTGCAGCGCCAAGTTCAGCGACATCAAACACTGCACAAGAAGTAGATGTGCAAGTACCTGACATTGGCGTGGAAAAAGCCGTTGTTGGGGAAATTCTAGTGCAAGTCGGCGATGCGATTGATGTTGATCAAAGCATTATTGTGGTGGAGTCGGACAAAGCCACAGTAGAAGTGCCTAGTACGGTGTCGGGTACAGTCACTGCCATCCAAATCAATAAGGGTGATACCGTAAAAGAAGGTGTGGTGATTCTGAAAGTGAAAACTGCCACATCTGGCGCAGTCACACAGGTGGAAACACCTCAATCAGCACCAGTAGAAGCGGCTGCTGCAACAGTGAGCGCAGCAACTGCATCGGCACCACAAACCGCAGCATCAACTCAGGTTGAAGTGGCTGTACCTGATTTAGGGGTCGATAAAGCCACAGTGGCAGAAATTTTGGTACAAGTGGGCGATAGAGTTGCAGTGGACCAAAGTTTAATTGTGGTGGAGTCAGACAAAGCCACGGTTGAAGTGCCAAGTACTACCGCAGGTGTGATTCAAGCCATCCACGTGGAATTAGGGCAAAGTGTTGCGCAGGGCAATGCCTTAGTGACGATAGTGACTGCAGATGCAGCTGCATCAACCGCAGTTTCTGCAGCCCAAGTTGCCTCTGCACCAAGTGCATCGCCAGCAGTCAGCGCTGAATCTACAGCAAAAACCACGACAGTTGCAGCAAATGCGCATACGAATGTAGACAAACTGAGCAAGGCACAACATGAAGCCAATGCAAAAGTGTATGCAGGTCCTGCTGTGCGTAAACTGGCACGTGAGTTAGGTGTTGTTTTAGCCGATGTAAAGGCTACTGGCCCACATGCTCGTGTACTCAAAGAAGACTTGAAGGCTTATGTCAAAGCACGTCTTACTGCGCCGCAGACTGCTTCTGTCGCTGCCGCCACGCAGCAAGTTACAGGTTTGCCAAAGCTGCCTGACTTTAGTGCATTTGGTGGTGTGGAAGAAAAAAGTTTGACCCGTTTACAGCAAGTGTCAATTCCGCAATTGTCCCTGAACAATTACATCCCACAAGTTACGCAATTTGATTTGGCCGATATTACCGAGCTCGAAGCATGGCGCGGTGAATTGAAAGCCAACTTCAAAAAAGAAGGTGTCAGCCTGACCATTTTGGCGTTCATTGCCAAAGCTGTAGCGCATTTGCTGAAAGATGAGCCGTATTTCGCTGCGCATTTGGCAGACGATCAAAAGTCTGTGCTGCTGCGTAAAGAAATCCACATGGGCATAGCCGTAGCAACCCCTGATGGTTTAACCGTGCCTGTGCTACGCAATCCAGATCAGAAATCGATTAAACAAATTGCGATTGAACTGGGCGAGCTCAGCCAAAAAGCACGTGATAAAAAGTTATCGCCTAAGGATCTACAAGGTGCAAACTTTACCATCACCAGTTTAGGTTCGATTGGCGGTACGGCATTTACTCCATTAGTGAATTGGCCGCAGGTTGCAATTTTGGGTATTTCACCAGCGACCATGCAGCCTGTTTGGAATGGTGAAGGTTTTGATCCGCGTTTGATGTTGCCGTTGTCATTGTCGTATGACCATCGGGTAATTAATGGCGCAGATGCAGCACGTTTTACCCACAAATTGACCCAATTGTTGGCAGATATTCGTAGCTTGCTGCTCTAAATTCAGCAAAGCTTTATAAAACCCTGCTGCAGCAGGGTTTTTTTGTCAGTGCTGTTATTCGGCTAAATTTGCTTAACTGCAGTATTCCGTTTAGAATAACTTTACTTCATTGGGGAGTAGCCGCTTTTTACTCATTTCTGTTTCAACTGAATGTAGTAAAAAGGTGATGGTCAACATATTTGTTCCACAGAACATGGTCATCATAGCAAAGAACCAAGTCAGCTTTATCAAGCTTTCTTTTGTTGGCAAGACCTTTGATTTATCACTCTGCAGATTTTGGCTAGCAGGAGGGATAGGTCATTGGTATGTGTGCTAGCCAGAGAAAAACATCATGTATGAATTCCTCATCTCGACTGCCATTGTCGCCTTAGCCGAAATGGGTGATAAAACCCAACTACTGGCTTTATTACTCGCGGCACGTTTTCGTAAACCTGCTCCAATCTTGGTTGCTATTTTACTGGCAACACTCATTAATCACGGACTTTCTGCAGTTTTGGGGCAGTGGATTACCACGGTACTTAGTCCTGAAATTTTATTGTGGATTTTATCTTTAGGTTTTATTGGCATGGCGATTTGGATGCTTATTCCAGACCAATTGGATGATGAAACTGAAAGCATTAACAAATGGCAAAAATACGGGGTATTTGGCGCGACCTTTGTGTTGTTCTTTTTGGCAGAAATTGGCGATAAAACTCAAATTGCCACAGTGGCTTTAGCAGCACGTTATGACAGCGTGTTTTGGGTCATGCTTGGAACTACTTTGGGGATGATGCTGGCCAATGCACCTGCGGTGTTTATTGGCAATAAATTAGCGACCCGATTGCCAATTGCTTTAATTCATAAAATTGGTGCACTGATTTTCTTGGTTATTGGTTTGTCGACTTTGGCGCAACATTATTTATTCTAAATAATTTATTAAAATGCATAAATCCTGAGCAAACTGCTCGGGATTTATTTATGTGAATGGTACTGCAATTCACTGATATTTCAGATAATCTGAGCCATTTTATTTATTGTAACTTTCCATAAATAGCTATATGTTATTCAGTCATAGTAAATGTATTTTTAAAATGAAAAAATTGGGGTTTGGTTATGGCATTTGACCGTACAACATCGCAGGTCTTATTTGATAATGGGACACACAAATGTATTAGTTTTACCAGTTTGGTCAAAGGTGAAGGTGTTCAGGCCAACCAATTTTTGATTATTGATAATAATCGTGCTGCGGTGCTAGACCCAGGTGGCGACCTGACCTATGTGCCACTGACCATGGAATTAAACAAATATACCCGTTTGACCAATCTTGATTATGTCATGGCATCGCACCAAGACCCAGACATCATCACTTCAATGCCGCGTTGGTTGGTCTATACCGAAGCAAAAATCGTAGCATCAAAATTGTGGGCGCGTTTCTTGCCGCACTTAAGCTCATCTTTTATGAGTGATCGTATGAAAGGCGACTGGCTAGATCGTTTGGTGGAGCTGCCAGATGAAGGACAGGCGATTCATTTGGGTGAGTCTAAAATTATTGCTGTGCCTGCGCACTTCTTGCATTCTGTCGGTAATTTCCAGTTTTATGATCCTATTGCCAAAATTTTATTTTCTGGCGATATGGGTGCGTCAATGGTGGAAGATGCTTCAATTCCATTGACTGATTTTGCTGCGCATATTCCTGCTATGAAAGGCTTCCATCAGCGCTATATGTGTTCTAATAAAGTGATTCGCCTCTGGGTGAATATGGTACGCACTATGGACGTTGAAATGATTGTGCCACAACACGGTACCCCATTTGTGGGCAAAGAACAGGTGAATCAATTCCTAGACTGGATTGAAACATTGGAATGTGGCGTCGATTTGATGGATGAGCACGTGTTTAGCTACCCCGAATAAGCAACAAAAAAAGCTGAAAAAACTGTAAAAAAAACTTGAGTGCAAAAACAACTTTTTTTAAGATTTTCGCCCAAAAACGATTTTTTTGATGACGAGAACTTAACGAATGTTGTCTCAAGTACCTACAGCAGATGCCTGCTTAAGCTGCGGCGCGTGTTGCGCTTATTTTCGTGTTTCATTCTATTGGGCCGAAGGCATAAATATGCCTGAGCACTACACGGAACCAGTTACAGCAGTCTATTCATGCATGTGTGGTACCAATCAGAGTCAGCCGCGTTGTGTTGCTTTAGAGGGTGAGGTTGGACAGAAAGTGAGCTGCGGGATTTATGAATTACGCAGCAGCTCTTGTAAAGAAGTACAAATTGCCGATGATCAATGCAATAAAGCACGTCGTGCGCATAACATGATTCCATTTGTGCAGGTTGATCCAGCTATATCTGTGAATGATGATGACTTCGATCAAGTCGTTTAATTGTCAAGTCAGCTGTTGATGGCAATCTAGAGTGAAGCAAGGCTGTGGCTTTGCTTTTTTTGTGACTAATTGGGGATAGATAGCCAAATTATGCTTCAGATTGGAACAGTTTGTCTGGCTGAAAAACGAAACATCAAAATTTTTTAAATCTACGGGGCTAAAAAGTAAATTAGGCGTGAAAACCTCATTTTTTAGATAGATGAAAATTGCCTTGTTTTCGTGCAGCATCCCTCAAAAGGTAGAATAAAAAATATTTCTTAGAGAATAAATGAAATTTGTGCCTAGATTTGTTTATAATGGCTCACGGAAATTACCAGTGAGACTGTTATGCTGACCATCGTTCAAGAAGCGTTAACCTTCGATGATGTCTTATTACTCCCTGCCTATTCTACTGTTCTCCCAAAAGATGTCTCCCTAAAGACACGTTTTACCCGCGGCATTGACCTGAATATTCCGCTTGTTTCAGCAGCAATGGATACGGTGACTGAATCTCGTATGGCAATTGCGATGGCGCAAAACGGTGGTATTGGTATTTTGCATAAAAACATGGACATCGTTGCGCAAGCAGCCGAAGTGCGCCGTGTGAAAAAATTTGAAGCGGGTATGGTGAAAGACCCGATTACCGTAACGCCTGAAACGACAGTACGTGAATTGATTGCGTTGACCCAAGCCAACAATATTAGCGGTGTACCTGTAGTAAAAGATGGCAAAGTTGTGGGTATTGTGACAGGACGTGATACACGTTTTGAAACCAACCTTGAACAACCTGTTAGCAACATCATGACAGGTCAAGATCGTTTAGTGACAGTACGCGAAGACGAATCTAAAGAAAATATTCAAGCTTTATTGCAACAGCATCGTATTGAAAAAGTCTTAGTGGTGAATGACCAGCAAGAATTAAAAGGCCTAATTACGGTCACAGACTTCCGCAAAGCAGAATTGTACCCAAATAGCTGTAAAGATGACTTAGGTCGTTTACGTGTGGGTGCTGCAGTGGGTACAGGCGCAGAAACCCCAAGCCGTGTAGAAGCATTGGTTGAAGCAGGTGTTGAYGCGATTGTGGTTGATACTGCTCACGGTCACTCTGCAGGTGTAATTGAACGTGTACGTTGGGTAAAAGCCAACTATCCACAAGTTCAAGTCATTGGCGGTAATATCGCAACGGGTGATGCTGCTTTGGCATTGTTAGATGCAGGTGCAGATGCAGTAAAAGTCGGGATAGGTCCTGGTTCGATCTGTACCACACGTATTGTGGCGGGTATTGGTATGCCGCAAATTTCTGCAATTGATTCTGTTGCCAATGCATTAAAAGAACAGATTCCATTAATTGCTGATGGTGGTATTCGCTTCTCTGGCGATATGGCGAAAGCTATTGGCGCAGGTGCAAGTACCATTATGGTTGGTTCATTGCTTGCGGGTACTGAAGAAGCACCGGGCGAAGTTGAATTCTTCCAAGGCCGTTACTATAAAGCTTACCGTGGCATGGGGTCATTGGGTGCAATGGCGGGTGCAACAGGTTCTGCAGACCGTTATTTCCAAGACTCTAAAGCAGGTGCAGAAAAACTTGTACCAGAGGGTATTGAAGGTCGTGTGCCGTATAAAGGTCCAATGGGTAACATCGTGCATCAAATGATGGGCGGTCTGCGTTCATCTATGGGTTATACCGGTTCTTCAACCATTGAAGACCTACGCCAAAATGCTAAATTCGTGAAAATTACGGCAGCAGGTATGCAGGAATCTCACGTGCATGATGTGACGATTACCAAAGAAGCGCCAAACTATCGCGTTGGTTAATATTTAGTAGAGTTTTCAAATAAAAGCCGTCATCAATGTGACGGCTTTTTCATTTATGGTGTAAAGTAACTCGCAGTAAAAAAGTGATGATAAAGATCACCCCCTAAGAAGTGAGAACAATATGAGTTATTTTGGTACAGATGGCATTCGAGGGAAGTTTGGAGAGTTACCAATTACACCTGAATTTGCATTAAAACTCGGTTTTGCAGCAGGTAAAGTTTTAAAAAAGCAAACCAAAAAAAATAAACCGATTGTAGTATTGGGCAAAGATACACGTCTGTCAGGCTATATTTTAGAAGCAGCATTACAAGCGGGTTTGAATGCCGCAGGTGTCTATGTGCATTTGCTTGGTCCATTACCGACGCCCGCCATTGCACACTTAACCCGTGCCTTGCATGCCAGTTTAGGTATTGTGATTTCAGCATCGCATAATCCATATTTTGATAACGGGATTAAATTCTTTTCGGGCGAAGGAAAAAAACTGCCAGATGCCTTGCAAGAAGAAATTAACGAAGAATTGCAGCAAGAATTAAAAATTGAAGATACGGCCAACTTGGGTAAAAGTGTGCGTGTCAAAGATGCCAATGGGCGTTATATCGAGTTTTGTAAATCGACCTTTCCATATCATTTAGATTTAAATGACCTCACCATTGTGGTCGATTGTGCCAATGGTGCTGCCTACAATGTTGGCCCTGCAGTATTTCGTGAATTAGGCGCGAAAGTGATTGCTATTCATAATGAGCCGAATGGTTTAAACATCAACGAAAATTGCGGCTCAACCCATCCTGAAAGTTTGCAAAAAGCGGTGCTTGAGCATCAGGCGGATTTGGGTGTTGCATTTGATGGTGATGCAGACCGTGTGATTTTGGTGGACAGTCAAGGCAAGCAAATTGATGGCGACCATATTTTATATATTCTTGCCACACAAGGCTCTAAAAAACCTGCAGGTATTGTCGGGACGTTAATGAGCAATATGGCCCTGGAATTGGCGTTGGAAAAAGCCCAAGTACCGTTACTGCGTGCCAATGTTGGTGACCGATACGTGCTACAAGGTTTGGAAGAAAATGGCTGGGTGATTGGTGGTGAGCCATCGGGGCATATTTTGACTTTGGATAAGAGCACTACAGGGGATGCAATTATTGCTGCCTTACAAGTGTTAACGGTGATGGTCGAACAAAACAAAGCTCTGCATGAATTGGTGGCAGATTTTAAACTGTTGCCAAACGTGCTAGAAAATGTACGCTTAGAGAATATGTTTGACCCTTATACTGTTCCTGCTTTGGTTGCAGAGTTTGATCGTGCCACGGAGCAGCTGAAAGGTCGTGGACGCTTATTAATTCGTAAATCGGGCACTGAACCTGTGATTCGCGTGATGKTGGAAGGCGATGATTTGGCAGAAGTAAGCGCATTGGCAAAACATTTGGCAGATGCTGTGCGTCGTCATGCAATCTAAAGGGGTGTAAATCGTGAGTGATTTAATCAAAGATTTAAGTGAATTGCGTTTAAGTTACCAAAAAGGTGAATTGTTGGAAGCGCAGGTGAGTGCCAATCCGTATATTCAGTTTTTGAATTGGTTTAACCATGCTTTAGACGCTAAATTACATGAACCCTATGCCATGTCATTGGCCACTGCCAATGCCCAAGGTCGCCCGCATGTGCGTACGGTATTACTGCGTGGAGCAACCGAGTCAGGCTATGACTTTTATACCAATTATGACAGTCAAAAAGGGCTAGATTTAGCAGTGAATCCTTATGCGGAATTATTGTTTTACTGGCCTGAGCTAGAGCGTCAGATTCGTGTCAGCGGCCATGTCGAAAAAATTGATGAGCAAGAATCGACTGCGTATTATCACAAACGTCCGCGTGACAATCAGATTGCTGCGCATATCAGTACCCCACAAAGTGGTGTGATTGCTAGCCGTGAGGAATTACAGGCGCGTTTTCAAGACTTGCATGCCCAGGTGGGTGATCAATCTGAATTGCAAAAACCCGTATTTTGGGGCGGCTACCGCTTGCAGCCTGACTATTACGAATTTTGGCAAGGCCGTCCGAACCGTTTGCATGACCGCTTAGCTTATGAAAAAATTGAAGGTGAGTGGAAACTACAACGCTTGATGCCTTAAATGACTGGAAATTATGTCAAAAATTCTAATAAAACAAAGACCTTTACTTACACGCCCTGAAAACTTTCAGGGCGTCTCTACATTTGTTGCCCAAATTTTAGCGCGCCGTGGCGTTACATCGGAGCAGGAGCTAGAACTTAAACTGAAGCATTTGCTTGCCCCAAGCATGAAGGGTCTGCCTGAAGCAATTCAGCTAATGGATCAGGCGATTGATCAGCAGAAAAAAATAGTGATTGTGGGCGATTACGATGCCGATGGCGCAACCAGCACCACACTTATGATTTTGGCACTGCGCGAAATGGGCGCACACGTGCAGTATTTAGTACCTGACCGTTTTAAATATGGTTATGGCTTAACCCCCGCCATTGCCGATTTGGCTTTTGAGCGTTATACGCCTGATTTATTGATTACGGTAGATAACGGGATTTCCAGTCATGCAGGGGTGGAACGTGCGCAAGCTTTGGGGATGCAGGTCATTATCACCGATCACCACCTTACCACGAAAGCTACTCCAAATGCAGAGGCGGTGGTCAATCCAAACCAATTGGGATGTGATTTCCCAAGTAAAGCTTTGGCGGGAGTGGGGGTGGCATTTTACGTTTTGGCGAACTTATCTAGTCAGCGTAAAAAACAAGGCAAATCTGCTACAAATTTAACTCAATATTTAGATTTAGTAGCTTTGGGCACCTATGCCGATGTCGCTAGTCTGGATTATAACAACCGTATTTTGGTCGATGCAGGCTTAAAACGGATACAGCAGAATTTATGTCGTCCTGGGATTAGTGCATTGCTGGACTTGGCAGGACGAGAACCCGCACAGCTCAAAGCGCAGGATTTGGGTTTTGTCTTGGGGCCACGTATTAATGCCGCAGGGCGCATGGAAACCATGGATATTGGAATCGAGTGTTTACTGGCAACGGATATGCAAAGTGCCTATGCTTTAGCACGTCAGTTAAATGCTTTGAATCAGGAACGTCGTCAGGTTGAAGCACAAATWAAACAAGATGCGCTGGCAGAATTGGAAAAGTTGCAGTTAGATCAAAGCGATTTACCGCACGCTTTGATTATGTTTGAAGAACATTGGCATCAAGGCGTGATTGGAATTGTCGCAGGACGTTTAAAAGAGCAGTTCCATCGTCCTGCGATTGTATTTGCTGCCGATGAAGATGGTGAGCATATTAAAGGTTCGGCCCGTTCAATAGAAGGGATTCACATACGTGACACCATTGAATTGGTCGCAGAGCAATATCCACATTTGGTTAGTCATTTTGGTGGGCATGCAGCTGCGGCAGGTTTGACCATTAAAAAGGCGCACTTTGCAGAATTTAAACAGGTCTTTGAACAGATCATTGCGCAAATGGATGCGGATTTATTTCATGCTGTGCTATGGACAGATGGTGAATTGCCGCAAGAAGCTTTTGATTTACACACGGTAGATTTATTACAGCATTTGGCGCCGTGGGGACAAAAGTTTCCGCAGCCTGTGTTTGAGGGACGGTTTAAAGTGGTTGATTTTAGATGGTTGAAGGACAGTCATTTAAAATTGCGTTTGGCATTGGACAATGGGCAAGTGGTTGATGCGATTGCGTTTGGTGCTAAAGATAAATTTGAATTTAACCCGATGCGGGATGATGTGCGTTTGGTTTATGAGTTAGAGCGCAATGTGTTTAATGGCAATGTGAGTTTGCAGTTGCAGATTGTGCATTTGGAGCAGTAATCCAAATAAAAAAATCCGCTCAAATTTGAGCGGATTTTTTTGCTTTTAATGTGAGGGATTAGAAGCGATATTTTGCCGCTAAGCCAAAGCTGTTGTAGTCAACACCTCTATCTTCACCAAAGCCTACACGACCTTCTAAGCTGACTTGTGGTGTAAAGAATTTACGTGCACTCACACCAAACTCATCATTATCGTTGATATCGTTACTGTAATAATCGACACCTACACTTAGGGTTTTATCAATGAAGTAATCCGCAGCAAGATTGTATTCATCGAGATCACCAAAAGCAGCACCTGCTTCAAGGTTGATGTCTTTACCATTCGAAAGTGTAGTTACGTATTTAGCACGTAAAGTCGGGTCTACACCATCATCACGGTCATTATCCCAACCTTTAAGACCTGCTGCGATTAACAAGCCTGGTGCTGGTAAATAACCAACTTCTGCACCATAGGTGGTTAAATCATTGTTTAGGTCATCATTGTCTTTCAAGTCATGACCGCTCACATTACCACTTAAGTAAAAGTCTGAATTCGGTACAAAGTACTCTGCACCTACGCCGTAAGTATGCGCTTCATTGTCGCCAACTTCGTCATATTGATATTTGGCGTTTACATTGCTTGCACGATCAAGGAACGCCGCTTCTGCCAAAGGCGCATTACGGGTTTGTACAGGGTTAAAGTAATAAGTACCATCTACACCGAATGAACCGCTTGAGCTGCCATTGTCTGGATCAATCAGTCCTGCTGATGCACCAATTTCAGCTTGGTATGCGTTCGCAGTACCAGTGATAGCCAAAGCTGAAAGTAGGGCTGATGCGATTGCTAATTTTTTCATGGAAAATACCCCTCTGAAATCTAGTTAACAGTTAAACTTTTTGTTACAACTTTCAGTCTAGGCGAAAAAAAATCAGCGTCAATCACAGGAAAGTTACCGCTTTGTTACAAGCGTTAATTTGTGTAATGTTTTGAGTTTAAGTGATTGAAATAAATATGAAATAATTAAATGTTTTGTTTTATTAAAACTATGTGTATTTTGTGAATTTTACCCAAATTGATCATTAAATCATCAAAATTGTTTCAACTTCGCTTGGTTTTGGCGGGTTGAAGCAATTGCGAAACACAACTTTTAAGCTTGTATTCAGCTGAATGTGTCAGGCAAAAATCAGGGCGATAGATCAGCCATTTAGATAAACATCCGTGTTAATCGAGCATGCTGTTTTTAGGTTGGATATCTATCGGGCTTTCGTTATAAAAGTTGAAAGCGATCTTTATTTTTAGCCACTTTTAGCATTCAACTTATAAAAGCTGAAAAGTTACGCTGGAATTTACAGCAGGGTAGAAATGCCGGAATAGGTCTGTGCTACAATTATCAGCTAATAAGCTTCATTGTTAATTGAGAGAATTTACGTGGAAATTAATCCTTATCTAAACCAATTAAAAGACTTGAACGAACGTAGTCATACACTACGGGGGTATCTTTGACTACGATCTGAAAAAAGAGCGTTTAGAAGAGGTTCTCCGCGAGTTAGAAGATCCTGCAATCTGGAATGATCAAAGTCGTGCGCAAGCTATGGCCAAAGAAAAAGGCGAACTTGAAAACGTCTTAAACGTGTTAGATGGTTTGGCAACGCAGCTTGAAGATGCGCAAGCCATGTTAGACTTAGCCGTTGAAGCCGATGATGAAGATTTATTGGTTGATGTGCAATCTGAGTTGACTTCTGCAGAAGAAGAACTGGCGAAATTAGAATTCCGCCGAATGTTCAGTAACCCAATGGACCCAAACCCATGTTATGTTGAAATTCAGGCAGGTTCGGGTGGGACAGAAGCACAAGACTGGGCATCGATGCTGTYGCGTATGTATATGCGCTGGATTGAACGTCACGGTTTTAAAGCAGAATTGATGGAAGAATCGGATGGTGATGTGGCAGGGATTAAATCTGCGACCATTCGCGTTGAAGGCGAATATGCCTATGGTTGGTTGCGCACTGAATCGGGTGTGCATCGTTTAGTGCGTAAATCGCCATTTGACTCAGGTAATCGTCGTCATACTTCATTTTCTGCAGTGTTTGTTTCACCAGAAGTGGATGACAACATTGAAATTGATATTAACCCTGCCGATGTTCGTACCGATACTTATCGTGCTTCAGGTGCGGGTGGTCAGCACATTAACAAAACCGACTCTGCGGTACGTTTAACCCACGCACCTACAGGCATTGTGGTGGCATGTCAGAACCAGCGTTCACAACACGCCAACCGTGACCATGCGTGGAAACAATTACGTGCCAAGTTGTATGAATTGGAAATGAGTAAACGTAACGAAGCCGCGCAAGCTTTAGAAGACTCTAAGTCTGATATTGGTTGGGGCAGCCAAATTCGCTCTTATGTATTGGATGATTCACGTATTAAAGACTTACGTACAGGCGTGGAAACCTCAAATACAGGTGCAGTTTTAGATGGTGATTTAGATAAGTTTATTGAAGCAAGTTTAAAACAGGGTCTATAAGTTAGGGTCTGTAAGATCCTAATGAGCCTGCCCAATTTAGTGAAGTTGCTTAAAAATTTATATAAATCGTAAAAAATCGATATTAATATCGAAAAAATACGATATATTAAAAGCAGCTGCTGAATTGGGCTTATATTTACGAATATGTGTCTGAATGATGGATGTCGATTTAATCTTTAAAGCCTTAGCCAATCCTACCCGTCGGCAAATTTTAGAATGGTTAAAAGCACCAGAACAATTTTTGTCGGTAGATGACTGTGGCGACTTTAAGCGTGGCGTATGTGCAGGACACATTGAGCGTTTGGGCAAAGTGTCGCAATCGACCATGTCAAATCATTTATCGGTACTGCAACAGGCAGGTCTTATTTGTGCAGAAAAATACGGACAATGGTCGTATTTTTCTCGTAATGAAGCACTCATTCAGCAATATGTCGAATATTTAAAACACTCACTTTAACTGTGAGATTAGAGGCAAAAATGGCTGAATTAGACTCTCCTTTGGTTTTGGGTGATCTGCATCTAAAAAACCGTGTGGTGATGGCACCTTTAACCCGTAGCCGCGCCAGTGATGACCGTGTTCCAACACCAATGATGGCGGAATATTATGCACAGCGTGCTAGCGCAGGTTTGATTCTTTCAGAAGCAACGGTAATTTCTGAAGAAGCCAATGGTTATTTAAATACCCCAGGATTGTTTACCGATGCTCAAGTGCAGGGTTGGAAACTCGTTACCGATGCCGTGCATGCCAAAGGTGGTTTGATTGTGGCGCAACTGTGGCATGTAGGTCGTGTTTCACATCCAGATTTACTCAATGGTGCAACACCAGTATCGGCAAGTGCAGTACAACAAGCGGGTCATGTCAGCTTGTTACGTCCAAAACGTCCATACGTTACGCCACGTCCTTTGGAAGTTTCTGAAATTCACGCGATTACCGAGCAATATAAACAAGCCGCCATCCGTGCCAAAGAAGCAGGATTTGATGGGGTAGAGTTGCATGCAGCCAATGGTTATTTGATTGATCAATTCCTGCAAAGCAAAACCAACCAACGTGACGATGAATACGGTGGTTCGGTTGAAAATCGTGCGCGTTTCTTGTTAGAAGTGATGGACGCCTTAATTGAAGTCTGGGGCGCAGGTCGAGTCGGTGTGCATTTAGCACCACGTGGCGATGAGCACGACATGGGAGATGATGATCCACGTGAAACATTTGGCTATGCCATGGAGCAGCTGGGTAAGCGCAAGATTGCTTTCTTCTTTACCCGTGAATATCTGGCTGAAGACAGTATTTCTGAATATATGAAAGAGCGTTCAGGTGGAGTGCCTTATATTGCGAATATGCAACTAAGTCGTGAAGATGCGATTGAGCTGTTGGCATCAGGCAAGGCTGATGCGGTGGCTTTTGGTAGAGCGTATATTGCCAATCCAGACTTGTATGAGCGTTTATTGGTAGATGCACCTTTAAATGAACTCAAACTAGAAAACATGATTGGCACTGCTGTTGCAGAAGGCTATATCGATTATCCAACTTTGGCTGAAACACAACACGCTGTAGAATAAAAGCCCGTATAGCGCCACATGCAATTAACATGCGCGTGTGGCTCTGTTATATTTTGCCGACAGTCTTTCTTTGGGACGCATCTTTTGGCTACTCCATTTTGGTATAACGCAGCCTTGGCGCTGTTAAAACCGATTTATCAGTCACGTATTCGTAAACGTGCCGAACATCCTGAGCAATTACAACAAGAACTGCTTGAGCGTTTTGGCCCATTTCAGCCCGCTAAAAATTTACATGCCATTTGGTTTCATGTGGTGTCGGTGGGGGAAACCAACGCGGCCCAGCCTTTAATTGAACATTATTTAAAAGCGGGACATCCCGTTTTAGTCACCAATACCACCAAAACGGGGCAGGCGCGTGCCAAATCATTATTTTTAAAAGCACCGTATTTAGATTTATTTCAAGCCGTATATTTACCTGCCGATCAGGTGCATCTAATTCGTGAGTTTTATCAGAAATATCAGCCCAAATTATTGGCATTGGTTGAAACAGAATTGTGGCCAAATTTGATTGATCAGGCGCAGCATTTTCAAGTCCCGTGTTTGTTAATTAATGCACGGCTTTCGGAAAAATCCGCCAAACGCTATGCCAAAGTTAAAGGATTGACACGTGGCATGCTGCAAAATTTACAGCAACTTTTGGCGCAAGACCTTGCCACACAGCAGCGTTTTATCGCATTGGGGATGCCTAGCGAGCGTACAAAGGTGGTGGGTAATATTAAATTTGATGTTCATGCCCCAGAAGATTTTGTAGAGCAAGCCGTGCAGTTGCAACAGACATGGCAATTGGCACATCGCAAAATTATTACCTTTGCCAGTACCCATGCACCAGAAGAACAGCAATTATTGACTGCACTGAAACCTTATTTTGCAGACCATCCTGAACTGTTATGTATTGTTGTCCCGCGTCATCCAGAGCGTTTTGATGAAGTGGCTGTGCAGATACAAAAACTGCAACTCAATATGCAGCGTCGTAGTTTGGCCGAAGTGATTCAACCCGACACACAGGTGTATTTAGCCGATAGTATGGGAGAGATGTGGTTATGGTACGCCTTGAGTCAGGCGTGTTATGTCGGCGGCTCGCTGAATGAACCTGGTGGCGGTCATAATATTTTAGAGCCTTTGGCCTTAAGTGTTGCCACGGTATTGGGTAAAAATTATTTTAATTTCCAAAGTATTGTGGATGAGTTTGTTGCAGCAGAAGCTGTGTACGTGGTCGAAGAGGCTGAACAAGCTGTAGAGACGTTAATGCAACTGTTGCTTGAACCCGCTTTGCGTGCACAGCTGAATCAGAACGCCCAAGTGATTATGTATAAAAATCGTGGCTCTTTATCGGAGCATATACACGTGATTAATCAATATCTTTAAAAAATGAATATCGTTTTACTTGACCCGCGACAGGGTCCAAATGAAGTGTGGTCTATTAGCGCCCAGCGCCAAGTACAGCATTTGCATACGCATGTCGGTATACAAGTGGGTGATACCTTGAAAGTCGGGATTCGCGGTGGCAAGCGTTATTTGACCGAAGTGGTAGAAGTTCGTGAGCAGTGGATTCAAGTCAAAGCCCTACATGAAGAAGCAGTCCCGAAAAAACTGCCAGTGACCCTGATTGTGGCGTTACCTCGCCCCAAGGTATTGCGTCGTTTAATTATGGATAGCGTGACACTAGGTGTGGAAAAAATTATTTTACTGCACAGCTATCGGGTCGATAAAAGCTATTGGCAAACACCATTTTTGCAACAACTCGATCAATATGTAAACTTGGGTTTGGAACAAGCAGGCGATACCATTGCACCTGAGATTCAGCTTTATAAACGCTTTAAACCTTTTGTGGAAGATGTCTTACCCAGTTTGATTTATGCCGATTGTCCTGCTTATGTGGCGCATCCTTATACTGATCAAGCTATGCCACATGCCATTCAACATCCATGCAGTATTGTGATTGGTCCAGAAGGTGGATTTATTCCCTACGAAATTGATTTGCTCGAAAAAAACGGCTGCCAAGCGCGGCACTTGGGCAACCGTATTATTCGTACTGAAACCGTTGTTGCTTATGTTTTAGGGCGTTTGTTTAGCACGGGCTGAATCATCTTCATTGACTGTTGCATCACCACGATAAACTTTCACTTCCTGCACAGGATAAGGAATGGAAATATGATGTTCGGCAAAAGCGGCAATTACCCGTTCCTGCACTTCACTGATGGATGCTGAGGTGGTAGTTTCCGTCGTATTGACCCACCAACGCACATTTAAATTAATCGAAAAATCGGCCAGGGCAGTGACATTGACGCTAAATGCAGGTTGGCTCAAGATTTTGATGTCACGGTCTAAAATGACCAAAATAATATCTTTGGCTTTTTGCACGTCATCTTCATAACCAATACCCACCACAAACTCGCAACGACGACGGGTATAAGCTGTATTGACCGTTACTGCACTGGTATACACTGTTGCATTTGGAATCACGATACGACGCCCATCGGGAGAGCGCAAGAAGGTTGCACGAATCTGAATATCTTCTACCGTACCTTCCATATTATTTACGATGATGTCATCACCAATTTTAAATGGCTCGCCAAGCAAAATCAGCACACCCGACAGTAAATTCTGGAAAATATCTTTAAAAGCAAAACCAATTGCAACAGAGCCTAGACCCAAGGCACTCATGAGTTGGCTAGGGGTGAATCCTGGAATCGCAATCACCATCGCGATCAGAAAGCCAAAGAAAATAATAGCGGAACTACCAACCCGATTCAGCACCAAAACCAGATTTTGTCGGGTATAGGAACGATTGTTTAGGGTCTTACGGATAGACCATTTGAACACGCGAGCAAGCAGCCAAAATACAAACAGCACTACGGCTGCAATTATCAAATACGGCACACGCTCCCAAAATCCTTCCATAATTTTGTCGATGGTTGAATAGGCGTCATTGTACTTGGCTGTATGATTGATCACGGTTTGCGTAGTTTTTTCAGTGGCCTCATGCAACAGTTGACTGGTATTTTCAGAAACTTCACTGAGTGAGGGTTTGGATTCTGCCACGATAATTCCGAATTCAAAATGAAGCGACTATTTTGCCTGAAAAACTCAATTTGGTTAATGCAGCGATACTTACTTGCGAGTATTTTAGACAACTTGGATAGATGTGATGAGCGCACTATTTTGTAGCACTTAAACTGCTGGTTGTATGTGATTTTATCTGTAAGACAGGGTCGCAGATATGAATGATTAGCTGCGTAAAAAAATGTTAATACTCATGATTATTGGACGATATTTTGTTTAAAAATAATGCAATGTGCAGTACAGTGGAATGTAAACCTGAAAAGTATGAATGCAAGAACATGGCATTTAATCAACGCTTTGGCATGCTATTTTTGTATAAAGTTTATGCGACTAAAGCCGAATGGTGAGCCATAAAAAAGAAAGTTCATACTGTGAATATGCAGAAATAATAATCAATAACGTGGCATACATCTCGTGATGAGATGCGAGAACATCAAGGAAGTAGCAGATGAAAGACGTATATCCTGTTCCAGATGAATTTAAAAAGACTGCCCGCACCACTGAGGCAGAATATTTTCAACGCTATCAACAATCTATAGATGACCCTGAAACTTATTGGGCAGAGCAGGCCCAACGCTTAGATTGGATTAAACCTTTTACCCAAGTCAAAAATACCAGCTTTGACCCTGAGAATTTTAAAATTGAATGGTTTGCCGATGGGCAACTGAATGTCAGTGCCAATTGCTTAGATCGCCATTTAAAAGAACATCCGCATAAACCTGCAATAATTTGGGAAGGAGATCATCCATCTCGGCATAAAGTAGTTTCTTTTGCTTCTTTGCATGATGAAACCTGCCGTTTTGCCAACGTACTGAAAAAGAATGGGGTGCAAAAAGGAGATCGAGTGGTGCTGTACATGCCGATGGTTTCCGAAGCTGCGATTGCCATGCTGGCCTGCGCGCGGATTGGTGCAGTGCATTGTGTGGTTTTTGGTGGTTTTTCTCCCGATGCTTTGGCTAGCCGAATTGAAGATTGTCAGGCCAAGTTAATTGTCACTGCTGACTCCGCCATGCGTGGTGGTAAGCCAATTTATTTAAAAGCCAATGTCGATGCTGCCCTAAAAGTAGCAGGTACTGACTGTGTGCAAAATGTGATTGTGGTGCATCGTACAGGCAATCCGATTGAGATGCTGCCTGAACGCGACTTGTGGTATCACATGGAAATTATGTCGGTGAATGATATCTGCCCACCCGAGCCAATGAATGCAGAAGATCCACTATTTATTTTATATACCTCAGGTTCTACTGGAAAACCCAAAGGCGTTTTACATACCACAGGGGGGTATTTGACCTATGTGAATAGCACGTTTAGGGAGGTTTTTGACCTGAAACAGGATGATGTGTTTTGGTGTACCGCTGATGTAGGCTGGATTACAGGACATTCCTATGTTTTGTATGGTCCCTTATCGAATGGTACATCCACTGTGATGTTTGAAGGAGTACCGAACTATCCGAGTTGGGGGCGCACAGGGCATATTGTTGATAAACACAACATCACCATTTTATACACTGCGCCAACTGCCATTCGCGCCATGATGCGAGAGGGAGATCATTTCGTACGTGAAAGTGACCGTAGTAGTTTGCGTTTATTGGGTTCGGTAGGTGAGCCAATTAATCCTGAAGCATGGAACTGGTATTACAACGTAGTCGGCGAAGGACGTTGCCCAATTGTAGATACATGGTGGCAAACCGAAACAGGGGGCATATTAATTTCAGCATTGCCGGGCGCAACTCCGCTGAAACCAGGTTCGGCAACACGCCCTTTATTTGGGGTACAACCTGCAATTGTTGATGCCGAAGGTCATGAACTGGAAGGCGCGACCGAAGGTAATTTAATTATGAAAGATTCATGGCCGGGGCAGATGCGTGGTATTTGGGGTGATCCTGCACGTTTTATTGAAGCGTATTTTTCGACATATCCTGGGGCATATTTTACGGGAGATGGTGCGCGCCGTGATGAAGATGGCTATTATTGGATTACGGGGCGTGTGGATGATGTCCTGAATATTTCAGGGCACCGTTTAGGGACTGCAGAAATTGAAAGTGCCTTGGTGGCGCATGAAGCTGTGGCTGAAGCGGCCGTGGTGGGCATGCCTCATGAAATTAAAGGACAGGGGATTTGTACCTTTGTAACCTTACAAGTTGGTACACCCGAGTCAGAAGAATTGCGTGAAGAATTAGTAAACTGGGTACGCAAAATTTTGGGCCCTGTGGCAACACCTGATGCTTTGCATTGGGCACCTGCTTTACCCAAAACCCGTTCAGGTAAAATCATGCGCCGTATTTTGCGCAAAATTGCAGCGAATGAATTGGATAGTTTAGGAGATACATCTACTTTGGCTGAGCCCCAAGTGGTGGAGCAATTGATTGCAACAGTGTATGGGGAGCGGTAGGTTAAGGTTGCTGTCACTGTACACAAAGAAGTTAGATAAGGTTTGTTTTTTATTTTTTTCGATGAAGTAAGGTGATTGTTTATATCATCTTACTTTATGCGACAACTCGTGTCGTCTTGCTTGGTAATTTGCTTGGGTGATTAAAAAATAACTGTAGAATAAATAACCATCATACAGATGATGTGGAATGGCATGAATATTCTAGGGTTACAGGCCAAGTATCGGCGTTTATATCATGAAAACTCAATTTGGAAATTATTAAGAGCAGATAACGCACCACATATTTTAGCGTTCATTGTTGACTTATTTGCAGAACAAAATGAAGTCCCTTATGGCCGTGCAAGAAATGTCTTGGATGAGTTGATTAAATCTAGTCGTGAGCAGGGTATTTGGCAGACAGAAAATAATGCAGCGCATTATTTAAATCATTGGATTCATTCAGGCTGGCTCAGAGAAATAGATGGCAAGCTGAGTAAAACGGATATTAGCGAAACCGTATTACGTTTTTGTCAGGGCTTGGATGAGCGAGCAACCCATACCACAGCATCACATTTAAGAATTGTGCAGGATGCGGTTCGTGATTTTGTGGTCGCATTGAGTGAAAATATTGAAGAACGAGTGGAGTTGCTCGAACAAAAAAAATTAGTGATTCAAAATGAAATAGATGCTTTGTTGGCGGGTGTTGTTACACAATTAGAAGAATCAGAACAAAAAGAAAGAATACGAGAAATTTATCAACTTGCTTCCATTCTTACAGGCGATTTTAGACGGGTCGAAGATGAGATTCGTCTACGAGATAAAGAGTTGCGTCTAGATATGATTAGTGGTGCTTATTCACGTGGAGAAGTATTGCTGAGCTTAATGGAAAAAGAGCAGTTGCTTGCCCAAAGTGATGCAGGCAGTGCTTTTGATGGGTTTTGTCAATTACTTCAGGATCAAGATCGTTCTACTGAGTTTAGAGAGCAGTTACGCAGTATTTTGAATCATCCTATTGCACAACAATTAAGCGAATCTCAACGTAAATATTTAGGTCAGTTAATGCGTGAGTTAGGACGCGAAAGTAGCCGAGTTTTCCAAGTCCGACGTCGTACAGAAGAAGGTTTGAGAGCTTATATTGAAAGTGGTGCAGCATTGGAAAACCGTTTGATTGATCAGTTGTTGTCGGAATTAGAAAAAAATGCAGTGGCATTGTTGGAATCGGAGTGTGATTTAAAAACAGAAGTACAAGTGGATTTAGCCGTGGGTTCCATCCAGCTGAATTCGCCTGAAAGTCTTGCTTTAAAAAGTCCCACAGAACATATGGATACACGTGAGGTCGAAGAGCAACAAAACAAGACTGAACCTAGTGATCAGATGCTGAAGTACTTAGACAATGTACGGGTTCGTGCTGTTGCTGAAAAAGTATATCAAACGCTCGCACAGAAAGGGGTGATGAGTATTGCCCACTTAACACATGAACATCCTTTACAAGCGGGGCTTGAAGAACTTGTTGCTTATTTGCGTATAGCAAAAGCCATTAAAGCACCACAAATGCAGCATACCGAGCAAGTTGAACTTAAGGATCGTTCAGGTGTGCATTTGCAGGCCAGTATTCCAGTGTATTACTTGAGTGCAGATTTATTTCCCAAAAATATAGATGAGCTGGCACTTTAAGGAGATCGAGATGCAATCAGAAAATAAGATACAACAGCATGACAACTTCTTTGAAATGGTACGCAGACCATCTTCAAATTCAGAGAAAAATATAGAAATCCAAGCTAATCAGCCTGTAGAAGATTCGTTTCCTACAACTGGGGCAGAGGAACAACATGCAGATAATCAAACAGAGATGGAGCATGCTCAGGATCGTGATACAGATGCGCTTATGCCACATGCAGCCCGACGCGTATTGGTCTATCTCATGCGTCAAGGGGTTATTCTTGCAGCAGAAAACTTAAAACTTTTTGATTTATTGTGCCGATATGAAGCGGAAATTCGTAGACATTTGGCAGAGGTTTATATCCAGTTGGTTTTGGATGCCAAGCAAGGGGTGGCTTATATCATCAATCTCGAAAGTATTGAGGATGAACAGGAAGATGAGAACCAGCCTTTAGATGATTTTCCTGTACTGATACGAAAACGAACTTTGACTGTATATGACACCTTAATTTTACTTATTTTGCGGAAGTATTATCAGGAGCGGGAAACTGCGGGTGAGCAAAAAATTATTATTGATGTTGAGCGAATCCAGAGCAGTTTAATTCCATTTATTCCTTTAACGAATCATGACAGCAAAGATCGTAAAAAGCTAAATGCAGCATTAGAAAAATTTATTGAGAAAAAAGTATTAACGGGACTGCGTGGTGAAGAAGGGCGTTATGAAATTACGCCAATTATCCGCTATGTCGTGAATGCCGAGTTTTTACAAAGTTTATTATCTGAATATCAACAATTAGCAGCAAAGGCCAAGTTGCAGCAATCCGAACAAGAATATGGAGAATCATCATGCAAGAAATGACCCTCTCAACTTTATTTGCACAAGGCCAAATTCGCTTGTCAGAAATTTCAGTATTTAACTGGGGCTCCTTCCATAACTTGCATACCGCACGTATTGATCCTGAAGGGACACTTATTACGGGAGATAATGGTGCAGGTAAATCTACCTTTATTGATGGTTTAATGGCATTGTTACAACCTGCAAGTAAAGCTAGTTTTAACGTAGCAGCTGCGCAGGGCGATCGCTCAGACCGTACATTACTCTCTTATATGCGTGGTAGTTTTGGTTCAGAACATGATGGGGCTGGAACGCGAGTAAAAAATAAGCGTGAAAAAGCAGTGACAACAGCATTAAGAGCGCTATATACCGCTGATGACGGTTCGATGATTACTTTAATTGGATTGTTTTGGGTTGGACAAGGTCAACATTCGCTGAGTGAAGTGAATCGTTTATATATGATTGCAAGTCGTAATGTGCAACTGACTGAAGTGTTAGAAAAATTTGCAGACGGTAATACTCGCCAGCTAAAACAACATTTTAATCCTAAAACAGATGCACGCGTGCATTATTTTGATAGCAAATTTGAAGACTATCAGGAGATGTATCGTAAATATTTATTTATGGATAATAAAAATGCACCTGCGTTGTTATCACGTGCTTTAGGCTTAAAGAAAATTGATGATTTGACTAAATTAATTCGCGAGTTGGTTTTAGAACCAAGCCAGGTTCGTGCTTTGGCACAGACTGCAGTAAATGAGTTTGCTGACTTAGAGGCAAACTATAAGCATTTGGTAGATGCGCGTGAACAAGTCCTACATTTAAAGAAATTACCTGAGTTAGCTGTTCAAATAACAGCGTTAACTCTGCAACTGAATAATCTACAGCTCGAAAAACAAGCTTTTCCTGCATATTTAGGTGAATTGTATGTTCAGTTTTGGACTGAAAAAATACATCAGCTGGAGCAAGAGATACAGCGATTACATACGCAGTTTAAGCAATTAGAACAACAAGAACATGATGCGGAAAAACGACAAGAGCGCTGCCATGAAGACTATTTACAAGTAGGCGGTAATCGGATTGAAAACTTACAAAAAGAGCTAGAACTGATACAGCGTCAGTTAAATCAATTAACCATAGAGGCATCGCGCTATCAGGAAGATGCTCAGCAATTACAATTGCAAGATGATTTAACCGAGCAAAATTTAATTGATAACCAAAAAATAGCCCATGAGCAGCTTCTAAATATTGGGCAAGAGAAAACCCAACGACAAGATGAGTTTGCTCAAGTCAGTAGCAAATACGCACAAACGCAACAGCAACTGAAAGAAACTCAAAGCGATATTCAGGAAATAGAAACCAGACCTAATAGTAATATTCATGATGTACATTTATTGCGTTTAAGAGATGAGCTTAGACAGCACTTAGATTTTGATGAACATGAATTAATGTGTATTAGTTCAGACTTGATCGTACATTCTTCTTGAAAAAGAGAAAGTTACCCGTTTTGATAAAGGTGTCGAAATCTTAATCAAACAAAGGTAACTTTCTTATGTTGCATACTAACAATCAAATCATTAAACACAAAGTAGGTCTGCTCAATTTAGCTGAAGAGCTTCAGAATGTATCCAGAGCATGCAAAGTGATGGGTGTTTCAAGAGATACATTTTATCGCTATCAAGAGTTAGTGAAGTCTGGTGATATTGACGCACTGATCAATAAATCCCGTCGAGTACCAAATTTAAAA
>NZ_MKQS01000050.1 GCF_001758345.1 Acinetobacter towneri
AACAGTATCATCAATACTGACTATAAGTTTATTATTATCAATATGTTGAATTGATTCTTGATATAGGTCGTGAGGTGTGTAGTCTTCACGCTCTAGAAAGCGATTTACACTATCATGCGAGATATTATAAGTCTCGGCAAGTTGTGTGCAGCTAATAGAGTTCGGTTCTGTCATGAGAAAGCCCATATAAATGGGTAATGTACAAGTTGCTGTAGAAGCATGTTTAATTCGTCTGATCACAGATACTTTATAAAGTATTTTAATACTTTTTTGAATCCGTCAATGCGTAAGTCCTATAAAACTTAAACACTTTTATTTCAGGAGCACGCCCATATCGAGCTTTATGTTCTAATACTTGTGTATTTTTAGCCAAGCTCGCCCGTATGAGAAAGCAATATCATTTTAGACATGTTGAAGCCGACACCTATATCTGGGATATCAGCCATTTGCTTGAACTCACACTCAATTTTCCAATTCGACAGGTAGCTCTATCCAACATTCAGGAATTAGAAGAAGCCTATTGGTATCCCAATACCCACCCCACCACTCAAGACATCATTGCACATATGCAACTCATTCAAGCAGCGGACTTAGCCTATCCCATTATTTTATGCACTCAAGGACGAGTAATGGACGGTATGCATCGCGTGGCCAAAGCCAAAATGTTAGGCCAGACTTCAATTGCTGCGGTTCAATTTGAGATCGACCCAGCACCTGACTTTATCAATGTCCATGAAGATGATCTGATCTATGCTGATTAAATCATTCAGTCGGTTTTTTCATCTAATACGATTTCAATAGACGAGGCACTGATCACCGCTTGCACTTTGCTTGTGAACCTCCCACTCCATGCAACTCAAGGATGCAACATAAAAAATAGCCACACAAAAAATCTAACTATCTTTCGATAGTTAGATTTTGGGCCAAATAATGCGATGTGCCTATTTTACAGTTACAGTAATATTGCCTGTGTTGGCAGCACCAATTGCTGAAGTTTTAATACCAGTGATGGCATTTTTAAAGCCTTGGGTGTTGACAGAAGCATCAACAGAACCCGAGTTAAACGCTAGGTTGGCTGCAGCGTAATTACTGAGTGTACCAGCAAATTCTTGATAATATTCTGTATCAACTGCTGCACTCACAGCACCTTCTACGCCTGCTGACATATCAGGGAAGTGATGTCCACCATCCACTTCTTTCCAGCCACTTAAGTTTGCTGCAAAATCTTTACTCAATGAGCCCATGTTCACATTGCTCATACTGCCTTGTTCTAGGTCAATATTCCCTGTATTCACCGCACCAATTGCTGAAGTTTCAATAGCAATAGACTCACCGATGCCATCTAATGTATTGAAACCGCCCTGTGTATTCACCGTTGCATCAATATTACCAGTATTGATAGCAAGGTTCAGTGCACTGCCATTTTCAGCTTGTTGCGCTAAAAGTGCTAATGTTGATTGTAAGCCCGTGTTTACAGTTACATGATGCCCAGAACCCGCCATTGCGACTCCAGATACCATAGCCAAAGATGAAGTTAAAGCGATTGTTGTGATAATATTTTTCATAGTGATTTCCTTTTTCATTTTTGAAGTACCTCTCGCTAAGTACTTCTTTTCTTATAATGAGAGCGAGCCCATTCTTACATTTTCTTAATCACGGTTAGTCGTTGACCAATAGTTTTCAACCATGGCTGGATTAACATCCCAAAGTAATTGCTGCTCATCTTCTGGCTGAACTTCTGCCTCAGCAGCGGCTTTCTTCTTGCTAATATATTTAATGAGATCCTGCTTGGTCATCTCGGGTTCAGGGTCTGGATCTTTAATCAAATTCGACTCTTGTTGTTTAGGGGTACGTGTCTCTTTACTGGGTGTGTTGGTCGACTTATTTTGCTCATTGACACTGTCATTGTGGTTTTCGTCTGCTTTCGCTAACGAGACACTGCTGCTGGCAACCTCACGTTGCTGACTTTCTTTATACTTATGCAGCGCAACGGAACTTCGAGTTAAGTTTAGGCTTCCAAACTCAGGTGGAATGGCTGTACGACAGCTCTCAAACGTGTTGGGTGGAATCACCTGACTTAACAGTTCAAACGTGGCCAAATTCAGCATTTGTCGCAGTGCAAAGTTGGTGGCTTCTCGTTCGCCTTTTCCGATTTGAATATTAAGTAAGGTATGTCCTGCAAACCGTCCAGCATTGATGCCATAGTCTTGTGAAACAATTTGTTTTTGCAGCGATACATTGGCAACAACCCGACTACTCCGTGTATCTGTTAATGATAAATCCAGCCCCACCATAATTCGGGTCTGACTATAACTCGGTCCAACACCACCGACCTGCATGTCAAAACCACCGCCAGGGATAAAATCCAAACTGTTGATACTGCCCGTGACATAGTAGTCAGAGGCCTGAATATGTCGAGGGTCCCGAATCCCCCACTTCGCCTCACTTTCAATAATTCGAGGATCACGTCGATTCAGTAGACTCACGCCCGCTTGGAACAGGGCCGATTGCACCATGTCACCTGCACCTTGGGTGACCATCTTCCCACTACCCCCATTGGTCACAACATCCTTTCCTGTCTGGTCTAAAATTGCGCCAACTGAGAAATTCACATCATTACGCAATTGACTTTTTAAACAAGACAACGCCATATCGAAAGGGGTAAAAATATCTGTAATTGGGGGGCCCTGAACCAGTTCAACGGGCTTCTGATTGGAAGCGGCAAGGCCTGTACAACCTGTCACGATCAAGTTCAACGCAAACAGCGAACTTAGAGTGCATACATTTCTTTTCAAATGAGAACTCAGCATAGCGGCGCTCCCGGTTGTGTACTTGGATTTGGACAGGCTTGGTTATTGGTTTGATTGGTGGTTGAATTCACTTCGGCCTCATTGACCGCATCACTTGAAATATCAATACTGTTGTCTGAACCGTTGACATTGACATTACTGGTCGATGAGTTCACGGTCCCAATCGAACTGGTTGAGGTACTATAAATCGTAGTTTTTCCTAAACCTTCGTAATAATCCGATTCCATTAATTCGATTAAATTGGCTTGAACCAAATTTTCTGCGGAACGAGCATTTGACGTCTTCCAACGTGTACTCCATTCATCAGATGTTGCATAAGAATGACTAAACAAACATAAACAACATAATCCGATTCCAACTGTCGTTATTTTCATCACTTAGCCCACCTTTATTAATTCGTATTATTCTCATACTCTCGACTTAATAAACTTAACTTATATTTAATTTAAAACAATCAAACCATATAAAAAAAATAAATAAAACAGCAGATTTAAAATTAATCTAAAAAATAAAAATAAATAACCGATATCTTTTTGTTTTATCGCTATGTTACTGAAACTTGGTATATGATTTAAGATGTAAAATAATATTTCAAAAATATTTTAAATTAAAAAATACAACAACTTATAAAAATACCAAATTCAAGGGATTGTGGTAACAAAGAACATCTGAAAATAAAAAATAAAAGCTAAAAAATAATATGATTTAAAAAAATCAATAAAAACCCGAATTGCAATATCAAAGAAACAAACACTTACTATTTTTAAAATAAAACAAAGATCACAAGTAAAATAAAGCATTCAACCCCACAGAGAAAATAATACATTTGATTAAAAAATCAAAAAAATTATTATTAGCCTGCAGGTAGAATGATCTTTTGGTGAAAAATTAGTTGGAATAACATCTATAGGACTTACGCATTGACGGATTCAAAAAAGTATTAAAATACTTTATAAAGTATCTGTGATCAGACGAATTAAACATGCTTCTACAGAGATGGATCCGTAAATTTGAACAACTCCTATAAGTGATATTCTGCTCCTCAAATGATGTTATAAACATCAATATATGGAGTATTTTATGGCACGTAGACCAAGAAGAAATCATTCAAATGATTTTAAAGCTAAGGTAGCACTTGCTGCGATTAAAGCAGAAAAAACACTTGCTGAATTGAGTGCTGAGTTTGATGTTCATCAAAACCAAATTATTGACTGGAAAAATCAATTGATCTCAGCTTCCTCGCAAGCTTTCGATCAATCAAAAGCTCCAACAGAACCACCCATCGATCTA
>NZ_MKQS01000051.1 GCF_001758345.1 Acinetobacter towneri
TTTTTTAAATTTGGTACTCGACGGGATTTATTGATCAGTGCGTCAATATCACCAGACTTCACTAACTCTTGATAGCGATAAAATGTATCTCTTGAAACACCCATCACTTTGCATGCTCTGGATACATTCTGAAGCTCTTCAGCTAAATTGAGCAGACCTACTTTGTGTTTAATGATTTGATTGTTAGTATGCAACATAAGAAAGTTACCTTTGTTTGATTAAGATTTCGACACCTTTATCAAAACGGGTAACTTTCTCTTTTTCAAGAAGAATGTACGATCAAGTCTGAACTAATACATATTAAGAGAATATTTTAATAACCGTTTTTGTACTACAGTCATTAAAATTTTGAGTTCTGTTAGAATTTCTTCAAAAATTCCTGATTGAGATAATTTCAAGACAATACTATCTAATACTTGTTCTTCATTTTCGGTTAGTACTTCCTTAATTTTTCTATTATTTTTACTAGCATAATCTTTTATAGATTYCAAACCAATGCGTATAGCTCTATCTTCCTCACCATCTGCTCTAGCAGTTAGGTTTCTAGGTGTTTTTGATTTTATTTGACCAAAAGTATTACTTCCTATATCTGTGTCTAAAACGTAATCATATAAATAATTATCTTCAAATTTATACCGATCTTTTAGGTACCAAATTAAGAATTCTTGACCATTTTTACTCGATGCAATATACCCCAATATATTAAAAAATAAGTCCTTATTTTTTTTCAAGGTAGTTTGATACTCTCTTAGAGTGTCAYTATTTGATGTGATTTTCCCATTTTGAATATCATTTTTGATAGATTGCCAAATAATGCTACAAAACCATGATGAAGCATTAATATTTTCTCTAGACTCAATATCAATCATGGTGACTAAATCAGATAGAATCAATCTATCTCTCTTTGATGAGTTTTCTCCGCTAGTCATTGCTTTCATAAATCTAGGATCATGAACAAAACCTAATGAAATAGGACCTAAATGATCTGCTGATAAACCTGTTCTTGAAAAAACTTGGTCACCCATTAATTGATTTGCTGCACGATGGTTCCCATCAGACCATGCTTCATAAGCTCTTCGATCTTTAGTATATGATTTTAAATTTTCAACAGATCTTCCTGTATCTTCAGTTGAACGACAGCAACGATTATATGAATGAAAACCATCAAAACGATCTGGAAAGTTAGACATAGCCCCTGGGCCAAGTACTTTGATCAGACCCGATCTACTTTCTTCGATTAAACATTGAACTAGTTCTTGTACATCTAAGTTTTCTATATCTTTTCTTTTTAAAGTTGATCGTAACAGGAAAACCAATTCTTGATTATTATCTGAATTTAGAACTTTTAAAATATCATAAATACTTGTTGTTAAAAGATCTTTTCCTGCAAGAATTGGAAATGTCTTGGTCAATTTATTTGCAAAATTTTTATTAGGGTAAACATAATCTAAACTCATTGTCTGACCACAAGTTTGACATGGCTTTACTTTGAAAGGATGTATTGTATACATTAATTTGGCATATATTCCTGACCCTGTAATACCTAATTCAGCAATTTTTTGATCTGCCCATTTTTTTCTATTCTGACCTACTGGAGATTTACCAGCTTTTACCCAACTTCCAGCATATTCTAAGCCTATATAATTTGGATGTTCTATGATAGTTTTCTGATATTGTTGAAACTCAGGAGAATAAACTTTCTCTAACCTAGCCATCTATTAATTATCCATTTAAAAAAAATGGTAATTATGCCTTCATTCCCTATTAAAATTTAATAAACTTCAGATGGCTATTTAACATAAAATCTCTTATACGCAGTTCATCTGTAAGTCCAAAATAGAAATGTCCGCTTTTAGATAACTTTAGCAACTCGATAGACAGTTGCAACTCCACAATTCACTGCTTTGGCAATTTCTTCCTTAGTCATATTGCCAGCTGCTAGCAATTCTTTTATTCGTTTGTGCTTAGCCTCATTGGCTTTCTTACCTGTTGGCTTGTAACCCGAACGTGCCAGGCCTTGCTTAATACGTTCTATACGTTTCTCATTGTCTAGGCGAGCCATTGTTGCCAGGAGATCAATCAACATATTGTTGATGAGTTCCAGGATTGAATGAGTAATGCTGTCACTGGTTTGAATCATTTGGTAGGTAGTAGGAAGATCCGCTACGACTAAACGAAGTCCCTTCTCCTGGATCCTGCGCTTCAGCTCTTGAAAATCTCGTTGGGTTAGGCGTGATAAGCGGTCAATACTTTCAACTAACAAGGTGTCACCTTGATTTGCTTCTGACAGTAGCTTATTCAATTCAGGTCGGTCTAACTTCGTACCACTATAGTTTTCTACGTACACAATGGTTTCACCCAAATTCAAGTTTTGGTTTAGATCCTGAAGAATCTGCAAAGCCCTTTCTGCATCTTGATCTTTAGTTGAAGCTCGTAGATAAATACGTGTATTCATTTCTATCATTTAATCTTAATTCTATAGGACTTACGCACTATTATTTAAAGATTCTCTGTGGTAGCAGATGATTTTTATCGAGAATAAAGTCATCAATGAAGTTTTTGATAACTGGTCTAAATAATTTCTTCTGCCAACGATATACATTTTCAAAGATCCGCTCAAACTGGTTCTTTTGTATCTCGACGTAGGCCATCAAGGCTGAAAAAWTATGATTCAAAATCAGTTTAGATCGTCTTACTTGAAACTTTTCAATATGACAAACCTGTTTAATCACCCGGTGATATTGCTCTATTTTCCAATGACTTGAATGTAATTCAT
>NZ_MKQS01000052.1 GCF_001758345.1 Acinetobacter towneri
CGCAAACAAATGGTATATGTGAGCGTTTCCATAAGACGATTTTGCAGGAGTTCTATCAAATTACGTTTAGGAAGAAGCTTTATAGCTCATTGGAAGAATTACAAGTTGATCTAGACGATTGGCTGAAATTCTATAATACTGAACGGACTCATCAAGGAAAAATGTGCTGTGGTCGTACACCACTTGAAACTTTACTTGATGGAAAACGGATTTGGGCTGAGAAAAATTTAGCTCAAATTTAACCTGACAGGCACAATAAAAAATGGGTAACTGTCAGATCAGGTTTGAGCTAGTACAATGAAGGGTGATATTCAACTCGAACCATTTGTAACGCACACCATGGGATTAGCGCAAATTAACGAGGACTTTGATTTTATGCATGAAGGTAAATCCATAAATAGTTTGATTCATTTTGATCAGTTATGAGTAGCACGCTTAAATAAAGATACAACAAAAACCAGCTTCTGCTTGTTTTTTTTTAATTTCAGATTTGCTAAAGACCGTAGATAAATTTTGCTTAGTTTTTGATAAATACATTCAATAAAAATTATTTTACAAAAAGGATTGCCAAATGGAACAATACAGCGTATTTTTATTTTAACAGCTCATTTTTTGATGAAAACAAGATGTTAAAGCAACCTTTAATCGCTAACGCTTACTATTACTTTTGGCAGTTTCAATGATTGCCTGAGTCGCGTTCGGGCAAAAGGTTGCCCACCAGTTGATACCTGATCGGCAACCCTGATCAGGTTTTTTTATGTCTGGTGTTTTGAATTTTATAGGTTTCTCGGAGATTTAATCATGTACAACGTTAATTATTCATACTTTAACGACTTTTATTGGTTTAACTTTAGTCAATCTATGACTCAAGCCTTGCAATCGATTAGCCCCATAACGCTGAAATAAATGACCAGACTGTAAAAAAAAGAAACAGTCCAAAGGAACAGACAAATGAATGCTTTAAATATCACTTTACAACAACAGATCAACAATACTGAAATTAGTTTAATTTTACCGTATCAACTCAAAGCGCAACTCCCACTTTCATCAGCGCTAAAACAACAAGTCGCACAACATCGACAAATTATTCAGAACATTTTAGCAGGCACAGATCCTCGCTTATTGGTCATTGCAGGACCTTGTTCAATTCATGATTCGCAAGCAGCACTCGAATACGCAGAAAAATTAAAGCAATTACAAAGCCAAGTTTCAGATCAAATTTTCTTGGTGATGCGTGCCTATATCGAAAAACCACGTACTACAATAGGCTGGAAAGGCTTTTTGTATGACCCAGACTTAGATGGCTCTGCAAATATGCAACTTGGCTTAGAAAAATCACGTGAACTTTATCTAAAAATTATAGAAATGGGTTTACCGATTGCCTCTGAAATTTTAAGTCCAATGGCAACGGGATATTTTGATGATTTACTGGCTTGGGGTGCAATTGGCGCACGAACCAGTGAATCACAAATTCACCGTGAAATTTCCAGTACAATGCCTTATAGCATTGGTTTTAAGAACGGAACTGATGGCTCCATTCAAATTGCATTAGATGCAATTCAGTCGGCGAGTCATCCACATCAATTCATGGGAATGAGCCAGTCAGGTTTACCTGCTATTTTGTCTTCACAAGGTAATCCGCACGCGCATTTAATTTTACGTGGTGCAAATTCTGGACCAAATTATCAATTGGCAGAAATTGAGAAAATTCAACAAAAAGCCAAAGGGCAGTTGCCTGCATTGATTATTGACTGCAGTCATGGCAATAGCCTTAAAGACCCACAACAACAACCGCAAGTCTTACGTACCATTGTGGCAGAACGTGAACAGACGCAAGTCCGTGGCATCATGTTAGAAAGTTATTTGGTCGATGGGAATCAAAAGATTTCTTGCGATATGACCTATGGTCAATCTGTAACTGATGGCTGCTTGGGTTGGGATAAGACTGAGCAACTGCTCATTGAGGTAGCTGAAAGCTTAAATCGTCAGATTTTGGCTAAAACTGCATAAAAAGAAAACTTCAGAAACCCAAAAAACCTTAAATTTCAGGTTTTTTGGGTGGGCTGTATTGAAAAATTTAATCTTTTTGAATCGGGTTTTTAAATCTAAGCCTGAATGTCTGAATGGGGTTGTTTTGCTACAACAAATTTATAGAAAACTAAACTGATTAATGTCAAAACAGCACACAGTAAATACGCCACTGTATAGTCATAACCTGCAATGACATAACCTAAAACTAAAGCACCCATGGCAATTCCAATGTCATAACAACAGAAATAAGTTGAAGTGGCAAGTCCAATGCGGTCTTTTGGTGACCGTTGAATGGAAATGGTTTGCAAACATGGCTGTGCTGAGCCAAAACCAATACCAATCAATACTGCTGCAAACATAAAGCCGATCACAGTTTGTACTTGGCTCGGTAATACCCCCATTTTTAATTGAATTAATGGGTAGAAAATCTAAAGCCTTGTTATTGTTTAAAAATAGGTGGACAACCATTTACTGACATATGAGGTCGTTCATGATTATAAAAGTACTGCCAGTCAGTTGTATAGTCCTGCACCTCGCTCAGATCTCGAAATAAATATTGATTTAGACACTCATAACGTACTGTACGATTAAATCGCTCAACATATGCATTTTGCTGTGGATTGCCTGGTTGAGTAAATACATGCTCAATACCATGCTGATCACACCACTTTTCCATCAGCTCACT
>NZ_MKQS01000053.1 GCF_001758345.1 Acinetobacter towneri
TTTTAAATTTGGTACTCGACGGGATTTATTGATCAGTGCGTCAATATCACCAGACTTCACTAACTCTTGATAGCGATAAAATGTATCTCTTGAAACACCCATCACTTTGCATGCTCTGGATACATTCTGAAGCTCTTCAGCTAAATTGAGCAGACCTACTTTGTGTTTAATGATTTGATTGTTAGTATGCAACATAAGAAAGTTACCTTTGTTTGATTAAGATTTCGACACCTTTATCAAAACGGGTAACTTTCTCTTTTTCAAGAAGAATGTACGATCAAGTCTGAACTAATACAGTTGAGCATTTCATCTTCAAGTCTAGATTTTAGTTTAGTAATAATTTCAGCTTGTGCTGCTTCTTTTTCAATTTTATCAAAAGACTCGTAGATGCTATCAATATCTTCTTTAGAGGAAATGTATTGATCAAGCATTTTCAGTTTTAGTGTAATAGCCACACATTGGTTGAATAAATACTCTTGAATTTGGTTGTCATAAGCTTGCTGCATTTTTAAGGTATTTTCTGACCGTTTTGTAAGTAATGCTTCATTACTTTTTGCCACTTTAAGTAGTTCTTGTAAATCTTCAACCTGCAATTTTAGTTTAAATTTGTCTTCATCAAAATTTTTAATCATATGCTCAAGTGTTGTAGAAGCATTTCCGTGTTCCAACTTTCTTTTGATGTTCTCTAACTTTAATTTGGTGTTCTTACTTATTCTTGCTTGCAAATGCCCCTTTGATTTGTGATTTTTCCGGTATTTAAACTCTCTGAATTTTTTACGAATGATTTCATATAACCGTTTTGAAATGGTCATTACTTCCTTTGTGCTTAGTACAGCTACTTCAGCATATGGACCTAAATTATTGTGCTGAGTCACTGAAACATAAAATTCATTGGGATAATTTTTAAGCCACTCATTCTTATTTTGTAGTATGAATTCTTCTTTAAGCTCTCGATCATTTTGAATCCAGATATTAAGGTGCTCGTAGGGTCTTGCCATATTCTTGTCTGTAGGTAATTATTGACTTAATTGATATTAACTTAACATTAAATTAATGTTAAATAAAATTTTAAGTTAATATTAAAACTAATATTAATAGTAGTGTCTTACGCTTGAGTGCTGACTTTTACTGGCTAGAGCCGTGGGCAAAATTAGGGGAAATAGAATGAATTCATCTGAATCTAAGATTGCATTTTTTTTGCTGATTCATGACTATTCACCGATTGCTTTAAGTCCTCAAGCAAGGTGGCTATTACTTAAACTCATAGCTGAACTGAAATTGGGAGAAGCTGTTCCATCCATAAAAAAAATGGCAACGACCTTTCATATCAATGAAAAAAAAATTAAGGAATGTATTACTGAGTTGGAAGCCCACAGAATTTTAATCCAAGGAAAAGATGGGCTAACTTCTGAAAAAAAGAGTTATATCGATTACAGCCTATTCTTAGCTTGTATGAATGCAAAAAAAATTAATCCACTGAAATTAGAACAGTGGTTTCGTCAAACAGCAAGAGCAGATAATTTCCCTCTTATAGGGCTTTTTCAAAATCTTGTTGAAAACAGACTAGATGATTTTTATATGCACCATTTTCAACATACGTCATCTAGATTGTCGGGGATCTTGGATTTTAAGTCCGCTTTAGTGCTTATGGTATTGGTTAGAAATAGTAATCAATATGGGATTACCAATAAGTGTGGAATACACGAATTAAAGCACAAAACAGGTATGTCTAAAGATGCAATTTTTAGATGCATCAAGATATTAGAGATTCAGGGAGTGATCAGAGTAAGAGTTGATGGTGTGCTATCCAGTAAAATTTTAAGAGTATCTAATCCATTTTATATGCTGAATTTATCTCATGAAATCTGGCAGGAAGAAGCAACCTATGGACGGTATTTTATAATTCAATATCCAGAACCACACTCCTTTGAGGTGCAGCAGGTTGCAAGTTTATTGCAATTTTTAGAGAGCAAAAAAGCTACATTAACAAGTATTTTAACGATTAACGATGCTTATCAGATTTATGTAAACCTTTTCACAAGAGTGCCAGAGTTGATCAATGCTGCAAAAAGATTGACGATTGAGATGGTTAAGGTGTATTAGTTCAGACTTGATCGTACATTCTTCTTGAAAAAGAGAAAGTTACCCGTTTTGATAAAGGTGTCGAAATCTTAATCAAACAAAGGTAACTTTCTTATGTTGCATACTAACAATCAAATCATTAAACACAAAGTAGGTCTGCTCAATTTAGCTGAAGAGCTTCAGAATGTATCCAGAGCATGCAAAGTGATGGGTGTTTCAAGAGATACATTTTATCGCTATCAAGAGTTAGTGAAGTCTGGTGATATTGACGCACTGATCAATAAATCCCGTCGAGTACCAAATTTAAA
>NZ_MKQS01000054.1 GCF_001758345.1 Acinetobacter towneri
CCGCAAACAAATGGTATATGTGAGCGTTTCCATAAGACGATTTTGCAGGAGTTCTATCAAATTACGTTTAGGAAGAAGCTTTATAGCTCATTGGAAGAATTACAAGTTGATCTAGACGATTGGCTGAAATTCTATAATACTGAACGGACTCATCAAGGAAAAATGTGCTGTGGTCGTACACCACTTGAAACTTTACTTGATGGAAAACGGATTTGGGCTGAGAAAAATTTAGCTCAAATTTAACCTGACAGGCACAATAAAAAATGGGTAACTGTCAGATCAGGTTTGAGCTAGTACAACCTCAAAAGCTTTGACCAGATCATCCAACACAAAATGAACAGCTTGATTCAAATTATCCCATTTGCCACGACGCGCCACCTGCTCTCTTAAAGTGCGATATAAAATTTCCCGTCTTGGATACAAATGCTTGTCGTAACGAGCTTTGACTGCAATGATTGCCTTTGCACTTTTGGCAAGTGTACTGTTCTGAATAAACTCCACCCCACCAAGCATTTGCACATAAGCAATTAAAATATCTGAATAATGCCTTTGGAAAATTTTGGCAGGCAAGTTATTCACCTCAAGTCTTAATGTATTTATCTGCATTAAAAGCTGTGTAATCTGGAATGGCTTGAAAGGGATTGAAACCACATCCCCCATCATTTCTAAATGAAAAGCTGACTGCTCACTCAATGGGAAATCATTCTGCTGCATTCTTTTTATGATTTTTTCTTTTTGATCAATATATGATTGATTCGCTGTTTCTATTAATTCATTATCCAATTCACACTGATAGTAGTAACAAAAGTTTAACCATATATCCTGCTCAAGCTGCTCTAAGCTTGATAATTTTTTATCAATCATAATTTATTAAAATACAGATAATTACATAGCATAATACTACTATATTTTTAAAAGCTAGTACCAATCTACTTTTACTATTTTCAGGATACTAAACTAAATTCATCAAGATAACTGTTAAATTTTAATCATGAATATGTCTTTAAAAATTTCCACATCCGATTACTTATTTATGAAATATCGCTCTATGACAGTAGAACTAATGACAGAGATGGATCCGTAAATTTGAACAACTCCTATAAGTGATATTCTGCTCCTCAAATGATGTTATAAACATCAATATATGGAGTATTTTATGGCACGTAGACCAAGAAGAAATCATTCAAACGACTTTAAGGCTAAGGTAGCACTTGCTGCGATCAAAGCAGAAAAAACACTTGCTGAATTGAGTTCTGAGTTTGATGTTCATCAAAACCAAATTATTGACTGGAAAAATCAATTGATCTCAGCTTCCTCACAAGCTTTCGATCAATCAAAAGCTCCATCAGAACCTCCCATTGATCTT
>NZ_MKQS01000055.1 GCF_001758345.1 Acinetobacter towneri
TTTTTTAAATTTGGTACTCGACGGGATTTATTGATCAGTGCGTCAATATCACCAGACTTCACTAACTCTTGATAGCGATAAAATGTATCTCTTGAAACACCCATCACTTTGCATGCTCTGGATACATTCTGAAGCTCTTCAGCTAAATTGAGCAGACCTACTTTGTGTTTAATGATTTGATTGTTAGTATGCAACATAAGAAAGTTACCTTTGTTTGATTAAGATTTCGACACCTTTATCAAAACGGGTAACTTTCTCTTTTTCAAGAAGAATGTACGATCAAGTCTGAACTAATACATCTAAATACTGAAAAACCAAATCGAATTTTGAGAGTTTTTTATACAATTCATCTTATCTTGATCTTTAATTTGTTTCACTTTTATATATAAAAAATAATGACTTATATTGGTAAATACTGCGCTAGACTAAATTTAAAACAAAAAAATCCCACATGGGAATGTGGGAAAACTAAGAAACTACAGCTATGTTTCGTTTGATTATTTTATCGTCATATCACCAACAAACAGTGGCAAAAAATTACTTTTAAGTCTATTTTTCACCTTTAACACAGCCATTAAAAAGCATCGAATGATAGAATTTACGCCAAGTTTATTTCTGATCTAACTCTAGCAAACCCAGTCTGGCTTCAGAAATGATCATCTAATATTCTTCATTTTGCTTTTTCTTTTGCTAAAATGGGAAAGCACTAACATTAATACGCTCCACTTGTCTGATGTTATATTGAGTCTCTGTCTAATTTAGATTGATATACCTTTAAATCACTAGAACTCTAACAATGATGGTTTGATGTTCTTCATTTTCATCAATTAGATGTAAACGCTTTTGCTCTTTACTCACCACTTTAAAACGCAAATTTTGATATTCAATAATGCTCGGAATTTGATCAAAATATTGTGCATCAGCATCAAAAGAGGTGGTCCCACTTGTTTGAACAACTAAAAGCGTATTTATAAGTGATATTCCGCTCTAGTTAAGCCACCTTGTTTTGTTGGGGTAGCTGATCATAGTAAAACTCATTTGGTGTCATTTTGTCTAGACTCGAATGAGGTCGTTTCAAATTATAAAACTCAAAATATGCACTTAATTGCTTTTTCGCATCTGTGACACTGCTATAAGCTTTGAGATACACCTCTTCATATTTAACGCTCCGCCATAATCGTTCAACCATCACATTATCTACCCATCGACCTTTACCATCCATACTGA
>NZ_MKQS01000056.1 GCF_001758345.1 Acinetobacter towneri
AACTAGCTAATCCGACTTAGGCTCATCTATTAGCGCAAGGTCACAAGTGATCCCCTGCTTTCTCCCGTAGGACGTATGCGGTATTAGCATCCCTTTCGGAATGTTGTCCCCCACTAATAGGCAGATTCCTAAGCTTTACTCACCCGTCCGCCGCTAGCTCAGTTACCGAAGCAACCTCGCCCGCTCGACTTGCATGTGTTAAGCCTGCCGCCAGCGTTCAATCTGAGCCATGATCAAACTCTTCAGTTAAAATCATTTTGAAGTTTTAATCTAAACTTCCAAATCTGGCTCATCAATTTCTGACTTAAATTTCGCTCAAATAAACTTCGAGTAATTTAAACCAATCAATTAATGAAATAATTTCGATTAATCAATCAGCAAAAATCCACACAAGTTGTTCTTCATAATCTCTTAATGATCTTCTCGATGCTTCGTCAGCATCAAGCTAGGTCAGCTATATTACGCTTTATTTCTAAAGTGTCAACTGGTAATTTAAATTATTTTAAACTTACTTTCTAAAACCCAACTCAATCAATATCAATCAAGTCATTGTTTTATCAGAAGTTTTAATCTGCATCACCGCCGATGGATGTGCATTATAGGACAATTATTTTAATGTGCAACACTTCTTTTTATGTTTTATGCGTTTTTCAGTTCGAGTGGTTATTTATTCGGCAAAAACTTCACTTTTCTACAAAATATTGTTTATTTCTAGGACTTACGCACTATCATTTATAGATTCTCTGTGGTAGCAGATGATTTTTATCGAGAATAAAGTCATCAATGAAGTCTTTGATGATTGGTCTAAATAATTTCTTCTGCCAACGATATACATTTTCAAAGATCCCCTCAAACTGGTTCTTTTGTATCTCGACGTAGGCCATCAAGGCTGAAAAAATATGATTCAAAATCAGTTTAGATCGTCTTACTTGAAACTTTTCAATATGACAAACCTGTTTAATCACTCGGTGATATTGTTCTATTTTCCAATGACTTGAATGTAATTCATG
>NZ_MKQS01000057.1 GCF_001758345.1 Acinetobacter towneri
TTTTAAATTTGGTACTCGACGGGATTTATTGATCAGTGCGTCAATATCACCAGACTTCACTAACTCTTGATAGCGATAAAATGTATCTCTTGAAACACCCATCACTTTGCATGCTCTGGATACATTCTGAAGCTCTTCAGCTAAATTGAGCAGACCTACTTTGTGTTTAATGATTTGATTGTTAGTATGCAACATAAGAAAGTTACCTTTGTTTGATTAAGATTTCGACACCTTTATCAAAACGGGTAACTTTCTCTTTTTCAAGAAGAATGTACGATCAAGTCTGAACTAATACACATAAATATAGTTATCAAACCAGTTATGATAGACATGCAACGAATAATCCAGTTTGTCAGCTTCATAGTGCAAACCAAGTTCTAAATTATTCGACTTTTCCACATCTAAATTTGCATTGCCACGCTCATAAGTGTTTGTTGCAAAGTGGATGCCATTTGCATAAAGCTCTTGTGCCAACGGTAAACGCTGCTGATGTGAACCTGTAAGGGATAGTTTATAGTTAGGTGCAAACTGCCAGTTGGCTGCGGCAGAAGCAGATACACCTGTATCTGAATAATCTTTTTTCTGAGCATCGACATCAATTTTTTGATGTTCAACCCGTGCACCGAGTTCAACATGCACATCGCCAAATTGTTTATGCTCTAAACCGAATAAACTATATTTTTGAGTTTTGGTATCAGGCATAGGTACGGAGAGGTGGTCCCACTTGTTTGAACAACTAAAAGCGTATTTATAAGTGATATTCCGCTCTAGTTAAGCCACCTTGTTTTGTTGGGGTAGCTGATCATAGTAAAACTCATTTGGTGTCATTTTGTCTAGACTCGAATGAGGTCGTTTCAAATTATAAAACTCAAAATATGCACTTAATTGCTTTTTCGCATCTGTGACACTGCTATAAGCTTTGAGATACACCTCTTCATATTTAACGCTCCGCCATAATCGTTCAACCATCACATTATCTACCCATCGACCTTTACCATCCATACTGAT
>NZ_MKQS01000058.1 GCF_001758345.1 Acinetobacter towneri
GGACATAGTTCAACATTTCCTGAAATTTAGGTCGGTCAGTATTTTTACCTGAAGCACGGTCAACAAAAATCCGGTCGACCTCAATTCCTTCAAGTTGACGTCCAGTGTTTTGCTCGACAGAACTTACCCGGACATACCCTACTTTTTGGCCTTTCACTTTTTCACGCCCCAATTGGATAAAAATGAACAATTTCGTAAATTATAATTCTTTAACACTAAAGTTACATGTTACTTATGATTAAAAATCATTTAAATGATACATAATTTCATGAACTTTCAGATTGTAACTTTAGGGTATAGTCTAAAGTTACAAAAACAAAAAGAAGGTAATTTGATTTTTAAATATCTGAGCAAAAAATCATTTACAAACTCAAATACACAAAGTATGTTTATAAAAAACAAAACTGAACCTTGGTTTGTGTTCTCTAGTGTGAATGGTAATGCTTATTGCCATTAGTGAAGCGCCCAATTTTTTAAATTGGGCGTTTTAATTTTCAAATTAACAATTAAGATTCAATTAGTTCAATAGGACTTACGCATTGACGGATTCAAAAAAGTATTAAAATACTTTATAAAGTATCTGTGATCAGACGAATTAAACATGCTTCTACAGCAACTTGTACATTACCCATTTATATGGGCTTTCTCATGACAGAACCGAACTCTATTAGCTGCACACAACTTGCCGAGACTTATAATATCTCGCATGATAGTGTAAATCGCTTTCTAGAGCGTGAAGACTACACACCTCACGACCTATATCAAGAATCAATTCAACATATTGATAATAATAAACTTATAGTCAGTATTGATGATACTGTTTT
>NZ_MKQS01000059.1 GCF_001758345.1 Acinetobacter towneri
TACTGCCAGTGACAAACTGGAGGAAGGCGGGGACGACGTCAAGTCATCATGGCCCTTACGGCCAGGGCTACACACGTGCTACAATGGTCGGTACAAAGGGTTGCTACACAGCGATGTGATGCTAATCTCAAAAAGCCGATCGTAGTCCGGATCGCAGTCTGCAACTCGACTGCGTGAAGTCGGAATCGCTAGTAATCGCGGATCAGAATGCCGCGGTGAATACGTTCCCGGGCCTTGTACACACCGCCCGTCACACCATGGGAGTTTGTTGCACCAGAAGTAGGTAGTCTAACCKYARGGAGGACGCTTACCACGGTGTGGCCGATGACTGGGGTGAAGTCGTAACAAGGTAGCCGTAGGGGAACCTGCGGCTGGATCACCTCCTTAACGAAAGATTGACGATTGGTAAGAATCCACAACAAGTTGTTCTTCATGACGATGTGTCTTAAAAGATAATTCGAGGTTTTCGAATTGGATTGAGTAGCAGATACTACGCACTGCGTTTGTCTTGCGAAAAATACAAAGCGATGCTTTGATTTTTCTCAGGGTCTGTAGCTCAGTTGGTTAGAGCACACGCTTGATAAGCGTGGGGTCACAAGTTCAAGTCTTGTCAGACCCACCATGAGCAAGACTTAAAGCACTGCTTTAAGGCGAAGCGCAAGGCAAACGAACGTGAGTGAGTGCGCAGGCTATAATCTGATACATCGAATCACAGATGATAAGCTGGGGACTTAGCTTAGTTGGTAGAGCGCCTGCTTTGCACGCAGGAGGTCAGGAGTTCGACTCTCCTAGTCTCCACCAAATTT
>NZ_MKQS01000060.1 GCF_001758345.1 Acinetobacter towneri
AGAGCACTGTGCACTTAAGCACCGTACAGCTTCAATCTAAATTCATATACCAAAACGCTTGATTCAGTTAATTTGCTAGTGCTCATTTCAATTCGTAATTAAATCGTAACACCAAAGCATTACTGTCAATCCTATATGAAATGAGTTGAACAATTTATTTCAGACTCAATTTTTGCCAATCTGTTAATGATTCACTGCATCCTCGTCGGACTGCAGTCAACTGTGATAAATCACAGAACTTAATAAACCACCAAATTTATTCATTCGATCTTTTATTAAGTTCTGTAATCTTTAGCTTATTCCCGCACTTAATAAGTACGTGGTGGAGACTAGGAGAGTCGAACTCCTGACCTCCTGCGTGCAAAGCAGGCGCTCTACCAACTAAGCTAAGTCCCCAGCTTATCATCTGTGATTCGATGTATCAGATTATAGCCTGCGCACTCACTCACGTTCGTTTGCCTTGCGCTTCGCCTTAAAGCAGTGCTTTAAGTCTTGCTCATGGTGGGTCTGACAAGACTTGAACTTGTGACCCCACGCTTATCAAGCGTGTGCTCTAACCAACTGAGCTACAGACCCTGAGAAAAATCAAAGCATCACTTTGTATTTTTCGCAAGACAAACGCAGTGCGTAGTATCTGCTACTCAATCCAATTCGAAAACCTCGAATTATCTTTTAAGACACATCGTCATGAAGAACAACTTGTTGTGGATTCTTACCAATCGTCAATCTTTCGTTAAGGAGGTGATCCAGCCGCAGGTTCCCCTACGGCTACCTTGTTACGACTTCACCCCAGTC
>NZ_MKQS01000061.1 GCF_001758345.1 Acinetobacter towneri
CCTTGCGAAAAATACAAAGCGATGCTTTGATTTTTCTCAGGGTCTGTAGCTCAGTTGGTTAGAGCACACGCTTGATAAGCGTGGGGTCACAAGTTCAAGTCTTGTCAGACCCACCATGAGCAAGACTTAAAGCACTGCTTTAAGGCGAAGCGCAAGGCAAACGAACGTGAGTGAGTGCGCAGGCTATAATCTGATACATCGAATCACAGATGATAAGCTGGGGACTTAGCTTAGTTGGTAGAGCGCCTGCTTTGCACGCAGGAGGTCAGGAGTTCGACTCTCCTAGTCTCCACCAAATTTTAAGATCAGAAAACTTAAAGCACTGCTTTAAGGCTTTTCCTTAAAATTTAAGCAAACAGCTATGCTGTGCGCAGGCACACATATACTGGAGCTTTAAGCTAAAGATTACAGAATTTAGTAAGTATAAGCTTATTAAGTTCTGTGATTTATCACAGTTGACTGCAGTCCGACGAGGATGCAGTGAATCATTAACAGATTGGCAAAAATTGAGTCTGAAATAAATTGTTCAACTCATTTCATATAGGATTGACAGTAATGCTTTGGTGTTACGGTTTAATTACGAATTGAAATGAGCACTAGCAAATTAACTGAATCAAGCGTTTTGGTATATGAATTTAGATTGAAGCTGTACGGTGCTTAAGTGCACGAGACTTTGAACTGTAGATTAAATAGATCATAGATTATTTATTTAATTGTCTTAATCCTACTTGTAGGGATTAACGACTGTTTGGGGTTGTATAGTCAAGTAATTAAGTGCATGTGGTGGATGCCTTG
>NZ_MKQS01000062.1 GCF_001758345.1 Acinetobacter towneri
GCTTGTATGCATGCGGTTTCAGGATCTATTTCACTCCCCTCACAGGGGTTCTTTTCGCCTTTCCCTCACGGTACTGGTTCACTATCGGTCAGTCAGGAGTATTTAGCCTTGGAGGATGGTCCCCCCATATTCAGACAAGGTTTCACGTGCCTCGCCCTACTCGTCATCATTATGTGTGCCCTTTCGTGTACAGGACTATCACCCACTATGGTTGCACTTCCCAGAGCATTCCACTAAAACACACATAACTTAATGGGCTTTCCCCTTTCGCTCGCCGCTACTGAGGGAATCTCAATTGATTTCTTTTCCTAMGGGTACTGAGATGTTTCACTTCCCCKCGTTCGCCTTGCAACACTATGTATTCATGTTGCAATACCTACCTTAAGGTAGGTGGGTTCCCCCATTCAGAWATCTCCGGATCAAAGGATATTTGCCGCCTCCCCGGAGCTTTTCGCAGGCTATCACGTCTTTCTTCGCCTCTGACTGCCAAGGCATCCACCACATGCACTTAATTACTTGACTATACAACCCCAAACAGTCRTTAATCCCTACAAGTAGGATTAAGACAATTAAATAAATAATCWATGATYTATTTAATCTACAGTTCAAAGTCTCGTGCACTTAAGCACCGTACAGCTTCAATCTAAATTCATATACCAAAACGCTTGATTCAGTTAATTTGCTAGTGCTCATTTCAATTCGTAATTAAACCGTAACACCAAAGNGGCATCCACCACATGCACTTAATTACTTGACTATACAACCCCAAACAGTCGTTAATCCCTACAAGTAGGATTAAGACAATTAAATAAATAATCTATGATCTATTTAATCTACAGTTCAAAGTCTCGTGCACTTAAGCACCGTACAGCTTCAATCTAAATTCATATACCAAAACGCTTGATTCAGTTAATTTGCTAGTGCTCATTTCAATTCGTAATTAAACCGTAACACCAAAGTATTACTGTCAATCCTGTATGAAATGAGTTGAACAATTTATTTCAGACTCAATTTTTGCCAATCTGTTAATGATTCACTGCATCCTCGTCGGACTGCRGTCAACTGTGATAAATCACAGAACTTAATAAGCTTATACTTACTAAATTCTGTAATCTTTAGCTTAAAGCTCCAGTATATGTGTGCCTGCGCACAGCATAGCTGTTTGCTTAAATTTCAAGGAAAAACGTTGTTTTTCTAATCTTGAAATTTGGTGGAGACTAGGAGAGTCGAACTCCTGACCTCCTGCGTGCAAAGCAGGCGCTCTACCAACTAAGCTAAGTCCCCAGCTTATCATCTGTGATTCGATGTATCAGATTATAGCCTGCGCACTCACTCACGTTCGTTTGCCTTGCGCTTCGCCTTAAAGCAGTGCTTTAAGTCTTGCTCATGGTGGGTCTGACAAG
>NZ_MKQS01000063.1 GCF_001758345.1 Acinetobacter towneri
ATCTGGATGATGGCAATCTACCTATTTGCAATAATTGGGTCGAGAATCAGATGCGTCCCTGGGCGTTGGGGCGCAAGAACTGGCTGTTTGCAGGTTCGCTGCGCAGTGGTCAGCGAGCGGCAAACATCATGACGTTAATCCAGTCAGCAAAGCTGAATGGCTTGGATCCGTATGCCTATTTAAGTGATGTGCTGAAAAGGCTGCCGACACATAAAGTGACCCAGATTGAAGAGTTACTGCCACACTGCTGGAAACCTAAATCGAATTAAAATTGGTATGGGATTCAGCGGACGCTTACCTTATTTTTTTCTTAAAATATTATCTAATGTTGAGTCATATTCAAAACAGCATAGATAGTGATACTTTGTAAGCGTCCGCTGAACACACCTTATGAATTCATCCTATAAGCCTTAATTTAGTCCCCACTTAAAAACAAGTGGGGACTTAAATTTATGACGACAAATAATCAGACATCCATCGCATCTCTAGCGAAAAAACGAAGAACATACAGTGCTGAATTTAAACAGCAGATCGTTCAGGCTTGTAAAGCACCTGACGTTTCAATTGCTTCGGTCGCTTTGCAACATGGATTGAATACAAATCTTGTATCCAAATGGATTCGCTTATTTGATGGTAAGCCAAAGAATGATCGCTCACCACTA
>NZ_MKQS01000064.1 GCF_001758345.1 Acinetobacter towneri
CAGATTGAAAAATTACGAGAGCAAGCGGCACGTGGTGAAATTATATTAGGTTATGTTGATGAAACAGGGTTTTCATCTACACCTGATAACCGCTATGCGTGGACAAAGATAGGTGATGTTCATGCGGTTGATGCAATAAGATTAAAACGAGTTAATGTCATGGGGTGTTTGCTTTCAACGGGGAAACTGGTGACAAGTTGTTTACAAGAGTCAGTTACAAGCACTTGGTTTTATGCCTATTTAACTGGAATAGCTCAACAAGTAAAACAGACTTATAACCTTCCATTGGTTCTTATTGTAGATAATGCCTCGATTCATAGAAGTAAAAAGATGGCTGATTACAGAGAGCTACTTAAAAGTAACTTTTCGACGAATTTGTATTTTATTCCAGCTTATAGCCCTGAGTTAAATCGAATCGAGATGGTATGGAAGCAGATGAAATATTATTGGCGAGATTTTCAAGTCATGACAGCTGATAAAATAGAGCAGTGGGTGGAGAGAGTATCAAACCAATTCGGAAAAGAATACATGTTTACTTTTTAATGACAGCTTAGCTAAATTAAAAACTAGAATCATTATTTTAAAAATACTAAAAAATCTTTAATTAAAATCAACTTGTCAATTAGCTTTCCAGAACTCTTAAAAACCTATTTAACATAGATTAATTTTAAACCAAATTAATCCTTTTACTACCAGTAAAATATATTACTCATATGAATAATAATTCCAGATCATTTTATTAATTTTAGCCTAAATTGAATATGAAATTAATTCTCAAGAAAATTTCCAATTCTGAATAAAAAATGTTCAAAAAAGGCTAAAAATGGGTGGAGGATTTCTACCCTTATTTACCCAGTTTTTGAGAGCTAAAACCCGATTTTTTGCAAAAATACGGAGAAAGAGAAAAACTGCAAAATTCAAAACAACAACATCCATTTGTTTTTATTTATTTTTATTTTACAAGATTTCCGTTCGTATGCGTAACCTCAGGTAGAACCCTGAGCTATCTTTTTGGGGCGTTCTTGATGCTCTTTCACCTTATAGAAAATGCTCTGCAACAGCATCTTTTGAATAAAATTATTATCTTTTGGTATTTTATTATTACGGATTACATATTTTATTATTTTAATTTTACCCTCTTTTAAATCATTCAATATATTTGAATCAGGTTGCTCCCACTCTAAATATGATGTGCCTTCTGAATAAATTTTATCAATACAATCTATAAATTTATGGTAGTCATTCAGATCTTTTTCACAGGATACCTTAAAGGTTAAAACAGGACGATCTTTTGCTAATGAAATGTTATTTTCTAAGCAATAAAAGAATTCTTTAAGAACTTTCCGGGTTATCTTTTTATTTAATCTAAAAGGTTGATCAATCTGATAGTGATCGGACCATTTCACCATTTGATTCCAGGTTGAACCAATATAATCCTCACTGTTACCTTCATTTTTTACGCGCTTGGTGTAGATAAAGGACGGCTGACTGATCGATTGAATCAACTTCAATAATTCAGCATCAATCGTTTCGCGTGCGTTGCCTTCTATCCACTTATGGTAATTGTCTAAAAATATTTCACGGTATAAAAATCCATCCTGCTGTTGAGGCAGTTTTTGCTTTAGCTTGTTTTTTAACGGGTCAAGTTGAAGATCATTTTCTGTGGGTGGATGAAATTTCTTCATCGCTTTTAAAATATCTCTTTCATTCGACTGAAATTCAATTTTGAAGCCGTGATGCATCAGATGACTATCTCCTAATAACACTTTGATCAGTTGAGGCGAATATTCACGGTTGGCTTGATAAAACATATCGGCAATCAGAATCTGCAGATGATGTAGATATTGTCTAGCGGTCATCCGAATATCTTCATGCCCCATCAAATGCGCGAGTCGAGACCAGGCCTGGGCACTACGCGATGAAGCATTCTTAATATTGGGCAAAATGTGCTTTTTAAGCTTAGGTCCAAACCCGGGATGTGAATCGGAATTATAGTCAGTAAAACAATCTACCAACGCTTTACTGCCTTTTAACAGGATAGCCAAATGTGAAGCGGTACTATGCCTGAAAGCATGAAAGGTATATTGATGATCATCTGTCCCCAATACAGTATTAAACAGCTGCTGGGTAATTCTGGATAAATTTGTACTCGATAAGGGTTGTTCACCCAATACAAAAAGTTGTTTGGTTTTTCTTTTACAAACGGCTGCAGCCGCTTTAGAACCAGGTAACAGGTTTTGATAAAAGCGACAGAATCCTGTAAATTCATCCGGTGCTAAAAAATATGCCAAATCAAACTGGCGGTTAGCATTGTCACTTTTCAGACCACGCTCTGAATTCAGACGAATCCTAAGGGTTAGATCATCGATATCACCCGTTGTTTTATTCCTTTTCTGGTCAGACTGATCACCATTCTGCTGATCCGAAGGAAACTCGAATACATAATAAAGCTGTCGATTGTCTGGATGTTTACGCAGCTGTGGAGATACAAAATCATCGATACAAATTCTGGCAGCCTCATCAATACGTAAGCCTAGTCTAAATGCCAATATATAGACCCATTGCAGACAAGTTGCATCCTGCTCGGTCAGGCCTAGAGCCGTTGGATACTCTCTAAGAATTCGCATCATCCATCCAAACATCTGAGGACTAATCAATCTGGTTTTCAAAAATAAGCCATCACTTTGGCGGTCATATAAATATTGCACAATCGGTGCACGATGTTTATGAACCAAGTACTGGTGGAAGGCTTTCAGCCGATCGAAGGCATCACCAGAGGTATTGTGTTTTTTATTGTTCTTGGTTCTAGCGGTTTGTTTCTGTTTTTCCTGATCATTCAGCAGTTTTTCTTCAACAATCGTGCGGTACATTTCCTCAAACTGATCTTCAGTAGCGGTCTCTAGATTGAGCTGCTGTTCTAGGACATAATAAAGTAGGTTAAGTACGAAACTGCCATAGTAACGTTGGATCGTCGATACCTTAAGGACACTTTTTCCCGTCTTCTCTTGGTAAACAAATTCGCCTTTTAACCACTGGCATATGCGTAAATGTGCAATGGCAACCACATAATCCAGATACTCGCCATTTCCAGCTTCATAAGCAGATTTATAGTCCTCGGATTTTTGGATGCATTCTTGGAGTTGATCCGCGAGCTGTTTGAGTTTGATACCCTGATGAAAAGATAAAAGCCAGGATTTCAGATTATGTCGTTTACCAATGCGTCGATCATGAAACGTTTTGACCGTAACTGTAGGCATCTCCAAGTCTAAAGTGGGAGGATTTTTTTCAAGATTTTTGATTCTGGCTTGAATGGTTTTCCAGCGATCAGGTTGATCATAGAGCTGTGTATACTGCTGATAGATTAAAGGCGAAGTGATGATCTGATTATTCAGTACATTGGTGCTGAACACATCCAGATCGGGAATCTCTTGCCATAAGACATAATCCATATGTTTAAAAATAGCAAAGCCAGTTTTTTCCAGACCTTTTAAAAATAGCTTCACGTGATGATCAAGCTGTTCAAATCGCACATTCTTAGGCGATTTTTTAGAGGCTTTCTCGTCCCCCGTATCCTGCTTCTTCAGATTCAGTACATTATCGAAATGCGTCTTGAGTTTTTCTAGCAGTAAGGCTTCGCGCTGAATCGGCGTTATAGCTCCACTATATTCTTTTTCCCAGCACTGCAATGGTGACGTGTTTTGTAATTCATACGCTTGTGGTCCATTGAGTAGCTGCTGGATCCTTCTGTAACATAGCATCGCAAAGGCATTGAAATAGATGTGCTGAGTTTGCCATAACTCCGCCTCTTTCTCACCATACTGCTGATAGATGTTGCCATATTTTGTCGAAGGCAAAGTGTAAGAAAAAACATAAGCATGATGGCAATTTGGATAGATAGAGAGCAAGCCACTATCGAGGTTCATATTAAAAATGGCATCATGAATGGCCAATAGCCGTTCAGGTTGAATGCATCCTTGATCAAAAATTAATGAAATACACAGACATTCAAACAAGGTATTCACTAATTTTTGTTGCTCTTCGGCCGTAGAGTCTAAGAAGATACCTTGGGTTTGTTGTTTGAGATAATCCGCCCAATTCACATACAGTTTTTCTTTTACCTCGGCAAGCATAATGCCCTGCTGTAGTTTGCGGTCAGAAAAAACATTGTCATAACGTTTAGCTGAGTAGACTGTCCAATCTGGCAACTTAATCTCATAGCTTTGGGCATAGGAAGGGTAATCCTTTTGCCACTGCTGGTTTTTCACCTTACAAATCCGTTTCACTTGTTTAAAACAGAATTGAAGGTAATCTGCAGCCTTGTCCTTAAATTTGGATGTTTGGCAGAGCTGCTCTAAAACTGCTCTATAGAGAGTAAACTTGTCCAGAATTTGCTGATCAAGCCACTTAAAATCAATTTGAGTAAGGTCAGAATTTACATCTGTGTATGTAACAGTGATCAGCTGAGAAATTTCCTTAAAAATGTCGGCGATCCCACTTTCAATGGCATTTTCTAATTGAACTTCGATTTGTTTATCAAGCACGGTATGATCCTTTAAATTACTTCAAGCTTTACGATTTCTAGTTTGTTGAGCAAGCTTTCAACTTGTTGCTGAATGTCGTATTTGTAGAGATAAGGGCTTAATCCAGAAATGTGACTGAATCCCATCGTCTGTTTGTCATGGGCATACAGCGTATTGTGAATATCACCACTGAGATCAAGATGATTTTTAGTGAAATGCCTTGGCCAGTTTTTATAAATCTGCACAGTCTCTTTGAGGTAATGCGTGACAAAATCAGCAGACATCGGCTGTAGCTCCAAATGCTCCACGACTTCGGCAAGATTCACTGGACCTTTCTTGGACTTGATCCAAGGATATGAGATGACATAGAGCATAAAACCCTCGTTTTCCAATTGCGCTTGCAAACTTTTTATCCCGAGTGATTCGATGGTTTTCGTCAGATATTTTCGATATGCATTGAAATGATCCTGCCAGTAGCCTGTAACAGGAACAGGACGTCCTACTTTTCGTGAATCAGTTTTTTTATCATGCACGTAAAGCAGTTGTGCCTTAGGATCATAATGTTTCAGTAACCCCGGCATGCCGACTATTGGACGCACCGTCAGGCAGATTAAGGAAAGATGCCACATCCAAATGCTGTAAGCATTCAGCTTCTCGATCCGATTGGCTTGAGCACTCGCTAATGTGTTTTTGACAAAATGATAAAGCTGATTAAAAAATTCACTCGCTGCCTCTATAGTCCAGCAACGCTGACTGCCGATACGTTCCTCACGATGAAAAATATAACCAGGGTGTTTATGCTCAATCCATGGATCACCTTTTCTACGGTCTAATAGAACATTGATATAGCCTTGAAAATGCTGGTCGATTTGATCGATCTGGCGCCCTTCATAGTTCCATTGCACGATATGATGGGTATCCCGATTGGCCAGCAAGTGTGCAACCAAGTTATCACCAGTCTCCATATCCAAATGGAAATAGATTTGTCGCTCCAACATCCCGTAGGTGATTTCACCAATCTGATACTCTTTAAAGACTTCCCGCAAAAAATTATTGTATTTAATCGCACAAAATTCACGTCGCTTTAAATTCTCTAAAGCCTTTAAACTGGTGATCCACGGTTCTGGAATACGCCATTCCAGAGTTAAGGCCCGATTATAACGCTGTGCTTTATCCTGCATGGCACCAGAATGATTGGGATTGAGCTTGGGATCAATCACCCAGTAATAATGGATGACTTTGTTGATTGATTTTTCTTTGATTCTGCCACCCTCAATCAAATTCTTAATCTTTTGAAAGATCGTTGGACTCAGCCCCGTCAAGAGACACATCAAACCACACACAGCTAAAGACGATTGATATGGATCAGTTCTGATCTTTTCTTGATAACATTCCTGCAAGAGATGATAGACCAGATGTAGTAAACTGGGTTTCACATAAAGCGGATTCGTTTTATAGGGTAAGTCACGTCGCTGAATGCGCCGTCCCTGTTTTTCAAGCTGTTCCTGATTTTTCTGCTGGTCATCAGAAAAAATCTCCTTCTCCCGCTTAGCGATCCCATCCTGTTCAGGATCAGAAATATTGATGTCTGTATCTTGTCCAGTATCCTCATTCTCTACATCCAACGATGATGTGCCTGAATCAGATTTATAGGTCATGCCCTTTTTAATATCGTTAATTAAAGCCTGAACATTAATTACTGTTGAATTTAATCTACTATTGGCAATCTCGTTGAAAACAATAATAAATTGTTGAATATAGCGGCCAAGATTAAGCTGTTCAAAATCATTTTTTATTATTTTACGCTCTAAAAGAATTTTTAACTCGTTGGCATCAAATTCATCCATAGCTTGGAGTTTGCGTGTAACTTTTTTATACAACAGTTTATTTTTCTCAGTATTCGATAACTGCTTTTGCAAAAGAAGTTTTAAATTATAAGATACTGTATTGATTTTATTGTTGTTTTTACAATTATTTAGAATAACCTGTTTTTCATCCTTTTCATCCCTTGTAATCTGAGGCTCTAACAAGATGATTTCCTTCAGTATTTCACACAAGACTGCAGTACAAAGATAGGAATAGATAAATACTTCTTTTTGTTGGTCGCTTAGTTGTCCTATAGATGCACTTTTAGTCCATTGCGTTAACCCTGCTAGTAATTTCTGTTGTGTCACTATCCGATTATTTTTAATCACCACATGTATTTTGTGAGCAGCAGCATAGAGTTCCTGTGCCTGCTGATCTTGCGCCAGGAGCTGATTCAAAATTTGTTTTTTTTCGCTCAGGGACTGATTGACCCATTCTTCCAATAATTTGGTTTCTTCGTCTAACTCTGACGATTTATCATTTTGACTCATAAAATCACCATAATTTTTTAGGGTAAAAATTGAAAGTTAGGTTTTGCTCTAACTTGAGGTTCAAGTCTTTATGCAACTTGAAGTATTTTTTATAGGTGCTGGCACTCAATTGAACACAACGCTGTGGATGACGATCTATCCTCATATGGTGAGATAACTGCAGAACCAAGGCATCGGACAATTGAGTAAAAAAGCAGCTAAAAAGCACAGCGTGTATCTGTTTATGTTTGTGCTTTGGGATCTGCTTAATATCTTGAGAAATTTTTTGGATTAACAATTTCAGGATCTCAAATTCATTATTCACTTGATTGGCTCTAGCATCCTTTTTCAAGGTTTTTTTGATATAAACATCTAACTTGTTTTTTAAATTCAATATAAATGAATGAATAAAATCTGGCAGGTCTAATATCAAAACTGCTCTGAGTTTGATCAAGACTTCAAATGATTTTTTTTGCATGTTGAAACCTAATAAATAGGTATGAGCAATTAGTCCATACCATCTTCAAAATCAGTCTTCTTTTAAGCCAGCAAATTTGTAGACATCCGCCTTACTCCAACGAAGAGTACGTCCATGTCTAATAGGATTAATTGGGCCGTTTTCATACAACGCCCATTTACGCAATGTTTGTTCTGCATACCCCAAAAGCCTAGCTGTCTCTCTAGTGGTCAATAAAAGCCGATCATCTGTAATCGGCCTATGTTTATGCTTAAATGACATTTTTTTCTCTTTAGAATGATTTATAGCTATAAAAACATATTCCAACGGGTACAGAAAAGAAGTATAATTTTAAAATATCTTTACCCCAACTTTAGTATGGAGTAGCAAAATTTGGGACGCAGAGCTCGTGGTATTTTGGAATATGCCAAAACGATTACTTGGTATGATTATTTATTCAATGAAGCTAAAAAATTGAAGGAAATAAAAATAATAAATGAATACCAGTTTTATAAATTTATGTATTCAAACTCTATATATTCACCTGAGGCTAAATTATTTAGAAAATATAAATTTGGTTTATCTACACCTCAAAAAGCATGGAAAAAGAGTACTGAGGAACTTATACCTAGTGCGATCGATATTATTGAACATCCGATTTGGAATATTGAAAATCTTGAATTCAACTCAGATAAGGTTATAAGCGAAATGCACAATTTAACTTTAGGTATTCGCGAACATGTAATATCCGAAGGAGTATATACTCCACAACCAGTATCATATTCAATTTTAAAAAAAATCTCTGCTTTCCATGATCTTGATGCTATTTATGCTATTTATCTTTTATATCAATGGGGATTAATCATTAATAATTATCAGTTATGTAACTGTTGTGCTGTAACACTTGAAAAAAACTTAGAAAAATTCTTATTAAATATTAGCTATCTGCATAGATCTCACATTTTTTTGTTTGACATAATTTTTAATAAAATAAAAAAAGTGAATTATAAAGACTTAACTATTGCTGAAGTAACTAATATAAATTGGCGCAAGTTAAGAGGTACTGATTGGAAGAGTAATATTCGAATGAACTCATATGTATCCGAATATAATTTGAGCAAAAATGCTGTTATATCAAAAAAATTGAAAAAAAAAGAAATTTACATTTCTTATTCTGATTCTTTAATATTGAAGGTGAAAATTGCTACTGATCCAAATGATCTAATTGCCCTTAACTTTAATGATTTGTTTCCTTCCCACATCATATTCTATATCCAAAAAAATAAAACTGAAAATCACAATTAAAATCTATGCATAAAACTAAGTAAAGGAGTATCTAATATCTCCACCCAACGCTGCAAATGTTATACAGGTCAAGAAAAAGCACAATTTTTTTCTATGACTATGCAATCTGGATTAAATGCTAGCCATTGAAAAATTAAGCGAATCAAATTTACAGAAAAAAATGGCTTTGTTGCATAAATACATAACCAACTGATTTTGTTCATTTAATTTTTAGGTTGAAATTCATACAAACCTATTTAAATCAGAAGCTTACAAAATCTTTATGCAACAAAGCCTCGCTGATATTTACTTTTTAATTTGAGCAGGTTTTGTTGCATAAACCTAGCCTAGAAAGATTATTCGGCCCTATAATTTCACTATGAATAAACCTGCTCCTAAAATCTATCGTACAACTAACTGGTCTTCCTACAATCGTGCCCTCATTAACCGAGGTGATATTTCCATTTGGTTTGATCCAAACACTCAGTGGTATGCACAACCACAAGGCAAGCAAGGTCGAAATCAAACTTACTCTGATACCGCTATTCAATGCTGTTTAATGATCAAATCTCTATTCAGACTCTCTTTACGCATGGTCACAGGTTTTGTTCAAAGTTTGATTAAACTGTGTTGATTAAATTGGACTGCGCCAGATTACAGCACGCTTTGTCGAAGACAAAAACATATTGATATTGCGATTAGCTATCTGCTTTGTTGCATAGACATTCAAAAGCTGAGTTTTCCCAATTCATTCAAATTTAAGTGATAACTTGGGTGTGAGGTCTACCCAATTCCGTAAATCTATTCAGAACTACTACACGCGCATGAATTTCATTGACCTGACTTTAAAAATGTCTTGCCGTCAGCTTATCTCCTAATAATTTGATACATGGCATTTGAGTTTCCACCAAACTACGACGGTGATAGCCCATATTAGGCCGCCCTATACCCACCAAATTGTCACTTTAATTTGAGTACCTACAGAAATCTCTATTTTTAAATCGTTTGTTTATCAAAGCCAATGGAAAATAATGTTGATTCATTCCGCTTACTATTTGCTTACCAGACTCTAAAAACAAAAAAACCACTTACGATTAGTACACGTAAGTGGTTGTTTTATATGGTGGGCCCACCCAGACTCGAACTGGGGACCAACGGATTATGAGTCCGCTGCTCTAACCGACTGAGCTATAGGCCCTAAAATTGAATTTGTTATAATTCAACAAGTTCAAGCGCAAAGAATACTAGCGAAGTTTTTTTAAAAAAACAAGCTATTTTCAGAAATTGCGGTATAGATAATCATCAGACAAATTTGATTATTATTGAAATAAAAAAATACACCTTCACTTTCCGAAAATTTGCCCGATGAAATTTTAAACGCTTCTCTTTACTCACTTCCAAAAACAACTCAAACATTGACCAGATTAATATCACCTACGGCAACGCAATAAGATAGAAACATTATTTAGCTTATTGAAAGATCAATACAATTTAGTAACGAGTAAAGCACGTAGTATTCATGGATTTCTTAGTGGAATATATGCTTCGTTATGTGCATATCAATTAACCCATCGGAATAAGCCAATAATTCAAATTATGGAATCATCGGCTTAAGCAGGATTCCGATTAATTAAAAAAGAGCTTTTTAAAGGGCCGCTTAAACCCATTTTGGAAAAAATCGGCGGCATTCCAGTCGACCGTAAATCTAGCAAAGATATAGTTTCGCAAATGATTGAACTTTTTGATCAAAATGAACATTTCAATTTGGTCATCGCACCCGAAGCAACTCGCGCAAAAACAGGTGAAGCCCGCAAGCCAATTCGTACAGGTTTTTGGCATATTGCCAAAGCAGCCAATGAGCCTATCGTTTTAATGTATGCCAACTCACAAACCAAACAAGGTGGGATTTTTGGCAAAATCTATCCGACAGATTTAGATCACGATATGGCACTTATCCAACAATTATATAAAGAACAAGTGGGCTTAGATATTGTCATTCCTGAGCCAAAAACAACTCAAAGCAACACTTAAAAAACCTAAAACTCTGCCCTTTATCTAAAAAAAGGGCTTATGTTAGAATGGGCGCAATTTTGATAGGCATACTGCCAATCTGTAAGGAGCATAGTTCGCATGGCGGGTCATTCCAAGTGGGCCAACATTAAGCATCGTAAAGCCAAACAAGATGCTAGTCGTGGTAAGTTGTTTACCAAATTTATTCGTGAATTAACAACTGCTGCAAAGCTCGGCGGTCCAGATGCGGCAAGTAACCCTCGTTTACGTGCTGTTGTGGAAAAAGCACTTTCAGTTAACATGACACGTGACGTCATTAACCGTGCCATCCAGCGTGGTGCAGGCGGTGAAGATAACGACGATCTTAAAGAAGTAACCTATGAAGGTTATGGTGTAGGTGGTGTTGCGGTTATTGTAGAAACCATGACAGACAACTTAAACCGCACCGTGCCAGATGTACGTCACTGTTTCTCTAAAACTGACGGTAACTTAGGCACCAATGGTTCTGTAGCATTCCTATTCACCAAACGTGGTGAAATTTCATTTGAAGATTCATCTTTAGAAGATCAAGTGATGGAAGTGGCTTTAGAAGCTGGGGCAGAAGATATTGAAGTGTCTGAAGATGGTATTTTGGTTATTACTACGCCAGAAGCTTTTGGTATAGTTCAAGATGCGCTAACAGCAGCAGGTTTGAAATCTGACAATGCTGAAGTGGTTATGAGTCCATCGACCAAAGCAGAAATTACAGACATCGACCAAGCCAAAAAAATCATGAAAATGATTGATATGCTTGAAGATTTAGACGATGTTCAAAACGTTTACACCAACGTTGAATTCTCCGATGAGGTTTTAGCACAATTAGACGCATAATCTGTCTAACTGTACTTCCTAAAAACGCACGTTATCGTGCGTTTTTAATAGATCACACAAAATAATGCTAATAAATTAAACTTTATTTAATAAACCATGACAGTTTAAAACATCATATTCTTTAATCACAAAGCTAGAATGCAAACCTGCCACATGCTCAATTTTACCAATCCTTTTTAGTAAAATTTCACTGTAATTTTCCATATCTCGTGCCACAACCTCTACAATAAAATCTGCAGCCTGTCCTGTCACCAAAAATGCGCGTATCACTTCAGGAATACTTTCTAATTCTTCCAAAAATTTGGCAAAAATATCAGTATCGTGTTTGCTCAAAGATACCTGCAACAACACATGTAAACTAAAACCCAGTTTTTGATAATTAATTTCACGCTTTAAACCTGAAATAATTTTATGATCGATCAGACTTTTAATACGTCGATGCACTGAACTTACCGACAAACTAACCCGCTCGGAAAGCTCATTCAAATTGACATCTTCATAGCTTAAAATTTCTAAAATATGCTTATCGTAACGATCCAATTCCATTTTAAGCACTCAATTTAATCAGATAAAAATTAAACACATACCGCCATTATACTTGAATTGTTTTGCAGACTAAGCATTTTTAATGAAAATTCTTTCCATGAGTAAAGCAAAATCTTTATGTTTTAGAAATAACCGCTGATCGCTAGAGCAACTACATTGACAAAGGGGATTTCATTGAACCTATTGTTTTGAAAGATTTAAATTCTCAACAATCCAATCAATAACGGCTTCGTTCATAAATTGTCACAATCATAGCCGTCTATTTTTTGCAAGTTTAAGAAATGTATTAAAAACAGAGGCGCTCAACAATAAGCACAATACGCTGCCAAACTCAGTACAGAATTTTAATTAGAATCACTAAAATTCTTTGTTCTAATTCTTGGCTCTAGGGTTTTAGCCATCAGTATACAAAAATAGGCGCAGATTGCACGTAGGTTTATTAAGGCAATAACATTCAAATACCGCGCCAATCTACACGTGCATTACGCTCAGTTTGATAAATACGAGAAACATATTGTCCTAAAGGCAAATCCAGCAAATACTTTTTATAATCTTTAAATTCTTCAGAAATGACTTCATCGTGTTCTTTTTCCCACGGCGTACCTGAAATTTCTAAAATAGGTGCAAGCATCGAACACACTGAAATATCGGCTAAACCTAAACGCTCACCTACAAAATAACGTCCATAATTATCAATCAAATGTTGATTTAAAATGACAATTAATTCATCCATCCGCTGTTTAGATTCTGCGACTTTATCTTGATCAAGTTGATAACCCTTAGATACCAAAGCTTTAATAATTGGCTTGGAATATTTAGAAAATTGACGCAAATAGCCTTTTTCACCAATTAAAATTTCCAGAGGTTCTTCACTTTCAGATAGTGCATGCGCCAAACCCCAACGACGCACATGCTGCCCCAATTCATCAGCCAAAGTATTTATGGCTAAGGCATGTTTATATTGCTCAGCATCACTGCGTAACAAGGCATGTTCGGGATAAATATCGTCCAAATATAACGCAATTTGAGTCGAATCTGCTATCCAACGCTCTTGATCACGTAAAATAGGTAATTTATTTTGCCCTGTTTTTAATTGGGCAAAAGCGCGATGCACACCTGGAATTAAGTTTTGCGCTTCATAATATAACTCTTTATGATCCAATAACCAGCGAGCTTTCTCACAAAAATGAGACAAAGGAAACTGGTATAAGATGCGCATAAAATCTCCATATTTAAATTTTGATATCCAAAGCAGTATCAATACTGTGCTTGTCATACTTTAGTCATAGCTTCTTATAATTACAATGTAATTTTTATTCAAAATTCAGGCGAGACAGTCAACACTACAAAATCAATTCCTGCTAGAAATTCAACAAACAACGCCAAGCACGTTGGATTGGAGAAACATCTGTTCGATGACCTGACTTTATCTGCCCTTTCATGTAAAATCGTGCCTAATTTTAAATAACACGTTGTGAGTTATTCATGGGTTTTAATTGTGGTATTGTGGGCCTGCCAAACGTTGGTAAATCTACGCTTTTTAATGCTTTAACCAAAGCTGCAATTGCAGCGGAAAACTTCCCGTTTTGTACCATTGAGCCAAATACAGGCATTGTACCTGTGCCAGATTCGCGCTTGGACAAATTGGCAGAAATCGTAAATCCACAACGTGTAGTACCCACCACGATGGAATTTGTGGATATTGCAGGTTTGGTTGCAGGTGCATCTAAAGGTGAAGGTTTAGGTAACCAATTCCTTGCCAACATTCGTGAAACCGATGCAATTGCGCATGTGGTTCGTTGCTTTGAAGATGAAAACGTGATTCACGTAAATGGTAAAATTGACCCATTAGATGACATTGCAACCATCAATACCGAACTTGCTTTGGCCGATTTAGAAACGGTAAGCAAAGCCATTACACGCTTAGCAAAATCTGCCAAAGGTGGCGATAAAGAAGCCGTAGCGACCAAAGCCGTTTTAGAAAAAATTCAACCTTTACTAGATGATGGCAAGCCTGCACGCGCAGCCAATTTAGATGACGATGAACGCAAATTGGTTCGTGGTTTTGGTTTATTAACCTTAAAACCAACCATGTATATTGCCAACGTGGCAGAAGATGGCTTTGAAAACAACCCGCACTTAGATGCAGTCAAACAACTTGCTGCAGAAGAAAATGCGATTGTAGTACCGTTATGCAACCAAATTGAAGCCGAAATTTCATTGCTTGAAGATGAAGATCGTGCAGAATTCCTAGAAGCTCTAGGTATGGAAGAACCGGGTCTAAACGTCGTGATTCGTGCAGGTTATGCGCTGTTAGGTCTGCAAACTTACTTTACTGCAGGCGTACAAGAAGTCCGCGCGTGGACAGTGAAAGTAGGTTCAACTGCACCACAAGCGGCAGGTGTAATTCACACTGACTTTGAAAAAGGCTTCATCCGCGCAGAATGTATTGCTTATGAGGATTTCGTACAATACAACGGTGAAGCAGGCGCAAAAGAAGCAGGTAAATGGCGCTTAGAAGGTAAAACTTATATCGTTCAAGACGGTGATGTTTTACACTTCCGCTTTAATGTCTAATTGTTTTAATGTTGAGTTTTAGAACAATGCTTGCAGCCATGCATTGATTCAACAAAAAACCTCGATGTAAGCATCGAGGTTTTTTATGGGCAACTCTGCATCACATCAATACAAAGTAATCTCAATTCAACTAAGACTGCACCACATTACCCTTTTGTTTCGGGTCGGTATTACCCAACTCAGGGTGCGCCAAAGCATCAGCACATTGTTTTTTATCACGTTCATAATCAGCTTGTTTTTGCGATAGGCTACTTGAACTGTCAATCGTCGCACGCGCCCAAATTTCCAAGCTAGTCAGGGCTTTACGACACAGCGCATATTTCCCTTCAGTTACAGAGTCGGTCATTTTGACATTAATACGCCAGTCAGTACTTAATTTACGGGCAGGTTTGCGGACTTTATCTTCAATTAAATTACGCTGTTTACGATACACGTACGGCTCAACTTCATTCATCAATTGCCACGCGGCTTGCGCATATACAGTTGCATCATTCGTGAGTTTTGGCGCAGGCTTAATTTCTACTGTTTTTTTCGGGTTGTTGTCATTGCTACACGCTTGCAATAAGAGGCTACTGCATAACATTGAAGCAAGCAGGATTACAGGTGTTTTCAATTTCAACATATCGGTTCGCCCATACAAACAATTCGGCATCATGCTAATGATTTCAAGTATAATACACAATCTTCATTTGACCCATCGTTCAACTTTCTCCCACAAGGTGTGTCGTGTCCGTACACAATATTCAAACTGCACCCGCAGCAAGCTTTTGGCAAGGTGCAAAAGATAGTCAGGCAATTATTTTCACCTATCTACCTGTTTCTTTTGCTTTTGGTGTTTCTGCTACTCAATTCGGCTTTAGCGCATGGGAAGCCTTATTTTTATCCTGCTCGATGTATGCAGGAGCAAGTCAATTTTTAGTCGTTGCATTATTGGGCAATGGAACCTCAATTTGGATGACTGCTTTAACAGTGATTGCTTTGGATATTCGACATTTACTTTACGGCCCGGCCTTACAAAACCTGATTCAAGATCGTTTAAATCTCAAAAAAACTGCAATTTGGTCATGGGGTCTGACTGATGAAGTCTTTGCCTCAGGCATGATTAAACTGTCACAACGCCGTCAGGAATGGTCTGAATCATGGATGCTTGGACTGAGTTTATTTAGTTGGTTGTCTTGGGCATTAGGCTCTTTGTTAGGTGGATTATTTGCCGACCAAGTCACTAAAATGCCACAGTTTTTACAAGCGGCACTCGACTTTTTATTACCCGCGTTATTCCTTAGCTTCTTACTGGCCGCTTTTGAAAAGAAACACACCTTTGTTGTGGGAATCACCATTTTAGTGTCTGCCGTGGCTTGTTATTTTATTGACTTATCTGCTGCAATTTTTATTGGGATTTCTTCAGGTATTTTGGCGGGATTATTTAAACACTATGTATTAAAACAGCCCGACCCTGAACATACAGGAGCAAAATCATGAGTTTGGAAATTATTTTGGTCGGGATTGTGGTCGGTATCGCAAATTTCGCCTCACGTTTTGGGCCATTTTTTGTGATTCAAAAGTTTCAACAAGGCTCACGGCAACGTGGTGCGTTATGGCTCAAAATCGCTTTGAGCAGTATTGGCATTGCCGCAATTAGCTCTATGCTCGTAGTTGCAACCTTGCCACCTTTGCTTGAAACACCCAATAAAAGTTTTGCGATGTTAATTGGCTTTTTAATACTCATAAGTTTGTATTTTAAGTTTAAGAAAATCGTACCTGCCACACTTACCGCAGCCATCACCTATGGTTTAATTTATACCTATGTGCCATTTTCATTCTAATGTGTCTATGGCTTAGAGCTTGAATCGCCCAAATGATCTATTTCAAGATTCACTCTTAACTACTTTAAAGCACTGAATGCAATACAAGCAGATGACAAAATTATGAGTTTATTGCAAACAGGGCTTAACTCATAGAACAGTTCTGCTATGCTAAAAGCCCACTTTAGCAAGGACGATTCACATGAGCGTGACCATTGGTACTCCCCTTCAATCTTCTGCTTTTAAAGTTTTGCTATTGGGTTCAGGGGAACTCGGTAAAGAGGTGGTAATTTCACTGCAACGCTTAGGCGTAGAAGTACATGCTGCCGATCGCTACGACCATGCACCAGCCATGCAAGTCGCACATTATGCTTATACTTTAAACATGGCAGATGCCACAGAATTAAAACAATTGATTGAAAAAATTCAACCCAATTTAATTGTGCCTGAAATTGAGGCGATTGCGACATCCGTTTTACTGGAAATTGAAGCGCAGAATATTGCAACGGTCATTCCATCTGCCAAAGCAGTAAATTTGACGATGAACCGTGAAGGTATTCGTCGTTTAGCTGCCGAAGAATTAGGTTTACCAACATCAGCTTATCGCTTTGCCAATTCACTCGAATCTTTCCGTGCTGCGTGTGATGACATTGGTTATCCCAACTTTGTGAAACCTGTAATGTCATCTTCAGGCAAAGGACAATCACGTGTCACTTGTTTTGATGAAGTTGATACCGCTTGGGAATATGCCCAAACAGGCGGACGCGTCAATCAAGGCACAGTAATTGTGGAATCACAAATTGACTTCGATTTTGAAATTACCTTATTAACCGTACGTTCTAAAAACCCAGAAACTGGTGCGATCGAAACTTCATATTGCGAGCCAATTGGTCACCGTCAAGATGCAGGCGACTATGTAGAAAGCTGGCAACCTCAAGCTATGAGTGATGCTGCCTTGACTGAAGCCAAACGAATTGCACACAAAGTGACTACTGCATTAGGTGGTTGCGGTATTTTTGGTGTAGAACTATTTGTGAAAGGCGATAAAGTCTGGTTCAGTGAAGTATCTCCACGTCCACACGACACAGGTTTGGTGACATTGGCATCACAATTCCAAAGTGAATTTGAATTACATGCCCGCGCAATTTTAGGCTTACCTGTCAATACCACACGCCATAGCGTTGCAGCCAGTGCAGTGATTTATGCAGGTGTTGATGCAACAAATCTTTCATTTTCTGGCTTGAATCTTGCATTAGCACATCCCGATACAGATTTACGTTTATTTGGCAAGCCTCAAGGTTTTGAACGTCGTCGTATGGGTGTTGCGACTGCGCGTGCAGAAACCACAGAGAAAGCGCGTGAGCTAGCTCAGCATACTGCGGAGACTGTTCGCGTACATTTAAACGAAAATCAAAATTAAGCTCGTCATTGCATAACGGAATTGTCCATGATCATTACATTACCCTTGCTGAATTATGTAAAAAGCAACCATGACATTCAGGCCATTAACCAATGGCGCACCGATGTCGAAAATCAGCTACAACAAYGTTTTGAAAATGGACAATCCATTCGTGAAGTGATTTTGGCGCGTTCTAACCTGATTGATGAAGCGCTCACCTTTTTATGGCAACATGCCGAATTAGACAAAACCGATTTAAGCCTATTTGCGGTGGGTGGCTATGGACGCAAAGAAATGCTCCCTTATTCCGATGTCGATATTATGGTGTTGTCGGAAGATGCAATCACAGCAGAACAAGAACAACTTATTTCGACTTTTATTTCGTCTTTATGGGATGTTGGCAATTTCAAACCTGCCATCAGCGTACGGACTATTCAAGACTGTGTGATTCAGGCAACCAGTGATTTGACTGTTGCAACCGCCTTGATTGAAGCACGTTTAATTACGGGAAATCAACAACTTACCAAATGGCCGCGTCGTATTGTTTCGCAAACTTGGACAGATAAAACATTCTTTGATGCCAAAATGGAGGAACAAAGCAAACGTTACGCGCAGCACAATGACACCGAAAGTAATTTAGAACCCGATATTAAAAATGCTCCCGGCGGTATTCGTGACATCAATCAGATTGGCTGGATTGCCAAACGCCATTTTCGGGTCAATCGTATTTACGACTTGGTGCATTTAGGTTTTATTTCAGAGTTTGAATTAGGTGTACTCGAAGAAGCTGAAAGCTTTTTATGGGAAATACGTCATCATCTCCACCGTTTGACCAAACGTGATGAAAACCGTTTATTGTTTGATTATCAAAGAGATATTGCAGCAACTTTTGGCTATGTTCGAGAGGAAGGTAAACCACAAAACTACCCAATTGAACAATTTATGAAACGTTATTATCGCTCTGCACAGCAAGTTTCAACTTTAAATGAAATGTTGCTGGCCTACTTTAATGAGTCGGTCATTACCCCGCGTTTGCCTAATTATGAACGTAATATTGAAGAAATTAATGAAAATTTTAAACTGGTCGATGGCAAACTTGCCGTGCAGCACCACAAAATTTTCTCAGAAAAACCAAGTGCGATTTTAGAAATTTTCTATTTATTGGCCAATCGTCCTGAAATTGAAGGAATTCGCGCACGAACACTGCGCTTACTAACACTTGCAGCCAAGCGCATTGACCAAAGTTTCCGTGATGATCCCACCCATCAAGCGCTGTTTATGGCAATTTTGCGCTCACCACACCGTTTGTATAATACCTTGGTGACTATGAAACGCTTAGGCGTTTTGGGCAATTACATCCCTGCTTTTGGACAAATTACAGGCTTAATGCAATATGACTTATTCCATATTTATACAGTCGATGCCCACACTCTACTATTGCTGCGCAATTTAAGCCGCTTCAAAGAACCTGAATTTGCGAAAGATTTTCCTGTGGTCAGCTCGGTATTTCAACGTCTCGCCCGTCGTGATATTATTTATTTGGCTGCGATTTTTCATGATATTGCCAAAGGCCGTCGTGGTGATCATAGTGAGCTTGGTGCGGTAGATGCGATCGAGTTTTGCCGTAAACATGGTTTTACCGAGCGTGAATGTAACCTTGTGGCATGGTTGGTGAAAAACCACTTATTGATGTCAGTTACAGCACAGAAAAAAGACATTTCCGACCCCGATGTGGTCAAAGAATTTGCCGAAAAAATGGGAGATATGGAGCATTTAGATTATCTCTATACCTTAACCGTTGCTGATATTAACGCGACTAATCCAACACTTTGGAACTCATGGCGCGCATCCTTAATGCGACAACTTTACACACAAGCGCGTGATGTCATTCGTTCAGGGCTTGGGCGTCCAGTCGATTATCAAATGCTGATTGAAGACACTAAATTTGCTGCCAGCGAATTACTGGTCAATGATTTTGAACTGAGTGCTGTTGAAAAAGTCTGGCAAGAACTGGGCGATGAATACTTTATTAAAGAATCTGCCGATGAAATTGCATGGCATACCCGCGCAATTTTGGAGCATGGTGATAATCCTGCACCATTAGTGCTCATGCGCGCGCACCGAAAATCAGCGCAAGATGCGGTACAAATCTTTATTTACACTCAAGACCAACCCAACTTATTTGCCACGACTGTCGCCATTTTAGACCGCATGAACCTTGATGTTCAGGATGCACGAATTATTACTGCGACCAAAGCCTTTAGTTTGGATACTTATGTGGTCTTAGACCGTTTTGGCACACTCTTAACAGACCCTGAACGTGAAGAAATGGTGATTGAGGCTTTGGTCAATGCCTTGAGCCAGTCAGATAAATATCCAGGTCTAATGCAACGTCGTATTCCGCGTCAATTACGTCATTTTGACATTGAAAACACAGTAGAAGTGACGTTCAATGCAGCACTGAATCAAAATATGGTTGAAATTGCCACACTAGATCATCCAGGTTTACTCGCCAAAATTGGTGGCTTGTTTATGATGCAAGGCTTAGATATTCACTCCGCCAAAATTGCCACCTTGGGCGAACGTGCCGAAGATATTTTCTTTGTCACCAAAAAAGATGGCAAACCAATGACCAAATCTGAAGCAGATACCTTTGCAATCCAGCTCAAAGCTGCTTTAGATGAGGCCTCTAATCAGGTCTGTGGTCAACATTAACTTCAATTTACGGAACATCCATGAACTCAAGTTTGTCCTTATTACATCCTTATCCTTTTGAAAAGCTAAACAAACTATTTCAGGACGTACAACCTGCAAATTTGCCGTTAATTCCACTGACTATAGGTGAGCCTAAACATCCTGCACCTGAATTTGTCAAGCAAGCCATTATTGATAATTTTCAGCATTTATCAACTTATCCAAACAGCAAAGGTCTGCCTGAGTTACGTCACAGCATTGCCAATTGGCTGACACAACGCTTTCATTTAAAGCAAGTTAATCCAGACACACAAGTTCTCCCCGTTTCAGGCACACGTGAAGCGATTTTTTCTTTCGTACAAGCCTTGATTCGACGTGAAGATGCGCCTTATGTAGTGATGCCCAATCCGTTTTATCAAATTTATGAAGGGGCAACTTTATTGGCAGGTGCTCAACCCTATTTCATCAATTGCACCGAAGACAATAATTACTTGGGTGATTTTGATGCCGTACCTGCAGAAGTCTGGGAGAAAACCGCATTATTGTTTGTCTGTACACCGGGAAATCCAACGGGTGCAGTCCTTTCAAAAGCACAATTTAAAAAGCTGATTGCCCTGTCAGATCAATATAATTTTATCATTGCATCCGATGAATGTTATTCAGAATTATGGTTTGACCAAGCGCCTACAGGTTTACTGGAAGTCTGTGCCGAACTTGGACGCGATGACTACAAAAACTGTATCGTATTCCATTCTTTATCTAAACGATCAAACTTACCTGGTATGCGCTCAGGCTTTGTTGCGGGCGATGCAAACTTTTTAAAACCTTATTTGCAATATCGTACCTATCATGGTGCGGCAATGCCTGTACAACACCAATTAGCCTCTATTGCAGCTTGGGATGATGAACAGCACGTTGAAGATAACCGTATGCAATATCGCGCCAAGTTTGAATTATTTCAAACGGAGCTTGGGCATTTATTGCCATTAAAAAAACCAGATGCAGGTTTTTATTACTGGCTCAAAGTCGATCATGATGAAAACTTTGCGAAAATGTTGATGGAAAAAGCGCATATTAAAGTGCTTCCAGGGCGATATTTATCTCGTGAAACTGCACAAGGTAACCCAGGTGAAAACCATGTTCGCTTAGCTTTGGTTGCAGATTTGGCACAATGTGAACAAGTAATTCAACGTCTTAAAGCAATTTTATAAGTTAATGATTTCAATTATATTTAAGGCGATCATCTTATCGCCTTAATTATCTTATTTGCACAAGCGCGAACCTTTATCGTAAAGCCTTTTCAATTTCCGCCTGTAAATCCTCAGGTTTGGTGGTCGGAGCAAAGCGGTTCAATACCTTGCCATCTTTACCAATTAAAAACTTAGTGAAATTCCATTTAATTCCATTACCCAAAATACCTTTACTGTTGTTGGTCAGGTAACGGAAAATCGCATGTGCTTCAGGACCTTTTACATCAATTTTATTAAACATTGGAAAACTGACACCATAGTTTTTTTGGCAGAAGCTCCCAATTTGCTCATTGGAGCCCGGATCTTGCCCACCAAACTGATTGCACGGGAAGCCCAATATTTCTAGCCCCTGATCTTTGTATTGTTGATATAACTTTTCTAAACCTGCAAATTGAGGCGTAAAACCACATTTACTGGCTGTATTTACAATCAACAAAACTTTCCCTTCATAATCACTAAAGGCTTTATTTTGTCCATCTAACAACTCGGCTTCAAATTGATAAATGTTAGTCATGGATAATTTTCCTCATCATTTTTTTCTTCTGTTTTGAGTTCTAAAGAAGCCGAATTGACACAATAGCGTAATCCCGTTGGCTGTGGGCCATCATTAAAAACATGCCCTAAATGTGCGTCACAATGATGACAAACAATCTCGGTACGCTGCATACCATGCGAGTCATCCTGATGCTCCTCAATCACCCCTGGCTGAAGGGGACGAAAGAAACTTGGCCAACCGCAACCGCTGTCATATTTTGTTTCTGATGAGAAAAGCGCTGTACCGCAACAACGACAGGTATAAATACCCTCTTGTTGAGTATTCCAATATCTCCCCGTAAAAGCAGGCTCTGTACCTTTTTGACGTGTAATCCGAAATTCCTCTGGTGATAACTCTCTTTGCCATTCTCGGTCTGTTTTATTGAGTTTTCCCATCACTAACTCCTTTAAATCTTTGACATTCAGTGTCATGCTTCAGTACTTCTATATTTACGCTAGAGCTTGCAAAATATCTAGCTAAATTTCAGCATAGATTGTGATATTTCAGTAATCTATAATTTATTTATCTTCTTATCATTGGATGCAACTATGTCCGTACTAGGTAACACGACACCACGCGAAATAAAAAAATCATCAAAACTTGAGCATGTATGCTACGACATTCGCGGACCTGTGTTACGAGCGGCCAATGAAATGGAAGAGGCCGGTCATAAAATTATTAAACTGAATATTGGCAACCCTGCCCCATTCGGTTTTGAAGCGCCACAGGAAATTATTAATGATGTTGCATTGAACTTACCCAATGCAATTGGTTATACCGACTCCAAAGGAATTTTCCCTGCACGTAAAGCAATTTGTCAATACTATCAGCAAAAAGGCATTTTCGATATGCATGTCAATGATGTGTATATTGGCAACGGCGTATCTGAACTGATTGTTATGGCAATGCAAGGCTTGCTGGACGATGGCGATGAAATGCTGGTGCCTATGCCTGACTACCCCCTTTGGACTGCAGCAGTAAATTTATCGGGCGGTACTGCCATTCATTACAAATGTGATGAAGAAAACTTTTGGTATCCAGACATTGCTGATATGGAAAGTAAAATCACGCCAAATACGCGTGGTATTGTCATTATTAACCCAAACAACCCAACGGGTGCGGTTTATCCACGTCATGTGTTGGAACAAATTGTAGCATTGGCAAAAAAATATGACTTAATTTTATTTGCCGATGAAATTTATGACAAAATTATTTATGACGGCATTGAGCATGTTGCAGTTGCGGCTTTAGCAGGTGATCAGCTCTGTATTTCATTCAATGGCTTGTCTAAATCGTATCGCATCGCAGGCTTCCGTTCGGGCTGGATGGCAATTACAGGCGATAAATCACGTGCTGCAGACTACATTGAAGGTTTAGACATGCTGGCGTCTATGCGTTTGTGCGCCAACCATCAGGCGCAATACGCGATTCAAACGGCATTGGGTGGTTATCAGTCTATCAATGACTTAATTCGTCCAGGTGGTCGTTTATACGAACAACGTAACATTGCATGGGAAATGCTGAACGACATTCCTGGTGTGTCTTGTGTCAAACCTGAAGGCGCAATGTATTGCTTTCCGAAACTTGATCCAAACGTCTATCCAATTGAAGATGACGAAAAGTTAATGCTCGATTTACTCAAAGCAGAAAAAGTTTTGTTGGTTCAAGGTACAGGTTTTAACTGGCCAACGCCTGATCATTTCCGTGTGGTGTTCTTGCCAGCAGAAAATGAATTACGTGAAGCAATGACACGTTTAGGTCGTTTCTTTGCAAAAATCCGCTAAGACTTCACCGAATCTCTGTTGTAAAATGCCGTGTTAAACACGGCATTTTTTATGGATTTGATTTTTATCTCTATTTTATCTTTACACGTTTTATTCATCACCACACAGTTACACAGCAAAGCAATAACATGCTACTTTGGGAGACACTTTTACACACCAGTAAAAGCATGCTGTAATAGTCACAAACAATTAAGTTCCAGGAATCGAGCATGCACTACCAAGTCCATCTTATTGATGCGCAAAAGCCATCACAAAACTATATTTGGTTGCTTGAACATTGTGCCAGCAAACAAGTGGTGGTTGTTGACCCGACCGATGCCAAACCTGTTGAAAATTTTTGTCAAAATCATGGTTTAGATATTGCACAAATTTGGTTGACGCATTGGCATCAAGACCATATTGGCGGTGTGCCTGAACTCATTGCAAAACGCAATTTACCCGTTTATGGGCCACGTGAAGAATTAAGCAAAATTCCGTTTATCACACATCCATTACTAAACCAAGACCATTTTAATTTTCATGATTTACAGGTTGATGTTATTTCCGTTCCGGGACATACCTTGGGGCACATAGTGTATTTTATAGATGCGTTGGATGTATTGTTCTGTGGCGACACTTTATTTGCGATGGGCTGTGGGCGCGTTTTTGAAGGTACACATTTGCAAATGTATCAATCTTTAAACCGTTTGGCTGCCCTGCCTCCGCGTACTCAAGTATATTGCACACATGAATATACATTGGCAAATGCCAAATTTGCACTGCATGTAGAACCAGACAATGTTTCCATTCAAGAGCGTTATCAACAGATTGAAAGTTTACGCATGCTTAATCAACCCACTTTACCGAGCAGCATCGAACTAGAACTGGCAACCAATCCATTTTTAAGAGCCGAAAGTGTCGAAGAATTTCAGAAATTACGTGAACTTAAAGATAACTTTTAAATTGACGAATAGTTGATGAAACGTGCGATATTTCATATGTTACAGCGGCTTTGTTGCACAAAGATTTCATAACTATATGATTTTAAAAGTTTTGATTGCTTTTTGATCCAAAATTAAATTTATTTAAATCAGATGCTTACATATTTATGCAACAAAGCCCCTCTATGTTAATGCTGAAAATAAATACAGTCTATACTTAAAAATTATTAACAAAATATTTCCAAGTCATCTTTAGGCAATACATTTAAGACCTTAGAATAAATTGCACCACCCTAATAAAAACAATCAATATCAATAACTTATAAATTGATAATTCTTTTCAAATATTCTATTTTCTTAAAAAAACTTTAGATTTCGCAAAATCAGTGAAAAAAAAATCAAAGATATACATTGCTGCCCTTTAAAAATTAAAGAAATATCCCTATTAATATTTAAATGAATGGATGGGAGTTCTCTCGTGAAAAAAGTTGTTAAAGCAAAAAATTTAATTGCGTTTCGTATTTGGTTAGAAAAGTTAGGCTATTCAGTCAAAAATTTGGCGGATGGTCACGGTTTCACTTTTAGCTTTCAAAAAGAGTATGGTTTGGTTACGTGTGAACTTTCAGGTAACGCTTTAGCAATGAAATTAGGCGAGGAATTTGAAGACCATTTAAAAGCATAAATATTGATACAATACCGATAAGTATGCGATAACGGTTGAACTCGATAGGATGCAAAAATAAAAATTCAAATCGTATTTCATCAACATTTAAAGATGATATTGCCTATAACCTGTTTATGGGCTTTTTTGTGCCGAATTTTAAATCTTGAAATGTATCTAAGCTCTGTCAAAGAAGTACAATGATTTAAAGCTAAAATAACAGGCAATAAAAAAGCAAGGTCATTGCCTTGCTCTTTAATGTATGGTGGGGACGGAGAGACTCGAACTCTCACACCTCGCGGCGCTGGAACCTAAATCCAGTGCGTCTACCAATTTCGCCACGTCCCCAACATTGGGTACCAACTCAGTTGTTGGATTTTGATTTGGCAGAGGATCAAGGATTCGAACCTTGACGAACGGTTTTGGAGACCGTCATGCTACCATTACACCAATCCTCTATAACTTAAAATCAAGCTGGCTTGATATTTAAGTGGTGGGGACGGAGAGACTCGAACTCTCACACCTCGCGGCGCTGGAACCTAAATCCAGTGCGTCTACCAATTTCGCCACGTCCCCGATGGCTGTGTATATTATAGAGATCACTTCCTGATGACAAGCCTTTTTTATAAAAAAGCGCAATGACTGTTTAAATAAAAAACAAAAACCTATTTTTTGATTTTTTCTTCTGCATATTCAGCCACTAAGCAATAATTTCAACTCAGCAATACTCGACGCACGCCGTGAATAGGGTTTTACTAACATGTGATTCAGTAGTGGTAAAAATGCTTGTAGATGCGCAGGAAGTTGAATATGCAATCTTTGACAGTGCAAATATGCCCAATCATGGTGACTGTTTGCCTGTAAGCGTTGTTGCGTTAACCATTCATAAAAAATAATGCCTAAAGCATAAATATCACTTTGTACAGTTTTAGGCTGCCCGTGAAATAACTCTGGCGCCATATAACGCGGTGTAGCGGTTATCTCTTGACATTGAATATCTGTAACTTTCTGTACTTGCTCAAAATCTAATAACTTGATTTGTCCATCTAACTGTACAAGATGTTCAGCTTTTAGGTCGGCATGAATCCAATCCAATTGATGCAATGCTTCTACTGTTTCAAAGACACGCCAAAATATGTGTTTAATCTCTTCTGTTTGCTCAGGTAAATTACCCATCGCAAGAGCGGCTTTTGCTTCAGGTAAAATCAAAGCACGTGAATAGACCTGTGAATAATGAAATGAAATGTCATGTGAATTGCCATGCGACTGAATATGAATGGGTACAGCATCCATCAATTGACATGGCAATAAAAAAGATAAATGTGATGATTGCGCGTACTGTTTATAAAAGTTCCATTCTTGTGCAAAGCCCTGCTCGACTGTCCTATGAACACCTGGTTGTTGGGCTTTAAGCCAATAAAACTGCCCTTGATGTTCAAAACGATAGATATGCCGACCATGTTGCAAACTTTTTGCTTTACTACGCAACTCGAACTGCGCAGAATCTAACTGTTCAATATCCAAATTCAAAACATTAAACAACACTTACACTAGCGCGAATTTCTGCTGCGACTTCATTAGATACTGCTCTTTGAGGTGCAGTTAGTAACTCTAAGCAATGTTGCAAAGTTTTACCAACACGTGCATGCGTTTCAATTGATGAAATTTTGGGCCAAGTCGCGCGTTCGCCCTCACGCTGTAAAATTTTAAACAATTGTGGTTTCGGGTTTTGCAGCATATATGTGTAATGGCGCAGGTTGTAGCTTCCTACAATATTCACATCACCATAATAGCGTTGATCGACAATGCCATAGCCATGATCTAGCAAACGACGCACTGGCGGTACAGCTCCTGCGCGCTCACGTACAAAATCCATTACCCCACGACTAATGACTTTGCCCTGACGACGAATAATCCGTTCTGGCCAACTCAGCATATCTTTGCGATAACGCTTAATATCATCCTGCATAAACGGCACTACATGTGGATTGACCTGACTGGCAATAGTGTAATTAATATTATATAAACGTGCCATTTTTTCCTGCGGGAAATCGCTACGCACACTGCCATCCACCCAGCGGGTTTTACCCATATACGGAGTGTGTTCACCATCATAGCGCTTGTTAGTTAAACGTACTGGTGGGAATAAAATTGGCACAGCACACGAGGCCAACACCGCACTCCAAACCAACAAATCTGGCGCAGTAAAGCTATTCATAATGCGTGAGTCTTGCGATGCATCATAAGGCGCAACCGCCACATTAATATGTAAACCTGATTTTTGAAAAGCTTCTTGAAATGTTGTATCGCCTAAGTTCTTGATAAGGAATTTTTTTAAATAATGCACATCGGCAATTCCCCCATTGCCTTTAATAATTTCCCGCATTTGTCTAAATTGAAATGCTTCGTGGAAAAATGACTCCCCCCCCAATATATGTTGTACTTCTTCAGGTTTTGAAATGCCTAACATTGCAGTCATTATTGCGCCTGCACTCGAACCCGATAGCACTTTAGGCATTAAATCTTGTTCAAACAATGCCTTACAAACACCTGTGTGAAATAAACCTAGCGTTGCACCACCAGAGAACATCAATGCAGGTTGTCCGTATGCCGTTTGGCATTGCTGAAAAAAATCTATTTTTTCTGATTTGGTGAAAGCCTGACATTCATCTGAAGCGACAAAAGCCAAACTTTTGCTGACCTCATCAACATAATCTTCAATAATTTTTTTTGTACCCACATAAGTTGCAGTGAACAACATTGGATGGGCAATATTGGCGATGTCAAAAGTTAAACCTTCACGCAATATATAAATTAAATCGCGACTGCGGTCGGTAGTGCGGTAGCGGCGTAATAAATTTAAACGATGCGAAATAATTTCCGCGTCAAAATATGGTGAACTGTTGTCATATTTCCATTCTTGTGCACCAGTTTCTTCATCTATACGAATGGCAATACTTTTCCATTCTTCATAAGATTCGGCATTTTGTATTTGGCGCTTGAGCTTTTTTATGCGATAGGCTTGATGCGGATTAACATCTTCGGTAAAACCTTTAAATAACATAGCCTTCCTCGATCCTTTAGTTTATTCGCAGCACTACGCTTGCCTATGCCTACTATACACAACAATATCTAAAAATTTGTCGTACGCGTCAATGACTCAACACACTTTGATTGTCAACTCTAGGTCAATTGCGCTAGTCTTAAAGTGTAGCAATATGATCTGAATTTTTTAAGCTGAATTATCATGGCAAACCTAGATTTACCCGACAACATTTTATTATCACTTTCGCATGTACTCCAACAACTACAGCAAAGTTTACCTGCTTTAAAACAAGAAACCGACTTTTCTGCTATTGCATTCAAATGGCAAGATCAACAATTGATGGCGATTCAACAACCAAGAAAAATAGATTTAGATGATTTAAAAGGGATCGAAAAGCAAAAAGAAAAAGTCATTCAAAACACATTGCAGTTTTTAAATGGCTTACCTGCAAATGATGTGTTACTTACAGGTTCTCGCGGTACGGGCAAATCATCTATTGTACGAGCCTTGCTGACTGAGTATGCCAATCAAGGATTACGTTTAATTGAAATTGAACGTGATGATTTGTCTGAATTACCAGAAATTCAAAAAATCATTCAGCATCGCCCTGAGAAATTTATTGTCTATTGCGATGATTTAGCTTTTAACGCAGAAGATGAAAATTATCGTACTTTAAAAAGTGTTTTAGATGGTTCATTACAATCAGGTTCCAGTAATTTTATTATCTATGCGACCAGTAACAGACGTCATCTGCTGCCTGAATTTATGCACGAAAACACACCTGTCACTCGTGTAGATGTACCACAATATACTGAATTGCATCCCCAAGAAGCGATTGAGGAAAAAATTTCATTGTCTGATCGCTTTGGTCTGTGGCTGTCGTTTTATCCAATGGATCAGAATCTGTATTTAGAAATTGTCGAGCATTATCTGCAAAAGGCGGAGATGGAACTCACCGCTGAAGCGCGTGCCGAAGCTTTACGCTGGTGTCAGGCGCGTGGGCAGCGTTCTGGTCGTGCCGCTTATCAATTCTCGAAGCACTGGATTGGGTCTGCGCAGTTAAAATCTTTGTAAAATGTTTCAATTCATTCAATGCCCAATAAACTTATTGGGCTTTTTCTAATTTAAATGGCATATCTAAAATATCAACTATCCGACTGAAAATGTGATGCTAATACCGTCCACTCTGGTAATTCAGCATAATCCTGATCTGCAACGAGTGTGGGTATCCAAGCAGTTTTCGACTGAAGACAAAAATTTAATCGCCGCTCTGGTTGAAGATTATTTTCCAGTAGACCTAAAGGAATCCACATATAATCCGTTTTTCCCACTTGATTAGGTACAGGGGATCCACATTGAGTACAAAAAGATGAGGTAAAGCCACTGTCCTTCTTATAAGTATGGACAGTATTCTTAGCGGATTCCCAGTTAAAATTTTGCTGAAGAACTAAGGTTGCAGCATTTGCACCAGTACCACTCTGCTTTCGGCACAAACTGCAATGACAATGATAAATTGTATGAATTTTCTGTTGAATGGAAAAATTAACCTGTCCACATAAACAACGTCCCGTATACATCTTTTATTCTCACAACTTATTTTTAATTCGTAGTTTGGCATAGAGTTTAAATAAAGCCGAACACCTTCAACAAGATTTATCATGTTGATACAAATGAAAAAAGAGGCTTTTACACCTCTTTTCATCAACCCGCTTTATGCTTCGTTTGGATTACTTAATTCCGTCATCGGCCAACGTGGTGTAGTCGTTACAGATAAACCATCTTGTTGCCCTGCTTTTAAACGCTGATAACCCGCAAAAGCAATCATTGCACCATTGTCGGTACATAATGCAGGTTCTGCATAATAAACTGCTGCACGAATTTTAGCTAAATCCGCTTCTAAACGCTCACGTAAACGAGTATTTGCGCTCACACCACCAGCGATCACCAAGCGTTTTAAACCCGTTTGTTTTAAAGCTTTTACCGATTTTTTCACCAAAGTATCAACAATCGCTTCTTGGAAACTTGCCGCAATGTCTGCATCACGGTTTGCATCACCCAACTTTTTCATTTGTACTGAAACCGCAGTTTTTAAACCACTAAATGAAAATTCTAAGCCTTGGTGCAACATTGGACGTGGAAATTCAAAGGTTGTGGCATCGCCTTGTTCGGCTAATTTGGCAATATTTGGCCCACCTGGATACGGTAAACCCATCATTTTGGCAACTTTGTCAAAAGCTTCGCCCGCAGCATCATCAATCGACTCACCTAACAATTCATATTGACYAATGCCATAAGCTGCCATGAGCTGTGTGTGTCCACCCGAAACCAATAAAGCCACAAACGGAAATTCTGGTGGTGTTGCAGACAATAATGGTGCAAGCATGTGCCCTTCCATGTGATGCACGCCAATCGCAGGTTTATTTAAGGCAAATGCCAAAGTTCGTCCAAATAAAGCACCTGTCATGAGTGCACCCATTAACCCTGGGCCACGGGTATACGCCACGGCATCAATTTCAGATTTTTTGACTTCACTCTGCTTAAGTAATTGATTGATTAAAGGGATCAGTTTACGCACATGGTCGCGTGAAGCCAGTTCGGGTACTACACCACCATACTCTGCATGCAATTTAATTTGGCTATACAGTACTTGCCCGCGCAAACCCAACTCGCTGTCATACAGTGCAAGTCCCGTTTCATCACAAGATGTTTCCAAGCCTAAAACGATCATTAAATTGCCTATAACCTGTATCAATTCTATTGCGAAATCTATTATAGACTTGTGATATGAGATGTAAATGAGTAAAATATTGACCTTCACTTGTGATCGTGGGCAATTTCGCCCAGATCTTATCCATAACTTAATGAGGATTCTTCATGCCACAAGTTAAATTGAAAGAAGGCGAACCAGTAGACGTAGCTATCCGTCGTTTCAAACGTTCTTGCGAAAAAGCAGGTGTTTTAGCTGACGTACGTAAACGTGAATTCTACGAAAAACCAACTCAAGAACGTAAGCGCAAAAAAGCTGCTGCTGTTAAACGCTACCAAAAGAAATTGGCGCGTGAATCAGTACGTACTACTCGCCTTTACTAATTAATTTGTGATTGCCTGTCTGGATTAAATGATGACGACTTTAAAAAACCAAATCACTGACGTTTTGAAAGCGACAATGCGCGCCAAAGAAATGGGTAAGTTAACGGTAATTCGTAGTCTACAGGCGGCAATTAAGCAAATCGAAGTCGATGAGCGCAAAGAGCTTGACGATGCTCAGGTTCTTGCGGTCATTGAAAAGCAAATTAAACAACGTAAAGAATCGGTTAAAGCCTTTGAAGGCGCTGGCCGAGAAGATTTAGCTAGTAAGGAACAAGCTGAAATTGAGGTGTTATCTCAGTTTCTACCAGAAGCTATGACTGAGGAAGAACTTGATTCCATGATTGCGCAAACCATTCAAGCGCAACAAGCTACTAGCATGAAAGATATGGGTAAGGTGATGAACTCTCTGCGTCCGCTCATAGCCGGGCGCGCCGATCCTGCACAAGTATCTGCAAAAATTAAAAGCAAATTAAGCTAATCAACTCATCCCAAATTTGTGTTTTTCCAAACACTCATTTAAAAGTCAGATTAAACCTGTTTAATCTTTCGCTCCAATACTATTCAGTAAAATACTAGATCAAGGATGAGATAAATTATTACTCACCCTTAGACGCTTTTTACTTTAAATCGCAGTTCACTTGATACTTTTTCAGCAATTGCATTTCTTTAGATGCGCTGACCTGCTGAATCACATCCTGTTTATTAATATTCTGATAACGACGATCCAAATAGGCACGATTTTCATCTGCTGCCTGATATAAGCGATCGACATAACGACTGACAATGCCGCAAAACTGCTGCTGTTGCTGCGGATTAAAACCCTGCTGTTGTGGATTTAACCCCCGTAAAAACTGTCGAGCATCTTGTTTATATTGCATATTAATTTCTTCGACAGCTAACACATACTGCTCTGCACTCGCAGCATAGACATTTGGCAAGTTCATCCCCAAAATAAGGCATAAATAGATATATTTTTTCATTTTCAATTCAGGGTCGTTTTAACTCAATTTCAAGTTATATTTTAGCACTGTATATTCAGTGAATAACTATTCACAGGACTCAATTGCCAAAAAGTTTGGTTTGTATTGCGCAAAAGCTTGCTCACATGGTTCGGGAACTTTGCCTTGTGTCACAGTTCCTAAACGCAAACGAATAATATCGGGTAAATCTAGCCGATAAGAATAAATCGGGCTGCCACATTCCTGACAAAATACTCGTGCTTTATTGGGACTGTGAAAATATTCTTTTAAGTATTTTAAGCCACGCACCACTTCAAAATGTTCACGTGCAACTGGACTATTCCATCCCATAATACTGCCTTGCGCACGGCGGCAATGCTGGCAAAAACATAATATTGTTTTTTGAATTTCGGCGTGGTAACGGTAATACACCGCACCACATAAACATTGTCCCTCAATCATTCTTAAACTCCTTTTCTTTATTGTTATGTCACCGTATGTACGCCTGACTTATATTTTTAACTGTCGCTCTCTTTGCATTTCAGTCACACGGTTTTTTATATTTGCCGACATCGCCTGATTGTCTTTGGCTAAGCGCTGCGCGTGCAGTAATGATTTAATTGCCTCTTCTTCCCAACCCGACCAATACTGTACTTCTGCACGATACCGTAACACATTTACGGTGCGCAAGGCAGAACTTCGGTCTGCATTTGCCGCTTGCTGCATTAAATTCCAGGCCGATAAATCACGCGGATTTTTTTGCAAGAAATCCTTCAAAATACTTTCTGCCTGTGCGGTTTGATTTTGACGAATCAAAACCTCTGCCCATTTATAATTCAGTGCACGATTTTCAGGCATAATTCGCGCAGGTGAGCTAATTGTTTTGAGCGCCAAATCAATTTTATTTTGTCCTAAATAAATGTCAGTTTGAATAAGTGTAAATAAATTATGTAAACGATTGTGATTTTTAGCCTGATCTATGGTTTGCTGCGCCAAAACAAAATCGCCTTGCTGGMTATAAAAATAAGCCAAAGCCAACTGTGCAGCAAAATGGTTACGGGTTGCAAATGCTTTGAGCTGTTGTTCTGTCGCCTGCTGAGAAACCACCAAGCTATATAACTTTAAAATTTCAAAGTCTTCATCACGCAGCGAGGTTGGCACAGGTGGTAATTGATTGGCACGTAAACGCGCCTCACTCATCCGCTCTGAGGTTAAGGGATGGGTAAACCAAAAATCTGGCAAGAAACTGACTCGGCTGGTGGTACGGTGCATCACTTCAAAAAAATCTGCCATGCTTTGTGGGTTATAGCCTGCGCTATACATATATTGCATGCCTATACGGTCTGCTTCACGTTCCTGATTACGGCTATAGGTCAATTGCTGATCCATTAAAGCGGCTTGAGAACCCATCATCACTGCTGCGCCTGCATCACCATCAGCTTGTGAGGCAACCAATGCCCCAACCACAACTCCAGCTAGAGCTAACAAGCCCTGCCCTTTAAATGCCTCTTGAGATCGGCTGTAATGACGTTGAGATACATGGGCAATTTCATGCGCCATTACACCGGCAACTTCATCCATATTACGGGCAGAATTAATAAGACCTGTGTTTAACGCAAATAAACCGCCTGGCACGGCAAAAGCATTAATTTGTGGATCATTGATAATGAGTAGCCCAATAGGTTGCCCCAGTTGAGTTTGGCTGAGTAGGTGCGAAAACGTATTGATTAATTGATCTTCTAGCCACGGGTTTTGCGTGACAGGCATTTTACGCTGCACTTCCCGATAGACTTTTTCGCCTATACTGCGTTCTTTTTGCTGATCGATTAATCCCACACCACTGCCTATTTCAGGCACATTAAATTGTGCTGTGGTGGTCAAATTGGCACTTTGGGTTGTCGCAATACTGGCAAAACTCAAACCGCAGATCAGTAATACACGTTTCAATGGATGATCTCAAATACATATCTTGCATTATGATTCACTATAACATTGAAAAATGAACGCATTTGCAATGATGTGTTATCAATTTTTATCCAGTCACTTGTAACTTTAGGGCGTATAGCAAGCAGGATTAACCACATATTGTGGACGACGTCCTTCCAGCGCATCAACCAAATTTTTATAAGCTAAATTTGCCATTTTTTTACGAGTTGCTGTAGTTGCAGAACCAATATGCGGCAAAGTGACGACATTGTCTAACTCAAATAATGGTGATTCTTGCAGGGGTTCTTTGTCATAGACATCCAAAGCTGCGGCAAAAATTTTGCCTGCTTGCAAGGTCTGGATTAGTGCCTGTTCATCAATGACCGAACCACGCGAAATATTGACCAAAATTGCATGTGACTGCATTAAATCCAGTTCACGCTGACCAATTAAGGCTTTAGAATCCACATTTAAATCGACTACCAGCACCACAAAATCAGACTGTTGTAGCAATTCATCCAGACTCAAATATTCCGCATTAAATGCTTGCGCCACTTCCATTTTTTCACGACGATTATGGTACACCACGTTCATATTAAAACCATGAAATGCACGACGCGCGATAGCAGCACCAATATGCCCTAAACCTACAATACCAATAGTTTTACCATAAATGTTCTGTCCAAACTGCGCTGCGCCAACAGTACTTTTCCATTGTCCTTGTTTAGTCCACCGATCTAAATATGGCACTTGTCGTGCTGCACTCATCAATAAGGTAAAGGCTAAATCGGCTGTAGTTTCAGTCAAGACATGCGGTGTATGGCAGAGGCTAATCTTTTGTTGGGTTAAATAATCTACATCATAGTTGTCATAACCGACACTAACACTCGAAATCACTTTGAGTTTGTTTGCAGTATGCAAGTTGCTTTGATTAAGCAAACGCCCTGCACCAATCATGCCATCGGCATCTTGCACATGCTCAAGCAACTGTTGATTCACATCACCCAATTTAGGGCTGACCTGCACCACCTGATAATCTTGCTCTAGCTTACTTAAAATTTCTGCATCAATTTGACTAAACACCACCACTTTTTTACGCATGATTATCCCTGTTCCTTGTCTCTAATTACTTAAATAGGTAAATTTTTGAATATCAAAATCGACTTAGGCTTTGAGCTGTCACGATGTGGCTTGGATCGCATCCCACAGGCTTTTTTTCAACAGTGGCTGATCTAGCATTTCTTGCAAACTGGCTAAATGCAAACACTGTTCAGATTTAAAATGCGGTAAATGACCTAAAATCAGCATGTTTTTATCAGCGCTTAAAACATCAACAAAACCTTGTACATAATTTTCTACCCCTATGCCGTCTTGTAATACTTCTAAGGCAAAAGGCCATTGTAATACATGATATTCAGCCTGCAGCGCATGCTGAATATTACGCCACAATTGTTGCTGTTTCTGACTCAATGCAGTGCTTTCTACCAAAATAACACAATGTGGTAACTGTAAAGCTTCAATGCTAAAGGCTTCGACCTGAAGTATCACACGCGCTTCAGGAATATCGTCTGGCGCAACCACTTCCACCGCTGTATGTTGAGGAGATGGTTCTTGCGCGGGCTCTTCGAGAATAGTTGACTGTTGTTGTTTTGATTGCTGATTGACTGTAGCTAGAACAATAATTTCACTGTGTAATTCAGGGGCAGCTAAATCGCGCCAAAGCGATGATTGTGGCAAAGTTTGAGGCACAGCAGTTCTAGAAACCCAAATATCGATCCCCAAACTGGCTAAAATCTCACGCTGATGCGCCATCATGTTTATCATCACCTAGCTAATTTTTCGCTGCACATTTTCATCACAGAAGAATATACAAGATAGCACCTATTCTACCTAGAAAGGCTGCACAATGCTGTGCTTTCTTTCACCCAATCTGACCTATTCGTATTTTTCTCAAAATCTGCTTTAAACACACCTAATCAATCAGTGTCACACAATCATCAAACTGTTTTGTTTTTGCATTTGCTCGACAATTTCTTCGGTTTTAAAACCTAAACGCCAATAGAGCAACTCCAAAACATCCAATTCATCTTGGGTGATAATACGGTCATTCCACAAACAAATTTCAGCAATGCCCAACACCATCAGTCGATCACGCAGCAGCAAACCTGCCATATCATTTAAAATTTCTGATAAATCAATTGGTTCATCTGAAATTTCTTCATAAGCAATAAGCTCATCTGCAGTTAAAACACGTTCTAAAATACGTTCACGTACATCTAACTGATTGACGCTATTGATTTGCTGCACATGCAATAAAGCATCAATTAAACGTACAATTTGCGGTTTAACTTCGTGTAACGCTGCGGGTGTATGTAACGGCAGCAAGTTCAATTCAAACTTAATACGTTCAAGCAGCAAGGCATCCAACAAACCAATCTCGCCATCTTCCTGAATGATTTTTGCTAATTTGGTTAGAAACTGCCGTGCGATACTCAGCGGCATACCACCAATATTTTTACACGCTTCATGGAAAATCGAGATATGTACTCGCCCATCCAAATGTAATAAAGCATCTACAATTGCACGACTCACTTCTGCTTCAGCAGGAATAAATTCACGATATTGGCGAATCATCAAAATAGCGACAATCACCTCACGCGAACCCGTTGCCGTTTGTAAGGCACGCTGAATTAGCTCTGGACGCGGCATGTTATTGCGAATTTCAGGCTTGAGTGGCTTAATTGCATCATTAATTGCAAAGCTAATCGGCGACAAGCGCAGCAAAGGCAAAGGTTGCGGCGAGCTCCACGGCGCATAATATTCAGCATTCATTTCTTCTAACGAGCGAAATAGGCTAAACAAAGGCTGATTGCGTAAACGCTTCAAATTTTCGAGTTGTAAGTCTTGTACCAAGGTTGGATCAAGCTCAAAAATACGGGCTTCAATACTTGGATGAATATTCATCCAGCTTTGCGGACTGAGCGAGTTAGCAAAGCACATGTGGGAAATCGATTCTGAATATTCACTATGAATTTGCGATCCCGCATGATGCACATAAATTCGCAGCAAAGTTTGAATATTGGCATTGTTTTGAATCAAGCGCTTGGTTTTTAAATCATTTTTAAAAGTACGTCCGCTTAAGCTAATGTATTTAATGAAGCGAGTAATCAACACTCCCAAACTACCCAATAACCAAATGCCACCACCCACAGCAACAAAAAAAGTTGCCAGTTTATGTGGCGGTGCATCACGATGCTGTCCAAAGCCAAGTTTGGCGATGCTACTGCCCCACTTACTCAACGTGGTTAGACTACTGTAGAGGATTTTAAGCTTAGTATTATCAATGGTTTCACCGCTCAAAATATGGTTAAACTCATGGCTAAGTAGTCCATATAGCTCTTGTTCATCCAAGTTTTGTAAAGCACCCCAAGTCAAAATAATCACAATATCTTTATGACTAAAACCTGCAGTTAAGGCATTTACCCCAATTTCATCGGGCAATACATATACGGTGGGTGCTTGAATTTGAAAAGTATCTGCCAATTGTTCGCTCAGTTTAAGTGCAGTACTTTCTTCTGGGGTACTTTCAAACTGGGTTAAACGACGCGCACCCAATTGTTTTGCCAAGGAGTGACCGCCTGAACGAAAAACATAAAATTCCAAAATGACGGATACCGTCATAATCAGCACTAAAACTGTAATCCAGTATGGGCTTAGACTGTGCCAATAGATGGACTGGCTTGAATCCACATAATAAACCAACAGACCCAAAACTGTGTTTAAGATAAACAGGGTCAAAGCGACTGCAACCAAACATAAAATTGCAGACCAAATCATATTTTTGTTTTTAATCAAGTAACTACTCACAGACCTCAATGTAAACATCCTGAATTACATTGTATTTGAGCCACCATCATAAATGAAAAAAGCGGGAATTTCCCGCTTTTCTCAATGAGCTGATCAGAAAAAGAATTAACTCTCTTTCACACCAGTTAAGTCTACTGACGCAGCATCAATATTGACATCAATATAACCATCTTTGCCTTTTTTAGCGAAGTCGTTACGCTTTTGTTCAAGATCATTCAGATAAGCTTCATCAATTCCGCCAGCCACATACACACCATCAAATACTGAACAATCAAATTCAGTCAAATGCGGTACTTTATGGGTACGAACGGCTTGTTTTAAGTCTTCTAAATCTTGGAAAATTAAGCGGTCTGCACCAATAATTTCACGAATTTCTTCGACATTACGGTTAGACGCAATTAACTCATCTTTGGCTGGCATATCAATACCATACACATTTGGATATTTCACCATTGGCGCTGCCGAAGCAAAGAATACTTTTTTCGCACCTGCATCACGTGCCATTTGGATGATTTCGTTACAAGTCGTACCACGGACAATCGAGTCATCCACCAACAGTACATTTTTGCCTTTAAACTCAAGCTCAACAGGGTTCAGTTTTTGGCGCACTGATTTTTTTCGCAATTGCTGACCTGGCATAATAAAGGTACGTCCGATATAGCGGTTTTTCATAAAACCTTCACGGAATTTAACCCCTAAAATATTTGCCAACTCTAAAGCCGAGGTTCGGGATGTATCAGGAATGGGAATCACTACATCAATATCGTGCTGCTCGCCCCATTCTTTGGAAATTTTATGCGCCAGTTTTTCACCCATTTTTAAACGGGCTTTATACACAGAAATGCCATCAATGGTCGCATCTGGACGAGCAAAGTACACATATTCAAAAATACATGGACGATATTGAGGTTTAGCGGCACATTGCTGGATAAATAACTCACCAGCATCATTTATAAAAATTGCTTCACCCGGTGCGATATCACGCTCAACTTTAAAGCCAAGTGCAGTAATTGCCACAGATTCTGATGCAATAATATATTCCATACCCTGTTCAGTTTCACGCGAACCATAAATAAGTGGACGAATACCATTTGGATCACGGAAGCCAACCAAACCTTGACCAGTGATCATTGCCACTACGCCATAAGCACCTTTACAACGCTCATGCACACGGCTAACCACATGAAAAATATCTTCAGGTGTTGGGCTTAATTTGCCACGATGTTGTAACTCATGGGCAAATACGTTTAGTAACACTTCTGAATCAGAGTCTGTGTTCATGTGACGCAAATCTGTTTTAAACAGATCTTCATGAATTTCTTCAGCATTGGTCAGGTTACCATTGTGAGCCAAAGTAATCCCGTACGGTGAGTTCACATAAAATGGCTGCGCTTCGGCACTGCTTGAAGAACCTGCAGTCGGGTAACGCACATGACCGATGCCATAGTTCCCTTGTAACGCACGCATGTGGCGTGTATGGAATACATCACGCACCATACCGTTATCTTTACGCAAGAACAAACGTCCATTGTGGCAAGTTACGATCCCACCTGCATCCTGTCCACGATGTTGTAACATCGTTAATGCATCAAACAACATTTGGTTAACAGGTGATTTACCAGCTATACCAACAACTCCACACATAGCAACCTCGCAGACCAGCTAGGATTAATAAAAAGGATTATTCGTTGAGCCATCTGCGCCAGATGTATTCTCTTTTGCGTCAGATGCTACATCGGAAGATGGCGCTGCATCTTTCGACTTGATGTGCTGTAAAGCCTCATTGGCAGCGTCTTTAGACAATTCAGTTGCCCACGGTGCATACGGCAATAAACTTTGTACGAATTTAGATTGTTTCCAATAAGGAGAACTTTCTACCCAAGGACCAATCCCCTGAATAGTTATAAGGACAATAAGCAAACCTTTCAAGGTACCAAATGCGCCACCTGCCAAACGGTTTAATGGCCCCAGTTTTAAACTCTTTAATACACTGTTTAAAATGGCGGTCACAATCCAAGTGAGTACCACAATCACCAAAACAATAAAGGCAAAGGCTGCAATTTTTTGCACCACTGGATCGCTACTCAGCGCTGACATTGAAGGTGCGAGGACTGTGGCATATTTTGCCGCAACAATCAGGGCAAAAATCCATCCGACCAAGTTCGCAAAGGCTTTAATAAATCCTTGACGCAAACCGTTCAGCCCTCCAATGAGCAAGAGAATCAGAATAACGATATCAATGGCGTTCATGAGCTTAGAATGCGTTCACACAATCTTGAACCAGTTCAGGACCTGCATAGATCAAGCCACTATACACCTGAACCAAAGATGCACCTGCATTTTTTTTAGCAAGCGCCTGTTCGCCTGAAAGAATACCACCTACGCCAATTAAAGGAATTTCACCTTTGAGTGCTTCTGAAAAAGCCGCCAAACATGCGGTGCTTTTTTCAAACACAGGTGCGCCAGACAAACCACCTGCTTCATCACCATGTGGTAAGTTTTCTACACCTTCACGAGACAAAGTTGTATTGGTCACAATCAGACCATCAATTTTAAATTGCAACAATTGTTTGGCAATGAATTGAATATCTTCTGCATCTAAATCTGGGGCAACTTTTAACACTAGCGGCACATAGTGCTGATGCTCTTCAGCCAACTCCAACTGACGTTGTTTTAACGTTTGCAATAATTCAGTCAGCGCATCACCACTTTGTAAACTACGCAAGTTTTTGGTATTCGGTGATGAAATATTTACAGTAATATAAGAGGCATAGTTATAGACTTTTTCTAAACAAATCAGATAATCATCTACTGCATTTTCAACTGGTGTATCGGCATTTTTGCCAATATTAATTCCCAAAATGCCTTTAAATTTTGCCGCTTTGACGTTTTCAATCAGCTGATCGACCCCATCATTATTAAAACCCATACGGTTAATAATGGCTTTGGCCTGTGGAATACGGAATAAACGTGGATGCGGATTGCCCGCTTGAGGACGTGGCGTAATGGTGCCAATTTCAATAAACCCAAAGCCCAAACCAGCTAAGGCATCAATATACGCACCATTTTTGTCTAGACCCGCTGCCAAACCTACTGGATTAGGGAATTCAATTCCCATACAAGTCACTGGTTTCGCTACAGTCTTTTGACGCATCAAGCCCATTTTATGGCTCGATTTCAACAGTGATAGTGTCAGCTCATGTGCACGCTCTGGTGCTAAAGAAAATAACAGCGGGCGGGCTAGAGAATACAACATATCTGCAAAAGTCTACTGCTTTCTAAGTCGCCATATTATAGGCTTAGCCCATTCAAAACGCTATGCTTGACATGAGTTTATTTTCCGAGTTTCGGACTTTATTTTTAGCCTTTACTGGACTGTCGCAGTTAATTTAATCTGCCCTGCTTCAGAAATTAATTCCATTTTTTCGATACTTAAACCCATTTGCGCCAATTGGGTTAAAAAATTTGCCAATACAGCATAATTAGCATGACTCGCCACCAGTTGCATCTTGTCGCCACTTTGCTGCGAAGCGACCGATAAGCCCTGTTGCTGAGCCACACGCTGAATCTTATCGGCTGCACTGAGTTGTGCATCATTAGCAGGTTTCATGGTGACCGCTTGACTTTGCATCACCACCACCAAGTCTTTAAGGTCATTCACCCGTTTTTGCTGTTTTTCGGCCGCAGCATGCATATACCACAGAGCCGAACCTACAGCAGCAACAATCACAAAGATTGTGGTAAAGACCACCAAAACACGTTCACGTGGATTTAAACGATCTAAATAATCTTGTATCAGTTCAATACGTCGATCCATCAAAGTGGACATTTTTTCCATGGCTTTCATTATTGTATTTTCACCAATCCTACTGCGCCTGATGCACTCGGCTGAATATTACCTAGCTCGACCTTAAAACCTTGCTGATTTAATTGTTGGGTGAGTGCTTGCAAGGTTGCTGCCGAGTTGGCATTCAACTCCATGTTCAACATATTCGCATCATAACTCACACGATTAGCCACAATTTGATTTTGCATCAACACAGGGCCAACGCGACTAAGCAATTGCAGCGCTTGAGTATCTGCATTTTTACTCATGCGTACCTGACTTTGAAACTGACTTTGAATATTTTGTTCGGTAATACGGCTGTTTGCGCCAAACCAATATTGATACTGTTCTATGGCTTGAATCGCTGTTTGATCAGCTACTTTTTTAAGTTTGCTCCAGCGCAGTGCATCATAGCTAAATTGTACAATTAAAATCCCAAGGAGTACTGCAGCACAGGCTTTCCAATAACCTGAAACACCCGTGTCGTGCTTGGCTTTTGGTAGCATATTGAATGGATGCTGTTTGGCTTTAGGCAATACAGGCACAACATAATGAAAACTTTCTAACTGCTCTTGGGTTACAAATGCTTCAATACTTTGCATCTGCTCTGCACAGAAGTTGGTGATTCTATAATTGCGTTCTGCAGTTTGATAATCTAAATAAAGCGCCAAATCATCAACTGAATAACCTAAAAATTCACTTTCACGTACCAGTAAACGTCCGCAAATATTTCCAATCACCGTTTGTCCTGCTTCAGGTTGCGGCAAAATTAAAAAGTCAGGTAACAATGCACTAATTTTAACTGGTAACAAACTGAATACATGCAAATAGGTTTCAATACTATGCTTAGCCATTCCCAACACGGTTATTCGCTCAGGTGGCACAAAATGATGAACCACCTGCATCGCATCAATTGGCAATACGGTATATTCTTCTAATAAATACTTCACGCCATCTGCACCCAATTGTTTATATTGGGCTTTAGGCAAAGTTTGTTGCATGATTTGTACATCACGGCTTGGAAAAAACACCACAGCATCTTTCCCTTGAAAAGGCTGCAATGACTGAATCAAGGCATCAAGATTATCTGCCTGCGTCCAATGTTCCCCTGTTGACCATTGCCAAACCCCATTGGCTTCTGGCATCCATAAATACAGCATTATTATCGTTCTACCGTTGAATTGTATTTAACTTTATACATTTATTTTATGCGTTTGGAATAAAACTTTTGAGTTGGGTTGAAAGTCCCGCAGCAATCACAGCCTGTTCATAAATCCGTGCTTCTGCCAATTGATACGGATTAAACGATTCTGATGTTAAAATCTCAGACATATAAGCCACCACATTCATGTGACATACCACTGCAATTGACTCATACGGTAATTGCGACAACCATTCTACTGCTACTTTTGCATCATCTTCAGGTTTAATGGCATTGCATACCACCACAGGCACATCTTTAAAATATTGCTGCAAATGTGCCAAAGTTTCTTGTGCACGTAGTAAAGGACTGACCACAAATACATCGGGCTGAATAATATTCTTTAAAAAGTCCGCTGTTTCTTGTGCTTGTATATGACCACGCTCAGTCAATGGACGCTGATGATCATTACCCATCACTGCAGGAGCGGCTTCACCATGACGAACAAGAGTCAGTTGCATAGAATTTCCTTATAGGATGAAACAGATTAAGTTGTGTCAATTTAACTCAAATTATACGCTCAGTATAACCTGAGAATATGACAATTCAGTTCACCAAACTGTCATATTTCAAGCAAGTTTTTACCTGCTGTGGCGCTGTTTTGATGGATGTAAAACTAAACTAGATGATGTGGCAAGACAAATTCCACATCACTACGATGTCCATTCTTCATTAAAGACAGTGCAATGTTCATGGGCGGCGCACCTTCAAAAATCACTTCATAAAGCGCACAAGTGATTGGCATATACACATCTAATTCATTCGAGCGCGCACGCACTTGCACGATGGTATTAATTCCTTCAGCTGTTTGCCCCAATTGTTCCGTGGCTTGTTGCAACGTTTTGCCTTTACCCAATGCATAACCTACTTGATAGTTACGACTCAATGGACTGCTACACGTTGCAAATAAGTCGCCAACACCCGACAAACCTAAAAAGGTCAATGGATTTGCGCCAAGTTTCACCGCAAAACGGCTCATTTCTGCCAATGCACGGGTTAAAATCATACTTTTAGTGTTTTCACCCACGTTATAGGCTGCCGCCATCCCCATTGCTACTGCATAAATATTTTTCAGTGCACCGCCTAATTCCACACCATTCACATCATCACTGGCAAAAACACGGAATAAGGCACTATGCAAAGCTTGTTGCACCGCATAACGCACCAATTCAGAATGACTGGCAATGACCGTACCTGCAGGCTGCCCCGCCACAATTTCTTTGGCAAGGTTCGGGCCAGACAATACGCCATACGGCACTTCTGGTAATTCTTCGCGGATAATATCGCTCATAAAACTAAAAGTTTTGGCTTCAATCCCCTTAGTTAAAGACACCACTGCTTGGGCACTAATAAAAGGCTTAATTTGACGCAACACACTTCGGAACGAATGACTTGGAATAGCCACTAAAATAATGTCACGGTCACGGACTGCAGTTTCTAAGTCTGAAACGGCTCTTAAGTCCTGTTCCAACTGAAAATCTGGTAAATAACGTCGATTAATATGCGTTTCATTAATTTCTTTGGCAGTCGCTTCGTCACGAATCCAAATCATCGTGTCACAGCCATTACGGACTGCTGTATTGGCCATTGCTGTGCCAAAACTGCCACCACCCAATACTGTAATGCGTAACGCAGTTTTTCGATCTACTGCAACAGGTTCAACCAAATCGGTAAAGTTTACTTCTGACATTATTGTTATATCCTAAAAAATAGACTTATCCGTTCCAATAACGAACATAAGCTTGCGTATTGATCTCAGCGCGCGCAGGAATGGCTTTGGCCGCTGTTCCCACATARATAATGCCTGAAATAAAATCATCTGAATTTAAGTTTAAAGCTTGTTTTAGCAAGTTCGACTCAACGACTGCYCCACTGCGCCACATACTGGCAAAACCCTGTGCCTGCAAAGACAATAAAAAGTTCTGTACCGCAGCACCTGTACTTAAAGTCTGCTCAAAACGTGGGACTTTCGGATGATCCTGAAATTGCGTTAACGCCAACACCAAAAGTGGCGCACGAAACGGATGTTGTTTCACTCGCTCTAACTGGACTGCATCAGTTTCGCCCATATCTGTCAAAGCCTGAAAAAGTAACTCACCAAATGCTGCACGCTGTTCAGCAGTAACTACCACAAAGCGCGTAGGTTTTAAACGATGATGATCTGGCGCGGTTAAAGCGGCCTGAAAAGCCATTTCAAGCTGCACAGCATTTGGTGCAGGATCAACTAACTGCCCCATAGACTGGCGTTGATGAATATTCTGATGAACGATTTCTATCGCTGTATCCGTCATTAACTTATATAACTATTTCAAAAAGCTCAGTTAAGATTAGCATAAACTCAAAAAATTGCGCTATTTCCGTATGCTTATTTGCAAGATTCTGATTAGAGTCTGGATGCCTGCGCTTTTAAGATGAACCTGCGCAAAATATCTCAAAATTGATGCTTTGACTCATTTATTTATAGCTTAAGAGCATAAAATTGCATAATACATTGGGTTTGATGCGTATAAATCAATGACGAATTATCAACACAGCATATACAGTGTCTACATTTAAAAACAGCCAGATTATGTTCAACTAGATCAAATTGTTATTTTCAATCTCTGCTCATTTGTATTGAAATATCATCAACAAACAATACGCGCGACAGCGTTATAACCCTGAGGTAGATATGAAAAAAATAGTCACCTTTTCTAGCCTTGCCGTTTTTGCACTTTTAACAGCATGTGCCACCACACCGAATAATTCTCTTGCCATTCAAAAAGAAAACAACCTTTATGAAGTCACAGGTTTAGGTAAAAGTAATATTATTTCTAAAAATAATGCAATTACAGCTGCCAATAAAACCTGTGGTACGCGTGCCGCTCCAGTCTTGGTCGATGAAAAAACATCTTATAACGGCGCACTCAAAGGTGTGGTAGATGAACAAACGGGACAAATGATTCAAGCAGCTGCAAATGTTTTAGGTACGAYTGCAGGACGCAATACTGATATTGCTCGTGATGATGACTACCAAACTGTGCTGACCTTTAGATGTCAGGCAAAGTAAATACGACAAGACAACTCAACAACCCAATACAAAAAAAGTCGCTCCACTGAGAGCGACTTTTAAACTAAGAACAGCAAAATTTAAACTAAAAATAGCTTAAAAATTTAATGATTAGCAATAACCATCTAAACGCGTTAATGGCAATTTTTGACCAATCGCCTTTTCAATTTCTGGCAAATAGAACGCATCATCTTCAGACAAGAAGCTAATACTCACACCCTGTGTACCTGCACGACCAGTACGACCAATACGATGGACGTAATCATCAGACTGTTCAGGCAAAGTAAAATTCACTACATGCGACACACCATCGACGTGAATACCACGCCCTGCAACGTCAGTTGCAATCATGATGTTATGTTTACCGTTTTTGAATTGATCCAGCATTTTTAAGCGTTTGTCTTGTGCAATCTCACCCGACAACATCACTACTTTATAGCCATCTCGCTTTAAATGATCATAAAGCTTACGCACCTGATCACGACGATTAGCAAAAATCATGACTTTTTCAATAGGCTCATCACGTAAAATTTCTTCAAGCAATTTATATTTATCAGTTTTAGCAACCATATATACCCGTTGCTCAACATCGGCATTGGTTTTCTTTTCAGGTTCAATTTCCACTGTAACAGGTTCGAATAACCACTGTTGAGCCAAGTTCAATACATCATAACTAAAAGTTGCAGAGAACATTAACGTCTGACGCTGCTCTTTACGCGGTGAATAACGCACAATACGTTTTACCGCGGGAATAAAGCCCATATCTAGTAAACGGTCTGCTTCATCAATCACTAAAAATTCAATTTGATCGAGCCAAACTTCTTTTTGTTCTACAAAATCAATTAAGCGCCCTGGTGTTGCAACAATAATATCAACAAAGTTTTTATTGAGTTGTGACTTTTGCTTATCAAAATCTACACCACCCAACAAAGTCACCACATTTAAGTCGGTATATTTGGTCAGATCTTTTGCGTCACTTTCAATTTGCAAAGCCAATTCACGTGTAGGTGCCAAAATCAAAGCACGCGGTTCACCACGATAACGCTGCCCTTGAATTGGGTTATTCAATAAATCGTTGATGACACTAATTAAAAAGGCAGCAGTTTTTCCTGTACCTGTTTGCGCACGACCAATAGCATCATGTCCAGCCAAAGTAAATTTTAAAACCTTTTGCTGAATTGGCGTCATTTCCTTGAAACCCAAAGCATCAATAGCCTGTTTCAATTGCGGATGTAAATTTAAGGTTTCAAAACCAGAAGACATAAATATATGCTCGAACTTATACAGACAAAAAACTGACCTATTATAAACAGAAATACAAATAAAAAACGCCCCAATCATGATTGGAGCGTTTTTTTAGAATAATCGAGAGATTAGTCTAGTGGCTGTACTTCTTCAGCTTGGAAGCCTTTTTGGCCTTTTACTACGCTGAATTCAACACGTTGGCCGTCACGAAGTGAACGGTGGCCGTCACCTTGGATCGCACGGAAGTGAACGAATACATCGTCGCCGCCATTGCGTTGGATAAAGCCAAAGCCTTTAGTGTCGTTGAACCATTTAACTACGCCTTGTTCACGAGCTGTCATAAGTTAATCCTCATTGATTAAAAAGAAGGACCACCCGGTGTTGCAAACAGCAGAGCAAACAAAGTTTAAAAATATTTTTATTTCTAAGCTTGTAATCATTCTGTATAACTATTAACAAAATCCCGGTTACATCCATTTGTAATAGGGCGACAAACAACGATTGTCTATCTATAATCCTAAATACGCATCGAGCTTAACACGGCTTTATGACAATTAATAGATTTTTTTTGATTAATCTTGTTCAGTTTAAAAAGATTTGAACAAATAGAAAAATTTTATTTCTGTTAAGTGACTTAGCAGAATTTTGAGCTATAGATTTATTGCAAATTTCTTAGAGATTAAACCAATTCTCTACCCCTAATGTGCAGTAAGCCGTGCAATGAATAGCCCCTATGCTTCGGATGAAATTTATTTGGGATTTGTGAGTGAATTTGCTAGTATGATCATTCTGTTTTTTAAGGCGAAATTTTACTTCAATGCTGTGTGATGCTGAACAACCTATCATAGTGATTGATGCCATGGGACAACCTTGTCCTATGCCTTTATTGATGCTAAAACGCGCCCTTAAACATTCAGATTCTGCTCGGTTTTTATTGAAGTCATCTGATCCGCACAGCCAGCAAGATGTGGCGCGTTATTGTCAGTTACATCAATACAGCTGTGAAGCCAGCCAAATTTCGGCGACAGAGTTTCATTACGTGATTGACATTGCCAAGCCCAAAGTATCGCAATAAGTGCATCTGTTTGATGGTTCATTTGTTTTAATGACTTAATATTCGCCACTTGTTGCTATAAAGATTTACATATCTACACCAATTTTACTTATTTAAGTAGAATATTGGCATTAAGATAAAGACATCGGTTATTTTACCTACCAAATCCTATAAGGAGATCTCATGAGTGACAGCAGCAATCAGTTGATGCCCCTGTCATTATCTGCACCAGGGGTAAACCTCGGGGCTTATATTAGTACTGTTAACCAAATTCCTATTTTAACGGCTGAACAAGAAAAAGAGTTAGCCGAGCGTTATTATTACGATCAAGATTTAGACGCGGCCAAAATGTTGGTCATGTCGCATTTACGTTTTGTGGTGCATATTGCACGAAGTTATGCGGGCTATGGTTTACCGCAGGGCGATTTAATTCAGGAAGGCAACTTGGGCTTAATGAAAGCCGTGAAACGCTTTGACCCGAATATGGGCGTGCGTTTGGTGTCATTTGCCGTGCATTGGATTAAAGCTGAAATTCACGAATATGTTATTCGTAACTGGCGTATTGTTAAAATTGCCACCACCAAAGCACAGCGTAAATTGTTCTTTAATTTGCGTAGTCTCAAAAAATCTAGCAAGAAACTGACGCTTGAAGAAGCACAATCTATTGCCAATGACTTAAATGTGACTGCAGAACAAGTCTTGGAAATGGAAGGTCGTTTAACGGCTTATGACGCAGCTTTTGAAGCACAGGGCGATGATGACGATGAAGGTTCAACTTATGTTGCACCTGCATTGTATTTGGAAGATAACCGTTACGACCCTGCACGTTTGGTCGAAAACGAAGACTACGAAGAACAAAGCACTTCTGCCCTACATGAAGCCATGGAGCAGTTGGATGATCGTTCACGTAACATTTTGCAGCGTCGCTGGTTAGATGATGATAAATCGACCCTGCATGAATTGGCAGCAGAATATAATGTTTCAGCAGAACGTATTCGTCAGCTCGAAAAAAATGCCATGGAAAAAATTAAAGTGGCAATGTCATCAAACTAAACTGACACTCTCAAGATGAATACAAACACATCGAAAAATAAAATTGGGCAAACTGCCCTTTTTTATTGTCTTGGATTTGTACAACCCACATACGGGCAGGCAATTCTCAGATTTTCCCAAGCTTAAAAATGTGCTAAGGTTAAGCGCAAAATTAAATAGGTCAATTTGCGTATGTGGATTGCAATTTCTGCCTTGAATTTAGCGGTTGCGGTATTACTCGGTGCATTTGGTGCACATGGTTTAAAAGCCCGTGCAACTGAGGTTCAATTGGGTTGGTGGCAAACTGCAACAGATTATTTTTTCTATCATGCTCTTGGACTTTTGGCATTAAGCATCTTAGCTAAAGTGATTCCACAACTTCCCATTAAAGCCAGTTTTATTCTAATCCAACTGGGTATTTTATTTTTCTGCGGTTCACTTTATATCATGGCATTGGACATTGTACGCGGTTTGGGCATGATTACCCCAATTGGTGGTGCTCTCATGATTGCTGGTTGGCTGACCTTAGCATGGCAAGCCATGAAATATGCCAAATAAAGCTCAATTGTATTTTGTAATTTTGAAGATGGATTCTCGGTCATGCAAATTTATCTGAATGGCGAAGCACAACAGACCTCTCACACGACCCTGTTACAACTGATTCAGGCATTAGATTTAGAAGGCAAACGTTTTGCTGTGGAGCAAAACGAAAAAATTATTGCCAAAAGTAAACTTGCCGAAACCCCTATTTGCGATCAAGACCGCATTGAAATTATTCATGCCGTTGGTGGCGGCTAATCTGGAGCACCCATGCAAGATACATTTAAAATCGGTTCACGTACCTTTAATTCACGTTTGTTGGTGGGTACGGGAAAATATAAAGATTTAACCGAAACTGATTTGGCGATTCAAGCCAGTGGCGCAGAAATTGTCACGGTTGCCATTCGTCGTGTAAACATTGGGCAACATCCTGATCAACCCAACTTACTTTCCGTGATTCCACCTGAAAAATACACTATTTTGCCGAATACCGCAGGCTGTTTCGATGCCAACAGTGCCGTGCGTACTTGTATGCTGGCGCGTGAATTGCTCGATGGTCACAACTTGGTAAAACTGGAAGTATTGGGCGATGAAAAAACCCTCTATCCAAATATCACCGAAACATTAAAAGCTGCACGTACGCTGATTGACGATGGTTTTGAGATCATGGTCTACACATCAGACGACCCGATTGTGGCACAAGAACTGGAAAGTATGGGTTGTGTGGCCATTATGCCATTGGGTAGCCTGATCGGTTCTGGATTAGGTATTTTAAACCCGCACACCATTTCTATTATTAAAGAAAATGCCAAAGTACCAGTATTGGTGGATGCAGGTGTAGGTACAGCCAGTGATGCGGCGATTGCCATGGAATTAGGCTGTGATGGCGTACTCATGAATACTGCAATTGCAGCTGCACAAAACCCTGTATTGATGGCTTCTGCTATGCGTAAAGCTGTAGAAGCAGGGCGAGAAGCTTATTTGGCAGGACGTATGCCACGTAAGCGTATGGCGAATGCCAGCTCACCTGAAACGGGTTATTTCTTTAAGTAATCATAAAAAAGTTGCACGGTCTTTTCCAAGTTCGACAACTCAAATAAAAAGACGTTAAGTATCAACTCAACGTCTTTTTTTACTACCTGGTTCTGGTGAATAAAAGCCGATTAAGGAATCAAGCCTTCATCACGCATCGCAATTTGTACCGACTGACGTGCAGCAACTTTATTACGGATTTCAACCACATGGCTATAAGGGGTTAAATCATGCTCAATGTGGTTTGACCAATTGGTGATGACAAACAAATACGCATCGGCTGGGCCGAAGTTATCATCCACCAAATATTCATGGTCTGATGATTCAATTGCTTGATCAATATAAGTCAACAAGCGATCAATTTCTGCATACGCTTTTTCTTTGGCTTCTGCATCTAAAGGCGCGCCAAAAAATACTGAGTAAGCGTCATGTAATTCTGAGTTTAAATAACCTAACCATTCCAAAACTTTAGCACGACCTAAACCAGATGGCGGAATTAAGTCTTGTTTAGGGTCTTGCTGCGCTAAAAATGGCAATATTGCTACGTTTTCCGTCAAAATCAAACCCGGGTTAATTTCTAAAGCAGGTACATAGCCTTTAGGGTTAATTTCGTAATAATTGACACCCTTTTCTGTTTTATGGGTTTTTAAATCCACACGTTCAATATCAAAATCGACATTCACTTCATTTAAAATAATATGTGCTGCTAAAGAACATGCGCCTGGTGAATAATAAAGCTTCATATTTGATCCTTGTTATATAACTATCTCTTTTCTAAATCGCCTGTCACAAACTTGCAAGTGATTGAACCTATGAATTGCAAAAAACGTAAATGTCTTAAAAAGCCCTTACGGTTTGACTATCCTGCAAAATTCAGGCTTTTTCAAGTCTGTTTTAGCTGCTTTTTTTATCTCAAGATGTTTTATCATACAGCCCTTTAAAGTTTCATGAAATTGAGATAGTGATTAGCCTGAAAAAAGAAGAGTGGTTTTCCAATATCCGTACCGATGTTTTGGCGGGTTTAGTCGTAGGTTTGGCATTAATTCCTGAATCAATTGCCTTTTCGGCTATTGCAGGCGTCGATCCGCAAGTCGGCTTATATGCCTCGTTCTGTATTGCGGTCACGATTGCTTTTTTTGGTGGGCGTACTGCCATGATTTCTGCCGCAACAGGCGCTATGGCATTGCTTATGATTACCCTAGTCAAAGAACATGGTTTGCAATATTTATTGGCAGCCACGGTACTCACAGGGCTGATTCAGGTTATAGCAGGCTATTTTAAAGTTGCAAAACTGATGCGTTTTGTTTCGCAATCGGTAGTTTATGGCTTTGTAAATGCTTTGGCGATTTTAATTTTTGTGGCACAACTGCCTGAATTATCGCAAATGGATGGCTTAGGCTATTTGTTTGTAGGATTAGGTTTGGCGGTGGTCTATCTATTTCCTTACATCCCTAAAATTGGTAAAAGCATCCCCTCACCTTTGGTCTGCATTATTGTACTAAGTGTGGTTGCTATATTACTTGGTTCAGATACGCGCACCGTAAGCGATTTGGGACAATTTCCAGATACGCTGCCTATTTTTATAATACCTGACATTCCGCTAAATTTTGAAACTTTATCGATTATTTTCCCTTATGCCATGACCTTAGCCACAGTCGGTTTGCTTGAAACCATGATGACCACCACGATTGTCAATGAAGCCACAGGCACAGAAGCAGATCGGCATCAGGAATGTCGCGGTCAAGGCTATGCCAATATTGTTAGTGGCTTTATGGGCGGTATGGCAGGCTGTGCCATGATTGGGCAATCTATTATCAACGTCAGTTCTGGGGCGCGCACACGTCTATCTACACTTACTGCAGGGGTATTTTTACTGTGCTTGGTGGTGTTTCTCAAAGATTGGTTGGCATATATTCCTATGGCAGCACTGGTCGCAATTATGATTATGGTGTCTTTCACGACTTTTAACTGGGATTCCATCCGTAACTTTAAAAAACATCCTAAACAAAGCAATATTGTTATGTTAGCTGTGGTGATTGTAGTGTTAGCTACCCACAACCTTGCTTTGGGTGTTTTTGTTGGCGTACTGCTTTCTGCTCTATTTTTGGTGAATAAACTGGAAAGTGAAGTTAAAGTCAGCTCATTTTTATTGGGCGAACATACTCGCCAATATGTGATTTCTGGGCAAATTTTCTTTAGTAGTTCGGAAAAGTTTTATCAGTTTTTTGATTTTTCAGAAGATATTAGCAATGTCACCATCGACTTAACGCATGCCCATATTTGGGATATTACCTCTGTAAATATGCTAAATACCGTGGTGAACAAATTTAAAGCTCAACAAGTTAAAGTGTATATTATTGGATTAAATGAGGCCAGTCACACCTTAATTGATCAATACAGTACCAATCCGTAATTACTGAAAAAATATTAAAACACTGTTAAAGGCACTGAATGCTGAATCTTGATGATTCGGCATTTTTTATGCTCAAACGATGCAGATGGATCGCAATCTTGCGCGGCGCTGCGAAAAACAGCGAAAAAATTTGACTTCAAAGGCTCAGGACTTAAAATACCGCATTCGAATTTATTAGATTTGCCAAAATTATGTCGAACGATCAATTAGACCAGCACGTTGTCGAGCTGGACAACCTCAACGAGCATCGTGAAATTGTAACGTTCATGCGCCGTTCTTCACCATTGAATACGTCACAACGTAGTGCCTTGGAACAATACGGTAACTTAATTTTGGAATATCCTGTTGGCGATTTACGTCAGCATTTTGAACACCCTGAACGCCCGCTCACCGTAGAAATTGGTTTCGGGATGGGTCGTTCTTTGGTACTGATGGCGCAGGCCAATCCTGAACGTAACTTTGTCGGGATTGAAGTCCATATTCCAGGGATTGCACAATGTGTTTATGAAGCAGGTACAGCAGGTTTAAGCAATTTACGTGTTTTAGATGCCGATGCAATTCAAGTGCTACGTGAAATGCCAGACAACAGCATTGATACGGTTCWACTCTATTTCCCAGACCCATGGCAGAAAAAACGTCATTTCAAACGACGTTTCGTTGCCCATGAACGTATGGAATTGGTAGAGCAAAAATTAGCGTTGGGCGGGACGTTCCATGCTGCAACCGACTGGGAACCGTATGCAGAATGGATGCTAGATGTATTGGACAATCGTCCACGTTTAGAAAATTTGGCGGGTAAAGGCAATAGCTACCCGCGTCCTGAATGGCGTCCACAAACCAAGTTTGAACGTCGTGGAATTGAAGCAGGTCATAAGATTAATGACTTTATCTTCAAAAAAATTAACTAATTTCTGCTAGAAAAAATGCTTCCACAAGGAAGCATTTGTTATGTGAACTCGTTTTATCGCATCAAATGACTAGGGTTGATGCCGCGTTAAAATCTGTTGACTCATTAGCGCATAAACTTCGGCAAGTGCATGTTGCTGCCCTGCTGCCAATACGTCTTGATGCATGTTTAAAATATTGTGATCACCCCGCATAGCAGGCCCTGTTTGCATGTGATACGGGGCATTTTGGATCGCTTTATGCGCAGTTTCCAAAATAAGCGGATATAGCAAACTAAAATCTACTTGCTGAGCATCGACCAGTTGCTTGGCCATGTCATAGCAATAATTACTAAAATTACAGGCAAATACCGCAGCCAAATGCAAACTTGAACGCTGTTCTGAAGTATAAGCATAGACTCTTTTGCTTAGGCTATTTGCCAAAGTCATTAAAAGCTGCTGATCTTCAGCAAGGGCAGCTTCTATCAATAAAGGCGTTTCTGACCAGTCAATTTCGCGCTCTAGACTAAAGGTTTGCAAGGGATAAAATACCCCTGAACGTGCATGATACTGTCGCAATACATCTAGTTTAGTACTGCCTGAGGTATGCACAATCAACACATGATTTAAGTCACGATGAACTTCCTGAATCACCTGTGCAATGGCCTGATCGCTCACTGCGATAATCACTAAATCTAGGTCTGAATGAAGATGTTCTACTTCTGCAATCGCTTCTGCGCCAACCTGCGCAGCCAAATGCTGTGCTTTGTCCAGACTACGGCTATAAATTTGCACAATTTGATGCTGTGCGTTTAAAACATGAGCCAAATGATGTGCAACGCGCCCTGCACCAATCAAACTAATTCGCATAATATTTTCAGATAAAATAAGATGAAATAATCTGCACACAGCATGCCAATAAAAAAAGGACGAAGCAATTCGTCCTGATGTTTTTTGTTTGATGTTGAATAGATTTAGAATTGGCGCAAAGTTAAAATCTGCTCACTGCGCCCAAATGGCCCTTGAGTATCATGCAAAATAGCACTCGTTAAGCCGATTCCATCTTCACCATATTGTTGTGTCACTTCTAAACCTAACCATTCACCTTGCGGCAATCGGTGTAAATGGATTTGCAAATCTAGATTTGGAAAACCCCAACCCGCATTTGGGTCTATGCGTGGTACTACGCCATTGGCGGTATCCACCATCCCCAATAAACGCACAAAACTGGAGGTGCTTTGATTTTCGACCATATCAAATTGGTTTCTTAACCAAACGATGCCCTTACCTGCACGACGATCCGGATGCGCACGTGTTTCAATACTTTGAATATAGCCGCCTGGCCAACAACGCATACCATCCCAATGGGACAAATATTCAGGGTTTTCTATGGGTAAATCTTCCAGTCCTGCAATCGCGCGTGTATCTGAGGTCTTCATTTTCCATGCGCGCGCCACAATACAGGTTTTTCCTTCAGCGCACATTTCCGCTTCAATCAACTCAATGGTTTTACCTGGTCGGATCATACGGGTAGTGATACTAAACTCCCCAAAGGCAATCAAGCCAAAAATATCTAAACCAACCCGACCAATGCGCATATCATCACGCAGCATAAATTGCTCAAGCTCTGCACATAATATACCCGTTGCAGGTGCCATGTGTTGTTCATGCGGGTTCCACGCACCTTGTGCATGAATGTTGCAACGATAGTACGCAGTACAGCAACCATCGGCATGTTGTTCACGTTTAAGTAAAGTGTAATATGCTGACATTCTTTCTCTTTCCCTCATCTGACTTTTCTTGTGCTGATACTTTTACTACAAAGATTACTGATTGAATCTAGCTCAACTATTTCTACGCAAAAAACCATAATAACTCATGAGTTAACAATACCTTTTACACTGGCGGAAACCGACTAGAGCCAGCAATCCCGTCTGTGTATCTGCAGCAATTAAATGAAATTCTCCAAATAATCGTGCAAGCATTTTTTCTGCTTGTATTGCAGTTAAACCACAATCCAAAGCCAAATTCTGCATCCACCGCAATTCTATATTTTCAGTCTGCTGCATCAGATCATAGCTTAATAAAATCGCTACAGGTTTTAATGTTTGGTAAATATCTTGAAAAAATAATATTTTTTCTACTGGTACATAATGCGCCACAAATCGCCCTGGCCGCATCAAACTGCAAGTTTTCTAGCTGTGCTTGCTGGGCAAATTGATGTCTATCTGCTTTTATAAAACGTATTTGCTCATGCCATAAATGCGAGTGCCTGGTCTGAGTCAGATAATCACTCACGCCCTGCCGATAATCGATTGTAGCTGTTTGGGATAATAAGACGCATCGTAAAATAGTACGAATCCACTCAATCACATCCAGCTTTTCGACTTAAGCCAAGGAGTGTCTTCCATTTGAACCAACATATTGATTGGCAAAGATTCGGTTTGCAATGGCAAAGTTTTCAACTTAATGTAATAAACCAATAGGGTCTTGGGTGTTTTCACCTTAACCGTCAGTACCAGCACTACACACTTTCATACTTTTTGACGAACACTATCCAAAGTATTTAGTTGATCATCAAAGTTTCAGGTACTCATTCCATTAGGATAATATTCGCGCAAAGTATCGAGATTCTGGTTATTATAATAAACCTGCATCTTTTTAATCGTTCCACTTGAGATTGCTTAAGATCCCGAAAGTCATACAAGCTTCTAAGCCCAATGCTTTGACTTTACGCACCATTTATGAACAATGCTTCGGGATTGATCCGCAATAAAAAAGCCTTCACTTTGCAAAGTGAAGGCTTACAAGAAAATAGACCTATTTTAAGATTGAGGCGCCTTTTGCTCTACCACGCCTGCATCTTCCACACTACGTACCGTGCCTGTATCTACATTCAAGACTTCAAACTCAATACGGCGGTTTTTAAATTGGCCTTCTGGGGTTGCATTTGACGCAATCGGCTGCTCTAAACCAAAACCAATGGCTTGCAGCTGACCTGGGTTTACACCACGTGATACTAAATAATCGACCACGGCTTGCGCACGTTGTTGTGACAATGTCTTGTTGGCATTGGCATCACCTACGGCATCGGTGTGCCCTTTCACGGTTAATTGCACTTGTGGCGCGCGCTGCATCAATACCGCAGCCTGATCTAAAATAGACTTATTGGCTGCTGGAATTTCAGTCGATGCAGAATCAAAATTAATGATTTGCATATTGAGTGCCGTCGCAACATCTAACGCGCGGATATTGTCAGGATTAATTGCAGCCAAAGCCTGCTCGGCATTACTAATACTGCTGGTTACAGCCTGATTGACATCGGTTACTGTGTTTTCTGCAGGTTGCTGAGTCACTACAGTCATGTTTTTAGCCAATGGACGAATTTGACTGGCTAAACGCTCTGCATCGGCAGGGTTCGCTGCTTGAATAGACAGTTGATTGCCCAYCCAGTTTAAATTGACATTCGGTACCCCTTTCAGCATTTTCAACACGCTTGGAATCACATCCTGATCAATAAATTCTGAATGATAGTTGGTAAAATTTTCTGCACCACAACCTGTTGGATGATTAAAAATTTGCTTCACTTCATTTTGCAAAATTTCCATATAGCTTGGATTATTTAACAAAATTTGACAGGTCACCAAATTACCATCACTGCCAGTGCTGACTTGTAACATTGCAGCCTGATTTGCTGCCACTTGGGTCTGTGTGGTTGCAGGCGCTAGGTTGCGGTCACTGCATGCACGGAATAAAAATGCCAATAAACCAATTAAAATAATTAAAGCTAAAATTGGCAATAACCACGAACGGCGTTCTTCTACTGGCTCAGTCACAATAACTTCAGGTGCTTGATGTACGGTTTGTCCTGCAGCATTATTTACCCCCAATGCAGCCAATAAAGCTGTTGCCCACTGCGGCAAAGCTGCCTGAATTGAATCTAAATTATTTTGCAATAAATGTTGAATCGCAACTGGGTCTGATGAACCTGCCTGATTTTCAAGAAAGTTTAGACTAGGTGCAATTGAACGATTCAGGGTGTTTTCAATTTCGGTTTGCGGTGCTGTGCCGCTGACCAAATCTAAAAACTGCTGTTTTAAAGATAGATTTGCGCCAAAGACATCCCCCACACGCGGATTTAGTTGTCGCTGCAGAGTATCAATCAGTTCAGGACGTGAATTTAAAATAGACAATAAAATGGGATAAAAACTATTCAATGCCTGATTTTTTTCAAGCAAATGCTGAGTTTCCCCGTCTAATACAATGGATGACACACTTTGTTTGAGTAAGTCTATTAAATCTGTTTGCATATATATGTCCTCTTTTTTGTCTTTGTTTTCATGTTGTTTTTTAATATATATGCTTAAAATTTAAACAAATGTAATAAATTGTGGTGTTTTGATTTTGTTGTGAAATTTGAGTCAACGGAATGTAGAGTTTTCTATTTTGGGATTGTTAAAATTCAAAAAAAAGCCAGCCGAAGCTGACTTTTATTTAAACTTGAAAATAAAATATCATTCAGAGCAAATTAAGCAGTAAAGACGCGTACTGCTTTGCCTTTCACCACTTGATTGATTAAAGGCGTATTTTTGCCCTGTGACACAATCGTTTCTTTGTTGAGCGTCCATTCCACTTCTGGATCAACCAAGACCCAACCCGCTTCCTGTTCCCAACGACTTTGCATTTTTGCTACACGTGCAGGTGCAAGGGTCACTTTTTCTACCCATTCCAATGGACTGAGCAGACCTTCCTGAATCAGTTGAATCCCAAATGGAATATAAGTATCAAATGCAGTAAAACCTGATAAAGTATCCGCAAATGGTGCCATTTTTGCAGAACTGTTTAAAGGCTCGTGATGAGTACAAATCGCATCAATCACGCCATCTTTTACACCTTGACGTAGCAAAGCTTTGTCTTCTTCAGAGCGCAGTGGCGGACGTACATGCGCTAACGAGTTAAAACCATCTATAATTTGATCGGTTAAATGCAGTTGATGCATCGCAACATCACAAGTAACAGGCAGACCTTTAGCTTTGGCTTGTTGAATTAACTCAACTGAGGCACCACAAGACAATAAACCAAAATGCGCACGTACACCTGTGGCTTCAATCATCAGCAAATACTTGGCAATCGCCACGGTTTCAGCCAAAGTCGGAATCATGGGTAAGCCTTGACGCGAAGCAATAAAACCTTCATGCACACAGCCATCTTTGGCAATTTGTGGTTCTTCAGCATAGAACACCACAGTCATGTCTAAACCCGCTGCATACTCCAAAGTCCTAATTACCACATCATCATCTTCAAAAGGTGCATTGGCATTGGACACTGCACTACAGCCGCCTTTTTTCAGTCCCGCCATATTGGCAGGCTGCTTGCCGTTTAAACCTTGAGTTTGTGCACCAATCACTTCTAAATAAATGCCACCATCCAACATGGCTTTTTCGACCAAACCATGAATGAGTGCACCGTTGTCTTGCACGATTGGTTTAGAATCGGGTGGCGTAAATAAGTGCAGAATTCCGTTTTCACGTGCGGCCTTGCCTTCAGATTTGAGCGTGCCATGTTGTTGCTGACCAGGTTCACGTAAACGTGCGCATAAATCGACCATAGTTGGCATGAGCCATTGACCTTGGGCATCTATGCTTTCGCTAATATCTGCACTTTCTGCAACCAACTTGCCATTTTCAAGATATACCGTTTGTACGCGGTCAATTTGCTGGATTGGGTCAAGCACACGTACATTTTCAATTTTTACAATCGCCATGACTTTTTCCTTATACCGCAATCGCGTCAATCAAACCTTGTTCTTGCAATTGACCTTGCATCGCCAAGGCCAATACCGCCATACGTACCGCAATACCGTTGGTTACTTGATTTAAAATCACCGATTGAGGCCCATCGGCAATGCTTGAATCAATTTCGACACCACGGTTCATTGGACCAGGATGCATCACAATACAGTTTGGTTTTGCAAGCGCCAAACGCTCTTTGTTTAAACCGTACATTTTGTAGAATTCGGCTTGTGAGGCAAGTGCTGGCGAATCAATACGTTCATTTTGAATACGCAGGGTGATAATCACGTCGCAATCTTTAATGCCTTCTTCCATTTTGTTAAATAAACGCACGCCTGCGCCATATTCATCAAAACCGTAGGGCAACAAAGTGTTCGGTGCAATCACGCGAATGTCTTTACAGCCCAGTGTTTGCAAGGCAGCCACATCGGAACGCGCCACGCGTGAATGTTTGATATCACCAATAATCGCAACACTTAATTCTTCATAAGGTCGTTGGGTTTCACGGCGAATGGTCAGCATATCCAACATCGCTTGCGTTGGATGTGCATGACGGCCATCACCCGCATTAATAATGGCAACCTTTGGGCAAACCGTTTTAGCAATAAAATGTGCTGCACCTGAAGATGAATGACGCACCACAAAAATGTCAGCAGCCATCGCCTCTAAGTTCCACAAAGTGTCACGCAAAGTTTCACCTTTAGAGGTACTTGAACGGGCAATATCAATATTGAGTACATTGGCAGAAAGACGCTTGGCTGCGGCTTCAAATGTGGTGCGGGTACGAGTAGAGTTTTCGAAGAACAAATTCATCACCGTGCGCCCTTCGAGCAAATTATTGGTGATCAGTTGGTTTTGTTCATTGAAAAAGGACTGTGCTGTGTCCAGAATTTGGGTGAGGGTTTCTTTGGAAAGACCTTCGATGGTTAAAAAGTGTTTTAAATGCCCATCTTTATTCAATTGAATCTGGCTCGGAGTATGCAATGCCGCCAAATGCATGAGAGATTCCTTATACGTTAAGTTAACGCATTATACAGAAATTGATTTGGCAAAGCAGTGTAACTTGGCGTGATTTAGTCAAAAGAAACTTATGATTTTAAAAATTAAGTCATGCAGACTCATCTACACTTTCTTTCATGCTTAATACTCTACAAAGCGATGTGAAAGGATGGCATTTATATTTAACTGCTCTGCTAGCCAATCATCTTGATATGAGCTTGATGAACATCTGGTGGGTCAATCTTCGCCTACAACAGCCTACGCAACCTTCAGGCTATGTAGGCAAAGTCTGTACTATTCCCCGTTTAACGCAATGCCCCTATATAATGATGCGACACCTGCGCCCGATAAATTTCTTCAGCTGTCGGTTCAGTCAAGTCATCTATATTTTCTACTGCATCTAATTGCTGCACTTCAGTCTGCGGCGACGTTATTTCTGCATCAGCATCCATTAAGTTAGCCAATATACTGTTTAAGCGCAGCGCATAACGGCACAATTCCTCATCGTGTGTAGCGAGCGCTAATTGCAGCACTGCACGTGCATAGTCAGAATTTTCCACCAGATACATGACATCAATCACACGTCCACTGACCCGTCTTAATCGCGTATAAATTAAAGTTGCAACTGAAAAAATCTCGTTATTTGCCGCTAAAGCCTGTGCCGTGTTTAAAGTAGCCGTGGTCATTTAAATATTCCCCTTATCGCTTCATTGTTGTTTTGCAGTGTTTGATGCTCATCTGCAAAATGTTCACCATCACAACAATGTATGAGCAAAATACATACCAATCATGTGAATATTCAGGTTTTTATTCTTGCGCAATACAATCACTCAAAATTTTATGGGATGTCATTGCATCCTCACTGCATTTTTAGAAAAAATAGTAAAAAATGCCCTGAAACTCTTCAAACCAAGACCTTTAAAATTCTGCACGATTCACGCTAAATCACTAAGTTTTCTAGCACAAAATACGGTAAAATAGCCGATTGCTGAATTGCTTTTGGAAATTTTCATGAATTCGAAACCCCGTCTTTCTACATATTGGGTCACCTGTGCAGATGGACTTGAAACCTTATTGCAAGAAGAAATGCAAGGTTTAGGTATTCAAAATATCGAACGTTTACCGGGTCGTTTAATTTTCAAAGGCACACTCGAAAATGCCTATCGTGTCTGCATGTGGTCACGTTTAGCCTCACGTGTCCTTACGCCAATTCACACACACGAAATTGAATTCAGTCACGACGCGCGCGATGTAGCCGAAGAGCTTTATGAAGGTGCGCTTAGCTTTGACTGGTCACTCATTTTTGCCCCACAAAGTACATTTGCAGTGCGTTTACACATTGAACGTGACATCAAAGTAAATAGCCAGTTTGCGACCTTGCGCGTTAAAGATGGTGTGGTCGATTCATTTATGGATGCAGTGGGCAAACGTCCAAGCATCGACATCAAACAGCCAGAAATTACCTTATACGTGTTGGCAGGCAAAAAAGAACATACATACTGCCTTGATTTATCGGGCGATTCATTGCATAAGCGCGGCTATCGTCGTTTTATGACCGATGCTCCAATTAAAGAAAACCTTGCCGCAGCTATTCTGCAAAAAGGTCAATTACAACAAATTCAACCCGACATTATTCTAGACCCAATGTGTGGTTCGGGTACTTTTATTATTGAAGCATTAATGATGCTGACTGACCGTGCGCCAGGTCTAGTACGTCGTTTTGGTTTTAATGGTTGGCAAGGTCATGACCATGAATTATGGATGAGTATTAAAGCAGAAGCGGCAGAACGCCATCAAACTGCATTACAACAACCCTTGCCAAAACTTTATGCTTTCGATGCTGACTGGGAAGCAGTCAAAGCCACCAAGCAAAATATTATTGCGGCAGGCTTTGAAAGTCTGCTCGATCAGATTCAAATTGAAGAACGTACTTTGGCTGACTGGCCCGACTTTCAAGCCGAAGGCAAAAAAGCCTTTATTGTAACCAACCCGCCTTATGGTGAGCGTTTAGGTGATAAAGCCTCAAACCGTGCCTTATATTTGGGTCTGTCTGCACTCTTGCAAAAGCATTTCCCAAATCAAAAAGCAGCCGTCATTGCAGCCCAAGTTGAACAAGCCGATGTGTTGGCTTTCAATGACCCACAAATTTTACGTTTGATGAACGGTAAACTACCAATTTATGTCCGTTTTGGTACGATCAAACCTGCAGCAGTCGCACGTCCATTCTTGGCAGATTGGCAACCGCAACAATTTGAACCCATTGAAGGTGCAGAAGACTTCACCAACCGTTTGCAAAAAAATATGCAAAGTCTGAAAAAATGGGCCGTGAAAGAAAATGTGCATTGTCTGCGTTTATACGATGCCGACTTACCTGACTTTAATGTCGCAGTCGATTTATACGGCGACCGTTTGCACGTGCAGGAATATGCACCACCGAAAAAAATTGACCCTGAAAAAGCCAAAAAGCGTTTTAACCTTGCCTTACAAGCCATTCGCGCCGTTACAGGTTTAGGGCGCGATGCGGTATTTATTAAAACCCGAGCCCGTCAAGAAGGTAAAAACCAGTACACCAAACAAAGTACAGCCTCGAAGCGTTTTATTGTGCAGGAAGGTCAGGCTAAAATTTTGGTCAACCTCACCGACTACCTTGATACAGGCTTATTCCTTGACCATCGTCAAATGCGTTTACGCATTGCCAAAGAAGCCCGTGGCAAGCACTTCCTGAATTTATACAGTTATACCTCGACTGCAAGTTTACATGCCGCGCTTGGCGGTGCAGCAAGCACCACCAGTGTCGATTTGTCTAATACTTATTTAAACTGGTCTAAAGAAAACTTTGTATTGAATGGTTTAACGGTAGACCATGCCGATGAGCAACATCAATTCTTTGCCAGCGATTGTTTTGAATGGCTCAAAGAAGGTCATGAACAATATGATCTGATCTTTATTGACCCACCAACTTTCTCTAACTCTAAAAAATTCTACGGAACGTTTGACGTACAACGCGACCACGTTTCTTTAATTAAACGTGCCATGAACCGCTTAACCACAAGCGGTACGCTGTACTTCTCCAACAACTACCGTGGTTTTGAAATGGATGAAGAAATTGAAGCCATGTTTGATGTGCAGGAAATTAGCCATGAAACCATTGGGCAAGATTTCAAACGCAATACCAAAATCCACCGTGCTTGGAAAATTCAGCACCCGCCTGTTTAAATAAACGATATGGCAATACAACAAAGCCTGTTCATTTGAACAGGCTTTGTTTTATCGTAGATCAGTATCTAGATTATTGACCAGTTAAAAACTTCTTTTCACCATATTGATAATGCATCGACAGTTTAAATTCATCACCATCACGTTGAATTTGCTGATTGCCTTGCATCGCACTGAGTATCTGTTCCAACTCTTGATCAGACATGCTTTTACCTGCAGCATTCATATAATTATTCATAATGGTTTTGACCACTTGCTTGTTAAAACTCACATCGGTTTGCATTTCCAATAAACTTGGGAACATTTTCGCTAAGCCTTCTACAGTGGTTTGATGCCCTGGCATCACTTTACCAACCAAATCTGCCCGAATACTGCCTGTGCCTAATTTCAACTGATTCTTCTTGGATTCGAACTGAAAGCCCTCATTAATCACAGCCAACAAGGCTTGTTGAACTTCTTTCTTAAAGTTTTCTGCTTCTAAGCAGGAATTGCTTTGTTTTTGAATAATATCAAAAAAGGTCTGCATTTTTGTGCGTTGCAAATCTTTAACATCCCAATTGAACTGCAAATCTTGCATGGCAGGCACATTATTTAAACCTAACTCGGCAATTTTAAATTTTGAATGAATATCAACCGTACGCTCATGCAGTTGAGTATCCATACGCCAACTGAAGTCCTTCATTTTGCCTGAACCCACTGCTTTTGGGTCTTGACGCTGCATTTCTGCAATACTGAATTGAAAATAGCCCGGCTCTAAAGACTGTGCATTCAAAGCCTGATTGGTTTTAAACTGCATACCTTTTACTTGAAGATGTCCAAATTGATCCCGCACCGTCAATTGAGGCACATCAAAACTCATATTTACAATTTTCTGATGCCCTTGACTTTGTTTCGCCTGAAACTCAATCTGCATAGGCGAAAATTTAGCTTCAAGTCCTGCTTCTTTTTTCTCTATGGCAGGTATGCTCAATTTTGTGGTCGACACGCCCAACCAATTTACTTGTGTTGTCATATTTAAAGGCTGCTGAAATAACTCGGAAAATTGGCCCTGCCCTTGTTCCAAATTCATTTTAGAATCAATTTGGTAACCTTTCCATGTCCGCTGAATTTGATCTTGTCCGTGAAACACCAATTTTTCTTTAGCATTACACGGGTCTGAAATAATGGTCATTTTCCATTTGGCAGTACCTGTCAAAGTCGCCATGTGGTAGTCTGTATATTGCAAGCTAATATTAGGTGCAGGATTTGAATTTTGTTGATAATGCTCACGCAGGCTCTTATCTGCATATAAATTTCCCGCAGCGGCAGCTCCTGCTAACACTGCAACCCCCATTCCACCCCATACTATTTTTGACATAGATTCTGCTCAGAATTTATCTATTTTTATTGATAAAAAAATTATAATTAATCTTCTTTAAAAAAGATAATTGTTTTGCAAATAAATCACTTAAATAAAATATTTATCACAAAATATTTAAAATAGCTGTCACTTTTGACCAAAAATTTTACTAATGTGACCTGAATTGTCAGTCATAAAAAACCCAGCCGAAGCTGGGTTTCTTGAAAGTTGCTAACATATAGCCAATTAGCTGAGTTTCATTTTTTCAAACAGCAAATGACCATTTTCAGCTTTAATTAAAATCGTATCGCCTGCAACAAAGTCGCCTGCTAAGATTTTTTGCGCCAACGTGTTTTCCACTTGTTGCTGAATCGCACGTTTCAATGGACGCGCACCGTAGACTGGGTCAAAACCTGCTTCAATCAATTGATCAAATGCAGTATCGTCTATCGACAAGCGCAAATCGCGTTCGCTTAATCGTGCACGTAAACGATCCAATTGAATATCGGCAATGCCACGAATTTGTGCTTTTTCCAATGAATGGAACACCACCAATTCATCAATACGGTTAATAAATTCAGGGCGGAAATGTTGCGACACTGCTGCCATGACCACGGCACGTACTTCTTCACGTGTTGGATTGTCACCTAGTTCACGTACATCGTGAGAACCCAAGTTAGAAGTCATCACAATTACAGTGTTTTTAAAGTCCACCACGCGACCTTGCGAATCGGTCAGGCGACCATCATCCAACACTTGCAATAAGATGTTAAATACGTCCGGATGGGCTTTTTCCACCTCATCAAACAACACCACACTGTACGGTTTACGACGCACTGCTTCGGTTAACACACCACCTTCTTCATAACCAACATAGCCCGGAGGCGCACCAACTAAACGGCTAACCGAGTGTTTTTCCATAAATTCAGACATATCAATCCGAATCATGGCATCATCACTGTCAAACAAGAAGTTTGCCAACGCTTTGGTCAATTCTGTTTTACCTACCCCTGTTGGGCCAAGGAACAGGAACGAACCACTTGGACGGTTAGGATCAGACAAACCAGCGCGTGAACGACGTACTGCATTCGATACCGCTACCACAGCTTCGTCTTGTCCCACCACACGGTTATGCAAGAAATCTTCCATGTGTAGCAGTTTTTCACGCTCACCCTGCAGCATTTTCGATACAGGAATGCCCGTTGCTGCACTAACGACTTCAGCAATTTCATTGTCCGTAACTTTGTTACGCAATAATTTTGGTTCTTCTTTCTCTTCAACCAACTCATCTTGTGCCAGTTGTTTTTCCAACTCAGGAATCACGCCGTATTGCAAACGTGACATTTCTGCCAAGTCGTTCTCACGCTGCGCCTTTTGCAATGCCATACGTGCCTGATCTAACTGAGTCTGTATTTGCTTAGTACCTTCAACCAAGGTTTTTTCCGCTTTCCAGACTTCTTCCAAATCATTGTATTCATTCTGAACTTCAATAATTTGTTTTTCCAGATGCGCAACTTCGGCACGGCTGCCTGCATCTTCATCTTTCTTCACGGCTTCAAGTTGCAGTTTCAATTGAATTAAACGGCGCTCTAATTTATCTAAGGCTTCAGGCTTAGAATCTAGCTCCATTTTAATCCGTGACGCTGCCTCATCCACCAAGTCAATTGCCTTGTCGGGAAGTTGACGGTCGGTGATATAACGGTGCGACATTTTAGCCGCGGCAATAATCGCAGAGTCTAAAATTTTAACCCCGTGGTGTACTTCATAGCGTTCTTTCAGACCTCGTAAAATTGCAATGGTGTCTTCTACACTTGGCTCATCGACCAATACTTTTTGGAAACGACGTTCTAAAGCCGCATCTTTTTCAATATATTGACGATACTCATCTAAAGTAGTGGCACCGACGCAGCGCAATTCGCCACGCGCCAATGCAGGTTTCAACATATTGCCTGCATCCATGGCACCGTCGCCTTTACCTGCACCCACAAGTGTGTGTAATTCATCAATAAATAAGATGACTTCACCTTCTTGTTTCGCCAAGTCTTTTAAGACAGCTTTTAGACGTTCTTCAAACTCACCGCGATATTTCGCACCTGCCAACAATGAACCCAAATCTAAAGATAAAACACGTTTACCTTTTAAACTTTCTGGCACTTCACCATTCACAATACGCTGCGCCAAACCTTCAACAATCGCAGTTTTACCCACACCAGGTTCACCAATGAGTACTGGGTTGTTTTTGGTACGGCGTGACAACACCTGAACGGTACGACGAATTTCATCATCACGACCAATAACAGGGTCTAGCTTGCCTGCCAATGCACGTTCAGTTAAGTCGATGGTATATTTATTGAGTGAGTCACGTTGATCTTCGTGATTATTGCTCATGACTTTTTCATCCCCTCTAATTTTGTCAATTACACTACGCAAACTGTCTGAGGTCACGCCTACACTGTTCAGTAGTGTTTTGGTCGCGCCCACTTCACTCAAACCCAGCATCAACCAATCGGTTGACAAGAACTCATCACCTGCTTTTTGGGCAAAGCTGTCAGCCAAATTCAAGGCTTTAACCGCATCTGGACTTAAGTTGATATCGCCTGTTGGATTGGCCAAAGTCGGTGCATCGGCAATCGCTTGCTGTAATTTGCTTTGCAAATCACGTAGGTTGGCGCCTGCTTGTTGTAATAAACTTACATTGGAGGCTTCTTCGAGCAAAGTCGCCAATAAATGAATGCCTTCAATGGCAGTATGATCTTTCCCTATCGCGAGAGATTGGGCATCGGATAAAGCTTGCTGTAGGCGGTTGGTAAACTTTTCAAAACGCATTCTTGTTATTCCTCACAACAAATTGTGTACTTGATGGATATATGGGAACGCAGGCGTAAATTTCAATTAAATTTTTTATATATTTTTCAAAATCTTAATTAAAAATTAACAGTTAGATTTCAATTATAATATTAGACTGATTAAAGTAAATTTCAAGTTTAGTCTGGTAATTTTTTTATAGTGAGTTGAATGATTGACATACACTTGTATATCAATAAATTAAAGGCTTTTGATTATTATTCATGTAAATAGAAATATTTAGTTACAATGATTGGCAAATATACCAACCATTGTATGACCTATCAGTCAACGCTTAATCTTGTTCAATAATTTCAAAATCATGGCTAATTTCAACACCACCATCAGATAGCATTTTACTGGCAGAACAGTATTTTTCTGCTGAAAGTTCAACCGCCTTCGCGACCTGCTTTTCCTTGACAGCCTTGCCTTTGACCACAAAATGCAAATGAATTTTGGTGAACACTGCAGGGATGCTATCGGCACGTTCTGCTGTTAACTGACATTCAACATGCGTCACTTCTTGGCGTGATTTCTTTAAAATAGTCACAATATCGAATGAAGCACAACCACCAAGTCCCATTAAGATTAACTCCATAGGACGTGGACCACGGTTTTCACCGCCATATTCTGCGGATCCATCCATCACTACAGAATGACCACTTTCTGATTTGGCTTCAAAAGCAACGTTCTCTAACCATTGAACACTTGTTTGCATTGCAACTACCTAAAAAAAACTATAAATTGACACGGGTATTTGTACACTAACATAACTTGAGTTGATAAGGAATTTCATCTCTACTGTGTGACAAGTTCAGCTTAGGTCTTGTGCGATCTATTATTTATCCATTTTCGGAACCGTTAGCATGACTTCCAACTTTTCACAGCTGAGTACTGATGCATTGTCCCCAGGACAACTGCCTGAATCAGTCAAAGCATTATTAAAACGTGCATACATCAACCGTTATCCAAAACGGACAACTATTGTTGATGCAGGGACTGAATCAAAATCATTATATTTGATTCTAAAAGGTTCAGTATCAATTATTCTTCGCGAAGATGATGATCGCGAAATTGTTGTGGCATATTTGAATCCAGGCGACTTTTTTGGGGAAATGGGTCTGTTTGAATCGAATCCGCAACGTACTGCAGAGGTTCGTACTCGTGATGTCTGTGAAATCGCAGAAATTACTTATGAAAATTTCCACGAACTCAGCAAACAATATCCCGATTTAAGCTATGCCGTTTTTGCACAGCTGGTACGTCGTTTAAAAAATACTACACGTAAAGTGACTGACCTTGCCTTTATAGATGTGTCTGGTCGTATTGCACGTTGCTTGATTGATCTTTCTGCGCAGCCAGAAGCCATGATTTTGCCAAACGGTCGTCAAATTCGTATTACACGCCAAGAAATTGGTCGTATTGTCGGCTGTTCACGTGAAATGGTCGGGCGTGTTCTAAAAACACTTGAAGAGCAAGGCATGATTGAAACTGATGGTAAAGCCATTCTTATTTTTGATGCTTCATTGGAGCAAAATGAATCCACTGATGGCAACTTTGATGACGAGTAAACCATCTATATGCTCATTAAAAAAAGCAAATCTTCGGATTTGCTTTTTTATTACCAGCTGTTAACTTTTTACCATTTACAATTATCAAAATACTATTATTGCTGTCACTACAATGAAGTAGCAATTTTCGCAGCCACAAGTGGCGCAAAATGGTTTCAGCTCTTGTAACATCAATATATACATATAATCTTGAGCGAGAGACAATATGCAATTTAAACCATTGGCAAAGACGGGGATTTTAGTTCCAGAAATCTGCTTGGGCACCATGACCTTTGGTGAACAAAACACGCAATCAGATGCCTTTGAGCAACTGGATTATGCCTTAGAGCGTGGCGTGTATTTTTGGGATACCGCAGAAATGTATCCCGTACCGCCCAAAATAGAAACTCAAGGTGCAACTGAAACTATCATTGGTAATTGGTTACAGCAACGTGGCGGACGTGATAAATTATTTTTAGCCTCTAAAATTGCAGGCCCATCGCAAGGCGGCAGTCATATTCGAGATGGCAAAACTCGCTTTAACGCACAGGATATTCAATCTGCGCTAGATGGCAACTTAAAACGCCTTCAAACCGACTATATTGACTTATACCAACTGCACTGGCCGCAGCGTCCGACCAATTTTTTTGGCAAACTCGGTTATGGCAACCAAGAAGCACAAAATACGCAAGAAGTAACCGACCTTGCTGAAACCTTAACCGCGTTGCAACAAGAAATTCAAAAAGGACGGATTCGCTATATTGGCCTGTCAAACGAAACCCCCTGGGGCACCATGAAGTTTCTACACTTGGCAGAACAGCTAGGATTAAGCAAATTTGTCAGCGTACAAAATCCTTATAACTTACTGAACCGCACTTACGAAATCGGCATGTCTGAAATTGCCCATTATGAAGGTATTGGACTACTCGCCTACTCACCTTTGGCTTTTGGTTATTTAACTGGTAAATTCCGTCATGGTGCACGCCCTGCCAATGCCCGTGTCACGCTATATTCACGTTTTAGCCGTTACAGCAATCCACAAAGCGAATGGGCGACCGAACAATATGCCCAACTTGCAGCACAACACGGCTTGAGTTTGACGCAACTGGCGCTGGCCTTTATCAAGCAGCAATTTTTTGTGACCAGTACCATTATTGGCGCGACCAATATGGCACAACTCAAACAAAATATTGATGCTTTTGAGATCAACTTATCTGATGAAATTTTACAAGACATTGAAGCGATTCACCGTCAGCAGCCCAACCCGGCACCTTAATTTTATTTTTAAACCCTGTTTTAAAATGAAATTAAAAAAGGATGCGCATTTCCATACGTATCCTTTCTTTTATTTATCTGTCTAACTGACTGATGTCATCTTAACGACGGTTTTGGTTATATACCGCTTGTGCTGCTGGCAAGTTTTTACGCATTGCTTCAATACGCTGACTGTTCGATGGGTGAGTCGATAAGAATGACGCACCGCCACCACCTTCAAGCTTGTTCATTTTCTCCCAAAGGGTAATTGCAGCTTGCGGGTTATAACCTGCACGCGCCATCAGCATTAAACCGCCCTGATCGGCACGACCTTCCAAATTACGTGAATAAGGCAAGCCTATGCCAATTTGAGTACCTAATTGTGCTGCAGCAGCACCCAACTGACCTACGTTGTTACCCGCTGCACTTAAACCAACATTCAGCGCCAAGTTTGTTAAAGCTTGCGCACCAATTTTACTTTTCGCGTGCTCTTCTAGTGCGTGCACCATTTCATGACCCATAATTGCGGCAATTTCAGCATCGGTCAAATTCAGTTTGTTGACAATACCTGTATAGAACACAACCTTACCACCAGGTGCAACAAAAGCGTTTACCTGATCAGACTTAAGCACCGCCAATTGCCATTGGAAAGGCTGCCCAGTTTGGTTCATTTGGTTGGCATATGGAATCAAACGCTGAAACACGGTATTAATACGTTTATACGTGGTTGAACTCGTGTCTAACTGATTTTTATTGCGTGCATCTTGTACCATTTCGTTATAACTTTTAGATGCAGTTGCATTTAAGGTGGCAGTATCTGCACCAGCCATATCTGCCACAGTGGTACAGCCTGAAAAAGTGATTGCGCCTGCGGCACATAAACTTAACATCAGTTTTTTGTTCATTATAATAATCTCCGCCTTGCGAGCTATCTTCATACCAATCAATTATATGAAATCAATTCAAGGCTTTAAATCAATAATCACTTCATAATCATATCATTTATGTAAACAACTCCTAAGCTGTGTACAGATTGTATGTCTAAGCGATCAATCACTGCCTTAGTAAAGAAATTGATAACACAACCAAAACACTAAACAGAAGATATTTAAACCCAAGTAAATTTTAGACACTACTTCTATTTTTTCTTCCATTTCTGGATTTTTGCGTTTGTAGAGTAGGTACGCATTTTGAATCAGAATCAGCGGCACCAAAATACAGGCAAAAATAACGCTCAAACCCATAAATGCCTGATACATAATATTCGGATCATGCTTTTGCGATAAAATCAGCATCATGGCAATGGTCGGTGCACCGCCCATTGCGAACAATAAAGAATAAAAAATCGTACTGGTAATATTTTTATGCATCCTGCATAACCTTTATTAAATTTAATTTTCTAAAGCCATTGTAACAAGCCACCCAGCGCTGCACAGTGCCAGTCATCTGCAACTTTAGTCTTGAAAAAACAACTCACTCAGCATCATCTGCAATTTTTCACCAAATGAGTCGCTATTGAAACTGAAACAACATCAATAAAAAGCCCCATCATTTAGACAGGGCTGAGTACATCATCTGAACTTGTATGTTATGTCAAAGCACAACCACTTAAGCATCAAATGGATGACGCAATACTATCGTTTCTGCGCGGTCTGGGCCTGTAGAAATAATATCGATTGGACATTCAATTAACTGCTCAAGACGTTTGATGTAGTTCACTGCATTTTCAGGCAATTGCTCTACACTGGTCGCGCCCACAGTTGATTCAGACCAACCTGGCATAGTTTCGTAAATTGGCTTTAGATTTTCGTATGCAAGCGCATCAGAAGAACCTACACAACCTGAATCGGCATTTTCATAACCTACACAGATTTTGATTTCTTCTAAACCATCCAACACATCTAACTTGGTCAAGCAAATACCAGAAAGTGAGTTTACATCGACTGAACGACGTAAAATTTCGGCATCAAACCAACCACAACGACGCTGACGACCTGTAGAGGCACCGAACTCATGACCCACAGTACCTAAGTGTTTACCAATCGCATCACCCACGTCATTTGCTGCGTCGTATACCAACTCTGTTGGGAATGGGCCTGCACCAACACGTGTGGTATAAGCTTTGGTAATACCTAAAACGTAGTCTAAATGTAATGGACCCAAGCCTGAACCTGAGCTTACACCGCCCGCAGTCGTGTTCGATGAAGTCACATACGGGTATGTACCGTGGTCAACATCAAGCAATGAGCCTTGCGCACCTTCAAACATAATGTTGTCACCGTTTTTACGGTAATTATGAATTTCAGTCGTTACATCAACCACTAATGGTGCAATCACTTCACGCCATTGGTCACATAGCGCTAAAACTTCATCTAACTGAACTGCTTCAACACCGTAGTATTGTGTCAATTGGAAGTTGTGATAGTCCAATAATTCAGTCAATTGAGCGCGTAATGCTTCACCGCCACGAACCAAGTCAGCAACACGAATCGCACGACGTGCAACCTTGTCTTCATAAGCTGGGCCAATACCACGACCTGTTGTACCAATTTTGGCATTACCACGTTTTTTCTCACGTGCTTGGTCAAGTGCAATGTGGTTCGGCAAAATAAGCGGACAGTTTGGTGAAATACGTAAACGCTCTTTCACTGGCACGCCTTCTTGCTCCAAAATACCCATTTCTTTAATGAGTGCTTCAGGAGAAAGTACAACACCATTACCAATTAAGCACAGTACGTTTTCACGTAAAATACCTGATGGAATGAGGTGTAATACAGTTTTCTTACCACCAACCACGAGAGTATGGCCTGCGTTGTGTCCGCCTTGATAACGAACGACTGCCGCCGCCTGATCGGTGAGCAGGTCGACGATCTTACCTTTACCTTCGTCGCCCCATTGGGTACCAAGTACCACAACATTCTTGCCCATAATAGCCTCATTACATCATGCTGTTAAAATTGAAAACCAAGACTTGTAACATGAAACATGCCTTGGCGATTAAATTTTTTCGACTGTCCACTCACCATGTGCAAGAACCAATTGGTGCGTTGCGTATGGAACCGAGTTTAAATCATCATTGCCCAACAATTGAATTACACTAAAGCCTTGTACACGTGTGTTTTGAATAGCAGCGATTAAATCAGGTTGTGAGCCTTTAGGCGCAACAACAACAGAAGATGATTCAAAACGACCTGCACTTAATACAAACAAGTCACAAGAGAAACCTGTTGCAGGACGCGCACGTCCGAAATGCTGACCAATGCCATCATAACGGCCGCCTTGTGCCAATGGCGCAGCACGATTTGGTGCATATACCGCGTACATTAAGCCAGTGTGATAGTGATAAGAACGCAGCTCAACCACATCTATACCAATATGCAGATTTGGCCAACGCGCCTGAATTTCAGCTTGTGTTGCTTTAACGGCTTCAAATGCTTGATTAAATTCGCTATTTGCCAACACTTCAGCACTTAAATGAGCCCGCAAAGCATTTAAATCGCTGGCATAGCGACCTAAAGCATAAAAATCTGAACCGAAGTTTAAATCTCTGGTAAATTCTGAAAGTTCAGGCAATGCTTTACGCTGATATAAATCTGACAATTGACGTTCAGTGGCTTTGCTTAATTCTGCTTGTTTAACCAAGCTCCGGAACATACCGACATGACCCAAGTCTAAATGCACACCTTCTGCCAGACCTGCTTCTTTGAGCAAGCTGATCATCAGATCAACCATTTCTACATCGGCATCAATGCTATCTGAACCAAATAACTCTGCACCCAATTGCAATGGTGCACGTGTGGAATTAAAACCTTGTGGTTTAGTATGTAAAACCGTACCAGCATAGCAGTAACGTGCAATACCATCTACAGGATGTACATGTGCATCGATACGCGCTACTTGGGGTGTCATATCGGCACGAACACCCAGCAAACGACCTGAAAGTTGGTCAATCACTTTAAATGTGGCAAGGTCTAAATCTTGATTCGATTCTGAAAGAGAAGATAGAGATTCAATGTATTCTATGAATGGCGTGTACACCAACTGATAACCTCGAGATGCGAGGAAATCCAGTGACTTACGACGCAAGTTTTCAATCACTTGCGCTTGTTCTGGTAATACATCAGCTACACCATCAGGTAATAACCATGTCTCTGAAATGGGCATGTTGTAAACCTAAATTCTTGTTTGCGCGGAACGAATCCGCATAAAAAAATCGGGAGGACACCCGATTTCTCCTAGTTTAGCATGATACTTTTGCGCATGCACCTGACTTTTTCTGAAATATGCGGTAAAAAAACATGAATACACGACATCTTTCAAAACCACCATTTAAAAGTCCTGATTTGGTTTAACTGCCTTTGCCAATAAACTGACCAACTCGGCGTTTTGCATTTCAAGCTGTGCTGTTTTTTGCACGGTTTTATCCAGCGCTTCTTGCTGAACCTGCATCTTTTTGGCCAAGTCTTGCATAATTTCTAAAGTCTTTTTCAGATGCTCTTCTAAATGTAATACTTTTTGCTCGACTTGCTGTTGATGCCGCATATCGTTGCTACTGTCTGCCTGATTTTTAAACTGCAACCAAATCAGAAAAATGACGGCAAGTGCGAGCAAAAAAATAAATCCCCACAACAAAATAATCATCATGCTACTACTCTATTCAAATTTTCTATGCAAACTTTGTTTTATCAATTAGCGAATTAACCGTGAATACGAATTATAAAGTTATTCAACACTATTACATGCTTTTTAGACTTTGTATATGTCTTTAAAAGTAGCGCTTACTCTACCCGCTGACTAAAAGATTCACATAAATCCAGTAACCGATTGGCATAACCCCACTCGTTGTCATACCAGGCAAAAACTTTGGCTTGATGTCCTACCACCATGGTTTGGCTTAAATCGACAATTAACGAATAAGGTGAATGATTAAAGTCACTCGATACCAAAGGCTCATCGGTCACTTGCATTATTTCGGCATAATCATGCACAGCCGCAGCACATAACACCTGATTCAATCTGTGCACCGTAATTGGTGACTGCGAAATAAAAGTTAAATCAATAGCTGCAACATTAATGGTTGGCACACGAATCGAATAACCATCAATCCGCTCTTCCATTTTTGGCATGACTTGTTTTAAAGCACCCAAGGCAGATGAAGTTGTCGGAATAATATTTTGTCCTGATGCGCGCGCACGACGTAAATCGCGATGCGCCTGATCCAATACAGTTTGATCGGCTGTCACTGCATGAATTTCAGTCATTAATGCAGTATCAATTCCGAAAGCATCATCAATAATTTTAACCAGTGGTACTAAAGCCTGCGTGGTGCAAGACACACTGGAAATAATTTGGTCAGTATTTTTGACTTCGTGATGATTGACACCATAAACAATCGCAGCATCTACAGTATCGAATGGTGCAGCGCCAATAATCACACGTTTGGCGCCCGCAGTAATATGCTGCGTTGCCGCCTCGCGGGAACGAAACAACCCTGTGCATTCCAATACCACATCTACATTTAAAGCTTGCCACGGCAACTGTGCAGGTTGAGCCTGATTCAACACCTGAACTTTTAATTGCGCCAAACCTGCAGAAATATTCAAAAAAATCTGTTCATTTTCAAGGCTAATTTCCACCTGCCCTTTAAAACGACCATGGGTACTGTCGTATTTAAATAAATGAACCAAGGTTTCTACATCGGCAATGTCATTTATGGCGACGATTTCAAAATGAAAGTCTTTGGGATTTTCAAACCAAGCCCGCAGCACATTGCGCCCGATTCTACCAAAGCCATTGATTGCCACTCGTTGCATGACCGATCCTTTCATAATGAAATCAAAATTTAAGCACAGACTATGTTAATAGATTTTGAGGCCTTACTGAAAAAAATCAGATCAATGCTGCGAATTTTCACGCAATTTGTTGTTTAATTCGGCAAATCAAAAATATCAGCTTTGACTTTCTAGCTTACATTTACGTTTTCTTAAATTTTGTATTCTACTTTATGGCAGTTCGGCATACTCCGTGACCTACAGTAAACGCTTATTTTGAATATAAATATTCATCATCTTCTAATGCAAAGATTTATTCTGCGTAATCGCAACCAAGTTTGCGTCAGAATTGTCATCTATTCACACTAAAATGATTGGTGATAGTGGCTTTTTCCGTTATAATTTGGCGTTTTTAAAATTTTAAGCCTGCATGACAGCAAAAGAATTATTTTTTGTCAGACTGTCTTGCATTTAGCCAAATCAGAATTTATGGAGTGACTTGGTTGTGAGTACTCGTTTTATGACATCAGCTGAAATTCGTGAAGCATTTTTGCGTTACTTTGAATCGCAAGGGCATACACGTGTCACATCGAGTTCTCTAGTTCCTGCCAACGACCCAACCTTATTATTTACCAATGCGGGTATGAACCAGTTTAAAGACTGTTTCCTAGGGCTGGAAAAACGTGATTATGTGCGGGCTGTATCGTCACAAAAATGTGTACGCGCAGGCGGTAAACACAACGATTTAGACAATGTCGGTTATACTGCTCGTCACCATACATTCTTTGAAATGCTAGGTAACTTCTCGTTTGGTGATTATTTCAAACGTGATGCAATTAAATTTGCTTGGGAGTTTCTAACAGGCGAACAATGGTTAGCGCTACCAAAAGACCGTTTATATGCCACGGTTTACCACACCGATGATGAAGCATTTGACATCTGGAACAAAGAAATTGGTTTAGATGCTTCTCGTATTATCCGTATTGGCGATAACAAAGGCGGCCAATATGCTTCAGACAACTTCTGGGCAATGGGTGATACAGGTCCTTGCGGTCCGTGTTCTGAAATTTTCTATGATCATGGCGATCATATCTGGGGTGGCTTACCAGGCACACCTGAAGAAGATGGCGACCGTTTCATTGAAATTTGGAACAACGTATTCATGCAGTTCAACCGCACTGCAGATGGTGTATTACACCCGCTTCCAGCACCTTCTGTAGATACAGGTATGGGCTTGGAGCGTATTTCTGCAGTATTGCAACACGTCAACTCAAACTACGAAATTGATCTGTTCCAGCACTTACTCAAAAATGCAGCAGAAATTATTGGTTTAGATACTACTGAGCTTGAAGCAACGGCACAGCAAACTGGTAAACCTGTCGACTACCCTGCTTCACTCAAAGTAGTTGCTGACCACGCTCGTTCTTGCTGCTTCCTAATTGCTGATGGCGTAAATCCATCGAATGAAGGTCGTGGTTATGTTTTACGTCGGATTATTCGTCGTGCAGTACGTCACGGCAACAAATTAGGCGCAACAGGTTCATTCTTCCATAAAATGTTGAAGCCACTCATTGAAGTCATGGGTGATGCCTATCCTGAACTTGCAGCACAACAAGCACGTATTGAAGCACAACTTCTGAAAGAAGAAGAACAATTTGCCAAAACACTTGAGCAAGGTTTGAAGTTGCTTGAGGGTGAATTAGCACAACTGAAAGGTTCCGTAATTCCAGGCGAAGTAGTATTTAAACTATATGACACTTACGGCTTCCCGACTGACTTAACAGCAGACATCGCACGTGAACGTGAATTGACCATTGACGAAGCAGGCTTTGAAGTTGAAATGGCAGCACAACGCCAACGTGCACGTGACGCAGGTAAGTTTGCGGTTGACTACAACTCAATTGTGAAAGTTGAGGGTGACACGCAATTTGATGGTTACGATGCGACTTCAGGCGAAGGTCAAATCATCGCCATCTATAAGGATGGTGAGCAAGTTGATGAAGTCGTTGAAGGTGATGAAGCTTTAATCGTACTCAATCAAACTCCTTTCTATGCAGAAAGCGGTGGTCAAATTGGCGATACAGGTATCTTCAAAAACGATACCGGTATCTTTGAAGTTCAAGACACCAAAAAATCTGGTGGTGCCTTTGTACATCAAGGTATTGTCACCATGGGCAGTTTAAAAGCTGCGCAAATCGTCGAAGCCATTGTAAAAGCAGACATCCGCGAAGCAACTGCGCGCAATCACTCTGCAACACACCTATTACACGCTGGCCTACGTCAAGTTTTAGGCGCACACGTACAGCAAAAAGGTTCATTAGTTGCTTCAGACATTTTACGTTTTGACTTTGCCAATGATCAACCTGTGTCATTTGAACAATTACAAGAAATTGAGCGCTTGGTCAATGCAGAAGTTATTGCCAATACCGCAGTTTCTACTGAATTACTGGATATTGAAGCAGCCAAAGCCAAAGGTGCAATGATGCTATTTGGTGAAAAGTATGGCGATGAAGTTCGCGTACTTTCAATGGGTTCTATTATTGAAGATAAAAACTTCTCAATTGAACTGTGTGGTGGTATTCACGTAAAACGTACAGGTGATATTGGTCTATTCAAAATCATTTCTGAAGGTGGTGTTGCGGCTGGCGTACGTCGTATTGAAGCAATTACAGGCAGCAAAGCTATTGAAGCTGTTCAAAAGACTGAACGTGACATCAACAGCATCAATGCCTTGTTGAAAGCACAAAAAGACCAGACTTTAGAAAAAGTGAATACATTGGTCGATACAGCATCTAGCCTTCAAAAGCAGATTGAACAGCTCAATCAAAAATTAGCGCACTTCCAAGCAAATGAACTTTTAAGTCAAGTACAAGAACTTGCTGGGCGTACTACGCTCATAACGACTGTACAAAATATGGATGCAAAATCACTGCGTAACTTGCACGACGGTGTAAAATCCAAACTCGACCAAGCAGTGATTGTACTTGCAGGTGTAGAGGGCGATAAAGTCAGCTTGATCGCTTCTGTTGCACCAGACTTTACTGCTACGATTAAAGCAGGAGACATCATCAAACACTTGGCGACAGAACTAGGTGGTAAAGGTGGTGGTAAACCTGATTTGGCACAAGGTGGCGCGCCACTTAACGAGAACTTTGCATCGGTGATGGCAGGTTTAACTGCTTGGCTTGCGGCAAAATAATCTCACTTTTTGTGTAACTGACCCTGCACCGGTAATTCAGGGTCATGGCTTATATGGAACAACTATGGCACTAATCGTTCAAAAATATGGCGGTACCTCAATGGGTACTCCCGAGCGCATTTTAAATGTTGCTCGTCGTGTGAAGCGCTGGCATGATCATGGCCACAAAATAGTGGTTGTCGTTTCTGCCATGAGTGGCGAAACCAATCGCCTACTCGCTCTCGCGAAAGCCATTACCGAAACCCCTGATCCGCGTGAATTAGACCAAATGGTGTCTACAGGCGAACAGGTGACGATTTCGATGTTAGCGATGGCGCTGAATTCTATTGGTGTTGAGGCAAAATCACTAACAGGTCGCCAAGTTGGTATTCAAACTGACAGCGCATTTACCAAAGCACGTATTGAATCAATCAATACCGATGTATTGACTGAAAACCTAGACGCAGGCCGTGTGATTGTGGTTGCTGGTTTCCAAGGTTTTGATGCCGAAGGTAACACCACTACTTTAGGTCGTGGTGGTTCTGATACTTCTGGCGTTGCACTTGCTGCTGCATTGAAAGCTGATGAGTGTCAAATTTATACTGACGTAGATGGGGTTTACACCACAGACCCACGCGTCGCACCAAAAGCTAAAAAAGTAGATCGTATTTCTTTTGAAGAAATGCTAGAAATGGCATCTTTAGGTTCTAAAGTATTGCAAATTCGTGCGGTTGAATTTGCAGGTAAATACCAAGTTCCTTTACGTGTATTATCAAGTTTTGATAATGACGATGATGGCGCATTCGACGAAGATTTTAAACAAAATGTCGGCACACTCATTACTACTGAATTGGAAGACAACATGGAACAACCTATCATCTCAGGTATCGCGTTTAACCGTGACGAAGCAAAATTAACTATTTTAGGTGTGCCTGACGAGCCAGGTATTGCATCTAAAATCTTGTCACCTATTGGCGCTGCCAATGTTGAAGTCGACATGATCATCCAAAACGTAGAAGAAGATGGTACTACTGACTTTACCTTTACCGTAAACCGCGGTGAACTTGCCAAAGCAAAATCAATTCTTGAAGCTACTGCAAAAGAAATTGGTGCGCGTGAAGTCGCGACACGTAGCGACATTGTCAAAGTATCTATCGTAGGTGTAGGTATGCGTTCACATGCGGGCGTTGCAAGCAAAATGTTTACTGCCCTTGCTGATGAAGGCATTAACATTCTCATGATTTCTACCTCTGAAATTAAAATTTCAGTAATCATTGAAGAAAATTACCTAGAGCTTGCAGTTCGTAGTTTACACACTGTATTTGGTCTAGATCGTGAAAGCGGCGAGTCTAGCGCACGCGCTTAATGACTCCCTGTCAGAAAATGTAATTGTCTGACAAATTTTGCGAAAAAGTACAAAAAATTAGAGCCACTATAGTTTTTTTTATAGTGGCTCTGTTATATTGAGCAATATGCTTTCATAAATTTTGACAGCGCTGTATCTTATAAAATAAATAATNAAGGCATTAACATTCTCATGATTTCTACCTCTGAAATTAAAATTTCAGTAATCATTGAAGAAAATTACCTAGAGCTTGCAGTTCGTAGTTTACACACTGTATTTGGTCTAGATCGTGAAAGCGGCGAGTCTAGCGCACGCGCTTAATGACTCCCTGTCAGAAAATGTAATTGTCTGACAAATTTTGCGAAAAAGTACAAAAAATTAGAGCCACTATAGTTTTTTTTATAGTGGCTCTGTTATATTGAGCAATATGCTTTCATAAATTTTGACAGCGCTGTATCTTATAAAATAAATAATGATACGTGCCGTAAAAATTTACTGGTTTTTTATTTGGTTGTGACTTTTAAATTGCTTTAAAAATCAATGCAGGTTTAGCATTTTGCAAGGAGATAAACATGCTGATTCTCACCCGACGTGTCGGAGAAACATTAATGATTGGGGACCAAGTCAGCGTGACTGTGCTGGGTGTCAAAGGTAACCAAGTTCGTATTGGGGTAAATGCGCCAAAAGAAGTATCGGTACATCGTGAAGAAATCTATCAACGTATTCAACACGAGCGTGCCATGCATGAGCATTTGCAACACTTAGATCAAGATTACCAACCTTCATTTGAAGAAGATAACTACTCGCATAATGACTTTGACGTTAAACGATGAAGTTTATTGAATATAAAGCGGCTCATTTGCCGCTTTAATTTTCTTGCTGAATGCTTTTTTTAAAACTTGCCCAATCTCTAAGTCGCTCGCTGATTCTAATTATATACAGAATCTTTTATCTACAACTCAGCAATAGATTTACTTTTAAGTTAATGTTATTTTTCCATCAATTCCAAAGCCTTACGCACAGGTGCAAAACTTCGTCGATGTGCCGCAATTACGCCATGCTGCGCAATGGCTTCAAAATGTGCTTTGGTTGGGTAACCTTTGTGTTTGGCAAAACCAAATTGCGGAAATGCTTGGTCAAGCAACACCATTTCACGATCACGCGCCACTTTGGCTAAAATACTGGCTGCCGAAATCTCTGCATGTAATGCATCGCCCCCAACAACTGCATCACACGACATTGCTAAACCTTGCGGAATTTTATTGCCATCGACCAAGACATGCTCAGGTTGAATAGACAAGGCTTCTACCGCTCGACGCATTGCCAATAACGACGCTTGCAAAATATTCAGTTCATCAATTTCGGCTGCTGATGCTTCTGCAATTGCCCAAGCTAAAGCTTTTTCCTGAATTTCAACAAACAACTTTTCACGCTTTTTTTCAGTCAACTTTTTAGAATCATTTAAACCTTCAATCGGGTTATTCGGATCTAAAATAACTGCCGCAGCGACAACAGAACCCACTAAAGGCCCACGCCCTGCTTCATCTACACCTGCAATTTTCATCATCTTTTTCCATAAAAAATAGGCTGAAATATTCAGCCTAACTCACGGTGGGCGTCATCACGGCGCCTTTTTAATTGTTCAGATTCACTAAATTATTTTACTGCTTCTGCCACACATGCATTAATGGTTCGAGATACTGCATTGCTCACAATAGTTGCACGGGCAGCAGGGTCAATTGCTGCAGTGGCTAAATCTACTGCTGTCACGTTTTGTGGTGCTTTTTCACTGACACAGCCACAAATTTCAGCTTGAACATTTTGCTTTTGCGTTGTTGTCATCATACGTGTCGCAGTGTGCCATGCAGGAATGTTATTCAGTTCAGTGACACATTTCGCGTTGATGGCAATTTTAATCGCCGCCATACCCAATTGTTGAGTTGCTGTCGGTGCAGTTGTCGTTCCTGTAGTAGTACCTGTAGTTGTGGTACATGCAGATAAGGACAAAGCGATAGGTGCAAATACAGCGAGTAGTTTTTTCATGGATATTTCCTGTATTTAATATTCAAGTCATTTGGATGAAACAATGTCGCTATTGTGCCTAAACTTGTTTGGCGAAGGAATAGCTTTTTGCAATTTCTACATTCGTGTGCTTAGGCTTAAGGTCATAGTGGGGTTCAGCCCCAGATTGAAACTTAAAACAAGATCAAAGGGGGCAATTTTGAATGCCGTTGACAACATATAGAAAAATAATTTAATCATGCAGAGCAAGGTAAGCTGATAAATGCAGGTTTATCGAGTAATGGGAGCGATCATTTTCTGGCTTAGTATCAATTGAACGTATCCATTTATATAGAAGATTTGCATTCTATCGATGTTGCAAAGCGACTGAAGCAATTGAAACATTCACTGCTTTACAAGCCTGAACAATTAGCTATTTAAATTCAGCGCGGTATGGCCTTCGTTTTTCGCATGAGAAATAATAGCTGTCTGGTTATTTGTAGACATTTATTTAAATCCTCACTTCGGTATTTAAGTGAGGATTAAATTTAGGCTTAGAGGACAAGTGCATAAGATGTGTTCAGTGGGTGCTTGCCTGTAATGTCTGAATTTGTTCAATCCATTTTTGCTTTTCTTCAACCGAAATAAATGATGCTTCAAAAGAGTTGATCGCCAATTGTTTTAATTCAGCATTGCTTAAATCTAAAGCTTGGCTAATTGCAACAAAGTTATCATTCATATAGCCACCAAAATAAGCTGGGTCATCTGAATTGACGGTTACTTTAACACCCTGCTGTAACAAACGACGAATATTGTGCTGTGCCATATCATCCACCACACACAACTTTAAATTACTCAATGGGCAGACCGTGAGCGGCATTTTTTCTTCAATTAAACGTTGCATTAACACAGGGTCTTCTTCAGAACGCACACCATGATCAATACGGTTTACTTTCAGTAAATCTAATGCTTCCCAGACATATTCAGCAGGCCCTTCTTCGCCCGCATGAGCAACGACCAAAAAGCCTGCTTCACGCGCTTTGGCAAAGACACGCTCAAACTTTGAAGGTGGATGCCCGACTTCGCTTGAATCCAAACCTACTGCAATAATTTGGTCTTTATAAGGTAAAGCCTCTTCTAGCGTAACAAATGCAGCATCTTCACTTAAATGACGCAAGAAACACATAATTAAATGTGAACTGATGCCTAATTTTGTTTGTGCATCTTCGCAAGCACGTTGTAAACCATTAATCACGGTTGCAAATGCCACACCACGCTCGGTATGGGTTTGCGGGTCAAAAAACATTTCGGTATGTACCACACGGTCTTCAGCACATTTTTCAAAATACGCCCAAGCCAAATCGTAAAAATCTTGCTCATGCACCAACACTTGTGCGCCTGCATAATAAATATCTAAAAAAGACTGCAAGTTATGAAAATTATAGGCTTGTTTGACTTCTTCTACAGACTGATAAGGGATGTCAATTTGGTTGCGCTGCGCAATAGCAAACATCAATTCTGGTTCAAAAGTACCTTCAATATGCACATGCAGTTCTGCTTTAGGTAATGCTCGGATTAGCTCAAGTTGATTCATGTTCTGTCCTTTTTGCTATTGAATGGGAGAGTTTTAAAAACTGATCAAAATAAAAAAGGGTGCAAACTGAGTTTACACCCCTTTTCCGTTTAAAATATTAACCGCCAAACATGGCAAATTTTAATGCCCAAAGTACAGCAATAATCCAAACCATATAAGGTACAGATTTCGCTTTGCCTGTGAGTAGTTTAATCAGCGCATAGCTAATAAAGCCCATGGCGATGCCATCGGCAATGGAATAGGTAAATGGCATGAACACGAGGGTTAAGAAGGCAGGTACTGCTTCGGTAATGTCATCCCAATCAATATGCACAATGCCCTGAATCATCAATACACCCACAAATAACAAGGCAGGTGCTGTTGCAAAACCAGGTACCGATTGCGCGAGCGGCGCTAGAAATAAACAGGCAATAAACAACAAGCCAACAATCACTGCGGTTAAACCAGTACGACCACCCGCTGCAACACCTGCAGATGATTCAATATATGGCGTTGTTGAAGATGTACCCAATGCCGCACCTGCTACAATGGCAGAAGAATCGGCAAAAAGCGCTTTTTTCAAACGAGGTAATTTACCATCTTGTAACAAGCCTGCGCGGTGTGAAACACCCACTAAAGTGCCTGTAGAGTCAAATAAATCGACCAAGAAAAATACGAAAATTACACCAATTAAACTTGCTGTAAATAGACCTTCAAAGTCCATCTGCATAAAAGTAGGTGCAATAGATGGAATTTCACCAACCACTCCTTTAAATTCGCTTAGACCTAAAGCTGTTGAAATCGCAGTTAGCACCAAAATACTGATGATAATTGCACCACGCACTTTAAAGTGATGCATCACCACCACCATTAAAAACCCCAATAGCGCTAAAAGTACAGTGGGTTGTTTTAAGTCACCTAAGCCCACCAAAGTCGCAGGATTATCGACAATAACACCAGCATTTTTAAGTGCGATTAAAGCAAGGAATAAACCAATACCACCGCCAATGGCTAATTTTAATGACATAGGAATGGCATTGACAATTGCTTCACGGATTTTAAACATGCTAATGGCAATGAAGATAATCCCTGATACAAAAACTGCAGCCAAAGCCGTTTGCCAAGGCACTCCCATGCCTAAACACACCGAGTAAGTGAAATAGGCATTTAGCCCCATGCCCGGTGCCAGTGCTATTGGGTAGTTAGCAACAATTCCCATCACCAAACAGCCAATTGCTGCGGCTAAGCAGGTGGCGACAAAGACAGCTCCATGATCCATTCCTGTTTCAGATAAAATCATTGGATTGACAATAATGATGTAACACATAGTTAAGAAGGTGGTTACACCCGCCAAAATCTCGGTACGGAATGTAGTCTTGTTTTCGCTTAATTTGAATAAGCGCTCAAGCATTCCTGCTGAGGATGGATTAGGAGTCGTCATGACCTAGCCCCTGTAAATAAACTTAATTTGCAGCATGACTGAATTTTAAGTCAGCACTTAAAAGCCTGTGTCAGTTGCAACAATGGATTTGCCCAATAAGCATGTAAAATTACAAAAAAAAGATAAACTTAATTCACAATCAAGCATTTGATTTTATCAAAATCAAAATTTCGGAATGCTAAATAAAAAAGCCGCATAAATTTTATGCAGCTTTATTCATCTTTTTTACTTCAGGCACTCTCAAAAGTAATGCAATTGAGTTGTGATGAAGCAGTTTCAATTGGCAAATTATATCATAGGGATTTTTTTTAAATTCTAGTTTTTTGAATTAAAGATAAAATTTTACGATAAAGTGAACCACACAAAAGAGTGATGAATAAGACAATTACCAGACAGCATGTTAGAAATTTCTACGTTTATTCTGTGACTTGCAAAGCGTGAGGTGTAGCGACTTCTGTTTTTTCTAGCGATAAATTTGCAGATTCTGTCAAAACTTGGTTCAGTTCTGCCTGCTTTCTCGTTTGCTCTTCCAAGTAAACAAGATAACCTAATAAAACGACCAACACCACCAAAATTAGTACAAGATTGTGTTTCATATCATTTACTTTTAGTGAACAATTTTAATACATAGTATCAAAAATTATGTGCAATGTAACTCTTAATGTACCCACATCAAAATTCGCTCATGAGCCATTAACTTAGCCCCCATTGCGCCATTGTCTGATTGAGGTTTTGAAAATGTTTTCAAGAGACATAGAAAAATGTTGTTGCAATGTAAGCGTCCGCTGAATCCCATACCAATTTTAATTCGATTTAGGTTTCCAGCAGTGTGGCAGTAACTCTTCAATCTGGGTCACTTTATGTGTCGGCAGCCTTTTCAGCACATCACTTAAATAGGCATACGGATCCAAGCCATTCAGCTTTGCTGACTGGATTAACGTCATGATGTTTGCCGCTCGCTGACCACTGCGCAGCGAACCTGCAAACAGCCAGTTCTTGCGCCCCAACGCCCAGGGACGCATCTGATTCTCGACCCAATTATTGCAAATAGGTAGATTGCCATCATCCAGATA
>NZ_MKQS01000065.1 GCF_001758345.1 Acinetobacter towneri
AGGAGGGGTTCAATATCTTTCCATTCGCTATACCAATCGTTTAGAAGCAGCAAATTTACGAGCATCAGTCGGTACGACCGGTGATTCATACGATAATGCTTTGGCTGAAACAGTGAATGGCTTATACAAAACAGAGGTGATTGAATATTTAAAAGCAGATTGGCAAGGTTTAGCGGATGTACAACTTGCGACATTAAATTGGGTAGATTGGTTCAATAAAGAGCGTGTACATAGTGCACTAGGTTATGTGCCACCTTTTGATTTTGAAGCAATGTACTATGATAAAATTAATCCGTTAGGTCTGGTGGCCTAACTTAAATAAAAAGTCTCCGACAAACCCGGTACGGTTCACGGAGATTTTTTGATTAAAGAAAGAGTACAGTATTTCTATTTGAAGCTGCAATCTTTGACGCAATTTTGAGTTTAGTGAAGTTTGAATCAGACATTTTTTCTCAATACATGACGATCTCTAATCTTAACTTCAATTAAATGCTCAAATAAAAGAGTAATTATAAATGAGTCCTTGCGATTTAAGTTATTCATCGTCTTTGTGATGATCATTATCGAATAGCTTACAAGTAAAAATTATTGCTAATATGACTAGGCTAGAAGAAATACCAGCATATAAGTTGGCTAAAGTTCCACCA
>NZ_MKQS01000066.1 GCF_001758345.1 Acinetobacter towneri
AGGATACTGCCAGTGACAAACTGGAGGAAGGCGGGGACGACGTCAAGTCATCATGGCCCTTACGGCCAGGGCTACACACGTGCTACAATGGTCGGTACAAAGGGTTGCTACACAGCGATGTGATGCTAATCTCAAAAAGCCGATCGTAGTCCGGATCGCAGTCTGCAACTCGACTGCGTGAAGTCGGAATCGCTAGTAATCGCGGATCAGAATGCCGCGGTGAATACGTTCCCGGGCCTTGTACACACCGCCCGTCACACCATGGGAGTTTGTTGCACCAGAAGTAGGTAGTCTAACCGYAAGGAGGACGCTTACCACGGTGTGGCCGATGACTGGGGTGAAGTCGTAACAAGGTAGCCGTAGGGGAACCTGCGGCTGGATCACCTCCTTAACGAAAGATTGACGATTGGTAAGAATCCACAACAAGTTGTTCTTCATGACGATGTGTCTTAAAAGATAATTCGAGGTTTTCGAATTGGATTGAGTAGCAGATACTACGCACTGCGTTTGTCTTGCGAAAAATACAAAGTGATGCTTTGATTTTTCTCAGGGTCTGTAGCTCAGTTGGTTAGAGCACACGCTTGATAAGCGTGGGGTCACAAGTTCAAGTCTTGTCAGACCCACCATGA
>NZ_MKQS01000067.1 GCF_001758345.1 Acinetobacter towneri
CCCCTAAATCACAGGTGATTGAACTGTTCAATCTGAGCTTTATTGCTAGAGCAGAAAATGTGGTGTTTCTCGGGGCTAGCGGAGTAGGAAAAACGCATTTATCTATGKCATTAGGCTATAAGGCCATCATGAACAATGTCAAAACCAAGTTTATTACCGCCGCCGATCTCATGCTGCAACTAAGTACAGCCTACCAGCAAGGTAAATTGAAAACCTATATGCAACGTGCGGTACTGGGACCAAAGTTACTGATTATCGATGAAATTGGTTATTTACCGTTTGGACGTGAAGAAGCGAATTTGTTCTGTAAGCGTCCGCTGAATCCCATGCCTATTTTTTAATTTTGGTCGGATTTCCAGCGGTGTGGCAGTAATTCTTCTATTTGGGTCACTTTATGCGTCGGCAGCCTTTTCAGCACATCACTTAAATAGGCATACGGATCCAGGCCATTCAGCTTTGCTGACTGGATTAAAGTCATGATATTGGCAGCTCGTTGACCACTGCGCAGCGAGCCTGCAAACAGCCAGTTCTTGCGTCCTAAGGCCCAGGGACGCATCTGATTCTCGACCCAATTATTGCAAATCGGTAGATTGCCATCATCC